>CAWBPX010000016.1:0-252221 GCA_963790695.1 uncultured Actinomycetes bacterium | reverse complement strand
ACGGAGGTTTCAGCGGTGCGCTTCTTGTACGAGAAGCGCGATCTGGACGCGATTGTCGACGCCGAGCTTCGTCAGCAGCCGGGAGACGTGGGCCTTGACCGTGGCGACGCTCATGAACAGCTCGGCGGCGATATCTGCGTTCGCGAGCCCGCGCCCGACGGCGAGCGCGACCTCCTGCTCGCGGGCGCTGAGCGCGGCGAGCCTTGCACGTGCGCTCTCGTGTCGCGCCTCGGCGTCGGGATCGCCTGCGACGAGCGCGATCAGCCGCCGGGTGACGGTCGGCGAGAGCATGCCGTCGCCCGCGTGCGACGAGCTCGATCGCGCGGACGATCTCGGCCGGCGGCGTGTCCTTGAGCAGGAAGCCGGCCGCACCGGCGCGCAATGCGCGGAGCACGAGCTCGTCCGCGTCGAAGGTCGTCAGCACGAGGACGGCCGGTGCGTTGGGCTGCGCACGCAGCAGGCCCGTTGCGGCAATGCCGTCCAGCTGCGGCATGCGGATGTCCATCAGCACGACGTCGGGATGATGTGCGTCGACTGCGGCGAGCACCCCGCGGCCGTCGTCGACCTCGCCGACGACCTCGATTCGCTCGGCACCGGCGAGCATCATCTTGAGGCCGGAGCGAACGAGCGCGTCGTCGTCGACGAGCAGGACGCGGACGGTCTCGCTCAGGGTGTCCACGGCAGCGTCGCGCGCAGGACGAAGTCGCCGTTCGGGCCGGGGCCGTGGTCGAGCCTGCCGCCGGCCAGCGCGACGCGCTCCCCCAGTCCGACGAGCCCGGTGCCCGCACCGGGGAGCGGGTCGGCGACAGGAGCGCCGACGGCCCGCCGGCTGGTCACGACGAGCAGCAGCGGCGGCGCCCGGGTCGAGCGTGACCTCGACGGCGGCGCCCGTCGCGTGCTTGCGCGCGTTCGTCAGTCCCTCCTGCACGACGCGGTACGCCGTACGGCCGAGCGCGGGGGAATCGTCTCGAGCGCGGACGCGCCGTTGCGCCAGCGGACGTTCATACCGGCCGCGCGCGACTCCTCGATGAGCGCCGGAAGCTGCGGCGAGCGTCGGCTGCGGAGGCTCCGGGATCGTCTCCTCGACCCTCGTCTCGCAGCACGCCGATCACCTCGCGGAGCTCCTGCATCGCGGACTGCGCTGTCGCGCGAATGACACCGGCGGCTTCGGCGACCTCCTCGGGGGATGCGTCGGGGTGGAACTCGAGCGCGCCTGCGTGCACGCTCAGCAGCGAGATGCGATGGGCGAGTACGTCGTGCATCTCGCGCGCAATTCGCCGGCGCTCGGCTTCCCGCGCCTGCTCGACGCGAAGCCGCTGCTCGGATTCGAGCCGCTCGGCACGTTCGTGCAGCGAGCTGATCAGCTCCCGCCGCGCGCGGGTGAAGAGCCCCCAGCCGATCACCACGATCGTCGCCAGCAGGCAGAAGATCACCTGAGACGGGTACGAGCCGAGGCTCGGGTAGAACGCCGGGAAGATCACGAGGGCTGCGACGGCGAGCGCGGTGATCGCCGCCAGTGCTCGCGGCGAGGCACGGATGGCGGCGTTGAAGACGGTGACGAGCGCAGCTGGACCCGCCATCGCCGACAGCGCCGATACCGGCACGGCGTACAGCGCGACGGCGACGGGCCGGCTCCGGCGGAACAAGAGGGCTGCGCAAGCGACGGCTCCGAACGCGACATCGAGGACGAACGTCAGCGGAGTTGTGGTCCGGCGCCGTGACCGCGACGAAGAGGATGCCGCCCGCGGCCGCGAACAGAAAGAGCAGGACGTCGACGACCCAGTCCCGCGCTGACCGGCGCCCGCCCGCCGTCCCGACGAGCTCGCCCGGAAGGAGCCGCCGCTGCCAGCGCGGAACGCTCGCCGGCTGTCCTGCAAGGTCGGTCATCACGCAAAGCGTACGTCCTGGAACCCGAGTCGACCCCCGACCAAAGTCGCTTCGAATGCCGACGGAGGGCGATCGAGCTCTCGACCGGCGGCCCGATCGCAGGCCGCAGGCGCAGAGGCAGACTCGACGCATGATCGAAGCCACAGGACCTCACCAAGAGCTTCGGCGGCCGCACGGTCGTCAACGACGTCTCTTTCCGCGTGCGAGCCCGGAACCGTGACCGGGTTCCTCGGCCCGAACGGCGCCGGCAAGACCACCACGATGAGGATGCTGTCGGGCTGTCGGAGCCGGACGCCGGACAGGCGGTCGTGCTCGGCGGCCGCTACCGCGACCTTGCCAATCCCGGCCGCCGCGTCGGGTCCTGCTCGACGCGGCAGCGCAGCACGCCGGCCGCCGCGGACGCGAGGCGCTGCCGTCTCCGCGCAGATGATGGGCGTCGACCCGCGCCGCGTCGACGGCCTGCTCGACCTCGTCGGCCTCGACCGCTCGGCGGCCCGCAAGCGCGTGCGCCACTACTCGCTCGGCATGCGCCAGCGGCTCGGCCTCGCGCACGCGCTGCTCGGCGACCCGCGAGGTCCTGATCCTCGACGAGCCGGCGAACGGGCTCGACCCGCCGGGGATGCGCTGGATGCGCGAGCTCCTGCGCGACTTCGCCGATCGCGGCGGCACGGTGCTGCTCTCCTCTCACCTCTTGCACGAGGTCGAGGCGCTCGCCGACCGGCTCGTGATCATCGACGTCGGCCGCATCGTCGCCGAGGGCTCGCGCGCCGAGCTGCTCGCGGGAGCCGGGACGCTCGTGATCGCCCCCGACGAGGCGGCGCTGCGTGCGGCTCTCGACGCCGCGAACCTTCCCGCACGACCGGCCCGCGACGGCGGCTTCATCGTCGACGCAGAGCCCGAGGACGTCGGTCGCGCAGCCCTGGCCGGCGGCGTCGTCGCTCAGCCGGATCGGACCCTCGGGCGGCTCGGGCCTCGAGCAACTGTTCTTCGACCTGACCAAGCCACTGGAGGCGATCGCATGAGCGCTACAGCTGCCACCCTCGAATTGCCCGTCGCCGGTCTCGATCACGACAGGCGTCCCGGGCTCGCGCGCCTCACGGGCGTCGAGCTGCGCAAGATGGTCGACACCCGCGCGGGCTTCTGGCTCCAGCTTTTCAACCTCGGGCTGATGATCGCCTTCGTGGTCGTCGCGCTCATCCTGGCCGATGCCCAGGACCGGACGTTCCAGGACCTCATGTGGATCGCGTTGTGGCCGGCCAGCTCGCTGCTCCCCGATCGTCGGAGTTCTGCTGATCAGCTCGGAGTGGTCGCAGCGCACCTCGTTGATCACGTTCGCGCTCGTGCCGCGCCGCACGCGGGTGTTGGCCGCCAAGCTCGGCGCGGCGTTGATCCTCTCCGTCGTCATGCTTGCGACGGCGCTGGCGATTGCAGCGGTCGGTACTGCCGTCGCAGGGCCGAGCGTGGACGGAACCTGGTCGCTCCCGCCGGAGATGCTCGGCCAGGCCGTGGTCTACATGACGACCTCGTTCATCATGGGCCTCGCCTTCGGCGCCATGTTCCTCGCCTCGGCGCCGGCGATCGTCCTCTACTCCCTGCTCCCGGGCGGCTTTGCGCTCCTCAGCACGATCCCGGCCCTCGAGGTCCCCGCGCGCTGGCTGGACAACGCACACACGCTCACCCCGATGGCCGACCACGTGCTCAGCGGCACCGAATGGGCCCGCGCCGGAACCACGCTGGCGTTGTGGGTGCTCCTGCCCGCAGTGATCGGAGCCTGGCGCGTCATCCATGACGAGGTATAGCCAGGCGCCGAGACTCAACCCGAGCGTCGTCTCACAAACAGGCGTCCCGCGCGCTCAATGAACACCACTATTGAAAGGTCGTGAGCGATGCACGGTGAAAGTGATCGCAAGGTGTCGAGACAAGCAGTGGGAAACGTCCTGGCAGGTGTGGTGTTCCTCATCGCCGCGATCGTCGACTTCACCCGTGACTCGTCGGGCATAGGCGTGGTCTTCCTAGTGTTCGCGGCTGTCTTTCTGGGACTCGGGTTGTCCGGGCGCAAAACCGCAGCGCCTGAGAACGAGTAGCGCCTCACCCGCATCTATCCCGGGACTGTGCTTGGTTGTTCCGCGCGTCATGCTCTCGCCCGTCCGACGTTGGCGAAGGACTGCCTGCTCAACGCAGGAGTAGCCGCAACAAAGCGGGATGCCCCCGGCATGAATCGAACATGCGCACGCGGTTTAGGAAACCGCTGCTCTATCCACTGAGCTACGGGGGCGTTTTATGCGATTTTGCAGGGATTCCTGCTGAATCGTCGCCCTAGTCTAGCGCCCGCCGCTGAGCGCGTTAGGACGAGAACCGCTCGGGCCTGCCGGCGAATTGGCCGGCGCACGACAGCGAGCAGAAGAAATAGGCCGTCCCCTCGTGCACCAGCCGGCCAGGCGCGCGGTCGGGGTCCACTGCCATGCGACACACGGGGTCGATGGGGAGACGCTCGGTCGTTGAATCGAAGCGCAGGACAGCGAAGAGCTCAATGGGTTCGCTCACGTTCCGCAGCTCGTGACGGCCCCTCGACTCGTAGACGACTCCCTCCAGGTCGGGAACCAGTGCAGCGGTGGAGCCCGATACGAAGACCTCGCCGCCACCTGCGGCGCTGGAAACGCGCGCCGCGAGGTTGACAGCTGCCCCGAAGTAATCGCCGTTTCGTTCGACAGCGGGCCCGTGGTGCAGGCCCACGCGCACGGGCACGGAGCCGTGATCTCGAAGGGTCCGCTGCGACACATCGAGACCGAGAAGGATGGCGTCTCCGGGCTCGGGAATGCGGAGCATGAGCGCATCGCCGATGGTCTTCACATGCTCTCCTCCGATCGCCGGCAGATCGCGGCAGACGGTCTCCGCGAACTCCTCGACGAGGGCAACGGCCGCCTCGTCGCCGTGCGCTTCCGTCAACGCCGTGAAGCCCGCGATGTCCGCGAACACGAACGTCGCTTCGCTCATCGTGTCGGAGAGCTCGCCATCAAGGATCGACGTTGAAGCTGAACATCATCCCGCTCTCGTGATGCTCGGCAATGTGACAGTGGGCCATCCACCGGCCGGGGTTCGTCACGTCGAGAAGGATGTCGACCGTCTCACCCGTTCGAACGAGGACGGTGTCTTTCCACACGAGGTTCGGCTCGATGACGTCGTCGCGGGCGAGAATCACGAACCGGCCGGCACCGTGAACGTGGAATGGATGCGGCATGGGGTGGTCCGACGCCATCTCGTTCACGAGGCGCAGCTTCACCTGATCCCCAACGCGGAACGTCCAGTCGATCTGCGCGTTTTCGGCCCCGGTTGCCCGGTCGACGAGCTTCCACCTCATGTTCGCCGGCGTCGTCATCCGGTTGACCTCTTCCATGTCGTCTTCCCACTCGATCCCCCGTACGTCGCCGTCAGCGTGCTCCGGTTCGGCGTGCTGATGACCGTGACCACCGTGCTCGTGTCCGCCGTGCTCCTGGCCGTGATGTCCGTGATGCCCATGCCCGTGGTCTCCGTGGCCCCCATGGTGTTCCTCTTCGTGGGCCTCGTGCTCATGACCGTGGTGTCCGTGTCCCCGTGCTGGTGCGCAGAACTTGCCGCGACGAGATTCGAGGGGACGAGCTTCATGCCGCACGTCGGGCAGTGCGCCGGCTGGTCGCTCGTGACCTCGGGATGCATCGGACAGACGTATGTCGTGTCCGCCGCCGCTTGCGCGAGCAGCTTCATCCCGCACTTGGGGCAGCTCCCGGGCTCGTCGCTCACGACCTCGGGATGCATGGGGCAGACGTATGAGACCGGCACTCCCTCGGGAACGCCCATGTCCATCTCAGCCACGAACGAAAGCGTCTTGTCAGGCGCTGCGTCGACGATACGGCTTGATGCGCTCCCGTAGCTCTGCCATGTCGTGATTGGTCCGTAGCTCTCGGAACATCTCGGCGGCTGAGCCGTTCGATCCGTCATCGGCGACTTCGATGGACGCAAGCCGATAGGTGCGCTCGGGCGTCCGATGCTGGAGCTCGAGCTCGCCTGCATCCGGGAAGAGGACGTCGACGACGACCCGCTCGGACGGGGCGAGGAGAACCGCTTCGACCATCTCCTCGCGTTCGTAGTGTCCGCTGTCCGCCCCCACGAGCTTCATCTGCGCGCCGGGCAGCACGACGTTGAAGACTCGCGTGTTGGCCGTGTTGGTGAGGTAGAAGCGCACGACTTCGCCGCGGTGCGCCCTCAGCGACAGGTCAGCTTCACCGGACGTGAGCATCACGTTGCCGAAGCGCCCCATCGCGACGTGCGTGGTCTCCGACTCCGAGAACGCGGCAACGTGTCCGTCTTCGATCAGGATGTCGTCGAGCGTCAGGACGCAGTTCGCGGTTCGCCGTGTGGCCAGTAGTCCGGATCCGTTGGTGTCACGAGGATGTTTCCGTAGAGGCCCAGCTCCTGGCCGTAGTCCTCGCGAATGTGAGGGTGGTACCAGTACGCGCCGGCGTCGGGGACATGGACGCGGTAGGTGAACGACTCCCCGACGGGGATCGGCGCCTGGGTGTCGTGGGTGCCGTCATAACGGTTCTCGAGCCGCAACCCGTGCCAGTGCACGGTTGCATCGATATCGCCGCGATTCGTGACGTTCACGGTGATCGTCGACCCTTGCGTGACCTTGAGCGTCGGTCCGGGAATCGAGCCGTTGTACGCGAGCATCCGCACCGTCGCGTCGCCGATTCGTTTCTTGACCGGCGCGATCTCGAGCTCGAAGGTGTCGTCCCCGGCGAGCTCGATCACCTGTGTCGTGCCCGCTTCCGGCAAACCCTCCGTCTCGCGTGGCATTTCAGCGGCATGACCGGAAGCGTGGGTCTTCGAATCGTGCACGGTTAGCTCCTCTACGAGCGGCGAAATAGTAGTAACCGGTTACATGAAGTCAAGTTCCGCCGTTGAGCACAGCTGGTGGTTCGTGACGAACCACGCGCTGCGACAGCTCTAAGCGGCTAACCCGTCCAGCGGTGGACGCGCTCGGACGGCAGCTCGCCTACCTCGTCCTTCGTGAGACTGAGCGTAACCGCGTCGGTGTAAACCTGAGCCACTGCGTTGATCGGGATCGTGACTTCCCGCCGGCCCCAGAGATGGCCCCGCTCGAGAACGAAGTGCGTGATCGCATCGTCGTCGCCGACGAGGAACCCGTCCACCTTGCCGAGGTGATGGCCATCCGACGAGGTGACATCGCTCGCCCGCCGGACCTCGACCTCTCCCTTGGGAATTCGGTCGTAGGTCACCGACGCGTGCGGGTCGTAGTCGGCAGGCAGCGTTTCGTAGCCGGCGCCGCCGACGGAGCCGTAGAAGTAGTACGGCTGCACGAGCACGCTCTCGACGCCCATCTCCCACCCTGGTTCCAGCTCCGGTGATTCGCCGAGCCGGATGTATGCGGTCTCCTCGACGGGCTCGAGCTTGCCCGCCTCCTCGACGGAACAGCGAACCGTGATGGCAGAAGTCTCGCCCTCCTCGGCGCTCGCGAGATCGATCGGCACCAGTCTCGACTTGCCGTCGCCGTCCGGCTCGACGACCAGATGCGTGACGGCGCGCTTCGTCGGATCGATGATGACGTCCGCGAGCTTCCCGAAGGGCCCGTCGGTGCAGTTCACGGGTTTGCCGAGTTCCAGACGCACGATGTACCTCCGCTGGTGTGAGCGCCGAAGCGGAGCTACCTTAACCTCGTCAGTGAGGCCCTCGCTCGCATGACGGACTGCTCCTTGTCCTTCACTTCGAGCATGCAATCGAGCGGAAGGTCGCCCACCTGATCGACGAGCTCGCCGAACACCTCGAGGTCGATCGTGTCGGCGTGCGCGCCCGGCCGTTTCCCGGGTGCCTGGGTCGAGAAGTGGATCTTCTGCCGGCCGTCGACCTCGCCCCAGGTCTCGCCGGTCAGCTGCACGAGCTCGCGTATCGACAGCCCGTCGAACGAAGGAGCCAGCCGATGGTGGAAGACGTCGAACACGACCGGCACGCCCAGCCGCTCAGCGAGCGGCAACACGACGCTCAGCGGCTGCCGCTCGTCGTTCTCCAGGACGAGGCGCGAACGCGTCCCTTCGCTCAGGCGGGCGAAGTTGGCCTCGAAGCGATCCGCCGATCCCACGTGCAGGACGATCTTGTGGGACGGCCCGAGCCCGAACGCGTCGAGCAGACGGTTGTGGTACTCGAGCTCGGCGACGGCCGCATCGACGACGCTCGGGTTCACGGAGGAGAGGACCGTGTACTGCCCGGGGTGCGTCGACAGCCGGCCCGCCCGAGCCCCGATCTCGGCGAAGCGTTCCCCGAACTCGTCCCACCATGCAATCCGATTCACGGGATGCGATCCGAACGGGATGAGGTTCGACGTCACACGGAACACCTCGATGCCGTGCTCCGCGTTCCAGCGCAGGATCGCCTCCAACGCCTCGAGGTTGGCCGCGATCAGCTCGCGCAGGCGATCCGGCGTCGCATTCGCCAGGCGCACGGTGCGCCCCGAAGAAGGCAGCCCCGTGTTGACGCACGCGTACCCGAGCCGAAGGCCCCCGTCGTGGACGGGGGCCTTCGTGCAGCGAGCCGGTCCGGGCACGGCTACTTCGCGGGCGGAATCAGGACGCGGTTCACGACGTGGATGACGCCGTTCGACGCGTTGATGTCGGCCTTGGTCACCTTCGCGTTGTTCACGAAGACCTTGCCGCCGGCGGTGTGGATCCGAACGGACTTCCCGTTCAGGGTCTTCGCCGACTTGAGCATGACCACCTGCGAGCTCGGCACGCGGCCGGCCACGACGTGGTACAGGAGCACGGCGCGGAGTTTCGCGGGGTGCCTCGCGAGCGACTTCAGAGTCGACTTCGGGACCTTCTTGAACGCGGCGTCGGTCGGGGCGAAGACGGTGTACGGGCCGGAGTTGGAGAGCGTGTCGGCCAGACCCGCCTTGACCACGAGCTTCGTCAGCGTCTTGAAGTTCCCGGCCGCCTGAGCCGTCTGAACGATGTTCTTCTCGTCGTTCTGCCGCGCCGCGGCCGGGCCGCCTGCGATGGACAGGGCGAGGGCCGCGACGATGCCGATGGGGAGGAGCTTCTTCACGTGTTTTCTTCCTTTCTGTTCGGGTGTTAGTGAGCGCCGATGGGCGCAGGGCTGGTGCTGCGTGCGCGGCTGACGAGCGCGCCGATCCCGTAGATCGCCGAGAGGCCGACGAGGCCGTAGACGATTCGGGTGACCGCGTTCGTCTCTCCGAACTCGAGCCCGAAGATCCAGGCCACGAGATCGAACTCCGCGACCGCGACGAGCCCCCAGTTGAGGCCGCCGACGATGAGGAGCGTTGCGGCGAGCAGATCGAGCTTCTTCATTTTGTCCACCTCCTGTATAGGAACTGTTCGTTGCGAGAGAGTAGTGCCCGGTGGCCGCGTTTGTCAAACAACTGTTCAGATCTTGTATAGTCAGCGCACGCATGGAAGCCGGACTTCTCCGCATCGGCGAGCTGAGCAGGCGCACGGGCGTCAGTCCCGAGCTCCTTCGCGCGTGGGAGCGGCGCTACGGGCTCCTCCAGCCGGTGCGCTCGCAGGGCGGGCTTCGTCTCTATCGGCCGCGCGACCTCGAGCGCGTGCTCCGCATGCAGCAGCACCTCGCCGACGGTCTGGCGGCGGCCGAGGCGGCGGGGCTCGTGGCCGAGGGCGAAAGTGGCTCCGAGGGTCTCGCCTTCGATCCAGCTCGGGTGAGGAACGACCTCGGCGCCGCGCTCGAAGCGTTCGACGAGCCGGCGGCCCAGTCGATCCTCGATTCCGTGATCAGCACGACGACCCTGGACACGACGTTGACCGAGATCGTTCTCCCGTATCTCCACGAGCTCGGCTTGCGCTGGGAGCGTGGCGAGGTCGAGGTGGCTCAGGAGCACTTCGCGACGTCCGTCCTCCGAGGCCGTCTGCTCGGGCTCGCTCGCGGCTGGGGTCGTGGCTATGGGGCGCGCGCGTTGCTCGCGTGCCTCCCGGGCGAGCAGCACGACCTCGGGCTGATCGCGTTCGGGCTCGCGCTGCGCTCGCGCAACTTCCGCATCGCCTACCTCGGTGGAGACATGCCGATCGAGAGCGTGGCCGACGCGGCGGACGTCGTCGAGCCGGCCGCCGTCGTTCTGAGCGCAGTGAAACCCGGCGCCTTCAGGAGCATCCGCGACGAGCTGAAAGAGCTCGCGAGCCGGCATCGCACCTTCATCGGAGGGGCGGGCGCCGACGAGGCCGAGGCGAAGGAGATCGGCGCAACGCTTCTTTCCGGCGGCCCCGTGGAGGAGGCCGACCGGCTGGCCGAGCTCAGCGGGTGAGCGACCGGATCCGCCTCGTCCGCGGCGACATCACGCAGCAGGAGGTCGACGCGATCGTGAACGCCGCGAACGAGTCCCTGCTCGGGGGCGGCGGCGTGGACGGCGCGATCCACCGCGCGGGCGGGCCCGCGATCCTCGAGGAGTGCCGGCGGCTCGGAGGCTGTGCAACCGGGGACGCGAAGGCGACCACGGCCGGCGACCTTCCGGCCCGATACGTGATTCACACGGTCGGTCCCGTCTGGCGCGGCGGAGATCAGGGCGAGCCCGACCTCCTCGCCTCGTGCCACCGCCGCGCGCTCGAGGTCGCCGCCGAACTGGAGTGTCGAACAGTCGCCTTCCCCGCGATCTCGACGGGTGTCTACGGCTACCCGGTCGAGCGGGCGGCCGAGGTCGCGCTCGAAACCGTGAGCGAAGAGCTAGAGCGGCATCCGGGCATCGAGACGGTCACCTTCGTGCTCTTCTCGCAGGAGCACCTCGAGGCCTACCGGTCGAAGCTGAGGAGCTCCGTTCGCCCCGACCCGCCGGAGACGAGCAGCTCCATCACCGGCCCGACTCCCTTGGCGTAGAGCTTCATCTCCTCGACGGTCGGCTCGAGGCTCGAGTAGTTCCGCGTCAGCAGCGCGTTCTGGTACCGGCCGAGCGGCACCTGCACCTGGCTGTCGACGTTCAGCACCTCGGCGGCGTCCTCCGCGTGGCCCCCGTAGTACTCCTCGCGGTACGTCATCCCTTGCTCGGGATCGGCCGGGACGACCACCCCCGCCTGCGCTCCGTCGACTCCGTACGCCCACGAGCCCTCGGTCGACTTGACCTTCCCGTTCTCGTACTCCTTCGTGTTCTCGCCCAGGTACCAGAGGTTGCCGTCGGAATCCTGCGCGTACCAGTCGCGCGTGTCCTCGATCACCTGGCGCCTGCCGCGTCACTCGGTCGTGGACAACGCGTGCCGTGACGCCGTCGAGCACCTTCGTCTGGTCGGTGACCGTGACGTCGACACGCTGCAGCTCGCCGTCCTCGAGCTCGCGGTAGACCCAGTGGTACCCGGGCTTCATCGGCCAGTACTCGTTGTCGATCTCGGTCGTGAACTTCGACGGGTCGAGCTTCGAAGGCTTCGTTCCCTGCGGGAGCGAGGTCGACTTGCCGCCGCCGCACGCAGTCAGGGTCAGGACCGCGGCAAGCAAAGCGATCGAGCGGGGCATGCGCTGCACACGCTACTCCGCATGCGAATGGGGTGGAGCAGTGCGGTCTAGGCGTCCGAGAGCTCGCCGTGCCGGTGCGACGCGCAGTCGCGTGCCCAGCGCTCGGCCATCTCGATCAGGCGCCCCCGCAGCTCGTCCACCTCGTGGTCGGCCTGTGGGAGCTCATCGCCCGAGACCTCGATCCGCACCTGATGCACGGACGCCTCGGAATGCGAGCCGATCTCGTGCCGGGCCTCGGCGACGATCGCCACCTCGGTCACCTTGTCGAGCAGGGCGGCGCCCAGGTCGTCGATCTCAGCCGGCGTCGCCTCGCGCCCTGCGAACACGCCGAAATTGACCCGAATTTCGAGTGCAGGCGGTGCGAAGGTCCTCGTCGCGAAAGCGATCGCCGGCTCGGCTGACCCCATAGTCCTCCGGAGTTCCCGCTTCGAGGGAAGCTAACCCTCGTCGGGTCCACCGGAAGCGGCGCACGGGCGACGAACGCCCCGAGCGAGGCCCCAGACCGACGAGCCCGGCGACGTCCCCGGGGCGATCCCAGATCTGGTCGCCCTGCCAGACGACGTGAACATCGAGCTCGATGAAGTACGTGAGCGGCAGCACGTCCGCGATCCGCCTGCAGCAACCGCGGGAAGTTCGTGCTGCGAAAGAACGACTCCGGAGATGAACGACATCGGCAGGTAGATGCGCGTTCACGTCGCCGAGGCTCCCTCCGGCGCCGCGACGAGCCCGCTCACGCCGACGCCGAGCGACGGCGAACGACGCCGCGCCGAGAAGCATCGACGAGCACGAGCGCGAACAGGTGCGCTCGGGAACGACGCGCCGAAGGCGAGCATGCCCACCGCGACGATGCACACGCCCTGCACGAGGAACGCGAGCAGCGTCGTCGCAGAACCGCGATCATGTAGATCGGGAGCGGGGAGCGGAGTTGCGCGCAGCCGCTTCAGGACGCCGTTCCTCACGCCGGAGGACGAGCACGATCGACAGCCCGGCGAAGGCGGTCGCGGTGACGCCGTAGCCGAGCGTCCCGGTCATCAGGTAGTCGGAGCCCTTGACAGCCCTTGATCTCCTGCTCGCCGTAGGCGAAGCCGAGCAGCACGAAGAGGACCATCGGCAGCAGGAACGTGAAGAACGCGAGCTCGCGGCTTCGCGAGTAGAGCCGGAGCTGGTACCTGAGCTCGTGCAAGAAGAGCTTCACTCGGCGCTCTTCCTCGGTCAGCGAGAGATAGACCTCCTCGAGGCTCGGCGCGCCGAACCTGGAGCCCTTCGAGCTCGCGTCCCTCGGCGAGCGCCTTCGCCGTCAGCTCGTGGAGCACGCGCGTCGGCTCCTCGGTGCGGAGCACGACCTCCTGGCCGTCTTCGGCGGAAGCGGACCTCGCTCGGCGGCAGCGCGCGGTGAGCTCGCCGGGCCGGCCGATGCGCCGCGAAGCGCCCGCCGCGGAGGACGCCGACGCGGTCACAGAGGTGCTCGGCCTCGTCCAGGTAGTGCGTCGTCAGGAGGATCGTCTTCCCGAGCGTGCGCAGCGAGGAGATCGACTCCCAGGCGCGGCGCCGGGCCTGCGGGTCGAATCCGGTCGTCGGCTCGTCGAGGAAGAGCGAGCTCCGGGTCGCCGACGAGCGCGAGCCCGAGGTCGAGCCGCCGCCGCTGACCTCCCGAGAGCGTGCGCACGCTGGCGTCGCGCTTCTCCGTCGAGCCCGACCAGCTCGACCACCTCGTCCACGTCGCGCGGCCGCTCGAAGTACCCGGCGAAGTGGAGCGAGGCTCTCCGCGACGCTGAGCGTCTCGTACATCGCGGACGACTGGAGGACGACGCCGATCCGCTCGCCGCCACGCGCCTGCCGGCCCGGGCCGGGTCCTGCGCCGAGGACGCTCGACGGAGCCCGAGTCGCGCTCGCGGTAGCCCTCGAGGATCTCGACCGTCGTCGTCTTGCCTGCTCCGTTCGGGCCGAGCAGGCCGAAGATCTCGCCGGTGGCGATCTCGAAGCTGATCCCGCTGAACGGCCTCGACCCCGCCGTAGGACTTGCGAAGATCGGTGACTGCGACGCGCGCTAGACATATCTGGCCGATATGATTATCCTATCTGGCAGATATGTCAAGCCTGACCCCGACAGCGCGCGTCATCCTCGGCATGTTGAAGCTCGGAGTCGAGACCGGCTACGACATCAAGCGGATCATCGACGGATCGACGCGGTTCTTCTGGACCGCGAGCTACGGGCAGATCTACCCCGAGCTGAAGCGCCTGCGCAAGGCGGGCCTCGTCACCGCGCGCCAGGAGCCGCGGGGGAAGGTCAAGCGGACCGTCTACGAGCTGACGCCGAAGGGCGAGGAGGCGCTCCACGAGTGGCTGACCGACAGCGAAGACGTGCTCTTCGAGATCCGCGACGAGAGTCTGCTCCGCCTGTTCTTCTCGGACATGCTCTCGAAGGACGAGGTGCTGGCGAACGTGCACATGCAGCAGCGGATCTTCGAGCTCGTGCTCGGCCGGTTCCGCGAGATCGAGGTGGAGGCGCGCGACGGGGTCGCCGAGGGGCGCGAGTACCCGTACCTCGCGCTGCGGTACGGGCTCGACTTCATCACCTGGGCGCGCGACTGGTACGCGGAGGTCGAGCGCCGGCTCGAGGCCGGCGAGCCGCTATTCGAACTCGACGACGACGAGGCTCCCGGCGGGGAACCGAGGCTCGGGGCCGCCGGATAGCGCGGCCGCGATCTGGCCGCAGTCCGGCTGATGGCCGACGACGACGACCGGATCTCCTCGACCTGCGAGCGCGGCACGGACGTCCTCGACGGTCGCTCCCGGCGCGAGCCGATCGTCCGGCTCGGCCTCCACGTCCAGCGCTCGGGAAAGCTCGCCACCTGTCTCTCGCGCCCGCAGTAGGGGGCTCGTGAGGATCGTCTCCGGCGGTGCCAGCTCGTCGCGCATGCGCTGCCCGAGCTCCCGCGCCTGCTGTCGGCCCTGTGTCGTCAGCGGCCGGAGCTCGTCCGGCTCACCCGGCGCGGCCTCCGCGTGGCGGACGAGGTAGAGGCGCATCGGCGCTGAGGATAGCCTTGCCGCATGGCCGTGATTCCGATGCTGGCCTATGAGAACGGCGCCGCCGCGATCGACTGGCTCGTCGAGGCGTTCGGCTTCGAGGAGCGCGAGCGCTGGGCCGACGACGACGGGACGATCGTCCACGCCGAGCTCGTGATCGGCGGCGAGTCGATCATGCTCGCGACGCCGACCCCGGACTACGTGAGCCCGAAGCGCATGCGGGAGCTCTCGGCCGAAGCGCGGAAGATGTTCGAGGTGCCGTACGTGATCGACGGCGTCCTCGTCGAGGTGGACGACGTGGACGCGCACTTCGAGCGGGCGAAGGCCGCCGGCGCGACGATCCTCTCGGAGCCCGAAGACGTGCCCGACGTCGGAGTCCGGCACTACCGCGTCGAGGATCTCGAAGGCCACCGCTGGATGTTCTCGCAGGACCTTCCGTCGTGAACTGGTTCCGCTACGTCGTGGCCGACGTCTTCACGGACACGCCGCTCGAGGGCAACCAGGTCGCGGTCTTCACGGATGCGCGCGAGCTCCCGGAGGACAAGCTCCAGCAGATCGCGCGCGAGATGAACCTCTCGGAGACCGTCTTCGTCTACAAGCCCGAGGACGAGGGGCATGCGCGGATCCGGATCTTCACGCCGACGACCGAGCTGCCGTTCGCCGGGCATCCCACGCTGGGGACGGCGTTCGTCCTGAGCGGGCCGCTCTCGCTCGAGGAGATCCGCATCGAGACTCTGCGCGGGATCGTTCCCGTGCGCCTCGAGCGCGAGGAGGGGCGAATCGTGTTCGGGCGGATGGCCCAGCCGCTGCCCACGGTCGAGCCGTACGAGGGTGAAGCCGAGCTCTTCGACATCCTCGGCGTCGAGCGCTCCGAGCTGCCGGTCGAGCTCTACGACAACGGTGTTCGCCACGTGTACGTGTGCCTCGGCTCCGAGGAGGAGGTGGCGGCGCTCCGGCCGGATTTCCGTCGTCTGGCCGAGCTGCCGATCCTCTGCAACTGCTTCGCCGGCGAGGGACGCGCCTGGAAGACGCGGATGTTCGCGCCGTCGAGCGGAGTCGCCGAGGATCCGGCAACCGGTTCCGCAGCCGGGCCGCTGGCGCTCCATCTCGCGCGCCACGGGCGGATCGGCTTCGGCGAGGAGATCGAGATCTCGCAGGGCGTCGAGGTGGGGCGGCCCTCGAAGCTGTTCGCGCGGGTCGAGGGCTCGGCCGACGACGTTCAGCGCGTCGAGGTCGGCGGCTCGGCGGTCATCGTCGCTCGCGGCGAGCTCAAGGTCTGAAGCAGCCCGGTCAGGACGAAGGCGAGCGCGAAGCTCGGTAGCGAGGCGCCGATCTGGTACCCGGGCGCCGGGAGCTTCGCGATCAGGTCGCTCCAGAAGCCGAGGTCGGCCGGCTGGTAGAGCCACTCGTAGAGCAGGAAGCCGGCCGCCCAGGCGACGATCGGGCCGAGCCGGAAGGCCGGGCTTCCGAAGATGTCCCGCTCCGTGTAGTGCGCGCCCGAGTACAGCCAGTGCGCTGCCAGGACGCCCAGCAGCGGGACGAAGACGGCGCCCAGGAGGAGCAGGAACCGCTGGTAGCTGCGCATGTCGATCGCGAGGGCGCCGAGCGTCGCGATCACCGCCGCCGACGCGATCAGCGCGCGCTGCGGAACGCGCGACAGCAGGTTCTGCGTCGAGATCGCGCCCGAGTACACGTTCGCGAAGGCCTCGTCCGTCTCGTCCACGGTGAGCGCGAGCAGGGCGAGGGCGGCCGCGGCCCCTCCGCCCGCGATCGCGGTCAGGATCAGCTCCGGATGGTTCGGGTCGACGCCGCGCGACAGCACGAGGATCGAGCCGAACCCGAACTGGAAGAGCGTGGGGAGCAGGTAGCCGAGCCCGACCCCGAAGAACGCGCTCCGCCGGTCGCGTGAGAAGCGCGTGTAGTCCGCGACGAGCGGCGCCCACGAGACCGTGACCGCGACGACCGTGTCCACGGCGAGCCAGAAGGAGCCGTGGTGCTCGCCGGGCTGCGACCACAGCGCGCCCAGGTCGGCCCCGTCGAGGATCCACCAGGCGAGGTAGGCCACCGAAGCGGCGACCGCCCAGATCGCGAACTTGCGGACGAAGCGGCGCACGAACCCGATCGGCCCCATCAGCGCGAGCGCCGCGGCGAGCCCGCCGAAGAGCAGCTTCCACGCCCAGACCGCTTCGAACCCGAAGAGCTGGTCGCAGAGCAGGCCGGCCGCGGTTGCGATCACGATCAGCTCGAAGATCGCCCAGCCGAGGCACTGCGCGACGTTGAGGACCGTGGCGATGTACGAGCCGCGCTGCCCGAGCGGCGCTCGCTGAAGCACCATCGTCGGCACGCGCGCGTCCGCTCCGATCAGCGCAGCGAGCGCGAGCATCGAGTTCCCGATCAGCGCGCCGACGAGCGTCGCCGCCAGCGCCTTCTTCAGCGACAGGTCGAAGTAGGCCGGCAGGACCAGCACCAGCAGCGACACGCCGAAGTTGAGCCAGAGCAGCGTCGTGTCCGCGAAACCCAGCACCCGCAGCCGCTCCGGCACGGGCGCGATTCCCCAACCTGGTGCTTTCACCTCACTCCCTTCGCCGGCATGACCCGGATCAGGTTCGGCGGGTGTGATCTCAGCCGCTCTTGACGCGGCACCCCGGTGAGATCACTCTAGCGGTGCGATGGAGCAGCACGCGGCGCCGCAGAGCACCCGGCGAGAGACCCTCGTCGGCGGCCTGCGCAGGTCGGTGATCATCCTCGTCGCCTTCTCGGCGGTCTCCGTTCTCGTCGGCCTCGCCGTCGCCTGGCTCTTCGACAAGGACCTCGGTCAGGCGGTCGCCGTCGGCTTCTTCTTCGTCGGTGGCCTGATGGCCATCGGCGGGGTGGTGAGCTCCACGATGGGCTTCGTTCCGATGGGATTTCCCTCGGACGGAGGCTTCAACATCCGCGAGGCGGGATACATGACCGCCGCCGAGCACGGGAAGACCGAGCGAGGCTCGCTCGCCTACGGCGTGTTCGGCGTGATCCTCGTCGTGGTCGGCATTCTGATCGACAACGCGTTCGGCTAGGAGAGCGGCGTCAGGCGCGTCGCGGTCGCCTTGAACGCGGCGACCACCACCTCGCCCTCCTTCAGTCCGAGCCGCGTCGGCCGACGCTTCGGTGACCTCGGCCGTCAGCGGGCCGACACGTACCCGCGCGCCGGTTGCCGACCGGGACGATGCTCTCGATCGGCGCGCGCACGTGGTTCTGGGCGGAGTCGCCCGTCTCGGCCCGCGAGATCGAGATCTCCCACGGATGGACGACGACTCCGACGGGCCCGGCAGCCTCGTCGGTGGACACGATCTCGAGCCCGCCGTCCAGGACGACCTCGGTCAGGCCGTCGACTCGCAGCCGGGCGTCCCCGGTGAGCAGGTTCCCGCCCGCGAGCTCCGCGACGAACGGGCTCGACGGGCGCCGCGATCAGATCCTCGGCCGTGCCCGTCTGGACGATTCGCCCCTCGACGAGCACCGCGATCCGGTCGGCGACCGCGGCCGCGTCCACGAAGTCGTGCGTGACGAGGATCGCCGGCAGCCCGAGCTCGCGCAGGAGCGCGCGCAGCTCTGCGCGCACGCGCCCGCGCGTGTGCGGGTCGAGCGCGGCCATCGGCTCGTCCAGGAGCAGCACCTCGGGCCGCCGTGCGAGGGCCCGCGCCAGGGCGACCCGCTGGCGCTCCCCTCCGGAAAGCTCGCCGGGCTTCGCCTTCGCGAGCCCCGCGATCCCGAGCCGCTCGAGCAGGTCGCGCCGGCTTGCCGCCTGCGAAGGCGACGTTCTTCTCGACGGACAGGTGCGGGAAGAGCGCGTACTCCTGGAGCACGTAGCCGACGGCGCGCTGCTCGGGCCGGCAGGTTCGACCTTGCCCGCGGCTGTCGAACCAGAGCGTGCCGTTCGACGAGATCCGCCCGCGCGCTCGGTCGAACGAGCCCGGCCACGGCCCGGAGCACGGTCGTCTTGCCCGCGCCGGAGGGGCCGACGAGCGCGACCGTCTCCGCGCCGACCGCGAGCGCTACCTCGACGTCGAAGCTGCGAACCGGAACGGTGATATCGAGCCGTGCCGAGCCCATGCGAACACCTTGAGCGAGATGAGGATGGCCGCGCCGACGAGCACGAACAGCGCGCTGATCGCGAGCGCGACGTCGAAGTCCTGGTCGAGCTGCGCGTAGATCGCGAGCGGCAGCGTCTGCGTCACCCCCTGGAGGCTGCCGGCGAAGATGATCGTCGCTCCGAACTCCCCGAGGCCGCGGGCGAGCGCGAGCGCGGAAGCCGCGCCGAGCCCACCCACGGCCAGAGGCAGCGCGACGCGTCCGAAGACGCGCCACGGGCCTGCCCCGAGCGTGCGTGCCGCTGCGATCAGGTCCGGATCGACGCTTTCGAAGGCTGCGATCGCCCCCCGCACGTAGAAGGGGCTCTCGACGAACGCGACGGCGAGGACGACCGCCGTCTGCGTGAAGCCGATCGCAGATCCCGAGCGCGTCCAGCTCGTCGCCGAGGAGCCCGAGCCGCCCGAACGCGGCGAGGAGCGCGATCCCGGCGACCGCCGGCGGCAGCACGAGCGGGAGCTCGACCAGCGTGATCAGCGCGCCGCGCCCGAAGAACCGCTTCCGCGCGAGCAGGTACGCCGTCGGCGTCCCGAACAGGAGCACGGCCACGTGCGCGATCAGGCTCGTCTTCAGGCTGACGACGAGCGCGTCGCGGAAGACGTCGTTGCCGAGCTGGTCGCAGAGGTCGCCGAGCGGAACCCGCAGGAAGATCGCGGCGAGCGGCAGCAGCAGGAACGACGAAGGCGACCCCGGCCGCGACCGCGGTCATCGCGGCGAACAGGAGCGCGGCTCAATGCCTCTTCGGCGGGAGCCCGAAGCCCGCGCGCCTGAGCAGCATCCGGCCTCGCTTGCGACAGCACCTTGCGGATGAACGCGCGCGCCTCGACTCGTGCGCGGCGTCGACTTCACGATCGCGATCTGGTAGCGGATCGGCGGCTGCGCCCAGGCGGGGAGGAAGACCTTCTGCACCCGTGCGGACACGGGCTTCGCGTCGGTCCGGTACACGAAGCCCGCATCTGCCTCCCCGAGCGCGACCTTGGCGACGATGCCCTTCACGTCGGTCTCCTGGCTGACCACGTTGTGCAGGACGGCGTCCTTGATCCCGAGCGTGTCGAGCAGCTGTCGCGTGTAGGAGCCGATCGGGACGCCCTGGTCGCCGATCACGACCTTGACGCCGCTCTTGCGCAGGTCGTAGACGGAGTGGATGCTCGCCGGGTTCGACTTCGGCACGATCACGATCAGCCGGTTCGTGGCGAACGTGACCGGCCTTTCGACGAGGCCGTCCTGGTACAGGAGCTGGGTGTACTTCGGGCTCGCCGATGCGAAGACGTCCGCAGGCGCGCCCTGCCGGAGCTGCAGCGCGAGCTGGTCCGAGCCGGCGAAGCTGTAGCGCGGCTTCGAGCTGATCTTCGGGAAGACCTGGGTCAGCGATGCGGCCGCGTAGACGGTGAAGTTGCCGCCGGCGCCGGTCGCGCTCGGGAAGAGCGAGCGCGACGAGGGCGAAGAGCGTCGCGAGCGCTCTCATCGCTCCACCATGATCGAGGTCGCCTTGACGATCGCGGTCGCCGTGTCGCCGGGCTTCAAGCGCAAGCTCCTCCGCGGCCTCGCTCGTGATCACCGAGACGATCCGGAACGGTCCCGCGTCCATCTCGACCTGGGCGAGCAGCCCCTCGATGCGCACGTTGCGCACGACGCCGGTCAGCCGGTTCCGCGCCGAGAGCTCGTGGGGCACGGGCCGTCCGAGCAGCCGCTCGACCTCCTTCGCCGCGACCACGCCGCCGGTTGGCCGCGTCGCGAGTCGTCTTGATCCGGCCCTGCCGGTCCCAGCGCCGGAGCGTGTCGAGGCTGATCCCGAGCCGCCGCGCCGCCTCGCTCGCCGTGTACGCCTGCCTAGGCATTACCTAGGCGGGACTCTAGCTCAGAACGTCGCTTCGCGGACGCCGGTGGCGATGACGATCAGGATCGCGGCCGCGAGCGCCAGGCGGTAGACGACGAACAGCGTGTAGTCGTGGCGCCGCAGGTAGCCGAGCAGGAGGTCGATCGCGATCAGCCCCGCGCCGGCGGAGGCGACCGTCCCGACGATGAACGGGCCGGTCGAGCCCGACGGCAGCGCCTCCGAAGACGACGTCCTTCAGCCCCTTGTAGAGGACCGCGCCGAAGACGACCGGCACGAGCAGGAAGAACGAGAACCGCGCGGCGCGTGTCCCGGTCGAGCTTGAGGAAGCGGCCGGCCGTGATCGTGATCCCCGAGCGCGAGACGCCGGGCATGAGCGCGATCACCTGCGCCGTGCCGATCCCGATCGCGGTCCAGAGGCCGATGTCCTCCAGCTTCCGCGACTGCGCGCTGCGGTCGGCGATCCAGAGCAGGACCCCGAACACGGCGAGGTTGATCGCGATCTGCCACGGCGCGCCGAGGTGATCCTCGATGAAGCTCTCGCCGACCGCGCCAGCGATCGCCGCCGGGATCGTCGCGAGCGACGATCAGCCAGGCGATCTTCTCGTCCGCGTCCGCGATCGCCGCGGTGGCCGACGGAGCGGAACCACGCGCCCAGGTAGCGCTTGACGTCGTCCCAGAAGTAGAAGACGACGGCGACGAGCGTCCCCAGGTGGAGCGCGACGTCGAACGTCTTGTTGAAGTCCGGGTGCTCCTCGAGGTAGTGCCATTGCCCGATCCACGGGACGAGGATCAGGTGCGCGGACGACGAGATCGGAAGGAGCTCGGTGAAGCCCTGGGTGATGCCCAGCGTGAAGGCCTGCCAGTCCGTGAGCTTCCCGGCCTGCTCCCCGGCGCCCAGGGCTGCCAGCACGACTGCGAGGACGAGGAGGGCGGCCGCGGTTCCATAGAGGACAACACGGCGCCGCATCGTCACAACGTACTGCGGCCCGCTCAGCCGAGTCGAATGTGAACCGCTGGTGACGATCCCGAGTCGGCGGGGTGACAATCGGCTCAGGGTGTTTTCCACAGCTGTGGAAACTCTTCGCCTCGACCTCTTACCATGAGGTCATGTCGCTGAAGACCGTCGAGCTGGAGGCCGGCGAAGAACACGAGCTCCCGGCCAGGCTGCCGGTCACCTCGC
This sequence comes from uncultured Actinomycetes bacterium, assembly GCA_963790695.1. Taxonomy (GTDB): domain Bacteria; phylum Actinomycetota; class Thermoleophilia; order Gaiellales; family Gaiellaceae; genus VAXT01. The sequence continues at coordinate 230,652 of CAWBPX010000016.1, read as the reverse complement.
CCGACCTCGAGCGCCTGCGCGCGTTCTTCGGCGAGCAGTACGCGCGGATCCTTGCGTACGACCCGGGAGTCAGGCTCGGGGAGGATCCCGAGGACGTTCACCAGCTTCGCGTCGCGGTCCGCCGCCTGCGCTCGGTCCTCAGGACTACGCGGCCGATCCTGGATCGGGCCTGGGTGGACGACCTGCGCAGCGAGCTCGCTTGGCTCGCCGGAGAGCTCGGCCCCGCCCGAGACCTCGACGTCCTGATCCCGGCCCTCTGGGCCGACGCGGTCACGCTCGAGCGGGCCGACCAGCAAGCGCTCACTCCGCTCTTCGGGAAGTTCGAGAAGGCACGCGCCGCTGCAGGGAAGCAGGCGCTCGAGGCGTTGCGCAGCGAGCGCTACTACGCGCTGCTCGCGTCGATCGAGGCCGCGGCCGCCGGCCCGCCTCCGGGCGGCAAGGGATCGCTCGAAAAGGTGGTGCGCAAGGAGTACGAGCGCCTGCGAAAGGCGATGCGCGAGGTCGACGACGACCCGACGGACGACGCGATCCACCGGGCGCGGATCAAGGGCAAGCGGGCGCGATACGCGACCGAGCTCCTCGAGGACGACCTGGGGAAGCCCGGCCAGAAGCTGATCGCAGCCGCCAAGGAATTCCAGGACGTCGCGGGCGAGCATCACGACTCCGTCGTCGCCGAGCAGCAGATCCGCGTGCAGATGCGCGGGCTCCGCTCGCAGGCCACCGCGCTCGCGGCAGGCCTCCTGATCGGACGTCAGCGGGAGCGGAGGCGCGCCGCGTTCGAGCAGCTGCCGAAGGCGTGGAAGCGGTTCGACCGCGCGGCCACGAAGGTGTCGGCCTGAGCCGCGAGGTTCGAGCCGCCGGCGGTGTCGTCTGGCGCCGAGGGGAGGGCGGCATCGAGGTGCTGCTCATTCACCGGCCTCGTTACGGGGACTGGAGCTTTCCGAAGGGGAAGGTGAAGGTGGGCGAGGGGGAGAGCGACGAGGCTGCGGCGATCCGCGAGGTCGAGGAGGAGGTCGGCATCCTGGCTTCCCTCGGCCCTGAGCTCGAGAGCACGACCTATCGCGACGTCAAGGGCCGCAAGAAGACGGTCCGCTACTGGGCGATGGAGCTCCCTCCAGGAGCGAGCCCGATCGACGGCGACGGAGTCGACGAGTGGCGCTGGGTGCCGCTCGCCACGGCGGCCGACAGCCTGTCCTGGGCCCGCGACCGTGCCGTGCTCGCCTCGCTGCCCGCCGAGGAGCTCGTGTGAGCCTCCTTCTCCATCGGCACGCGCAGGCCGGCGATCGCGAAGAGTGGGAGGGAGACGACCGCGTCCGGCCGATCGACGAACGAGGCCGGAAGCAAGCAGAGGCCCTCGTCGACGCCCTCTCCGGGTTCGCGATCCACCGCATCGTCTCCAGCCCCTACTTGCGCTGCATCGAGTCGGTCGAGCCGCTGGCCGAGGCGCGCGGTCTCGAGATCGAGCTCGACGAACGGCTCTCGGCGCACCGGCTCGACGACGTGCCCGAGGTGCTCGAGGAGCTGAAGGGCGAGCAGGCGGTCGTGTGCACGCACGGCGAGCTTCCCTGGCTCGACGGGCGGAAGTTCAAGAAGGGCTCCACCTGGGTGCTGAGCGAAGAGCTCGAGCCCGGGCGCTACATCAAGCCGCCGGCCTAGGCGGCCTGCGCTGCGGCGAGCGACTCGAGGACGGCTCCCTCCCGCAGGCCCGCCCGCGCGACCACGAGCGGCACGTTGAGCCGCCGCTGAGCCTCTGCGAGCACGGCGACTCCGGCGGGGATGATCTGCGCTCGCCACAAGGGAAGGCCGTACTCCTCCGCGATCTCGGCCGCGGTGCCCGCGCGAACCCTCCCCTCGGCCTTGGCGAGCTGCTTCGGACCCAGCGTGCGCCCGACGATCTTGCGGAGCGCCCGTGCCGTCCCTCCGGTCGCGACCGCGCAGCGTGGCAGCGGCGGCGCGAGCCCCGCGAACGCGCGCTCGACGCTCGCATGGACCCGGTCGAGCGTCTGCCTGCCCGGGAGGATCGTCCACGAGGAACCTCTGGGCCAGCCGCAGCGAGCCGATGTCGAGCGACCGGAACCACACGGGCCCGTCGGCAGTCCCGAACACGAGCTGCGTCGAGCCGCCGCCGACGTCGCACACGGCGATGCTCGCGGGCGGCGCCGGAAGCGAGGCCACGACCCCGGAGAACGCGAGGCGTCCCTCCTCCTCGGCGCTCAGCGCCCTCACCGGCAGCCCCGTCGAGCTCGAGATCGCGTCGAGGAGGTCGTCGGCGTTCTCGCTCTGACGGCCGGGAGCGGTCACGAGGATGTCCACCTGGGCGGCGCGGAGCTCGACCGCGGCGCGGGCGTAGCGTCGAGCGACCTGGGCCGCCCGCTCGATCTTGGCGCCCGGGATCCGGCCGGAGCGCTCGATGTCGCGTGCGAGCCCGAGGCGGTGCGCTCCTCGTGCACGGGCTTCACGACGCCGTCCTTCGTGGTCGCGACGAGGAGCCGAACCGTGTTCGAGCCGACGTCGATCACTGCGACACGCATCGGCGCTCCATTCTGGTCGGCGGACAGGTCGGCATCGAGACGCCTAGCTGCGTCTGGCGACGGTCCGGCGCGCTCGCGCGATCGCGCTGCGCATCATCAGTCCCTGTGCGGAGACCGCGCGATCGTCCTTCTTCTGTCGGAACGCGTCCCAGGTGCCGTCTCCGTTCAGCTCCCACGCGTCGTGTTGTCCGCGAGGAGCGCGTCGAACATCGCGTTTGATCCGCTGTCGCGCGCGCGAGTCGTCCACGGGCACGACGACCTCGACGCGGTGGTCGAGGTTGCGCGGCATCAGGTCGGCGCTGCCGATGAGGTAGGTCGTCTTGTCGCCGGCCTCGAAGACGAAGACGCGGCTGTGCTCGAGGAAGCGGCCGAGCGACGCTGCGCACGCGGATGTTCTCGCTCAGGCCCTGCGACGCCGGGCCGGAGCGAGCAGATGCTGCGCGCGACGATGTCGATCTCGGCGCCCGCCTCCGAGGCGTCGTAGAGCGCGTCGATGACGCTCTCGTCGGTGAGCGCGTTCACCTTGATGCGGATCCGCGCGGGCTTCCCCGCTTCCGCGGCCTGGCGCGACCGCGCGGATCTCGTCGAGCAGCGTCGTGCGCAGCGTGAACGGCGCGACGAGCAGCTTGCGGAACCGCTGCGGCCGCCCGAAGCCGGTCAGGTAGTTGAAGAGGTCGGCGACGTCGGCGGCGATCTCCTCGTCGGCCGTGAAGAGCCCGAAGTCCTCGTAGCCGCGCGCCGTGAGCGCGTGGTAGTTGCCGGTGCCGATGTGGACGTAGCGGCGCAGGCCGTGCGCCCTCGCGCCGGACGACGAGCGTCGTCTTCGCGTGGATCTTCAGGTTGGGGAAGCCGTAGACGACGTGGACGCCGGCCTGCTCGAGCGCCCGCGACCACTCGATGTTGCGCCGCTCGTCGAAGCGCGCCTTCAGCTCGACGAGGCAGACGCTCTGCTTGCCGCTCTCGGCCGCCTCGATCAGCGCGGGCACGAGCGGCGACTCGTCGCTCGTCCGGTAGACGGTCGTCTTGAGCGCGATCACGTCCGGATCTCGCGCAGCGGCCTGGACGAAGGCCTCGACGCTCGTCGCGAACGAGTCGTACGGGTGGTGGACGAAGATGTCGCCGCGCGGCGGATCTCGCCGAAGAGCTCGGCGTCGGTCGTCGGCCGGCGAGCCGCGGCTGGCGTGACGGGCCTCCACGGCTCGTCCTTCAGCTCGGGCCGGTCGAGCGTCGCGAGCTGGTCAGCGTCGGCGAGGTCGAGGAGCCCCTCGATCGCGGTAGACCTGCTCGTCCGAGGCGCCGAGCCCGGCCCTGATGCGCGTCGAGCATCGCGTCCGACATCGACTCGGAGACCTCGAGCCGCACGGCGTCGCCGAAGCGCCGGCGGCGCAGCTCGAGCTCGACCGCCTCGAGCAGGTCGTCGGCCTCGTCCGAGACCTCGAAGTCGGCGTCGCGCGTGACCCGGAACGGACGCGCGCTCCGACGATCTCCATCTCCGGGAAGAGCGAGCCGCAGGAAGTGCGCGATCACGTCCTCGAGCGGGAGGTAGAGCTGCCGCTTCGCCGACCGCGATGAAGCGCGGCAGGCGCTCCGGCACCTTCACGCGCGCGAAGCGCTCCTCGGCCGTCTCCGGGTCGCGCACGAAGACGCCGAGCGAGAGCGAGAGGCCGGAGATGTACGGGAACGGCTGCCCCGGGCCGACCGCCGAGCGGCGTCAGCACCGGGTAGATCTCGCGCTCGAAGACGCTCGGCCAGCTCCTCGAGCTCCGTCGTCGGAGCAGTCGTCGACGCGGCCGATCGAGGATCCCCTCCTGCGGCGAGCGCCGGCCGCAGCTCGCGCTTCCAGAGCCGCGACTGCGCGCGCGGTCAGCTCGAGCACGCGCTCGCGGATCTCGGCGAGCGCCTGCTCGGGCGTCCGCCCGTCCGGCGAGCGTGACCGCGAGGCCCGCGAGCGCCTGGCCGATGAGCCCGGCGACGCGCACCATGAAGAACTCGTCGAGGTTCGACGAGAAGATCGCGAGCAGAACTTCACCCGCTCGAGCAGCGGGAGCGCCGGGTCCGCGGCGAGCTCGAGCACGCGCGCGTTGAAGTCGAGCCACGAGAGCTCGCGGTTGAGGAAGCGCTCGGGCCCCTCCGCCGGGGCCTTCTGCCGTGCTGCGGTCGCCATCTAGCGGCGAGGGCCGCGAGCGCCGTCTCCTCTCGCGGGGGGATGGCCGCCACGAGCTTCTCCATCGCCGCGGCGAACACGTCCCGGTCGAGCGAGTACTCGTCCGTGAACTCGACCGCGCCGTTGAGCTCGATCACGGTCCAGCCGCCGTCGGGCGTCGGCAGGATGTCGATGCCCACGAGATCCGCACCGGACGCGGCGGCTGCAGCGAGCGCGAGCTCGAGCGCTGCGCGGGGCGGATCGACTGCCTGCCGCTCGGCGCCGAGCGCGACGTTCGTCCGCCATTCGCCGTCGGCCGCCTGCCGCCGGACCGCTCCGACGATTCCTCCGCCGGCGACCACAACGCGAAGGTCGTGCCCCAGCGGCGGGACGAGCTCCTGTACGAGCACGCCCTGCTTCCGGAACCAGGGGCGCGACGAAAACGCCTCGAGCGTCTCGGTGAGCTGAGCACGATCGGTGCACAGGGCGACGTCTCGGCCCCAGCTTCCGAAGCGCGGCTTCACGACCACCGGCGGCTCGACCGCGACCTTCTCGCGCGCCGTCACGAGATGCACGGTGCGCGGATGCGGCAGGCCGGCCGCCAGCAGCACGCGTGAGGTCTGGAGCTTGTCGTGCGTCGCGAGGAGTGCGCGAAGGCTGTTCAGTACCGGGATGCCGCTGGCCTCGAGGCGTCCGATCTCCCAGACGCCCGGCTCGATGCCGTCCAGAGTCGGCAGGACGTCGAGCCGCGCGAGAGCCGCGTCGTCGGGGCCGAGCAGGCTGAGCGCGTCGCGCCGGCGGGACGAGCTTGACTTCGACGCCGGGCGGGGCGGCGGCGGCGAGCCTGACGTGTGTCGGGTTCTCGTGGTGGGAAACTAGGGCAAGCATTCGGTACGAGTTGCGCGTTCGGTGACTTCGAAAAGTGCTGCTCAACCCCTTTTATCCATTCGGCAACCGCGCTGCAACTGGCGCCGCGGCTAGCCGAAGCGCCCCGTGACGTAATCCTCGGTTCGCTTGTCCTTCGGCTGGGTGAAGATCGTCTTCGTGTCGTCGTACTCGACGAGCACGCCTGAGCGTTCCCCCTCGGCACCCTTGCTGATGCTGAAGAAGGCCGTCATGTCGGCGACGCGCGCGGCCTGCTGCATGTTGTGCGTCACGACGACGATCGTGTAGTCGCGCTTGAGCTCGTGCATGAGGTCTTCGATGCGAGTCGTCGCGATCGGATCGAGTGCCGAAGCCGGCTCGTCCATGAGGATCACCTCCGGTTCGACGGCGAGGCACCGCGCGATGCAGAGGCGCTGCTGCTGGCCCCCGGACAGCGACCATGCGCTCCTCTTCAGACGGTCCTTGACCTCGTCCCAGAGCGCGGCCCGTCTGAGCGCCTGCTCCACCGTGTCGTCGAGGCCTTCCTTCAGGCCGAGGATCCGCGGCCCGTACGCCACGTTCTCGTAGATCGACTTCGGAAACGGGTTCGGCCGCTGGAAGACCATCCCGATCCTCCGTCGGACGCCGACCGGGTCGATGTTCCTGGCCTGCAGGTCGACGTCGTGGTACAGGATCCGCCCCTCTGTCCTGAAGCTCGGGATCACGTCGTTCATGCGATTCAGGCAACGGATGAACGTGCTCTTCCCGCAGCCCGACGGGCCGATGATCGCGGTCACCATTCGCTGGTAGATCTGGAAGTTGACGTCGCGGACCGCCGCTGACGTCGCCGTAGAAGGCCGTCAGGCTTTCGACGCTGAAGACCGGATCGCGGGCGAGCGTCGCCGACAACGGCTGTGCGCCGAGGAGGGCGGGGTCGATTGCGCTGGGCAGACCCGTCTGCTCTGCGGGCTCTTGCACGCTGGTCGCTGAAGGGTAGTCCGTCATCGTTCTCCTGTCAGTCGGCGCCTGCTTCTGTCCGCGAACATGCGGGCGATCAAGCTGGCGATGAGGATCATCCCGATCAGGACCGCGGCAGCGCCCCAGGCCTGTTGGTGGAGCACGGGATCTGCTTGCTCTGCGGAGGTGAAGATGAACATCGGGATCGACGCGATGGGCTCCCGAGGGTCGTACGAGACCGAGTCGTTGTACAGCGCGCTCGTGAAGAGGAGCGGAGCCGTCTCGCCGGCCGCGCGGGCTGTCGCCAGGGTCGCACCGGTGACGATCCCCCCGACGGCCTGCGGCAGGACGACGCTGAGGGTCGTCCGCCACTTCGCAGCTCCGAGCGCGAGGCTCGCCTCCCGCATCGAGCTCGGGACCAGCGCGAGGACCTCCTGGGTCGCCCGCGCGATCATCGGCACCATCAGGATCGCGAGCGCGAAGCTCGCCTTCCACGCCGCCTGGCCGTGGCCCACGACGACGAAGATGAAGACGAAGATGCCGAGCACGATCGCCGGCACTCCGTTCAGGACGTCGAAGGCGAGGGCCAGGACGTTGGCCAGCTTCCGAGGCGCGAGCTCGTTGAGATAGATCGCGGTCAGGATCCCGACCGGAAGCGCCATCAGCAGGGCGAGCCCGATGATGATCAGCGTCCCGATGATCGCGTTCTCGATCCCCGACTCGGGGCGCGGCCCGAACCCGGTGTAGAGCGCGGGCGTCTTCGTGAAGAAGTCGACGTTGATCGCCCTCCAGCCCTTGCTCACGACCGATCCGACGACGAGCACCAGCACGGCCACCGCGAGCAGCGCCGCGACGGTGGCGGCGCCCTCGACCAGGGCGTTCACGATCCGGCGCCGGCGCATGCGCTCCGTTCGGAAGAGGTCGGCGGTGGGTGAGTTCGCGCTCATCGGGTCTGGTGGCGGCCGGCGACGCGGCGGACGATCAGCTGCGCTGCGAGGTTGGCGATCAGCGAGAAGACGAGCAGGATCACTGCGAGGTAGACGAGCGAGGCGATCTGAAGCGCCGTGTCTGCTCCCTGGTACTGCCCGGCGATCCGGCTTGCGAGCGTGTCGCCCGGGTCGAACAGCGACGTGTTGATCGCGACCCGGTTCCCGATCACCTGCGTGACGGCGATCGCCTCTCCGAGCCCGCGACCCAGGCCGAGGATCAGCGCGGCCGCGATTCCTGCGCGCGCGTAGGGAAACACGACTCCGCGTACGACCTCCCAGCGCGTCGCCCCGAGCGCGAGGGCTCCGTCCTTCAGCTCCTGGGGGATGCTCACGAAGAGCTCCCGGCAGATGCTGGAGACGATCGGGACGATCATGATCGTCAGGATCAGGATCGCCGCGAACATGTTCGAGCCGACGGTCGGTTTCGTGCTGAAGATCGGGATCCAGCCGAACGTCCCGTGGATCGCGGGGCCCAGAGTCCCGGTGATGAACGGCCCGAGCACCAGGATTCCCCAGAGCCCGAGGACGACGCTCGGGATCGCCGCCAGAAGCTCGACGAGCGGCGCCACGGCATGGCGGATCCAGGTGGGCGCGAGCTCGCTGAGGAAGAGGGCGATGGCCAGCGAGATGGGCGTCGCGAGAAGCAGCGCCCCGAACGACGTGACCAGCGTCCCGAAGATGAACGACTTGGCGCCGAAGAGGGTGTTGCCCTTGTCCCCCCAGGCCTCGGTCGTCAGGAAGTGGAGGCCGAACTTCTGCATCGCGGGCCAGGCCTCGACGAGGACCTCCCGCGTGATGAGCGCCAGAAGGACGACGCCGGTGAGCGCGGCCGCGAGCGTGACCACGTAGAGGATCGCGTCTCCGGGACGGAAGCGGCCCCGCCGCTGAAGGGCGGCGGGGCCGGGTGCTCGTTCTTGCGCGACAGACATCCGCGCGATTCTGACGCTACGAGTGGACTTTCTTGAGGGTTGCCTTCCCCTTGGTGACGACGTACTTCGGGATCGGCTGGAAGATCAGTGGCGGCCCGTACTGCTGTCCCGAGGTGAGCGCCCACGTGACGAACGGCTTCAGCAGGTTGGCCTTCTCGGACTTGCGTCCGAAGGATCACGTACGTGTACGTGCAGATCGGATAGGCCTTGGCGAAGCGCTTGCTCCCGGGCGGGTTCACGATCGACAGCTCGTTCGTCGCGGGCTGAACTTCCGGTCGGCCAGGGAGGCGGCCCTGATTCCTGCGAGGCCCGGGCGTGCGAACTTCTTCGCACGGTTCTGCACCGAGAAGAACTTCAGGTGGTTCTTCAGCGCGTACGCGATGTCCGCATAGCCGACGGCGCCCGGTCGTTCTCGAGATGACGCCCGAGACACCGGAGCTACCGCGTGCGCCGACGCCCGCAGGCCAGTTGACCGACGTGCCGCGGCCGGGGCCGCTCTTCCACTGCTTGCTGACCGTGTTCAGGTACGTCGTGAAGTTGTACGTCGTGCCGCTCGAGTCGCTCCGGTAGACGGGCGTGATGTCCGTCGACGGCAGGTTGACGCCCTTGTTGACGGCCTTGATCTTCGGGTCGTTCCACTTCTTGATCTGGCCGAGGTAGATCCCGGCGATGATCGGCCCGGTGATGTGCAGGTTGTTCGGAAGGCCGGGCAGGTTGTACATGACGGCCGTCGCGGAGAGCGCCCATGGAAGCTGGACGCAGCCGCCGCACGTGTTGAACTGGTCCGGCGTCATCGGAGCGTCGCTCGCGCCGAAGTCGACGGTCTTGTTCGAGATCGCATGAGATGCCGCCGCCGCTCCCGATCGGGTTGTACGAGATCTTCACGCCTCTTGGCGGCCTCGTACTTCTGCTGCCAGGCGGCGATGAGCGGCGCGACGAATGTCGACGCCCGCTCCCTTCAGCTCGTCGGCCTGAGAGCGAGCCTGAGCACCGGAGACGCTGACCGCAGCGATCGCCGAAGCGGAGACGAGCAGGACGGAGACCGCCCCCGCAAGCCGCTTCCTTCTTGTCACAAAAGCTTTCATAGCTTCCCTCGAAGCTCCTTTCGTTGTCGCGAGATCACGCAGATGTCCTCGATGGCGAGGCTATGAGTCACCGCGGCGGCTCAGGGGTGCGAGATGGTGAACATCCGGTGTCGAACCTGTGACCGCCGGAATCAGGCGGTTCGGACGGCTTCGCCGCGAAGAAACCGGTATGTCACGGCGCCCAGGGCCGCCCCGACGATCGGGGCGAGGATGTAGAGCCAGAGCGCGTGGAGGTCGCCGCTGACGAGAGCCGGCCCGACCGAGCGCGCCGGGTTCATCGACGCGCCCGAGATCGGGCCGCCGAACATCGCGTCGAGCCCGACGGTGCCCCCGATCGCGATCGCCGCGGCCTCGCCGACCGCACGCGTGTCGGTGGCCACGGCCATGATCACGAACATCAAGAAGAACGTCAGGACGAGCTCCCAGAGGAACGACTGCCTCTGTGAGCCCGCCGGGAGCGTCGCACCGACGTTCGCGATGTTCCCGAGCGACCCGCGAAGAATCGCCGCAGCCGCCAGGGCGCCGAGGACCTGGGCGGCCCAGTAACCGAAGAGGCTGGTCCACGGAAAGTGTCGGCCGAGCGCGAACGCGAGAGTCACCGCCGGATTGAGGTGCGCGCCGGAGATGTGGCCGACCGCGTAGATCATCGCCATGATCACGAGGCCGAAGGTGATTGCGACGCCGACGTGGCCGAGCGTGCCGGTCTTCGCGTCGACCATGATCGCGCCGCAGCCCGCGAAGACGAGCGCGAAGGTGCCCACGAACTCGGCTGTGAGCTGCCGCGTCGAGACCATCGCTCGAGCTCAGCTCTCGGGAAGCAGTTCGGCGATCAGGGCCTGAACCCGCGCGTCGATCTCGCCGCGGATGCGTCGCACCGTCTCCAGGTCCTGGCCGGCGGGATCGTCCAGGCTCCAGTCCTCGTACCTCTTGCCGGGGTAGATCGGACAGGCGTCGCCGCAACCCATCGTGATCACGACGTCCGCGGCGCGAACGACCTCGTCGGTCAGCGGCTTCGGGAAAGCCTCGCTCATGTCCACTCCGAGCTCCTCGAGCGCGATCACCGCGTTCGGGTTGATCTCTTCCCCAGGAGTCGAGCCGGCCGAGCGAACGTGGACCCGTCCCCCGGAGCGAAGCTTCAGCAAGCCGGCCGCCATCTGGCTTCGGCCCGCGTTGTGGACGCAGACGAACAGCACCTCCGGTTGATCCTTGTCGAGGATCCCTCGGCCTGGGCGAGAGCCTTGAGCCGCTCGCGCGTAAGCGATGGGCAAGCACCGGGACGTACACGGTGACGTTCGCGTCCCCGAGGAGATCGGTCGACTCCGTCATGTACCGCTCGATCGTTTCCTGCGAGAAGATCCCGGGAATTCTTCGGCCAGCCGGTCAGCAGCCTGCCGGATGTGATGTTCGGTGACGGGGTCGAGTGCCTGCCTCATGGTCTCCCTCCGTATCGACAGTGATCGATATCCGCTGGCGCGGCATCATGCCCGGGACATCGATGTCTGTCAATATGAGTTTCGTGCAGACGATCGCCCGGATCGCGTGCCCGCCGCTTCTGCAGGAACCGCTGGCCGCCGAGGACGCCGACGTGCTCGCCTCGGCCCTGAAGGCGATCGCCGAGCCGGCGCGGCTTCGCCTCTTGAGCCTGATCCAGGCGCAACCCGGCCACGAAGCCTGCGTCTGTCACCTGACCGAGCCGCTCGGCCTCAGCCAGCCCACGGTCAGCCACCACCTCAAGGTCTTGCTGCAGGCCGGCCTCGTCGAGCGCGAGCAGCGCGGAAGCTGGGCGTACTTCCGTGTGCGCGAAGAGCCGCTCGCCGCCCTGCGCGCGCTGCTGGCCTGAGCTACTTCGGCTCGGGCTCGAGCTTGTAGCCGACTCCGTAGCGCGTCTGGATGAACGTGTGGCGCGGCGCCTTGCGGTCGATCTTGTCGCGGAGCTTGCGGACGAAGACGTCGACCGTCCGGTCGCGGTGGCCCTCCCGGCGCCCCCAGAGCTTCTGCAGGAGCTCGTCCCGGGTGACCACGCGTCCTCGCTCGAGGGCCAGTGCGTAGAGGAGGCGGAACTCCGTCGGCGTCAGATCCGCGCTTTCGCCGTCGAGGTACGCCTGCACGTTCAGCGGGTCGATCCGGAGCTCTTCGATCTCGATCGGATCCCCTCGCGTCCTCGGATTGCTCGCGCCCTCCGCGCCGTGATGCAACGGCCACGCGCGCTACGAGCTCCTTCATCGAGAACGGCTTGACGAGGTAGTCGTCCGCCCCGATCTCGAGCGCGTGCACGCGGTCGTGCTCGGTCCCGCGAGCGCTGACGACGATGATCGGGGTCCCGACCCCCTCGGCGCGGGCGGATTCGATCAGCTTCCAGCCGTCCATCCGCGGGAGCATGAGGTCGACGACGCAGACGTCCGGGGTCTCGAATCGAAGCCGCCGCAGCCCCGCGTCGCCGTCCGCCACGACCATGGGATCGAAGCCGGCGACCGACAGGTGGTGCGCCATGGCCTGGGCAATGACGTCGTCGTCTTCGACGATCAGGACCTTCGCCATACTGGCGCCGATTATGGAGAACCACGAGCTGGAGGCCGAGCGGGGCCGACTGCTGCTCGAGGAGAGCCCGAGATCGTGCTCGTGCTCGACGACGACGATCGGCTTCTCGTGGCGAGCCGTCGCGCGCGCGAGACCCTCGGGGGCCTGACGCCCGGCGAGGCCGTTTCGCCCGAGCTGCTCCAGCCGGAGCCCTGGCGGCCGCGCCGCGTGCCGGTAGAGGTGAACGGCAGGCGCGAGTACCTCGTCTACCTCCGCGAGCCCGGTGAGCTCGCCGCCTACGAGGAGCTCCGCGCCGGGTTCACCGCCGCGGTCTCGCACGAGCTGCGGACCCCGTTGGCCCGTCTGCTCGCCCTGCTCGAGACCGCGGGGCTGCCCTCGGCGGACGTCCAGGGCCTGATCGAGCAGGGCAAGGCCGAAGTCGAGCAGATCCGCGAGCTGATCGACGACGTGCTCTTCCTCAGTGAGCTCGAGACCGGGCGCGCCGTGGTCGCGCTGACCGCGACGCCAGCGGCCCCGGTCGTCCGTGGGGTCCTGGAGAGCTCGCCGAGCGAGCCTCTCGCGCGGGGGTGACGCTCGCATCCGAGCTCGACGAGGCCGCGCAGGTGCCGCTTCGCCCGCGCATGCTGCGAGTCGTCCTCGAGAACCTGGCGGAGAACGCGATCCGGTACGCGGGTGACGGCGTCGCCTTCACGATCACGGTCGGCCGATCCGCGGGTGGCGTCGTGATCACGGCGGCGGACACCGGCTCGGGAGTCTCGGAGGCGGACCTGCCGCGTCTCTTCGAGCGCTTCTACCGGGCGGACCGGGCGCGAGCCTCGCGCGGCACGGGCCTCGGCCTCGCGATCGTGAAGCACATCGTGACGAGCGCCGGCGGCCAGGTTGAGGCGTCGAGCCCGCCGGGGCAGGGGCTCGAGATCCGGATCTCCTTCCCGGCATGAGCGATCCCGTCTTCGACGTCCAGGGCCTGACGGTCCGCTACGACGGCCGCGCCGCCCTGCAAGACGTGTCCTTCTCCATCCAGGGCAAGCAGGTGACCGCGATCATCGGCCCGTCGGGCTGCGGCAAGAGCACGTTCATCCGCTGCCTGAACCGGATGAACGACGTCGTGCCCGGCGCCAAGATCGAGGGAACGATCCTCTACAACGGCCAGGATCTCTACGGCTCCGGCGTCGACCCGATCGAGGTCCGCAAGCGGATCGGCATGGTCTTCCAGCGGCCGAACCCCTTTCCGAAGTCGATCTACGACAACGCGGCCTACGGCCCGCGGGTGCTGCGGATGAAGGGCGATCTCGACGAACGCGTGGAGAACGCTCTCCGGCAGGCCGCGCTCTGGGACGAGGTCAAGGACCGGCTGAAGCGGAGCGCGCTCTCGCTCTCCGGCGGCCAACAGCAGCGCCTCTGCATCGCGCGGGCGCTCGCGGTCAGCCCGGACGTGATCCTGATGGACGAGCCGGCCTCGGCCCTGGATCCGATCGCCACGACCCGGATCGAAGACCTCATGCACGGCCTGAAAGAGGACTACACGATCGTGATCGTCACGCACAACATGCAGCAGGCCGCGCGAGTCGCGGACATGACGGCGTTCTTCAGCGTCGAGCGAATGGACGGCTCCGAGCCGGCCGGCGTCCTCGTCGAATACGACCAGACGCCGAAGATCTTCACGCAGCCCTCGGACCAGCGCACCGAGGATTACGTGACGGGAAGATTCGGGTAGGTTCGTGCTCGTGCGAGTGACGCTGCAAGAGGACATGGACACGCTGCAAGCGTCGCTCCTCGAAGAAGGCGAACTCGTCCTCCGCGCGGTGCGCGGCTCGATCAACGCGCTGCGCGAAAGCGACCCCGAGCTCGCCGACGAAGTCATCTCCTTCGACGACGAGGTCGACGCGAGGTACCTCGCGCTCGAGCAGGCGATCGAGGTCCTGCTGGCGCGCCAGACTCCCGTCGCGGTCGACCTCCGCTTCGTGCTCGCCGTGCTCCATTCGAATCTCCACCTCGAGCGCATGGCCGACCTCTGCGTGACGATCTCGAAGCTGACCAAGCTCGCCCACGGCCTTCCGCCGGACGAGACGCTGATCGAGGGCTTCGACGAGATGGCCTCTCGTGCGGAGGAGATGATCCGAGTGGCCCTCGACTCGTTCGTCGCCCGCGACGCGGAGGGCGCCGAGAGCCTCGTCGAGCTCGACGAGCTGATCGACCGGACGAACAGACGCGTTGCGAGCTACATCCTCGACCTCGGAGGCGAACCGGAGAAGCGCGAGTGGGGGCTCCGCATGCTCCTCATCTCCCGCTGTCTGGAGCGGATCGGCGACCACGCGGTCGACATCGGCGAGCAGACGGCATATCTAGTGACGGGGGAGTTCCGCGAGTTCACGGACGCCTCGGACCCAGAGCGCCTCGACACCTAGTTAACTACCGGCCCTGATGAGACTCGCACTCGTTCCGAAGACGACCGAGTTCTACGACCTGTTCACGCGCGCGGGCGAGAACCTGCTCGAGACGGCGCGACTCGTCGAGCGCCGCTTCGCCGAGTTCCCCGAGGACACCGTTCGCCAGAGCGACGTCAAGGCGCTCGAGCACAAGGGCGACGAGATCACGCGCGAGCTCCTCGAGCTCCTGAACACGCAGTACGTCACGCCGTTCGACCGCGAGGACATCTACGACCTGGCCAAGGAGATCGACGACGTCGTCGACTACATGGAGAACGCCTCCGACCTGCTCGGGCTGTACAAGGTCGAGTCGCGCCTCGACGCGTCGCTCGAGCAATGCAGGGTGCTGGTCGAAGGCGCCCAGCACCTGCACAGCGCGCTCGCCGACCTGAAGCAGCTGAAGCGGGCCGAGCAGCACGTCGTCGCGGTGAAGCGGCTCGAGGACGAAGGCGACCGGATCCTTCGCTCCGCGATCGCGGGTCTGTTCGAGAACAACGTCGATCCGCTGGTCGTGATCCGCTGGAAGGACATCCTCGAAGCGCTGGAGGATGCGATCGACTCGTGCGAGACGGCTGCCGACCTCGTCGGCAACATCGTCGTCAAGAACGTGTGAGCGCAGAGGACCTCACCCTGGCCGTGGTCGTCGTCACGGCCCTCTTCTTCGACTTCACCAACGGCTTCCACGACACGGCGAACTCGATCGCCACGAGCGTCTCGACCCATGCGCTCTCGCCCCGGAAGGCCGTGATCAGCTCGGCGATCCTCAACTTCATCGGGGCCTTCTTCTTCGTCGCCGTTGCCGCGACGATCGCCACGGGCATCGTCGATCCGGAGGCGATCACGCTCAAGGTCGTGCTCGCCGGGCTCGTCGGCGCGATCACCTGGAACCTGATCACGTGGTATCTGGGCCTCCCGTCGAGCTCCAGCCATGCGCTGATCGGGGGAATCATCGGGTCCTCGGTCGCTGCGACCGGCGGTTTCGGCGTCGTCAACTGGACGGGGCTGAAGGACAAGGTGCTCGTCCCATCGCTGCTGGCTCCGATCGCCGGGTTCGTGCTCGCGGCGGCGCTGATGACGGCGCTGATCTGGATCGTGCGGAAGCGTGCCCCGAGTCCCGTGAACCGCGTGTTCCGCCGGCTCCAGCTCCTCTCGGGCGGCTTCGTCGCCTTCACGCACGGCACGAACGATGCGCAGAAGACGATGGGGATAATCACGCTCGCCCTGATCGTGTCGGGGCACCAGTCCGCAGACCATTTCAGCGTCCCGCTCTGGGTGAAGGTGAGCGCGGCGACGGCGATGGGGCTGGGCACGTACGCGGGTGGCTGGCGGATCATCCGGACGCTCGGCCAGCGCGTGGCGAAGCTCGAGCCGCCGCAGGGGTTCTCCGCGCAGACGGTCACCGCGTTCCTGCTCTGGCTGACCGCACATCGCGGCTACCCGGTGTCGACGACGTACGTGATCAGCGGGTCGGTGCTGGGCGCGGGCGCCAGCACGCGGCTGTCAGCGGTGCGCTGGGGCGTCGCCGGGAACATCCTCGTCGCGTGGATCATCACGATCCCGTGCGCGGGCCTCGTCGCTGCCGTGATGGAGCTCATCACCCGGCTACCCGGCGGTGTGGTCTACGTGTTCCTGCTCACCGGGTTGATCGCCGGTCTCGCGTTCACGGGAAGGAGCATCGAAGCCAGGCGTCTTCGGCTCTCCATGGCCGAGGCTTCGGCTTAACCGCAGCGCAAAGTCCGGTTAACGAGCAGGGGGCTATACAGAGGCCGTGCAGTTCCCCGTGCGAAAAGACTCCCTCCCCGTCGCAGGCGCCCTCTTCCTGGCCGCCCTGGCCGGCGGCACGGTCGCCGTGGTCGGCGCGATGCTCGTCGGGACGGGCGAGCACACGACGACGGTCCGCGAGATCGTCGAGCCGAGCCCGCTGTCCCCGAGCAACGTCTCGTCTTCGCAGGGCGGCCCGCTGACGGTTCGCGAGATCTACAAGCGCGACGCGCCCGGAGTCGTCCAGGTCACGACCACGACGAAGGTGAAGCTGCCCCAGACGGACTGGTTCGGCAACCCGTTCGGCATTCCCGACACGGAGGTGCAACGCTCGCTCGGCTCCGGCTTCGTCATCGACAAGGCCGGCTACGTGATCACGAACTACCACGTCATCGGCGACGCGAAGAACGTCCACGTCAGCTTCTCGAACAGCGACTCGATGCGCGCCGAGGTGATCGGCAAGGACCCGGCGACGGACGTCGCCCTCCTCAAGGTGCAGGCGAGCTCTCGCGCGCTCAAGGCGCTCGATCTCGGCGATTCCGACACCGTCGAGGTCGGCGACCAGGTGGCGGCGATCGGGAACCCGCTCGGCTACGACCGGAGCATCACGCTCGGAATCGTCAGCGCGCTCCACCGCTCGCTCACGTCGCCGCAGGGAACTCCGATCGACCGCGTCATCCAGACCGACGCCGCGCTGAACCACGGCAATTCCGGGGGTCCGCTGCTGAACGCGCAGGGTCAGGTGATCGGCGTCAGCTCGGCGATCTCGACCGGAGACACGGGCGCCCAGGGCAACATCGGCATCGGCTTCGCGATTCCCATCAACACCGTCAAGGATGTCTTCGCCGAGCTGAAGTCCCAGGGCCACGTCGAGCATCCGTACCTGGGCGTGGTGACCCGCCCCGTGACGGCGACGATGGCGCGGATCTTCCGGCTCCCGGTCGATCGCGGACTGCTCGTGGAAAACGTCGCACCGGGCAGCGGCGCCGAGCGGGCGGGACTGCAGGGCGGCAGTGACCAGGTCGTGGTCGAGGGCGAGAGTTACCAGCTCGGCGGCGACGTGATCACGAAGGCCGACGGGATGAAGGTCACCACCCTCGAGCGCCTGCGCGAGATCGTGTCCGCGCACAAGCCCGGCGAGTCGGTCTCACTCGAGTATTTCCGCGGATCCGAGAAGGGCACCGCGGCCGTCAAGCTTGGTCGGCAATCTCCCCTCCCCTGAGATGCGCCCGGCCCAACGCACACCGGGGAGCCGCAGCGCTCCCCGGTGTGCGCCTCTTCTGACGCTTCGGTCACACTGCCCGCGTGATCGAGGCGCACTTCGGCGAGAGCGCTCCGTTTTCGATCGGCGTCGAGGAGGAGCTGATGGTGCTCGACGCGGAGTCGCTGCGCCTTGCTCCGCGCGCGGCGGAGCTGATCTCGGCCGCGGAGGGCTCGGGCCTGCCCGGAACGCTCAAGAGCGAGCTCTTCGCCTCCGCACTCGAGCTGAACACCCAGGTCTGCGAGTCGCCCGATGAAGCGGGCGAAGCACTCCTGGAGCTGCGTGCCGGCGCCGCACGACTGGCCGCTGAGCGGGGCCTGTCTCTGGCAGCCGCGGGGAGTCACCCGATCAGCCATCCCGAAGACGAGGCGATCGCGGACGAGCCCCGTTATGCGGAGTTCGTCGCATATGCCGGCGTGTCTGCGCGCCGCCAGGGCGTAAGCGGCCTTCACGTCCACGTCGGCATGCCCAGCGCCGAGGCGTGCTTCCACGCGCTCGAGGGCGTGCTGCCGTGGCTCCCGGTCGTGCTTGCGCTCTCGGCGAACTCGCCGTACCTGGCCGGCGAGGAGACCGGCATGCAGTCGAACCGGGCCGAGGTGCTGGCGCAGCTTCCCCGCAGCGGCGCGCCGCCCGCGTTCTCGTCGTACGCGGAGTGGGAGGCGTTCGTCGACCGCTTCGCCCGGCTCGGGATCGGAGCGGACTACACGCGCTTCTGGTGGGACATCCGCCCGCACCCGAAGTTCGGCACGCTCGAGATCCGCATGCCCGACCAGCCGACCGCGCTCGCGGTGACGGTCGGTCTCGTCGGCCTCCTCCGTGACCTGTGCGAGGCCGTGCTCGACGAGCCGCAGCCGACTCTCGATCCGGCGGCGCGCGGCCTCTACCAGCAGAACCGCTGGGCGGCTGCGCGCTTCGGCCTCCGGGCAGAGCTCTTCCGCCCGGACGGAGAAAGCACGGCCCGGGCCTCGGAGCTCGCGGCGGAGATCGCCGGCGACCGGCTCGACACGACCCGAACGGAGGCAGATCGCCAGCTCGAGGTCGGCCGCGCGAACGGGCTCGAGGCTGTCTGCGCGGACCTCGTCGCCCGAACGCTAGGTTAGGGGTCGTGGTTCAGACCGAGACCCTGCAGGTGACCGGTATCCGCTGCGAGCGCTGCGTCGGCAGGCTCGCCGCGACTCTGAAGGACCAGCCCGGGCTCGAGCAGGCGAACGCGAACCTCATGGGCCAGGTCACGCTCTCCTGGGACGACCAGCTGACGAGCCGCGACGACCTGCTCGAAGCGCTCGCTCGCGGCGGCTTTCGCCCGGCGACCGCCTAGCGCTCTTCCTGGTCTCGCTCGTCGATTCCCGCGAGCCGGTCTCCGAGCAGCGCCGGCGAGGACTCGGGAAGACCCGACTGCTCGTCGCCTTCCCGGATCCGGGCACGTTCCTCGACTGCGGGATCGAGGCCCTGACGCGCGGCCTGCTCTTCGGAGGAGCGCGACGGATCGCCGGCTTCGGACACTCCGTAGCCCTCGGTGCCCGGCCCGGGCGAGGGGGCGATGCCGTAGTACTCGGCCGCGACCTGCTCGTCGAAATCGTCGTCGATCTTGGGCGAATCGGCGACGATCTCCTTCGGCACCGTCACGCGCACCTGCTGCTCCGAGTCGTCGACGTGCGCGAACTCGCGTGGAAGCGGATGCTTCGACTTCATCAGCGCGCCTTGCTCGACGATCAGAAACGCTCCGGTCT
Organism: uncultured Actinomycetes bacterium; assembly: GCA_963790695.1. Taxonomy (GTDB): domain Bacteria; phylum Actinomycetota; class Thermoleophilia; order Gaiellales; family Gaiellaceae; genus VAXT01. The sequence continues at coordinate 211,438 of CAWBPX010000016.1, read as the reverse complement.
CGCCGACGACCTTGCCGATCTTGTGGTCGTCGACCGTGACGACGTCGTATCCCTCCATGAGGTCTCCTTTGCTGGGTTTATCCCCTGATACCCAGGCTCGGTGCAGGTCAATCGGGAATAGCGTGGGGTCCGGCGGCGTTTTCCGCTACGGTCGCGCGGGATGAGCGAGACCTCGTCAGAAGAGGCCCGGCGGCTGGCACAAGGCGCGCGTGATCGCGTCCGATTCGAGGAGGAGGCGCTTGCGCTTGCAGATCAGGTCTATCGAGTGGCTCGGGGCGTTTCGCGCTCCCAGGAAGAGGCCGAGGACCTGATGCAGGAGACGTACGCCCGCGCGTTCCGGAGCTGGCAGTCGTACACGCCCGGGACGAACCTGCGTGCGTGGCTCCTGCGGATCCTCACGAACCTGAACATCGACCGCGGACGGCGGGCCCAGCGGACGCCGGACTCGCAGCCGCTCGAGGAAGGCGACTACTTCCTCTACAACCGGCTCGAGGCCGCGACCGGCGAGACCGACGAGGAGCGCGTGCTGGAGCGGCTGTCGCAGGATCACATCCCCGAGGCGCTAGGGGCAGTGCCGCACGACTTCCGAGACGTGCTCGTCCTGGTCGACATCGCGGACTTCAGCTACGCCGAGGCGGCCCAGATCCTCGACATCCCGATCGGCACCGTCATGTCCCGCCTTCATCGTGGGCGGCGAATCCTCAAGCAGCAGCTTGCGGAACTTTCAATAGGAGCGTCATGAGCGAGATCGATCCCTGCGAGTGGTGCGAAGAGGTGCTACAGCCCTACCTCGACCGCGAGCTCGACGACGCGGACGAAGCCAAGGTCAAGCACCACCTCGCGGCCTGCGGCTGGTGCGAGAAGCGGTACAAGTTCGAAGAGGACCTGCGCCGTCTCGTCCGCCGCGCGGCCGTCGAGCCGATGGAGCCGGCTCTGAAGCTGAAGCTGTCCGAGCTCCGGCTCGAGCTGTAGAGCCCGGCGGCCCGAGTTCACCCGGCGGCCGGCGGCCTGAACCTCTCGGGCAGCTCGTCGGCAAAGTCGACGTCTCCCGGAGGGCCGAAGTCGTCGCATGGAACCAGGAGCGCCGGAAGCGGGCGGGCGCCTTCGTCCGGAATCCGCTCCCAGGCAGCTCTCGAGACCAGCACCGGATGGCCGCGATCGCCGTCGTAGGTGGCCGCGACGACCTCCGCGCCGCTCTCGCGCCAGACCTCGACCACGCGATCGATCGCCACGGGCGACAGGTCGGGGCCGTCCGCGAGGACGACGATCGCCGCCGCGACGTCATCGCCCAGGGAGCGGAGCCCGCAGCGCAGCGATGCCCCCCGGCCGCGCTCCCAGTCGGGACAGGCCACCGTCGGCGCGTCGACCTCGATCTCGTGCGCGCCCGTGACGACGATCGTGTCGGGCACCGAGCTCTGGCGAACGCGGTCGACGACGGCCTGCGCGAGGACGCGCTGCTTCGGAGCGCCGAAGCGCGTCGACGCTCCAGCCGCCAGGACGATGACCGTTAGCTCAGCTACAGCCCTGTAGACGTTGCCACAGGCGGTTCACGTTCGCGACGTACGTGAGGGTCTCCGTGCTCGGGGCGCCGCCCGACCGCTCCACCGCCGTCGGCCCTGCGTTGTACGCGGCGAGCGCGAGGTCGGCGGAGCTCGAAGCGCCTCAGCATCAGCTTCAGGTAGCGCGCGCCGGCGAGGACGTTGCTGTCCGGCCGGTTCGGGTCGAGTCGCAGCGCGGCTGCGGTCGGCGGCATCACCTGCAGGAGCCCGATCGCGCCGGCGCTCGAGTGCGCGGCCGGGTCGAGATTCGACTCGACTCGCGCGACCGACACGAGCAGCGCGAGCGGAAGGTCCGTGTCGCGCGCGGCCGCCTCGAAGGCGCCGCGGTAGCGCTGCGGCACGGAACACAGGCGTGGCCGCGGATGCGGACGAGGCGGTCGATCCGGCACGGGCCGGCTCCTCACTCTTCGCGTTGGCGACGGCACCGGCCGCCAGAACTGCGAGCGAGCGGCGAGCGCCACGAGCGCCGCGACCCTCAGTCGCGCCGCGCCCGCTGACGCTAGCTCGTCTTGAGCTCCATCTTGTCGATCTTGACCTTCTCCTTCGGGGTGCCCGAGGGGTCGGCCGGGTCGCCGAGCTTGCCGATCTCCTCGACGACGTCCATCCCGTCGGTGACCGTCCCCAGGACCGCGTAGTCCGGCGGGAGGCCGACGTCGGCTCCGGTGACCACGAAGAACTGGCTGCCGGAGGTGCCGGCGGGCTCGGCCTGGGTCTTCGCCATCGCGACGAGACCCTTCTTGTACTGGGTGTCCTTCGGCGGGGCATCCACGGTGGAGTACCCAGGCCCGCCCATTCCAGTCCCCTCGGGGTCGCCGCCCTGGATCACGAACCCCGGGACGATGCGATGGAAGGTCAGGCCGTCGAAAAAGCCCTTGTTGACGAGGCCCGCGAACGAGGCGGTCGTGCAGGGCGAGGTCTTCGTCGCCAGCTCGAAGGTGAAGCTGCCCTTGCTCGTGTCGACGACGATCGAGTTGGTCTTGTCCTGATCGAGGTCGGCCAGGTCCGCTTTCGACTTGTCTCCACCAATCTCGCAGTTCATCGAGCCCCCTCCCGAGGATGCGTTGTCGTTGCCGTTCTTGTCGCCGCCGCACCCTACAAGCAGCACGAGAATCGGCAGCAGGACGAGCAGGCGCCTCACGCGATCGCCTCCAGCGCACGTCGCACGAGGGCCTCGGCGATCTCGACCTTGTACGCGTTTCCGGGGAGCGGGGTCGCGTCGGCGAGCGCTTCCGGGGAGTCGAGCACCCAGGGGATCGGCGCCGCGCCGGCGAGGACGATCCGCCGCTCGGCGCCCGTGCTCGCCGCGGCGACGCCGACGATCGGGAACGACCAGCGCTGGCGCTCCATCGCCTTGAGGTAGACGCTCTTGTCGGCGCGCGGGACGTCGAGCTCGAGGATCAGCTCTCCGGGCTCGAGCGTGGTCACGCTGCGGTCGTCCTCGGTCGGAAGCCGGTACAGGTCGGCGACCGGAAGCTCGCGCGTCGTCGTTCGCATCGTCGCTCCGAGTGCGATCAGCGCCGCCGCGACGTCGGAGGGATGCGCCGACGCGCAGTAGCCGTTCCCGAAGATCGCGTGCTCGCGGTGCTGGCCGGCACGGGCATGGCAGATGTCGCCGCCGTGCAGGCGGCACGGGAACTTGAGGCGCCAGTACCAGCAGCGTGTCGCCTGCAGGAGGTTGCCGCCGATCGAGCCCATGTTGCGGAGCTGAGGGCTCGCCGCGAGCCGGCACGCCTCGCGGAGCGCATCCGGGATCTCCGGGTCGGCCTCGAGCTCGCCCAGCGTCGTGCCCGCGCCGATTCGCGTCCCGTCGATCCCCCGCGGGACGATCTCGCGGACGTCGACGAGCGTCTCGGCTTCGAGCAGCCCGTCTCGGAGCATCGGCACCACCTCGGTCCCGCCGCTCACGACCAGGCTGTCGCTCGGGATCGGCTCCTCGAGGCTAGACGGCTGCAGGAGCTGCACGGCCCTCCTTCTCGCGCTCTCTCGCCTCGCGCAGGGCGCGGAGCATCTCCTCGCGGCTGATCGGGAGCGACCTCACGTCCGCGCCCGTCGCGTCGCGGATCGCGTTGGCGATCGCGGCGGCGGTGGGGACGATCGGCGGCTCGCCGAGGCCCTTCGAGCCGAGGTTCGTCAGGTGCTCGTCGGGAATGTCGAGGAGCTCGGTGACGATCTCGGGCACGTCCGCGATCGTCGGCAGCTTGTACGTGTCGAAGGTCGGGTTGAGCGTGATCCCGCTGGCGGGGTCGAGCAGCCGGTCCTCCGAGAGCGTGTGCCCGATGCCCTGGATGATCCCGCCTTCGACCTGGCTCGACGCTCCGAGCGGGTTGATCACGCGGCCGACGTCGTGGATCGCCGCGACGCGCTCGACGCGGATCTCGCCCGGTTTCGACGTCGACTGCGACCTCGGCGACCTGGACGCCGAACGTGAACACTTGCATCCCGGTCGGGTTCGGGCCGCGCGCGCCCTTGCCCAGGATCTGCGCGTCCTCGAGCAGGCCGACGACCTCTTCGATCGGCCACGAGCCTCCGTCCGCGGAGACGACGTTGCCGCCGGACAGGGAGAGCACGCGCTCCTCCTTGTCGTAGCGCTGCGCCGCGATCTCCACGATCTGACGCGCCGCATCGGCCGCCGCCGAGCGCACGGCCGGCCCCATCGACGGGATCGTCGACGAGCCGGCGGAGACCGACGCATACGGCCCGCGCGCGGAGTCGCCGAACACGAACTCGACGCTGTCGAGCGGCAGCCCGAGCTCCTCGGCCGCGATCTGGCTCATCGCGGTCGCCGTGCCGGTGCCGATGTCCTGCATCGCCGTGACGACCGTCGCGCGCCCGTCCGAGCCCACGCGAACCCACGCGTACGACGGCGGCCCGCCTCCGCCGTACCAGACCTGGCTGGCGAGGCCGACGCCGCGCTTCCACGGGCCTTCGCTCCGGGCGCGCACGGCATCGCGCCGCTCCCAGTGCTGCTCCGCGCGGCGGTAGCACTCCATCAGGTTCTTCGACGAGTACGGCCGGTCGTCGGACGCGTGCGCGTAGTTCAGGCGGCGTAGCGCGAGCGGGTCGAGGTCGAGCTTCGCCGCGAGCTCGTCGAGCAGGCACTCCAGGCCGAACGTGCCCTCGACGAAGCCGGGCGCGCGGAACGCCTTCATCGGAGGCGTGTTCAGCTTCGCCGGGTAGAGGACGGTGCGGACGTTCTCGCAGTCGTAGAGCAGCTTCATCGGGCCGTCCGTCGGCGCCGCCCAGCCGTCCCAGCCGGTCGCGTTCACGAACTCGCCCGCGAGCGCGACGAGCGTCCCGTCCGACTTCGCGGCGGCGGTCAGGCGCTGGATCGTCGCGTTGCGATTGCCGGAGGCGAGGTTCTCCTCGCGGCGGTTGAGCGCGCACAGGACCGGCCGGCCCGTGCGCCTGGCGAGCTCGATCGCGATGAACGTGTAGTCGCCCGCGCCGTTCTTCGAGCCGAACCCGCCGCCCATGAACTCGCAGACCACGCGAACCTTGTCGGGGGCGATCCCCAGCTTGGTGGAGATCTCGTCGCGGACGCCCCAGATGAACTGGGTCGAGATGTAGACGTGGAGGGCGTCGCCGCGCCACTCGCACAAGGACTGGTGCGTCTCGAAGGAACTGTGCAGAACGGTCTGGGTGCGGAACTCTCCCTCGACGACCACGTCCGCCTGGGCGAGCGCCTTGTCCACGTCGCCGCGCTCGTATCGGCTCACCTCGCCGACGAGCTTTCCGGCCTGCGCGGCCTCGTCTGGATCGAGGAGCGGCTTCGAGACGTCCCACTCCACGTCGATCAGGTCGAGCGCCGCGCGCGCCTGCTCGATCGTCTCGGCGGCAACCGCGGCGACGGCCTGGCCCTGGTGGCCCGGCTCGTCGGTGAGGGCCTCGAGGTCGCCGGGCCCGACTGCAGCTCGCACGCCCGGAGCCTCGAGCGCTCGCGCGAGCGAGATGTTCTTCACGCGCGCGTGCGCGTGCGGGGAGCGAAGGACCGCGGCGTGGAGCATCCCGGGCAGTCGCAGGTCGGAGGTGTAGCGCGCTTCGCCCCGGGCGCGCATCGGCCCCGTCACGCGCTGCGCGGGCTTCCCGACGATCTCGCGCGCCCCGGCCGGCCACTGCTCGAGCGCGTCCTCCTCGACGACGAGCCAGACCTCCTCGAACCGGCCCTCGACCTCCTTCTCGGTGCGGATCAGCCTTGCCACGCGGAAATCGCCTCCTCGATCTTGGGATAGGTGCCGCAGCGACAGAGATTTCCGGCCATCGCGTGCCGGATCTCGTCGGAGCTCGGATGCGGGTTGCTCTCGACGAGCGCCGAGGCGGACACGATCTGCCCGGGCGTGCAGAACCCGCACTGGAGCGCGTCTGCCTGCACGAACGCGTCGACGAGCGGGTGCTCGCGGAGCCCCTCGATCGTGGTCACCTCGCGCTCACCGACCATGTGCGCGAGCGTGATGCACGAGTAGACGGGCACGCCGTCGAGCAGCACCGTGCACGCGCCGCAGTGACCCTCGCCGCACGCGATCTTCGTCCCGGTCAGGCCGAGCTCCTCGCGCAGCGTCTCGGCCAGCGTCCGCCCGACGGGCACGTCGAGCTCGTGGAGCTCGCCGTTGACGCTAAGCCTCGGCACCGCTCGTCACTGCGTAGATGTCGGCAAGGTGGACGAGGTGCCGCGTCGCGCGGGCGACGTCGGCGCGGTCCTCTTCCTCGATCTCCGGGAAGACGCGCCACAGGTCGCGGGCGGCGGTCAGGAGCTCCCTGATGCGGTCGAGATCCTCCGGGTAGCCGTTGCGCTCCTCGGTCGCGTTCAGGGCGAGCCCGATGATCCCGATCGAGTCGGGCTGGCTCATCCAGAGGAGCGGCGTGGCCATCGAGACGTACTGGTGGATGCGCGCGAGGGTCATCGGCTGCCTGAAGGTTCCGTCGCCCGTGGGAGCGGTCGGCTGCCGCGGATCCTCGCCGCTCGCGATGCGGCTCGCGGTCCCCCCGAGCAGGTCGCGCAGCTGGTCGTCGTCGAAGCCGGCGGCGCGCGCGGTGCGGACTGCGTTCAGGAGCGAGCTCGGCGGCCGGGCGTACGGGTAGTCGGACGCGTACAGCACCTGCTCGGGCGCGACCAGGTGGAAGAAGCTGAGCAGGTCGACCGGGCTCCAGACGGACGTGTCGAAGAAGACGCCCGCCCTGCCGCCGAAGCGCCCGGCCAGCCCCGCCAGGTCGGCGATGCCGGCATGGGCGATGATCAGCTGCGCGCCCGGATAGTTGTCGACGAGGCGCGCGAGGTGATCCGAGATGGGCGGCAGCCCGCGGCCGCCGTGGATCAGGATCGGGACGCGCCGCTCCGAGGCGAGCGCGAACACGGGCGCCAGCCGCTCGTCGTTCAGCATGAAGCGCTGGGCGCGGGGATGGAGCTTGATCCCGCGCGCGCCGAGGTCGAGGCAGCGCTCGGCCTCCTCGATCGGGCTCTCCGTGAGGTCGAGGCGCACGAACGGGATCAGCCTGCCCTCCGAGCGCTTCGCGTACTCGAGCGTGCGGTCGTTCGGCGCGCGGAACGCCGGGTGGCGGTCGGGCTCGTCCATGCAGAACATGAACGCGCGGGACACGTCGTGGCGATCCATGCTCCGCTCGAGCTCCTCGTAGATCCCGCGCATGCCGTCGATGTCGTTCCCCAGGTGGACGTGCGCGTCGAAGATCTCGCCGTCGGGAACGAGCCGACGCAGCTCGGCGTCGTAGCTCGCGATCAGCTCCTGGGCCCGATCGAACTCCTGCTCCACGAATCCTCATCCTATGTACGGCCCGTTAGGATCCGCGCAGATGCCTGACGTCCTGATCTTCGCCGACACCGTCACCACCCCGGAGATGCGCCACGAGGTGCCTGTGCTCGTCCCGGATCCGTTCCTGTACGCGGAGAAGGACGGGAAGAAGATCACCATGTCCACCGCGTTCGAGGTCGAGCGGATCGCGGAGGCGGGCATCGAGGCGCACGCCTACGAGGAGTTCGGCTACGACGAGTTGCTCGCGGAGGGCAAGCGCACCCGGTTCGACATCATCGCGCGCGACCTTCCGCTGAACGCGTGCCGCGCGTGGGGCATCGAGGAGGCGGTCATTCCCTGGAGGTCACCGGCGTACGTGGTCGACCACCTGCGCGAGAACGGGATCACGCTCACTCCCGATCACCAGTTCTTCTCCGACCGCCGGCGCGTCAAGAACGAGGCCGAGCTCGAGGGAATCCGCAGGGCGCAGGCCGCAGCGGACGCGGCGATGGGCGCCGCCCGTGACGTCCTCGCGCGCGCCTCGCAGTCGAACGGGTCGCTGACCGTGGACGGCGAGCCGCTGACCGTCGAGCTCGTGAAGGGCGCGATCCGCCGAACGTTCACCGAGCACAACGTGGCGAGCGACGACTTCATCGTGTCGCACGGCGCGCAGACGGCGATCGGTCACGAGCTCGGTCACGGCGAGATCGCTCCCGACGAGCCGATCGTGATCGACCTCTGGCCCAAGGATCCGGAGTCGAGCTGCTACGCCGACATGACCCGCACGTTCGTCGTCGGCACGCCGCCGGAGGAGCTCGTCGAGTACCACCGGCTCGTGAAGGAGGCGCTCGACAAGTCGCTCGAGGCGACGAAGGCCGGCGTGCCCGGCGTCGACATCTTCAGGCTCGTCTGCGAGCACTTCGAGGCAGCCGGCCAGCCGACCGTCCTTTCGAAGAAGCCGGGCGAGGTGCTCGAGGACGGCTTCTTCCACGGGCTCGGCCACGGGGTCGGGCTCGAGGTGCACGAGGCGCCGAACCTCGGCCGCGGCGGCACCGCGGAGCTCATCCCCGGAGACGTCGTCACGCTCGAGCCGGGTCTCTACCGCCAGGGCTTCGGCGGCTGCAGGCTCGAGGACCTCGTCGTCGTCACCGAGAACGGCGCCGAGAACCTCACCAACTTTCCTTACGATCTGACCCCATGAGCTCGGAGGCTCGGTCGCCTGCGATCGAGACGATGTTCCTCGAGGAGAGGCGCTACCCGCCGCCGGAGGAGTTCGCCGCCCAGGCGAACGCGCAGCCGGAGATCTACGACCGCGATCTTCGACGAGTTCTGGGAGACCGAGGGCCGCGAGCGGGTCACCTGGTTCGAGCCGTTCACGAAGCTGCTCGAATGGGAGCCGCCGTACGCGAAGTGGTACCTGGGCGGAAAGCTCAACATCTGCTTCAACTGCGTCGACCGCCACGTCGAGGCCGGACTGGGCGAGAAGGTCGCCTACCACTGGGAGGGCGAGCCGGAGGACGAGCGGCGGACGATCACGTTCGCCGATCTCCAGACGGAGGTGGTCGAGCTCGCGAATGCGCTGAAGAACCTCGGCGTCGAGAAGGGGACGCCCGTCGGGATCTACATGGGCATGGTCCCGGAGGTGCCGGTGGCGATGCTCGCGTGCGCACGCCTGGGAGCTCCGCACACGGTCGTCTTCGGCGGCTTCTCGGCCGACTCGCTCTCGGGGCGCCTGAACGACATGGGCTGCGAGGTGCTGATCACCCAGGATGAGGCGTGGAGAAAGGGCTCACCGGTGCCGCTCAAGCGGAACGCGGATGAGGCGCTCGCCGACGCGCCCGGCGTGAAGCACGCCGTCGTTCTCCGCCGCACGGGCAACGACGTGCCGATGACGGAAGGCCGTGACGAGTGGTGGCACGAGCTCGTCGCCGACGAGAGCGACGACGCCGCGTCCTGTCCATGTGAGCCGATGGACTCCGAGGATCTGCTCTATCTGCTCTACACGAGCGGGACGACCGCGAAGCCGAAGGGGATCGCGCACACGACCGCCGGCTACCTCGTCGGCGTCGCCACGACGCACCACTACGTCTTCGACGTCAAGCCCGACTCGGTGTACTGGTGCGCGGCGGACGTCGGCTGGGTGACCGGGCACTCGTACATCGTGTACGGCCCCCTCTGCAACGGGACGACCAGCGTCATGTACGAGGGCGTCCCCGACTACCCGGACCGCGAGCGCTGGTGGGCGATCGTCGAGCGCTACAAGGTCGACATCCTGTACACCGCTCCGACCGCGATCCGCTCACACATGAAGTGGGGTCGCGAGCACGCGGACAAGCACGACCTGTCCTCGATCCGCCTGCTGGGCTCGGTCGGCGAGCCGATCAACCCCGAGGCCTGGGTCTGGTACCGCGAAGTGATCGGCGGCGACCGCGTCCCGGTCGTGGACACGTGGTGGCAGACCGAGACGGGGATGATCATGATCACGCCGCTTCCGGGTGTGACGACGCTGAAGCCGGGCTCGGCCACGAAGCCGTTCCCGGGAGTCGACGCCGGCGATCTACGACGAGCAGGGGAACGAGGTGGGCCCGGGCGGAGGCGGCTACCTCGTCTTGCGGCGGCCGTGGCCGGCGATGCTCCGCGGCCTCTACAAGGACGACGAGCGCTACCGGGAGACGTACTGGTCGAAGTACGAGGACATCTACTTCGCGGGCGACGGGGCGCGGATCGACGAGGACGGCGACTTCTGGCTGCTGGGCCGCGTGGACGACGTGATGAACGTGTCCGGCCACCGGATCTCGACGATCGAGGTCGAATCGGCGCTCGTCGACCACCAGGGCGTCGCCGAAGCGGCCGTGTGCGCGCGCCAGGACGAGCGGACGGGGCAGGCGATCGTCGCGTTCGTGTCCCTGAAAGGCACGGAGGAGGGCTCGGTCGAGATGCTCGACGAGCTGCAGCGACCACGTGGCGCAGAAGATCGGCCCGATCGCCAAGCCCGCGAACATCGTCTTCACGCCCGAGCTCCCGAAGACTCGCTCCGGCAAGATCATGCGCCGCCTGCTCCGAGACGTCGCCGAGAAGCGCCCCCTCGGCGACACGACCACGCTCGCCGACCCGACCGTCGTCGAGGAGATCCGCGACCGCGCCGTCGAGGAAGCGCCCGAGGAATGAGCGAGGACCGTCAGCGAGGAGTCGACCTCTTCAACGAGGCCTGGCGCTTGATGGAGACGCGTGAGGACGACGACCGCCTGCTCCACATCACGCACGCGTCGCGCTACCACTGGGGCCAGGCCGAGGAGTGCCGGCCGGAGAACCTCGCGCGCGGCGAGTGGCAGGTCTCGCGCGTGTACACGGTGCTCGGAAGGCCGGAGCCGGCGATCTGGCATGCGCGCCGCTGTCTCGAGCACTGCGAGGCGAACGGCATCGGCGACTGGGACCTCGCGTACGCGTACGAGGCGCTCGCCCGCGCGCACGCGCTGGCCGGAAGCGACGAGGCCGACGAGTGGAAGGCGAAGGCGCGGGCCGCCGGCGACGCGATCGCCGACCCCGAGGAGCGCGAGCACTTCGACGAGGACTACGCGACGCTCTAGCTAGGCGAGGAGCTTCTCGAACCGCTCCTGCTGGTCCTGCTCGAACGGCCCGATCAGGGCGAGGTTCAGCCCGCGGCTGCCGAGCACGTCCTGCGCGACCCGCTGGACGTCTTCGACCGTGACCGCGTCGAGCCCCGCGACGATCTCCTCCGGCTCGCTGACCTGACCCTCGAGCACCTCGCGGCGCAGCCCGAACATGATCAGCCCGTGCGGGCTCTCCGTCTGCAGGACGAACCTGCCCTTGGCGACGTTCCGCGCCTTCTCGAGCTCGTCGCTCGGAACCGCCTCGTCGGTGATCTTCTTCAGCTCCGCGACGATCGTCGTGATCGCCTCGTCGACCCGCTCGATGTCGACGCCCGCCTGGGAGAAGAGTGAGCCCGCGTCCGTGTAGCTGTGGTTGATCGCGTAGATGTAGTACGCGAGCCCGCGGCGTTCCCGCACCTCCGTGAAGAGGCGTGAGGACATGCCCGTCCCGAGCACCGTCGAGAGCACCTGGAGCGCGTATCGGTCCGGGTGCGCGAGCGGATAGCTGGGGACGCCCAGGCAGAGGTGCGCCTGATCCGACGCCTTCGTGTGGATCTTGACCCGAGCCTGCCCGTTCGCCTCGACGCGGGCCGACTCCGGCTCGCCCGTGTCGGCGGGCTCGAGGTCGCCGAGCAGCCCTTCGATCTCGGACTGGAGGTCGCCGTCGATCTTGCCCGCGACTCCGACGACCATGCGCTCCGGCTTGTACCAGCGGTCGATGTAGCCGAGGAACGTGTCCCGGCTCGCCCCGCGCACGGTCTCCTTGCGGCCGATGATGTCCCAGCCGAGCGGCTGGTCGCCGTAGAGGAGCGCGTCGTAGACCCCGCTGATGTAGTCGCGCGGAGTGTCGAAGTACATGTTCATCTCCTCGACGATCACGCCCTTCTCGCGCTCGATCTCCTCGGGGTCGAAGCTCGAGTGGCGGAGCATGTCGACGAGCACGTCGAGGGCGATCGACCGGTGCTCACCCGCGCAGCGCACGTAGTAGCCCGTGTACTCCTTGCCGGTGAAGGCGTTGAACTCGCCGCCGATGCCGTCGATCTCGTTCCCGATGTCGCGCGCGGTGGGGCGGTTCTCGGTTCCCTTGAAGAACATGTGCTCGGAGAAGTGCGCGATCCCGCTCGTGTCCGGGGTCTCGTAGCGCGAGCCCGCGGCGAGCATCACGAAGCAGGAGACGGATTGCGCGTGCTCGATCGGCGCGGTCAGCAGGCGGAGTCCGTTGGACAGGGTCTGTCGCTCGAAGACGGGCATCAGGCGGCGAGCGCCTCCTTCCAGGTCTCGGGCAGCGCGACCGGCCGCCCGCTCTCGTAGTCGTAGGAGACGATCACCGTCTTGGCCTCGGCGGCGACCGTGTCGTGCGAGCGCACCTCGTATTCGAGCTGGAAGCTCTTCGTCCCGACCGATGCCGGCCGGACGCCGATCTCCAGCTCGTCCCCGGAGCGCAGCGGGCGCGCGGAAGTCGATCTCCGCGCGGGCGAGGATCATCTCCTCGACGGTGGCCTCGAAGCGGAGCAGGTAGGCGATGCGCGCCTCCTCGAGGTAGGTGAGGAAGACCGCGTTGTTCACGTGCCCCATCGCGTCCACGTCCCGAAAACGGACCTGCTCGCGGTGCACGAAGTCGAACCCCTCCACCCGCGTGATGCTATCGCCCCTCCCAGGCAGCGAGCAGGCTCGCTTCGCGCTCGGGGGAGAGCCCGGCGCTGTCGGTCGTCTCGGCCAGCTCGAGCGTCGCCCGAACCGTGTCGGCCAGCGGCCGAAAGCTGAGGCCGGTCGCGAGCGCTCGCGAGACGTCCGCGCGGTGCAGTCCCTTGTCGGACTCGTCCTCGATCCACATCGGCAGTTCCATCCACTGCCCGATCTCCTGGTCGAGCAGGAACTTGCCGTCGATCCAGACGAACCGCGCATCGGAGCCGGTGACCTCGCGGCACGTGTCGAGAAGCTCTGACCACGCGACGCCCTCGTTGTCCGCATTGAACTCTCCGGCTGCGCGCTGTTCGCAGAGCCCGACCATCCACTCGGCGAGGTCGCGGACGTCGATGAACTGGACCCGGTCGTCCGGCGGCGCGGGAGCTGCGACGTCGCCGCCGCGTGCGACGCGGTGCGGCCAGTAGGTGAAGCGGCCGGTCGGGTCGTGGGGGCCGACGATCAGCCCGGGCCGGACGTTCGCGTGCGCGTCGGGGAACGTCTCGGCGACGGCGGCTTCGGCCAGCGCCTTGAGCGCGCCGTAGTTGGAGTAGTCCTCGAGCAGGCGGTCGTCCGGCATGTCGCCGAGCTGTTCCAGCGCGTCTCCCTCGACCATCCGCTTGCTCCGGTCTGCGTAGACGGAGATGCTCGAGACGAAGAGGTAGAAGCCGGCCGAGCCGGAGAGCTTCTCCGCGGAGGCGCGAACGACGCTCGGGACGTAGCCGCTCGGGTCGATCACGGCGTCCCACTCGCGGCCCTCGAGCGCGGAGAGGTCTTCGGTGCGGTCGCCGTGGAGCTTCTCGGCCTCGGGGAAAAGCTCCGGGTTCGTCTGGCCGCGGTTGAAGAGCGTGACCTCGTGGTTTCGGGCGAGAGCGGCCTCTACGGTCGCGCGGCCGAGGAACTTCGTCCCTCCGAGCACCAGGAGCCTCATCGTCCGAACGCTACCTGTGGATTTTTGACTAGCCCCGCGCGGACGGAGTACGGTGCCGTCGATGAGGTTGCGCCCGCTGAACGAGGCCGAGGCGTATGCCCGGTGCTACGGCGAGGGCGACGACAACGTGCGCACCGTCAAGCTCGAGCCGCGGCGGCGCCGAATTTTCCGTGGCGTGTCCGGGGAGGACCTCCGCCGCGCATTCGAGTCGAGGCTGAACCGGCGCGAGCCCGAGCCTCCGTTTCGGCGCCTTTAGGACGCCGGTGGGGACGAGGCTCATTCGGACGGTCATGAGCCCGCTGCTGCCGCCTGAATAGAGGCACTCGCCACCTCCTCCCCGCTGCGATCGTAATGAGAACGACGTGACGCGTGTGAAACGCCACCGCGTCGAAACCGCGACAACGCCGAGCGCCGTCCCGGACGTGCTCGGGCCGGGGCTCGACGTCGTCTTCTGCGGCATCAACCCGGGTCGCGTCTCCGACGCCGCGAAGGCGCACTTCGCCAATCCGCGCAACGACTTCTGGCGGCTGCTCCACGAGGCCGGGTTCACGCCGCGGCAGCTCGAACCGCACGAGCAGTTCGAGCTCCTTCGGTACGGGATCGGCGCGACGAACGCGGCCTTCCGCACGACCCCGGGCTCGAGCGACCTTCGTCGGGCGGACTTCGCGGGCTCGGCTGAACGGCTTGAGCGCATCGCGCTCGAGCTCCGACCGCGAGCGATCGCGTTCGTAGGCAAGGAGGCCTTCCGGGGCGCTTTCGGCACGCGTCGCGGAGCACGGCGCCCAGACGCGAACCCTCGGAGACGTGGGCTTGTTCGTCCTCCCCTCGACCTCACCCGCGAACGCGGCGGTCCCGTACGGCAGAGAGGCTCGATTGGTTCCGCGCGCTCAAAGCGTGGCTCGAGCCCGACGGACCGAGCAGCTGTCGCGAGCGCTGTTCTGGACGAAGAGGGCCGAACGCTCCTCGTCCAGTTCCGCGACGAGAGCGGCCAGGTCTGGTGGGCGACACCTGGCGGCGGCGTCGACGAGCACGAGGACGTCGAGCAGGCGCTCAGACGAGAGCTCGCCGAAGAGATCGGGCTCGACGAATTCGAGCTCGGGCCGGAGATCTGGACACGCGAGCACACGTTTGCCTGGAATGGGCGGATCCTTCGGCAAAGAGAACGAATCTGGCTCGTCGAGGTCGCGTCCCACGAGCCGGCACCGCGCGTCGACCTGGCGGCGGAGCTAGTCGCCGACGTGCGCTGGTGGACGCCGGCGGAGCTCGAGGCCGCGACCGAGACACTCGTCCCGGAACGCCTCCCGCAGCTTCTCCGGGAGCTCCGCGAGAACGGCCCGCCGACGGTGCCGTTCGACGCCGGGCTCTAGCCGCGCCAGAGATTCGTGATCGGCAAACGCCAGTCGCGGCCGAACGCCTTCGGGCGCAGCTTCACCCCGGGCGGCGCCTGCCGTCGCTTGTACTCCGCCCGGTCGATCATCGCCAGCGCGCGGTCGACGACCTCGGGATCGAACCCGTCGCCCGTCAGGTCCTCGCGCGACTGATCCTCCTCGACGTAGGCCTCGAGCACCCGGTCGAGCTCCGAGTACGGCGGCAACGAGTCCTCGTCCAGCTGGTCGGCGCGCAGCTCCGCGCTCGGGGCCCGGTCGATGATCGACTGCGGGATCAGCTCGCGACCGGCGCGCTCGTTCAGGTGCCGCGCCAGTCGGAACACGTCCGTCTTGTAGACGTCCTTCAGGAGCGCGAAGCCCCCGGCCATGTCCCCGTACAGCGTGGCGTAGCCCACCGAGAGCTCGGACTTGTTCCCGGTCGCCAGGACGAGCCAGCCGAACTTGTTGGAGAGAGCCATCAGCTGCACCCCGCGGACACGAGCCTGGAGGTTCTCCTCCGTGAGGTCCGGCTCGCGCCCCGCGAACGGCCCGGCGAGCGCGTCTTCGAAGCTCGCCACGATCCCCTCGATCGGCAGCTCGAGGAACTCGGCGCCGAGGCTCTCGGCGAGCAGCCGGGCGTCGCCTTGCGTTCCCTCGGAGCTGTAGCGCGACGGCATCGAGACGCAGTGCACCCGCTCGGGCCCCAGCGCCTCGCACGCGATCGCCGCGGTCAAGGCCGAGTCGATCCCTCCCGACACGCCCAGGACGACGTCCGTGAAGCCGTTCTTCCTCACGTAGTCGCCGAGCCCGAGCTCGAGCGCGAGCCGCATCTGCTCGAGGTCGTCGAGCAGCGGAGCGACCGTGGGCTCGACCCGGCCGCCCGGCTCGTGAGGGGTGCCGACGTGGATGACGGGCGCGTCGGGCGCAGCCTCCCGCTCGCCTTCGAGCGACCGCCGCCGAACGTCGCGCAGCCGCCGCCCCACTGCCTCCTCCGGCTCGATGTCGACCACGAGCAGCGCCTCCTCGAACCCCGGAGCGCGCGCGAGCACCTCGCCCTCGTCGTCGAGCACGACCGAGTGCCCGTCGAAGACGAGCTCGTCCTGCGCGCCGACCGCGTTGACGAACGCGACGTAGCAGACGTTGTCGCGCGCACGGGTCTGGAGCATCTGCTCGCGCTCGCGCTCCTTGCCGACGTGGAACGGCGACGCCGAGATGTTCACGATCAGCTGCGCGCCTGCCAACGCGAGGTCGGTCGCCGGCGGCCCCGGCTGCCAGATGTCCTCGCAGACCGTCGGGCCGATGAGCGCGTCGCCGTGCTCGAGCAGGAAGAGGTCACGGCCCGGCGCGAAGTAGCGGTGCTCGTCGAACACGCCGTAGTTCGGAAGGAACCGCTTGCGGTAGAGCGCCTTCACCTCGCCGGCTGCGCACACGGCGCACGCGTTGTAGAGGTCGCGCTCGAGGTGCGGCGTGCCCAGGAACGCGACGATGCCGCGCACCTCGCGGGCGATCGCGCTCAGCGACTGCTCGGCCGCGCGGATGAAGCTCGGCCGTAGCAGGAGGTCTTCCGGGGGATAGCCCGTGACCGCGAGCTCGGGGAAGAGGACGACGTCGGCGCCCGCTTCCTTCGCCTCGGCCAGTCGCGCGAGGATGCGCTCCCGGTTCCCATCGAGGTCGCCGACGGTCGAGTCGATCTGGGCAAGGGCGAGGCGCATAGGTTTTCGACTGTGAGTCTAAAACGTAGTCTAGCCGCGGTGGAGCACTTGACGATAGAGGCCCGCTTCAACGGGCCCGACGGATCGGCCAACGGCGGTTACACGTGCGGGCGAATTGCGGCGCTGCTCGACGGCCACGCCGAAGTCACGCTGCGCTCACCGCCTCCTCTCGAACGGCCGCTCGCGGTCGAGCGCGTCGGCGGCGGCCTGCGAGTCCTCGACGGCGACAACCTCGTCGCCGAAGCCGCCCCGGCCTCGGTCGAGCTCGAGCTCCCGGCGCCTCCGTCCTGGGCCGAGGCGGAGGCGGCGTCGGCCCGCTACCCGGGCTTCGAGGAGCACGCGTTCCCGCGCTGCTTCGTCTGCGGGCCGGAGCGCGAGCCGGGAGACGGGCTCCGTGTGTTCGCAGGCCCGTTGGGCGACGGCCGCTTCGCGGCGACGTGGATCCCCTCGGAGGTGTCCCCGGAGCTCGTCTGGGCCGCGCTCGACTGCCCGGGCGCGATCGCGGTCGGCTTCCCGGATCGCGGGGAGACGCTGCTCGGGCGCTTTGCCGTCGAGGTCGACGAGCTGCCGGAGCCCGGCGAGCGCTGCGTCGTCCTCGCGTGGCCGCTCGGCGAGGAGGGCCGAAAGCTCTACGCCGGGACCGCGCTCTACGGCGAGGACGGGCGACCGCTCGCCAGAGCCCGCGCCACGTGGATCGCGCCTAACGCTGCAGCCTGATCGCGTTCAGGTCGTTCTCGACGACCTCGTCCGCACGCGAGATCAGATCCTCGATGTCGTCGTGCTCCGCGTGGATGTACCGGCCGGCGAGTGCGTCCGCGCGCCCCGAGGCGAGCACGTGCACGAGCTGCGGCGCCAGCTCCGGCGGCGTCCAGTCGAGGTCGCGGCCGAAGCCGCTCGTCATCTCGGTCTGGACGAGGCCCGGGCTGAAGAAGAAGACCGGGATCCGCCCGCGCAGCTCGTTCGCCAGCGTCTCGCCGTAGCGCGCGACCGCAGCCTTGCTCGTCGGGTACGCGGTCGACGAGCTCCCGGGCAGGTAGGCGGCGCCGCTCGCCGGTGATGACGATCCGCCCGCGTCCGCGCTCGAGCATTCCTGGAATCACGGTCCGGCAGCAGAGGTGGACGCCGAGCACGTTGATCTCCTGAACGCGCCACCACTCGGCGGGGTCGAGCTCCCAGGTCGAGCCGTCCGGGCCGCCGACTCCCGCGTTGGCGACGAGCAGGTCGAGCGGGCCGAGCGAGGACTCGACCTCCGCAACCATCTGCTCGACGTCCTCGCGCTTCGAGACGTCGGCGACGACGGCGAGCCCGTCCACTTCGCGAGGCGACCGCTTCGACCTCGTCCTTCGACCGAGCGCTGACCGCGACCCGGGCACCGGCGCCTGCGAGCTCGCGCGCGATGCTCGCGCCGATCCCGCGGCCCCCGCCCGTGACCAGCACGACCTGGCCGTCGAGAGGATCAGACGGCATCGGAGATCTCCTCCAGGGACTCGGGGTTCTCGAGCGACGACAGGTCTCCCGGGTCGGTGCCGAGAGCCGTCGCGCGCACCGCCCGCCGCACGATCTTCGCGCTCCGCGTCTTCGGCAGAGCCGACACGAAGATCACACGGTCCGGCTTGAAGGCCTTGCCCAGCTCGCCCGTGACCTCGCCCGCGATCTCAGCGGCCAGCTCGTCGCTCGCCTCCTTGCCCGGCTTCAGCACGCAGAAGATCCAGGCCACCTCGCCCTTCACCTCGTGCGGCACACCGACCGCGGCCGCCTCGGCGACGTCCGGATGGCCGACCGCCGCCGACTCGAGCTCCGCAGGCCCGATCCGCTTGCCCGCGATGTTCAGCGTGTCGTCGGAGCGGCCGTGCAGGAACCAGTACCCGTCCCGGTCGACCGAAGCCCAGTCTCCGTGCGTCCACACACCGGGGAAACGGCGCCAGTACGTATCCAGATACCGCTCGGGGTCGCGCCAGAACCCGCGCGTCATCCCCGGGAACGGCTTGCGGCAGACGAGCTCGCCGACCTCGCCGCGACACCGAGTTGCCCTCCGCGTCGACGACGTCCATCGCCATTCCGAGCGCCGGGCCGCCGAGCGAGCACGCCTTGATCGGGATCGCGACCGTCGGCGAGAGGAAGCAGGCGCCGACCTCGGTCCCGCCCGAGCAGTTGATGATCGGGCAGCGCCCGCCGCCGACCTCTTCGAAGAGCCAGCGGTACGGCTCGGGATTCCAGGGCTCGCCGGTCGTGACGATCGTGCGCAGAGACGAGAGGTCGCTCTCGCGGCTCGCCGTGCGGGATCAGCGCTCGCGTGAGCGTGGGGGAGATTCCGAGCACCGACACGCCCTCGGCCTCGATCAGCTTCCAGAGCCGGTCCTGCGGCCAGTCCGGCGCGCCCTCGGCGAAGACGAGCGTCGAGCCCATCGCGTGCCCGCCGACGACGGTCCACGGCCCCATGATCCAGCCCATGTCCGTCACGAAGTGGATGCGGTCGTCCGGCCCCGCGTCCGCCTGGTAGCAGACCTCGCGGGCGATCGAGACGAGGAAGCCTCCCTGCACGTGGACGACCCCTTTGGGCGTCCCGGTCGTCCCGGACGTGTACGTGAGCAGGTAGGGAGTCTCGGAGTCGAGCTCGGCGGCCGGCGAGCTCGCCCGGAGCAGTCGGCGACGAGCTCGTCCCACGGCGCGACGATCACGTGCTCGACGCTCGGAGCCTCGCGGCGGGCCTCTTCGACGATCTCGAGCATCGGCACCTCGCGCCCGCGCCGTGACGACGAACGCGCCGTGATCACGACCTTGGCCTCGGACGCCTGGAGGCGCTGCGCCACGGCCGGCGCGGCGAAGCCGGAGAAGATCGGCACCTGGATCGCGCCGATGTGCGCGCAGGCGTGCGACGCGACCGGCACCTCCGGCGACATCGGGAGGAAGATCGCGACCCGGTCGCCCTCGCCGCACCCCCAGCCGGAGCAGCGCTTCGGCCAGCTTCGTCACCTCGCGCGACAGCTCCTGGAACGTCTGCTCCCGCCGCGACCCGTCCTCGCCGAGCCCGATCGAGGCGATCGCGTCAGGACGCCGTTCCGCCCAGCGGTGCACGCAGTTCCAGGCGATGTTGACCTTCCCGCCGACGAACCAGGTGGCCCACTCCGGCCCGCGCGAGAGGTCCATCACCTGCTCCCAGGGCTGCGAGAACTCGAGCCCCATGTCCTCGATCGCGGCCGGCCAGAACCACTCCGGATCCTCCTGCGAGCGGCGGACGAGCTCCCAGTAGTCGTCGAATCCGTGCTTGCGCATGAGCCGGACGACGTTGGCGCGCGTCGAGCGTCTCCTCGATCAGGCTCCCAGACGAACTTCGTCGTTGCTTGCGGCCATCGTTTCTGATAACTTAGTGACCGCTAACCACTCGAGGGGGCGAGGCCGTGCGAGCACGAATATTCGCAGAGGAGAACCGCAAGTGGTGGACGCTGGGCGCGGTCGCCTTCGGGCTGTTCATGATCATGCTCGACAACACGGTCGTCTTCGTGGCGCTGTCGTCGATCCAGAGCGACCTGCACATCTCGCAGTCCGAGCTCGAGTGGGTGGTCAGCGGTTACGCGCTCACGTTCGCCGTGCTCATGCTCACGGGCGGCAAGCTCGCTGACCTGTTCGGCCGGCGCTTGATCTTCATCGTCGGCCTGTCGATCTTCACGGCCTCCTCTCTCGCGTGCGGCCTCGCGACCGGCGCGGGCTATCCTGATCGGCGCCCGCGTCGTGCAGGGCGTTGGAGCGGCGCTGATGAACCCGGCGACGCTCTCGATCATCGTCGCCACCTTCCCACCGCGGCAGCGCGGAACAGCGATCGGCATCTGGGTCGGCGTGTCCGCGATGGCGCTTGCGATCGGCCCGCTGATCGGCGGCATCCTCACCGAGCAGATCAACTGGAGCTGGATCTTCTTCATCAACGTCCCGGTCGGGATCGCGGGCATCATCGTCTCGCGCCTCGTCATCACCGAGAGCCGTGACGAGTCGGAGGAGCAGCGCCTCGATCTGCCGGGACTTATCTCCTCGGCGGTCGGCCTCTTCGGGCTCACGTATGCGCTGATCGAGGGGAACAACTACGGGTGGAGCTCGGGCCGGATCCTCGCCAGCTTCGCCGTCGCGGTCGTCGGGCTTGTCGAGCTTCGTCGTGCTCGAGCACCGTCAGCGCGTGCCGATGCTCGACCTCTCGCTGTTCAAGAACTCGACCTTCACCGGCGCCAACGCTGACGATGCTGCTCGTCGCGCTCGCGATGTTCGGCGTCTTCTTCTTCAACTCGCTCTACCTCGGCCAGGTCCTCGGCTACTCGCCGATCCAGACCGGCGCAGCGTTCCTGCCGATGACCGTGCTGATCGTGTTCGTCGCCCCGCTCGCCGGGCGGTTCTCGGACAAGATCGGCTCGCGCTGGCTCATGGGCGCGGGGCTCGTCCTGCTCAGCGGCTCGCTGCTCGCGCTTCTCGACCCTGGGCGTCGACTCGACCTTCTGGGACATCCTCCCCGGCCTGATTCTCGGTGGCTTCGGGATGTCGCTCGCGATGACTCCGACGACCGCGGCGGCGATGGGCTCGGTGCCGGTCGACAAGGCCGGCGTCGGCTCGGCCGTCCTGAACAGCATGCGGCAGGTCGGCGGCTCGCTCGGAATCGCCCTGATGGGCGCGATCGTCGCCTCGTCGGTGAGCGTCGTGCCCGGGAACCGCCGAGTACCCGGACCAGTTCGTCGAGGGTTACCACAACGCGCTCCACGTCGCGGCTGGGATCGCGATCGTCGGGGCCGTCGTCGCGGTGGCGACCGTTCGCAAGGTCCATCACCCGGAACCGGAAGCGCAGCCCGCGCTCGAGGGCGCATAGGCCATGGCGACACGCCTGCCCGCGGAGCAGCGCAAGGCTGCGGTGCTCGACTGCGCCTGTGGCATCTTCTCCACGGGCAGCTACCGCGGGACGACCACGGCCGAGATCGCGCGGGTGGCCGGGGTCACGGAGCCGGTCCTCTACCGTCACTTCGAGTCGAAGCGCGACCTGTACCTCTCGGTCCTCGACGAGTCCTGGCGGCGCCTGCGCGAGCTCTGGCAGGCGGCCGTCGACGCGGAGCCCGATCCAAAGCTCTGGGTCGGCGCCATGGGCCAGGCGTATTTCCAGGCCAAGGACGCGAAGGTGCAGTGCGCCGATCTCTGGGTCCAGGCGCTGACCGAGGCGAGCGACGACCCCGAGATCCGCAAGTTCCTCAAGCTCCAGATGAGTGACGTGCACAACTACGTGGCAGATGTCATCCGCCGCTCGCAAGCAGGCGGGAGGAATCCTCCCCGACCGAGAGGCGAGCGCCGAGGCGTGGATCTTCATAGCCATCGGCCTCCTCGGCACGGTCGGCCGGCGAGTCGGCGGCCTGATCCAGGATGACTTCCCGACGATCATCGCGGAACGCCGCCGCTGGATGACGGGCCTGGAAGACCCCCCGGAAATCCCCGTGCCCCCAGGCATCTAAAGCCGCGTGACCTAGACGATCTCGGAGATCACACCACCCGCCGCCGGAGGCCGACTTGCTCGGCCGGGAGGCACACCCCCAAAACCAACCGCCGGCTCCTGAAACCCTCGAACCCAAGCCACCACCACTGAAGGAGGGGGCCCACGGGGGAACCAGGGGTTCACCCGTGCGAGTCCCGAAGCGAAGCGAGGGCGGGGTCCAAGGGAAACGCCCCCGGCTGCGGCCCCGGGGGCGTTCCCTTAGCGGCGAGAAATCCACCTACTCCCAGCGCACCTGGGAGGCGACGGCCCGGAGGCTTTTGGCTCTGCGGCCCAGCCAACACCTCCGGGCCTTCCGTCGCCACATCTGGCGCGCCCCCTGCAGAGGCAGCCTGGCGTTTAGCCGTCACTGCAAGGTGAACTCAAGATAGACGCGCGTTTGCAGGAAGTCAAGTAGCTCAGTCAAGTGATTCTCGTTTTTGGCGCTTCACCAGGGTTTTCGCTCAAAAAGCCCCCCTTTTGGGGGATCTTCGAGACGAGCGGAACTTGCACAAAAGTGAAGTGTCAGCAAGACTTCGTCTTGGAGTAAGCCGCCGCTTGAATCGATCCACCCCCACGAACTCTGTCGCCCAGGCATCGCGCCCCGCAGCCATCCGGCTCGGTGAGCGCGTGCGCCAGCTGCGTGTCGCAGCCGGTCTGACGCAGTCCGAGCTCGCGGGCGAGCGGTTCTCGAAGGAGTACGTGAGCCAGATCGAGCGCGGCAAGACGCGCCCGACGGGCGAGACGATCGCCTGGCTCGCGAGCCGGCTCGAGGTCGACGCCGGGTATCTCGCGAACGGTGTCTCCACCGACGAGCGCGGCCGCGTCGAGGCAACGCTCACGCGCGCGGAGGCTCTCGTCGAGGCGCACCGGCACGAGGAGGCAGTCGCAGAGTTCGAGCGCGTCCGCCCCGCGGTCGCCGCGACCGGAGCCACCGAGCTCGAGGCCCGTCTCCTGTCCGGAGAGGCCTGGGCCCGGATGCACCAGGGCGAGCTGCGCGAGGCGATGGACCTGCTCACGCGCGCGCGAACGGTCACCGAGGTCGAGCCCTTCTCCGACCTCGACCGCGCCGAGATCCTCTACCGGCTCGGTGTCTGCCGCTACAAGCTTTCGAGCATCTCGACCGCGATCGGCCTCTTCAACGAGGCGTACGCGATCGCCGAGCGGTCGGAGCTTCCGTGCGACGTCCTGCGCTCGAACATCCTCGCCTACCGTTCGCGCTGCTACCGGCGCCAGCGCGACCTCGAGGCCGCGCGCGAGGACGTGGAGCGTGCGCTCGAGCTGGCACAGTCGCTCGACGACACCACGACGATGGCGAACGTCTACGTCCAGGCCTCGCTCGTCGCCGAGCGCATGGGCCACTGGGTGCTCGCCCGCAACTACGCGGAGCGCGCCAAGACTTTCTACGAGGAGCTGAACGACCAGCGCAACCTCGCCGGCCTGCTGAACAACCTCGGCGGGCTGAACCTGATGCTCGGCAAGCCCGAGGAGGCGATCGAGTACCTGAAGTCCTCGTACTCGACCGCCCTCGACGCCGACAGCAAGGAAGAGGCCGCCCAGGCGACCGGCTCGCTCGCCGCGGTGCACCTCGAGATGAACGACTTCGAGCAGGCCGAGCGGTTCGCGCGACAGGCGCTGAGCCTCCTCGAGGGCCGCGTCGACTTCCTGCACGAGATCGGCCCCTCGCAGCTCGTGCTCGGCCGCGCGCTCATGGAGCAGGGCCGACTCGACGACGCCGAGGAGGCCTTCAAGGCCGCCGACGCGAGCTTCGAACAGCTTTCTTCCGCCAGCCATCGCGCACGCGCCTGGATCGCTCTCGGCGATCTCGCCGCGCGCAGGGGCGACGACAGGACTGCTGCACGCCACTACCGGAACGCCGCCGAGGCGCTCCAGGATGTCCGCTTCTAGGAGAGGAGGTGAATCGATTGCGCCTACGCCTCCTCTTCCTCGTCGTCATGGCGTGCCAGCTTGCCCTCCTGCTCGGTGAGTGGGGTCAGTGCAGCTGGTGGGACGGTCCCTAACCGCGGCTTTCGGTCGCCCGTCTCTCGGGGTCTCTCCCGGGCGGCCGCCGGTCTCAGCGTAGAGAACGCTGAGACGAACCTCTCTTACCTGCGGTTCCTCCCCCAATAGTGTCGCGGCAACCACTGCGTCGGCTTTTGCATGCCTGAGAAGAGGGCTGAACCTGCCGCTGTCGAACGGCGGCGGAGGACTCCGAAGCTCCTCCTCTCCCCTGAGACGGCGGCGGGATCGCTTCCGCCGCCGTATTTTTCTGGCTTGGCCGGGCAATCGTTGAGGGAATGTTCATCTCCGGGATGGCGTTCTAGAGGTACATTCCCCGCTCCGTCGGGAGCCGCCTTGGATTTCAACGCCGCCGACATCAAGCTGACCGACCTCGCGTCCTGCGGCGGGTGTGCCGCGAAGTACTCCGCTGCGCGCCTCGAGGAGCTGCTGGGAGGCTTCGTCCAGGTCGAGGAAGAGAACCTGCTCGTCGGCCTCGGCACTCCGGACGACGCGGCGGTCTACAAGCTGGACGACGAGCGGGCGATCATCTTCACGCTCGACTTCTTCCCGCCGATCGTCGACGAGCCGGCCGACTACGGGGCGATCGCTGCGACGAACGCGCTGAACGACGTCTTCGCGATGGGCGGCACGCCGCTTCTCGCCCTGTCCATCGCCGCATTTCCCGGAGGAGCTCCCGATGGAGATGCTCGGCGAGATCTTCTCGTCGGCGGACGAGACCGTCCGCAGGGCCGGCGCGCTGCTCGCAGGCGGCCACACGATCCGTGACGCCGAACCGAAGTACGGGCTCGCCGTCGTCGGGACGGTGCACCCGGACGGGATCTGGACGAAGTCCAATGCCCAGCCGGGCGACGCGGTCTACGTGACGAAGCCGCTCGGGACCGGACTGATCATGTCGGGCCACAAGACCGGCGCGATCGGGACGCAGCAGCTGGAGCGGGCGGTCGGCTGGATGAAGACGCTGAACAAGGACGCGGCCGATCTTCTCCGGCGCGTGAACGTGAACGCGGTCACCGACGTGACCGGCTTCGGGCTGCTGGGGCACACGCACGAGATGGCCGAACGCAGCGGCGTGCGGATCCGGCTCGAGTCGGAGCGATTCCCGGCGATCGACGGAGCCCTCGACCTGGCGCGCAAGGGCGTGCGCACGAGCGGCGACCCGCGCAACCGCGACTTCGCCGGCCGTCACCTGACGTTCCACGGCGTTCCGGAGACGTTCGTCGCCCTCGGCTACGACCCGCAGACCGCGGGCGGGCTGCTCGTCTCGCTGCCCTCGGAGCAGGGCCCGGCTCTCGAAGCCGAGTTCGGCTCCCGCCGCCTCTTCCTGCGCCGCGTGGGCACGGTCGAAGAGGGCGCCGGCGTCGTCGTCGTCTAACCTCGCGTCCGCCATGAGGCGAGCGATGATCCACGGCCGCTTCCAGCCGTTCCACAACGGCCACCTGGAGTACATGCGCGGCGCCGCCGACCGGAGCGACGAGCTCTGGGTCGGGATCACGAACCCCGATCCGGCGCGCATCCGGCCCGAGGCCAGCGACCCTGCGCGGCACCTCCCCGAGTCGAATCCGTACACCTACGACGAGCGGCTGCTGATGGTGAAGGCCGCGGCCGGCGACCTCGGTCTCGATGCGGCGAGCGTGCACGTGATCCCGTTCCCCGTGAACGAGCCCGACCTCTGGAGCGCGTACGTGCCCGACGGGATCACGCAGTACCTGCGGCTCTTCTCGGCCTGGGGCGGCGAGAAGCAGGAGCGGTTGCTCGCGGCGGGCTACGAGGTCGTGATCCTCGACCAGGGAGCCGAGAAGGAGATCTCCGGGAGCGAGGTGCGCGACGCGCTCCGCTCCGGAGGCGACTGGGAGGCGCTCGTCCCGCCCGGAGTCGCCCGCGTCCTGCGCGAGCTCGACTCGATCGCGGTTACTACCTGAGGGAGCGTTCCTCACCCGGTTAGCCTGCGGGTGTGTATCCGATCTTCGTCGTCCTCCTCGACGGGCTCGCCGACCGCGCGCACGACTCGCTCGGCGGACGAACCGCGAACGAGGTCGCGGACACGCCGAACCTCGACGCGCTCGCGGCGAGCGGCTCGTGCGGCCTGATCTACGCCGTCGGGCCCGGGAAGGCGCCGGCCAGCGAGATCGCGCACTGGGCGATGCTCGGCTACACGCCCGAAGAGTTCCCCGGACGCGCGGTGCTCGAGGCGGTCGGAGCGGGACAGGCGGTCGATCCCGGTCACGTGCTCGCCTTCGCGGCGCTGCGCCCGGCCGAGCGGCGCGACGACGGGCTCTGGCTGACCGGCCGCCCGCGGAAGAGCGGGGAGGACGAGCAGGACGCGGCCGAGCTCGTCGCGGCCTGCTCGGGCCTCGAGATCGACGGACTGTGCTTCGACCTCGAGCATGTGCGCCGCGGCGAGGCGATCCTGCGCGTGCACTCCGGGGCCGACGACCGCGTGACGGACACGGACTCGTTCTTCAAGGACTGGTACCCGGTGCTGCGGCCGCAGCCGCTGGTGGACGAAGCGCTTCCGACCGCCCGCGCGGCGGAGGCCTGGACACGGATGACGATCGACCTCCTCGCCGCGCATCCGGTGAATCAGCGCCGCGAGCAGGACGGCCTGGCGCCTCTGAACGTGATCACGCTCAAGTGGTGGGGCCGCCGGCGCGAGAACCCGAGCTTCGCCGAGCGCCACGGCCTGCACGGGAGCTTCCTGGGGGACTCGAAGTTCCTGCTCGGGCTCGCCGAGACGGTCGGCCTCGAGCCGCGCTTCGTCCCCGAGACGGGCGACTCGCCGGCCGACCTGCGCGCCCGTATGGCGCTGGCCCGCGAGCGCCTGGAGGAGGGCGACACGTTCGTCTTCTCGCATCTCAAGGCGACGGACATGGCCGGGCACACGAAGGACCCGGAGATCAAGAAGCGCACGATCGAGGCGCTCGACGCCGAGCTCGGCGAGCTGCCCACGGACCGCGCGATCGTCTGCGTGACCGGCGACCATGCGACGCCGACGTATCCAGACGTGATCCATTCGGGCGACCCGGTGCCGTTCGTCGTCAACGGCCCGGGCGTGCGAGCAGACCGGGTCGAGTCCTTCGGCGAGCTCGAGTGCGCAGCCGGAATCCTGGGGCACCTGCGCGGGCCGGACATGATGCCCGTGCTCCTGAACGCCGCCGACCGCCCGCTCTTCCTCGGCTCGCGTCCCGACGCCCTTCCCGGGCGCCGACGGGTATCCGGAGCTCCTGGAGCCGCTCCTCTAGATGGAAGCCTCGGCGCTCACCCGGATCCGCGCGTTCGAGATCTCTCCGGCGCGCTTCGTCCAGCTCGCGTCGCTGAACGCGTTCCTCCTGTGGCTGATCGTCGGCACGGGCGCGGCCGTGCGGCTCACCGACTCGGGGCTCGGCTGCAGCCACTGGCCCGGCTGCGAGCGCGGGCGGCCGCTGCCGGAGAAGGACATCCACGCGTTCGTCGAGTTCGGTAACCGGCTCGTGGGCGGTGTCGTGATCACGGTCACGCTGTTGACCTGGCTCGCGGCCCGCAAGACGCCGGGCCTACCCGTCTGGGTGCGGCGGCTCGCGCTCGGAGTCCTGCTCGGCGCTCTCGCGCAAGCGCCTCTCGGCTACCTCGCGGTGGCGAGCGACCTCCGCTGGCCCGTGGTCATGGCGCACCTGCTCCTGTCGATCGCCTTGCTCGCCGGAGCGGTCGTGATCGCGGTCGAGGCGTTCGGCCTGCGCGACGGGAGGTCGCCGCCGATCGTTCCGCTCGAGCTTCGGCGCCTCGCCCTCGTCTTCACGGCGGCCGGATTCGCGCTCGTCGTGAGCGGCACCTTCGCCACCGCGGCCGGGCCGCATTCCGGCGGCGGTGAGCACATCGACCGCTTCGGCTCGCTGGAGCCGACCGTCTACGTTCACGGAGCGTTCGTCGGCGCGTTCCTGATCTCGTTCCTGATCTCGATCGGCTACCTCGCGGCGTTTCGGGCGACATCGCCGCTGCTCTTCAGGTTCGGGCTCGGCCTGTTCGCGCTCCTGGTCTTGCAGATGGTCGTGGGCGAGATCCAGTGGCGGACGAAGCTGCCCTGGGAGCTCGTGCTCGTCCATGTGGGGCTCGCGGCGGCGGTCTGGGCGGGCACCGTGGCGCTGGCTGCGCTCTTCTTCCGGCCACCGCGTTCTCTGCTTCCTGCGAACGCCTAGACTCCGAGTGTGTCCGAGGAACTCGTGGTCTCGAGCCGTCCGGAGCTCGAGACATCCGATTCTGATCGCCGCCTTCCGAGGCTGGAACGACGGGGGCCAGGGCGCCTCGCTCGCCACCGGATACCTCGCCAAGCTCTGGGACGCCACGCGCTTCGCCGAGATCGAGCCGGAGAACTTCTTCGACTTCCAGGCGACCCGTCCGCACGTGTCCCTCGAGGACGGCGTCACGCGCCGCATCGACTGGCCTTCGACCGTCTTCTACCACGGTCGCCCGCCCGGTCAGGAGCGCGACGTCGTGCTGCTCCTCGGCATCGAGCCGAACCTGCGCTGGCAGACGTTCACGGATCTGATCGTCGACTTCATCAAGGAGCTGGAGGTCGAGCTCGTGGTCAGCCTGGGCGCGCTCCTCGCGGACGTGCCGCACACCCGGCCTTGCCCGGTGACGGGGAGCGCGAGCGACCAGGAGCTCGTCGAGCGGCTCGGGCTCTCCGCCTCGCGGTACGAGGGGCCGACCGGGATCGTGGGCGTCCTCCACGACGGGTGCCGCCAGGCCGAGCTCCCGTCCGCGAGCCTGTGGGCGGCGGTGCCCCACTACGTGTCGCTGACTCCGAGCCCGAAGGCGGCGCTCGCGCTCTGCGAACGGCTGGCCGAGCTGATCGAGATCGACATCGACACGACCGAGCTGGCCGAAGCGGCCGCGAACTACTCCGAGCAGGTCTCGGAAGCAGTCGCGGCCGATCCGGACACCGCCTCGTACATCGAGGAGCTCGAGCAGCGGGCCGACACGCTCGCCGAGGAAGCCGAACTTCCGTCAGGTGATGCGCTGGCGGCCGAGCTCACGCAATTTCTCAGAGACCGCGAGCGCGACAACGGCGACGACGACGTCGCCCGCGGCCCGAGCGCTCCCTAGCCGAACGTGAAGGCGTAGCCCCGGACGCCCGGGGTGAAGCGGAGCTCGAGCAGCCCGTTCCGCTGGTTGCGCATGTCGAGCAGCGTGTACAGACGGCTCCCGTGCACGCGGACGGTCCGCACGGGCCGGCCGTCGACCAGCACGCGAACCGAGCCGCGGCCGCCGAGCACGAGATGCACGTTGCGGGCCGTGAACCTGAGCCGCAGACGCGCGCCGGGCCCGGCCACGATGTCCTCGCCGTTCACGCGCCAGCGACCCGCGTAGGAGAGCTCGTCCTGCTGCAGCTCGCGGTCGGGGAAGTGGTACGTCGCGAGGCGGTCCGGCGTGATCGTCTTGTCCGAGAACCGCGCGAGGCGGTTGTAGCCGAGGTACGACTCGGGCGTCGTGCGCGCCTTCGGAGTCGGGTCGGAGAGCTCGTTCGCGACCGGGAGCATCCCCGCGTTCTCGCCGAGCAGCGTGCGGATCCGCGCCTCGGTCGTGTCGTACTCGCCCTCGCCGAAGTGGACGTAGCGCAGGTGGCCGCGACGGTCGATCAGGTACTTCGCCGGCCAGTACTGGTTCCGGAACGCGTTCCAGGTCTTGTAGTCGTTGTCGAGCGCGACCGGGTACGTGACCCCCAGTCGGCGCACGGCTCCGCGGACGTTGGACGGGACGTGCTCGAACGCGAACTCGGGCGTGTGCACGCCGAGGACGACGAGCCCGTCCTTGTCGTACGTCCGGTACCAGGCCTTCACGTGCGGGAGCGTCCGCAGGCAGTTGATGCACGAGTACGTCCAGAAGTCGACGAGGACGACCTTTCCGCGCAGCTGCCGGAGCGTCAGCGGCTTGCTGTTGATCCAGGTGGAGAGGCCGGCGAGCTCGGGCGCCGCGCCCAGGTCGCGGAGCGTCGTGTCGGATGAGACGCGCGTCGAGCCGCGGAGCTTCTGGAGCTCGCGTTGTGCGCGCGCCGTTCTGCTCCACCTTCTTCTGCAGCGACTCCGTGTACCCGGGGAGCGCGGTCTGGAAGTGACGGTCGACGTTGAGCGCAATCGCGAGCGCGGTGAGCGCGACGACGACGCCGAGGACCTGCCGGATCCGATGCGCGTGCGGACGAAGCGCGGTCATCCCGGCCCGGCCGCCGAACGCCACGATGAGCATGGGGATCGCCGCGCCGGTCGCGTAGGCCAGGGTCAGCACGATCGCGCGGGCCCCGACGTCCTGTGTCGCCCCGACGACGGTGATCGCAGCCAGGACCGGGCCGGCGCAGGGCACGAACACGAGCCCGAGGCTGGCGCCGAGCAGGAACCCGCCGCCGAGCTCTCCGCCCGGGCGTCTGGTGAGCCGCAGGAAGGGTTTCTGCACGACCTCCTCGACCTTGGGGAAGAGGAGCGTGGCCGCGACGAGGAAGAGCAGCGCGATCGCGAGGTTCCGGAGGAAGTCCTCGGGCAGCCCGAGCTTCTTCAGCAGCCAGACGCCGAAGAGCGTGAACGCCGTGAAGCTGACGATCAGCCCCGCGATGATCGCGAACGGCTTCCGGCGGCTTCCCGTCGCCCCGCCCGCGAAGATGATCGGCAGCACGGGGAGCACGCACGGCGAGATGGCCGTGATGAACCCGGCGGCGAGGCCGATCCCGATCAGGACGAGCATCTGCGGCTCAGGGTAGAGCGGAGACGGTTAAGCAGGAATTACGAGGCTTGTGCGGTCGGCTCCGAGACCGGCTCGGTGCTCTCGGCTGCCTGTGCGGGCTTGCGTCGGCGCCGCCGGCGCTTCGGACAGCCGTGCCGTTCTCGGTGGTCTGCGCCTTCTGCCCGTCCTGCCCCTGCGGCTGGCCGCCGCCCTTGCGCTTCCTGCGCCGGCGCCTGCGCCGACCCGCGTGTGCCTTCGGCGGCGGCAGGTTCTCGGCCAGCGCGTACGCGACCTCGGGCAGCGTGCCGATCCTCTCGCGCGCCCCCTCGATCAGCTTCGTCGCTCGCGGCGTGTAGCCGTCGGCCGAGGCGAGCAACGCGACGCCGACTTCGATCGGGAGGTCGAGCGCGGCGTTGACGAGCTTCGCGGCGTTCTCTTCGTGCCGGTGCCCGCGTGAGTTCGCGAGCGCGCCCAGCAGCCGCTTCGCCTCCGGGAACTCTCCGCTGACTCGACGGTCCTGCGCCTTCCGCGTCGCCCGCGCGAGCTTCCACGTCCAGCGAGCGAGGATCTGCTCCGGCGCGTCCGCCTTGCCCTCGCCGATCGCTCGCAGCAGGATCCGAGCGCCCTGGATTCGGTCCTTGTCCCACGTCGCTCCCTGGATGACGAGCGTGACGAGGTCGTCGAAGTCCGCGCGCTCGACGGTCATCGAGACGCGGTCGGAGAGCGCCATCGTCCGCAGCCGGCGATTCGGGTTCTCGGCGGCCGCCGTGGCGAGGAACTGCTCGAGGCAGGCCTTGCTCGCCTTGCCGTCGGACAGCTTCTTGACGAACTCGGCCCGCTCCTCGAAGCGCACCTGGCGGCCTGCGATCGACGCCCAGTAGCGCTGCTCGTCCTCGTCCAGGTAGCGCGGGTCGATGCGCTGCCACTCGCGCTGGATGACCGACAGCCGGCGGCGCACGTCCGGCGTCACGGGCACGAGCCACGGCGCGGGCGAGAGCTTGCGTCGCGCACGTCGGTTCGGCCGGCGCCGGGAGCAGGAGTCACACGCGCGCCCTCGCGGTAGAAGTCGGCTCCGAGCAGGCTGTGCAGCGAGATCGACGCGGTCGTTGTGCGTCGCGCCCTTGTTCACGAAGTCGACGACGATGCCCGCCTCCTTGCGCGGGTGCATGCGCATGATCCGGCCGATCCGCTGCTGGTAGACGCGGCGGCTCGCGGTGGGGGCGAGGTGCATGACGACGGTCGCGCGCGGCGAGTTC
Source organism: uncultured Actinomycetes bacterium (assembly GCA_963790695.1). Lineage (GTDB taxonomy): Bacteria > Actinomycetota > Thermoleophilia > Gaiellales > Gaiellaceae > VAXT01. The sequence goes on along the minus strand of CAWBPX010000016.1, from coordinate 179,381 downwards.
CAGCCCTCCGCGAGCAGCATCGCGTTGATCAGGATGTCGATCTCTCCCCGCTCGTAGGCGGCGAGGATCTCGGCCAGCTTGACCGGCGGCGTGCGCCCGCTGACGGCCTCGGCCTTGAGACCCGCGGCGCGGAACTCCTGGGCGAGGTTGTACGCGTGGTCGACCCCGGCCGCGTAGACGATCCCGGGCGTCGAGTCGAACCGGTCGCGGTAGAGGCTCGCGGCGGCCTGGTTCAAAGCGGTGTGGTCGAGTGCGGCGGCGAGGGCGCGCTCCTCGAAGTCGCCGCCGACGATCGGCACCGAGTGGATCGCGGCCGCGGGCGGAACTCGGAGGTTCCGCAGCGGAGCGATCAGGCCTCGTCGGGCCGCGTCCTGCAAGGGCAGGTCGTCGACCGAGGCGGGGAAGACGTCGGAGACCTGCTTCGCGATCAGCTGCTCCGTCGCGGTCATCCCGATGTAGATCGGGTCGGGGAAGCTTCGGATCGCGAGGCTCGTCTTCTCGCCGAGCGCCGTGTGCGCTTCGTCCGCGATCACGAGCTGGTACGTGTCGCGGCTGACCGAGTCGTGGTGGCGCGCGAACCAGGCGTAGGTCTGGACGGTGATCGGCGCCGGCTTGGGCGAGGTCTGGCCCTCCTCGACGATCGGGGTCAAGCGCTCGCCGTAGCCCTCGGCCGCGAGCTCGCGGTTGAACTGCGAGACGAGCAGCCGGCGGTGCGTGAGGATCAGGACGCCCATCGTGCGCGCCGCCTCGACGAAGCCGGCGGCGGCGATCGTCTTGCCGGACGCGGTCGGGTGCCGGAATCGGTAGCGGCGGATCGCGCCGGGATCCTCCGACGGGGAGAGCTGCTCCTCGACCTCGTCCTCGTCGATGACGCCGAAGTCCGCATCCTCCTCCTCGGGCTCCGCCGCCTCGACGCGCCGTTGCCGTTCAGGGGCTCCTCGTCCGCGCGCTGATTGGCGGCGATCAGCTCGGTGAGCATCCCGGCGAGCGCGTCCACCTGGTGGCGGCGCAGCTCGGTGCCGGAGGCGAGATGCGGAGGCTTCTCCGAGAGGACGCGCTCGAGGCCGAGCATGAGCGCGAATCGCACCTTCCACTGTGAGGAAGGCGCCTCCAGGCCGGCTTCCATCTCGGCGAGCGCTTCGTCGAGCGCGTTGCGGCGAGCCGTTCCCTGCGCGAGCACGTCGGTCGGCTCCTCGCCGTTGTGGAGCATCGGCTCGCCGGCCCAGTCCTCGGCCTTCTTTGCGGCTGCGACGAGGTCGTCCGTCGCAGGAGTTGGTGATAGCTGCTCGGTCGTTTCCTGCATGGAAGCGGCGCAGTCGGCCGCTCTACCTCCGAGAAATTAGAGAGGGCGCGCTCGGAATCCCCTGTGAGCGTCGCTTCGCGAAGCATAGCGCTTCCGCGCTTTGCTTCGCTCGCTTTCTTGGGGGAACCCCTGGTTCCCCCGAGGGCCCCCTCCTTGCGGTTGGAGGCGCGATTCAGGCGTTTCAGGAGCCGCCGCTTGGATTGGTGCGCCTATGTTCTTGTCGTCGTGAGCCTCCCGCCGGGTCAAGCCCGGCTCCGGCGGCTGATGGTGGTTGTCTCCGAGGACGTTTCTAGCGTTTGCTCAGTTCGAACGAGTAGCCATTTTCGGTGAGGTATGGAGTGAGGCCGCCCATGAAGAACGGGAAGCCGGCGCCGAGGATGAGGGCGGCGTCGACGTCCTTCGGCGATTCGACTACGCCTTCCGCGAGGACGTGGCCGACCTCGTCGGCGAGCGCTGCGAGGACGGCGTCGCGGATCTCGTCCACGCTGCGTTTCGGGCCTTCGGTTGCCGCGAACCGGTCCGGGTAGGCGGCCTGCAGCGTGTCGCGGACGTGGGTCGCCACTTGCTCGCCGACCATCTGCAGCAGCACCGAGGGCGCCATCGGCAGCCCGAGTGACAGCACCGCTTCGTCCGCCTCTTCGACCGAGCTTCCGCGCTCGACCGACTCGAGGACGACGACCATCATCCGCGTCAGCAGCCGGTTGACGACGAAGCCCGGCGCGTCATGGACGAGCACCGGGCGCTTGCGCAACCGGTCGGCGAAGGCCCAGGCGGTGGCCACGGCCGCATCGTCCGTCTCGGGGGTTCGGACCAGCTCGACGAGCGGCATCAGCGCTACCGGGTTGAAGAAGTGCATCCCGACGAGCCGCTCGGGGTGGTCGAGCCCCTCGCCCATCGCGCTCACGGACAGGGCGGACGTGTTCGTTGCGAGCACGCACTCGTCCGAGACGACCTCCTCCAGCTCGCCGAAGACCTGCTGCTTGACGCCGAGCTCCTCGAAGACGGCCTCGATCACCAGGTCGCAGTCCTCGAATCCCTCGTACGTCGTCGTGCCGCTGGCCTGCGCCGCGAGGGACACCGCCTGCTCGTGGTCGAGCCGCCCGCGCGCGGCGGCGTCGGCGAGGTCGTCGCGGATCGCCTCGATGGCGCGGTCGACGATCTCCTGCTCGAGGTCGCGCAGGACGACCGGCACACGCGCGCGGCGCAGGAAGAGCGTTGCGAGCTGCGAGGCCATCAGCCCGGCACCCGCGATCCCGATCCGCCGAATCTGGCGCGGCTCCACCGAAGGCCGGCCGGCGCCTCGCCTCGCCCGTCTCTCGACGACGTCGAAGGCGTAGAGCGAGGCCTTCGCCTGCGGCGTGAACAGCAGGTCGGCGAGCGCCTCCTCCTCGGCCCGATAGCCCTCCTCGAGCGTCCATGCCTGGGCTCCGTCGATCAGGTCGAGCGCCCGGTAGGGGGCGGGAGCGGCGCCGTGGAGGGAGTCGTCGAGCTGCGAACGGGCCAGACGCCACCACGTCGCTCGTAGAAGAGAGGTCCGGCGCGTCGCGGGCCGGCCGGTCGTGGGCGATCGCAACCGCTTCGTCGATCAGGTGCTCCGGGGCCGTGACGCGGTCGACGAGGCCGAGCTGGAGCGCCTGCTCGGCGGTCAGCATCTTGTTCTGGCGCATCGGGTTCGCGACGATGAGCTTCACCGCCGCCTCCGGCCCGACCAGCCGCGGCGCCAGCTGCGTCGCGCCCCACGCGGGGACGAACCCGAGCAGGCACTCGGGCGAGGCGACGTGGCGAACGTCGTCGGCGATCACCCGGTAGTCGCAGTGCAGCGCAAGCTCGACGCCGCCTCCCAGCACCGCCGCGTTGATCGCCGCGACGGTGGGATAGGGAAGCGCGCGGATGCGCCCGAAGAGGTCATGCCCAGCGCGGCTGCCTTCGACCGCCTGCTCGCGCGTTTCGATGCGCGGGAACTCGTCCAGATCGGCCCCGCCGGAGAAGCTCCCGGGCTTGCCCGTGACGATCAGCGCCGAGAACTCGCCCTGCTCGAGCTCGAGCAGCAGCTCGGCGAGCGACTCGAGCGCGCTCCGCCCGAGGATGTTCGGCCGACCCTCGCGCGTCCCGTCGTCCATCGTCACGAGCGCCAGTGAGTCACGCCGCTCGAGGTGAAACTGCGTGACGGGGTCAGTCACGCACGGAGGTTATCTTCACGCGAGTGACCGGCTGGGACGAGCATCTCGCGCGGCAAGCGGCTCGCTACGAGGACGGCGCAGAACGGCTGCCCGACGAGCCGGACGCGCGCCAGCGGCAGTTGACGCGGATGGGGAACGCGGCAGGCGGCGCCGGGCTCGCGCTGCTGATGGCCGGGCGGCCGGACGAGGCCTCGGAGTGGCTGCACCGCGCGGCCGAGCGCTACCGCGAGAGCATCGCCGGCGCTCCCGCCGGGAGCTGGGGGCGTCCGATCGGCGCGATGAAGGCGCTCGTGCTCGCCGGAGACTGGGAAGCGGCCGAGGAGGCGGCTCGCTGGGCGCTCGAGCTCGGGGCGGGCGAGGCCGAGTCGCCGATCGGGCAGTACGCCGCGGCGCTCGCGCTCCTCGTCCTCGGCCGCGACCACGAGGCCGTCGGCCACGCGGACACGATCCGCACCCATCCGGAGTTCCCGCACGACGTCGGCGACGCACTGGCATACATCGCGGCGACGGACGTGATCGGCTACACGTACGCGATCGAGGACGTGCTCGAGTCCTTCGAGAACCGCAGCGAATATCTCGAGGACATCCCCGTCGCCGACACCGTGCTCGTCCTGCAGGCGCTCGCCACCCGACGTGGCTTCACCGTCGAGCTCAGCTCCCCGCTTCTCCCCGAGAAGTCGGTGGGTGCATGAAGGCAGTGATCACGATCGGATCGACGGACGGATCCTCGAGATCGCGCGCCTTCTCGACCAGCTCGGTGATCAGCTCGATCGCCTGCTCGGGAGTGACGCGCCCCGTCACCTGCGCGCTGCGGAACTGACCCTCCTCGCGCTTCCCGAACGCCGCCTGAACCTCGTTCAGCATCGCCGCCTGCAGATCTCCCGTCAGGCGCGAGCCGAGCAGCTCGGGGCCGACGCGAACCGTGCTCGCCACCGCGCGGTAGGGCTTCTCACGGCCTTTGCCGCCTTCGGCCCGCTCGATCAGGCCCGCGCGAAGGAGCATCCTGACGTGGAAGTGCAGGTGGCCGGGGTCGACGTCGAGCTTCTGGGCGAGCTCGCGATTCGTCAGCGGCTCGCCGCTCTCGTCCCCGAGCATCTCGAGCACTCTGAGTCGGAGCGGATGACCGAGAGCCTTGAGCTGCTCCGCTCGCTCGATCGTGAAAACGTCGCTGGTGCTGGGGGCGGCGGGCATCGCCATTGAAATCCTACATATAGGAATTCAGGCGCTGTTGTCAAGCTCGGCGGCAGCCGCGCGATCCAGCAGCACGATCGTCTCGCCGTCCTTCGAGCGGAGCAGGCTGGCCGGCGTCTCGGGGCTCGGCTCCTCGGCGAACGCCTTCCGCGCGGCCTCCGCCTTCGATTCGCCGAGGACGAGGTACACGACCTTGTTCGCCGCTGACAGGATCGGGAGGGTCATCGTCACGCGCTCCACGTCCTCGTGCGGCGCCGCGACGACGCGTCGCTCGCGCTCCTCGAGCGCCGGCGCGTTCGGGAAGAGCGACGCGGTGTGCCCGTCGGGCCCGATGCCCTGGAGCGCGAGACCGAGATGCACGCCCTCGAGCTCCGCGTCGTACTCGTCCGCGGCCGCCGCTCCGCCGAGCTCGCCCTTCATCCGGTGCACCTTGGGCTGCCTGTCGATCCGCTCGAGCAGCGTCTTCTTCACGAGGAGGTAGTTCGAGCGCTCGTCGTCGGGCGGCACGCAGCGCTCGTCGCCCCACCAGAGCGTCGCCGTGCTCCAGTCGGTCTCGAGCCCCGCGGCCAGCTCGTACGCAGGCCCGGGCGAGTCGCCGCCCGACAGCGCGATGTGCTCGCCGGCGCGGGCGGACTGCGACGAGCAGCTCGGCCGCGGCGCTCTGCGCCTCTCGCGGTGTGTCGAAAACTCGAAGATCGATGCTCAGGAGTCGCCCTCGGCCAGCTCTTTCGAGCGCTCCATGGCCGCCTGGATCGCGTTCAGGAACGCGGCACGCACGCCGGCGCGCTCGAGCTCGCGGATCGCGCGAATCGTCGTTCCTCCCGGCGAGGTCACCATCTCGCGGAGCTCGACCGGGTGCATCTCCTCGTCGCGCAGGAGCTTCGCGGTCCCGAACATCGTCTGGACGACGAGCTGCGTCGAGACCTCGCGCGAGAGCCCGAGCAGGATCCCGGCCTCGATCATCGCCTCGGCCAGGAGCGCGAAGTACGCGGGGCCTGAGCCCGAGACGGCAGTCACCGCGTCCATGTACGGCTCGGGGACCTGGACCACGCGGCCGACGTGGGTCAGCACCTCCTCGGCCATCGCCAGGTGGTCGCCGCTCGCATGCGCGCCGGCGCACAGTCCCGCGACGCCCTCGTGGACCGTCGCCGGCGTGTTCGGCATCGCGCGCAGCACGGGCACGCCGTCGGACAGGTGGCGCTCGATCTGCTTCGTCGGGACGGCCGCCGCGACCGAGAGCACGGTCTGGTCGGACGTGAGCAGCCCGCCGACCTCGCCGAGCAGGCCGTCGAAGTCCTGCGGCTTGACCGCGATCACGATGAAGGCGGAGCCGGAGACGGCGTCGGCGTTCGAGAGCGTCGTCTCGACGCCGTAGCGCTCCGCGAGCTCGTCGATCCGCTCCTGGCGGCGCCCGGTGACGACGATCTCCTCCGGCTTGCGCCAGCCGGCGCTGAGCAGGCCGGAAAGAAGCGACTCTCCGATCTTGCCGCCTCCCAGAATGGCGATTCGACGGCCGTTGGCAGCCATGGCCTGAGTCTAAGCGCCGTCTTGCCGGCGCTCAGGGTGCCTTCAGGCGGCTCTACGAGCTTTGATCCGCTCGCGCCTCACTTCCGGTCGGCTGAGCTTGAGCGGCACGAGACCGCGGCTCGCGCCGGCCATCAGGTACACGCAGGCAAGGCCCGCCCACTCCTCGTAGCGGGCGAGGATCCGCGCGGTGTCCTCCGGCTCGACCCAGCGGCCCTCGATCGCCGAGCAGATCTTCAGCAAGCCGAGGTCGCCGACGATGCCGCGGTCGTAGCGCCCGAGCCCCTCCGTCCAGACGACACCGACCGAGTACGGGCCGATCCCGCGCTCCTGCTCGAGGCGTCTGGCCGCTGCGTCCGGAGGCAGGCGCCGGAGCCGTTCGGGGTCGAAGGTCCGGCAGATCCGGACCAGCGCCGTGGCCTTTCTGGCGGGCAGCCGGTAGCGATAGAGCTCGGCCGGCGCGAAGCGCGCGAAGTGGTGAGGCAGAGGCGGGGCGACGAGCTTCCCGACGGGCTCGGTCGTCGCGTGCAGGAGCCGCCACTCGATCGAGCGCGCCTCGCGCATCGTGATCAGCTGGCCGACGATCGCGCGCATCAGGGCGTGCGTGACGGTCGCCGTGCGCATCGGACGCAGGCCGCGCAGGTGCTTGATCGGGCCCGCGAGCAGCTCGTCGTCACGGAACCGCTCGAGGAACGGCGTGTGGTCGTCGTCGACCCCGAGGACGAACCGCAGCTGCTCGATTCCGGCCTCGCTCTGCCGTGCGGACGAGCAGCGCTCCGTCGGGCAATTGCCGCGCCCTGGCCTGCTCGCCGCCGGCCAGCAAGCAGGTCAGGGCGCCCCCTCCGACGCGTCTGGTCGGGTCAGACGCGTGCAGCCCGGAGAGCGCGAGCGAGTAGGGGCCGCGAGGCTTGATCGTCCGCTCGACGGTCACGCTTCAACCCTACGCCTGTCGACGGCCGGGCCATCTTTCGCAGGTGTGCCGCGTGCTCCTCTGTGATCAAATTCTGCGTCTTGACGTCGACTGGATACACCGCCGCCTCCTTCGAGGTAAAGTATCTTGAGATCGAACTACTGGGCAAGCTAGCACCAGAACCTCTTGACGTCAAGACTCTTTAGATCAAGAATATGAGCATGGAGAAAGAACAGGATCATGTCGACCGCTGGTTGGCGACGGCATCCCTCGACGACATCCCGAACCTCGATCTAGCGGTCGAGGGAATCGTCCATCGCATGAATGGGCTCACGCGGCGCATCAGGCGCAGCCACAACGAGGTCCTTGCCGAGCATGGGCTCACGTGGGAGGAATGGGATGTGCTGGGGGCGTTGAGGCGAGCCGGCCCGCCCTATCGCCGCTCCGCCGGCGAGCTGGCCAGGATCTCGGAGCTCTCCAGCGGGGCGATGACGAACCGCCTCGACAAGCTCGAGCAGTCGGGGTTCGTCAAGCGTGCGCCTGATCCCGACGACCGGCGCGGCGTCCTCATCGAGCTGACGAAGGCAGGCCACGCCAAGTGGCTCGAGTCGACGGGCGCCGAGGCGGAGCGCGAAGCGCTGATCGCTGCAGCGCTCACGAAAAGGGAGAAGGAGCAGCTGAACGAGCTGCTGCGCCGGCTGATGCTCGAGTTCGAGCGTCGCGAGGGCCGCCACTCGAAGAAGCCGTAGTACCTTTCGGCCATGGCTGCGATCGATCCCGGCGTGGACATCGGCCACGTCCATCTCAAGGTCGCCGACCTCGATCGCGCGATCGACTTCTACCGCGACGTGCTCGGCTTCGACCTCACGCAGAGGATGGGCGACCAGGCCGCGTTTCTCTCTGCCGGCGGGTACCACCACCACATCGGGCTCAACACGTGGGAGTCGAAGGGCGGCTCGCCGCCGCCTCCGGGGTCGACCGGTCTCTTTCACCTCGCGATCCGCTATCCGTCGCGAGCAGCTCTTGGCCGACGCGCTCAAGCGCCTCGTCGAGAACCACGTGCCGCTCACCGGCGCCTCGGACCATGGGGTCAGCGAGGCGATCTACCTGCACGACCCGGACGGCAACGGAATCGAGCTCTACCGCGACCGGCCCGCGCGAGGAGTGGCCGATGGCCCCCGACGGCAAGGGCGTGGCGATGGTGTCGATCCCGCTCGACCTCGAGGCGCTGCTCGCCGAGGCCTCCTGATGCCGAAGGGCTACGCGGAAGGGCCGGCGGCCGAGGAGGCGGAGCGCAGGCGAGACGAGCTGGAGCGGGGCGGCGGCAAGCAGAAAGCCGAGCTGCGGGCCGCGGTCTACGGCTCGACCGACGACGAGCCCGAGAGGCATTTCATCGGCTGGCGTGACGACGTCGACCCGGACGAGCTCTTTGCGGACGGGCAGGCCTGGGGCCTGAACGTGGTGCGCGTCAGCGCACCGTGACAGCCGCGCTCGCGATCTGGCCGGAGCGCTTTCCATCCGACGGCGTGACCGTGCACGACACCCGTTGGCCCGGCTTGGCGAGGCGGTGGCGCAGGACGTCCGACAAGCGCCGCGCTCCTTACCTCGCGCACCAGCTTGCCGCCGACCCGCCAGCGGTAGCGGTAACGGACGATCGCGTAGTCCGGGTCCTCCGTGACCAGTGACGTGAGCACGAAGCACTGGATCACGTCGTCGCTCGTCGGCTGCGCGGGGTCGAGCCGAAGACCGATCGGGTTCGGGCGCCGATTGCGTGCGCCGCCGACCGTGAACGGAGCGTCCACGAGCGTTCGGCCCTCGCTCTCCATCCGCAGTCGCCACGTCCCGAGCCGATCGAGATCGAGTCGCTCGTGCCAGTTCGCGAACGTGGCCCGGTAGCCCTGGAGCGGCGTCGCGCGGAGCGCGGCCAGGGCGACGCTGCCATCGGGCCGCGTCACGGTGACGTGCATCGGGCCTCCGTCGAAGAACGCGAGCTCGGTCCGGAAGTACACGTCTCGCACGCCGCGCGGAAACGTCCCCGTGCGGACCGCTTCGTCCCACGGCGGGTCACGGCGGCCGCCGAAGGGCTTGCGCGAGAACGTGAAGTCGCGGACGTAGGGCTCGGTGGGGATCGCCGCCTGGTCGCGCCAGTAGCTCTGGCCCGGGCGGCAGTGGCCGGCGAACGGCTCGTACACCTGGTAGTCGAGCTTCATCGTGAAGTGCAGGTGCGGGCCCGTGCTGTGCCCGCTCGAAGCCGTCCAGCCGATCTGCTGCCCTGCGACGACGCGCTGGCCGTCACGCACCATGACGCCCTTGCGCAGGTGTCCATAGACCGTGTGCACGTGGCGGCCGAGGCTGGAGACGATCACGTGGTTGTCGACCTGGGTCATCGTGCGCTCGACGTGCTCGTCGGGAAGGTTGTCGGAGACCTCGATGACGATCCCGTCGAGAGCGGCGAAGACCGGCACGCCGATCCGCTTCTCGCGGAAGGAGCGGATGATCGAGTCCTCTCCGGTGTGACCGTCGTACGTCTGGTGGCCGCAGTTCCAGTCGAGGGTTCCTGGCCCGGGGTCGAGGTCGACGAAGTTGGCGAAGTACAGGTCCTGCCAGAGGATCCCGGCCTGCGGGTAGAAGGGGAGGACGGGCGGCTCGGACGGCGCCGTCGAGCTCGCCGCGGCGAGTGCGCTACCGCCGAGGGCGACGAAGCAGCAGAGCGGTGATGACGATCCGTGTAATGCCCTAACTATAATTAGAGCGTTACGCAGGAGCAAGATCGAGCACTCGTCGACTTCATCAACGACGGCGCTGTCGCGGGGTCGCACTCGCCGACCCGCTCGGAGCGCCGGCGGCTCGACGATCTCCGCTCCCTACTCGCGCGCCTGACGGACTCGGTCGCCGCGGGGCGACAGCTTTCTCCCTCCGAGCTGGCCGAACTGAATGCCGTTTCGCGCCGCGTGCCCGTGCGCGCACACCTTCAGGCCGAGCCGGACGGCGGATATGTCGTCGCCTTCGATCCGGTCGGGGGGAAGTGGGTCGACCGGACGGAGCGGGTGCTCGCGGGCTCGTTCGGATCGGTTCTGCGCCGCTCGAGGCCACCGCGTCTGAAGCGGTGCGCGGACGAGACCTGCAGGCGAGCGTTCGTCGACGAGACCCGCAGTCGAACGCGCCGCTGGTGCGACTCCGGGACGTGCGGGAACCGGGCTCGTGTCCGCCGCCATCGAAGTCGGTTGACTTAGGTGGCTTGCCCAAGTACCTTGTGATGCATGGTAGCCGTAGGAAAGCAGGACGCGTTTCTGGCCCAGATGCGCAAGGGAACGCTCCAGTACTGCGTTCTCGCGCTGCTCGCCGACGATGAGCGCTACGGGTTCGATCTCGTCCGCTCCCTCGCCGAGACGGACGGCATGGTCACGAGCGAGGGGACGATCTACCCGCTCCTCAGCCGCCTGCGCCGTGACGGCCTCGTCGAGACGACCTGGCGCGAGTCCACCTCCGGGCCGCCGCGGCGCTACTACAAGCTGACGGCCGCCGGACGGGCGGCTCTCGCCGCGTTCAAGGACGAATGGGAGCGCTTTCGCGACGCCGTGGATCACTTCGTAGAAAGGAAGGCTGGGTGATGAGCACGACACCCGACAAGCTGGTCGAGCGGTACCTGAAGCACCTCGACGTCGAGCTCGACGACGTGCCGCGCGACCGGCGGAGCGAGATCGTCGACGAGATCGCAGGGCACATCGCCGAGGCGCGTGCCGGGCTCGAGCACGAGACCGAGGCAGACGTACGCAACATCCTCGAGGGGCTCGGCGATCCGGCGGACATCGCGGCCGACGCCCGGGAGCGGCTTCGACGTCGACGGCCCGCTCTAGCTCCGGTGGCGTACAAGCCGGGGTGGATCGAGATCGGCGCCCTCGTCCTGTTGCTCGCCGGGGCGATCGTCCTCCCCTTCGTTCGGCTGGGTCATCGGAGTCGTCCTGCTCTGGGTCTCCAATGCCTGGAACGTGCAGGGACAAGCTCATCGGGACGCTTTTGTGGCCCGGCGGGCTCGGGCTTCTCGGTCTTCCTCTTCCTGGCCAGCACCAGCTTGACGTCGCGGCTGCATCGTCAGCGAACGTGCCAGGTCGACCCGGCGACCGGGCAAGAGTTCAACTGCGTCTCGGCTCGTCGGATTCCATCGGCGTCGATGGACGTTCTCGGGATCGTGCTGACCTGATCGCGGTGCTGATCATCGCCCAGATCATCACGACCGCGTATCTGGCCTACCGCCTGCGCCGCGCGGCCAGCTGCGGCGGCGGCCTGAAGAAGGCTGCTATACCTCCCAACGAGGCGATGGCCAAGCCCATCGAGCAGCTCGAGGACGTGATCATCCGGTTCGCCGGCGACTCCGGCGACGGCATGCAGCTGACCGGCGGCCGCTTCACGAGCGAGACCGCGCTCTTCGGAAACGACCTCTCGACGCTCCCCGACTTCCCGGCCGAGATCCGCGCTCCGGCGGGCTCGCTCCCCGGGCGTGTCCGGCTTCCAGATCCACTACGCCGACCACGACATCCTCACGCCCGGCGACGCGCCGCACGTCCTCGTCGCGATGAACCCGGCCGCGCTGCGCATGAACCTCAAGGACCTGCCCGCCGGCGGGACGCTGATCGTGAACAGCGATGCGTTCAACGACCGCAACCTGCAGAAGGCCGGCTACACGGCGAACCCGCTCGAGGACGGAACGCTCGACGAGTTCCGCGTGCACGAGGTGCCGCTGACGGCGCTGACGCTCGAGGCGGTCAAAGGCACGGGCCTCTCCAACCGCGAGGCCGAGCGCTCGAAGAACATGTTCGCGCTCGGGCTCATGTCGTGGCTGTACACGCGCCCCACCCAGGGAACGGTCGACTTCATCAACCAGAAGTTCGCCAAGCGGCCGGAGATCGCCGACGCGAACACGCGCGCGTTCAAAGCGGGCTACGCGTTCGGCGAGACGGCTGAGGGCTTCGCGACGCAGTACGAGGTCGGGCCGGCGCCGCTTCCGCCGGGGACGTACCGGAACATCACCGGGAACCAGTCTCTGGCGCTCGGGCTCGTCGCCGCGAGCGTGCAGTCGAAGCTGCCGCTCTTCCTGAGCGCGTACCCGATCACGCCGGCTTCGGACATCCTCCACGACCTCGCACGCCAGAAGAACTTCGGCGTCCGGACGTTCCAGGCCGAGGACGAGATCGCGGCCGCGGGTGCGGCGCTCGGCGCCAGCTTCGGCGGAGCGCTGGCCGTCTGCACGTCCAGCGGGCCGGGGATCATCCTCAAGCAGGAGACGATCGGGCTCGCCGTTGCGCTCGAGCTGCCGCTCGTGATCCTGGACATCCAGCGTGCGGGCCCGTCGACCGGGATGCCGACGAAGCCGGAACAGGCGGACCTGCTGGCGGTCATGTTCGGGCGGAACTCGGAGTCGCCGGTGCCGGTCGTGGCCGCGTCCACGCCCGGGGGCTGCTTCGACGCGGCGATCGAGGGTGCGCGGATCGCCTTGAAGTACCGCACTCCGGTCTTCGTGCTGTCGGACGCGTATCTCGCCAACGGCTCGGAGCCGTGGCTGCTTCCGGATGTCGAGTCGCTGCCGGAGATCACCGTCGAGTTCGCCGAGCAGCCGAACGTCGACGGCTCGTTCATGCCGTACAAGCGCGACCCGGAGACGCTCGCGCGCGAGTGGGCGATCCCGGGGACGCCCGGCCTCGAGCACCGGATCGGCGGGCTCGAGAAGGAGGACGTGACCGGGAACGTCTCGTACGACCCGGACAACCACGACCACATGGTTCGACTGCGCGCGCAGAAGGTCGCCGGGATCGCAGCGGACATCCCCGAGCTCGAGGTGGACGATCCGGACGGCGCCTCGCTGCTCGTCCTGGGCTGGGGCGGGACGTACGGGCCGATCCAGTCCGCGGCGCGGCGGCTGCGGCGCGACGGCAAGAAGGTCGCGCACGCGCACCTCACGCATCTCAACCCGTTCCCGCGGAATCTCGGCGCTGTGCTCGCGAGCTACGACAAGGTGCTCGTGCCCGAGATGAACCTCGGGCAGCTGCTCAAGCTCGTGCGCGCGGAGTTCCTCGTCGACGCGGTCGGGTTCAACCGCGTCCGCGGTCTGCCGTTCCGCTCGGACGAGCTCGCGGAGGCGATGGAGGCGATGCTCTGATGTTCCGCAAGTGGCTGGAGAAGCTGCGCGGGAGCTCGCGCGAGCCGGACGATCTTGCTCTCGGCACGAAGCGGCCCGGAGACTTCGTGGAGCCGGAGGAGGGCGAGGAGCTCGTGCTCCCGAACCCGCACGACGAGGACGAGGAGGGAAGCCGTGTTCCGTAAGTTGCTGAAGAGGTTTCGGCTGAAGTCCGTGCAGGCCGGCGACGGCCAGCGGTCGGTGGACAACATCGACGCGATGACCTCGACGGCTCAGACGAGAATGACTCCCCAGGGCGGTCCCGCCACGTTCCCGCCCGACTACGTGAAGACCGAGGACGACGGGAGGCCCCGCCATTAGCGAGAACGGCGGCAACGGGAAGCTCGTCCAGCTGACGGCGAAGGACTTCAAGTCCGACCAGGAGGTGCGCTGGTGCCCGGGCTGCGGGGACTACGCGATCCTGGCGGCGGTGCAGTCCTTCATGCCCGAGCTCGGGCTGCCGCGCGAGCGGATCGTGTTCGTGTCGGGGATCGGCTGCGCGGCGCGCTTTCCGTACTACATGCAGACGTACGGGATGCACTCGATCCACGGGCGCGCGCCGGCGATTGCGACGGGGCTCTCCACGTCCCGTCCGGACCTTTCCGTGTGGGTCGTCACCGGCGACGGCGACGCGCTCTCGATCGGCGGCAACCACCTGATCCACGCGCTGCGCCGGAACGTGAACGTGAAGATCCTGCTCTTCAACAACCAGATCTACGGGCTGACGAAGGGGCAGTACTCGCCCACGTCGCCGCTCGGGACGCGCAACAAGTCGACGCCGATGGGCTCGCTCGACTATCCGTTCAACCCGGTCTCGATCGCCCTGGGGGCGGAGGCGACCTTCGTCGGGCGCTCGATCGACACCGACAAGAAGCACCTGACCGAGGTGCTGCGTCGGGCGGCCACGCACAAGGGCTCGGCGCTCGTCGAGATCTACCAGAACTGCAACGTCTACAACGACGGCGCCTTCGACGCGGTCAAGGAGCAGAAGGAGAACCAGATCCGGCTCGTCCACGGCGAGCCGATCACGTTCGGGGCCGAGGGCGAACGCGGCGTCAAGCTCCGCGAGGACGGCTCGTGCGAGCTCGTGTCGGCGGACGAGGGCGGCCTGCTCGTCCACGACGAGCACGAGGAGGTCGGCTCGCTGGCGTTCGCGCTCTCGCGGATCTCGCATACGCCGCATGGCCCGACGCCGATCGGGATCTTCCGCGACGTCGAGCGTCCGGTCTACGACGAGCTGATGGCCGCGCAGCTGGACACGGCGAAGGCCGAGCGCGGCGAGGGCGACCTGAAGGCGCTCCTCCACGCCGGCGACACCTGGACCGTCTAGCGAGCGCCGGCGCCAGGCGAAGCACGGGTCTATTTTCTCTAGGCGGGTTCCTCGGGAGCTGACTTCTCGTGCGTCAGCGTCGTCATCAGCTGCTCGAGGTTCTTGATTTCGAGCAGGCGGCGCTGATGCTCGTAATGGGCTCTCCGCGCGTCGGCCCGCCTACGCTCCGGCGACTTGCCGTCGCCGAGGTCGAGGACGTCCGGCTGCTGGGGAACGCGCTGTCGTCTGAATCGGAGCACTGCGGACCCTCCGTCTCCGTGGCGTGGGCCGCTCAGCCTAGGGGTACTTGTCACTACGCCATATCGGTGATCCGGACCGCCTTCCGGATCCCTCGGTCAAGTGAGGTAGCCGGCCGCGGCCACCAGGCCGAAGGCGCCGAGGCAGAAGACCGTGATCACCGTGAGCGTGGTCGCGTACTCGGTCATCGTCTGGCCCTCGTCTTGCTGGAGCAGGCGGTAGAGCTTGTGCATCGTCGCAGTCCTCCTGAACGAATCGGCGCGAGCCGCAAAGCGCCGAGGTGGGGGTGCATGCTTCATCGTCACGGAGCCGCCGAAGCCCGATCCCTCCAGGAAGTGATCCGAAAGTGGAGCGGCGCGGCCCCGAAGAGCCGCGCCGTGAGTAGTACGGATGTGCCGGGGCCTAGGTGATGTATCCGGCGACGCGGCTGATGGCGTTCACGATGTTGCCCGAGAGCAGCGCGAGAGCACCAAAGACCGCGATCGTGATGACTGCGAGGACGACGCCGTACTCGGCCATCGTCTGACCGTCTTCACGAGCGAGCCAGTTGTAGAGCTTCTGCATCGGTGCAGACCTCCATGGATGGGTCGGTACGGCCGCTGCACCGAGTTTGCGATGGAGGCTTCATCGACCCGCGGGGCCGACCGGCCTATCCCTCGGCCGAGCGTTCTGGCTCTTGGACGACAAAACCCGCCTCTGAGGCGGGCTCTGTCAGGGAGCGAGGCTGAGGGGAGGGAGAGTTAGCCGTCGTCCGTGATCCGTAGTCAAGACCTCCCGCATGAGCGGGACGTTTTCGATCTCTAAGGATTCGGTAAGGCTTCGCCCGCGTAGACGAAGCTCGCAGCGAACCCGCAGACGCCCGAGTACCTGAACTGGAACGGGCCCTTGCTGACCGCAAGCTCCTCGGCGACGACCTCTTCACCCGGCTGATCGTGACCGGGGATCACGCAGGTGATCGTCTCGTCGCCCTCGTACGGGCCGGCGATGCTGACGCTGATCGTGTCGCGGACCCGGAACCACTGGCGGCGCGGGGTGTGGTCGAGCTCGATCTGCGCCGGCTGGACGCCCAGGAGGTGGCTCGGCTTCCATGCCCACGGGAAATGCTCGAGCTGCTCGCCCGCGACGCGGCCGGCCCAGATCTCCTCGAGCACCCGGTGCTGGTCCGGGCTGCCTCGGTCGTCGAGGTAGAGCATCCAGCTCCACGGCGAGCCTTCCTCGTCGTCGCTGTAGCGCGTGGCCATGGCGACTCTGAGACCCGAGAGGTCGAGTCCGTCGGCGTTTCCCTCGACGATCTGCCAGCAGAGCGAGCCGTCGCAGATGCCGTGCGTCGACCTGCCGCCCGGGACGCCGTTGATCCGCCGGCAGGGGCACGGAGCGTCGCAGTTACAGGACTCGACGTACGTGCCGGCGATGCGCCAGCTCACGCGGCGGCGAGAGGGATGACCCGCTCCTCGCGCGCGTCGCTGAACCCCTCGCCGAGCGCGTCGGCCAGCTTGCGCTCGAGCTCTCCGGTCGCGGCGAGCTCCTCGACGATGTCGGCGCCGCCGACCAGCTCGCCCTTGACGAAGACCTGCGGGATCGTCGGCCAGCCCGAGAGCGCCGAGAGCTCCTGGCGGAAGCGCGGATCCGGGAGGATGTCGACCGCGGTGACCGGCGCGCCCGCGGTGCGAAGTGCGGTCAGCGCGCGCTGGGAGTTGCCGCAGGCGGCGAAGCTCGGCGTTCCCTTCATGAAGAGTGCGACGGGCTGGGTCTCGATGATCTCGCTGATCTGGTCTCGAAGGGTCACGCGGTTCCTTTCGTCTTGATGCGCAGCTCGTGAATTGTGCCGTCCGAGAGCGGGGCTGCGAGTGCGTCGTACACGAGGCGATGCTGATCGACGAGGGACAGGCCCTCGAAGCGCGGGCTGGCGACGGTGACCTGGAAGTGGTCGCCGCCGCCCGTGCGGTCGACGACCGCGAGCTCGGTCGCGTCCGGAAATGCCACGCGGAGAAGCTGCTGCAGGGGCTCGGTCGCCACGCTCGCCATCGTAGCCCTCGAGTTCGTTTCCGCATGCCTCCGTGGTATGACCTTCTCCCACAACAAGGAGAACGAATGAAGAAGCTCGCACTGCTCGTCGGCCTGGCCTGCGTCGCCATCGGCGCCCTGGCAGGAGGCGGGAGCGCGAGCCCTGCGGCAGGCGCGGCACCGGTCATGACCGGGCTGCACAACCCTCGGGGACTCGCATTCGACAACCACGGAAGCCTGTACGTCGCGGAGGCCGGGCAGGGTGGAAGCGCCCCCTGCGCGGTGTTCTCGGACGGGATGACGAAGTGCTACGGCCCGACCGGCCGCGTCTCGCGGCTGAAGAACAGCGTTCAGGCGGTCGTCGCGGACGGCCTGCCGTCGAACGCGCCGGCCGGCGGTAACGGCGCGGTCGGCCCGCACAACATCGCCGTCGAAGGGGGCCACCTCTTCGTCACGGACGGCCTGGGCGGGAACCCGCTCGACCCGACGATCCAGCCGTTTCGGGCACTTGGCCAAGGGACGCTGATCAAGGTTCATCCGAACAGCCACTGGGACGTGGCAACCGACATCTCCGCCTTCGAGGCGGCCCACAACCCGGTCGGCCAGCCGGACACCAACCCGTATGGGCTGATCAACACGGGTGGCCACCGTGTGGTCACCGACGCGGGCGGGAACGACCTGCTCGAGGTCCACGGAAACCACGTCAAGCTGCTCGGGACGTTCCCGTCTCGTCCGCAGCGCAACACGGACTCGGTTCCGACGACGGTCGCGCAGGGCCCCGACGGCAGCTACTACGTCGGCGAGCTCTCGGGCGCTCCGTTCAACGAGGGCGCTGCAAACGTCTACCGCGTCGAGGGCGGCCAGACGACGGTCTACTGCTCCGGCTTCACGGCGATCATCTCGATCGCGTTCGGGCCGGACGGCCATCTCTACGTGCTGCAGTTCGCGAGCGCTCCCGGCCTGAACGGGCCCGGCGTGCTCTATCGGATCGACGCCGGCTGCACGAAGACGCCGGTCGTCACCGACCTGTTCACCCCGGGTGGCGTCGCGTTCGGCCCTGACGGCGCCGCGTACATCAGCCAGGGAAGCATCCTCGCGTCAGGCGGAACGGTCTGGCGCTTCGAGCTCGGGTCCTAGCGTCTCGAGCTGCCAGTCGCGTCCGTACGTCCGTGTCCTCCGCCTCGTGCGGAGGCGCGGACGGCGGCGCGGCGGCAGGAGGGCCACGACTCTCCCACGCGTGCGGAGCGCGGTCTCCACAGCTCGTGCGGAGCGCGCGCGGCGGGCGCGGGAACCCGAATGCGTCGAGCAGCGCGTCGTCCATGAGCGCGTAGATCGCCTGCGCGCCGAACCGATTCGGCAGACCCGGGAACCAGGCGAGGAACATGTCCCGCGTCGCTCGGCCGACACGCTCCGAGGCCTCGGTTCGGCGAAAGTGCTGCCGCTCGTAGTCCGCGTTCAACTGCTCGAGCTCGGCGTACGTCTCGGGAATGTCCCTGATCGCCATGCGCCGTCCGACCTCGCGCCAGAACTCGAAGGTCGCCAGCTTCTCCGTCTCGATCAAGGGCCGCCAACCGAAACGCACGTTCCAGCGGATCGGCTCGAACACGAACGAAGAGAGGACGTACACGAAATCGTCGTTCGAGATCTCGAACCGGCCGTGAATGCGGTTCATCCGACGAATCGCCCGCTTGCCGTCCTCGCTGTCGTACCCCGCTTCGACGATCGTGGACAGGATCAGGTCGGTGTCGTCGTAGCGCTTCTGCGGGGCACTCCGGAACTCGCCGGTCGAGTCCAGGAGCGCCTGCCACCGAGGGGACGGCGAACGTCCGGAAGAGCGCCAGCTCGAGCGCACGAGTCGTGTCCCACGGAAACTCGAAGCAGGTGTCCAGATAGACGATCCGCGAGTGGTCGGAAACCGGGTCGAGGCCCCGAATCTCCCGGAGATAGGGCGAATCGCGCACCGCCGAGGACGATAGAGCAGGTGATTAGCCCGTCGATGAGCAGGGGATGATGAGGCGATGACCTGGCGACGTCGCCGGCGAGTCACCCAGGAAACGGCCGTGCCGCCCCGGCGCCGGCCGCTGATCTGGCCGTGGCTCGCGCTGCTGCTCCTCCTCGTTGCGGCCTTGATCGCGGCGGCGGTCCTGCTCACCCGCAAAGACGACACGCCGCACGTCCCGAACGTGGTCGGCCAGGGCACCGCTCAAGCAGTGGACGAGCTCGGTCGCCGGGGCTACGCGGCCGACGTGCAGACGGCCATCCGGCCGAGCGCGCAGCCGGGCAAGGTGCTTTCCCAGGCGCCGGCGGCAGGCACGAAGCTCGACAAAGGCAGCCGCGTCACGATCGTCAGCGCGCGCGGGAAGGGCAATCGTCGGCGTGCCCGATGTGGTCGGGCTCTCGGCGCCGAACGCATTCGCTCGGTTGCAGGCGGCCGGGCTGAAAGGGAAGACGAACCCCGTCTCGTCGAAGCAGCCCAAGGACACCGTGCTCAGCCAGTCCCCCGCAGCGGAGGGCCGGGCGAAGAAAGGCTCCGTCGTGCTGCTGACGATCTCCAGGGGGCGCGGAACGGTGACCGTTCCGCGTGTCGTCGGGCTGAGCGAGGCGCAGGCGACGGCGAGGCTCACTGCGCTTGGCTTCCGGGCGCGGATCACGCGCATTCCGTCGACCAAGACCGAGGGGCTCGTGATCTCGCAGGTGCCCGCGCAGGGAACGAGGGCGAAGAAGGGGTCTGTCGTGGGGCTCAACGTCTCGGACGGGCCTCCGACGACGACGAACACGACAACGACAACGACAACGACCACCACCACGACGACGGCGACCACTCCGCCGAACCCGAGCGGGGCCAAGGTGCCGAAGGTCACGGGCATGGGCCAGGCCCAGGCGATCGCACGCCTCCAGGGCGCAGGCTTCCGGGTCGACTCGTATCCACTCGCATCGAGCCGGCCCCGAGGGCTCGTCGTCTCCCAGCGCCCTACGGCAGGGGCGCGCGTCCCGGCGAAGTCGCTCATTCGCGTCAACGTGTCGCTCGGGCCGGGCGAAAGGCCGCTTCGGGTCGTCCCGGACGTGGTCGGGAAGACCGAGGCGCAGGCGAAGCAGGTGCTGGCGCAGGTCGGCTTCACGGTGCGGACGGTCTCGCAGGCCACGGAGACCTCTGCCGCCGGCACGGTGGTCGTCGACCAGAAGCCGGCAGCCGAAAGCCGGAAGCCCGCGGGCGCGCAGGTGCTGATCTACCTCGGTAGCGGGTAGCGCTTCCTGCAAGCTAGGGGCGTGAGTCGCGGCGCCTGGATCGGGGTCTTCGTCGGCGTGATCGTCCTCGGGCTGGCGCTCGCGGTGATCACCGGCGCTGGCCACGAGCGGCGACGAAACGACGACGACCTCTGCCGCCAACCGGTCCTCGACGGAGACGTTCGACCTGCCGCTGGCGCTGCGCGACGACACCCTGGCGCTGGCGAAGCACCGCGGCAAGCTGCTGGTCGGCCTCGCCGCGCAGCCGGGAGGGCCACTCGAGGTCGCGGCCGTGCGTGGGTCGGACCCGGTCGCTTCCGACGACCTCGAGATCTCGATCGACGGCCGGCCCGTGAGCGCCGAGTCGTGCGGTCGAGCCTGCTCACGCGTGGCTGGGCCGGTGCTGGACGGGCGAGCGCGGAACGTCGAGGTTGCGGTCGGCTCGTCGACGCTCCCCTTCGCCCTACCCGCTCGACTGCCGCCTTCGGGGGCGAATGCCTTCGCGCGGGCCAGGCGGACGATGGGCGCGCTGCGCTCGTACCACTTCACGGAGCGTCTGAGCTCGGGCCAGGGCTCGATCCTCACCGGGCTCGACGTCCAGGCGCCGAACCGCCTGCGGCTTCGGACGAACACCGGCTTCCGGTCGGTGATCATCGGCGGCACCCGCTGGGACTTCCTCGACGGGCGCTGGGAGCGACAGAGCTTCCCCGGCCTGAACGTCCGCGACGTGCTGATGTGGTACGACGCCCGCACGCCGCGGGTGGTGGGGCGGGAGGCGAACGGCGACACCGACCTGGCCGCGTTCTCGTTGAAGCCGGTCCCCTCGTGGTTCCGGCTGACCGTCGAGCCGTCGGGCCGCGTGTCGCACGCGGAGATGACCGCGCCCAGCCACTTCATGCTCCATCGCTACAGCGAGTTCGACCGCGCGCCGCCGGTCACACCTCCCCGTTACGAGGTCGCACCTCAGCCTTGCTTGCGGCGGGTGCGGCGCTCGTGGCTCGCGCTGGCCAGCGCCTCGAGGCCGGCGGCGAAGCCGGTCGGAACCGTCGGGGGAGCGGCTCGCTGCGCCAACTCGTCCTGCGCTTCGGTCAGCGCTCGCTCGCGGGCCGCGAGATCGGCTGCGGCGCGCCGGATTCGCTCGGCTTCTTCCTCGCGCGACTTCCTGGATGCCTCCGCGGCGCGCTCCTCCTCCGCGATCGCCGCGGAGCGCTTCTCGAACTCCGCCTCGGCTCTCGGCCATCGCCTGCTCGCGTGCCTCGAGGCTGCGAAGCGACTCGGACGCCGCCTGCTGCTCCTGCTCGACGTCGGCCTGGAGGCGAGTGAGCGTCCGCTCGATCTCCGCCGAGCCTGGTCGCCCGCTCCTCCAGAGACGACTCGCGCTCGTCGAGAGACGACTCGCGCTCGGCGATCCGGTTCTCGACGCCTTCGACGGCCGCCGCGCGCTTCTCGAGGTCGCGCTCCCGCGCCGACAGCGCGGTTTCGACGTACTCGGGATCGTCGGGCGATTTCTCCGGTGCGCGCTCTCGCTTGCGCCGCGTCTTTCGCTCTCGCTCCTCGACCGTGGCGAGCCTCGCCGCGAGCGTCGCCTCGAGCGCGGTCACGGCCCGCTCGCGCTCCTCGAGCTGACGGTCGCGCTCCGCCGCCTCTTCCTGCGCAGCCTCGAACGCCTCCTCGCGGTCCGTGAAGGCGGCGACCGCGATCTCGCGCGCGTCGAGCTCCCGCGCACGCTCGCCGAGCGTTCGTTCCAGCTCGGC
Source organism: uncultured Actinomycetes bacterium (assembly GCA_963790695.1). Taxonomy (GTDB): domain Bacteria; phylum Actinomycetota; class Thermoleophilia; order Gaiellales; family Gaiellaceae; genus VAXT01. Next base: position 157,551 of record CAWBPX010000016.1, on the reverse strand, counting down.
CAGCCGCTCCGCCTCGGCGCTGTGCCGCTCTTCCGCCTCCTCGGCCGCCTTCGTTCGCGCGTCCAGCTCCGAGGCGAGCTGCTCGCGGCGTTCCACCTCGTCGAGGCGGCTCTCCAGCTCGGCTGCCCGCGCAGCGACCGCATCGCCCTCTGCCGTGATCTCCGCTCGCAGCTTCTCGATCTCCGCCTGGCGACCTTCGAGGTCCGACGACTCGTGCTCCAGTCGCGCGAGCTCCTCGGTGTGCGAGCGCTCGCGATCCTCGAGCTCCGGCGCCCGGCGATCGAGATCCTGCTGCAGCGTCTCGAGCGCCCGAGTTCGCTCCTCCAGCCGAGCCGCCAGCTCGCTCGCGTCCGCCTCGGCTCGGGCCAGCTCGTCGAGCCGCCGCCCGAGCTCGGCCTCCCGGGCGGAGAGCGTCTGCTCGCGCGTCGGCCAGCTCCGCTCTCGCCCGCTCGACAGCCGCGACGTCGTCGGGATCCGCGAGCCGGTTCTTGACCGGCGTGAACCAGCTCCGCTCGGCGCGCAGGAGCCGAACGCGCCGGCCGAGGCGCCGTTCCTGAAGCGCGAGCTTGCGCTCCAACCGGTCGAGCTCGCGCTCGCGCTCGGCCATCGCCTGGGCGCGATTGCGCAGGACCTGCTTCAGCTCATCGAGCTCGTCGCCCGGCCGACGCTCGTCCTGTTCGCGCTCGAGAAGCCGCTTCGCCACCGAGGCTCGAATCTACATGCTCTTTGCGGTCGCGTCGGCGAGGAATACGATCCAGGCGAAATGGGGGTGAGGGCGGCACTCGCGTGCGCAGTTGCGGTGCTCGTGACCGCGGCCGCGGCATCGGGCGGGAGCGTGATCGCGACGCCGATCAGCTCCGATCCGTACACGAACCGCGTCCAGCCAGCACCGCACCCAGGTCGAGCCGGACTCCTTCGGCTACGGCGACACGGTCGTCGCGGCGTTCCAGACCGGGCGCTTCGTGAACGTCGGAGGAGGCGCCAGCAACATCGGCTGGGCGACGACGACGGACGCGGGCCGAACCTGGACGACCGGGATGCTGCCGGCGACGACCGTCTACCAGGGCGGCCCGTGGTCGCGGATCAGCGACCCCGCTGTCGCGTACGACCCGCTCCACGACGTCTGGATGATCTCGACGCTCACGTTCGGGATGGGCGCTCACCCCCTTCGGCTCCCCCAGCGGGATCCTGGTCAGCCGCTCGACGGACGGGGGCCTGACGTGGCAGCAGCCCGGTCGAGACCTTCGTCGGCGGGTTCCTCGACAAGAACTGGATCACCTGCGACACCTGGCCGCAGAGCCCGCATTACGGCAACTGCTACCAGGAGTGGGACGACTTCGGCGCCGGAGGGCAGATCTTCATGAACACGTCGACCGACGGCGGCCTCACGTGGAGCCAGCCCGTCTCAACCCGGCGGGCTGCCCACCGGCCTCGGCGGTCAGCCGGTCGTGCAGCCGAACGGGCACGTGGTCGTCCCGTACACGACCGGGAACGAGATCAGGGTCTTCCGCACCGAGGACGGCGGATTCGAACTGGACGAGCTCGACCTCGATCGACCACGTCACCGAACACGCGGTCGCCGGGAAATCTCAGGACGTTCGGCGCTTGCCGTCGGCCGAGGTCGACGCGGCGGGAACGGTCTACGTCGTCTGGCAGGACTGTCGGTTCCGCACCGGCTGCGGCATCGAACGACATCGTGATGAGCACGGGCACGAACGGATTCACGTGGACGGCACCGGTGCGCATCCCGATCGACGCCGACGAACAGCGGAGCCGACCACTTCATCCCGGGCATCGGCGTCGACCGCTCGACCTCCGGTGGGAGCGCCCGGCTCGCCCTCGCGTACTACTACTACCCGGTCGCCGCCTGTAACGCCTCGAACTGCGACCTGACCGTCGGCTTCACCTCGTCGACCGACGGCGGCTCGACCTGGACGCAGCCGCGCAAGGTCGCCGGCCCCTTCAGGATGGCCTGGATCGCCCAGACCGACCAGGGGCCGATGGTCGGGGACTACATCTCGACCTCGTTCGCGGGCGGGCCGCTCGCCTTCCCGGTGTTCATGATCGCGAAGCCGCCGACGGGCTCGGTCTTCGACGAGCGGGCCGCGTCCGCACGGTTCGACGTGACCGTTCCCTCGGCGCGCTCTGCTGCGCGTGCGCCGCGACCCGATTCGCTACCGGCCGCACGGCCGGACGGCTCCCGAAGTCGCTAGGCGAAACTGAAGGAATTGCGTACGATCCAGAGGCCAGTGGGGAGGGGGAAAAGCAGAAGGCGCGCGTCGATCGTCCTCGTCGTGCTCGTCGGGGCGCTGGCCCTGGCTGCGAGCGTCTACGGAGGAAGCGTGATCGCGACCCCGATCAGCTCCGATCCGTACACGAACGCGTCCAGCCAGCACCGCACTCAGCTCGAGCCCGACTCGTTCGGCTACGGCAACACCGTCGTCGCCACGTTCCAGACGGGCCGCTTCTTCGACGGCGGCTCGAGCAACATCGGCTGGGCGACGACGACGAACGCGGGCCGGACGTGGACGACCGGGATGCTCCCGGGCACGACCGTCTACGAGGGCGGCCCCTGGACGCGGATCAGCGACCCGGCCGTCGCCTACGACCCGCTGCACGACGTGTGGATGATCTCGACGCTCGCGATCGACTCCAACGTCTCGGGCGCGGCCATCCTGACGAGCCGCTCGACCGACGGCGGCCTCACCTGGGGCCAGCCCGTCACGACATCGACCTCGAGCGGCAGCTTCTACGACAAGAACTGGATCACCTGCGACACGTGGCCGCAGAGCCCTCACTACGGCAACTGCTACCAGGAGTGGGACGATCCGACGCTCTACATGAGCACGTCGACCGACGGCGGCCTGACCTGGGGCCCGAAGAAGACCCCGGGCGCGACCGGCATCGGCGGTCAGCCTGTCGTCCAGCCGAACGGCACCGTTGTCGTCCCGTACGAGGGCGGCGCGGGGATCCGCGCGTTCCGCTCGATCGACGGCGGCGACACGTGGCTGCCCTCGGTCGCGGTCGCCACGGTCAGCGAGCACGGCGTCGCCGGCAACCTGCGCACCTCGCCGCTCCCATCGGCCGAGGTGGCGGGCGACGGCAAGGTCTACGTCGCCTGGCAGGACTGCAGCTTCCGCACGGGCTGCACCTCGAACGACATCGTCTACAGCACCTCGATGGACGGCGTCGCGTGGACGGCCAAGGTCCGGGTTCCGATCGACCCGACGAACAGCGGCGTCGACCACTTCATCCCGGGCTTCGCGGTCGACCGCTCGACCTCGGGCGAGCAGCACGCGGCTCGCGCTCGGCTACTACTACTACCCGGTCGCGTCCTGCACCTCGGCCACGTGCCAGCTGACCGTCGGCTTCACGTCCTCGACCGACGCCGGCGCGACGTGGACGCCGGGCGCAAGGTGGCCGGCCCGATCAGCCTGTCCTGGATCGCGAGCACGAACCAGGGCGTGATGGTCGGCGACTACATGTCGACGTCGTTCGCCGGCGGTCCGCTCGCGTTCCCGATCTTCGCGGTCGCCAAGGCGAAGACGGGAACCACGTTCGACGAGCGCGCCTACAGCGCCCGCTTCGACGTCACCGCTCCGTCGGTCCAGCAGAAGGTTCGCGCGCGCCGCGACCCGGTCCTCTACCGCAAGCACAGCCGGCCGATCGAGGTCGAGCCGCCGCTTCCGGTCCCTAGCTCGCTGGCTAGGACTTTCCCGGAAACGGGTTAACATCGCCGTCGTGGGGGAGGAGAGAGCGCGCCGTTCGAAGTCTCTATGGACCGCGTTCGCGGTCGTAGTGTTTGCGCTGCTCCTCGTCTCGACCGTCTCCGCGGGGAGCGTGATCCCGACTCCGATCAGCGACGACCCGTACACGGACGGCGGCTCGGCCCACCAGCACAAGACGCAGGTCGAGCCCGACTCGTTCGCGCTCGGGCAGACGATCGTCGCGCTCACCCAGTCGGGCCGCTGGTACGGCGGAGGCGGCTCGAGCAACCTCGTCTTCTCGACGCTCGCAGAACGGTGGCCGCACGTGGACGACCGGCGGCCTGCCCGGCACGACGGTCAATGCGACTCCTCCAGGCCCGTGGCCGCGGATCAGCGACCCGTCGATCGCGTACGACCGCGCAGGACAACGTCTGGCTCGCGCTCGGGCTCGGCATCGACTCAGTCGGGCGACGGCCACATCCTGCTCGTCAACCGCTCGACCGACGGCGGCCTGACCTGGTCGAACCCAGTCGTCGCGGGCACCGCGCCCGGCACGTTCTGGGACAAGACTTGGATCGGCTGCGACACACTGGGCCGCAGAGCCCGCACTACGGCAACTGCTACATCGAGTTCGATGACAACAGCGCCGGCAACGTGGTGACGATGGTCACCTCGACCGACGGCGGGCTGACCTGGGGCTCGCTCCACAGTGTCGGATGCGACGTCGGGGCTCGGCGGCCAGCCGGTGGCCCTGCCGAACGGCACGGTCGTCGTGCCCGTACACGGCGAACTACTCGGCCGTCGAGGCCGCGGTCTCGACTGACGGCGGGAACTCGTGGACCACTGCAGCTTCGCCGCGAGCCAGATCTCGACCGGCGACCAGGGCATGCGAGACCCGCCGATGCCCACTGCAGAGGTCGACTCCTCGGGCCGCGTCTACGTCGCCTGGAGCGACTGCGTCTTCGAGTCGGGCTGCAACGCCAACGACATCGTCATGACGAGCTCGACCGACGGCGTCAGCTGGACACCGGTCGTGCGCATCCCGACCGACCCCTTGAACAGCGGCGTCGATCACTTCATCCCCGGGCTCGCCGTCGACCCCAACACCGGCGGGAGCGCGGCCCACTTGGCGCTGACCTACTACTACTTCCCCGCCGGGTCGAGCGAGCTGAGCGTCGGCTTCTCTTCGTCGCTCGACGGCGGCGCGACCTGGACCGCCCGGGAGGCGGATCGCCGGGCCGATGCACCAGCAGTGGGTCGCGAACACGAACCAGGGCTACATGGTCGGCGACTACATCTCGACGTCGTTCACGGGCGACGGCAAGGCGCATCCCGTCTTCTCGCTCGCCAAGCCGCCGGACTCGGGCGTGAACGGCTCCTGCTACCCGAACAACACCGGGTGCCACCAGCGGCTGACGAGCGCGACCTTCGACATCACGCTCCCGCCGCCGACGCCGCCGGTGCAGACGCGGCGCGAGCCCGATCGCGCGCGGGCTGCACAGGCATCCCGAAGACGCGCCGCTCGCGCTCCCGACCGCGAACTAGCTCGACGGAACCGCGCGCTCGAGCCAGGGGCGCAGCTCGGCGAGGAACGACGGGTCGACCGTGTGCGGGAGCGGGTACTCGCGGTAGAGCACGTCCGCTCCTCTCTCTTCGAGCAGCTCCCTCGCCTTCCGGCCCCACTCGACTCCGATGATCGGGTCCTGCGTGCCGTGGCCGATCGCGATCGGCGGCAGTGGCTGGTCGAGGTCGTACTCGAAGCCCTCCACCGTCGGGAAGAAACCGCTCATCGCGATGATCCCCGCGGGCCGCGGACGGTCGGCACCGAGCCCGAGCGCGTAGCTCATCATCGAGCCCTGCGAGAACCCGCCGAGGACGGTCCGCTCCGGCGGGATGCCCGTCTCGGCGGCAACCTCGCCCAGGAACTCCGATGCCGCCCGGTAGCTCGGCAGGAACGTGTCCGCGGGCGGATAGCCGAGCTCGCCGAGGATGTACCAGTGCGCGCCGCCCGGAGGCAGCGTGAGCGGCCCGCGCGGAGTGACGCCGTGCAGGCGGCGCTCCGGGTCGAGCGCATCGAGGAGCGGGAAGAGGTCGTGCTCACTCGTCCCGCGCCCGTGGAAGAGCACGAGGGCGCCTTCGGGCTCCCCCTCGGCCGGTCGCGTCCGCGAGACGAGGCTCAGCGCGCGGCCCAGCTCTCCCGCGGATTCGGAATCGGGGTCAGCACCGGCTCGACCTGCTCGCGCAGATGCTCGAAGTCGGGCGGGAGCGAGAGTCGCTCGCCGAGGCTCTCGAGCGGCTCGTCGGTCGTGAACCCGGGGCCGATGGTCGCGATCTCGAACAGGACGCCGCTCGGCTCGCGGAAGTAGATCGACTTGAAGTAGAAGCGGTCGATGACCGGCGTCGGGCTGCCGCCCGCGTCGATCACGCGCTGCCGCCAGGCCTCGTGCTCCTCCGGGGTCGAGGCCCAGGCCACGTGGTGGACGGTCCCCGCGCCGGGGATGCCCGCCTCGTCGCCTCGGTCGTAGACGTAGAGGCCGCCGCGCTGGTCTCCGCGAGCCTCGAAGTCGGTGTCGCCGCTCTTCGCGAACTCGAGCGCACCCTCGAGGAACTGCCGGCTCGCCTCGGGGTCGCGCGTGTAGGCGCGCACGCGATCGAAGCCCTGGATCCGGTGCTCGGCCGGGATCTCGGGGTGCTCTGCCGTCAGCGGCTCGTCGCCCGTCTCGACGACGGCGAGCTCCAGGCCGAGGCCCTCGGGGTCGCTGAAGACGAGGCTGCCCGGAGCGCGCGTGACGTCCACGCCCGCGGAGCGCAGCCGCTCCTCCCAGAAGTCGAGCGCCTCCTCCGAGCCGACGCGGAAGACGACGCGGTGCACCATGCCCCGCACCGGCTCGCCCTCGGCGAGCGCCCGGGTACTCGAAGAAGGTGATGTCGGAGCCGGCCGAGCCCTTTTCGTCCGCGTAGAAGAGGTGGTAGACGGTCGGGTCGTCCTGGTTGACGGTCTTCTTGACCAGCCTGCAGCCCGAGCACTCCGGCGTAGAACTCGACGTTGCCCGGCGCGTCGCCGGTGATCGCGGTCACGTGATGAATTCCCTCGAGGCGCATTGTCGATCTCCCTTGCTCGGATGAAGCAACCTAACATACCGCAAGTCGCGGTGGGACCGGTCAGTCGCAGCGCGTTCCGGCGAGCGCTGCCCGCGCTTCCTACGTCTGCAGGCATACGCTTCACCGGTGCCGACCGACCGGCCAAAGCACCTCGTGCACATCCTGGCGCGGGAGTTCGCCTCGAACCTCGCCACGCCGACGCTCATCGTCGACGGCGAGGGCACGCTGATCTTCTTCAACGAGGCGGCCGAGGAGCTCGTCGGAAGGTCGTTCGCAGAGGTCGGCGAGATGCCGATCGACGAGTTCAGCGCGAGCGTCGCACCGCGGCTCGAGAACGACGACCCGCTGCCCCAGGAGCGGCGGCCGACGCGCATCGCCTTCGAGGAACGGCGGGCCGCGCACGAGGAGATGACGGTGACGAGCCTCGACGGAGTCGAGCGCCACATCGGGGTGACGGCGTTTCCGCTGTTCGCCCAGAAGGACGAGTTCGTCGGGATCGTCGCGATCTGGTGGCGGGAGTAGGTTGGTGACGTCATGCGCGTCGTGATCTGGGGCTGTCGCGGATCGGTGGCGACGCCGGGGCCGAAGACGGTGCGCTGCGGCGGGAACACGTCCTGCGTCGAGGTCTCGCTGGAGGACGGTTCGGTCTTCGTCCTCGACGCGGGCACCGGCATCCGGGAGCTGGGCGCCCAGCTCGCCGAGCGTGGGACGCGGCGGATCCACCTGCTGCTCACGCATCTCCACCTCGACCACCTCGAGGGCCTGCGCTTCTTCGCGCCGCTCTTCGATCCGAACGTGGAGATCGACCTCTGGGGCCCGCGCTCGCCGGTGCTCGGCCTGAAGGAGCGAATCCGCCGCTCGTTCTCGCCGCCGCTCTTCCCGATCGACCTGCAGGACACGCCCGCCAAGGTCAACTTCTACGACGTGCCGAGCACGCCCTGGCGGATCGGCGACGCGCTCCTGACCGCGAGCCTCGTCGTCCATCCGGGGCCGACCGTCGGCTTCCGCATCGACGCGGACGGCGCGAGCGTCGCCTACCTCCCGGATCACGAGCCCGCGCTCGCCGGCCGGTTCGAGGAGCGCACGCGCGACTGGATCTCGGGCGGCTCGATCGCCGAGGACGTCGACCTGCTCCTGCACGACGCGCAGTACTTCGAGGAGGAGTACGACGAGCGCCTGGGGTGGGGGCACTCCAGCGTCTCGAGCGCGGTTGCCTACGCGGACGGCGGTCGGCGCCAAGCGGCTCGTCCTGTTCCACCACGACCCGACGCACTCGGACGAGACGATGCAGCAGCTCGAGGCCGAGGCCCGTTCGCTCGTCGACGACGGCGAGGACCCGCCGACGATCGCCCGCGAAGGCATGGTGCTCGACCTCTCCGAGTGAATCGAGCGCTCGCTGACCGCGGGCATGGACTTTCTCGGAGCGGCGTTTCATACTTGCCGCGGGAGATGGGGAGCACGACTCGTTCTCTACGACGCGTTCTCGCGATCACGGCGCTTTGCTTCGCCGCGCTGATCGTCCCCCAGGCCGGTGTGTCCGCCGGCGCGCCGCACGCGAGCCCTGCCGGCTCGTGTGACGAGAGCGACACGATCGTCGCGATCTCCGACTTCGCCTTCCAGCCGGCGACCGTTGAGATACCCGGCCGGCAACGACCGTCTGCTGGACGAACGCCGGAGCCCGTCTCTCACACGGCGACCTCGGACACGGGAGTGTTCGACTCCGGGATGCTGGCGCCGGGGCAGGAGTTCCGATTCATCGTTCACTGATTCGCAGGCAGCTACCCGTACCACTGTGCCGTACACCCGTCCATGCTCGGCACCGTGACGGTTACGGGCGGGCCTCCGCCTACCGCCTGGACCGCCTCCGCCTCCGCCTCCGCCCCTCCGCCGCCTCCGCCTCCGCCTCCGCCTACCTCCGCCGCCTCCGCCTCCTCCGCCTCCGCCCCCTCCGCCTCCGCCTCCGCCTCCGCCTCCGCCTCCGCCTCCGCCTCCGCCTCCGCCTCCGCCGCCTCCGCCTCCGCCGCCTCCGCCTCCGCCGCCTCCACCGCCACCGCCTCCGTCCTGCCCCTCCGCCCGCCTCCGCCGCCTCCGCCTCCGCCTCCGCCACCTCCATCCGCCTCCACCAGTTCGGTGCCGCGTGCCGCGCGTGATCGGCCTTCAGCTCGGCCGCGCGAAGACGAAGATCCGTCGCGCGCACTGCTCGGTCGGCGCGATTCGCCGCGCCCGCTCACGCCGGGTCGGCCGCGTGATCGCCCAGAGCCCGAGGCCCGGCGCCCTGAAGCGCCGAGGCTTCCCGGTCAAGCTGACCGTCGGCCGCCGCTAGGCGAGGTACGCGAGCTCGCGGAAGACCGCGAGATCGTGTGAGACGGTCAGCGAACGCCGCTTCTCATCTGGCCGCTCGAACTCGACGACGACCGTGACGCGGCCCGCTCCCTCGCGAGCGAAGTAGCCCGCCGTCGAGTCGAGCAGCGTGCGGATCTGCCGCCGCGGCCCCAGGAACTCGACCCGCCGGAACAGGGCGAGGCTCGAGACGTCGCGACCCTGCATGTCGACGAGCGGCGGGTCGAACTTGCAGCTGACGTTCAGCGCGGGCCGGTCCGAGAGATTCGCGAGCTCGAGGTAGAGCAGCCCCGCCTCGAAGACGACGTCGACGACGACCCCGTCGTCGGTCATTGATCCAGCTCGAGGCCCTCGTGCGCGATCTCGATCGTCTCGATCGCGACCTCGTTCGACTTCGCGTTCAACGTAGGCCCTTCCCACTTGCAGATCCATCCCTCGCGGAAGTTCCAGCGCAGCACTTCGTTCCGCTGGTCGTCGAGGAGCTTGATCGAGCCGTTCCGGCGGTCGGGATTCCCGTCGACGATGTTCTTTCGCCAATCCCAGAGCTCCCGGTCCTGCGTGATCCCGTGGCGCAGGACGATGTTCGCGTACCTGGTCAGGCCCGGCAGCTTGCGAGTCACGAAGTCCTGTCCGCGAGCGGTACTCGATGACAGCGGTCTCGCTCTCGAGCCCGCTCACCTCGCTGAAAGCCGCGCGCGCGATGCCGTCGATCTCGACGATGAAGTTGAACGACTTGTAGGGGTCGTTTCGCTGCGCCGGCGCCATGAACCGAACCGGTTCGACGGCCTGATCGGCGATCCTCTCCTTCGATGTCGGACTTCGATGAGCTCGAGCGGGAACTCGGCGGACGAAGCGGGGCCGCGTTCTCCGTGGACGACGGCCCCGTGATGGCAGGTCGGGAGCCTGACGAGCGGCGCCGCGTGGTCGACGATCAAGGTTCCGCTCGCGATCGCGGCCCTCACGGCGGACACCGAAGATCTCGTCGAGCGAGCGATCACGGAGTCCGACAACGATGCCGCCAGAGCGCTCTGGGAGAGCCTCGGCCCGCCCGCGACTGCGGCCGCCGCCGTCGAGCGCGTCCTCGCCTCGGCCGGCGACGCCGACACGAGGGTCGAGACCGAGGTCGTCCTCCCGCCGTACACGTCGTTCGGCCAGACCGAGTGGACGCTCGCGGCTCAGCAGCGGTTCGCGGCGGGGCTCTCAGGAGCTCCCGGAGCCGAGCCGGTTCTCGACCTGATGCGCCGTGTCATCCCCGAGCAGCGCTGGGGCCTCGCCGCAGTCGATCCCGGCGCCGCGATCAAGGGCGGCTGGGGGCCCGATCCTCCGGGCCGCGCGCTCGTCCGCCAGTTCGGGATCTTCACGGCCGAGGGGCGCACGGTCACGGCCGCGATCGCCAGCGAGCCCGAGGACGGCGCCTACGAGACGGGCGCCGCGAACCTGACGAGGATCGCGGAGTGGGTCAGCCGCGAGTCAGCCGGCGCGCACTGATCACGGCGTCGCCGTAGTTCGAGCGGCCCAGCCTGACGACCTGAACTCGGGCCCCGCTGTGCGGCGCGTGCACCATCCGCCCGTGCCCGACGTAGATCCCGACGTGGCCGTTGCCGTAGAAGAAGAGCAGGTCTCCGGGCCGGAGATGTCGCACGCGGCGGCCCATCCCGGCCAGCGCGTAGGAGCTGTGTGGAACGGCGACCCCGACGTGGCCGTAGGCCCAGTAGACGAGGCCCGAGCAGTCGAATCCGCTCGACGGCGACACGCCGCCCCAGTGGTACGGCACGCCGACCGCCTTCAGCGCGATCCGCGCCGCGCGCTCCCCGAGCGTTCGCTTGTGCCTGTGCCTGCGGCCGGAGCCGCTTGAGGATGTGCCGCTTCGGGATCGGCGGGCCGAGACGCTCTCGGGCGACCCGCACTCCTTCGGCGTGAGCCGTCGGCGTGCCTCGCCTCGAAGACCGCCGACCAGGCACGCGAACGCGCACGCTGCGAATGCAAGCGCCAGCAGGCGGCTGCGGAGGACGTTCGGCATGGGAAGCGGAGGTCGGGCTGCGGAAAGAGGACGCGGAGCAGCCCTGGCCTGTTCGTGACCGACGGATCGTAGTCGCGATTCCCCATTTGTCCACCCCCACGGGGCGTCATTCCTCGGTAGTCGGGCTCGTTCTCCGCGAGCCAGGCTTTGGCGACGCGCTTCTGCGCGCGGGTCAGCCAGGCGCCGACGACGAGGTCGCGGAGCTCGGCGCGCTTGAGCCGTCTCAGCGACGGAATGCGCATGAGGACGGCGGGATAGCCGTTGAAGTGGGGCGTCGTGAAGAAGATCCCGCGGTCGTCGGCGAGGATCAGATCCTTCTCGTCGAGGTCGTCGACGCGGAACATGAGGACGTCCTCCATCCGCTCGCCCGTCTTGGGATCGATCGCGTCCGGCCTTCGGCCGCGGTGGAAGCAGAACATCTTCCCGTGGACGAGGTACGACGGCCGGCCGTCGTCGGAGACCTCCTTCGTCGCCAGCGGCATGGCCAGGGCGAGCTTGTCCAGATCGGCCATCGTCGCCACTGGGCCTACTCTGCCAGCTCCTGTTCGATCGTAGTGCGAAGAAACTCGCCCATTGCCCAGTAGCTCCGGCGGTGCCTGGTCTTCATGCTTCAGGAAGAGGGCGAGACGAACGATGGACAGGAGGAGGGGTCAATGCGGGTAGGTCTGCGCGCGCGCCGAGTCGCGGGGATAGCAGCGTTTGCGGTCGCGATCTCGGTGAGCTTGCTCGTCTCCGGTCGGCTCCGCCGCGCCCGATGACTCAAGGGCCGCAGGTCACGCTGAGCCCATCTGCGCTCGTCTTCCCGGACCGCCCGGTCGGGACGCGTTCCGACGCCCAGGCGGTGACGCTGACCAACACCGGCGACCAGCCGCTCACGATCTCGACCTTCCGGCTCAACGGCCCGGACGCAGCCGACTTCGGCCTTGGCGCGCTCTGCCCGGTCGACCCGGACCAGCTGCAGCCCGGAGCCTCGTGCACGATCTACGTCTCGTTCACCGCTGACAGTCCCGGCACGAAGTCGGCGACGCTCGCGATCGGGGACGATGCGCCGCCAGCCCGCAAACGGTCGAGCTCAGCGGCTCAGGAAACACCGCGAGCGGAGGAACCCCGGCGGCGACCGTCTCGCCGGGAACGCTGGCCTACGGAGACGAGATCATCGATGTCAGGAGCGGCGCTCAGGCCGTCACGTTGACGAACAGCGGGACGGGCCCGCTCTCGATTTCGACGTTCCGCATCACGGGGCCCGACGCCGCCGACTTCGCCCAGGGCGCGGACTGCCCGGTTAGCCCCAACTCGCTGCCCGCAGGAAGCTCGTGCACATCTACGTCTCGTTCGACCCTGACAGCGCCGGGTGGAAGTCGGCCAATCTCGTGATCGGCGACGACGCTCCCGGTGGCACGCAGACCGTCGCCCTCAGCGGAAGGGGAAGTCTCGGCGCGGCCGAAGCGGCGGTCTCGCCGGGCTCGCTGCGTTCGTCGATCGCATGGTCGGCACGACCTCCGACGCTCAGGCGGTCACGTTGAGGAACACGGGAGCCGAGCCGCTCGCGATCTTCACCTTCCGTCAACGGGCAGGACGCGGCCGACTTCGCGCAGGGCGCCGACTGCCCCGTCAGCCCCGACACGCTTCCGGTGAACGCGGCCTGCACGATCTACGTCTCGTTCACCCCGCACAGCGGCGGCCTGAAATCGGCCTCGCTCGTGATCGGCGACAGCGCCCCGTCCAGCCCGCAGACCGTTCTGCTGAGCGGGAGAGGGCTTTCGGCGCCCGGTGGTCAGCTTTGCGCCGGGTGCGCTCGCCTTCCGTTCGCAGACCGTGGGGACGGCAGAGCCCTACTCAATCGATCACGCTTTCCAACACGGGCGGTGGGCCCACTTGCCATCGGCATCGTCGGCATCAGCGGGCCAGGCGCGGCCGACTTCAGCCAGACGAACGACTGCCCGGCCTCGTTGACCGCCGGCGCAAGCTGCTCGCTCGCGGTGACCTTTCTCCGAGCCGCCGAAGGGCCGCGCAACGCGACGCTGACCCTCGCCGACAACGCGGACGACAGCCCGCAGTCCGTCAGCCTCTTCGGCTCGGGCGTCGCAGCCGGGAACGTACTTCGCCGAAGACTTCGACTCCGGCTCGCTCGCGCAGTGGGACCTGCTCTCGTCGGCCGGGTCGTCGATCGCACTGACTCGAACTATGCGACCTCGGGCACGACGAGCGTGCGCGTTACGAACGGGCGCCGACCAGTCGTCGCGCTTGTACGCCGACCTCGCCGGCGGCGGCCACGCCGCAGACCTACACCCACTTCTGCTTCCGCATCGCACCGGGGCTCACCGAAGGCATCGAGATCGCGAACGGGCGCGCGATCACGTACGAGTATCCGCTCGGGATCCGCCGCTGGGTGATCACGTAGAACCCGGTGACGAAGGGGCTCGAGGGCTACTTCTTCAACGAGGCGCTCGACCGCCTCGACCTGTATGCGCGCGAGCGGGCAGGTGCTCACTGGCCAGTGGCACTGCGCGGAGCTGTACCTGGACGAGCGCGTCGACGGCGGTGCGGAGCTCTGGCTGGACGGCGTCTTCGCTCGGGTCGGTGAGCGGCGATCTCGGCACCCCGAGCCCCTACGATCGCGTCTACCTCTGGAACCAGGCGGCGGCCGGGTCGGTCTGGTTCGACGACGTCAGAGTCGCAGCACGCCGTCCGGAAACTAAGGCCCGGCGGTTTGGATCCGCGAGACCGTGCCCGATCTCGAGTTCGCGACCCACACGCTGTCGGCGGCGAACGCGATGACCCGGGGTTTCACACCGACGCGGACGCGGCGAAGCACCTTTCCGGTGGAAGGATCGACCCGAAGAGTCTCGCCTCGGTCATAGCGTAGGCTTTCCTCTGATCCGGCTAATCGAGGGCGACCATGACGGGTTCGCCCTCCTCGGCCTCGCCGGTGTCGACGCCGAAGCTGAAGAACGCCGCGGTGAGTGCTCACCGGGGTGGTAGCTGAGCTTGACCTCGGCGACGCCGTCCTTGCGCGCCTCGTCGACGAGTAGCTCGAGCGCACGGCGGCCGTAGCCCTTCCCCTGTTGAGCGGCGTCGATCATGAAGCGCCAGACCCAGAAGGTTGTCGGCGGGTCGCGGTAGGCCATGACGAACCCGACGGGCGCATCGTCCGCGTAGACGGCGCGAAACCACGAGTGCGGCTCGAAATGCGCTTCGGCGATCGAGCGCGCGTTCGGGGCGACGAACTGCTCCTGCTCGGGCTCGACCGCGAGCTCGAGCACCGCGGGAAGCGAGTCCTCTCGTGATCTCGCGAAGCTTCACGTTCTTCGGCATCCCACGCATCTTGCAGATGTTGGCCGTCTCGGCGCCGCTGCAGGAGACTGTTCGCGTTGGGCCAATACCGGCTCACGTCTATCGACAGGAGGCCGCCGATGTGGTGGGGAATCGGAATCGGAGCCCTATCTGGATCGTGCTCTTCATCTGGCTGGGCATCAGGACACTCCGTAACGGACACGGCTGGATGTTCTTCTTCGGCATCTTCTTCCCGCTGCTCTGGATCTTCGGTGCCTTCATGCGGCCAGCTGGCTCGCAAGGCGGTCTGACCGACCGACCACGGCTCCCTGGCCTTGATCGTCCTCAGCCCGTACGCGTAGGCAGTCCCAGGATGCCCTTTTCCCTCGAGATAGCGCATCGAGCTCCTGCGAGCGTGTCACGCGCCGGCGAGGACCGCGCAGCAGATCTCGTAGCCGCCGAGCGAGGCCTCGGGATACTGGGGCGGCGAGATGCCAGGAGCTCCTTCAGTCGCAGGATGTCGACGAGCAAGACGTCGTCAAGTTGTTCGAGGAGGTGGCGCTGGAACTCAATCGACCTACTGCCCGGGTGCCGTGGGTGAAGAGGGAGAAGGTCAGCTTCCAGCCGTCGACCATTGAAAGGAGGCGAGAGTAGTGGACGCCGATGTGGTGTTGACGCATCAAATTGCTTCGTCAAGCGGACGCGGTCGGCGGCGTGCACGAGCGGGGGAGGCACAAGAGCTCCACGCCGCGAAGCGCGTAAGAGGTCGTAGCGCGTCCCGCCGGAGACGTCGAGGTCGCGCCAGGACCATCAGTCCGGTGACCGAAAACTGCCGACGAGCTCGACCGACCCTGCCTGCGTGAGCCGCTGCTACGACCGCGTGGCGGTCGAGGAACGCGCGTCCTTCGGCGCGCAGCGCGGCCGCCCGATCCCAAGCCCGAGCTCGTCGTCCCGCATCGACATGGCTGATCATCGCAGCCTCCCTTCAGGCGACGCTGCCCTGGGCCGCAGATCCTCTTCTCGCGCTACAGCAATCTTGGCGCGGGAAGGCCGGCGGAGCGGCTGTTGAACTGCATGCGTACTTGGCCACACGGCCAATCGGGGCGCGGTCCGATGCTCCGCGCCGCTCGTGCTTCGAGGATGTCAGCCGTAGGTCGAATCGGAAAAGGAGTCGTTATGAGCGTCGTACAGGAAATCCGTGACGCACCAGTTGTCGGCGAGACGCCGATCAGTGCGGAGGTACGGGAAGAAGCTCTCGATAGAGCAGTGGCGGAACTGGCCGCCGAGGGGTGGGAGCTCGAGACGAAGCCGGACATCGAACGAGTTCTCGTCGGGCACAACAGGTTCCGACGGATCTGGTTCGGCGGCAGTGGGGCATCCGCAACCTCCGGGAGCTGGTCGAGGTCGACAAGCGAGGGACAGTCTCCACTCGCCGCGTGTGACGAGCTGAGGCCTGGGCAGTAACTCACGGGCGCGCGCGGTTGGTGTGCGGGGCGCGGGAGCAAACCCTGCGGGGCCGGTCCAACGAAGGAAAGCCGGGCGGTTTGCCACTGGAGGCTGCTCACCCCCAACTCATGAGCAAGCGAATGTCAACCGACGACTATCCCGACCGATGATTTCATGCGCCCCGGCTGGTCTTTGAGGGAAAGCACTGCTTCCCACCCCGCGAACGAAGGAGCACCAGATGACGAGCAACGCACGTGGAGGCGACCGCATCCTGGGCAGCCTGCGATCAGCAGATGGCAAGGGCATCGTGCGCATGGAGGACCGCTTCGACACCGATATCGACGACCTGTGGTCGGCACTCACCGATCCCGCGCGTCTCGCCCGCTGGTACGGCGAGGTTGAGGGCGACCTGCGACCCGGCGGTGAGTTCCGCGCACGCGTCTTCGCCAGCGGATGGGAAGGCACCGGTCGCGTGGAAGCGTGCGAGCCCCCGCAGCGGCTGCTGCTGCGCGATCAAGGACCGCGGACGAGCCGGACGAGGACGTCATCGAGGCCACGCTGACCGCCGACGGCGACCAGACCATCCTGGTCTTCGAGGAACGGGGCATGCCCCTGGACCTGCTCGCCGCCTACGGGGCCGGGGTGCAGATCCACGTCGAAGATCTCGCCGCCCACCTCGCCGGGCGTGAGCGCTGCGACGACGCGGGCGCGGTGGGACGAGCTCCTCCCTGCCTATCAAGAGCTGGCCGCCGCCGTTGGCTAGGTACTACTCGAAGTCAGACCAGCCCGACGCTGGACTGCGCGAGCGTTCTTCTGCCTGATGATGCTTCGGTGACGTTGGGCGGTGGCTTTCCATCAGCGCGCGGGACCGCGGAGCAAGTGCGCCTGAAGTGCATCCGCGTTCCAACTCAGAGGCACCCCGATCCTGTTTTCGAAAGCCTGACCCGGCGCGGTGCTCGCGGGAACTACCCGAGTTGCCGGCAACTTGTCAACCCACTTGCCAAGGCTTGAGCTTTCCTCGCGTCTCGTCCTCGTTTGGTCACAGAAACCCGCTGTTACCAGCGAGTTTCGAGCGGGAGCGACTGGACTCGAACCCGCGACGTCCACCGGCGTTCCTTGATTCTCGTCATGAACGAAGTCATAGAGGGTGTGCCGCCGTCGCGAAGTCGAAGGACGTGGGGATTGTTCTTCGTAACGGCCACCGAGGAATACGATCTGATCAGTCCACCGGAGGAGGGCTGATGTCGCCGGCGTTGGAGGTCGTGGGGCGCGAGTCGGAGATCGATTGGGTTCGCGGCTTCTTGGAGGCGGTCCCCGCGGGACCGGTCGCGTTGCTCATCGAGGGTGAGGTCGGGATCGGGAAGACGATGCTCTGGAGGGAGGGCATCGCCGACGCCGGTGAGCGGGGACTGCAGGTGCTCACGAGCAGGCCGGTCGAGGCCGAGATCGCGCTGCCGTTCGCCGTGCTCGGTGATCTCCTCGGAGACGTGCCAGACGCTGCGCTCGGGCGGCTTCCCGACCCGCAACGCGAGGCCCTCGAAGTTGCGCTGCTGCGAGCTGGAGCGAAGCCTGGAGGGTTGCAGCGCCGAGCGGTCGCGCTCGGCGTCCTCGGTGCCATTCGAGTGCTCGCCGAGGACATGCCGCTGGTCCTGGCGATCGACGACGTGCAGTGGCTCGATCCACCGTCGGCCGATGCCCTCGCATTCGCGGCCAGGCGATTGCGCGACGAACCGATCGGCTTCCTCCTCGCGCGACGCGCGGAGGCGAGCGAAGAATCTCGCGTCGAGCTCGAGACCGCTCTGGACGCCGACCGCCTGACACGGCTCGTCATCGGCCCGCTCGATATCAGGTCACTCGATCGTCTTCTGCGGGCGCAGCTCGGCAGGCAGTTTCTCCGCCCCGCGCTCATCGAGCTGCAGCGGGTGTCGGGAGGCAATCCGTTCTTCGCGCTCGAGCTTGGCAGGGCGCTGCTCGCGCGCGATGTCTCCCTCGCGCCGGGGGAGTCGCTGCCGGTGCCGGCGACTCTCAACGAGCTGGTTCGGAAGCGGCTAGCCGGAATCCCTACCGCGGCGAAGGAGGCGGCGCTCGTCGTCTCGGCGCTCTCGCGGCCGACCGTCGAGCTCCTGGCTGCCTCCGCCGGCGGTGGGGGTGGGGCGGCCGCGCTCGAGAAGGCGGCAGCCGCCGGAGTCCTGGAGGTCGCCGACGGCCGCGTTCGGTTCTCACATCCGCTGCTCGCCTCGGTCGTCTACGCGCAGACACCGCCGGCTCGGAGACGCGAATTGCACGCCCGCTTGGCGGAGATCGTCGACGATCCGGACGAGCAGGCGCTCCATCTCGCCCTCGCTGCGAGCGGTCCCGATGCCCAGGTGGCCGCGACCGTCGAGGATGCTGCCCGACGGGCAAGAGCACGTGGCGCTCCGCAAGCCGCAGCGGAGCTCTGGGACCGGGCACGAATGCTCACGCCGCCCGATGACGCCGACGCTTGGAGGCGGGCGATCGAAGCCGGGGATTGCCATCTCGAGGCCGGGGACACCGACCGGGCGCGACTTCTTCTCGAAGAGGTGGTGGCGCGCCTTCCTCCGGGTCGCGAGCGCGCCGTCGCGCTCACGCGCCTCGCTTGGGTCACATCGCTTCGGGCATGGCTTCCACGTCTCCGCCGATCTGTTCCGCGATGCTCTCGCAGAGATCGGAGACGATCCTGCGGCGCGCATCGAGATCGAACGGGGACTCGCATGGAGCATCCACGAGACCGGTGACGTCGCGGCGGCCGAGCCCCATGCGCGTGCGGCGCTCGAGCTCGCCGAGCGTCTCGAGGAGCCCGGCGTGCTCGCAAGCGCACTGGCGGACATGGCCTTCTTCCAGACCATTCGCGGGCGAGGAGTTCCAACTGCGCTCATCGAGCGCGCCCTCGAGCTCGAAGACACGGAAGACGAGTGGAGGTCGATCCTCGGACGCATCCGACCCGCCTGGATCCACGGGATGTTGCTCGAGTGGGCAGGCGATCTCGCTGCTGCCCGTTCGACGCTCACCGCGCTTCGCGACACCGTGCTCGCGCGCGGCGACGAGCACAGCCTGGGCTACGTGGCTTCCCAGCTCGGTCGGGTCGAGTGCCTGGCCGGAGACTGGGAGCTCGCGTCGCACCACGCCGCCGAGTCCTTCGAGACCACCGTGCAGACCGCCCATGAAGACCAACGCCTGTTCGCGCTGTCGACCAGGGCACTCGTCGATGCGCACCTCGGACGCGTGGCCGAAACGCGTGCCGCGACCGACGAGGGGCTGCCGCTCGCGCTCGCCGTCGGCGTCGTCCCCGCCCACCTGGAGATGCTCGCGATCCGCGGGTTCCTCGAACTACTCGCTGGGCGACGCTCGCGAAGCCCATCGCTTTCTCGGCCCGCTTCCCCGCGCCGTCGCCGACGCGGGGTTCGGCGAGCCGGCGCTGTTCCGCTTCCACGGCGATGCGATCGAGACCCTGCTGGCACTCGGTGAGCACGACGCCGCGACGGCGCTCCTCGCCGAGTTGGAGGAACAGGCCCGCGCGACGGGCGGCATGTGGGCGCTCACGATCGCCAGCCGCTGCCGCGCGCTGCTCAGCGCCGCAGCCGGGGACAGCGACGCCGCGTACACAAGCCTCGACCGCGCGCTCGAGCTCCACGAACGGCTCCAGGAGCCGTTCGAGCGCGGGCGCACCCTTCTCGTACGCGGGACGCTGCAACGCCGGAATCGCGAGAGGCGTCCAGCCAGGGAATCGCTGACGCAAGCGCTCGCGGTGTTCGACGAGCTCGGCGCGGGGCTGTGGTCCGAGCGGGCCCGGGCCGAGTTGAGGCGGATCGGGGGACGGGCGCCCGCAACGCCCGGCGTGCTGACGCCGACCGAGGAACGGGTCGCTGCCCTCGTCGCCGCCGGACGCACCTACCGCGAGGTGGCGGACGCCCTGTTCATCAGCCCCAAGACGGTTCAGTGGAACCTCTCGAAGATCTACCGGAAGCTCGGCGTTCGTTCCCGCGCCGAACTCGCCGCCAAGCTGGCCGCCGGTCAAACTCCAGCCGACCCGCCGGTTCCCGAGTAGGTCGTCGCCTCCCAAGACCGGCGGCTCCGCCGATTTCGCGCTGCCCCGTGCCGACGTACCGTCGCGTCAGGTGATCCGCACGGAAGGGGGAAGCGTGAACATCGCGCGCACCATCGGTCGGATCGCAGCGGTACTCGCCGCGGTGAGCGCACTGACGGCGCTCGCGGGAGTCGCTCAGGCGGGAACGTCGCGGCCCCCGAGCATGTCGGAGGCGGAGTACCAGGCGCTCATGCTCCGCAGCGCGGCGCTCAACCAGAGGTACGGGCTCGGCCCGCAGGGTGCGGCGTCCCAGGGCATGACCGCAGCCGAGTACCGGGCGCTGATGCTCCGCAGCGAGATGCTCAACCAGGGGTATGGGCGCCGACGCGCAGACGGCAGCCGCCGTCACAGCGCAACCCACGAACCCGACCCGGGGCTTCGCGTGGCGAGCTTTCGGGATCGGCGCCGCCGTGATGTTCGGTCTCGCGCTGCTGGCCGGCGGCTTCGTCGTCCGCCACCGGCTCCTCGCCCACGCCCCGCGGGCTCGCATCTCGCTATAGGACGACCTGAACGACTCGGCAACAAGCGGCGACGACACCGCCGCAAACAGCCCGAAAGGAGTCAGTCATGAAAGCCAGAGTGGGGTGGCCCCTGCCACCCCACTCCCATGCGGCCCGGCTCCTCCCGTTCCCGGCAAAGGCGTGCGGGATCAGCGCGTGATGCAAGCGACGAGCGGCGCCGCATGCGAACGAAAACTCGCCGCAAACCCGGACTCCTCGTGCGGGATCGACGCGGGATCCATGGAGGCCGGCGGTCGTTCTGTGCCTACGTGTCGACAAAATATCCCGATTTGCAGGGATTTTACGGGAGCGACGGGACTCGAACCCGCGACCTCCGGCGTGACAGGCCGGCGTTCTAACCAACTGAACTACGCCCCCGGGCGCGCCGTAGTGTAGCTACGCGATCTCGGTCAAGCCGAGCTGGCGCAGGAGCGTCACGCCGTCCGAGTAGACGTCCTTCCGGGCGACGAGGCCGTCCTCGATCGGGATGATGTCCATCCCGCGGTACTCGACCTTCTTGCCGGTCGGCTCGATCGTCATCCCGGAGCGGTTCATCGGTGCCCTCGTGGGTGCCGCGCGGCGTCCACTCCTGGACGACGAGGTCGTCGCGGATGTACTGGCTCCGCGCCTCGAAGCTCAGGTCCGGGAAGACGCCGAAGATGCCCGTGATCGCCTTTGCGATCGCGTCCTTGCCGACGTTGACGTCCCCGGTCGTGTGGTTCTCGAAGACCGAGTCCTCGGTGTGCATGGACGACGATCGCCTCGACGTCGTGTGCGTTCCACGCTGCGTTGTAGCGGTCGATGAACTCCTGGAGCTCGGCGCCGTTCACGGCGTCAGCCTACGACAGCAGGTCGAGGATCCCAAGCGGCCGGCGGAACGGCGCGACGACGTAGGCGCCCTGCGCGCGGTCGCGCGAGCCCTCGAGCAGCTCGCGGCCGATCTGCCATCCCGACCTCGGCCGCACCCGCGCCTGCGTCGCGCAAGCGCGTTCGAGCACGCGGTCCGGGACGACGATGCCCGGCACCTCGTTGTGGAGCCGCAGCGCGAGCTGGTGGCTCCAGACGGGGAAGATCCCGACGAGCACCGGGATCGGCCACTCGCCGCCGAGCAGCTCGACGAAGCGGTCCATGTACTCGAGGTCGAACAGGATCTGGGTCATCGCGAAGTGCGCGCCGGCCTCGACCTTCTGCTGGAAGCGCTCGAGCTCGTTGTCGAGGTCGTCCGCGGCCGGGTTGACCGCGACGCCGATGTAGAAGGAGGTCGCGGCGTCGATCGCGCGACCGTTGTAGTCCTCGCCCCGGTTCAGGCGCGCCATCAGCCGCGTGAGGCCGATCGAGTCGATCTCGTAGACGCCGCGCGAGCCCGGGTAGTCGCCGACCTCGGGCGGGTCGCCGGTCACGGCGAGCACGTTGCGGATGCCGCACGCGTGCGCGCCGAGGAGCTGCGACTCGAGGCCCATGATCGTCGCGTCGCGGGTCGTCAGGTGCGGGATCGTCTCGACGCCCGCCGCTGCGCTCGATCTCGACCGAGAGCATGAGCGCGCTGGCGGCGGCGCGCGCGGTCGCGTTGTCGTTGATGTCGACCAAGCCGGCGTTGCCCGAGTCCTTGATCGCGCGGGCGACCTCGATCATCCCGGCGTAGCTGCCGCCGAGCGGCGGGTCGATCTGCACCGACAGCACCCACTCGTTCTCGCGGAAGGCGCGGGCGAGATCGGTCTCCTCGCGCTGCTCGGGGACGGCGACCTGCACCTCGCGCTCGGCGAAGACGAGCGGCGCGCTGGGCTGGCGCTCCTCCTTGACCGCCGAGGCGATGGCGGCGATCTCGGTCGGCGTCGTCCCGCAGCAGCCGCCGATGACGCGGGCGCCGAGGTTCCGCGCATGCGCGGCGAACTCGGCGAAGTACTCGGGCGAGGCGTGCGGGTAGATGATCCGGTTGCCGGCCATGCTCGCGAGGCCGATGTTCGGCATCGCGGCGAGCGGGAGGCCGTTGCCGCCCATCTCGCTGAGCGCGGCGAGCGCGGCCTGGATGCCCGGCGCCGTGGTTGGCGCCGATCGCGGCGACGCCGAGCTCTGCGAGGCGCTCGGCCGCCTCGCTGGCCGTGACGCCGGAGAGCGTCTCGGCGCCTGCGTCGAAGGTGAGCATCGCGAGGATGGGGAGCGACGAGACGCTCCGCACGGCTTCGATCGCGGACTCGAGCTCCGTCGAGCTCGAAGAACGTCTCGACCGCGAAGAGGTCGACGCCGCGGCCCTCGAGCACCTCCGCCTGCTCGGCGAAGATCTCCTTGCGCTCGTCGTGCGCGGGACGCCGCCCTCGCCGAGCGGGCCGATCGAGCCGGCGATGAAGACGTCGCGCCCGGAGATCTCGCGCGCCTCGCGGGCGAGCTTGACGCCGGCGCTGTTGATCTCGCGAAGCTCGTCCTCGAGGTAGCTCGCGGCGAGCTTGCGCCGGTTGGCGCCGAAGGTGTTCGTCTCGATCAGGTCGGCGCCGGCCTGGATGAAGCCGACGTGGAGCTTGACGACGGTCTCGGGCGCGCGGAGGTTCGCCTCCTCCGGGATGCGGGCGCGGGGGGCGGCGCTCGAGACGAGGACGCCCATGCCGCCGTCGGCGACGAGCGGGCGGCCCGTCGGCGAGGCGTTCGAGGAAGCGGTTGGCCATCGGCGGAGCCTACTTTCGGCGCCTGGCCGCGGCGGACGTGCTGTTTCGGGGGATTCGGGTCACCTCCATCGCTCTCGGCGGTAGCACCCTGCCCGGGCGGGCGGGTTGCTGCGACGTCTCAGGGCCGAGTCCCTCAGTCGCTCTTGATGGGCGCTGCGAGCGTAGCAAGCGGCTCGGGCGGGCCAATCGAAGTCCCCCACGTCCCCACCCTGGGTGGGGAGGAGTTCCACCCGCCACCCGCTGCCAGTCTATCGAGCGGGCTGTACCGAGCCTGTGCCAGAAGTGTGCCAATTGCAGGACTTTTCGCATTGGGCCTACACGATCCGAGGTAGGTCAAGCACCACAGTCAACCGCGAAAAGGTGATGGATGAAGCGGTGCCCCAGGCTGCACTATCCGGGAGACCGAGCGGGGCCCCGATGCGGCGGGGGCCAACTCGGAAAACGAGGCAGGCTCCAATGCGGCAGGAGCCACTCGAAATCAACTCCGGTTCTCTTCGGAGACGTCAGAGCGGGCCGGGCGGCGGCCCGCTCTTTCGTTCTCGGGGCTAAAGATTCAGCGCCCGCGAACGCCGAAGCCTCTAGAGACTCCTTTCCGTGGCCACGGGACTGACGGCAACCATTCCTGCGGCATCTGGAGTAACGGGGCGGCGGGGCGACCTGCCGCCCATCCTTTTCAGGCTTCCGGATGCAGGAGCCGGCCTTCCATCCCGCCGGCGACGGTCACGACCTGCCCGGTCACGTGCCCCGACAGCTCGTCCGACGCGAGCACGACCACCTGTCGCGCGACGTCCTCGGGCTGCGCCACCTTCCGCAGCGGCATCGTCCGCGTCACGCGCGCGACGAGGTCGGGATCCGTCAGCGTCGTCCGCGTCATCGGCGACTCCGTCCACCCGGGGCAGACGACGTTCACGCGACCGAGCGGCGCGACCCGCACGATCTCGTTCTTCAGGCTCAGCAGCAAGCCCGTGCACGAGCGCCGACTTCGCCGCCGCGTAGTCCGCGTGCCCAGCCTCGCCGAACAGGCCGGCGGTCGACCCGATCATGACCAGGCTCCCGTGGCCGTTCCGCGCCACCTCGCGGAGGAACCCGCGCGCAGTGAGGAACGTGGCGGTCAGGTTCGTCCGCACCGTCTCCTCCCAGCGCTCGAGCGGCACCTCCCAGAGCGGCAGATCCTCCTCCGGCCACTTTCCGGCCACGGCCGCGCAGACGTCCAGCCCGCCGAGCGCCTCCACGCTCCGCCGAAAGAGCTCGTCCACCTCGGCCTCGACGCGCAAATCGGCCCCGACGATCGTCGCGCCACCGAGCTCCTCGCTGAGCGCCTCGGCTCGCTCGCGCCCCTGATGGAAATGCAGAACGACCTCGCAGCCCTCCGCCGCGAACGCCCGCGCGCAGGCCCCGCCGATCCCGCCGGAAGCCCCGGTCACCAGCACGCGCTTGCCAGAGAGACCCGTGTCCACGGCGGCAGGCTACGGCCTCGCGAGTCAAGTCGGCGCGCCGAACAGCCGAAAGAGGAACTCATGACGCCGCCGGCCGAGTTCAACGACCTCGAAGCCGGGCTCGCAGTCCTCGAGGCGCTCGACCCGAACGAAGAGCTCACGAAGGAAGAGCTCGACGTCCGCGCGTGGCGCTTCGGCCAGCTCGTCGCGCACGGCTACGAGATCGAAGACGCGGCAACCATCGCGCGCGCCGACTACGTAGACCTCGAGCTGGCGCGCTCGCTCGTCGCCACGCACGGCTGTTCTCCGCGGCTCGCGGTTCGAATCTTGCTTTAAACGCCGAAAGTACGCTTTGATTCGAGCGTGTCTGACGTGCTCGCCCACGTCGTCGAAAGCGACGCCCAGCTCGTCGCCCGCTGCCGCGCCGGGGACGAGGACGCGTGGCGCGAGCTCGTCGAGCGCTTCTCACGCTACGTGTACGCGATCTCCGTCCAGGCCTACCGGATGTCCGAGTCCGACGCCGAGGACGTGTTCCAGGAGGTCTTCGCGCGCGCGTACGTGAACCTCCCCAAGCTGCGCAACGACGCCGCGATCCGCCCTTGGCTCGCGCAGATGACCCGACGCTTGTGCCTCGACACGATCCGCGCCGGCGCCCGCGAGCAGCCCGAGGAGCTGCCGGAGCCGCCCGGCGCCGACGACGCGATCGCCAGGCTCGACGAGGCGCTGTTCGTCCACGACGCGCTCGCCACGCTCCCGGACAACTGCCGCGAGATCCTCGACCGCTTCTTCGCCCGCGACGAGAGCTATCGCAACATCGGCGACGCGCTCGACCTCCCGCCGGGCACGATCGCCAGCCGGATCTCGCGCTGTCTCGTCAAGCTCAAGACCGAATTGGAAGACGAGGGAAGAAAACCGGTGTCAGCGGAGTCTGGTGGTTGACGATGCGCTACTACGACGAGGAAACCCTGGCCGATCTACTACGCACACTCCCTGCGCCTCCGCAGGCGTGGGTCGAGGCTGCGCAGGAGATCCCGCTCGCGCGGAAAGGTCTGGACGACATCGTCGAGCGCGCTCGGGAGGATCAGGCGTTCCGCGACGCTCTGATCGCCGATCTCGAGACCGCGCTCGAAGGCGCCGGCTACGAGACGAACCCGGCGCTCGCCGAAGCCGTTCGCGCGCGCCTCTCCCTGTAGTCGAGGAAGATAGGTGCCGGCATGGCCGGTGACCTCCTCGACGCGCCGCTGCGCGACTTCCTGGACACGCTGTCCGGCGAAGGACCCGCGCCCGGAGGAGGGTCCGCCGCCGCGATCGTCGTCGCGATGGCGGCCGGGCTCGTGACCATGGTCGCGCGCGCCTCGAAAGACCACTGGGACGAGGCCGGCGGCGTCGTCGGCCAGGCCGAGACGTTCCGCGCGCGCGTCGCTCCGCTCGCCCAGGCCGACGCGGACGCGTACATGGCCGCTCTCGGCGCGCTGCGCGATCCCGAGCAACTCGAGGAGCGCTACCGCGACCAGAAGCTTCGGGCCGCCCTCGCCGAGGCCGCCGAGATCCCGCAGCGGATCGCCGAGGCGGGCTGCGACCTCGCCTCCCTTGCAGCGCTCCTCGTCGAGCGCGGCAACCCCGAAGTCCGCGTCGATGCCGCCGCCGCCGCGATCCTCGCCGAGTCCGGCACCCGCGTCGCCGCCAAGCTCGTCGAGACGAACCTGGGAGCAACCGACGACGATCCCCGCGTCCGCCACGTCAGAACGCTCGTCGACGTCGCAGCCGAGGCCTCGAAGCGCGCACTCGCGGCGGCGCAGTAACTCCTAACAGTCGTACGATCACTCCATGTCCCAGTCGGACCCCGCGAAGCCAGAGCAGGAAGCACCGCAGGAGCTGCGGCCGGCCTGGAGCCTTCCGGCCGGAGCCGCCGACGCGATCAAGATCCCCGTCGAGTGGCCGGGCGAGGTCACCAGAGACTGGGCGTGGGGCGGATCGACCGGGCAGGGCGTGCGCGTCTGCATCCTCGACAGCGGCGTCGACCAGGGCCACCCGCTCGTCGGCGAGATCCAGCAGTCCGTCGCGGTCTCGCTCGGCCCGAACGACGAGGTGATCGTCGAGGACGACACCGAAGGCGACCTCTGCGGCCACGGCACCGCGTGCGCGGGGATCGTGCGGTCGCTCGCGCCGGACTGCGAGATCATCAGCGTCCGCGTGCTCGGGGCGGGCTTCACCGGGAGCGGCGGCGTGCTCCTCGCCGGCCTGCGCTGGGCGGTGGAGCAGGGCTTCGACGTCGTGAACATGAGCCTCTCGACGACGAAGCGCCAGTTCGCCGGGATCCTCCACGAGCTGACCGACACGGCCTACTTCCGGCGCACCCTGCTCGTCGCGTCGGCGCACAACATGCCGGTCGAGAGCTACCCGTGGAAGTTCTCCTCGGTCATCTCCGTCGGGAGCCACGAGGAGCCCGATCCGCTCGCCTTCTACTACAACCCGGACCCGCCGGTGGAGTTCTTTGCCCGCGGCGTCGACGTCGAGGTCGCCTGGACCGGCGGCGCCCGCATCCGCTGCACCGGCAACAGCTTCGCCACGCCGCACATGTCGGCCCTCTGCGCGCTCGTCCTCGGCAAGCATCCGGAGCTGACGCCGTTCCAGCTGAAGAGCGTGCTCTACCTGACTTCGACGAACGTGGGAGGCGGAAGATGAGCGAAGACCTGAAAGCCGCAGTCGCGGCGGGCGTCGTCGGATCGGAGGAGACGTTTCGCTCGCTGCTCGAGTCGGTGGCCGAGGTGGCGCGCGCGATCTTCGGCGCCAAGGCCTCGTCGATCTTCCTGCTCGACGAGGAGACGGACGAGCTCGTCTTCGAGGCGATCGCCGGCTTTGGCGCCGACACGCTGCTCGGCCAGCGGTTCCCGTCGAGCACGGGCATCGCAGGCTGGGTGCTCGTCACTCGTCAGCCGCTCGTGATCGAGGACGTCACCGAGGACCCGCGCTTCGCGAAGGACTTCGCCGAGGACACGGGCTACGTGCCGAAGGGCCTGATGGCCGCGCCGCTCTTGTACGAGGAGCGCGCGCTGGGCGTGCTCGAAGTGCTCGACCGCCCGCAGCGATCGCAGTTCTCGCTCGTCGAGATGGACCTGCTCGGGCTGTTCGCGAACCAGGCGGCGATCGCGCTCGACCTCCTTCGCCGCACGCGTCGCGCGGAAGCCGTTCTCGCGGCGAGCGGCGGTGGTGCGG
This sequence comes from uncultured Actinomycetes bacterium, assembly GCA_963790695.1. GTDB lineage: Bacteria > Actinomycetota > Thermoleophilia > Gaiellales > Gaiellaceae > VAXT01. Next base: position 129,749 of record CAWBPX010000016.1, on the reverse strand, counting down.
ACGTGGTCGCCCGGCTGGCGACGACCGTGGAGAACCTCGAGGACGAGCGGCGCGAGGACGGGATCAAGCTCCTGGCTGCGATCGACGACGTCCTCAGACGCGACGAGGGCGGCTAGGCCGCCCTCGAAAACTCGCCGCAGCTTCTTCGCTGCTAGTTGATGTTCGGCTGGTTGATGTTCGGCTGCGTTGATGAGGCCGTGAGCCTCGACGTCGTCGCCCTCGTCGTCAGCCGACCGGCCGACGCCAGGGGCTCCGGCTCCCGGCGCGTTGACGAGCCCGTGGCCCTCGACGTCGTCGCCCTCGTCGTCAGCCGACCGGCCGGCTCCGGGGCTCCGGCTCCCGGCTCGTTGACGAGCCCGTGGCCCTCGACGTCTTCCTGCTGTGCCTCGTCGTCGCGAATCTCGTCCGACACTGTGTTCCTCCCTTTTCGAGTTCCGCTCCCGTCTTGCGGAACATTCACCCACTAGACGGTGGGCAGTGCAGAAATCTTCCCCGCTTACGGCACACAATTCAAGACCCTTCAAAAAGCCGTAGCGGCCTGCAATGCTCGCAGTCGTGGCGGCCCGCTGGAAGGAGCAGTTCTCCGAGTCTGCGCAGGCAGTCCGCACGGCCGCCGGGAACCCGAACATCCGTCGGCTGGAGCTGGCCTGGATGGGCTCGATCTCCGGCCTCTGGATGTACACGATCGCGCTCTCGGTGTTCGCGTACGAGGAGGGCGGCGCGACCGCGGTCGGGCTCGTGGGCGCGATCCGGCTGTTCCCGGCTGCGATCGCGGCGCCGTTCGCGGCGGGCCTCGGCGACCGCTTCCCGCGCGAGAGGGTGCTGTTCGTGGCCGGGATCCTGCGCACGCTGCTGATGGTGGCGGCCGCGCTCGCCGTCTTCTCGTCGGTTCCGCCGCTCGCCGTCTACTGCCTGGCGGGGGTCGAGAACCTCGTCGGGACCGTCTTCCGCCCGCTCCAGGGAGCGCTCCTGCCCGTGCTTTCGTCCTCGCCCGAGGAGCTCACCGCCGCGAATCTCGGCTTCGCCACGATCGAGAGCGTCGCCACCTTCGTCGGGCCCGCCCTGGGCGGGCTGCTCCTCGCGACGACGAGCACCGGGACGGTCTTCGCGGTGACGGCCGGGATCTACGCGTGCGCGACCTTCCTCGTCGCCCGGATCCGAGCGCCGAAGCGCGAGGTGGCCAGGGAGGAGAAGACGAGCGCGGCCACGGAGGCGCTGGCCGGGTTCCGGACGATCGCGGCGGACGCCAACTTGCGGTTGATCATCGGGCTCTACGGCGCGCAGACGCTCGTCGCGGGGGCGCTCAACGTCCTGCTCGTCGTCATGTCGCTCCAGCTCCTCGACCTCGGCCAGTCAGGGGTCGGCTTCCTGGCGTCCGCGGTCGGGATCGGTGGGCTGATCGGAGCGGTCGTCGCGCTCGCGCTCGTCGGCCGCCAGCGGCTGGCGACGGACTTCGGGCTCGGCCTCGTCCTGTGGGGCCTGCCGATCGCGCTGATCGGGATCTTTCCCGAGCCGCCGATCGCGCTGTTGCTGCTCGGCCTGGTCGGGATCGGCGTGACCGTCGTGGACGTGGCCGCGGTGACGCTGCTCCAGAGGGTCGTGCCGGACGAAGTGCTCGCGCGCGTCTTCGGAGTCCTGCAGACCGTGTTCGTGGCGACGATCGGGCTCGGGGCGATCGCCGCGCCGCTGCTCGTCGCCTGGCTCGGCCCGCGCGGCGCCCTGATCGCGACCGGCGCACTGCTGCCCACGCTCAGCGTCTTGCTCTGGACGAGGCTCCGGAAGCTCGACGGCGTCGGGATGGCGCCTGCGGACGCGCTCGACTTGCTTCAGGCATCGCCGCTCTTCCGCCCGCTGCCGGGGCCGGTCATCGAGGAGCTCGCGGCGAAGCTCGTCGTCGTCACGACCTCGGCCGGCGAGCAGGTGATCCGCGAAGGGGACGCGGGCGACCGCTTCTACCTCGTCGGCTCGGGCGAGGTCGAGGTCAGCTCGGCCGGCCACCCGGTCGCGACTCTCGGGCCGGGTGAGTACTTCGGAGAGATCGCCCTCCTGCGGGACGTCCCCCGGACGGCGACCGTCCAGGCGAAGAGCGACGCGCGTCTCTACGCACTCGAGCGCGACGAGTTCCTGAGTGCCGTCACCGGCCATCCGGAAAGCGCGGAGGCAGCGGACGCGGTCGTCGCGAGCCGGCTCGCGGGCCTGCGACCTGGCCTAGGATCCGTCTAGTGGGGGAGGCGACCGGGGTTCTGCTCGTAGGCGGCCTGAGCCGGCGGTTCGGCTCGGTGAAGGCGCTCGCCCCGCTGGGGCGGGAGACGCTGTCGGAGCGGGGGTGGCGCGCGCTCGGCGAGGCCTTCCAGCATCGGATCGCGGTCGGCAAGGAGGCGGACCAGCTCGGGCTGCCGTTCCCGCTGCTCGACGACGGGATCAAGGTGAGGGCGCCGCTGGCCGGGGTCGTCGCCGGCCTTCGCGCGGCGCAGACCGAGGTCGCGGTCTTCCTGCCGGTCGACTGCCCGCTCGTGACGCCCGGAGGCTCTTCGCTCGCTCGCCGACGCCTGCGCCGACGCGGCAGTCCCGGAGTCCGGTCCGCTGCCGGGCGCGTACGCGAAGTCGGCGCTGCCGGTGCTCGAAGCGCGCCTCGAGGCGGGCGAGCTCGCGCTCTACGAGGCGCTGTCCGAGCTCGACGTCCGCACCGTCGACCTCGACGAGGAGCTGCTGGCGAACGTGAACACCGAACGCGACCTCGACCGGCTCCGAGCGCTCAGGTAACCCGCTCGAGCTGCGCACCGACGACCTCTTCGAGGTAGGTCAGCGCAACCTGCTCCAGCCGCGCGTCCGGTGAGGCGCACGCGTCCGCGAGGACGGTGATCTTGAACCCGAGCTCGCGTCCGTCGATCGCCGTCTGGACGACGCACCCCTCGGTCGCGGCTCCCGCCAGGAGGATGCGGTCGATCTCGAGCTCGCGCAGGATGATCTCGAGCGGCGTGTGGTCGAAGCCCGAGTAGCGTGGCTTGACGACGAAGCGGTCGCCCTCACGTGGTGCCACCGCGTTGACGACATCGGAGCCGAGCCCGTCGAGCGCCTCACGCACCAGGCGGTCCCGGTCGCCGTCCCAGACGCCGCGGCTGTCGTTCGCGTAGATGACGGGGATCCCGCCGTCGTGCGCGCCCGAGATCACGGTCGTCAGCGCGTCGAGCCGCTCGCGGAACGAGGCCAGCAGCCTCCCGCCGTCTTCGTGGCGGAAGTCGTTGATGACGTCTACGAGGAGAAGGGCGTCGTTCAGCGCTTAGTCGGTTCCCCGGCCTCGACCTCGGCAAACGAGTAGAAGACGAGGTAGGTCATGGCGAGGAACGCGGTGAAGAGGGCCGTGACCGCGACCGTCTTCGGGTGGTCGTACGGTTGCGCGATGTGCGGCCAGACGTTGTGCGCGAAATGGCCGGGCTGGGTGAAGACATCCCACGAGTTCCAGCGCTGGAACCGGCCCAGATAGATCCCGAACGAGCTCACGGCGAGGACGCCGAGCACGAAGAGCCAGGCCTTGACCGTCCCGATCGACCGGCGAACGACCGCCTGCATGAGATAGAGCGAGATGAAGCCGAGCATCAGCCCGCACCACGCGGCCGAAGCCACGAGAACGACGTCGTACCAGATCGGTGCGCCGATCGACTCCCGGAGCCACTTGAAGTCCGTGACGATGTACGGGGCGTTCGGGAAGAAGACGAGCCAGAGCACTCCTGCGGCCCAGAGCAGAGGGCCACGTCCGCCTCGGCGGCGGCCGTCGTAGACGTAGACCGCGAGGGCGAAGGGGATCCAGGCGAGGAGCAGGTTCCAGACGAGCGATTCGTAGTACGAGTTCCCGCTGTAGGAAACGCGGACGGCGACCATGGCGACGACGAGCGCGGACAGCCCCGCAAGGGAGCCGAGAATGGCTAGGCGCCTCCGGCTCATGGAGCCAGGTTAGCTCGGCTGGGGCGGCGTCCGTTCGGGGTGCCGGGGCAAGCCGTCGTCCGGGATCGGCTCCCACTCGGCGGCGTAGGCGACGAACTGGCGATACGCCGGCCTGACGCCGGGGTCGTCGTCGAAGGCGGCCATGCGGATCCCGACGGGCTCGCCGGTGTCGGGCAGGCTGCTCCACAGCGCGGAGCCGCAGCTCGAGCAGAAGAACTTCGGGAAGCCGTCTTCCGGCTCGTACGCGCGCAGGAGCTCCTCTCCGGAGAGGACGTTGAGGGAGCCGGGGACGATCCGGACCTGGACGCTCGCCGCAGTGCCGGTGCGCTTCTGGCAGCGCGTGCAGTGGCAGTAGCTCGCGGTGATCGGCGGCTCGGTGACCTCGAAGCGGACCTGGCCGCAGAGGCAGCTTCCTTTGAGCGGGAGATCGGCCATGCGGGGAGTCTAGGCGGGCAGGGTCGCGCGGAGGACCCGCAGCCAGTTCCCGCTCTTGATCGCCTCGAGCCGCTCGCCGTCGTAGCCGCGCGCCTGGAGGGCCGACACGAGCGCCGGATACTCGTCGGGGCGGGTGAAGCCGTCGATCCCGAGGCTCGACTTGCCGTCGGGGGACAGTCCGAGCGAGACGACCTGGTCGACGAAGTCCGCCCCGAGGCCGACGTGCTCGACGCCCATCACCGAGACGGCGTGGTCGAGATGGTCGACCCAGCGCGAGAGCGTCGGCGCCTCGGGGTCGATGAAGAACCGGATCGCCATCACCCCGAGCACGCCTCCGCGCTCGGCGAGCGCCTCGAGCTGCCAGTCGGCGAGGTTCCTGGGGTGGTCGAAGACGGCGCGGCAGCCCGCATGCGTGACGGAGAACGGGACCCCTTCGTCGATGACGTCGCGCCAGGTCTGCTCGGACGCGTGCGCCAGGTCGAGGACGACGCCGAGCTCGGCGAACCGGCGGACGAGCGTGCGGCCGCGGTCGCTCAGTCCCTGCTCGGGCGTCTCGATGCCGCCGGCGAACTCGTTCGGATGGTTCCAGGTCAGGCTCGCCGAGCGGACTCCGCGCTCCCACCAGTCCTCGAATGCCGCGGGATCGCCCTCGAGCCCCTCGACGCCTTCCATCGAGAGCATGAGCCGCAGCCGCGGATCGTCGAGGTCAGCCCGGGTGCGGACCTGGGAGACGCGGTCGGCGTTCTCGTCGAGAAGCCGCAGGAACTCGGCCTCCTGTGCCAGGAGCCGCTCGCGCGGCTGCGCGTACTCCTTCTCGGCGGCGTACAGCGGGCAGATCTGGATCCCGACGCCGCCGGCCTCCAGCCGAGGCAGCCAGTACCGGTCGAAGAGGCGCTCGTCGCCGGTGCGCAGGACGAGGTCGCCGAACTTGCCCTCCTCGCGAGAGAGGACGAGCTCGAGCAGCAGGTCGTTGTGAGCGTCGACGATCACGCGCGGGCGCTAGGCGGAGTTCAGCGCCACGGCTTCGCGAACGAGGTTCTTCAGCGCGCCTTCGTCGATCTCGTCGTCTTCCTTGATGTCGATCGCGCGCCTGACCTTCCCCTCGAGGCTCGAGTTGAACAGACCCGCCGGATCGTCCAGGGCAGCGCCCTTGAAGAACGTCAGCTTGACCACGCTCTTGTAGGTCTCACCGGTACAGATGCCCCCGTTGTGAGACCAGACCGGCGTTCCGGGGCTCGTGGCCTTCGCCCACTTCCACTCCTCGACGACGTCGGGGGCCGCTTCCTTGATGATTCTGCGGACGTTGCCGAGCGTCTCGCCGCGCCAGTCGCCCAGCTCCTTGATCCTCTCGTCGATCTGCTTCGAAGCATCCGTTCCTTCGGCCATCGGCATCCCCCAAGCAGTTGAACGCAGCGCGGGTAAGGCTACAGCCGAACCGGGCAGTCGCCCGTTTGTCAGCGGGTGAGCAGCCGGAGCACGTCCCGCATGGGCGTGAACGTCACACGGCGCCCGCCGGCAACGAACAGGCCGGGCGGCTCGAGCTGCGCGCGGGCGATTCCGCGTGCTGGCAGCGTCGCCGCGCGGCCGTCACTCAGGCGGCGCAGGGTGACCGTCCGCTGCTTGGCGGTGACGAGGATGCCGCGCTCGAGGTCCTGGAGCCGGTCGAGCCTGGCGCTCCCCTCGGCCGGGAAGCTCGTGATCAACTCGCCCGAGCCGGTGTCGTAGACCTGGAAGGCGCCCGGAACGCGCAGGGCCAGCCGGTTGCCGGAGAGAGCGGCCGCCCGCACGTCCGCCACGGGAAGGTCGAGAAGCCGCTTGCCGCTCGCTGTGAGGAGCCTCACGCCGTGGTCGGTCTGGGCAGCGATGCGTCCCGCGTCGACCGCAAGGACGGTCAGCTTGCCGTTCGCCTTGGCTACACGCGCGCAGTGGCCCAGGGGGCTGTAGTCCCTATAGGACGGGCACTTGCCGCGGCGTGCCGCTCGCCAGATCGTCGCCGAGACGATGTCGTCGACCTCTCGGCCGGGCGGGCACGGCGGTTCACCCTCCCACTCGGGATCGGCGCAGTGCTCTTGCACGGTGAACGCGATCAGGTTCCCGTCGCCGATCGGCGCGAATGCCTCGTCTCCTCCTCCCCTCAACGACCAGTCCCACACGCCGGCTCCGAGAGAGAGCGCTCTGTGACGAGCGATGGTTGCAGTGCTGACCGTCGTCTCGAGCGTGTTCCCGCCGCCAGACTCATCCCAGGCGACCCTGGTGCCCGCAAGCGCGAGGCCCCCTCCGGGGCCGCAACCCCTGCTGCAGCCGGGATCGGTGATCGTGTGAATCGGAGTCGCTCTCCGCGCCTGCGGCTCCCAGACAGCGATCTGCCAGCGGCCCTGGCCGGAAACCATCAGCGCAGCGCGCGCACCGTCGGCGGCGAGCCCGACGACAGGCCCGCGCGTAGCCAGGGTTGGCGGCGGTGGCGAGCTCGGCGCGGCTGATGCGACCGAGACCACCAGAGGCAGGGCAACTGCGAACACGACGCTGATCGGAAGAAATCGGCGCACGATCATGGCGAGAGCGTGCCACCTTGCGCCTCGTCACTCAATAGAGAGAGGCCCCTCGCGGGGCCTCTGTGCTTTCTCAAACGCGCTTTCTCCGTTGGGCCGGACAGGGATCGAACCTGTGACCTTGGGATTAAAAGTCCCCTGCTCTACCAACTGAGCTACCGGCCCTTTCGGGCCGAGTGTAGCCCCGTGCTCCCGGCTAGACTCAACGTCTGGCCCCCATCGACTAGCGGTCAAGGTCACAGCCCTTTCAAGGCTGCAGCGCGGGTTCGAATCCCGCTGGGGGCACCAAATCTCGGGCGGTTAGCTCAGTTGGGAGAGCACCTGCCTTACAAGCAGGGGGTCGGCGGTTCGAGCCCGTCACCGCCCATCATCACGATGAGTTCCGGCCCCCGACCCGGTCTTAGAATCTAGTCAACCGAACGGAGGTATGGACGTGGCTACTTTGCCGACGAGCCTCGGCGCGATCACGCTGTTCGTGGACGATGTCACGCGCGCGAAGGGCTTCTACCAGGACGTGTTCGACCTCTCGCCGATCTACGAGGACGAGAACGCCGCTGCATTCAAGTTCGGGACACGATCGTCAACCTGCTCGCCCGCCCGGCCGCGCACGAGCTGATCGAGCCGGCGACCGTGGCAGGGCCGGCGAGCGGCTCGAGCTTCCAGCTCACGATCTGGGTCGACGACACGGACGCGCTCGTCTCCGAGCTCGGCTCGCGCGGCGTGGAGCTCCTCAACGGCCCGATCGACCGGGAGTGGGGCATGCGCACCGCGAGCTTCACCGATCCCGACGGCCACATCTGGGAGATCGCCCAGGAGCTCCAAGCCGCGTAGCCGTCATTACAGTCGCGGCCGTTTCGGCCCGATACCTACCAGGATGTCTGAACGGCCGATTCGCTGCCTCGTCGCGGACGATCACCCCGCGCTCGTCGAGGCCGTGTCCGCATTCCTCACGAACGAGGGCTACGAGATCGTGGGCAAGGCGCGCGACGGGCTGACCGCGGTCGAGAGCGTCCGCGAGACGCTCCCCGACGTGGCGCTCGTCGACTACCGGATGCCGCGCCTGGAGGGAGCCCCGTCTCCTCGAGCAGCTGCGGGAGGCCGCCCCGGAGATGCTGATCGCCGTCTACACGGCGGACGCGGACCAGAGCATCGTCGGCGTCGTCTTCGAGGCCGGTGCGCACGCGCTCATCCTCAAGGACGCGCCGCTCACGGACCTCGGCCAGGCCCTGGAGGCGATCTGCTCCGGCCGGCGCTACGTCGATCCGGCTCTGGCAAGCGCCGCGCTCAGCGCGACCGCGAGGAAGCCCGCGCTCACCCCGCGCGAGGCCGAGGTGCTCGCGCACGTGGCCGACGGCCTCTCGCACGACGAGATCGGCCGGCGGCTCTCGATCAGCCCCGAAACCGTGCGGACGCACGTGCGCAAGGCCTGCGAGCGCCTGAACGCGCGCACCCGCACGCACGCCGTCGCTACCGCGCTTCGACTCGGGCTTTTCCACTAGTCGCCGCTCGACTAGGGTTTGCCGTCTTGGCCTCGCTGGACGGCAAGACCGCGATCGTCACGGGCGCCTCGAGCGGGATCGGGGCGGCGACTGCGCATGCCCTCGCGGAGGCCGGCGCGCGGGTGGCTGTCGGCGCCCGCCGCGTCGAGAGCCTCCCGGATCGCGAGGGGTTCTACGCCTTCGACCTCGACGTGACCGACCGTGAGAGCAGCGAGCGCTTCGTCGAGCGCGCCGTCGCCGACCTCGGCGGGATCGACATCCTGGTCAACAACGCGGGCCTCGGCCTCGGCCGCGACCCGTTCTGGGAGTCGACCGACGAGGACGAGGCGACCGTGATCGAGACGAACGTCCTCGGCCTGCTGCGGATGACGCGCCTCTGCCTGCCGCACGTCCGCGACGGCGGCCACATCGTCAACCTCGGCTCGGCCGCCGGCCGCCAGCCGTACGAGAACGGCGCCGTCTACATCGCGTCGAAGTTCGCCGTCCGCGGCTTCACGCATGCGCTGCGCGAGGACCTCCTGGGCCGGCCGATCCACGTGACGACCGTCGACCCCGGCCTCGTCGAGACGAACTTCTCGAAGGTGCGGTTCCGAGGCGACGAGGACCGCGCGCGCAAGGTCTACGAGGGCGTCGACGCGCTCACGCCGGAGGACATCGCTGAGTGCGTGCTCTTCGCCGTGACCCGACCCGCCCGCGTCAACATCGAGGAGCTCGTCGTCAAGACGATCGACCAGTCGACGGCGTCGAGGATCCACCGGCACTAGGGGTATGGCGATCACGATCCTCGAAGGGTCGAACTTCTGCATCAGCGACCAGAACGGCGACTTCACGTTCACGACGAGCGGGCTGTACGCGTACGACATGCGCTTCCTGTCCCACCTCGAGCTGACGATCAACGGCGAGCGCCCGCTGCTCCTGTCGGCCGGGAAGGCGGAGTACTACTCGGCCGCGTACTTCCTCCGGAACCCGGTCGCCGGCGAGCTTCCGGCGGACGCGGTCTCGATCGGCCGCCACCGGTTCGTCGGCGAGGGCATGCAGGACCGGCTCCGCGTCCAGAACCAGACGCATGAGCCGGTCTCGTTCGAGCTCGCGCTCGAGTTCGCGAACGACTTCGCGGACATCTTCGCCGTCAAGAACCACGACTTCGCCCTCGGTGACCCGCTCAAGGCCGCGGCGCTACCTCCGCTCGCCGAGTCGCGCTACGAGCAGGAGGAGAACCAGTTCGTCCTCGACGACGACGGAGGCGGCGCGCACACGCAGATCATCCTTTCGCAGCGCGGGCACGTGGAGCCGGGCAAGGTCCGGTTCTGGATCGAGCTCGAGTCCCAGGCGACCTGGGACCTGAACGTCGATGTCGTGACGTCCCTCGGCGACGAGGAGGTGCGCCCGCACGTCGCGCAGCAGCGCTTCGGCGAGGAGCGCGACCGGATCGAGGCCTCGCTGACGGCGTGGAACGTGCGCGTCCCGAAGCTGCGCGCCACGTGGGACGACCTCGACCACGCCTACCCGCGCTCGGTCGCCGACCTCGCCTCCCTCAGGATCCGCGGCGGGGACGGTCTCAGCAACCTGCCGGCTGCGGGCATGCCGTGGTTCATGACCGTCTTCGGACGGGACACGATCATCACCTGCCTGCAGACGCTCCTCTTCGGGCCCGAGCTCGCGGAGAGCGCGCTCGAGGTGCTCGCCGACCTCCAGGCGACCGAGGACGACCCGTCGATCGACGCCGAGCCGGGCAAGATCGTCCACGAGGTGCGACGCGGCAAGGCGGCGCGGAACTGGTTCGATCGTTACTACGGCACCGTCGACGCAACCCCGCTCTACCTGATCCTGCTCTCCGAGGTCTGGCGCTGGACGGATGACGAGTCGCTCGTCCGCCGCTTCAAGGAGCCCGCGCTCCGCGCCCTGCAGTGGATCGACGAATACGGCGACCGCGACGGCGACGGCTTCGTCGAGTACGAGCGGCGCAGCGACCACGGCCTCGAGAACCAGTCCTGGAAGGACTCGTGGGACTCGCAGCGCTTCTCGGACGGAACGCTGGCGAAGACCCCGATCGCGCCGGTCGAGGTGCAGGGCTACGTCTACGACGCCAAGAAGCGCATGGCCGAGCTGGCGCGCGAGGTCTGGCGCGAGCGGGAGCTGGCCGAGCGGCTCGACCGGGAAGCCGAGGAGCTCCGCAAACGCTTCGACGAGGCGTTCTGGACGGACGCTCGAGGCGGCTTCTACGTCCTCGCTCTCGACGGCGACAAGAAGCAGGTCGACTCGCTCTGCTCGAACGTCGGCCACCTGCTCTGGAGCGGCATCGTCCCGCCGGACAAGGTCGACGCCGTCGTCGACCGGCTGATGGGCCCGGATCTCTGGTCGGGCTGGGGCGTGCGGACGATGTCCGCGGCCGACGGCGGCTTCAACCCGCTCTCGTACCACAACGGGACGGTCTGGCCCCACGACAATTCGCTGATCGCCTGGGGCCTCGCGCGCTACTCCCGCTGGCCGGAGGCGCACAGGATCATCCGCAGCCTGCTGAAGGCGGCCGGCCACTTCGAGTACCAGCTGCCGGAGGTCTTCGCGGGCCTGCCGCGCGCCGAGACGCCGTTTCCGATCGCGTACCCGACCGCAGCGCGTCCTCAGGCCTGGGCCGCCGCCGCTCCGGTGCTCCTGCTCCAGATCCTGCTCGGCCTGCGACCCGACGCGAGAAACCACCAGCTGCGTTCCGTCCTGCCCCTCGAGCTTCCCTCCTGGGCGGAGTCGCTCAGGCTGAGCGGCGTCCGCGCGTTCGGTAAACAGTGGGAAGTTCGGCTCGAGGATGGCATCGTTCGGGTCGAAGCTCGTGAATGACAAGCTCCGCATAGCCGTCCTCTCGCCCGTGTGGTTCCCGGTGCCGCCGACCGGCTACGGCGGGATCGAGCTCGTCGTCTCGCTCCTCGCGGACGGTCTCGTCGACGCGGGACACGACGTCACGCTCTTCGCCTCGGGCGACTCGCTGACGAAGGCGAACCTGTCCTACATCTTCGAGCAGGCGCCCAGTGAGCTGATCGGGCGCTCGATGCCGGAGATCCGCCACGCGCTCGCCTGCTACACGCGGGCGGACGAGTTCGACGTGATCAACGACCACTCGGGGATTCCTGCCGCCGCGCTGGGCGGGCTCTCCCAGACGCCGGTCCTGCACACGGTCCACGGGCCGCTCGACACGCACGAGGCGCAGGACGCCTACAACTCGATCGCAGAGGCCGCGCCGGGAGTGGGGCTGATCTCGATCTCCGAGAACCAGCGCCGGCCGATGCCCGACCTGCCCTGGGCGGCGACGATCCCGAACGCGATCGACCTCTCGCTCTATCCCGCCAAGCCGCACCGCGGCGACTACCTGCTCTTCCTGGGGCGATTCAGCCCGGACAAGGGAGCGCACCGGGCGATCGCCGTCGCGATCGAGCTCGGCCTGCCGCTGAAGATGGCGGGCAAGAACCGGGAGCCGAAGGAACAGCAGTACTACGCCGAGTTCATCGAGCCGCACGTGGGCCACGCGGGGATCGAGTACCTCGGCGAGGTCACGCACGGCGAGAAGGTGGAGCTGCTCCAGGAGGCGCGCGCGACGCTCTTCCCGATCGAGTGGGAGGAGCCGTTCGGGCTCGTCATGGTCGAGTCGATGGCCTGCGGCACGCCGGTGATCGCGACTCGCCACGGCGCCGTGCCCGAGGTGATCGAGGACGGGCGGAGCGGGATCATCGTCGACAACTACCGCCAGATGGCCGCGGCTCTCGACCGGGCAGACGAGCTCGACCCGATGGAGTGCCGCGCGTACGTCGAAGAGCTCTTCGCGCCGGAGCGAATGGTCGGCGACTACGTCGCGGCCTACCGAGCCGCGCTCGGGTGAGGTGAAGGGAGATGAAGGCGAAGGGTCAGAAGGAGCCGAGTAAGCGTCAAGCTGAGCGCGCTGCGACGGTGCAGCGGCTCCGTGAGCTAGAGGCCCGCGGATGGGCGGAGCTGCGCAACCGCAGGAAGCGCACGGCCGGCCAGACCTAGCCGTCCAGCTTGTCCCAGTAGCGCCTGAGCCCGAGGTACGACTGCCAGAGCGGGGCGGCGCGCTCGTAGTACTCCGCCTCTCCGATGTCGTCCTCGAGATCGGCCCGCGCGGCTTCGACGAACTCGTCCTGCTCCATGCCCTGACGGACGCGCTGCGCCCACACCCGGAGTTGCCGGCGGAGACGGCGCAGGTGGTCGCGAGGCTGGTCGACGACGCCGAAGTGGATGAGCGCAAGCCGCTCGGGAGCGCGCCGCTCGATCTCGTCGATCGTCCGCTCCCAGGCGTCGAGGTCGATCTCCGGCGGCGGGGAGACCGGCCAGACGTGGCGCTCGGGCACGATCCGCACTCCGGCCGCGTCGCCGGCGTAGAGCGTCCCGTCGGAGCCCAGGTACGAGACGTGGTGCTCCGCATGGCCCGGCGTGGGGAAGCATTCGAGGCCGAGCACCGACGAGCCGACGACGTGGACGTTCGCCTCGGGCACCGGCGCGAGCTCTCCCCAGAGCGTGTCGAACTCGTCGCCGTAGAGCCTGCGCGCGCTCCGTTCCAGCCGCGACGGGTCGACGAGATGCGGGGCTCCGATCTCGGAGACGTGCACCTGCAGCCCCGGGTGCTCTCGGACGAGCGTTCCGGCGGCTCCCGCGTGATCCAGGTGGATGTGGGACAGCAGCAGGTGCCGGATGTCGGTGAGCACGAGGCCCTCCTCTGCAAGCCCGGCCTTGAGCGCGTTGACGTCCGTCGAGGGCCCGCAGTCCTGGAGGGCGAGCCCGTCCGCGGTCTCCAGTAGGTAGACGCCGATGGAGCGCTCCGCTCCCTGGTGCTGGAGATCTAGAGGATCCGGCGCGCCGGTCACGCGCCGGATCCTAGTGGCGTCTAGGCCGTGGCTTCTCCGGAGCGGCGGCGCATCAGAACGAACGCGCCGCCGAGGACGAGCAGCACGAGGACGAGGCCGCCCAGCTTTCCGGTCGAGAAGAACCCGGCCGAGCTCGAGTTGCTCGACGTCGCCGCGGTCGCGGACTTCGGCAGGCCGTGCGAGACGAGGATCTCCTTCAGCCTGGAGTCCGTGAACCATCCGCCATGCGTCTTCATGTCGAAGATCGCCTGCCCGGGCTTCATGTACGTGACCGAGTACGGAGTCGCGTACGGATAGCCATCCTGGCGGATCGTCTGCGTGCCGCCGTCCGGGCCGGGAACCGTGTACTCGATCGAGTACTTCGGACCGAGGTTGCCTTTCGGGGCCGAGGCCGTCATCGGGCTCGGGGTCTGGTCGAACGCGCCCGGGAAGAAACCGGCTGCGTCGGCGAGATCCATGACCGGCGAGCCCTCGGTCTCTTCCCCCGAGATCTTGATCGCCGTCGCGAGCCCGGGCCCGGTGATCTTCGCCTCGGACGGGCCCTTGGCGAGCGCCGTCGCGGGCAGGGCCAGCATCGCGATGGTGAGGACGAGCAGCAGGCGCTTCATGTCGAGCTCCTTTCGAGGTGGCATCTGCCCCCTCTACACCGCTCCGCTCAGGCAGGTTCCGTCGGCCCTCTGGGGAACTGGTCAACTGCAGTCGTCGTGAGACCAACCGAGGGGATCGCGTGATTTCAGACCGTTTCGACCGTGTCCTACCGTTCGCCGGAGTGCTGGCCGGGTTCTTGTTCTTCGTCGGTCTCCTGCTGAACAGGAGCGACCCGAGCAGCGAGACCGGGCCAGCGGACACCTTCTCCTACTGGCATGAGAATCGAGGCCGTCACCAGATCGTCGGCCTGCTCGTTGCGCCTCTGATCGCGTTCCTGCTCGTCTTCTTCGGCACGGGCCTGCGACGATGGCTGGAGCGAGATAGCGGCGGCTCGGGCCACGGCTCGGTTGCCTATGGCGGCGCCCTTCTCGCGGCCGCGACCTTCGCACTCGTCGGGATGCTCGAAGGGGCGATGACGAACGCCGCACACGAAGGGCACCTGCAAAGCGTCTATACGCTGAACCAACTCCACTCCTACGACTGGCTGGCGTGGAACGCGGCCTTTGCGGCGATGCTGCTGGCAACAGGGCTCGGCGCACGTCGCACCGGAATGCTGCCTGCCTGGCTTTCGTGGGCGACGATCGCCATCGGGGCATCACTCCTCACGCCGCTTGGGTTCTTCGGGTTCGTCCTCGTTCCGGTGTGGCTGATTGTGGTTGGGCTCTGGATCGCCCGATCCACGAGTGCGCGACCCGAACGAACGGAGGGCCGGCTAGGCCCGGCCGAAGCGTCGGCCTAGCGCTACGCGCCGGTGGCGGCGGGCGAGCGGACGAGCGCCGCACCGCGAGCGTCTTCAGCCCGCGCAGCACGAGCCAGCAGTCGAACGGCCGAACTCGTCGCGGTCTTCGCGGGGCCTCGATGTCGATCACGTTCAGTAGCGGGTTCGTCGGCGTCTCCGAGCCAGACGATGCGCGTCCGCTTCGTCGAGGTGCTCGGCGAGGTTCGTTCCGAGGTGGCGTCTGCCCCCTCTACACCGCTCAGTCCTTCAGGGTTCCACCCCAGGCGGCGGGGTCGACGTCTGCGATCGACTCCGAGAACGTCCAGACGTGCCCGGCGGGGTCCTGCGCGTTGTACTGCCGCTCGCCGTACGGGAAATCCTCGGGCGGGCTCAGGATCGTCGCCCCCGCGGCGGCCGCCTGCTCGTGGTGTGCGGTTGCGTCCGAAACGCGGACGAGCACGTTCGCCGGTGCCGGCTCGTCGCGCTGGATGACGATGACGGCGCCGCCCTCGTAGACGAGTTGCGCACGGTGGTCGCCGATCTGCAGGCGCTCGCGGAAGCCGAACGCGCGGGTCAGCCACTCGACTGCCTCGCGAACGTCGCGGTAGGCAAGCTCGGGGATGACGACGGCCTCGGGGACCGAACGGTTGAGCTTCATGACCTCGCGATCACTCCCACGAAGAAATTGTCGTCGGTGAACACCTGGTCGACCTCCCAACCGGTGCCCGAGACGATCTCTCTCATCTCGTCGAGCGACACCATCAGGTAGTCGACCCACGGCGTCGCGTAGGCCTTGTACCGCACCCGCAGGCGGATCTGCCCGCCGAGACGGCCTCGCTTCCGGTTCTGCTCGAAGTACGCGAGATCGGCGGGATTCTTCGTCCCGTAGGGGTCGTAGCTGACGGCGATGATGCGCGCCTCGGGCGCCGTCACGGCACGCAGGCGCCGCAGCATCCAGCGCGCTCGCCTGGCCGTGGCGAAGAGACCGAAGTTGTTGCCGAACAGCGCGACCGTGTCGAACGTTCCGAGCGACGAGTCGATCTTCGTGACGGGAAGGACTCGCGCGTCACGGACGCCGCGCTTCCGGCAGACCTCGATCGCGAGCGGAGAGATGTCGACCGCCACGACCTCGTGACCTCGTTTCTGAAGCTCCAGCGCAGCGCGCCCCGCTCCGGCGCCGATGTCGAGTACACGGCCGCGAACGTGGCGCAGCGCCTGCCTCTCGGACGGGTGCCATTGGCGCAGGCCGCCGAAGTACCACGCGATCGTCTCGGTCTCGACATATCCGTCGTCGCGTTCGACGACGATCCGGGCGTCGCCACGTTCGAGCTGATCGAGCAGGGCGCGTCCGAACGCGTCTTCTTGCTCGCGCAAGAACCTATGCGCCGGCGGCCGCCGTCGAGCGGACGAGCGCGGCTTCGAGATCCGCGATCAGGTCGTCGACGGACTCGATCCCGACCGAAAGGCGGATCAGGTTCCTCGGCGCCGCGAACGGCCCCTCCGCGGTCGAGGCGTGCGTCATCTGCGCCGGGTGCTCGATCAGGCTCTCGACGCCTCCGAGCGACTCGGCGAGCGTCCAGACCTGCGTGCGCCCGACGATCTCGACCGCCTCCTCCTCGGAAGCGGCGAGGAACGAGATCATCCCGCCGAAGTCCTTCATCTGGCGCTTCGCGATCTCGTGCCCAGGATGGCTCTCGAGGCCGGGGTAGAGCACCTGCTCGACGGCGTCGTGCGAGTCCAGGAACTCGGCCACCCGCCGCGCGTTCTCGCTGTGGCGCTCCATCCGCACCGCGAGCGTCTTCAGCCCGCGCAGCACGAGCCAGCAGTCGAACGGGCCGGGAATTCCGCCGAGGGACTTCTGGAGGAAGTAGAGGCGCTCCGCGATCGTCGGGTCGTTCGTCGCGACGAAGCCGCCGAGCAGGTCCGAGTGCCCGCCGATGTACTTCGTCGTCGAGTGCATGACCATGTCCGCGCCCAAGCTCGAGCGGCCGCTGCAGGTAGGGGCTCGCGAACGTGTTGTCGACGACGACCATCGCGCCGACCTCGTGCGCGGTCTTCGCGGCGGCCTCGATGTCGATCACGTTCAGCAGCGGGTTCGTCGGCGTTTCGAGCCAGACGATGCGCGTCCGCTCGTCGAGGTGCTCGGCGAGGTTCGTGTTGATCTCCTCGGCCGAGAGGAACTCGATGTCGTAGCCCTTCGGCTGGTACACCTGCGAGAAGAGCCGGTAGACCCCGCCGTAGACGTCGTTCACCGAGACGACGCGCTCGCTGGGGTGGACGAGGTGCATGACGGTCGTGACCGCGGCCATGCCCGAGGCGAACGCGACGCCGTGCTCCGCGCTCTCGAGCGAGGCGAGGTTGATCTGGAGCGCCGTACGCGTCGGGTTCGCGACGCGCGAGTAGTCGTAGCCCTTGTTCTGTCCGACTGCGTCCTGCGCGTACGTCGAGGTCTGGTAGATCGGGACGACGACAGAGCCGGTCGCCGGGTCGGGCTCCTGCCCCGCGTGGATTGCTCTCGTCTCGAAGTCCATGGCTCGATTCTAGTTACGCACTGCTGCTCGCCACATCGCCGGTATCCGCCGCCGCGAGTAGGTGATCTCTTTCGCTCCGAGCCAACGCGCGAGCCGGCGCACCGCGGTCGCGATTCCGGGGCCGGCCCCTTCCGGCGCGCCCGGCTCCGCGAAGACGGCGTTCACCAGCAACGTCCCCAGCTTGCGGTCGTAGATCGGCTCGATGCGCCCGATCAGCCTGTCGCCGCGCAGGATCGGCAGGACGTAGTACCCGTATTCGCGCTTCGCCCGCGGCACGTACATCTCGAGCCGGTAGAAGAAGTCCCAGAGCGCCTCGGCGCGGTCGCGGTTCTTGACCAGGCCGTCGAAGGGGGAGAGGAAGGTGACGCGGGTCGGGATGCGCCCGTCCTCGGCCTCCGGATGCGCGACGAAGCCGGTCCGCTCGAGTCGGACGCCCTGAGCCCGGAACTGCTTGTCCGCGAGGATGCGGCGCGCGTCCGCGAGCGGGACCGTCTCCGTCTCCGGCCAGACCCGCTCGGCGAGGTCCCAGAGCCGCTGGCCGGTCAAGCGCCCCGCGACGGCGATCTTGCCGCGGCTGTGGAGCAGCTCGAGCATCCAGGTCATGTGCGCACGCGTGCCCCACCACACGGTGCGCTCGTCGGCGCGCGCGGCGTGATGCTCCAGCTCCCGGGACGGCAGCGGGCCCCGCCGTTCGAGCTCGCGGAGGATGTAACGCCGCAGGCCGGACTGCTCCTGCATGAACTGCTTCGCCCATTGCTGCCATTTCTGGCGGCCCCACGGCTCGCGCGTCCGCGCGCGGATCAGAGGGAGGTCTTCGATCGGGTAGATGAAGGCATTCCACTCGAAGAGCTTCCGCTCCTCGAAGAGCAGTCGGTCGAGCTCGGCTCGGTCGTAGGGGCCGAGGCGGCTCCAGAGGACGAGGTACTGGGGCGGCGCGACGGTCGAGATCGGGTCGATCTGAAGACGGCCGAGGTGCCTGACCGTGGACAGGACGTCCTTCGCCGACCCGTCGAGGAGCTGGGAGCGCACGGCGATGCGCCGGGCCTCGGCCGGTGTGACCTCCGTCACCGTCGGTGCGCCAGGTACTCCAGCAGGTCGGTTCGCGTGAGGACGCCGATCGGCTTGCCGCCCTCGGCGACGACGACCGCGTTCGCGCGGCCCCCGCTCAGCGTGGAGAAGACCTCGTCCAGCTTCTCGTCCGCGTCGATGGCGGCGAGCGGCGGCTGCATCGCCGCGGCGACGTCCTCGTGCAGCGCATCCGGGTTCTTGAAGACGCGGTCGAGCAGGTCGCGGTCGTGGAGCGAGCCGATCACGTCGGTGAGCGACTCGAGCTCGCCGTCGCGCACGACCGGGAGCTGCGAGATCCCGTAGCGCTGCATGAGGTCGATCGCCTCGCCGACCTTCTGGTGGGACGCGATCGTGATCAGGTCGGGGACGTTCGGGCTCCTCGGTGTGCTTCGCGCTCAGCACCTCGGCGACCTTCGGCGACGGCTCGTCGCGCTCGAGGAAGCCGAGCTCGAGCATGTAGTTGTCGTCGTAGAACTTCGAGAGGTACGGGCGGCCGCTGTCCGGGATCAGCGTCACGACGAGCTTGCCCTGGCCGAGCTGCTTCGCGACCTCGATCGCCGCGTGGACGGCCGTGCCGCCGGAGCCGCCGATCAGCAGGCCCTCCTCGCGCGCCATTCGCCTGGCCGTGAGGAACGAGTCCTTGTCGGACACGGTGACCCACTGGTCGACGATGTCGCGGTCGAACGTCTCCGGGTAGAAGTCCTCGCCGATCCCCTCGACGAGGTACGGGTGCTGCTTGTCGCCGGCGGTGTAGATCGAGCCTTCGGGGTCGGCGCCGACGATCAGCACGTCGGGGCCCTGCTCCTTGATGTAGCGGCCCGCGCCGGAGATCGTCCCGCCCGTGCCGACCGCGATCACGAGCGCGTCCAGCTCCCCGCCGGTCTGCTCCCAGATCTCCGGGCCCGGTCGACTCGTAGTGCGCCTCCGGGTTCGCGCGGTTCGTGTACTGGTCGGGCTTGTAGGCGCCCGGAATCTCCTCGGCGAGGCGGTCGGACACCGAGTAGTAGCTCTCCGGCGACTCGGGCTCGACGGCGTACGGGCAGATGACGACCTCGGCGCCGTAGGCGCGCAGGAGCGAGATCTTCTCCTGGCTCATCTTGTCGGGCATCACGAAGATGCAGCGGTAGCCCTTGATCGCGGCGGCGATGGCGAGCCCGACGCCGGTGTTGCCCGAGGTCGGCTCGACGATCGTCCCTCCGGGCTTGAGCTTCCCGGCGCGCTCGGCCTCCTCGATCAGCTTGATCCCGATGCGGTCCTTGACCGAGCCGCCCGGGCCCATGTACTCGAGCTTGGCGACGACCGTCGCAGCGTCCTTCGGGAACGATCATCTGCAGCCGCGCGAGCGGCGTGTGGCCGACGAGGTCGAGAACGGTCGGATACTCGCGCGCCATGCGCGGAAGCTTAGTCGCCGACCGTCGAGAAATTCGTCGCTAACCCGGCGCGGGGGAGGCGCCGGCTGCGCGGCGGGCGTACATGATGCTGAGCACGACCAGGGCGACCGCCACCACGAGGGCGAGAATCGTCCAGAAGATCGGAAGCGCACCCGCGACTGCTCCGACCGAGATCAGCGTTGCGCCGAGCCACGGCGAGCGTCTCGACATACGGAGCCCCAGGAACACGAGGATCCCGCCGCCGACGAGGAGCACGACCCAGATGACCTGGTCACTCGTGCTCGCCTCGGTCCAGTGCGAGGACGCGAGCCCGCCGATGATGCCGACCAGGACGTAGGCGGCGGCGACGAAGGTTCCGAGGACGACAAGGGCCTTCTCGACTGTCACGGCGCGATTGTACGGCGCTTCAGTGGCGGAAGTGGCGGCGGTGGGTGAAGACCATCGCGGCGCCCGCTTTCTCGACTGCGTCGACCACGTCCTGGTCTCGCTTCGAGCCGCCCGGCTGGATGATCGACTTCACGCCGGCGTCGAGGGCGACCCGCGGGCCGTCCGGGAACGGGAAGAACGCATCTGACGCGAGCGCGGCTCCCTCGAGGTCGTGGCCGTGCTCGCCCGCCTTCTCGACCGCGATCTTGACCGCGTCCACCCGGCTCATCTGGCCTGCGCCGATCCCGATCGTCTGCAGGCCCTTGACGATCACGATCGCGTTCGAGATCACGTGCTTGCAGACGCGCCAGGCGAAGAGGAGGTCGCCCCAGTCCGCCTCGGACGGCTCGCCGGTGACGACCTTCATGCCCTCGCGGTCCTCGATGCCCCAGTCGCGGTCCTGGACGAGCATCCCGCCGAGCACGCGCTGGAAGTCGCGCTCGCCGGGGTCGAAGCGGCGCCGCTCGTGGTCGACGAGGATCCTCGTGTTCGGCTTCTGCCGGAGCGCCTCGAGCCCCTGCTCGTCGTAGTCGGGCGCCAGGAGCACCTCGACGAACTGCTCGGCGATCTTCCCGCCCAGCTCGGGCCCGACCGGGCGATTGACGACGACCACGCCGCCGTAGGCGGACATCGGATCCGAGGTCAGCGCGTTGTCGTAGGCCTCCTCGATCGTCCCCGCGACCGCGACCCCGCACGGGTTCCCGTGCTTGACGATCACGCAGGCCGGGACGGTCAGCTCGAGCATGAGCATCCGCGCCGCGGACAGGTCGGCGAGGTTGTTGAAGGAGAGCTCGCGCCCGTGGAGCTGGCCCACGCGGGAGAGCAGATGGCGCCGCACGCCCGCCTCCGAGTAGTACGCGGCGCGCTGGTGCGGGTTCTCGCCGTAGACGAGGTCGGTCTCCTTCACGAAGCCGGGGATCAGCAGATCGGGGAACGCGTCGCGGTCGGCGAACCAGCGCGCGATCGCGGCCTCGTAGGCAGCCGTCACCGAGAAGGCCTCGGACGCGAGCGCGCGCCGGGTCTCGAGCGCGATCTGCCCCGACTCGCGGAGCTCGGCCAGGATCGAGCCGTAGCGCTCCGGCAGGCACACCGGCGCGACGTGGGCGAAGTTCTTGGCGGCCGCGCGCAGCATCGAGGGGCCGCCGATGTCGATCATCTCGACCGCGTCCTCCTCTTTCACGCCGTAGCGCGAGACGACCTGCGTGAAGGGGTAGAGGTTCACGCAGACGAGGTCGAAGGGCCGGATGTCGTGCTCGTCGAGCGCCGCGAGGTCGTCCGGGTGGTCGCGCCGGGCGAGGATCGCAGCGTGGATGCGCGGGTGGAGCGTCTTCACGCGGCCGCCGAGGAGCTCCGGGATCTCGGTCAGCTCCTCGACGCGCATGACCTCGATGCCGTGCTCGGCCAGGTGGTCGGCCGTGCCTCCGCTCGCGACGACCTCGACACCGAGCTCGATCAGCCCGCTCGACGAACTCCTCGAGGCCCGCCTTGTCGAACGTCGAGATCAACGCGCGCTCGATCACGAGATCAGCTCCCGGACGGCCTTCGGCAGCAGGCGATGCTCGACCGCCTGCACACGCGCGCGGAGCGTCTCGACGGTGTCGTCCTCGTGCACGGGCACGCGCTCGGCCGTGATCACGGGCCCCGTGTCGACGCCCTCGTCCACGTAGTGCACCGTCGCAGCGGTCTCGGGCACGCCCGCGGCCAGCACGTCCTCGATGGGATGCGCGCCCGGAAAGTCGGGGAGCGGGGCGGAGTGGGTGTTCACGATCCGCTCGAAGCGCTCGAGGAACGTGGGCCGCAGCAGATGCATGTAGCCCGCGCAGACGACCAGCGTGACCCCTCGTCCGACGAACCAGTCGGCCATCGCGGCGTCGCGCTCGCTCGCGGCTGTCGTAGTCGTCGAGCTCGAACGCGGCCGTCGGGATGCCCGCGGACTCCGCGCGCTCGAGCGCCTTTGCGTCCGCCCTGTTCGACGCGACCGCCGCGATCGGCAGCCCCTCGTCGATCAGCGCCTGCAGGTTCGTCCCCTCGCCCGAGACGAGGACGCCGATCACGTGATCCTCCCGATCACCTGGTCCGGCGGGCGCGTCCGACTCGGGCACGACGGCGCACATCCCGATCCCGACGTTGAAGACGCGCCGCTGCTCCTCCTCGCTCACGCCCTGATTGGTGAGCCAGTCGAAGACGGGAGGCCGCTCCCAGGAGCCCCAGTCCAGCTCGACGCCGCGCCCTTCGGGGAGCACACGCGCGAGGTTGCCGAGGATCCCGCCGCCCGTGACGTGCGCGAGCGCCTTGACGTCGGCCTGCTTCTTCAGCTCGCGCACCTCGTCCACGTAGAGCTTGTGCGGCGAGAGCAGCAGGTCCGCGTCGAGCTCGCCGTCGCCGATCAGCGCGCGGACGAGCGAATAGCCGTTCGTGTGCAGGCCGAGCGACGGGAGCCCGAGCACGATGTCGCCGGCCTCCACGTCCGAGCCGTCGATCACCTCGTCGCGCGCGACGAGCCCGACGCACGTCCCGGCGAAGTCGAGCTCCTCCTCCCGGTAGACGCCCGGCATCTCGGCCGTCTCGCCGCCGAGGAGCGCGCACCCTGCCGCGCGGCACGTCTCCGCCGCGCCCTCGACGAGCTCCGCGACCTGCTCGAGGGAGAGCGAGTGCCCGACCACGTAGTCGAGGAAGAAGAGCGGCTCCGCTCCGGTCGTGATCACGTCGTTGATGCAGTGCGCGGCGAGATCGGCGCCGATCCCGCGCAGCCGCCCTGCCTTGCGCGCGAGGATCAGCTTCGTGCCGGCCCCGTCCATCGAGGCGGCCAGGAAGCGGTCGTCGTCGAGCGGGTGGAGCCCGGCGAAGGCTCCGAACCCGGTCGTGCCGGTCGACTCGACGGCCGCGCGCAGACGCTCGACGACCGAGTCGGCGAGCGCGAGCGAGACCCCTGCCGCCTCGTACGTCTTACCCTCCACCTCTTACGAGTCTATTCGGCCCGGCGGCCCTACACTCGGGGCAATGCTGCTCGCCCACTCCGCCGGCACGACGTGGTCGTTCGAGCCGCTCCAGCTCGTCCCGGTCGTGGTCGGCGCGATCCTCTACTGGAAGCGCGCTCGCACGCTCGCGCGGAAGGGGACGCCTGTCGCGGAGTGGCGCTACTTCCTGTTCTCGCTCGGCCTCGCACTCGTGGTCGTGGCGCTCGTCTCGCCGATCGCGACGCTCGGCGAGGAGGAGTCCTTCGCCTTCCACATGGTCCAGCACCTGCTGCTCGGCGACCTCGCGCCGCTCTGCATCGTGGCCGGGCTGACCGGTCCGCTCCTCCGCCCGATCCTGTCCTTCCGCGCCGTCCGCGCGCTTCGGTTCCTGACGCATCCCTTCGTCTCGCTGCCGATCTGGACCTTCAACCTCGTCCTCTGGCACCTGCCGACCTTCTGGGAAGCGGCGCTTCGGCACCAGGCGGTGCACGCCCTCGAGCACGCATGCTTCTTCACCGCCGGTGCCCTGATGTGGGCGACCGTGATCGAGGTCCTGCCCGGGCCGGAATGGTTCGGCACCGGCGCGAAGATGGGCTACGTCGTGGGAGTACGGGTCGTCTCCACCGTCCTCGGGAACGTCTTCGTCTGGTCGGGCGCCCCGTTCTACGCCTTCTACGAGAACGCGACTCGGCCCTGGGGCCTCACCGCGGCCGCCGACCAGGGAATCGCCGGCGGGGTGATGATGGTCGAGGGCTCGATCGTCACGATCGGAGCGCTGGCGTGGCTCTTTCTCAAGCTCGCGCAGGAAGGTGAGCTGCGCCAGGAGCTGCTCGAACGGGGCATGGATCCGCGCTCGGTGAAGCGCGCCGTCCGCTACGGACGCGCCAATGAGCTATCAGGACAGGCCTGACTCTTCTACGATCACGCAGGCACCGAAACCAGACAGGCCCGAAAGGAGAACGCATGGCGACACCGCCCGAGCAATCGTCACGCTCGAGCTACGGCTACCAGCCGGGGACGACGCTCGACTTCGCACGCATGCCAGTTCCCGGCAACGCGGAGTTCATCGTCTACGTGATCGTGCTGTTCGTCTTCGCGCTGATCGCCCTCATCGACGACCAAGTCGACGCCGGCGCCTTCATGACCGCGGCGACCGTGGTCACCGCGGCGTATCTCATCTCGCGTGGCGTCGCGAAGGCGAGCCGAGTTCTCGAGCAATAGCGCGCACTAGGCGTCCCTGGCGGGCCCGATGGCCCGTCAGGGCGCCGTGGCGCCTGAACGCCGGCTTCGAGAACGAGAACCGCGGCAGGAGCATCTCCTGCGTCTGAGCGTTCAGGTGGTCGAGCGTCATCCCGAACGGGCTCGTCGGCGTGAGGAAGTCGAAGACGTCTTGACCGCGGCCGATGTCATTCGTGTAGATCTTGCCGTTGTACCAATAGGACGACCACGCGTCGGACGCGGCGGGACTTCCCGTCGCGTCGTAGTAGGCGACCTCGACCGGGCTCGACGGGTTCGTGAGGTCGATGACGCTCGTGCCGCCTCCGTACCAGGCGGCGACCAAGAGATAGCGACCGGTGACCGGGATGTACATCCCGTTGTGAACCGAGCAGTACGTCCCTCCCTGGGGGCGCGGGATCATGTAGATGCTCATCAGCTGCCCGTCGCTCACCCGGTACGTCCTGATCTTTCCGTTACCGCCCTGTGTGCACGTGCCCGTGCCCTCGTCGTTGAACGTCACGTACTGCCCGTCCCACGTGAACTCGGAGGAGTGCCAGAAATTCACCGTGGCGTCGGAGAAGCGGCCAAGCGGATGGAGCGTGTCCGGGTTGGCCGGGTCGCTGATGTCCCAGATCTGGCCCTGCGTCTGGCAGGACGCGGCTGCTCTGTGGATGGCGGGGAAGACCGTGATGTCATGGCATCCGCTTCCCCAGGCATACGGCGGCGCGTCGATCGGGGGCTGTGCGATGACGCTCGAGGCCTGGATGTCGTCGAGCGGGACGGCGACGATCGACATCTTCGCGAACGGAGCCACGCAGCGCGGGCCGGTCCCGGACGAATAGGACGAGATGTAGAGCAGGACGCGGTTGTTGCCGAGGTCTGGAACCAGCGTATGCGTGTGCGATCCGCAATCCGTGTAGACGGACTTGATGCAGCTGCGGTTGCGCGGGGTTGTCCATGTTGAAGATCCGGATCCCCTCGAAGCACGTGGACGTTGGATCAGGGCTACAGATCGGGTCGGTGGAGCCTCTGTCGCTGGTGCGATTGGGACTACACACGGTGTCTCCGTTGAACTCCGGCCTGTCGTTCGAAAGGAAGAGATACAGATGGCCGTCGTGGCCGAAGAGCGAGACGTCGTTCTGAGGACCACGACAGAGAAAGCTCACGAGGAGCTGATGCGTCTGGGTGTTGAACACCCGGAACCCGTCGTAATTGCCGGCGACGCCGATGTCGCCCCAGAAGGCGAGATCCGAGTGTGTCTCTCTCGTCGTGTCGCTCAGGCTGTAGTCGAGCCGCACGTTCGGCGAGTTCGTCGTCCCCGCGGACTGGACCGCCAGGAGGGTCGCGAAGAGCGCAAGCAGGAACACGAGGCGGCGGGGGGTCTTCACGCCGCTGGGATGCTAATAGGTTCTCTCAGGCCCGACTAGGCTCGAATCGGAATTTCGCCAGGGTCCTGTCGGTCGGGATCCGCGTCGGATACGCGCGCGTGAAGCAGGCGCGGCACATCTCGCGTCGCCGGCCGCGTCGTCGCCTCCTGAACGCCTTCGAGCGTGATGTATGCGAGCGAGGTCGCGCCGATCTGCTCCTGCACGCCCTCGACCGTCCGCGAGGCCGCGACCAGCTGGTCCTCGTCGGCGAAGTCGATTCCGTAGAAGCAGGGCGAGACGATCGGCGGCGCGGAGATCCTGACGTGCACCTCCTGGGCGCCTGCGTCGAAGAGCAGCTTCACGATCCGCCGGGTCGTGTTGCCGCGGACGATCGAGTCGTCGACGAGGACGACGCGCTTCCCCGCGACCTCGGACAGCGGGTTGAACTTGAGGCGGATGCCTTGCTCACGGAGCCCCTCGTCCGGCTCGATGAACGTTCGGCCCACGTAGCGGTTCTTGATCAGGCCTTCCGAGAAGGGGATCCCGCTCCCGCGCGAGAACCCGATCGCCGCCGGCGTGCCCGAGTCGGGAGCCGGCATGACGAGGTCGGCCTCGGCCGGCGCCTCCTTGGCGAGCCGCTCGCCCATCCGCACGCGCGCGGCGTGCACCTCGATGCCCGCGAGCAAGGAGTCCGGGCGGGCCAGGTAGATGAACTCGAAGAGGCAGAGCGCCCCGTCTCCCGCCTGGCGGACGGCCTGCGTCTCGTGGACGCCCTCCTCGTCGATCAGGACGAGCTCGCCGGGGGCAACCTCGCGGTCGTGCTTGGCGCCGACCAGGTCGAGCGCGCACGTCTCGGACGCGAGCACGGGGTCGCCGTCGATGGCGCCGAGGTTGAGCGGGCGAAAGCCGTACGGGTCGCGGAAGCCGATCAGCTTGCCCTCGGCGAGAGCGACGATCGTGTAGGCGCCTTCGAGCCTGGCCATCGTGTTCGCGACCGCCTCGACGAGCGGGGCCGGGTCGTTCGCGATCAGCGCGGCGATCACCTCGGTGTCGGACGTCGTCGAGAGCGAGATGCCGTCGGCGGCCAGCTCGTCGCGGAGCTCCTGGGTGTTCGTGAGGTTGCCGTTGTGGCCGAGCGTCACGGTGCGCGTGCGCCCGTGCTGGACGATCGGCTGCGCGTTCGTCCACTGCGTCGAGCCCGTCGTCGAGTAGCGCGTGTGGCCGATTGCGACCTCGCCCTGGAGGCCGCTCAGGTTCTGCTCGTCGAAGACCTGGGCGACGAGGCCCATGTCGCGCAGAACCGTGAGCCGGCCCGCGTCCGAGACGGCGATGCCCGCGGACTCCTGCCCGCGGTGCTGGAGCGCGAACAGCCCGAAGAAGGTCACACGGGCCACGTCGCGCTCGGGTGCGCGGATGCCGAAGACGCCACACATAGCTAGGAAGTCACCTCGTAGGCCTGCCGCAAGTCCTCGATCGAAAGAGAGAGGAGCGTATCGCCCCCGACGCGACCGATGCGCGGGAACGGAAGCTCCGCGCTCGAGGCGAGGACCGCCCGTCCGCCGCCTTCGCCGAACAGGGTGAGCGGATCGTCGGGCAGGTCGAGCTCCGCGCCGATCCCGCTGAAGATCGCAGCCTCGGCGAGCGCGATCGCCAGGCCGCCTTCGGAGACGTCGTGGACGAACGAGCAGCGTGGCGCGAGCTCGTGGAGCTCCCGAACGAGTCGGGCCTCGGTGGTCAGGTCGAGCGGGGCGGGGGTGCCTTCGAGCCGCCCGTAGATCGCCTGGTACTCGGAGCCGTCGAAGGAGAGCTCAGGCTCTCCGGCGAGGTAGATCGTGTCTCCCTCGCGCCAGGCGCCGGGAACCCGCCGCACGTCCGGGACGAGCCCGACGCAGCCGACGACCGGCGTGGGGTGGATCGAGCGCCCGTCGGTGTCGTTGTAGAGCGAGACGTTGCCCGAGACGACGGGAATTCCGAGCGCCTCGCACGCGGCGGACATGCCCTCGATCGCCTCTGCGAGCTCCCAGGCGATCTCCGGCTTCTCGGGATTGCCGAAGTTGAGGCAGTCGGTGATCGCGAGCGGCTCCCCGCCTGCGCAGGCGACGTTCCGCGCGGCCTCGAGGACGGCCAGCGCGCCGCCCGTGTGCGGGTCGAGGCGCGCGATCCGGCCGGAGCCGTCGAGGCTGACCGCGAGCCCGCGGTAGGACGGGCTCAGGCGAATGACCGCGGCGTCGAGCCCCGGCCGGCGGATCGTGCGTGAGCCGACGAGCTGGTCGTAGCGGCGGTAGACCCAGGAACGGCTGCGGAGATTCGGCGAGGCCAGAAGGTCGATGAGCGCCTGGCGGTTCGGCGGGCCGCTGGGCGCCGACGCCGGCCGAGCGGGCTGCCGCGGCTGCCGGGCGACCTCGTAGCGCGGCGCTTCGTCGGTGAGGTACGCAGCCGGGATCGCCCCGACGACCTCGTCGTCGTAGAACGCGCGGAGCTCGCCGGTCTCGGTCACCTCGCCGATCGCCGCGTGGTCGAGCTCCCAGCGGTCGCAGACCTCCTCGACCGCGGCCACGTTCTCGGGGCGAACGACCGCGACCATCCGCTCCTGGCTCTCCGAGATCATGATCTCCCAGGGCTCCATCTCCTCCTCCCGGAGCGGAACGCGGTCGAGGTGGACGTCGATCCCGCCCCCGCCGCGCGCCATCTCGCCGAGCGACGACGCGAGCCCCGCCGCTCCGCAGTCCTGGAGCGAGACGACGAGGTCGCGCTCCACGAGCTCGAGGCTCGACTCGATCAGCTTCTTGCCGGTGAACGGGTCGCCGACCTGCACCGACGGCCGCTTGTCCGCGTCCTCCTCGCCGAGCTCCTGGCTCGCGAGCACGCTGGCGCCGCCGATCCCGTCACGGCCGGTCGTCGCGCCGTACAGGAGGACGACGTTGCCGGTGCCGCGCGCCTGGGCCTTGAGCACGCGCTCGGTGGGGAGGAGGCCGACGCACATGGCGTTGACCAGGCAGTTGTCCGCGTAGGAGTCGTCGAAGACGGTCTCGCCGCCGATCGTCGGCACGCCGACGCAGTTCCCGTAGTGGCCGATCCCGGCAACGGCGCGCTCGAACATCCAGCCCGGCTCGCCGAAGCGGAGCCCGTCGAGCAGCGCGACCGGCCGCGCGCCCATCGCGATGATGTCGCGCAGGATCCCGCCGACCCCGGTCGCGGCGCCCTGGAACGGCTCGACCGCGGACGGATGGTTGTGGCTCTCGACCTTGAAGGCGACCGCCTCGCCGTCGCCGAGGTCGAGGACACCCGCGTTCTCGCCTGGTCCTTGCAGGACGCGCGGCGAATCGGTCGGAAAGCGCCTGAGCAGGAGCGCCGAGTGCTTGTAGCCGCAGTGCTCCGACCAGAGCAGCGAGAAGACGGCGAGCTCGAAGTGGTTCGGCTCGCGCTCCATCAGCTCCCGGATACGGTCGAGCTCCCCGTCGGTCAGCCCGAGGGCGCGGTGGAGCGGCTGTTCGGCGACCCGCGTCAGGGATTCGAGTCTAGCGATGGGCCGGGATGGGAGCCGCTCCGCACGGCTTCTCGCCGCGGCTCTGCGACCCGAAGCCGACCGCTAGCCTGCCTGGATGCGCGGGTACGTCGCCCTCCTGCTCCTTCTCGCGGCGATCTGGGGCGCCTCGTTCATGTTCATCAAGATCGCGGTCGACGAGCTCGCGCCGACGACGACGATGTTCCTGCGGCTCGCCTTCTCCGCGCTGCCGCTGCTCGCCCTCGTCGTCTACAAGCTCGGTGTGCGGCAGGCGTGGGATCAGCTGCGGGCGATCACGAAAGCGGCCGTGATCCTCGGCATCGTCAACACCGCTCTGCCGTTCACCCTGATCGCCTGGGGCGAGACGCGAATCGACTCGGGCGTGGCCGCGATCGCGAACGCGTCGCTGCCGATCTTCGTCGTGATCCTCGCCTTCTTCTTCCGCAAGAGCGAGAGCGCGACCGGGATCAGGCTCTTCGGAGTCCTGCTCGGGCTCGCGGGCGTCGCAGTCCTCACCGGCGTGCATCCCAAGGGCGGCCTGGCAGGCGCCGTCGGAACGCTCGCCGTGATCGCCGCATCCTTCGCGTACGCGGTCGGGACGCTCTACACGCAGAGCATCCTCGGCGAGGTGCGGAACGACGTCCTCGCCGCCGCGTCGATCACGTGGGGCGCCGTCTGGCTGGCGCCGCTCGGAATCGCGCAGGCGCCGGCGCCACGCGCCGAGCTGGGGCGTGATCGCGAGCGTCCTGGCGCTGGCGCTCGGAGGCACGGTCGCCGGCCAGCTCATCTACTTCCGGATGATCTACAGCTACGGCTCCGCGCGGGCGAGCCTCGTCGTCTACCTGCTGCCCGTGACCGCCCTCTTCTACGGCGCGCTGCTGCTCGACGAGACGATCACCGTCTCCGCGATCGTCGGCCTCGTCCTGATCCTGACCGGCACGGCGTTCGGCTCGGGCGTCGTGCGGATGCCGCGCCGCGCGCCCGTCCCGGCGGCGCCGTGACCGACGTCGTCCAGGGCGACGGTTTCCGGCTGCGGCGCGCAACTGCGGAGGACGTCGACTTCATGCTCGAGCTCGCCGACCACGAGGACGTCGAGCCGTTCCTGCGCGCGATGCGCGCCCGGGAGCGAGACGGCGTGCTCGAGGAGGTCGAACGATCACGCGCCGAGCCGCAGAAGGCCGGGCGCTTCGTGATCGAGGTCGAGGAGGACGGCGAATGGCGGCGTGCGGGCCTG
The DNA here is from genome assembly GCA_963790695.1 of uncultured Actinomycetes bacterium. Classification (GTDB taxonomy): domain Bacteria; phylum Actinomycetota; class Thermoleophilia; order Gaiellales; family Gaiellaceae; genus VAXT01. Next base: position 99,396 of record CAWBPX010000016.1, on the reverse strand, counting down.
ATGGGCTTCGACGTCGCCAACGAGCGCAACCGCATCGCGAATCTCGGCGGGCTCGCGATCCATCCCGAGTTCCGCGGCCGCCGGCTCGCCGACGAGGCCGCGCGCCTCTTTCAGCGCCACCTGCTGCTCGAGCTCGACTTCCACCGGCTGCAGCTCGAGATCTACGGCTTCAACGAGCGCGCGATCCAGCACGCGGAGCGCGCGGGCTTCATCCGCGAGGGAACGAAGCGCAAGGCGTACCAGCGCCACGGCGAGTGGGTCGACGGCGTCCTGTTCGGGCTCGTGCGAGAAGACCTGGACGACTAGCCGCTAGCCGGACTGGCCCCACACCGTGGGGTCGAAGCCGAAGGTCTCGGCGAGGTCCTTGCGCGAGAGGGCCTTCGCCGCGGCGCGGCTGTCGCTGTATGTCCACACGGTTTCGCTGCGTCGCGCCCTGCGAGCGCTGGATCTCGACGCCGTCCGGGCTCGCATCCTCGATGAACTCGGCGGCGAAGTCGACCGCCTCCATGAAGCTCGGGCTTTCGTAGACGACCTCGTGCGGCTTGTAGCGCGGTGCGTAGGCGACCTCGAACACCTGGAAGACGACCTCGCCGGGCTCGGCGCGCTTGACCACGGTCTCGACCAGGAGGTCACCGTCGTCGAGCCTGATCCCGTTCTGGTTGAGCGAGGGCCCGTGCAAGGGCGATTCCGGAGATGAAGCCCTCTGCGACGAGGATCTCGCCCAGCAGCCGGCGGCCTTCGCTCTCCGCCTGCAGCTCGAGCGCGCGGGCGAGCTCGAGCTTGGTCAGGTAGCCGTGCTCGACGAGCAGCTTCCCGAGCGGGCGCCACACCGTCGGGCTCGTGGCCCCGGTGCCTCCCAGCTCGGCGCTCGAGCCCGTCTGGAGCTCCACGCCGTGCTGCTCGGTCAAGGCCTGCGCGAGCGAGAAGGCCGAGAGCACGCCCGACTCGACGAGGATCTCGCCGACCAGGCGTCCGGTTCGCTTCTGCTCGGCGAGCGCAGCGTCGAGCTCGGCGCTCGTCAAGAGGCCCTTTGTAACCAGGAGCTCGCCGATTGGCTGCCAGGAATAGTTCGAGTGAAGCACCGACCACTTATCGGCCGCGCAGAGCCGAAGCTGGAGCACTTTTTCGCGCTTCGCGCTAACTCACGTCATGTGAGCGCCGCGATCGCGGCGGTCCGACTATGGACGCCGAGCTTCTCGTAGATGTTCTCGAGGTGCTTGCGGACGGTTCCGGGCGCGATCCAGATCGCCTCGGCGATCTCGGCGTTCGTCTTCCCGGCTGCGACCAGGTCGAGGATCTCGCGTTCGCGCTCGGTCAGGGGAGGCGGGTCCCGCTCCTCCTCGAGCAGGAGCGCGCCGCCGACAAGATGGACGAGGAGGGACAGCTCGTCGCCCTCGATTCGGAGCGGCTCGGGGCTCGGAGCCTGCCGCTCCTCGAGCATCCAGGCGGCGATCTCTTCCGGCAGGCCGGATCGGTAGTCGCGGAAGTAGGCGGACAGGAGCCGCAGCGCCTTCGGCGTGGCGTGCTCGATCCGGCCGGCGCCGTCGAGGATGACGAGCCCCGCGTCCGCCTCGTCGAGCAGCTCGAGGGCCTGGGCTGCGCGCCGGCGGGCCTGAGCGGCCTCCCAGAGGTTCGCGAGATGCGGCCGCAGGAAATCGAGCACCGCGCGGTCACGCTCGGTGAAGTCGCGACCGCCCGCGCGGTCGAAGAGGAAGACCTTCGTGTGGTTGAGCGGAGCATCGAGACCGACGGTCAGCTCGTGCTCGATGGCCCAAGGCCGAAACCAGTCCCAGTAGATGTCCGTGCGGCGGAGCTCGGACGTGGTCAGGAAATCGGAGATCTTCGCGGCGCTGAAGTCACCCGTCGTCTCGTGCTGGTGGCACACAGGATGGTCTTTCCGGATGTCCCAGTAGGTCGGCTCCTCCGGGCCTTCGATTTCGCAGGAAAGCTCACTCAAGCGGATGGTTGTTCTTCGGACGCGGTCGAGCTCGCAGTAGCGCATCGCGTCGTTGGGGACCAGCCGGCCCAGCGCAATCGAGCAGCGGGTTGCGGGAACGGGTCAGGCCCGTCGACCGAGGTCGCGTCGCCGAGGAACTCGAGCACAGCACGTAGATCCGAGGTAGCGAGCCTCGTCAAGGTGCCTCCCAAAATACGACAAATGTCGTATGGACTCAATTCGGGTCGCGGCGGATCCTGGGCTCTCCGCCAAAACAGAGGGAGGGTTTTCCATGAAACGCACGTTCTTCGTCCTGTTCGCGTTAGTCCTCGTTTCCGCAACGGCGGCCTCGGGGAGCCGCGACCGCGTGCAGGCTCGCCACGACACCGATCCGAACGCGGTCCTGTACTGGAGCCAGGTCGCGGAGAGCACGATCTCGGTCGGCCGGCCGCCGGCGAGCTCCGAGGTGCTGAACGGGCTCGTTCACGCGGCGATCTACGACACACTCGTCTCGGTCGAGGGCGAGTACGAGCCGTTCGCAGTCTCGATCCGGCGCAACGGTCCGACCTCGGTCGACGCCGCCGTTGCCGCGGCTGCGCGTGGAGTGCTCGTGGTGCGGGTGCCGGGACAGGCCTCGACCGTCGAGACCGCCTACGCCCTTCATCGCGGGGATCCCGGACGGGACGCGCAAGACGAACGGGATCCGGCTGGGTCGTGCCGTGGCCGGCGCGTACATCGCACTGAGGAGCGACGACGGCTTCGACAACGTCGTGCCGTGGGTGCAGCCGCCGCCCGGCCCCGGCGTGTTCGAGCCGATTCCCTTCGACAGCACTCCGGTCGACATCAAGCTCAAGCAGGTTCGCCCGCTCTCCTTCGACGATTCGGCGCGGTTCCGGCCGGACGGGCCCGAACTCGCTGACGAGCCACGCCTACACGCGGGACTTCAACGAGACCAAGGCCCTCGGTCGCGTCGACAGCAGCGAGCGGACGCCGGAGCAGACGGAGATCGCACGCTTCTGGACGGAGCAGGCAATGGTCTTCTACAACCGCAACCTCCGGAACCTCGCCGTCGAGCACGGGCTCGACACGCTCGAGACCGCGCGCATGCTGGCCATGGTTCACGTCTCCGCGGCGGATTCACTCGTCGGGTGCTGGGAGGCGAAGTTCCACTACAACTTCTGGCGGCCGCTGACCGCGATCCAGCGGGCGGACACCGACGGTAACCCCGACACGGCTCAGGATCCGACCTGGACGCATCTCTTCCTGGGCAACCATCCGGAGTATCCGTCCGGCCACGCTGCTTCACCGGCGGCGGTGACGCGGGCACTGACGGACTTACTTCGGGACCGACCGTGTGCCGTGGGCGATTGACGAGCACGGTGACAGAAACGACGCACTCCTTCGACCGGCTCAGGCAGATCCGGGACGAGGTCACGGAGGCGCGCATCTACGGCGGCCTTCACTTCCGCAAGTCGATGGACGACGGCGACGACCTCGCCAGGAGGACGACCGCTTCGTCCTCCGGCACAACTTCGGCGAGGCGCACTGAGTCAGAAGCGGTTCGAGGCCCCGCGGGCGACACGCCGCGGGGCCTCGATCGCCCTAGCTACGAGCGATCGCGACTTCGATCGTGTCGCCGTCGTCGAGCGCCAACTCGGTGCGGAGGTGGACGTCGCTGAAGAGCTCGATCTGGTCCGGTGGGTAGCCGAGGCCCTCGGGCTCGACGGCTTGGAAGGCAAGGCCCCGGTAGCGCCCCGCGATCGTGACCGGGGCGATGAAGTAGCCGGATTGCCCGGTTCTGGACTCCCAATCGGGAGCCACGTCCGAGGCTGCGACGTACTGCCACTCATTGCCCCGCTCGACCGGATGCGGCAGCCGCACGTTGAGCGTTCCGGGCACAAGCGGAAGGCCGGCCAGCTCGCTCAGGCGCTCCATCACCGGCTCCTCGCGCATCAGCTCCGAACCGAGGCCGCGGCCGGGCTCGACGACGCCGCGCAGATTGCTTCGCGAGGCCATGGCAAATCCTGACAAGATCCGACGGGTGGAGCTGATCCACACCTGCTACCGGATCACGGATATCGACCGCTCGGTCGCCTTCTACGAGGCGCTCGGCTTCGAGGAGCGCGGTCGGATGCCGATTCGCGACGAGGCGACGAACGTCTTCATGGGCCTGCCCGGCGACGCCGACCGGCTGGAGCTGACGTACAACCACGGCGTCGACTCGTACGAGATCGGCACCGGCTACGGCCACATCGCGGTCACCGTCGACGATCTCGACTCGACGCTCGAGCGCCTGGCCGCTCAAGGGATCGAGCCGGAGCGCCCGCCGTACACCGTTCGCGAAGGCGGCTCGCGCCTCTGCTTCGTGCGCGATCCGGACGAGTACCGGATCGAGCTCATCGAGCGCAGCTAGCCGACCAGCGCTCGGAACCCCGGCTCGGCGCGGATCGGATCGAAGTCGGAATCCCCGGCTGCCAGCTCGCGCATCTGCTCGTCGACCTCGATCGCGCGCCGCAGGTGCTCGATCGCATCGTCGGTGCGCCCGGCGAGGCTTTCGCAGCACGCGACGTTGTACAGCAGCCTCGAGTCGTCGGGATTCGCCTCGACGAGCGCCCGTGCGCGGTCGGCGGCCTCCGCGTGCTCTCCCGCCTCGTACAGAAGGCGTAGGGACCCAAACAGGTCGAAGCGTTCGATCGTGTCGGGCAGCGCAACCCAGGGATGCCGTCGCCAGTCGTAGCCGGACTCGGTCGGCGGCGGAAACGACGGGTCCGCGAACGAGCCGACCGAAACGACGATCAGGTCCGGCTCGGTGGGCTCGGTGTAGAAGACCTGCGAGCCGCAGGCGGGGCAGAAATGGATGACGTGCTCCTTCTTGTCCGCCTCGTCGGAGATCCGGGCGTAGTCGTTGAAGTTGCCGACGATCCGCACCTGGTCGGGTCTGAAGGCCGCCTGCATCCCGAACGCGCTGCCGGTCCGGCGCTGGCAGGCGAGGCAGTGGCAGATGGACACCATCCACGGGTCACCGTCGACCTCCAGGCGAAGTTGCCCACAAAGGCAGGCGGCCTCTCGCGCAGCCATCGCGAAGATCCTACGCAGCGGCTAGGTTCCTCGTGTGCCGCCCGAATTCGTCAGTCCGCCGGCGCTGTACGGAGGGGCGCCGTACGAGTACGCGGCCGTCGCGCCGGAGGGCGCGCGGCTCGTCTTCGCGGCGGGAGCCTGTCCGCTGAACGAGGCCGGCGAAGTCGTCGCGCTCGGAGATTACGACGAGCAGGCGCGCGTCGCGCTCCAGAACCTGAAGGCCGCGCTCGAGGAGGCGGGCTCGGGGCTCGACCGTGTCCTCAAGTCGACCGTGTACGTCTCGTCAGCCGACCGGGCGCAGCTCGTCCGGGTCTGGTCGGTGGTCGAAGAGGGATTCGCTCCGGCTAAGCCGCCGAGCACGCTGCTCGGAGTCGCGGCGCTCGGCTACGAGGGCCAGCTGGTCGAGATCGAAGCTGTAGCGCTCGTCTAGCTAGCGCGTGAGGTACGCGACGCGGCCGTTGGCGCCCGAAGCCCAGCAGGCGTTCGGGTTCGCGCAGTCGATCGTATGGAGGCTTCCGTCGTCGAAGCCGGTCCACGTACGGCCCTTGTTCCTGGTCACGTCGCTCCCGGTGAGCCCGACGGCGATCGCCGTGTTGCCGTTGACCCAGGCCGCGCCCGACCGGTACTCCGGCGGTGCGCCGGTGAGCAAATCCCACGAGCGGCCGCCGTTGCGGGTCGCAGCGAAGTTGTTCGGCGAGTTGTCCGGCACGGCGAAGTCGCCGCCGACTGCGAGACCGTGCTGCTGGCTGCGGAAGGCGAGCGCGTTGATCCCCGCGCTCGGCCCACTGTTCAGCGGCGTCGCGCTCACGGTCCAGGTCCGGCCTCGGTTGCGCGAGGTGAAGACGCGAGCCTGCGCGGACCCGCCGCTGCCGAACCATGCGCGCCGACCGTGGTTGCTCGTGATGCACTGGCCGCTGGCGGCGAAGGCGAACTCGCCCGGCGAGCGCGTCAGGCATCCCGGCCGGATCGACGACGTTCCAGGTCTGTCCGCCGTCCGTCGTCTTGATGACCCGGAACTTCAAGCCGTCCGGCGGGTCGGAGAGGGCGAGCCCGACCTTCTTGTTGAAGAAGGTCATGCAGTCGTAGAACGCGTTGGGCTCGGTGTTCTGGAAGACGAGCGTCCACGTCTGCCCGCCGTCCGTCGTGCGGTAGATCCGCGAGTCGGTTCCGTTGCCGATCGAGAGGATGAGTGCCTTGTTCGGGCCGAACGCCTCGATGTCTCGGAACTGGAGCGTCGTCGGGTGCCCGGCGGGCCGACGGCCTGCCAGGTCGCTCCGCGGTCCAACGTGCGGAAGACAGTGCCGACGCTGCCACTCGCCCAGACCTCGTTGGCGCTGACAGCCGAGATCCCGCGAAGGCTGCGCGGTCGAGCCGCTTGCTACGTCTTGCCACGCGTACGTGTGATGCGCGGGGCCCTTCGGCTTGTGCGGCGGCTTGCCGGGCTTGTCCTTGGAGAGCGCCGCTCCCGTAGAGCCCGAGGGCGACCGACCAGCGACAGCGACGAGCATAATCGTTCGTCTCGGCATCGCGGGGATATTACCGGTCTCGCGGCGGCTTGAAACATCAACGATGACCACGGCTCCCGTTCGAGCGCTTGCTCGAAGGCCGCGCGGTCGTGAACCGGCTCGCCGTGCGAGACGATCACGTGCTCGAACGGGAGCTCGAGCAGTTCGCGGAGCGCGGGCAGCACGCGCTTCTCGTGCCACGGCGTGTTCCAGACGCGGAGCTCGCCGCCGGGCGCGGTCAGCGCATCCGCGAAGACGAGCGCGCGCTGCTCGGGCAGCCAGAGCGGCGTCTCGTTGCGACCCCGGCCGTCGTAGAGCGTGACGAGCCCACCAGGCAGCTCGCGCTCCGGCTCGAGGCCCTCGAGCTCCGTCTCCGGCGCGTCGCCGCCCCAGAACAGGTACGGGCCGAACGCCTTCACGTCGTAGCGGCCTGCGAAGAGGTCGACGTCCCGAACGTGGTCCGGCTTGAGGATGACGACCATCGTCGGCGGCTTCGCGTCGAGCCGCTCCCAGATCTCGGTCGCGTCCTCCGGGGGCGCGAGCGGGTCGATCAGCGCGACCTCGCCGCCCGACTCGACGACCGTCGAGGTGACGAACGGCTCCCAGTCGAGCTCCTCGCTCCACGCGGGATGCTCGAGGCGCCAGATCCAGAGGCCCGGCGCGACGTCGCGAACCTCGGGCATCGCTACGAGCCGTCGATCTCGACGATGAGCTGCGACTCGGAGGCGTTCGTCGTGAACGGCCGCTTCTCGTCCAGCCCGATCACCCACGTGACCACGGCCTCGAAGTCGCCGGTCTTGACCACTTCGCGCACATGGGAGCCCTCGCCCTGGATCCGCTTCGGGCCCGTATAGGTCTTCGTCACCTGGTCGCCGTCGATCTTCGCGGTCATCGCCGGGGTCAGCTTCACGACGAGGAACGCGTTCCCCTCGATCTCGACCGGCGTCGCCCGAGCCGTCCTCGACCTTCGCCGTGCTCGCCGGCTGGTACGAGACCTGGAATCCGGGCCCGGGCTCCTGCTTCTCGAAGTCGAAGACGACCTTGTCGGAGCAGTCCTCGGCAGCGGCAGTCACGTCCGTGAGGTACATCGTCTCGCGGTTCTCGATCTCCGGGCTCGTCTTGGCGTCGAGACCTGCGTCCGACGCGGCCATGCACTGCGGGATCGTCTGCATCGACGGGGGCGAAGACGGGTTCGTCGTCGTTGGCGGAGGACGGGTTCGTCGAGGCCGCCTCGTCGTTGCCCGAGTCGCTGCCGCACCCGGCGAGGGCGAGCGCGAGCAAGGGCAGGGCCAGGAGTCGTTTCACGTCGACGATCGTACTTTTCGCTCCAGGCGGCGTACTACCTCCGCGCGGTCGAGCGTGTCGATCTCCACCACCTTCGCGCGGCCGCGCTGACCCGCGACGACCCGAACCGACCGGGGCGTCACCTCGAGCGCCGCGGCGAGCAGCTCCACGAGCGCCTCGTTCGCCCGTCCGCGCTCCGGCGGAGCCGCGACGCGCGCCTTCCAGCCGTCGCCGTGCCGTCCCACGAGCTCCGTACGCGCGGCCCCGGGCGAGACGGTGACGCTAATCCGAGCCGGCGAGATCCTGGACGAGCTCCTCGAAGACCGCGATGTAGGCGTCCGCAGCCTCGTCCGTGTGCGCGATCGAGAGCGTCCACTCCTCCTCGCGGCCGGGCGTCATGAAGATCCCGCGGTTCAGGCTGTACAGCCAGGCGAGATCCGTGAGCTCCTCGTCGGTGTTGCGCTTGAAGGTCGCAAAATCCGTGACCTTCTCCGAGGAGAACATGACGCAGCCCTTGCTGCCGATGCCCACGGTGTACCCGGGGAAGCCGAAGCGGTCGATCACGTCCTGACAGCCCGCGAGCAGCTTGTCGTTGATCCGGTCGAGGTGCTCGTACGCCGCCGGCGTCAGCACCTCGAACAGGCTCGCGCGCGCCGCGGCCATCGTCAGCGGGTTGCCGTTGAACGTTCCGACCTGGTAGACGGTGCCGTCCTCGACGACCGACATGGCCTCCTCGGTCCCGCCGATCGCGCCCGAGGGAAGCCCGCCGCCGAGCGTCTTCGCCAGCGTCAGCAGGTCCGGCTGAACGCCGAACCGCTCGGTGGCGCCGCCGGCGGCGATCGCGAGCCCGGTCTTGACCTCGTCGAAGATCAGCACGACTCCGTGGCGCTTCGTGATGTCGCGCACGGCCTCGAGATAGCCCTCCTCGGGCATCACGACGCCGATGTTCATCATGACCGCCTCCATGATCAGGCAGGCGGGCTTGCGCCCTTCGGCGTCGAGGCTCTCGATCCGGCGCTCGAGCGCGGCCGCGTCGTTGAAGGGCACCGCCTTGGTCAGGTCGGCCACGGCCTGCGGCACGCCGCCCCCGTAGGTCGTCGACGGGATGTCGTCCGGGTCGACCTCGACGTCCACGTCGCCCACGGCGACCATCACTCCGTCGTGGTGCCCGTGGTACGAGCCGAAGATCTTGAGGATCGTGTCGCGGCCGGTCAGGGCGCGCGCGATGCGGATCGCGTCCATCGTCGCCTCGGAGCCCGAGTTGTTGAAGCGCCACCTCGGCAGGCCGAAGCGCCGCGCGAGCTCCTCCGCGACGACGATGCCGTCCTCGGTGGGCGCGGCGAAGTGCGTGCCGAGCCGGATGCGCTTCTCGACCGCCTCCGTGATCGCCGGGTGCGCGTGCCCTTGCGGCATCGAGCCGAACCCGTTGTGGAAGTCCCAGAGGCGACGGCCGTCGACGTCCCAGACCGAGGCGCCTTCGCCCCGCTCGAGGTAGATCGGCCAGGGCTCGCGCACCTGGTACGAGGAGGGGACGCCGCCCGTGAGCACGCTGCGCGCCCGCTCGAACATGCGCTTCGAGGCCTGCGTCGCCTCGTCGAGCCGCTTGCTCTCGCGCGCGGTCAACTCCTTGACGCGCTCCCTGTCGATCTGCGCCGGTGCCACTTCCGTGCTCATGCTGCCTGCCCTTCCCGTCGGCGCTGGTAGAGGACGTTCACGACCATCAAGGTCAGCGCGAAGACGAAGATCACGGTACCGAAGACGTTGACCTGCGGCGGCACACCGCGCTGCGCCGAGCCCCAGACGAAGATCGGGAACGTGATCTCGGAGCCGGCATTGAAGTACGTGATCACGAAGTCGTCGATCGAGAGCGCGAACGAGAGGAGCGCGCCCGCGACGATGGCCGGCGCGATCAGCGGAAGCGTCACCTTGCGGAAGGTCGTGAACTCGTTCGCGCCGAGATCCATCGCCGCCTCCTCGAGGTTCCGGTCGAAGCCGATCAGCCGCGCCTTGACGGTGACGACGACGTAGCTGATGCAGAACATGATGTGCGCGATCAGGATCGTCCCGAAGCCGAGCGTGACGATGGTGACGTTCAGGAAGAGCGTGAGCAGCGCTGCGGCGAGGACGACCTCGGGCGTCGCCATCGGCACGAAGATGAGGAGGTTCGTCGCGCCGCGGCCGCGGAACCCGTAGCGGACGAGGGCGAGCGCGATCAGGGTTCCGAGCACGGTCGCGACGATGCTCGCCACGAGGGCGATCTCCAGGGAGAGGATCATCGCGTCCTTCAGGGCCGGGACGCCGTCCCAGTTGCGCCACTGGTCGAGCGTGAAGCCCTGCCACGTGAAGTTGTAGCGCCCGCCCGGGTCGTTGAACGAGAACATGATCACGACCGCGATCGGGACGAGCAGGTACGCGAACGCCAGGATCGCGTAGGCGGTGAGCAGGTGCTTGCGGACGAACGTCATCCGGTCAGCTTCTCCGTGCCGATCGCGCGCGCGTAGATCGCGATCAGGATCAGCACCGCGGCCATCAGCGTGAAGGACAACGCCGCCGCTCCCGGGTAGTCGAGCAGGTTGAAGAACTTCGACTGGATGACGTTCCCGATCATGGCCTGCCTCGGAGTGCCGAGCAGCTGGGCGTTGATGAAGTCGCCGGTGGCCGGGATGAACGTCAGCAGCGTGCCCGCGACGAGGCCCGGCATCGAGAGCGGCAGCGTCACGCGCAGGAACGCCTGGACCTTGCTCGCGTAGAGATCCTCGGCCGCCTCGATCAGACGGTGGTCGATCGCCTCCAGCGCCACGTAGAGCGGCAGCGCCATGAACGGCAGGAAGTTGTAGGTGATGCCCGCGACGACGGCCAGCGACGTTGCCAGCAGCCGGCCGTTGTCGTCGAGAATCCCGACGTCGCGCAGCACGCCGACGACCGGCCCCTGGTCGGCGAGGATCGTCTCCCAGGCGAGCGTCCGGATCAGGTAGGTGACGAAGAAGGGCGCGATGATCATCACGAGCAGCACGTTCTTCCAGCGGCCGCCGCGGAACGCGATCCAGTACGCGAGCGGGTAGCTGATGAGGAGCGCGATCAGCGTCGCGAGGCCCGCGTAGATGAGCGAGCGGACGAGCCAGGGGTGGTAGCGCTGGAGCGTGTCCCAGTAGTTGCCCCAGGCCCAGTCGAAGGCGTACCCGACGTCGAACGTCCCCGACTGGAGGGACTGGTACCCGAGAAACCCCAGCGGGACCAGGAAGAAGATGGCAAGCCAGGCCATCCCCGGCAAGAGCAGCAGGTACGGCGTCAGCACCTCGATGGCGGTGGAAGAAGCCCACGGCCTATATGCGCGTCAGGCGCCGAGCACGGCCTGCCACTGCTCGTTGTAGCTCTGGTTCTTGAGCGCGGCCGGGTCGATCAGGTGCACCTTGTCGAGGGTCGCGTCGCTCGGGAAGATCAGCTGGTTCCCGGCCAGGCTCGGGTCGACCTTGGACATCGCCTCCCGTGTGCCCTTCACCGGCGTCACGTACTGGATGTAAGCGGCGATCTTGGCGGCGACGGCCGGGATGTAGGCGTAGTTCATGTACACCGAGGCCGTATACGCGTCGCCGCCCTTCGGGATGATCATGTTGTCCGTCCAGATCATTCCGCCTTCGGCCGGGATGTTCCATTTCAGGCCGGGATTGTCCGGCAGGAGCTGGACGATGTCGCCGGACCAGGCGACGCAGGCCTTGAGGTCGCCCTTGCTGAGCGGGCCGGCGTATTCGTTCCCGGTGAACTGGCGAATCTGGCCGTTGTCCGACGCGGCCTTGATCCGGTCGATCGCGGCTTTCCAGGAGGCGTCCGTGACCTTGCTCGGGTCGTCGCCGTTCGAGAGCATCACGAGCCCGAGCGTGTCCGCGAAACTGTTGAGGACGGTGATCTGCCCCTTCAGGCTCTTGTCCTCGAGCAGCTGGTCGATCGAAAGAATCGGCTTCGTCAGCTTCGGGTTGTACGCGATGCCGGTCATCCCGGACTGCCACGGCAGGCTGTACTTCCGGTCGGGGTCGAAGGCCGGGTGCTGCTGGACGTCCGCGAGGTTGATGATGTTCGGGATCGCGTCCTTGTCGAGCTCCTCGACCCAGCCCTTCTCGATCATCAGGGACAGGTACCGCTCGTTGTCGGTGAGGACGATGATGTCCTCGTTGATCGACTGCCCCCGAGAGAGCGGGCCCTGGATCTTCCCGAAGTACTCGGAGTTCGAGTTGATGTTCTCGGTGTAGTCGACCTTGACCCCCGTCTTCTTGGTGAACGTTTCGAGGGTCGGGTACCGCTTCGTCTTCTCGACGTAGTCCATGTAGAGCGGCCAGTTCGCGAACCGCAGGGTCGAAGCCAGCTTCTGCGTGGTGCCGCTCGCGTCGCTCCCGCCGCTACTTCCGCCGCACGCGGCCGCGAGCCCGGGAATCGAGAGCATCGCCGCTCCGAACCCGGCTCTCCGCAGCAGTTCTTCTCGGGTCAGCATGTCGGTCACGCCATTTCCTCCTCTGGAAGATCGACGACGAAGGTGGCCTCGGGGTCGAACCCTACGGTGATCGGGTCTCCGGGCTTGGCCACTCCGGAGCCCGGCTCGAGGTTTTGCACGTACACGGTGACGCGTCCCGGCGGGCGTGTCCACGACGTACTGGGTCGAAACGCCCACGTACGCGGATTCGAAGACCTTTCCGGACAGGGTGTTCACCTGGTCCGAGCCGATGCGGATCTTCTCGGGCCGGATGCCGACGGCCACGCGGCCGGTGCGCCCGTTCAGCGCCTCCGGGTGGACCTCGACCGCCGGCCCGCCGTCGACGGCGATCGTCGTCGGCCCGGTCGCGGTCCCGGGCAGGAGGTTCGACACTCCGAGGAAGCCGGCGACGAAGGCGGTCTGCGGCCGCTCGTAGAGCTCGTTCGGAGGCCCGAGCTGCTCGACGCGGCCCCTGTTCATCACGGCGATCGTGTCGGCCATCGTCATCGCCTCCTCCTGGTCGTGCGTCACGTGGATGAACGTGATGCCGACATCGTGCTGGATCGCCTTCAGCTCGAGCTGCATCTGCCGCCGGAGCTTGAGGTCGAGCGCGCCCAGCGGCTCGTCCAGGAGCAGCACCTGGGGCTTGTTCACGAGCGCGCGCGCGAGGGCGACGCGCTGCTGCTGGCCGCCGGAGAGCTGGCGCGGCTTGCGCTTCTCCATGCCCTCCAGGTCGACGAGCCGGAGAATCTCGCGGACGCGGCCGGCCAGGTCGGCCTTGCGCACTCCCTTGCGGCGCATCCCGAACGCGACGTTCTCGAAGATCGACAGGTGCGGGAAGAGCGCGTAGTTCTGGAAGACCGTGTTCACGTCCCGCTTGTACGGAGGCAGTCCGACGACGTCCCGGTCGCCGAGGTAGATCGCGCCGTCGGTCGGCTGCTCGAAGCCGCCGATCATCCGCAGCGTCGTCGTCTTGCCGCAGCCGGAGGGGCCGAGGAGCGCGAAGAAGCTGCCCCGCGGGACCTCGAGCGAGATGTCGTTCACGGCGACGACGTCGTCGAAGTTCTTGGTGACGCCGTCCAGCCGGACGTCCGCCGGCTTTCCCGCCTCGGCCGGCTGGGTCTCGTGCTGGGCTGTGCTAGCCAAGGAGCTCCTGCACGGCTGCGCGGAAGACCTTGCCGTGCGCGTCCACGTCGGCTTCGGTCGTCGCCGGCGACATCAGGGCCATGTTGTGGAAGGGCGTCAGGATCACGCCGCGGTTCAGGGCGTAGACGTGCATGTACCGGTCGAGGTCCGCGTCGATCGCAGCGGCGGCCTCGGCGCCCGTCTTCGGCGGGCTCGGGCTGAAGCGGTACTCGGCGCGGCAGCCGAGCTGCGTCACGTGCCACGGCAGGGCGTGCGCGTCGATCGTCTCGGCGACCTCGGCCGCGAACCGCTCGCCCAGCGGGATCGTCCGCGCATACGCCTCCTCGGTGAGGACGTGCTCGAGCGTTGCGCGCATCGCGGCCAGGGAGAGCGCGTTGCCGGCGAGCGTGCCGCCGATGCCGCCGACGTCCTCGTAGTCGGCTTCGGCCCGCGCGGCGATCCGGTCGGCGAGCTCGGCCGTGACGCCGAAGGCCGCTGCAGGCATGCCGCCGCCGATCGCCTTGCCGACGGTGACGATGTCCGGCTCGAGGCTCCAGGCTCTCGTGCACCCGCCCGGGCCTGCGCTGAGCGTGTGCGTCTCGTCGATCACGAGCAGCGTCCCGGTCTCGCGCGTCAGGTTCCGGAGGCCCTCGTGGAATCCGTCCTCGGGGAGGACGATCCCGATGTTCGTGAGCGCCGGCTCCGCGAGGACGCACGCCACGTCGCCGGCCTCGAGGGCCCGCTCGACGGCGTAGAGGTCGTTGAACTGGACGACCTTCGTCGTCAGGGCGGGGTGGATGGACGGGCCGACGTTGCCGAGCCGCGGCCCCACGACCCCGTGCTGCGTCGTCGCCAGCGTCTCGTCGACCGAGCCGTGGTAGCACCAGTCGAAGACGAGCACCTTCCCGCGGCCGGTGACCTCGCGGGCGAGGCGGAGCGCCCAGCGGTTCGCGTCGGTCGCGGTCAGCGCGAACTGCCACAGCGGAACGCCGAAGCGGCGCGCGAGCTCCTCTCCGACCCAGGCCGCGTCCTCGGTCGGGAGCATCGCGGTCGAGCCGCGCCCTGCCTGGTCGGCGACCGCCTGCACCACGGGCTCGGGAGCGTGCCCGGCCATCGCGCCGGTGTCGCCGAGACAGAGGTCGACGTACTCGTGGCCGTCGACGTCCACGATCCGTGCGCCGCGCGCCTCCTGGACGAACACCGGGAACCCGCCCGCCCAGCGCGCCATCCAGCTCATCGGGACGCCGAAAAGAAGGGACGAGCGGGAGCGCTCGCTCAGCTCGAGCGACCGCGGATGGCTCTCGCGAAAGGCCTCGATCTCGTGCTCGAGCAGCGCCGCCAGCCGGCCCCGGTCGATCACGCCTCTTGCCGGGGTCACCGCAGCGGTCGATCATCAGTCGATCTTCGCCATCACGTGCTTGATCTGCGTGTAGTCCTCGAGCGAGTAGACCGAGAGGTCCTTGCCGTAGCCGGACTGCTTGTAGCCGCCGTGCGGCATCTCGGAGACGAGCGGGATGTGGTCGTTGATCCAGACCGTGCCGAACTGGAGCTTGCGCGCCGCGTTCAGCGCCCGCCCGATGTCGCGTGTCCAGACCGAGGCGGAGAGGCCGTAGTCGACGTCGTTCGCCCACGCCAGCGCCTCGTCGTCCTCCGCGAAGCGCTGCACGGTGACGACCGGCCCGAAGACCTCCTTCTGCACGATCTCGTCCTCCTGGCCGACGTCCGCGACGACGGTCGGCTGCACGAAGAACCCGCGGTCGCCGTTCGAGCCGCCGCCCGTGAGCACCTTCGCGCCGGACGCGCGCTCGAGGAAGCCGAAGATCCGGTCCTGCTGCGCCTTCGAGATCACCGGGCCCATCTCGATGTCGTCGCTCGTGGCCGGGTCGCCGACCTGGAGCGACTCCACCGCGGGCACGAGCTCGTCGAGGAGCTTGTCGTACACCTTCGGCCCGGCCATCACCCGCGAGGCGGCGGTGCAGTCCTGACCGGAGTTCCAGTAGCCGGCGATCTTGATCCCCTCGGCGACGGCGGCGGGATCCGCGTCGTCGAAGACGATCACGGGCGCCTTGCCGCCGAGCTCGAGGTGGACGCGCTTGAGGTTGTCCGCCGCGGCGCGGGCGACCTCCTTGCCGGTGGCCACGTCGCCGGTGAGCGAGACCATGCGCACGTCGGGGTGGCGCACGATGCCCGCGCCGACCGGCTCGCCGTCGCCGGTGATCACGTTCAGGACCCCGGCGGGGAAGATCTCCTCTGCGAGCTGCGCCATTCGAAGCGTCGTCAACGGCGTCTGCTCGGACGGCTTGAGGACGACCACGTTGCCGGCGGCCAGAGCCGGCGCGATCTTCCAGATCGCCATCATCAGCGGGTAGTTCCAGGGCGAGATCTGGCCGACGATCCCGACCGGCTCGCGGCGGATCATCGACGTGTACCCGCGCATGTACTCGCCTGCTGCGCGACCTTCGAGCGTGCGCGCCGCGCCGGCGAAGAAGCGGATGTTGTCCGAGGAAACGGGCATCTCGTCCCGCGCCGCCGGCAGCGGCTTGCCGACGTTCTGGGACTCGAGCTGAGCCAGCTCCTCCGTGTTGGCGTCGAGCGCGTCCGCGAGCTTGAGCATCATCTCGGCGCGCTCGCCGGGCGTCGTCTCCAGCCACTCGGGCAGGGCCGCCTTCGCCGCCTCGACCGCGCGGTCGACGTCCGCCTGGGTCCCGTTCGGAACCTCCGAGATCGTCTCTCCCGTGGACGGGTTGACGATCTCGGCCGTCCCGCCCTCGGCCGCGTCGACCCACTTGCCGCCGACGAAATTCTGGAACGTGGAAACCGTGACGCTCATCCTGGAATCCTCCCCGTTGTTCCGAGTCAGCCTACCGCGATCAACGCCGTCGCAGGAGGCCTGACTCCTGGGCCAACCGCTGCGAGATGACAACCGGAATAACGGTCAGCACGATGACGACGAAGACGACCGCGTTGACCTCCGGAAGCTGCTGGCCGAGCCGGATCTTGCCGAGGATCCAGATCGGGAGCGTGTTCTGGGCACCGGCCGTGAACAACGTCACGATCACCTCGTCGAACGACAGCGCGAACGCGAGCAGAGCGCCCGAGATGAGCGCGGTCGAGAGAACCGGAAAGGTCACGAAGCGGAAGGTCTGCCAGCCGTCTGCGCCGAGGTCCATCGAGGCCTCGACGAGGGAGGGCGAGGTTCGCCGCAGCCGCGCGAGGACGTTGTTGTAGACGATCACGACGCAGAAGGTCGCGTGGCCGATCACGATCGTCCAGAGGGAGAACGTCACGCCCCAGAAGGTGTAGAAGGAAGACAGTGCGATCCCGGTGATGACGCCGGGGAGCGCGAGCGGGAGCACGAACAGGAACGACAGCGCCTCGCGCCCGAAGAACCGGAAGCGCGACACCGCGGCGGCGGCCATCGTCCCGAGCACGAGCGCAACGCCCGTCGCAACCGACGCCGCTTTCAAGGACAGGAGAAGCGCGTCCCGCGCCTCCTGGTCGTGCCAGGCCACGCGGAACCAGCGAAGCGTGAAGCCCGAGATCGGCCAGCTCTGGATGTTCGACGGATTGAAGGCGTAGACGAGGATGATCCCGAGCGGTATCCAGAGAAAGAGGACGACGAGCACCGTCCAGGTCCCGAGCGCGGCTCGTGTAGCCCGGCTCTCCATCAGAGGGACTCGAACGCTCCTGCGCGGCGCGCCGCCACGAGGTAGAGCGCCATCACGGCGAGCGGCACCATCGCGTACGCGGCCGCGAACGGAATGTTGTTCGTCAGTCCGAGCACGTTTCGATAGATGACGTTGCCGATGAACTGCGTGTTTCCGACGAGACTCGGCGCGATGTAGTCGCCGAGCGTCAGCGAGAACGTGAAGATCGAGCCGGCGACGACGCCGGGCAGGGCGAGAGGCAGGACCACGCGCCTGAAGGTCGTCCAGTTCCGAGCCCCGAGGTCGCGCGAGGCCTCGATGAACGAGTCGGGTATCCGCTCCAGCGCGGCGTAGACCGGCAGGATCATGAATGGAAGCCAGATGTACGAGAAGACGATCCAGACCGCCCAGTTCGTGTACGCGATGTTCTGATTCGGGAGCCCGAGGAGGCCGAGCCACCAGTTGAGCGCGCCGTCCTTGGAGAGGATCAAGCGCCAGGAGTAGATGCGGGCGAGATAGCTCGACCACAGAGGCATCAGGACGAGCACGAAGAGCAGAGTCCTCGTCCGCGGGCCGGCGATCCGGGCCATGTAGTACGCGAACGGAAACGCCAGCAGGATGTCCGTCACGGTGACTGCCGCCGCGAGCCCGATCGTCCGCCCGGCGATCCGCCAGTAGGTGGGCTCGTTCCAGAGAGTGCGGAAATTGTCGAGGCCCCATGTGTGGACGATCTCGCCCGTGAACGGGTCGAGCGTCCAGAACGCCGACAGCAAGAGCACGGCGAGCGCCGCGACGTAGACGAGCAGGAAGGCCCCGGCGGCGGGACCGAGGAGTGTCGTCGCCCGCAGCCAGGGTCGCCGCCAGAAGGCGGCCGAAACGCGGCGGCGGGCCGTCGGTCGACGGCCCGCCCCTGCGACTTCTACGGACAACGGAGCCCTAGCCCTTGATCTCGGTCCAGGCCTGCTGCCAGCGGTTGTAGTCCACGCAATTCGTGTCGCCGTTGCCGCAGTCGGCGGACGGCGTCTTCCAGAACTTGATGCTGTCGAAGTACGAGGCCGGAGCATCGGCGTGGTACTGCTTGCACGAGCCCGCGCTCAGTTTGTCCATCTCCGCGCACGCCTTCGTGTTGGCCGGCGTCTCGCCGAAGTAGATGGCCTGCTGGGCCTGCACCTTCGGGGTCGAGACCCACTTGGTCCACAGGTACGCGCAGTTCGGATGCTTCGACTGCGACGAGAGCATCCACGTGTCGGCCCACCCGGTCGCCCCCTCCTTCGGGATGAGGTCCTTGACGGGCACCTTGTCCGCCTGGAGCGTGTTCGTCTGATACGGCCAGGACGCTCCGATGTTCGCGTCCCCGTTCTTGAAGAGATCGATCTCGTCCGACGCGAGGACCCAGTGCTTCTTCAGCAGCGGCCGCTGTTGCTTGAGGAGGTCGACCGCGGCGTCGAACTGCTCCTGGGTCAGCTCGTAGGGGTCCTCGATTCCGAGATCGGGCTTCGTCTTCGAGAGGTAGAGCGCCGCGTCCGCGATCTGGATCGCGTTGTCCGGGATCGTGATCTGGCCCTTGTACTTCTGGTCGTAGAGCGACGACCAGCTCGTCGGGGCGGGCGTGACCTTGTCCGTGTTGTAGAGAAGCGTGTTCGGGCCCCACTGGAGCGAGATGCCGTAGTGGACGCCGTCCACGGTGTTGTGCGGCGGGGACTTGAGCGCTTCGATGAAGTTCGGATAGTCGGGGATCAGATCCGGATTCATCGGCTGGACGTTCTTCCCCTGGATGAGTCGCAGGGACGCGTCTCCCGACGCGGAGACCATGTCGTACTGGCCCCCTCCCTGGCGCATCAGCGTCACCATCTCGTCCGATGAGCCGGCGTACTTGCTCGTGACCATGCATCCGGTCTGCTTCTCGAACGGCTTCACCCACTCGGGTTGCGTGTAGCCCTCCCACGCGACGAGGCTGAGCTTGCCCTCGCCGGGGCCGATCGAGGTCGGCAGGCTCGATTTGTCGCCGCTGGATTCCTTGTCGTCGCTTCCACCGCAGCCCGCAGCCGCAAAGGCGAGCATGACCGCGAGACTTGCGAGGGCTAGGGCTCCCAGTCCTCGCTTCACCGCATTACTCATCTGATCCTCCGTCTCTGACCCCCGGGTCGATCACATATGTGTGTTCTGGGCGCCAGGCGAGTCGGACGCGTCGGCCCTGAGCTTCGAGCGCCTGGCTCGATGTCGTTTCGAGGTTTTGGCGAATGACCATCAGCTCTCCACCGTCGTCCAGGTCGACCGAGTAGCGCGTCACCATCCCGATGTAGTTCACGGCTCTGATGCGCCCGCTCTCCGAATGCGTCCCGGGCTCGGTCGCCTCGTGCTCCTCGAGCATGCGGATCTTCTCAGGACGGACCGTGAAGCGGGTCGAGTGCCCGTTCTCGCTGCGCTCGAGGACGTTCGAGACGCCCACGAAGCCTGCGACGAACTCGGTCTGCGGGTGCTCGTAGACGTCCGCGGGAGCGCCCACCTGCTCGATCCGGCCCGTCGTTGAAGACCGCGAGGCGGTCGCTCATCGTGAGCGCCTCCTCCTGGTCGTGCGTGACGTAGATGAACGTGATCCCGACCTCTTGTTGGATCCGCTTCAGCTCGATCTGCATCTCCTGGCGGAGCTTCAGGTCGAGCGCGCCGAGCGGCTCGTCGAGCAGCAGCACCTGCGGATGGTTGACGATCGCTCGGGCGAGCGCGACCCGCTGGCGCTGGCCTCCTGAGAGCTGCGACGGCTTGCGGCCCATCAGCCCGCCGAGCCGGACGAGCTCGAGCACCTCGGCCGTCCGCTTCGTGCGCTCGGCCTTCCTGATCCGCTTGATCTTGAGCCCGTACGCGACGTTCTCGGCAACCGTCATGTGCGGAAAGAGCGCGTAGTCCTGGAACACGGTGTTCACGTCTCGCTCGTAGGGCGGCTGGGTGGAGACGTCGGCGCCCTTCAGGAGGATGCGGCCCTCGTCGGGCGACTCGAAGCCGGCGATCAGGCGCAGCGTCGTCGTCTTGCCGGAGCCCGACGGGCCGAGCATGGTGAAGAACTCGCCCTGCGGGACGTCGAGGTCGATGCCGTCGACCGCGACGACGTCGCCGTAGGCCTTCCGAACGCTCTCGAGCCGTACGTCAGCCTGTGCCTGCGTCGACAAGCGACTCCTCCAGGATCTCGAGACCCCGGGCGAGATCGTCGTCGGTGATGACCAGCGGAACGAGGATGCGGATGACGTTGCCGAGCGTCCCGCAGGAGAGGAGGATCAGGCCGCGCTCGCGGGCGGCTTCCGTCGTGCGCTTGGCGAGGTCGGCGGCGGGCTCCTTCGATTCGCGGTCGGTGACGAGCTCGAGTGCGAGCATCGGGCCGAGGCCGCGCACGTCTCCGACCTGAGTCGACGCGGGACGCGAGCTCGTCGAGCTTCGTGCGGATGTGGGCGCCAAGCTCCTCTGCGCGAGCACGGAAGTGGTCCGTGGCGACCTCGTCCAGGACGGCCAGCGCGGCCGCGCAGGCGACCGGATTGCCGCCGAACGTTCCTCCGAGCCCTCCCGGGTGCGGCGCGTCCATCACCTCGGCGCGGCCCGTCACCGCGGCGAGCGGTAGCCCGCCGCCGAGCGACTTGCCCGAGACGAGCAGGTCCGGCTCGGTCCCGTAGTGCTCGATCGCCCAGACCGGCCCCGTACGCCCGACGCCCGACTGCACCTCGTCGTTCACGTAGAGGACGCCGCGCTCCCGGCACAGCTCGGCGAGGCGCCGCGGGAAGTCGCCGGGCACCTCGATGAAGCCGCCTTCGCCTTGCACCGGCTCGAGGACGACGCAGGCGATCTCGTGCGCATCGAGCAGCTCGGTCACGGCTTCGATCGACGTGTTCGACGAAACGCCGCGGTACGGGTAAGGCCCCGGCGCGCGATGAACCTCCGGAGCGAACGGCCCGAACCCCTTCTTGTACGTCTCCTTGTGCGTCATCGTCATCGTCAGCAGAGTCCGCCCATGGAATGCGTTCTCGAAGACGACGACGCCGGGCCTGCCGGTCGCTACGCGCGCGATCTTGACGGCGTTCTCGACGGCCTCCGCGCCGGAGTTCAGGAGCAGGCTCTTCTGGTTCTCGCCCGCGCACGGGGACAGCTCGGCCAGCCGGCGGCAGACCTCGACGTACGGCTCGTAGATCCCGACCATGAAGCATTGATGGAGGTACGAGTCGATCTGCTCGTGCATCGCGGCGACGGCCGCGGGGAAGCCGTGGCCGGTGTTCTGGCAACCCAGCCCGCCGGCGAAATCGATGTAGGTCTTGCCGTCGACGTCCTCGACGCGCGCGCCTTCCGCGCGAGCGACGACGATGGGCGTGGTCGCGATCCCGCGCGGGACGAACTGCTCGCGGGCGGCCAGGATGCGTTCACTCTCGGTGCGCTGCTCCACCGTCATGAGACGATTCTCGCGTGATCGCCGTCGTCGGGGCAACCGGGACCATCGGCCGGAACGTCACCGGCTTCCTCGAGGAGTGGGGAGGCGACGTCGCGCGACGCGACTTCCGGCTCGAGGGCGAGGAGCACGTGGACGCTCGCGAGCCGGCTTCGCTGCGCCGCGCGCTGGACGGCGCGACGGTCGTCGTCAACGCGGCCGACTATCGGTTGAACCTCGACGTGATGCGCGGCGCGCTCGCTGCGCGGGCTCACTACGTCGACCTCGGCGGGCTCTTCCACGTGACCCGCCGAGCAGCTCGACGCTGGATGCGGAGTTTCGCGAGGCCGGGCTGACCGCGGTGCTCGGGCTCGGCTCCGCGCCGGGCAAGACGAACCTGCTCGCCGCTGCCGCGGCTCGGCGGCTGGGTCGGGAGCCGGAGTCGATGGAGATCTGGGCGGCGACGCGCGACCCGGCGGCGGCGAACCACCCGTTCCCCGCGCCCTACTCGGTGCAGACGCTGCGCGACGAGCTGCAGATGCGGCCGGTCGTCTTGCGGAGCGGAGAGCTGGAGGAGGTCGAGCCGCTCACGGGAGAGGCGGAGCGCGACTTCCCGGAGCCGGTGGGGCGGGCGAAGGGGATCTACACGCTCCACTCGGAGCTGGCGACGCTGCCGTCGAGCCTCTCGAGCCTGCGCGAGGGGAGCTTCCGGCTCTGCCTTTCGCCGGGGCTGCTCGAGAAGCTCCTCGCGCTCGAGGAGGGCGAGCTGCCCGAGCCATACACGCAGTCCCCGGAGTCGGTCGCAGTCCACGAAGTCGAGCTGCGCGGCGAAGGCGCCTGCGTCGTCGGCCGGACGGTGACGCGCGGGGGCAGCGCGAAGTCGACCTCGGAGCCGGCCGCGCGCGCAGCGCTGGAGGTCGCCGAGGGTCGGCTGGACGCACCCGGCGTGCGGCCGCCCGGAGACGGCCGTAGCGGATCCCGAGGCGTTTCTCGGGCTCCTGGACACGGAGGTGAGCTGGCTCGGTCCGTGATCTGGCGCAGAGCTGTGGCAGACACGTCACCTCTCTCGCGCTAGGTTGCCTGTCGTGGCAACGAAGACAGCGACTCCCTGGGGCCCGGCGACGCTTCTCGAGGAGGTCAGCGTCCCGCAGCGCTCCGGCGACAAGCGCTTCGCGTCGGTCGTGCAGCTGCTCGAAGGCGCGAAGGGAGAGCGGTTCGTCCGCTTCGCCTACACAACCGGAGGAGCGGCCAGGCGCGGCCCGGTCACGCTCCGCGCGCGTGACGTCGAGCGGATGGTCGAGAGCCTGGCCGGTGCCCCGAGCTCGCCCGCACGCTTCGGGTTCTCGCCGTGGAGGAGGGTGCCTCGGAAGGCCTGACACGACATGGCATCGTCCGCAGGCGGCGGAGGCAGAGGCTCGAGGCTAGGCCGCCGCGAAGAGGCGCTCGCGTGCGCGGTCGACGAGCGCTTCGAGGATCAGCGCCCCGTCGGTCGAGCCCGAGCCGATCAGCGGGTCGACGGCGTGCTCGGGATGCGGCATCAGCCCCATCACGTTGCCGTCGCGCGTTGACGACGCCTGCGATCGAGTCGACCGAGCCGTTCGGGTTGTCCTCGTAGCGGAGAACGATCTGCCCGGCCTCCTCCAGCTCGGCGAGGAGCTCGTCGTCGGCGAAGTAGCAGCCTTCGCCGTGCTTGATCGGGATCGTCAGCCGCTGACCGTCCTCGCAGCGGGTCAGGAACGCGACGTCCGCGCGCTCGACGCGGAGCGGAACGTCCTCGCAGACGAACGAGAGCGACTCGTTCGGGCGCAGCGCGCCGGGCAGCAGGCCGGCTTCGCACAGGACCTGGAAGCCGTTGCAGATCCCGAGCACGGGCCCGCCGTCCGCAGCGAAAGCTCGCGACCGCCTTCATCGCCGGCGAGAACCGGGCGATCGCGCCTGCGCGCAGATAGTCCCCGTACGAAAACCCGCCCGGGAGGACGACGCGCGCCCACGTCGGGCAGGGCTCCGTCTCCGTGCCAGTGGAGAACGGGGCTCGGCGCCGAGGCTCTCGAGTGCGAGCGCAGCATCCCGGTCGTCATTCGACCCGGGAAAGACGACGACGGCGATACGCGGCGCGCCCTCGGTCAAGAGCCCTCCGCGAGCTCGATCTCGTAGCTCTCGATCAACGGGTTCGCGAGAAGCTCGGCGCACATGCGCTCGACCTCGGCCCGCGCCTGCTCGGGATCCGAGGCCTCGACCTCGAGGTCGACCACCCGACCGACCCGAGCGCCGTCGACGCTGAAGCCGAGATGCTTCAGCGAGTCCTCGACGGCCTTGCCCTGCGGATCGAGGATTCCGGGCTTGGGCCGGACGAGGACGGTCGCCTTCACTGCAGCACCTTGGTCGGCGCGGCCGCGTAGTCGTCGAACGAGATGCCCGTGATCCGCTCGAACGCCTCGATGTACCGCGCGCGGGTGCCGGCGACGACCTCGTCCGGGAGCTCGGGGCCCGGCGCGGTCTTGTCCCAACCGAGCGACTCGGCGTAGTCGCGCACGAACTGCTTGTCGTACGAGGGCTGGGAGCCCGCCCGGCTGGTACTCGTCGGCCGGCCAGAAGCGCGACGAATCGGGAGTGAAGACCTCGTCGCCGAGGACGATTCGCCCCTCGTCGTCGAGGCCGAGCTCGAACTTCGTGTCCGCGATGATGATCCCCTTGGCCGCCGCCGCCTGCGCGGCCATCTCGTAGAGCCCGATCGAGATCGTGCGCAGCTCTTCGAACCGCTCGTCGCCGACCAGGTTGGCGGCCTGCTCCGCGGTCAGCGCTTCGTCATGGCCCTCGGTCGCCTTCGTCGTCGGCGTGAAGATCGGCTCCGGAAGCTTGTCCGACTCGCGCAGGCCCTCCGGGAGCGCGATCCCGCAGACCTCTCCGCTCTGCTGGTAGCTCTTCCAGCCCGATCCGGACAGGTAGCCGCGGACGACGCACTCGATCGGGAGCATCACGAGCCGCTTGCATTCCATCGAGCGGCCGTCTGCGCGAATCGTCAGCAGGTGATTCGGCACGACGTCCCTGGTGAGCTCGAACCAGAAGCCCGACAGGCCCGTCAAGACACGGCCCTTGTCCGGGATCTCGGTGGGCAGGACGACGTCGAACACCGAGATGCGGTCGCTCGCTGTGAGCAGCAGGCGCTCGTCGTCGATCGCGTAGAGCTCGCGGACCTTGCCGCTGCCGACGTGGACTGTCTCAGACATGTACGGGCTCCTCCTTGTTCGAGATGGCGTGCAGACGGTCGAAAACGGTGTCGACGTGACGCGTGTAGTGGCCGAGATCGAAGATCGAGTCGAGCGTAGCGGCGTCGAGGCGCTTCGTGATCTCGGCATCCGCGCGCACGAGCTCCGGGAAGTCGAGCTCCTCCTCCCAGGCGCGCATCGCGTGGCCCTGGACGAGCCGGTACGCGTCGTCGCGCGAGAGGCCGGACTCGACGAGCGCGAGCAGGACGCCCTGGCTGAAATAGAGGCCTCGGCTGAGCTCGAGGTTGCGCCGCATCTGCTCCGTGCGGACGACGAGCCCTTCGGCCAGCCAGGCGAAGCGGTCGAGCATGTAGTCGAGTGCGAGGAAGGCGTCGGGGATGGTGACCCGTTCCGCCGAGGAGTGCGAGATGTCCCGCTCGTGCCAGAGCGCCACGTTCTCGAGGCCGACGATCGAAGCGGCCCGCACGACCCGGGCGAGCCCGCAGATCCGCTCGGCGACGACCGGATTTCGCTTGTGCGGCATCGCCGAGGAGCCCTTCTGGCCCTTGCCGAACGGCTCCTGCACCTCGGCTACCTCGGTCCGTGCCAGGTGACGGATCTCGACCGCGAAACGCTCGAGCGACGCTGCCACCAGGGCGAGCGCGGCCAGTAGCTCGGCGTGACGGTCTCGCTGGACGACCTGCGTCGCGGCCGGCTCGGGCTCGAGCCCGAGGCGTTCGCAGGCCACACGTTCGACCTCGGGGTCGATCGCCGCGTAGTTGCCGACCGCGCCGGAGAGCTTCCCGACGCGCACGCCCTCGAGCGCAAGTGCGACGCGCTTGCGGGCGCGGTCGAGCTCGAACGCCCAGACCGCGAGCTTGAGGCCGAACGTCGTCGGCTCCGCGTGTACGCCGTGGGTGCGGCCGATCGTGATCGTCAGCCGGTGCTCCTCGGCCCGCGTCAGGACGGCGTCGAAGGCGCGGTCGAGCCCGGCGAGGATCAGCTTCCCCGCAGCCGCGATCTGCAGCGCGAGCGCGGTGTCCACGACGTCCGACGAGGTGAGGCCGTAGTGGAACCAGCGTCCTTCGGGGCCGAGCTCCGACGCCACCGCGTCGATGAAGGCCGCCGTGTCGTGGTGCGTCCTCTGCTCGATCTCGGCCACCCGCTCCGGGCTCGGCGCGACGGCCTTGGATCGAATCGCCTCGGCTGCCTCCGTGGGCACGACGCCCGCCTCCGCCCAGCCGTCGAGCGCCGCGAGCTCGACCTCGAGCCAGCGCTCGAGCTTGCCCTCGTCCGACCAGATGCGGGCCATCTCCGGTCGCGAGTAGCGTGAGATCACTACGAGGATTCTACGGGTGGCACCTGCGGGTATCCGCCGCCCTGCGCCAGGATCCGCGCGGCGAGGATCGCCGCGTTGCGCGATCCGTCGACCGACACGCAGGCCACGGGGACGCCCGGGGGCATCTGCGCGATCGCGAGCAGCGCGTCGAGCCCGTCGCCGACGCTCTTCGAAGAGCGCAGCGGGACTCCGATCACCGGCAGGTCGCTGTAGGCCGCGACGACACCCGGCAGCGCGGCCGCCATCCCCGCGCCCGCGATGATCACGCGGACGCCGCGCAGCTGCGCCGTCGAGGCGTACTCGGCGACCCCGCGCGGGTTTCGGTGTGCGGACAGCACCTTCAGCTCGTGCGAGATCCCGCGCTCCCGCAACTCGGCCAGGGCCGGGTCCATCGCCTCGAGGTCCGACTCCGAGCCGACGAGGATCCCGACGAGAGGGCCCGACTCGTCCAGCTCCTCGAGCAGGCCGATCGGCGAAGCCTGGGTCTCGGGGTCAGCCGGCAACGTTCAACGCCTTCGCCGCGATGTCGCTTCGGTACCTCATGTCCGGGAACGAGATCCTTTCGCACGCCTCGTAGGCGCGCGCCCGTGCTTCCTCGATCGTCTCGCCGACACCGGTCACGTTGAGGATCCTGCCACCGCTCGTCACGAGTTGCCCGTCCCTCATCGCAGTCCCGGCGTGGAAGACGACCGCGCCGTGCGCTTCCGCGTCGTCGACGCCCGTGATCGGCGAGCCCTTGTCGCGGCCCGCCGGGTAGGTCCCGGCCGCGAGCGCGATCGTCACGGCGCACGTGTCGGCCACCGGCAGCTCGATCTCCGAGAGGTCGCCGCGAGCCGCGGCGCGGAGCGCCTTCGCGAGATCCCCGTCCAGCCGCGGGAGGATGACCTGCGTCTCGGGGTCGCCGAACCGGCAGTTGAACTCGAGCACCTTCGGCCCGTCGGCGGTGAGCATCAGCCCGGCGTAGAGGCAGCCGATGAACGGCGTGCCGCGCCCGGCCAGCTCCTCGATCACGGGCTTGTGAATCGTCTCCACGAGCTCGGCGACGCGTCCGGCGTCGAGCTCCGGCACCGGCGAGTACGAGCCCATGCCGCCCGTGTTGGGGCCCGTGTCGCCGTCGCCGACCCGGCTGTAGTCGCGCGACTCCGGCAAGGGCAGGACGATGCTCCCGTCGACGATCGCGAACACCGAGAGCTCCTCGCCCTCGAGCAGCTCCTCGATCACGAAGTCCTCGCCGTGCTCGCGGACGGCGGTCAGCGCGGCGTCGAGCTCCTCGTCGGTGCGGCAGACGAAGACACCTTTGCCCGCGGTCAGCCCGTCCGCCTTGACGACGCAGGGAACGCGCGCGACGGACATCCGCTCGGCGAACGGCACCCCGGCGGCCCGCATGACGTCCTTGGCGAAGCCTTTCGAGCCCTCGATCTGCGCCGCGGCCGCGCTCGGGCCGAAGACGGAGACCCCGCCTCGCCGGAGCTGGTCGGCGACGCCCGCGACGAGCGGCGCCTCGGGGCCGATCACGACCAGGTCGGTTCCGAGGGTGCGGGCGAGCTCGAGCAGGCTGTCGCCGTCCTCGGCGCGGATCGGGTGACAGTGCCCGAGCCTGGAGATGCCCGGGTTGCCCGGGGCGGCATGAACCTCTTCGACCGCCGGGCTCTGCGCCAGCTTCCAGGCAAGCGCGTGCTCACGCCCGCCGGAGCCGACGACGAGGACTTTCACGCGGCCAACCCTACTGCCGCACGCGGGTGTTTGAAAAGACCGCCAGGGGTACCGTCAGCGCGCCCCGCCGTAGGAGTACGATCGCGCCCGTGACCGAAGCGAAGGGCGCCTACACCTTTCGCGCCGCCACGGACATGTACGGCCGTTTTGTCGGCCGCTATGCCCCGGGGCTCGCAGCTGCGCTGATCGACGCCACCGGGATCGAGCCCGAGGACCGCGTGCTCGACGTCGGCTGCGGCCCGGGCGGGCTCGCAACCGCGCTGGCGAAGGTCGTCGGGAGCGAGAACGTCGCCGCCGTCGACCCGTCCCAGGCTTTCGTCTCGGTCTGCCGCGCCAGGCTGCCGTCCGCGGACGTCCGCGTCGCCGCGGCCGAGGAGCTGCCGTTCGAGGACGATTCGTTCGACGCAGCCCTCGCGCAGCTCGTCGTCAACTTCATGACCGACGCAGAGCGCGGCGTGGGGGAGATGAAGCGCGTCGTGAAGCCGGGCGGCAAGGTGGCCGCCTGCACGTGGGACTACCGCGAGGGATGACGATGCTCCGAGCCTTCTGGGACGCGGCGCACGAGTCGGCTCCCGAGGAAGCGGCTCGCTACGACGAGGGCATGACCATGGGGTACTCGACCGAGGAGGAGCTGACCGGCCTCTGGCGCGCAGGTCGGGCTCGAGGACGTCCGCGGCGGAGAGCTGTGGGTGACCGCGGACTACGACGACTTCGACGACCTGTGGGCGCCGTTTCCCAGCGGGATCGGGCCGGCCGGTGCCTTCTGCGCGTCGCTCGAGCCGGAGCGCCAGGCGGAGCCTGCGGGCGGCCTATGCGCGACGCCTGGGCAACCCCGAGGGCCCGTTCGAGCTCTCGGCGCGGGCCTGGTACGCGGTCGGCCGCGTCAGCTGAGGACGGTCTCGAGGCCGCGGGGCGAAAGGACCCGCTCCCGCGATGCGCCGGTGCCGATCAGGCAGACCTCGACGTCGAGCTGGCGCTCGACGAAGTCGACGTAGCGGCGCGCGGCCTCGGGAAGCGCGGCGACGTCGTCCACCTGATCGAGCGGCTCCTGCCAGCCGGGAAGCGTCTCGTAGATCGGCTCGCAGTGGTGGAAATCGCTCTGGTGGGCCGGGAACTCTTCGGTCTCGCTCCCGTCGCGCAGCCGGTAGCGCACGCAGACCGGCAGCTCCGAGAACGCGGAGAGCACGTCGAGCTTCGTCAGTGCGAGCGAGGTCATCCCGTTCAGCCGGACCGCGTAGCGAAGCCCGACGAGGTCGAGCCAGCCGCAGCGCCGCTGCCGGCCGGTGACCGTGCCGTACTCGCCGCCGAGCTCGCGGAGCCGCTCCTGGTCGGGCCCCACGATCTCGGTCGGGAAGGGCCCCTCGCCGACGCGCGTGACGTACGCCTTGGCGACTCCGATCACGCGGTCGATGCGGGTCGGGCCGATGCCGATCCCGGTGGCCGCCGCGCCGGCGATCGGGTTCGAGGAGGTGACGAACGGATACGTGCCGTGGTCGAGGTCGAGCAGCGTCGCCTGGGCGCCCTCGAAGAGCACCGCCTTCCCGTTCTTGAGCGCGTTCTCGACGAGCAGGGACGTGTCCGCGATGTACGGCCGAAGCCGCTGCGCGTAGCCCTCGACCTCCTCTGCGACCTTTCCAGGTCGAGCGGCGCCGCGCCGTAGACCCGCTCCAGCCAGACGTTCTTCTCGGCGAGCGCGACCTCGATCTTCTGGCGCAGGATCTTCGCGTCGAACAGGTCCTGCACGCGGATCCCGAGCCGAGTGGACTTGTCCGCGTAGGCGGGGCCGATCCCGCGGCGCGTCGTCCCGATCTGGAGCCTCCCGAGGCGCCGCTCGCTCGCGCCGTCGAGCGCGACGTGCCACGGCATGATCAGGTGCGCGTTGCCGGACAGCCGGACGGTCTCGGTCGAGATCCCGCGCGCCTCGAGGTCGTCGAGCTCCTCGACGAACACGCCCGGGTCGACGACGAGCCCGGCGCCGAGCACGCACTCCTTGCCCCACAGGATCCCCGAGGGCATGTGCTTGAACTTGTAGGTCTCGCCGTCGGCGATGATCGTGTGGCCCGCGTTCGGGCCGCCCTGATAGCGGCAGACGAGGTCCGAGTGCTGGGCGAGCAGATCGACGATCTTGCCCTTGCCCTCGTCGCCCCACTGCGCGCCGACGATGACAGTCGCGGGCACGGGAGATCAGTCTGCCAGAAGCCTCGGCGCTAGCCCCTGCGGCCGGGCGCCAGCTCTCGCTCTACACTGAGGTCATGAAGCAGATCTGGACCGGGCGCGTCGGTCAGGTCGCCGGGAAGTACGGCGAGCACGCCCCGATGGTCACGACTTGCTGTAACGCCTGCCGAACCTGCGTCACGACCAACGTGCTCACGCTCGCGATGGGCGCCGGGCAGCCGCCGGCATGTTCTTCGTCCGGGCCGCGCGGCGCGTCTCCGCCAGGCCCTCGTAGCTCCTCAGGCCGCGAGGTCGGCGAACTTCGCGTACCGCTTGAGGAACGACACCTTCTCCGCGCCGGTCGGCCCGTTGCGGTGCTTCGCGCAGATCACCTCGGCGAGGCCCTGCTGGTCGGACTCCTCGTTGTAGTACTCGTCGCGGTAGATGAAGAACACGAGGTCGGCGTCCTGCTCGATCGCGCCCGACTCGCGGAGGTCGGACAGGATCGGCCGCTTGTCGTGGCGCTGCTCGACCGCGCGCGACAGCTGCGACATCGCCAGGACGGGCACGTCCAGGTCGCGCGCCAGCACCTTCAGCTGCCGCGAGATCTGCGACACCTCCTGCACGCGGTTCTCGACCGACGCGCCCGAGGTCATCAGCTGCAGGTAGTCGACGATGATCAGCCCGAGATTCGGCTGCTGCGTCTTGAGGCGGCGAGCCTTGGCGCGGATCTCCATCATCGTGATCGAGCCCGTGTCGTCGACGTAGATCGGCGCCTTCGCGAGCTTGTCGCAGGCTGCGGTCAGACGCGGCCAGTCGTCGGCGGCCAGCTTTCCGGTGCGCAGCCGGTTCGACTCGACCTTCGCCTCGCTGCACATCAGCCGCTGGGTGACCTCGGACTTCGACATCTCGAGCGTGAACAGCGCGACCGGGATCTGCGAGCGCACGCCGAGGTTCGCGGCCATGCCCAGGCCGAGCGCGGACTTCCCCATGCTCGGCCGGGCCGCGACGATGATCAGGTTGCCGGGCTGGAACCCGCCGGTCAGGCGGTCGATGTCGCGGAAGCCCGACGGCACGCCCGTGAGGTCCTCGCCGGCCTCGTAGAGCTGCGTGATCCGCTCGAAGCTCTCCTTGAGCAGCTCCTCGATGTGGCTGAACTCGGACTGGACGCGTGCCTGCGAGAGCTCGAAGATGATCTGCTCGGCCTGGTCGACGAGGTCCGGCGCCTCCCCCGGCCGCTCCCAGCCGAGCCGGGCGACCTCGGACCCGACGCGGATCAGTCCGCGCAGGGTCGCCATCTCGCGGACGATCTTCGCGTAGTGCCCGGCGTTGGCCGTGGCCGGGACGAGCGCGGCCAGCTCGTGGATGCGCTCGCGGCCGCCGGCGCCCTCGAGGTCGCCGCGCTCCTCGAGCTCGTCGACGAGCGTGATCGCGTCGACCGGCTCGCCGCGCGCGTACAGCGCAAGGGCTCCGCGGTAGATCTTCGCGTGGCTCTCGCGGTAGAAGTCGCCCGCGTCGAGGACTTCGCTGACCGCCCCGATCGCGCCCGGGGACAGCATCATCGCGCCGAGGACGGACTCCTCGGCATCGAGATTCTGGGGCGGGACCGGGGCGGTCTGCACCGTCTGGGCGAGCGCGGCCACGTCGGAATTACTCCCGGCTGGAAGGACGGATTTCAACGGGTGGACAACCGGCCGACCCGCAGGTCGAGACAGGTCGGAAAAGGCCGCGGATTGCAGGGTGAGGGAACGCACGTTCGGCTGATTCTCCCCAGCCGGTCGGATGTCGTTCCCCAGGTCGCCGAACAGAATCGCCGCGCGTTTTTCGCGCTAGGAGCGGATTCTTCGTCGATTCATCCACAGGCCCGGGAAAAGGCTGTGGATAACTAGTTCGCCTCTTGTGACTCCTCCGGGGCGGGCTCCGGCGCCGTCGGCGGCCGCTTCGGGCTCTTCGCCGACCGCTTGGGCTCTCGGCGGCCGGCTCGGGGGCCGGCTCGCTCTCTCCGGCGGGCTCCGGCTCCTCGGCGGCCGGTGCGGGCGCGGCTTCGCCCTCCGCGGCCGGCTCCTCGACGACCTCGTCGGCCGCGATCTCCTCCTCGATGGCGGCCTCCGCCGCGGCGTGCTCCTCCTCGTGTGCCGCTTCGGCGGCCGCAGCCTCGGCGGCCTCGGCCTCCTCGATCGCCTGCAGCTCCTCCTCGGGCGGAAGCTCCCCGCCCTCGGGCACGACGAGCACGCGCGTCTCGACCGTGACGTCCGCGAACAGCTCGATCGGCACCTGGTAGCGCCCGATCCGCTTCAGCGGCTCGTCCATCCCGATCTTGCGCCGGTCGACCCGCACCTTGAGCTTCTCCCAGATCGTGTCGGCCAGCTGTGTCTGCGTGACCGACCCGAACAGGACGCCGTTCTCGCCGGCCTTGACGTCGAAGCGGATCTCCGCCTGGCCGAGGCGCTGCGCGATCTCCTGCGCCTGCTCGAAGCTCTGGGCCTCGTTCAGCGCGCGGCGAGCGTTGACCTTCTCGAGCTCCGCGACTCGCGACGGGGTAGCCGGCTCCGCGAGCTTCCGCGGGAGCAGGAAGTTCCGCGCGTACCCGCGCGCGACGTCGACGACCTCGCCGCGCAGGCCGACCTTCTCGACGTCTTCCCGGAGAACGACCTTCATCAGTTCGATACGTACGGCAGCAACGCCATTTCGCGCGCGCGCTTCACGGCAACTGCGACCTGGCGCTGGTGCCGGCGGCAGGTGCCCGTGATCCGGCGCGAGCGGATCTTGCCCTTCTCGGACACGTAGCGGCGGAGCTGGTTGAAGTTCTTCCAGTCCACCTCGTCGATCTTCTCCTTGCAGAAGTAACAGGGCCGGCGCCTGCCGGGCCGCTCCATCGGCTGGCGGCGGCGGCTGCCCTGACGGTCTTTCTGCTCTCGGTCGCTGCGTGCCATTAGAAGGGAATGTCGTCGTCGTTCGCGTTGCCGAAGTCGGCGTTCGCGTTCTCCGTCGTCGCGCCGGCCGGGACGAACTGCCGCTCGCCGCCGCCCTCGCCGTCAGCCGCGGCTGCCGAGGAACTGCACCGTGTCGGCGATGATCTCGACCGCCTGGCGCTTGGTGCCGTCCTGGGCCTCCCACTCGCGCCAGTCGAGGCGTCCGTCGACACCGACCGGGCGGCCCTTCGCGAGGTACTGCGCGCAGCTCTCGCCCTGGTTCCCCCAGACGGTGACGTCGAAGTAGTTCGGCTTGTCGCCCCACTCGCCGGTCTGCCCGTCCTTCTGGCGCGTGTTCACGGCCAGGCGCAGCTTGCAGACGGCGGTTCCGCTCGGCGTGTGCCGGAGCTCCGGATCCTTCGTGAGATTGCCGACGAGGACGACGCGGTTGATGTTCGCCATGGTTATTCCTCTCCTCGTGTATCGAATGCGGGCTCAGCGTACTCGGCGCTCGCGGTCGCTGCCGGGCGGCGGTCCCGAGGAGGTCGCGCCGGGCTTCGGCCGCTTGACGGCGAGGTGCCGAAGCACGCCGTCGGTGATCTTGAGCACGCGCGAGATCTCGTCCAGCGTTCCGGGCTCGGCCTGGAAGGTCAGGAGGTGGTAGATGCCCTCGGCCTTGTGGTCGATCTCGTAGGCCAGCCGGCGGCGTCCCCAGACGTCGTGGCTCTCGAAGGTCCCGCCTCCGCCCTCGACGAGCTCTCGCGTGCGCGTGATGATCTCGTTCTGCCGCTCCTCGGGAAGCTCGGCGTCGAACAGCAGCAGGATTTCGTAGTCGATCAAGTTCCCTCTGGCCTCCTTCGGTCTGAGTCGGCCTCGCCTGGGGCTTGCGCCGCTCGGGAACTGTGGCGGCGGGGGGCGAGGCAGGTGCCGGGCGACACTGTAGCATCGGCCTCGTGCAAGGCCGGCTGGCCCTCTTGCTCGGCGGAGCCGTGGTCGCGGGAGCGGCGGCGTATCGCGCTCTCGTTCGCCGTCGCGCCGGCACCGGCTGTTCCGGAGCCGCATGTCGAGGCGCTGAAGTCGAAGCTCGCCGAGGCGCGGGTCGCCGCCGACGACCGGGAGGAGTTCGAGGCAGCCGAGACGCCGATCGACCGCGCAGAGAGCGTTCCTCCCGAGATCGCCGACCGCCGCCAATCGGTGCACGCGCGCGGGCGCGAGGCTGCCGAGCAGATGCGCCGCGGAGATCGAGCTAGCGCCAGGCCACGTAGTACAGCGAGCGGCCGTCCCGCGACCAGAGCGGCAGCCGCGGAACGATGTTCCGGGCGAGGATGTGGGAGGTTCGCGTATGGAGGTTCATGACGACGAGGTTGACCTTCGTCCTGGGCCTGTTCACGAAGGCGATTCGCGTGCCGTCGGGTGACCAGGAGGGACGATGCGGGGAGTTTGCGCCGCTCACACTCGGGACACGCCGGAGATGCGATCCGTCTGATCGAACTGTCCACATGCCCGCCGCGTTGCTGAAGACGAGCCGGCGACCGTTGGGAGCCCACGCCAGATCCGAGGCATTCGGCGCGAGCCGCTCGGGCAGCGATCCTGCTCTGAGATCCAACGTGTACAGAGGAAAGTCCACCCCGTCGCGCTCCGCGACGAACGCGATCCTCGTCCCGCTCGGGGCTGCGACGGGTGGGAGAAATTTGAAGGCCGAGACCTCGGAGGTGCGCGCAATGATCCTCCTGTCGCTCCCGTCCACGTTCGCGATCGCGATCGATTGCGGGCCCTCGCGGAGGCCCGTCACCACATCGGTGAGGTAAGCGAGACGCCGGCCGGTCGTCCACGTCGGATACGACGCGTCAGGGATCCAGGTGAGGTCGGTCCCATCGCGCCGGACGACCCCGATGCTGCACCTTTCGTAGCCGCTCTCCGAGGCGCAGTTCGTGAACGCGATGTACGCGCCGTCGCGCGACCACGCGGGGCGTTGCGGCTGGTGTGGTGCTCGGATCAGTTCCCGCTCGTTTCTCCCGTTCGGGGAGATGATCCCGACGCCGACCCAGTCACGCTCGAAGGCGAGCGCGCGGCCGTTGCGCGAGAGAGCGGGCCGATCGCTCTCCACATTGTTCGTCGTCAGGCTGCGTCGGCCGGAACCGTCCAGGTTGACCACGTAGATCCGGGCATGGCCGGTGCGCTCGCTCGATGCGGCATCGAACGTGAGCGCAAGCGCCAAGAGCGTCAGGAGGGCGACCGGAAGCAACAGGCGTCTGGTCAAGGCGCCCTCGACCTTACTTGCGAGCTGTAAGGAGCCCTTCAGGGTTTCGTGAAGGCCTCTACGCCTGCGGTGAAGCCGCGCGCGACCTTCCACTGGTACGAGCCCGACTGCAGGCGGCTGCGCTCCGACGGGTTCGTCATGAACCCGGTCTCGACGAGGATCGCGGGCACGTTCGCCCAGTTGAAGCCGGTGAGGTCGCTGCGGCCGACCAGTCCGTTGTCCCGGGCGCCCGTCGCGGCGACGGTCGTCCGTTGGACGAGCCGCGCGGCCCGCAGGCTCCGCGTGTAGATGTCGTCCGTCCAGCCGCGGTGCAGCGAGGGGTAGAGCGTCGCCATTCCGTGCTGCGACCTGCTGGTCGAGCCGTCGGCGTGGATCCGGAGCATGAGCGCGGCGTGCCGGCGGTTGCAGAACTGGGCGCGCGCGATGTTCCCTCCGCTTCCGTAGTCGAAGACCGGGCCGGTCCGGGTCATCGCCACCCGGTAGCCGCGGCGCAGGAGGAGCGTGCGCGTCTTCCTGGCGATCGCCAGCGCGACCGCCGCTTCCCCGGACGCGCCGCCGCCGTCCTTGATCTTGCGGACGCTCGAGCCGGGGCCGATCGGCTCGGTCTGCCGGCCGACCGACGGAGGCGTCCCGTGGCCGGGGTCGAGGCAGATCAACGCGGCTGCCACGGCCTCGACGATCATCGCAGCACGATAGCCGCAGCGTTGCTAGACGCCGGCCCGCTCGGCGCTCTTCAAGCCGCGCCACGACCAGACGGAGAGCAGCGTCGCGAGCCCGATCGCGACGAGGAAGCCGACCGAGACGTGCTCCGGCGAGCCCGAGATCAGGCTCCGGCCGCCCTCGAGCAGGAGCGTGGTCGGATTCACGCTCGCCACCGAGTGCAACCAGCCCTCGAGCAGCGAGAGCGGCACGTAGACGGGCGCGAAGAAGAGCGCGAGGAACACGGGCAGCTGCATGACCGGCCCCGCCTGCACCGAGCGCAGCCGCATCGCGACGCCCGAGGCCCAGAAGGCCCCGGCGAGGTTCACGAACAGCGCAAGCGTGTAGAGCGCGACCAGGTCGATCCCGCTGCCGCCGACGTTCATGCCGACGGCGAGCGCGACGATGGTCAGGATCGTCGCGGTCAGCGCCCAGCGTCCGGTCGCGGCCAGCGCGTACCCGAGCACGATGCCGCTCCGCCGCGGCGCCCCCAGCAGCAGCCGCCGCGCGAACCCGTACTCGAAGTCCCGCGCCACGCCGAACCCGGTGAACACACCGCCGAACGCGGCCGACTGGAGCAGCACGAAGACGAACTGGAACGCGGTGTACCCGTTCGGGAAGTCGAAGCCGGGGATGTTGTCGACGCGCGAGAGCCCGCCCGCGAACGCGGTGAAGAAGAAGAGCGGGAAGATCAACCCGGGCAGCAGGAGCGACGGCGTCGTGAACACGTTGTGCAGCACGCGCCAGGCGACCGCGAACGCGACCGAGAAGAAGTTCTTCATGTCCGCGTCAACCTCAGCGTCATGGCCCAGGTCGCGGCGGCCAGCGACCCGATCGCAAGCGCCGCGGCGACACCGAACGCGAGCGCGAGCGCCTGCCAGTCCCAGCCCGCGATGATCAGGCTGCGCAGCCCCTCGATCAGGTACGAGATCGGGTTGAACGTCGCAACGGTCCGGAACCAGTCCTGCTCGATCAGGTTCCGCGGCAGGTTCATGGACGAGAGGAAGAGCCCGACGAAGAGGAGCGGGAAGAGACCCTGTACCGCCTCGCCCGAGCCCGTCCTGCAGCGCGAAGAACGCGCCGAGCGCGCCGAACGCGATCGCGACCGCGGTGGCGAGGATGATCAGGACGACCCCGCCGACGATGCCCGGATTCGAGCCGGACGCCGACGATCAGCCCGACCGTCAGGTAGTAGCAGTTCTGGACGAAGGCGAGCACCGCGATCCCGCCGAGCTGCCCGACGATGAGCGCGCCGCCGCGCAGCGGAGTCAGCGCCAGCCGGTTGAGGAACCCCGTCTGGATGTCGCGTGCGAGGTCGGTTCCCGCGTTCATCGTCGCGAAGAGCGCGCCCTGGATGAACGGGAAGGCGAGGAAGAAGGCGAGGAACGAGTCCGACGGGAAGCCCGGCAGTTTCGTCGCCGAGCTGCAGCCCGGCCGACGTGACCGCGAGCAGCGCGGTCGGGAAGACGAACGGGAAGATGATGTTCGCGGGCTGGCGCGCCGTGCGCAGGATCGAGCGCCGCGCGATCTGGCCGACCTGGACGAGCGCGCTCACGTGACCTCGGCCTCTTCCTCCTCCTCTTCGGCCGCGCCTTCGAGGGAGCGGCCGGTCTTGGCGAGGAAGACGTCGTCCAGGCTCGGAGCGTGCAGCTCGAGGCCCTCGAGCTTGATCCCTTCCGCGTCGAGCGCCCGGACGATTCCGGCCAGGTCCTCGACGCCGTGCTCGAGCCGCACCGCGACGCCCTTCGGCGATCCGCCCGTGGGCTCGCCGAACTGCTCGAGGATGCGCGCGAGCGCCTCGGGCGTCGAGCCGTCGCCCGGGATCGCCTCGACGGTCGGCCTTCCGATCTGCGCCTTCAGCGCCACGGGGGTGCCCTCGGCGACGATGTGGCCGTGGTCGATGATCCCGACCCGGTCGGCGAGCGCGTCGGCCTCCTCGAGGTACTGCGTGGTCAGGAAGACGGTCACCCCGTCCTCGCGCGCGAGCCGCGCGACCTCGTTCCAGAGCGCGCTCCGGCTCTGGACGTCGAGGCCGGTCGTCGGCTCGTCCAGGAACAGGATCGACGGCCGGTGCGCGAGCGCCAGCGCCAGGTCGAGCCTGCGCTTCATCCCACCCGAGTAGCCGCCGACCTTGCGATCGGCCGCCAGCGTCAGGCCCACCCGCTCGAGCAGCTCCTTCGCTCGCACCTTGCGCTCGGCGCGCGAGATTCCGTGCAAGCGCGCACTGGAGCCGCAGGTGCTCGCGGCCGGTGAGCAGGTTGTCGAGCGCGGCTTCCTGCAGGGCGGCCCCGATCGCCTGCCGCACTTTCGGGCCGTCCTTGACGATGTCGAAGCCCGCCACGCGCGCGGTGCCCGAGGTGGGGGGCAGGAGCGTCGTCAGCATGTGCACGGTCGTGGATTTGCCTGCGCCGTTCGGGCCCAGGAACCCGTAGATCTCGCCCGGGTCGACGCGAAGGTCGATCCCGTCGACCGCCGTGATGTCGCCCTTGAACGTACGAACGAGGCCCTCGGCCTCGATGCCGTGCGCGCTAGCCATCGACTCGCGACTCTACCGACGCGCTCTCGGTCTCCGACTAGCGCTGAGCTCGAACAAATCCTCGGGGAACCCGCTGCAGGCGTTGCGGATCGGTCGCGACTGCCTGCGCTAGGCCGCGACGACCTGCGGCTGCTCGCTGGCCAGCCCGACCAGCCCCGTGAGGAGCTCGGTGATCGCGGCGCCGGCGTTCTCGTCGGTCAGCTTCAAGTCCGGGTCGAAGCGCTCCCAGGCGACCGGGAGCCGGACGACCGGCTCCTCGAGCACGACCGCGCCCGGGAAGAGGAGGGCGTCGCGAACCTGCTGCTGCGCGTACTTCGTCCCGCCGCGGCCGCTCGAGGCGCCCATGATCGCGACCGGCTTCCAGCGGAGGACCGAGGCGAGCGCCGGGCGCGAGAGCCAGTCGATCGCGTTCTTGAGCACGCCGGAGGTGCCGCGGTTGTACTCGGGAGTCGCGAGCAGGAGCGCGTCCGCCTCGGCGACGGCTGCCCGCAGCTCGGCGACGGGCGCGGGATCGCCGGCCGCTTCCACGTCGTCGTTGTAGAGCGGGATCTGCGACAGATCGAAGATCTCGAGCTCGACGTCCGGCGGAGCGAGCTCGGCCGCAGCCCGCAGGAGCGCGGTGTTGTACGAGCGCTCCCGCAGGCTGCCGGAGATGCCGAGGATCTTCGTCACGAACGGATCGCCGTGATGTCGGCCGTGATCTCGACGCGCGTCGGGCCCCACTCGATCTCGCCCTGGACCCGGAAGAGCGTCTTCTCGACGCCGTCCGCGTCCGTGCCGGTGGCCTGGAACTTCGCGTCGAGCTCGACGGGCATGGCTGCTTCCTTGACCGTCAGGTCGCCGAAGATCGTGTGGCGGTCGCCCTCCACGTGCTCGATGCGGGTCGACTCGAACGTGATCTCCGGATAGCGCCCCGTCCCGAGCAGGTCGTTCGAGCGCAGGTGCTCGTCCCGCATCTCGTTGTCCGTGAGGACGCTCGCGGTGCGCACGACGCCCTTCGCGGACTGCTCCTCGCCGCCCTCGACGGTACCCTCGAAGTCGGTGAAGCGGCCGCTGATGGACTTCATCATCGAGTCCGTGTCGACGACGTCGAAGCGGATGCTCGAGTGCACCGGGTCGACCGTCCACGTCCCGGTGGGGATGAGGGTGGCGGTCTCTGTCTGAATTGCTGACACTGTGGTCTCCCTTCGGACTTGGTGCTAGTATTTGTGTGCTCAATAGTTGAGCAATCAAGAGAATAGCGGAGAATGATTGAGTAGTCAAGTAACCCAACTGAGAGGAATCGAGCTCGAGGCGTGGATCAACTTCCTCCGGGCGCACTCGGCCGTGACGCGCCAGTTCAACGCCGAGCTCCTGGCCACGCACGGGCTGACGATCAACGATTACGACGTTCTCGCGCAGCTCTCTCGCGCGCCCGAGCAGGCGCTCAAGCGCGTCGAGCTCGCCGAGAGGGTGCTGCTGACGCCCTCCGGCATCACGCGTCTCCTGAAGGGCCTCGAGGCCGCCGGCTGGGTGAGCAACCGGCCCTGCGCCGAGGACGCGCGCGTGACCTACGCCGTGCTCACGCCCGAGGGGACGAAGAAGCTCGACGAAGCCCGGGAGACGCACGTGGCGAGCGTTCGCGCGCTCTTCTCCGAGCGCTTCGAGAAGGACGAGCTCGAGACCCTGGCCTCGCTGCTCGAGCGGCTCCCCCTCCGCGACTCCGCCTGCGATTGAGCACGATCGAGCTCAGGCCGATGACGCCGGAGTTCCTCGAGGCGCTGCTCGACCGGGACCGCGACCGCGCCGCGGATGCGCTTGCCGTCGAGCTCCCGGACCGGTTCCCGCCCGAGGACGCCATGCGGTTCTTCGCGCTCCGCCTGCGCCAGATGCGCGAGGACGAGCGGTTCCTCGAGTGGTGCCCGCACGCGGTCGTGCTGGAGGGGCGGATGATCGGGCATGCCGGCTATCACGGCCCGCCCGGGATCAACGCGAAGCAGAGCCCCGGACGCGATCGAGATCGGGTACACGATCGAGGAGGCCTTTCGCGGCAACGGCTACGCGACCGCGGCCGCCGGCGAGCTACTGCGAATGGCGGAGGAGCGCGGGGTGCGGCATTCGTCGCGTGCACCTCTCCCGACAACGAGCCGTCGTTGGCGATCATCCGCAGGCTCGGCTTCCGGCAGACCGGCGAGGCCATGGACGAAGAGGACGGCCTCGAGCTCGTCTTCGAGCTGGAACGCTAGGCCCTAGGCGAGGAAGTACACGAGGAAGACGAGCGCCGTCACGATCGCGACGACGATCGCCACGAACAGCGTCACGCCGCCGACGACGATCGGGAGCGCCGCGTCGTCCTTGCCGCGCGCTGCCTTGCGGTAGAGCCGTTTCGGGGTTTCGGCAGGTTCGGTCATCCCGTCCGTTGTTCCCGATGGGCGGTCTCGTAATCACGTCCGAGCTCGTCGGCATCAGCAAGAATCGAGTGCATGACGGAGGTTCAGGCGGAGCTCGAGCGCTGGCGCGATCGCGGGGACGAGCACGCCGCGCTCGCGACCGTCGTCGCGACGCGGTTCTCGGCGCCGCGGCCGGTCGGCTCGAAGCTCGCGGTCTCGGAGCAGGGTGAGCTCGCGGGCTCGGTCTCGGGAGGCTGCGTCGAGAGCGAGGTGGCCACGGTTGCGCGCGAAGTGCTCGCCTCTGGTGACACGCGGGCGCTGACGTACGGGATCACGGACGAGCAGGCAGGGACGGTCGGTCTGCCCGTGCGGCGGAGAGATCGACGTGACGATCGAGCGGATCGCGCTCAGCGAGCTGGAGAACTTCGCCGAGGACGCGCCGCACCGGCTGCTCGTCTTCGGCGCCGTCGACATCGCCGAGTCGCTCTGCCGCGCCGCCAACGAGCTCGGCTGGCACACGGTGGTCGCCGACCCGCGCGCGAAGTTCGCCACTCGAGACCGAATCGCGAGCGCAGACGAGCTCTTCGTCGAGTGGCCCGAGGAAGTCCTCGGCCGAGTCGAGCCGGACGAGCGCACCGCCGTCGTCGTCCTCACGCACGAGGAGCGCTTCGACATTCCGGCGCTCGTCGGTGCGCTGCGCAGCGACGCGTTCTACGTCGGCGCGATCGGCTCGCGGCGGACGCAGGAGAAGCCGGCGCGCGCGGCTGGTCGAGGAAGGCCTCACCGAGGACGACATCGAGCGCATCTCCGGCCCGACCGGGCTCGACCTCGGCGCCGAGACCCCGGCCGA
Organism: uncultured Actinomycetes bacterium; assembly: GCA_963790695.1. Lineage (GTDB taxonomy): Bacteria > Actinomycetota > Thermoleophilia > Gaiellales > Gaiellaceae > VAXT01. The sequence goes on along the minus strand of CAWBPX010000016.1, from coordinate 57,919 downwards.
GACTGCCGTCTCGATCCTGGCCGAGATCCTCGCCGTGCGAGCGGGCCGCTCCGGTGGCCGGCTGAAGGACGCCACGGGCCGCATCCACTCGGAGTTCCAGCCAAGATAGGCCCGTGGCGAAGGTCCTCTGCGTCCTCTACGACGATCCGGTCGACGGCTATCCCGCCGCGTATGCGCGCGACGGACGTCCCCGAGATCGACGAGCTACCACGGCGGCTCGACGACTCCCGACGCCCCAGGCGATCGACTTCACGCCCGGCGAGCTGCTGGGCAGCGTCTCCGGCGAGCTCGGACTTCGCAGCTTCATCGAGGAGCGCGGCCACCAGCTGACGGTCACGTCCGACAAGGACGGGCCCGATTCGGCTTTCGAGCGCGAGCTTCCCGATGCGGAGATCGTCATCTCGCAGCCGTTCTGGCCCGCGTACCTGACCGCGGAGCGGATCGCCAAGGCGCCGAACCTGAAGCTGGCCGTGACGGCCGGGATCGGATCGGATCACGTCGACCTCCAGGCCGCGATCGACAACGGGATCACGGTCGCCGAGGTGACCTACTCGAACTCGATCAGCGTCTCCGAGCACGTCGTGATGATGATCCTCGCGCTCGTCCGCAACTACCTGCCCTCGTACCGGATCGTCGTGGAGGGGGGCTGGAACATCGCAGACGCCGTCTCGCGGTCGTACGACCTCGAGGGCATGCAGGTCGGCACCGTCGGTGCGGGCCGCATCGGCTCGGCCGTGCTTCGGCGGCTGAAGCCGTTCGAGGTCGGGCTCCACTACACGGACCGCCACCGGCTGCCGGCTGAGGTCGAGCAGGAGCTCGGAGTCACCTTCCACGAGACTCCCGAGGAGCTCGTCGCCGTCTGCGACGTCGTCACGATCAACGCGCCGCTCCATCCCGAGACCGAGCATCTCTTCGACGCCGACATGATCGGCCGCATGAAGCGCGGCGCCTACCTGGTGAACACGGCCCGCGGGAAGATCTGCGATCGCGACGCCGTCGCGGCCGCGTGCGAGAGCGGCCAGCTCGCGGGCTACGCAGGCGACGTCTGGTTCCCGCAGCCCGCCCCCCAGGATCATCCGTGGCGGACGATGCCGCACCACGGGATGACGCCGCACACCTCGGGCTCGAGTCTCTCGGCGCAGGCCCGCTACGCGGCAGGGACGCGCGAGATCCTCGAATGCTGGTTCGACGGCCGCCCGATCCGCGAGGAGTACCTGATCGTCGATCGCGGCCATCTCGCCGGAGCCGGCGCGCACTCGTACAGCGAGGGCGACGCAACCGGCGGCTCGGACGAAGCGGCCCGTTTCACGTCCGGCTGACTGCGGAGCCGGCCCTGAGCGACGACCTTCTCAACGTCTGGGACTACGAGCGTGTGGCTGAGGAGAGGCTCGACCCCGGTTCGTTCGGCTACTTCGCGGGCGGCGCCGAACGACGAGTGGACGATGCGCGAGAACCGCGCGGCGTTCGAGCGCTGGGTGCTCCGGCCGCGGATGCTCGTCGACGTCTCCGAGGTGACGACCGCGACGAGCGTGCTCGGGACCGACGTCTCGATGCCGCTGCTCGTGGCGCCGACGGCCTTCCAGCGCATGGCGCACCCCGACGGCGAGCTCGCGATGGCACGCGGCGCCGCCGCCGCCGGGACGGTCATGTGCCTCTCCACGCTCGCGACCGCCACGATCGAGGAGGTCGCCGAGGCGCTCCGCCGACGGCGCGCGCTGGTTCCAGCTCTACTGGTCGAGCGACCGAGGCGTCGTCCAGGACCTGCTCGACCGGGCCGCCGCGAACGGGTTCACGGCGCGTCGTCCTGACCGTCGACCTGCCGGAGCTCGGGCGCCGGGAGCGCGACCTGCGCACCGGCTTCGAGATCCCCGAGGAAATCCCGGTGCCGATCTTCCTCGCGCTCGCCGAGAGCGTGGGCGCGATCTCTCCGACGGACATCAACTGGGCGGTCGACAAGTCGCTGACCTGGCGCGACCTCGAGTGGCTGCGCTCGGTCTCGTCGCTGCCCCTCCTCGTGAAGGGGATCCTCACCGCCGAGGACGCGCTGCTCGCGGTCGAGTCGGGCGCCGAGGGCGTCGTCGTCTCGAACCACGGCGGCCGGCAGCTGGACGGCGTCGCCGCGGCGCTCGACGCGCTGCCCGAGGTCGTCGAGGCAGTCGGCGACCGCGCGGTCGTCCTCATGGACAGCGGCATCCGTCGCGGGACCGATGTCGTCAAGGCGCTCGCGCTCGGCGCCGAGGCGGTGCTCGCGGGCCGTGCGCCGCTCTGGGGCCTCGCGGTCGGCGGAGCCGAGGGCGTGCAGGCGGTGCTCGAGCTGCTACGCGAGGAGATCGCGCTCGCGCTGGCGCTTTCCGGCTGCGCCTCGCCGGACGCCGTGTCGCGGGCGCACGTGGGCCGCGTTTAGGGGCCACCACGCCGGGAAGTCTCCTAGCTCGTAGCAACCGAGAAAGGGGTTCCATGGAAACGATCAAGGAGACGACCGAGCTCAACGTGCCCGTGAGCACGGCCTACAACCAGTGGACGCAGTTCGAGGACTTCCCGAAGTTCATGGAAGCCGTCAAGTCGGTCGAGCAGCTCGACGACACGCACCAGCGCTGGACCGCCGAGGTCAGCGGTGAGACCCGCGAGTGGCGGTCGGAGATCGTCGAGCAGGTTCCCGACCAGAAGGTCGCCTGGCGAGCCGAAGACGGCAACGGGCCGAACGGCATCGTCACGTTCGAGCCGCTCGGCCAGGACACGACGCTGATGACCGTCGAGATGTCCTACGAGCCGGAAGGGGTCAAGGAGCAGCTCGGCGCGAAGATCGGCCTCGACTCGCGCCAGGTCAAGGAAGACCTGGAGCGCTTCAAGAAGATCGTCGAGACGATGGGCTCCGAGACGGGCGCCTGGCGCGGCGAAGTCCACGCCGGCGAGCGCCAGCAGCTCTAGGGGGAGGAGAGCGCCTCGCGCGGGGCCGTCGCGGGCTCCGCGCGAGGCGATCGCGCTAGGGGCGCACGCGCCAGATCTCGCCGTCGTTCGAGGCCGAGATCCATGCGTCGCCGCTCGCCTCGGCGACTGCGAGCGTTCCGCTGCCGGCCGGGAACGTCGTCCGTACGGTGTTCGTTGCCGGGTCGATCACCGAGATCGTCCCGTCGTCGATGTTCGGCACCCAGAGCTCGCCGCCGACCCAGGCGGAGGCGAGGGGGTTGTGGCCGACGGGAATCTGCGCGAGGACGGCGCCCGTCGCCGGGTCGAGCTTGACGACGACGTTGCTCTCGCCGGAGACCCAGAGTGCGTCCGCCGACGGCGTGATCCAGTCGGCCTGCGGCACCGCGTAGCGCGCGACGACCTTGTTCCGCCGGACGTCGACCTTCAGCACGCTCCCGCCGCCGAGATCCGCGACCCAGATCGCTCCGAAGGCGTAGACGACGCCGTTCGGCTGCGAGCCCGCCTTGATCTTCGCCGAGACGCGGTTGCGCTTCGGGTTGATGCGGCGAACGGTTCCGTCGCTCTCGCTCGTCACCCAGGCGCTTCCGGCCCCGAAGGCGAGCCCGTACGAGCTGAAGCCGATCTTGATCCGGGCCTGCACCTTGCCGGTGCGCGGGTTGATCCGCGTCAGAGCGGTTCAGGTTGCGGTCGGAGACCCACAGGCTCTTCGCCCCGTAGGCGAGCCCGAACGGCCGCTGGCCGACCTTGATCCGCCGTGCGATCGCGTTCGTGGCCGGGTCGATGCGGACGACCCGAGGGGAGATGAGGTCGGTCGTCCACACCGAGCCGGCCGCCGAAAGGAGGAGGCCGGAGGAAATCCCGACCCTGAGCTTCAGCACCGGCTCCGGCGCGGCGGAGGCCGAGGCGAGCAAGACGACGGCGACGAGGCTCGCGGCTGAGAGCATCCGAGTCATGTACTACAATCTTGTAGCAAATCTAGAGCAACCTTGCACTAAATTGGCAACTACCGGCCCACCTACGATCCTCTTCGAGGTCTTCTGGACGCAGCAGAAGCGCAAGCGTCTGATCGAGGTCGCGCTGGCCGGGGTCGACCTGCCGCCCGAGGACTACCCGTTCTACGTGACGATCGGCGCCGACGGGCCGCTGACGCCGACCCGGATGGCCGAGCTCCTCGACATGCCGCTCTCGACGGTCATCTTCCGGGTGCGGCGGCTCGAGCGCCGCGGCCACGCCGAGCGGGTGCCGAACCCCGACGACGGGCGTTCGTTCCTGATCCGGCTGACGCCCGACGGGCCGGCGGCTGCTGAACAAGGCGCGCCCGCGCTTCCGCGGTACGCGGAGGCGGTCGAGGCAGCGGCTCGGAAAGGGCAAGACGAACGGCGATCGGTTCGGCCTGGCCGAGCTCAGGACGGCGATTGACGAGGAACTCTCCCTCGACCGTCAGAAGCTCGCGGTCGGCACCTCGCCGTGCCTGATGTGCGCACGCGGCTCCCGATAGCGAACAGCCTCGTACGCGATCAGGACCACGAATCGCGGCCGTCACCGAGAGCGCGGCGAGCGCGGGCACGTCGTCCGCGAACGGCCAGAACACCATCAGCGCGATGAACGCCAGGGGCGGCCTGGCCGAGTCGACCGCGAGATCCGTCACACGCAGTAACACGTGCGCGAGCAGGTAAGCGCCGGGCCCGCACAGAGCGCAGCGGCCGGAACGATGTCGAGCTCGGCGTCGTAATGGGCGACCGCCTTCTTCATGCTCAGCGCGAACAGCACGATTCCCGCGACCATCGGGAAGTGCAGGTAGCTGTACGAGTCGCGCGCGAGCGTGGCCTGCGCGACGCCGTCGCCTGCGCAACCGGTGCTCGACGACGATCGCGAACCAGTCGAAGTACGTCCACCAGAGCGCGGTCGCGATGTCATGCCCGACGAGCGCGGTCGTGATCACCCCTGCGGTGAGCGGCGTGCCCGTGGCCCCGACTCCGAGGGCGACGATCGACTCCCCGATGGCGATGATCACGACGAGCCCGTGGCGTTCGGCGAAGTGACCGGGCGAAAGCCGCCAGCCCTGTCCGCGGCCCACGATGACCCCGAGGTAGTCGATTGCGAGCGCGAGCATCCACAGTGCGATTCGCTCGTTGCCCTCGGCGAACCCGGCGACGAGGATGAGGCGCCGCTGATCGTCGACCGACGAGGTCATTCGCAGCACCGCGCCGAGCAGGTCGGGGTCGCCGCGCGCAGCGAGCGCGTACAGCACCGAGGTGCATCGCGCGAACGACGAGATAGGCGACGCCGAAGATCACGCCGTCGTCGCCGAACGCCTCCGGCACCGCGAGCGCCACGACCAGCATCGCGGCCATCGACGACGAACATCGCGAGGCGGACGAGCCCTTCCTCGGGGTTGAGCGTGTTCGTCAGCCAGGCGTACGCCGCCCACGCCCACCAGAGCGCGGCCAGCACGATGAGCCCGCGAAGCATCCCGCCCCAGGTCGGATCGTCCGACGAGCAGGGTCGTGACCTGCGTGATCGCGAAGACGAAGACGAGGTCGAAGAAGAGCTCGAGCGGGGTGACGCGCTCGACGCGCTCCGTTCCACCCACACGGAAGCTACCAGCTAAGTGGGAGCCACGCCGTCCGGCTCGAAGCGGTAGCCCATGCCGGGCTCGGTGATGAAGTAGCGGGGCTGCGCCGGGTCGGGCTCGAGCTTGCGCGCGGATCTGGGCCAGGTAGACGCGCAGGTAGTTCGTCTCGGTCTCGTACTGCGGCCCCCACACCTCCTGCAGCAGCTGGCGCTGGGTGACGAGCTTGCCCGGGTTGCGGACGAGCACCTCGACGAGGTGCCACTCGGTCGGCGTCAGGCGCATCGTCGCCGTCGCGGCGCGACGCGCTTGGCGGCGAGGTCGATGGTGAAGTCGGTCGGTCTCGACGACGCGCCTCCTCGCTCGGCGGGCGCCGCGCGGCGCAGCGCGGCCCGCAGCCGGGCGAGCAGCTCGTCCATGCCGAACGGCTTGGTGACGTAGTCGTCGGCGCCGGCGTCGAGCGCCGCGACCTTGTCGCCTCGCTCGTCGCGCACCGACAGCACGATGATCGGCACCGTCGGTCCAGCCGCGCAGGCCGCGGATCGACCTCGACGCCGTCGATGCCGGGCAGGCCGAGGTCGAGGACGACGACGTCGGGGTGGTCGCGCGCCGCGAGCGTCGAGCGCCTCCTCGCCGGTCGCGGCGAGGTCGACCTCGTAGCCGCGCGCGCGCAGGTTGGTCCGCGAGCGCGCGCAGGATCTGCGGCTCGTCGTCGACGACGAGGACGCGCGGTCATGTCGCGGCGCCTCCGCAGGCGCGAGCGACCATCGTCAGTGCCGCCGCCGGGCGTGTCGTCGACCTCGATCTCGCCGCCCATCGCCTCGACGAAGCCCTCGCGCGACCGCGAGGCCGAGGCCGACGCCGTCGCCGCGAGCGCGGTCGCCGAGCCGCTGGAACGGCTGGAACACGCGCTCGCGGTCCGCGGGCGGGATGCCCGGGCCGCGGTCGATGACCCGCAGGTCGACGTCGCCGCCGACCGCGCCGGCCTCGACGCGCGACGCGGCTCGCTCGGGCGGCGAGCCGCGAGCGCGTTGTCGACGACGTTGGCGAGCGCCCGCTCGAGCAGCGCCGGGTCGGCGTGACGCGCGGCAGCGTCTCGGGCACGTCGACGTCGACGGCCGGTCGGCGCGTCGCCGAGGCTGGCGAGCGCGCGCGGGACGACCTCCTCGAGCCCGACGCGGTCGGCGTGACGCTCGAGCGCGCCGGTCTGCAGCCGGCTCATGTCGAGCAGGTTGCCGACGAGCGCGTTGAGCCGGTCGGTCTCCTCGTCGATCGTCTCGAGGAACTCGCTGCGGCGCCTCGGCGTCCAGTCGACGTCGTCCTGCGAGCAGGCTCGTCACCGACGCCTTGATCGACGCGAGCGGCGTGCGCAGGTCGTGCGACACCGCCGAGCAGGAGCGCGGTGCGCAGCTCGTTGGCCTCGGCGAGCGCGCCTGCGGCCGCGGCCTCGGCCTCGAGCTCGCCGCGCTCGGAGCGGACGCCGCGAGCTGCGCGACGAAGGCGTCGAGCACGCGGCGGTCGTCGGCGCGAGATCGGCGCCGCCGCAGCACGAGCACGTGCTCGCGTCGAGGCTCGATCGTGCGTCGTCGCGCCTCGGGCTCTCGCGGAGTGCGGCCGCCCGGCCGGCGCCTCGATCGCCAGCCGCCGTCTCGGCGCGGTGCGAGCACCGCGGCGACGCCGTCGAGCCCGAACGTGGCGCGCAGCGCGGTCGAGCAGCGCGGGCAACGCGTCGACGCGCGCCGGCGAGCGCGCGCGAGCGCCTCGGCCTCGGCGCGGGCCCGGCGCCGTCTGCGGCCGTGCGCGCGGGCAGCGAGGTCGACGAAGCGCGCTCACGACGCGGCGACGACGAGGAAGACGAACGAGCGCGAGCACGTTCTCGCCCTCGGCGATCGTGAACGTGTGGAGCGGCGGGGTGAAGAACCAGTTGACGAGCAGGAAGCCGGCGACGGCGGCCGCGAGCGCGGGCCAGAGGCCGCCGACCGCGGCGACGACGACGACGAGCGAGCAGGAACAGCAGCAGGACGCTCGGCAGGCCGAGGTGCGTCGCGCGGAGCGCGCGAGCAGCACGCGTCAGCGAGCGGGCAGCCCGAGCACGCGCGAGCACGAGCCCGAGCGACCTGCCGGCGCGGCGGCGAGCGCGCCGGCCGACGACGTGCGCGGCAGCGACGGACGCTCGTCCTCGTCGTCGCCTCGCGATGGCTGATCACGTGGACGTCGATGTCGACCCCGAGTCCGCGGATCACCGGTTGTGATCACCGAGCCGCGCGTGAGCTCGCTGCCAGCGCGACCGCCGGCTCGCGCCGAGCACGATCTGGGTCGCGTTCTGCGGCGCGGGCGAAGTCGAGCGAGCGCCTGCGCCGACGTCGTCGCCGACGACCTCGTGGTAGGTGCCGCCGAGCTCCTCGAGCAGCTGCGCGCTGCCGCTCGAGCAGCGTCGGCGGTCGGCGCCGCGAGCCCGTCCTGCGGGACTGACGTGGACGCCGAGCAGCTCGCCGTTCGTCGCGCTGCGCCATCCGCGCCGCCCGGCGGATCGAGGCGCTCGCCGCCGGGCGCGCCGGTGAGCGCGACGACGCACCCGCTCCCGCGTCTCCCACGGCTGCGTCGATGCCGTGGCGCTCGCGGTACTCCTGCGAGGCCTCGTCGACCCGGTCGGCGACCCACAGCAGCGCGAGCTCGCGCAGCGCGGCGAGGTTGCCCGGCCGGAAGTAGTTGCGCGAGCGCGGCGTCGACCTTCTCGGGCGGGTAGATGTTGCCGTGCGCCTGCCGGCGGCGCAGCGCCTCGGGCGTCATGTCGACGAGCTCGACCTGGTCGGCGCGGCGCACGACCTCGTCGGGGATCGTCTCGCGCTGCTTGACGCCGGTGATCCGCTCGACGACGTCGTTCAGCGACTCGAGGTGCTGGATGTTGACGGTCGAGATCACGTCGATGCCGGCGTCGAGCAGCTCCTCGACGTCCTGCCAGCGCTTCTCGTTGCGCGAGCCGGGCACGTTCGTGTGCGCGAGCTCGTCGACGAGCGCGACCTGCGGGCCTGCGGGCGAGGACGGCGTCGACGTCCATCTCCTCGAACGTCGTGCCCGCGGTACTCGACCGGCTTGCGCGGGACGACCTCGAGGTCGCCGATCTGCTCGGCGGTCTTCGCGGCGGCCGTGCGTCTCGACGAAGCCGACGACGACGTCGGTGCCGCGCTCGTGCCGGCGGCGGCCCTCGTTGAGCATGGCGAACGTCTTGCCGACGCCGGGCGCGGCGCCGAGGTAGATCGCGGAGCTGTGCCGCGGGCCATGGCCGATGCACCAGGCTCAGCGCGCCGCCGTCGAGCGCGAGGTTGAGCTCGAGCACGTTCACGCCCGGCTCGCCGAGGAAGCCGAGCGAGCGGCCGTGCGGTGTGCTCGTCGATCGAGCGCGCAGGACCGGCGTCGAGCGGCAGGCCGCGCGCCGCGGCGACGCGCGGCGCCTGCAGCGCGGGCGTTGGCGACCGAGATGTGCGGGTCGAGGCCCGAGCCGGACGCGGTCACCGCGTCGACCGGCACCGGCGCGCCGGTGCGAGGCCGTTCTGCCGCGCGGTAGGCGACGCACGCCGCGTCGCGCGACGTCGCGTCGAGCAGCGTCGGGTTCGTCGGCCCGAGGTTCGAGCGCCGAGCTCGACGATGCGCGTCGTAGCCGTCGCCGGCGGCCGACGGCCGCGGCTGGAAGTAGCGCGCGGCCCTGTGAAGGTCTGGCCGATCAGCGACGAGCCGACGACCTTGCCGTCGCGCTCGACGAGCGAGCCGTCCGCCTGGTCGCGGAACGCGACCTGCGCGATGCCGGTCACGACGAGCGGGTAGACGAGGCCGACGAGCACGGTGAAGCACGACGATGATGAGCGACCGCGGGAGCGAGCTGGCGGCGCATCACGTCGACTCCCGAGCCCGGTGACGACGAGGTCGATGAGCTTGATGCCGATGAACGGGGCGATGATGCCGCCGACGCCGTAGATCAGCAGGTTGCGGCGCAGCACCGCGGCGGCGCCGACGGGCGCGGAACTTCACGCCGCGCAGCGCGAGCGGGATCAGCGCGACGATGATCGAGCGCGTTGAAGATGACCGCCGAGAGGATCGCCGAGCTGCGGGTTCGTCGAGCTGCATGATGTTCAGCCGGTCGAGCACCGGGAAGACGCCGGCGAACATCGCCGGGATGATGGCGAAGTACTTGGCGACGTCGTTGGCGATCGAGAACGTCGTCAGCGAGCCGCGCGTGATCAGCAGCTGCTTGCCGATCTCGACGATCTCGATGAGCTTCGTCGGGTTCGAGTCGAGGTCGACCATGTTCCCGGCCTCCTTGGCGGCCTGCGTGCCGGTGTTCATCGCGACGCCGACGTCGGCCTGCGCGAGCGCGGGCGCGTCGTTGGTGCCGTCGCCCGTCATCGCGACGAGCCTGCCGCCGGCCTGCTCGCGCTTGATCAGCGCCATCTTGTCCTCGGGCGTCGCCTCGGCGAGGAAGTCGTCGACGCCGGCCTCCGTCGGCGATCGCCGCGCGCGGTGAGCGGGTTGTCGCCGGTGATCATCACCGTGCGGATGCCCATCGCGCGCAGCTCGTCGAAGCGCTCGCGCATGCCCTGCTTCACGATGTCCTTGAGGTGGATCGACGCCGAGCGGCGCGGCCGTCTCTCGGCGACGACGAGCGGCGTGCCGCCCGGACGTCGCGATGCCGTCGACGATCGGTCGAGCTCGCGCGGGACCGCGCCGCCCTCGTCCTCGACCCAGCGCGCGGACCGAGTCGGCCGCGCCCTTGCGGATCCGAGCGGCCGTCGAAGTCGACGCCGCTCATCCGGGTCTGGGCGGTGAACGGGACGAGCTCGGCGCCGTCGAGCTCGCGCTCGCGCAGGCCGTAGCGCTCCTTCGGCGAGCGACGACGATCGAGCGGCCCTCGGGCGTCTCGTCGGCGAGGCTCGAGAGCTGCGCCGCGTCGGCGAGCTCGCGCTCGTCGACGCCGGGACCGGGAGGAACTCGGCGGCCTGGCGGTTGCCGAGCGTGATCGTGCCGGTCTTGTCGAGCAGCAGCGTCGAGCAGTCGCCGGCCGCCTCGACCGCCCGGCCCGACTCATCGCGAGCACGTTGCGCTGCACGAGCCGGTCCATGCCCGGCGATGCCGATCGCCGAGAGCAGCGCGCCGATCGTCGTCGGGATCAGGCACACGAGCAGCGCGACGAGCACGATCGATCGACTGCTCGGCGTCCGAGTAGATCGCGAACGGCTGCAGCGTCACGACGGCGAGCAGGAAGATGATCGTCAGGCCCGGCGAGCAGGATGTTGAGCGCGATCTCGTTCGGCGTCTTCTGCCGCTCGGCGCCCTCGACGAGCGCGATCATCCGGTCGAGGAAGCGTCTCGCCCGGCTCGCGCCGTGATGCGCACGACGATCTGGTCGGAGAGCACGCGCGTGCCGCCGGTGACCGCGCGAGCGGTCGCCGCCGGACTCGCGGATGACCGGCGCCGACTCGCCGGTGATCGCCGACTCGTCGACGGTGGCGATGCCCTCGACGACCTCGCCGTCGCCCGGGATCACTCGCCGGCCGACGACGACGCACGTCGTCGCCGAGCTGCGAGCTCGGCGCTCGGCGACCTCCTCGATCGATGCCGTCGGGCGCCGGCGGTGGCGATCGTCTCCGCGCGGGTCTTGCGCAGCGTGTCGGCCTGCGCCTTGCCGCGGCCCTCGGCCACCGCCTCGGCGAAGTTGGCGAACAGCACCGTGAACCACAGCCAGACCGCGACGAGCCCGGCGAAGACGTTCTCGGTGTCGACGACGAGTCGCTGAAGAACAGGACGTCGTGAGCGACGCTGCCGACCTCGACGACGAACATCACCGGGTTGCGCGCCATGTGGCGCGGGTCGAGCTTCGCGCGACGGCCGTCGCGGGCCGGCGCGGTCGAACAGCGATCTGCGCGGGTCGAGCAGGGTGCGCGGGCTCGGTCTGCGGTAGCGTCACAGGCTCAGAGCGTGCTCGACGATGGGGCCGAGCGCGAGGACGGGGAAGTAGGTGAGGCCGACGACGATCACGATCGACGCCGATGAGCAGCGCCGCGAACGAGCGGGTGTCGGTCGGGAACGTGCCCGCGACGGCGGCACCGGCTGCTTGCGCGCCAGCGAGCCGGCGATCGCGAGCACGGGGATGATCAGCAAGAACCGGCCGACCAGCATCGCGAGCGCCGAGCGTCGTGTTGAACCAGTCGGTGTTGCCGGTGAGGCCGGCGAACGCCGAGCCGTTGTTGTTCGCCGCCGACGTGAACGCGTAGACGACCTCCGTGAGGCCGTGCGGCCCGGGTTGAGAATCGACGCGTTCGCCGGGTCGAGCAGCACCGAGATCGCCGGCGAAGACCAGGATCAGCGATCGGCACGAGCGAGGATGTAGAGCACGACGAGCTTCATCTCGGCGCGCCTGGATCTTCTTGCCGAGGTACTCGGGCGTTCGGCCGACCATCAGGCCCGGCGATGAACACCGCGAGCAGCGCGAAGATCAGCATGCCGTAGAGGCCGGCGCCGACGCCGCCGGGGGTGACCTCGCCGAGCATCATGTTCGACGAGCGGCACGGCGCCGCCGAGCGGCGTGAAGCTGTCGTGCGCGCGCGTTGACCGCGCCGTCGACGTGCCGGTCGTCGAGGCCGCGAACAGGCCGGAGGCGGCGGCGCCGAAGCGCACCTCCTTGCCCTCCATGTTCCCGCCCGCTGGACTCGCGCTCGACGCCGCGTCGAGCTTCGGGTTGCCGTTCGCCTCGAAGTGCGGTCGCGATCGCCGGCGCGAGCCGATCCAGAGCGACGAACATCGCGGCGAACACGCCCAGCCCTGCCGCTGGTCCCCGACCATCCTGCCGAACGTGTACGTGAGCGCGAACGGGATCGCAGCAGGATCGCGAGATCTCGAGGATGTTCGTGAACGGCGTTCGGGTTCTCGAACGGGTGCGCGGAGTTGGCGTTGACGGCCCGCCGCCGTTCGTGCCGAGCTCCTTGATCGCCTCCTGGCTGGCGACCGGCCCGCCGGGGATCGTCTGCGTCGCGCCCTGCGACGGTCGTGACGTGCGTCGAGGCCGTGGAGGTTCTGGACCACGCCCTGGCTGACGAGCACGAGCGCGAACACGAACGCGAGCGGCAGCAGGACGCGCGTCGTCGTGCGCGCGAGGTCGACCCAGAAGTTGCCGAGCGTCGTCCGAGCCGGCGCCGGACGAGCCCGCGGACGAGCGCGACCGCGACGGCCAGCGCCGACCGCCGCCGACACGAAGTTGTGCACCGCGAGCCCGGCCATCTGGGTGAGGTGGCTCATCGTCGACTCGCCGCGTAGTTCTGCCAGTTCGTGTTCGTGAGGAAGCTGACCGCGGTGTTGAACGCGAGCGCGGGCGGCACGGCCGGCGACGTTCGTCGGGTTCAGCGGCAGCGCGCCCTGGAGCCGCTGCGAGCAGGTAGAGGACGACGACCGACACGACGCTGAACGCGAGCAGCGAGAGCGCGTAGGTGGTCCAGCGCTGCTCGCGCTCGGGATCGACGCCGCGACGCGGTAGATGAGCGCGCTCGACCGGCAGGAAGAAGCGGTCGCCGGGAGCGGTGCCGCCGCCGAAGACCTTCGCCAGGTACGGGCCGAGGAGGCGCGTCACGAGCACGACCGCCACGACGAGCGCGAACAACTGGATCCAGTTCGCGCCGCTCATCGCCAGAGGTCGCGCAGCAGCACGACCAGCACCGTGAAGCCCATCACGATCCCGAGCAGGAGCACGACGACGGTCAGGCCTTCCTCGACCTGGGTCATCCGAGCTTCTCCGGCGCGAGGAGCGCGTACACGAGGTAGACGAGCACCGCGATCGACAGCACTAGGCCGACGGCGTTCTGCCAGCCCATCAATCGTTCCCCTGCCGCAGGATCGACTCGCATGCCTTCACGAGCAGCACGGTGACTGCGAAGAACGCGATCACGATCGCGATGAACAGCACGTCGCGCATTGCCCGAGGCTTACACCCGGCGTACACCTCGCGCCCGTGGCTTGACGCAATCACTACGCGCGCCGGCCCCTTCTTGACGCTCCCCTAGCGCTACTCGTGGAAGCACGGGCCTAGTACCGTCACCGGACATGGACGGCGGCTCCGAGCTCGTAGACATCCTCGGCCGGCTCTCGCTCTTCGCCGACTTCACGCGCCCCGAGTTGGAGGCGATCGCGCACACGGTCGACGAGGACATGTTCGCCGAGGGCCAGCGCGTCCTGCGCCAGGGGCTCAGCGGGAGCGGCTTCTTCGTGATCCTCGAGGGACAGGCGGCGATCTCGGTCGACGGCGAGGACCGCTGGACGCTCGGGCCGGGCGACTTCTTCGGCGAGACGTCGGTGCTCACGGGCGACTCGCCGACCGCCGACGTGATCGCGACGACGCTCCTGCGCTGCGCCGTCGTTCCCGGCCCGGAGTTCGAGCAGTTTCTCCTTGCGCGGCCGCGGCTGATGTACCGCCTGCTCCAGGCCGAGGCGAACCGGCTGCGGACCGCGATCGAGTGGCGGTCGTAGCGAAACCCTTCCCGCCGGGCGACTACGACGTCGTCGTCGTCGGCAGCGGCCCGGGCGGGCTTCAGACGAGCTACGACCTGCGCACGCTCGGTGTGCGGCATGCGGTGCTTTCGGCCGACGAGGCTCCCGCCGGGATGTTCCAGCGCTTCCCGGTCTTCGAACGGCTGATCACCTGGACGAAGGGGGACGCGCCGTTCGAGCGAGGCACGCGCGAGTACGAGTGGTACGACCACAACAGCCTGCTCGCCGACGAGCCCGAGTCGCGCGCCCTCGTGCCACAACTGATGGACCGGACGTACGACGTGCCGTCACGGCAGGAGATGGAGGCCGGCCTCGCCGCGTTCGCCGAGCGGACCGGGCTCGAGATCCGCTACGGGTGCCGCTGGGAGGCGACGCGCCGCGAGGAGGACGGGCTCGTGCTGCAGACCTCCGACGGCGAGTACCGCTGCCGCGCTGCGGTGTTCGCGATCGGCGTCACCGAGCCCTGGAAGGCGCCGATCCCGGGAGTCGAGCACGCGCGGCACTACGTGGACACGGGCTCGCCCGAGGACTACCGCGGCGGCCGGGTCTTCATCGTCGGCAAGCGCAACTCGGGCTTCGAGGTCGCGACCGGGCTCCTCCCGTGGGCCTCGGAGCTCGTCCTCGCGTCCCCGCGGCCGGTGGACACCGCGCGCATCGGACGCCTGGCCGTCCGCACCAGGTACCTGAACCCGCTCGACGAGTACTCCCGCGGCGGGGCCGGCGCGCTCGTCGTCGACGCGGCCATCGAGCGGATCGAGCGGCGCGGCGACGCCTTCCGGATCACGGCGCGCGGGACGACGTGGCCGGGCGAGCTGACGTTCGAGGCCGACCACGTGCTCGTCGCGACCGGCTTCCGGACGCCGCTTCTCGACCTGCCCGACCTCGGGCTGGCGACCGTCTCGGACGGACGGGTGCCCGCGCTGACGCCGTTCTTCGAAAGCGTGTCCGTTCCGGGCGTGTACTTCGCCGGCAACGCGTCGCAGGGCGCGCCCGGCCTACGCAAGCAGGGACTCGCGAGCAACTCGACGTCGGTCAACGGGTTCCGCTACAACGCGCGCGTCCTTGCCCGGCACCTGGCCGAGACGAGGTTCGGCGTGGAGCTCGCGCGGCCGGCGCTCGAGCGGGACCAGGTGCTCCCGTATCTCCTCGGCGAGCTCGCCCACGCGCCCGAGCTCTGGGTGCAGAAGGGCTACCTCGCGCGCGTGGTCAGCTGCAACGGCGCGATCCGAGACGAGGGGATCCTCCCGCTCGAGCGTTTCGTCGACGTCGGAGGCCCCGACGCGGTCGCCGTAGCGGTCGAGATGGATCGGGAGGGGACGATCTATCCCGCCGCGTACGTCCGGGTCGCTGGTCGCCTGGAGGAGCACTCACTGCCGCCGCACCCCGCTCGTTTGTTCGAGAGCGACGCCCACCGACGCGAGCTCGCCTCGCTGCTCGATCTGATCCCTGCGCTGCGCGCCTAGGCCTGAAGAAGCTCGAGCACGAACGTCGAGCCCGCACCCGGCTCCGAAGTGACGTTCAGCCGCCCGCCCATCCTCGTCGGCGAGCTCGCGCGAGATGTAGAGCCCGAGGCCGGTGCCCCCGGGCGCGCGCACGAGCTGAGGATCGGCGCGGAAGAACTTCTCGAAGACGCGCGGCTGGTCGGCGGGGGTGATCCCGGGGCCCTTGTCGGACACGGTGATGCGGACGAGCCCGTCCGGACGGGACGCGCCGACGACGATCGGCGCCTCGCCGTACTTGACCGCGTTGTCGAGCAGGTTGACGAGCACCTGCTGGATCCTGCTCCGGTCGCCCGACGCCGCTCCCACTTCCGAGGGGACCTCCGTCTCGATCGGCAGCGGGTCGTCGACCTGGGCCTGGACCGCCTCCACGGTGGCGCGGATCACCTCGGCGACGTCGACCGGCTCCTGCTCCACCTTGAGCTCACCCCGGTCGAGCTTGCTCGTGATCAGGATCTCCTCGGTGATCCGCGTCAGCCGTGCGGCCTGCTCGACGATCATCCGGAGCAGCACGCGCTTGCGGTCCTCGGAGAACTCGACGTCGTCGCGGAGGAGCGTGAGCGCAGCGCCGTAGACCGCGGACATCGGAGTCCTGAGCTCGTGCGAGATCGTGGTCACGAAGTCGCTGCGCTCCTCGTCGAATCGCCGCTTCGCGGTGACGTCGCGGAACGCGTAGATCACGCCCTGGGGGCTGCGGACCGCGACGAACGAGAGCCAGAGGTCGGTTCCGAGCACCTCGACCGGCAGCGTCACGGGCTCGGCCGTCGAGCCGCTTTCGGCGACCAGGATGCGCTCCGCGAGCGCAGGCCACTCCGGGATCAGCTCGGCGAGCCGCCTGCCCTCACCGCGGAGCCCGGTGATCAGGAACGCGGAGCGGTTCCAGAGCTGGACGACGCCCTCGTCGTCGACGAGGAAGATCCCGTCCGCGACGGCCTCGAGGACGTCCGCCGCGCGCTCGCGCTCCGCGGCCACCGCCAGTGCCGCCGCCTCGGCCGCCTCGAGCCGCCTGCGCTCCTGCTGCAGGCGCGCGTTCCGCACCGCGGCCGCCATCTGCGCCACCAGCCCTTCGAAGAGCTCGAGCTGGTCGTCGCCGTAGTTCCCGCTGTCGGTCATCAGCTGGACCACTCCGACGACGATGCCTTCGTCCTTGACCGGCACCATCATCGCGGCGCTCGTGCCGGCCGGCCCCTGCTCGGGAAGCTTCTTGACCGTCCCCTCGCGGTCGACGTTGTAGTACTCGCCGCCGGGCTGCTCGACGCGCTCGGCGACGTCGTTGAAGACGAGCGGCTCGCCGCTGACGATCACCTTGCTCTGCATCCCGCCGCCCTCGCGGTTGAGCGGCACGGGCGGCAGGGTCGAAGGGTCGAGGACGGTGCCCTCGTTCCAGCCGTACTCGCAGCGGATCAGGTCGTCGCGCGGGTCGTACGACGAGACGACGAGCGCGTCGTGCGGGATCACGTCGGCGAGCAGCTCGTGGAACCGCACGTAGACGCGGTCGGGCTCGAGCGTCTCGCCCAGCTCCCGCGCCGCGTCGAGCAGGACGACGGCGGTCTCGATCTTCGGTTTGCGCCGCGGCGCTCTCACTGGGCTGAGCGTAACTCGGTCGTCGAAGGAGGAAAACCCCGCGCTAGGCTGTCCGCATGTGTCGAAACATCCGCACGCTCTACAACTTCGAGCCCCCGGCGACCGGGGAAGAGGTGCACGACGCCGCGCTTCAGTACGTGCGCAAGATCAGCGGCTTCACGTCGCCGTCGCAGGCGAACGCGGAGGCCTTCGAGCGCGCCGTCCAGGCTGTGACCGAAGCCTCTTCGCGTCTCCTCGACGAGCTCGTGACGACCGCTCCGCCGAAGAACCGCGAGGCCGAAGCGGCGAAGAAGCGCCTCCGCTGGGAGCAGCGAGCCGCAGCAGCTCTCTAGGCGGCGCGCCGGCTCACTCGAGCCCGCCGGCGTCGATCACGACCGTCTTCAGGTCGGTCATGTCGAGCATCGTGTAGCGCCCGCCGATCCGGCCCCAGCCGGTGCGTGTCCCGGCCGCGCCGCCGAACGGCTCGTGCGCCTCCCAGTAGTCGGTCGAGTCGTTGACGACGACGTTGCCGACCCGCAGGTTGTCCAGGAAGCGGAACGCGCGCTTGAGGCTCCGCGTGTAGACGGCCGCCTGGAGACCGAGGTACGAGTCGTTCGCGACCTCGAGCGCCTGGTCGTCGCCGTTGACGGAGATCAGCGGGACGATCGGCCCGAACGTCTCGTCGCGGTTGATGAGCGTGTCCGTGCCCACGCGATCGACGACCGTCGGCTGGTAGTAGAGGCCCGTGGGGCGACCGGAGTCGCGCGAGCCGCCGAGCACGATCTCCGCGCCCTTGCCGACGGCATCCTCGAGGTGCGCGTCCATCTTCTGCGCCGTCGGCTCGTTGTTCATCGGGCCGACGAGCGTGTCGTCGTCGTACGGGTCGCCGAGCTTCCAGCCCTCGGCCTCCTTGACGACCGCGCTCAGGAAGTCGTCGTGCACCTTCGCGTCGACGAGCACGCGCTCGGTCGCGCAGCAGACCTGCCCCGCGCAGAAGAAGCCGCCGTAGACGGCGCCCTTCGCTGCGGCTTCGAGGTCCGCGTCCTCGCAGACGATCACCGGCCCGTTCCCGCTCGCCTCGATCAGCGAGCGCTTGAGGCCGGCGGCGCGGACGATCTTCTCCGCGGTCGTGTGCGAGCCGATGAAGCCGACGCAGTCGACGTTCTCGTCCTGGATCAGGCGCTCGCCGACCTTGCCGCCGCCGTAGACGACGTTCACGACTCCCTCCGGCAGGCCCGCATCGGCCATGGCTTGCATGAACGTGGCCATGGCGATCGGGGTCCACTCGGAGGGCTTGATCACGATCGTGTTCCCGGCGGCGATGCCCGGCGCGATCAGCTCCACCGGGATCAGCGTCGGGAAGTTCCACGGCGTGATCGCCGCATAGACGCCGTTCGGCACGCGGAACGTGAGGATGCGCTTGTTGACGTCCTGCGACGGGATGATCGCCGACTCCATCCGCTTCACGTCCTCGGCCGCGATCCGGAAGTTGTCGGCCGTCTCCTCGATGTCCGGGATCGCCTCGCCCACGAACGGCTTGCCCTGCTCGAGCGTGAGCTCGCGGGCCATGTCCTCGCGGCGCTCGTCGATCAGGTCCGCGATCGCATGGCAGATCTTCGCGCGGTCCCAGGCCGAGAGCGCGGCCCACTTGGGCTGGGCTTCTCTCGCGGCCTTCGCGGCGCGCGCGATGTCCTCCTCGCTCGCGTCCGGAACCTCGGCCAGGGTCTCGCCGGTCACGGGCGAGACGATCTGCCTCACGTCGTCGCCGGTCGCCTCGGCCCAGTCGCCGCCGATGAAGTTCTCGAGTGTGCGGACTGTCGTCGCCACGATGCTCCTCCCGTCGCTCTCGATCGAGATTAAACCGGCTCGTTCCAGAGGCGGATGACCGGGGTCTCGCGCTCGTAGCCGAGCATGCTGAGCGTGGCCGGGTCGAGAGCGAAGAGACGCCCCTCCGCCGGCTCCAGGCCGAGCCAGCGCGCCGTCAGCACCCTGAGCAGGTGGCCGTGCGCGAAGAGCAGGACGTCGCCGGCGGCCGAGCGGGCCTCGGCGATGCACGCGGTCGACTCGCGCGCCGACCTCGTCGCTCGTCTCGCCGCCGGGGACGCCGTCGCGCCACAGCGACCACCCGGGTCGCTCCTCACGGATCTCCGAGCGTCGTTCGCCCCTCGTAGTCGCCGTAGTCCCACTCCATCAGCTCGTCGCGCCTCTCCGCCCGGTCGCCGAAGCCTGCGAGGCGGCAGGTCTCGGCCGCCCGGCTCAGCGGGCTGGTCAGGACGAGGGCGAACTCGCGGCCACCGAGCGCGGCGCCTACGGCTTGCGCCTGCAGGCGGCCGCGCTCCGTCAGCGGGATGTCGGTCCGTCCCGTGTGTCTCCCGTCGCGAGACCACTCGGTCTCGCCGTGCCGAACGAGCACGACCTCCGCCTCCATGGTCGAGACCCGCCCGATCGGGAACTAGTCGGCCATACGGATCGCGACGTCGTACTTCGCGACCGATGTTCGCTGGCCCGGCGTGTCGGTCGTCGGCATCGCGTTCAACGCCTCGTCGCCGCGCTTGTAGTCGTCTTCGTTGTCGAAGAACACGATCGCGATCGACTTGGACGCGTCGGCATCGTGCAGCACGATGATCTCGGTCGCCGGGATGTCATCGGGGCGCTCGCCCGACGTCCATCTCCTGCTTCATCTGCTGGATCCGGTCGCTGTCCACGCCGTCGAACGTCACGACACGTGCGATTGCCATTCGAGACCTCCTTGGTCGGGGAGGCCAAGCCTACGACTCCGTGCGCCCTAGGGCTGGATGTTCTGGTTCAGCCGGAAGACGTTGTCCGGGTCCCATTCGCGCTTCAGCGCCACGAGCCGCTCGTACTTGGCGTCGCCGTAGATCATGCGTGCCACGTCTGCGCCCACCTCGACGACGTCGTTCACGTACCGGCCGTCCGAGGCGAAGGGGGCCAGGTCGGCCAGGGCGTCGCGCGCCCAGGCTCGGCACTGCTCGTCCCGCTCGGGGTCGTCCCACATCGTCTCCGCCGAGATCCACGCGGCAGCCTCGCGGCCCGTGAAGGCGGTCCCGTCCTCGGGGACGTCGGAGATCCGGCGGCCCCAGGCCCACGTCGAGAAGCCCGACTCGGTCCCGTCGGGCGCACGGGTCGCGTGCTCCACGCAGAGGTCGACGGCCTCGTCGGGGAGCGCGGGCAGGAACGCGCTCTTCATGTAGAAGCGGTGCCCCGCCCCGTGCGGCTCGTCGTACAGGACCTGCGTCTCGAGGTACGCCTGCGGGGCGATCGAGTCGGTCGTCGGCGGCCCGAACGCGCGCAGCTCGGCCAGGTCCCGCTCGGCCTGCGCGACCGAGCCCGAGTGCAGCGCGGTGACGTACGCGGAGCCGCCGTTCGCGTTGTCGGTGCCGAAGGACAGGAAGAGCTCGTCCGGCCCGTTCTCGGCCAGGTCTCGCCAGAGCGCGGCGAGCTCGCGGGCGCGGTCGAGCGGGTGGGTCACGGCCCCGAAGGTGATCGGGTGGTCGAGCGGGTGGAGCCGGAACTCGAAGGACGTGACGATCCCGAAGTTCGCACCGGCGCCGCGCAGGCCCCAGAAGAGCTCTGGGTGCTCGTCCGCAGAGGCGCGCACGAGGCGGCCGTCCGCGGTCACGAGCTCGACGGCGAGCAGGTTGTCGAGGGTCAGCCCGAACGTGCGCATCAGCCGGCCCATGCCGCCTCCGAGCGTGAGGCCTGCGACCCCTGTGTGCGACACGACTCCCACGGGGCAGACGAGCCCGTGCTCCTGCGCGGCCGTGTCCAGCTCGGAGAGCAGCGCGCCCCCGCCGACGCGGGCGGTCTTCGCCTCCGGGTCGACCTCGACGCCGCCCATCCTGGAGAGGTCGATCACGATCCCGTCGTCGCAGGTGGAGAGGCCGGGGATGCTGTGGCCGCCGCAGCGGACCGCGATCGGCAGATCCTCTTCGCGGCCGAAGCGGATGGCGGCCACGACGTCGTCCACGCCGCTCGGACGGACGATCACCGCGGGTCGGCGGTCGACCATCCCGTTCCAGACGCGGCGCGCCTGGTCGTACCCGGAGTCGTCGGGGAGGACGATCTCGCCGCCGAACGTCTCGCGGAAGGAGCTCAGGCCCGCACCCGCGCGAGCCTAGTCGATGGGCGGCGCGGCTCCGTACTCCTCGTCGGTCACCTGGTCGCCCCACGCGGCCGGGATGCCCTCGTCGTCGACCTCGAGCATCGCCAGGTGGGTCATGAACCGGTTCGGCGCGGCACCGTGCCAGTGCTCTTCGCCCGGCTCGAAGAAGACGCGGTCGCCCGGGCGGATGACCTCGATCGGCCCGCCGCGGCTCTGCGCGAGCCCGATGCCCTCGGTGACGAAGATCGTCTGCCCGTTCGGATGCGTGTGCCAGGCCGTCCGTGCGCCAGGCGTGAAATGGACGCTGCTCGCGTGCAGCCGCGCCGAGCCTTCGGCCGCGGCGACCGTGTCGACGAACACGGCACCGGTGAACCAGTCGCTCGGGCCGGGATTCGTGTCGATGCCGTTCTTCGTGACCTGCATTGAGCCCTCCTCAGAGTTGGATCAGGACCTTGAGCGCTTCGCGGTCGTTCATCGCCCGGTAGCCGTCCGGCACGTCGTCGAGCGGGCCGACGCGGTCGAACACGCGCCCGGGCTCGATCCGGCCTTCGAGGACGTCCGGGAGGAGCTCCTCGATGTACGCGCGGGCAGGTGCGGGGCCGCCGGCGATCTTGACGTTGTCGAAGAACGTGCTCGTGCCCTCCGGGATCGGATCCTCCTGCGGCACGCCGACGCGGCCGACCGCTCCGCCGACGCGGGCGACCAGCATCGCCGTGACGGTCGACTCCTCGTGACCAACGCACTCGAGCACGGAGTGGGCGCCGAGGCCGTCGGTCAGCTCCTTCACGCGCTCGACCGCCTCCTCGCCTCGTTCCTCGACGATGTCCGTCGCGCCGAATTCCCTGGCCAGCGCGATCCGGTCCTCGTGGTGGCCGAGCATGATGATCCGCTCGGCGCCGAGCCTCTTCGAGGCGATCACGCCGCACAGGCCGACGGCGCCGTCGCCGATGATCGCCACGGTCTTGCCCGGCCCGACCTCGGCGGAGAGGGCCGCGTGGTGGCCCGTCGACATCACGTCCGAGAGCGTGAGCAGCGACGGCATCAGCGCGTCGTCCTGGTCGACCGGAAGCGGGACGAGCGTCCCGTCCGCCTGCGGCACGCGCACGGCCTCGCCCTGGCCCCCGTCGACTCCGTCCATGCCGTAGCGGCCTCCGTGCAGACACGACGTGTGCAGCCCTTCGCGGCAGAAGACGCACGTGCCGTCCGACCAGACGAACGGCGCGACCACGAGGTCGCCCTTCTTGACCGTCTGGACCTCGGTGCCGGCCTCCTCGACCACGCCGATGAACTCGTGTCCCATCCGCCGGCCGCCCGGGGTCGACTCCATCTGCTTGTACGGCCAGAGGTCGCTCCCGCAGATCGCGGAACGCGTCACGGTCACGAGCGCGTCCGTCGGCTCGACGAGCCGCGCGTCGGGGACCTCCTCGACGCGCACATCTCCGGCTGCGTACATCACGGTTGCGCGCATACAACAAGGGCGCGACCGCTCGCTTCCCACCCCGGTTTGGCTTGCGCCTCACGGGCTAACAGCCTCGTCCGTCGCGCCACACTCAGCGTACCCGACCTCCGTTGCTCCGCGACGACGGCCGGGGCGGCCTACGCCGGCACTTGCCCAGCCTCGCGCGCTTGCGCCGTACCAGCCAGAGCACTCTGCACCGGAGCGAGGTCTGCAAACTCCGGCTCCAGCCGCTTCAGCGCCTGTACCTGCAGCTGGCGCACCCGCTCGCGGGTGAGCCCGAGCTCGCTCGCGATCGTCTCGAGCGACTGCGGCTCGCACTGAAGGCCGAAGCGACGCTCGACGATCAGCCGCTCCCGGTCTGGCAGCGTTTCGAGCCTGCGCCGCACCGTCTGCCGGAGAAGCGAGCGCTCTGCCTGCTCGACGGGGTCAGCGGAAGCCGGATCGGCAATGAAGTCGGCGAGCTCGGTGTCGCCGTCTGGGCTGACCGCCTGGTTGAGCGAGGACGAAGCCTCGGCGCAGTCAAGCGCCTGGCGGGCCTGTCCGAGCGGCAAACCGGTTGCCTCGGCGAGCTCCTCCAGGCTCGGCTCGCGGCCGAGTGCGGGCGCGAGCGTTCGGGCGGCGAAAGCAAGCTTGTGCTGGCGCTCGCCGATGTGCGTGGGAATGCGGATCGTCTTCCCCTGGTCTGCGATCGAGCGCGAGACCGCCTGCTTGATCCACCAGTGGGCGTAGGTCGAGAACTTGTAGCCCTGCCGCCAGTCGAACTTGTCGACCGCGCGGTTCAAGCCGAGCGCGCCCTCCTGGATCAGGTCGAGGAATGGGAGGCCCTGGTGGCGGTAGTTCTTGGCGATCGAGACGACCAGGCGCAGGTTCGATTCGATCATCGTCTGCCTCGCGCTCGCGTCACCACGTTCGACCAGCTTCGTCAGCTTGACTTCCTGGGCCGCGGTCAAGAGCGGACGGCGACCTGCATCGCGCAGGAAAAGGTCGAGCGAATCCGTCGGCACCTCGTTGTTCGACATCGGATGTCCTCTCTCCGGACCGGAAACCGGTCGCAACGAGTAGAGGAGCCGGCGACTTCCGATGGGCTGGCTTCGGCGTCCGCTACGACTGCTCGCCGTGGCCTGAGCCTGCAGTCTAGTCACTCGGCCTCTCGACCGCTGATTCGCGTCCTTCCCTCCGGCGTGAATCCGTTGTTGCCAGACGGGTTGTGCTCAACGGAGCGGCGCAGGAGTCGAACCTACCGAGCCGTGGGTTACACGACCGCACCGGTTTTGAAGACCAGCTGGGCCACCGGGCCCATGCCGCTCCCTACCGGTCGATCGTAGCTTTGCGCCGGAGCACGCGTTCGTCGCCGACGCGCCGCGTGAGGCCGTCGGCGTCGAACCGCTCGAGCAGGAGCTGCGCCGGCTTGCGGGAGATGCCCAGGAGGTCGCGGAACCGGGCCAGCGTGAGCTTCCCCTCGCGCTCGCACTCCTCGATCACGGCGCGCTCTGCCTCTTCGTAGGCGCCGGGCCCGATGGCCAGTCCCTCGCCGACGCGCACGAGCCGTCCGGACTCCTCGAGGAAGCGCGCCAGCTCGGCGTCGTCGACCGGCACCGGCGTCAGGCCCGCCTCGAGCACCTTCGCCTCGAGCGCCGCGGCGTCTGCCTCGCGTTCGCCGAGGCGCGGCCGCAGAGCCCGGCAGGTAGACCTTTCCGTTGCGGCGCTCGACGTCGAGCAGCGAGAGCACCTCGTCCGCCCAGGGCGCTCCGGGAAGCAGCTCGCCTGCGCTGAGCCCGGGCTCGAGCGGCGTTCGCCTCGGCCCGCAGCACGAGTCGCGTTCTCGCCTCCCGTGCCGACCCGCTCGAGCCAGTCCGGCGCGAAGTACCACTCGCCGGCACGCACCATCGTCGCGAGCCCCTGCTCGAGCTGGGCGGGCGGGAGGAGCGCGCGCGCTGCGAGCTCCTTCGCGCGAACCGGCTCGTGGACGAGCGCCTTCACGATCGACACCGCATCGTCCGTTGCGAGCAGTGCGAGCCGCTCTGCGTCCGCTGCGCGTGGGGGAGCCGGGTCGAGGATGCGGCCGCCGCCCAGGGTCGTCCGGTCGCGGAGGACGACGCGGTCGCCGCGGGCCGCGACCACCGGGTCCGCGAGACGGAGCTGGGCGAACCGATCTCCCACGACGGACGAGCCGCGCCGGCGTCTCGGTCGTCCCGTGGTGCACGCTCACGCGCGCGTGATCCGCGATCGGCTCCAGCTCCGTGAGCTCCACGTCGAGCCGGTAGCTGAGCGGATAGGCGCCGGGCTCGATGAGCGCGTCGCCGCGATGGAGGACGTGGCGCTCGACGCCCGGGATCGCGAGCGCGACGCGCTGGCCGGCTTCGGCGCGCTCGACCGGCTCGTCGTGGATCTGCACGCTCCGAACCCGAACATCGGCGCCGGCAGGCTCGGCCCGCAGCTCGTCGCTCTCCGCGACCGAGCCCGACCAGAGCGTCCCCGTGACGACCGTTCCGATCCCGTGGAGCGAGAAGACGCGGTCGACGTAGTAGCGAGTCGCCGCAAGCGGAGTCGTGTGCTCCTTGCGCTCGGCCACGGCAGCGAGGGCGGTGCGCAGCTCGTCGAGGCCGTCGCCGGTCTTCGCGCTCACGGCGACGACCTGCGCCTCGGGCACGAGCTCGCGCGCCTCGTCCAGGACCGCCTCGAGCAGGTCCGGATCGGCCGCGTCTGCCTTGGTCACGGCGACGACGCCGTCCTCGATCCCGAGCAGGCGCAGGATCGCGAGGTGCTCGTGCGTCTGCGGCTTGGCGCCTTCCGTCGCGTCGATCACGAGCAGGAAGAGGTCGATCCCGCTCGCCCCCGCGACCATGTTCCGGATGAAGCGCTCGTGGCCGGGGACGTCGATCAGCGAGAGCCGCCGGCCGTCCTCGAGCTCGAGCGGCGCGTAGCCGAGGTCGATCGAGATCCCGCGCTCCTTCTCCTCCGGGAGCCGGTCAGTGTCCTTTCCGGTCAGCGCCCGGACGAGCCACGTCTTGCCGTGGTCGATGTGACCGGCTGTCCCGACGGTCAGCGGCACCGCGAGACCGCCGCCGCGACCTCGTCGATCTCTGCGTCGCTCAGCGTGCGGCAGTCCAGCAGCAGTCGCCCGTCGCGGACGACGCCCACGACCGGGGGCTCGCCCGCGCGCAGAGGCGCCGCCAGCTCTTCCTCGACGGCGCACGCGAAGCTCGGGAGCTCCGCCAGCGGCAGCGCGCCGCCTCCGACGCGGCCGACGGTCTCCTCGACCTCGCCGCCGGTGAGCTCGGCCAGGCGGTCGGCTCGAGCACGCACCGAGTCAGCGCCTTCGAGTGCCATGCGCAGCACGGGGATCTCCTCGAGCGCACGCTCCGGCTCGAGGTAGAGCGCGAGCGTGCCTTCGAGCGCTGCGAGCGTGAGCTTGTCCGCGCGAACCGCCCGCTGCAGGGGGTGACGGCGCAGCCGCTCGACGAGCTCCGGCTTGCCGACCACGATTCCCGCCTGCGGGCCGCCGAGGAGCTTGTCGCCGGAGAAGCACACGAGATCGGCGCCCGCCTCGAGGCTCTCCCGCACCGAAGGCTCGTCCTCGACCTGGGCGAGCGCGCCTGAGCCGAGATCGTCGACGAGCGGCAGCTCGTGGCGCTGCGCGACCTTGGCCAGCTCCGCGACCGACGGAAGCTCGGTGAAGCCGACGAGCCGGAAGTTGGACTGGTGCACGCGCAGCAGCACGGCGGTGTCCGGACCGATCGCCTGCTCGTAGTCGCGCGCGCGCGTGCGGTTCGTCGTCCCCACCTCGACCAGGCGAGCTCCGGAGCGAGCGAGCACGTCCGGGATGCGAAAGCCGTCCCCGATCTCGATCAGCTCGCCGCGAGACACGAGCACCTCTCGCCCCTCGGCGAGCGCGGCCAGCGCGAGCAGCACCGCCGCCGCGTTGTTGTTCACGACGAGCGCGGCCTCGGCTCCGGTCAGCCGCCGCAGGATCCCCGCGACGTGGTCCTGCCGCGATCCACGGGTGCCGGCGCTCAGGTCGTACTCGAGGTTGGAGTACCCGCGACCGACCTCGCGGACGCGGTCGAGCGCGGCCTCGGCCAGCGGGGCACGCCCGAGATTGGTGTGCACCACGACGCCGGTCGCGTTCAGCGTTCGCCTCAGCGCAGCCGTACGGGCCGCTGCGAGCTCCTCGCGTAGGCGCGCCTCGAGGTCTCCCGGATCCGCTCCCGCCTGGATCTCCTCGCGCGCGCGCGCGAGAACGAATCGTGCCGCGTCGACGGCGAGCGGGTCGTCCTTCCCTCGCGCCAGCTCGTCGACCGAGGGCAGGTCGCGGAGCTTCACTGCGCGTCGGCCTTCCTCGGCTCCATCGGGATCTCGGCGCAGTTGGCCTCGTAGCACTCGATCACGGTTCGAACGGCCTCGTCCAGGTCGTCCGTCGCGTGCAGCAGCTCGAGATCCTCGGGCGAGATCATCCCGTCGGCGAGCAGCTCAGCGCGGATCCAGTCGAGCATCTCGCCCCAGTAGTCGGTGTCGATCAGGACGACGGGGAAGTTCTGCGCCTTGCCCGTCTGGATCAGCGTCAGCGCCTCGAACAGCTCGTCCAGAGTCCCGAAGCCGCCGGGGAAGATGACGAAGCCTTCCGCCGGCTTCACGAAGCAGACCTTGCGCGCGTAGAAGTGCTTGAACGTGTACGCGATGTCGATGTACGCGTTCGAGCCCTGCTCGTGCGGCAGCTCGATGTTGAAGCCGACGGAAAGCCCGCCGCCCTCCTTGGCGCCGCGGTTCGCCGCCTCCATCACCCCCGGCCCTCCGCCCGTGATCACCGCCCAGCCGAGCTCCGCGAAGTGCTTGCCGACCTTGCGCGCCGCCTCGTACTCCCGCGTGCCTTCCTCGATGCGGGCCGACCCGAAGACCGAGACCGCCGGCCGGTCGATCTTGTCGACCGCCGAGAACCCCGCCCAGAACTCACGTGCGATCGAGAGCACGTTCTCGGGCAGCGCGCCTTCGTGGCTCGCGAGGAGCTTCTCGTCCTGCATCAGCGGAGGACGTCTCGCGGAAGGTGCGTCGCTTCCATGCCCAGCACGAGCAGGATCGCGAGGCCGAAGTAGAGGGCGGCGATGATCGCGCGCTGCGAGCGGGTCACCCGGTAGTAGTCCTGGAGCTCCGGGTGGTTGCGGGCCTGCCAGCGCTGCCAGAGCTCCATCCCGGAGAAGATCAGGATGATGATCAGGATCGGGTTCGGCGATATGAAGACGAGCCCGAGGAGCGCGAGGAAGCCGACCAGCCAGAGCGCCGGATGGAGGGCGCCGACGATCCGTCCACCGTCGAGCGGCACGACCGGCAGCAGGTTGAAGAGGTTGATCAAGAAGCCGAGGAACGCGAGCGCCTTGAGGTGATTCGAGTCGGTCGCGGCCCCTGCGGCCCAGATCGCCGCTGCTCCGAGTGAGCCGAGGATCGGCCCCCCGATCGCGAGCTTCGCCTCGTTCCAGGCGTTGTGCGGCATCTGCTTCAGCGAGATCAGCGCGCCCAGAAACGGAATGAAGAGCGGGGCGCTGACGGGAAGCCCCTGGCGCTTCGCCTCGAGCACGTGGCCCATCTCGTGCACGAAGAGCAGGAAGACGAGGCCGAGCCCGAACCACCAGCCGCCGAACCACACGTAGAACGCGGCCGAGACGAACATCGAGAAGAGGAACTTGAACTTGAGCAGGACGCCGCCGAACTTGAGGAGCAGCGCTCCGAGCGCCACGAACGGCGCGGCCAGCTTGCGCAGGAACGGGAACCGCGGCTCGTGATGTACGGGCTGAGGCGGCTCGTAGTAGGTCAGCTCGGCGAGCCTTGCGCGTTCCTCTGGAGTGAGTTCGCTCACTCGACTCATGGTACCCGGGTGCCTCTTCGGCAAAGCTGCGCCGAGGCTGCACCGAAACTCGCACGGAGCACGCAAAGGCGGCTTCCTGCCTGTACTTGAGGAGACCTACTCGTAACCGACCGAGGAGGTCACTCGTGCGAACAGCTCGAACCATCGCCGGCTTCGCCGGCGCCGTGCTCGCGCTCGCTGTGCTCACGGCATCGCCTGCAGGAGGCGCGGCCAGGAGGTCGATCGCCGCCTTCGCGAAGAACGCGGGGGCGGTGAACGGGATCAAGGCGTCGCGAACGCCGAAGCCCGGCCGGCTCGTTCCGCTCGGCAGGAACGCGAAGCTTCCCGCCTCCGTCGTGCCGACCGCTCGCGGCGAGCGCGGGCCCAGCGGGCCGCCAGGCACTCAGGGCCCGCAAGGCCCCGTAGGCCCGCAAGGGCCCGCGGGCGCAGTGGGTCCGGCAGGCCCAGGCGCAGCCAAGCTCGGCTTCGACGTACCGGCCAACACGCCGGCGGCGACGATCCTTACCTTCGGCGGTCTGATCCTCAGAGCCGCGTGCTCGAGCGCGGGGGACATGACCGTGAGCGCCAGGTCGACCCTCGACAACGCCCGCGTGCACATAGCCGGAGTCGACGACACGGCCGCCTTCTACCGCGAGGACGACGACCTCGATGCGAGCACGGACTACGACGTCCTCGGCTCGAGCGACGACGACGCCGCCGGGACGATCGTGTACCGCGCGCCGACGGGCACGACCACGGTCACCGTCTCGTTCCTCGCCGAGGAGTACTCGATCGCGGGCGTTTCGCGCTGCCAGTTCGCCGGAACGGCCGTCGTCGCACAGTAGAAGCGCCGTTTTCCCGGCGTGCGTCGCATCGCACGCCGGGAAAACCTTGTACGCACGGCGCAAAAGTCCTAATCTCCCGAGCACTTGAACCCAGGGAGGGGAGCTGCTGTGCGTGCACGAACCAAGATTGCGATCATGCTCGCGCTCGCGGGGCTGGTCGCAACGATCTCACCAGTCTTTGCGAGCGGTAACAGCAATGCGGCGAAGTCCATGGCCGCGTACACAGGAAAGGTTCAGAACCGCGTCCTGAGCGACACGGCTTCTGGGGGTCAGAGCTCGTTCATCGTCGAGCTGGCCCAGCAGGCCGACCTGACCAAGGCGTACTCGATGAAGGACCAGAACGCCCGCGGTTGGTACGTGTACCGCACCCTCAAGCAGACCGCCGAGCGGACGCAGGCCCCGCTCCGGGCCGTGCTCGACAAGCAGGGTGTCTCGTACCGCTCGTTCTGGGTGGCGAACGAGATCATCGTTCGCTCCGGCGGGCGTCCGCTCGTGACCAGCCTCGCCGCACGGGACGACGTGAAGGTGATCGAGGCCAACGACGCGTCGAACTGGCTGAGCGCCACCGACGCGACCGTGGTCGACTTCGACTCGGTCGCCACCCTGCAGGCGAACGCGACGAACAGCCCGACGACGATCGAGCCGAACGTGACGCTGGTGAAGGCTCCCGACCTCTGGAACCTCGGCTTCACGGGCACGGGGATCGTCGTCGGCAACCAGGACACGGGCATGCGCTGGACGCACAACGCGCTCAAGCCGCACTACCGTGGTTGGAACGGGTCGAGCGCAGACCACAACTACAACTGGCACGACTCGATCCACGCCAACATTCCACCCTCGCCGACGCCGAACCCGTGCGGATACACCTCGATGGTTCCGTGCGACGACCACGGCCACGGGACGCACACGACCGGTACCGCGGTCGGCGACGACGGAGCCGGCCACCAGATCGGCGTCGCTCCGGGTGCAAAGTGGATGGGCTGCCGCAACATGGACCAGGGGAACGGAAGGCCCGAGACGTACACGGAGTGCTTCCAGTTCTTCATCGCCCCGACCGATCTGAACGGGCAGAACCCGAACCCGGCTCTTCGGCCGCACGTGATGAACAACAGCTGGGGCTGCCCGACGAGCGAGCTCTGCGCGCCGGACAGTCTCCAGACGATCGTCGAGAACACGCGGGCCTCGGGCATCTTCGTCGAGGTGTCCGCCGGTAACGCCGGGCCCGGTTGCAGACACGGTCGATGACCCGCCGGCGATCTACGACGCGTCGTACTCGACCGGCGCCACGACGTACACCGGAAACCCGGTCTCGCTCGCCGGCTTCAGCAGCCGCGGCCCGGTCACGGTCGACGGCTCGAACCGCCTCAAGCCGGATATCTCGGCGCCTGGAGTCAACGTCAACTCCTCCCTGCAACGGGAGCGACACGCAGTACTCGGGTCCGAGCTGGAGCGGAACGTCGATGGCAGGCCCGCACGTCGTGGGCGTCGTCGCGCTCCTCTGGCAGGCACATCCCGCGCTGTCCCGAGACATCGACGCGACCGAAGCCGTGCTCAACGGCAGCGCCAATCCCAACATCAGCGTCAGCAACGGGTCGCAGTGCGGAGGCGTTGGCAGCATCCCGAACAATCACTTCGGGTACGGCCTCGTCGATGCGCTCGCCGCGTACAACGGCGGCGGGCCACCTCCGCCACCACCACCGCCACCGCCACCTCCGCCTCCTCCGCCCGGCGCGTGGTTGACCGTCGCGCCGCTGCCGATGACCCTGTTCGGCGCCGCGACGACCTCCGACGGCACCTACGTCTACGTGTTCGGCGGCCACTCCTTCAGCCTCGGCCCGGGTCCCGAGGGCGACCTGAACCTC
The DNA here is from genome assembly GCA_963790695.1 of uncultured Actinomycetes bacterium. Lineage (GTDB taxonomy): Bacteria > Actinomycetota > Thermoleophilia > Gaiellales > Gaiellaceae > VAXT01. The sequence goes on along the minus strand of CAWBPX010000016.1, from coordinate 26,703 downwards.
GCCAATCGCTATGACCCCGTCGACCGACACGTGGACAGACGCTGGCTCCGATGCCGGACAGCCAGGCGCTGATGGCCTCCGCCGTCTACTACCCGCCGACGAACTAGATCTACGTCTTCGGTGGCTCGCACCGCGACCCGGTAACCTGCCTCCTCCGACCGCGATGTCTGGATCTACGACATCGCCGCGGGCACGTGGAGCGCAGGGCCGCCGCTGCCCGACGTACGCGCCTTCAATGGCCGCCGGTTACAACCCGGCCAACGGCAAGATCTACCTCGCCGGCGGTTACGAACCTCGCCACGGTCGACAGCAACCAGACGACGACCTGGAAGTACGACCCCGTCGCGGGAACCGTACACCGCTCAAAGCGCCGATGCCGCACGGCATCGGAGGCACGGGCTACGGGATCATCGATGGCCATCTCCTAGTCGCCGGAGGTCGTGACCTCGACAACACCAACTACGACACGCTCTACACTACGACATCGCGACCGACACGTGGACGCAGAGGCCGAGCATGCCCCAGGGCGAGAACGTGCCCGGCAGCGCTGTTGCGGACGGGAAGCTCTGGCTGTTCGGCTACGGAAGCCGTTCAGGCAGGACTCGCCGCTCGGACACTCGACGTCTTCGACGTCGCGCCGACGGCCGGCGCCACGACGCTCAGCTTCGACCCGGCGCGCGAACATGTGGACGCCCGAGCCGAACCTCAATGTCCCGCGAGTCGTTCCCGTGCGGGACGGCGGTCGGCAACACGCTTGTCGCCGCGGGCGGCCGCATCGACTCGACGTTCTCGCTCGACCGCGAGAAGACGTCGAGACGCTCGAGCGTGGCCGGTCCGCCGCCTCCGCCACCTCCGCCGCCGCCTCCGCCACCTCCGCCTCCGCCTCCGCCTCCGCCTCCGCCGCCACCTCCGCCACCTCCACCTCCGCCTCCACCACCTCCGCCACCGCCACCTCCGCCACCGCCACCGCCACCTCCGCCGCCTCCGCCGCCTCCGCCGGTCCGGTGCCGCGTTCCACGCGTGCTCGGTCTCAGGCTCGGGGCTGCGAAGCGGAAGATCCGGGCGAGGCACTGCTCGGTCGGACGGGTGCGCAGGGCCTTCGCCGAGGCGATCGCTGCGAGGCCGTGTCATCCGCCAGTCGCCGCGCCCAGGCTCGCTCCGGCGCCGTGGCTTCCCGGTCAACCTGGTGGTCGGCCGCTAATAGCCAAATCACTACCGAAGTACGAAGAGGCGCCGGCTCAGCCGGCGCCTCTTCTCTTTCCAAGACGGTTGAGCGGCTTCTGTCTTGGCCAGGAACGTGGTAGAACCCGGTACAGGGTGCGAGAGGCGCACCCGTTCGAATCCGAGGGGGGAATAGATGGGGAGTACGTACAAGCGCCTGGCGCTTGCCAGCGCAGTGATCGGGACGCTCATCGTTAGCGCAGCGTTCCTCGGGTTCCGCGAGCTCGGCCTCCGTCGCTCAGAAGAGCCGCGTACCGAGCATGAGCGGAGCGACCTCAGGGTCGCTCTCCGTCCGGGGCCACAATCTGAAAACGCCGGAGGCGCCGAATGTCGTGCTGTACGACCAGTACGACAACCAGTCGAGCTGCTGCCACTTCTTCGCAGAACTTCGAGGCAGACCTCGACGCGTACGACGACGAGTTGGCCGACGACTTCGTCGTCCCGGGTGGGGCCTCATGGACGATCGACCAGGTCGACGCCGCCGGCGTCTACTTCAACGGCACCGGGCCGATGAACAGCGTCAACGTGAGCTTCTACTCAGACGCGAGCGGCCTACCCGGGAGCCAGGTTGCGACGCGACCGAGCCTCGCCGCCGTCGACAGCGCCGGGTCGCTGACGATTCCGATCCCGTCGGCGGTCACGCTCGGCTCGGGCCACTACTGGGTCTCCGTCCAGGCGAACATGGACTTCGCCACGGGCGGCCAGTGGGGCTGGACCGACCGCACGGTGCAGTCGAACGACGAATGCGGCCTGGCAGAAGCCAGGCGACGGCTTCGCGACCGGCTGCGTGACCTGGGCCCCGCGTGGCTCGGCGTGCGGGATCGACGCGGGTGCGCCGGACCAGGTGTTCCGCCTGAGCGGCACCACCGGTGGCCCTCCGCCTCCGCCTCCGCCTCCGCCGCCGCCGCCGCCGCCTCCGCCGCCGCCACCTCCGCCGCCGCCGCCACCTCCGCCGCCACCTCCGCCGCCCCCGCCTCCTCCTCCTCCTCCTCCACCACCACCACCTCCGCCTCCGCCTCCACCGCCTCCGCCGGTCCGGTGCCGCGTTCCACGGGTGCTCGGTCTCAGGCTCGCGGGCTGCGAAGCGGAAGATCCGGGCGAGGCACTGCTCGGTCGGCAGGGTGCGCAGGGCCTTCTCCAGGCGATCGCTGCGAGGCCGGGTCATCGGCCAGACGCCGCGGCCCGGCGCGCTCCGGCGACGGGGCTTCCCGGTCAACCTCGTGGTCGGCCGGCGCTAGCCGAACGAACTCGCGAACATCGAGAGGGCCGTCCCTGGGGCGGCCCTCTCTCTTTAGGCGGGGGCCGATCTGGCCGATGCGTTCGGAAGATTCCCTGTCCGCGGCAGGTCTTGTAAGCCGCAGGGCACCAACAATCAAGGGAGGGTCATGAACGTCATTCGCCGCCTTCGGCCATCGCCAGCGATGGTCGTCGCTTGTATCGCGCTCACGTTCGCAATGACCGGCGCCGGCTACGCGGCCGGAATGCTCGGACCGAACACCGTCGGTACGAAACAACTCAAGAAGAACGCGGTCATCTCATCCAAGGTCAAGAACCGCTCGCTGTTGGCCGTGGACTTCAAGGCCGGACAGCTCCCGCAGGGCCCGCAGGGTGCCCAGCCGGAGCCCCCGGAGCCCCCGGAGCGAGGGGTGATACGGGTGCCCCAGGAGCTCCGGGTTCGGCTCTTGCGTTTGCGCGAGTCCTTGGGACCGGTGCCGTCGACGACGCGAATTCGAAGGCGATCGCGACGGCGAACGTCACCCGCATCGGTGCAGGCGCCTACTGGCATCTCGGGGCTGGGATTCGACTCGCGAAAAGCCCGATCGCCACGCTCGAGAGCACCAATCTGCCGCGCCTGACCTGATCATCCGAACCGGCGTCGGCGTTGGCCCATCAAGCTGCGCTGCAGGGACTCAGGTGCGACGTCTTCATCGGCACCGCCTCCGGAGCACTGACCGACAGCACGTTCTACGTTGCGCTGAACTAGTGAGTCGGCTGCCGCTCGGGGTCGGCTCGAAGACGAGCCGGCCCCGAGCGTGCCTCGCATACTTTGCTCAGCGCCTGCGCCAGTCACGAGCCGCGGCCGATCCACTCCTCGCCGCCCACGTACAACTCCTTCTTCCAGAGCGGCACCTCGGCCTTGAGCGCTTCGATCGCGTCGGCGCAAGCCGCGAGCGCGTCCTGCCGGTGTGGCGCGGAAACGGCGATCGCCACGCTCGTCTCTCCGGCCTCGACCCGCCCGAGCCGATGCCAGATCGCGACCTTGCACAGGTCGTAGCGCTCCTCGAGCTCTCGGGCGATCTCGACCATGACGTCCTCCGCCATCTCCTCGTAGGCCTCGTATTCCAGCGCGATCACCTCCCGGCCCCGCGACTGGGCTCGAACGGTGCCTAGGAAGGTCGCGATCGCACCGGCCCGCTCGTCGACCACCTCGACGACGACCGCGGTCAAGTTCACCGGGCCGTGCGTCAGCCGGAACGCGCCGCCGGACACGGGCGGGATCAGCGCGACCTCGTCGCCCTCCGCGAGCGCCTGTCCGCGGTCGGCATAGGTGCGATTGACCGCATAGAGCAACCCTGCCGGCTCCTCGCCGAGCCCGAGCGCGGGCCACACGTCCTCGAGCACGGCGCCGTCGTCGAGCTCGAGCTCCCGCCTAGCGGTACCCGCCTGCTCACGGACTCCGGCGAACAGCCTGACGATCACTCTCACAGGGGCGTAGCGTAGATTGAGAGCCATGGCGACCACCGAGGATCGCCGCGAGACCGACTCCGGGATCGAGATCAAGCCGGTCTACACGGACGAGGACGTCGCGGAGCCAGAGCTGGAGCTCCCGGGCGAGTTCCCCTTTACCCGCGGCCCGTACAAGGACATGTACCGCGGCCGCCCGTGGACGATCCGCCAGTACGCGGGCTTCGCCTCGGCCGAGGAGACGAACGCGCGCTTCCGCTACCTCCTCGAGCGCGGGCAGACGGGGCTCTCGGTGGCATTCGACCTCCCGACGCAGCTCGGCTACGACTCGGACGACCCGCGCGCCGCCGGCGAGGTGGGGCGGACCGGGGTCGCGATCGACTCGATCGCGGACATGGAGCTCCTCTTCGACCGGATCCCGATGGGCGAGGTCTCGACGTCGATGACGATCAACGCGCCGGCTTCGCTCCTGCTCCTGCTGTACGAGCTGGTGGCCGAGCAGCAGGGCGTCTCGGGCGACAGCTCTGCGCGGCACCGTCCAGAACGACATCCTCAAGGAGTACTGCGCCCGGGGGAACTACATCTTCCCGCCGAAGCCGTCGATGCGGCTCACGACCGACCTGTTCGCGTATGCGCGCGAGCGGCTGCCGAAGTGGAACACGATCTCGATCTCCGGGTACCACATCCGCGAGGCGGGCTCGACCGCGGTGCAGGAGCTCGCGTTCACGCTCGCCAACGGGATCGCCTACGCGCAGGCGGCGGTCGATGCGGGGCTCTCGCCCGACGAGTTCGGCGAGCGGCTCTCGTTCTTCTTCAACGCGCACAACCACTTCTTCCAGGAGGTGGCGAAGTTCCGCGCGGCGCGCCGGCTCTGGGCCGAGATCATGCGCGAGCGGTTCGGCGCCGACGAACCCCAAGGCGCAGGCGCTGCGGTTCCACGCGCAGACGGGCGGCTCGACGCTGACCGCGCAGCAGCCGGAGAACAACATCGTCCGCGTGGCCATTCAGGCCCTGTCCGCGGTGGCCGGGGGCGCGCAGTCGATCCACACGAACGCGTTCGACGAGGCGCTCGCGCTGCCGACCGAGCACTCGGCCAAGATCGCACTCCGCACCCAGCAGTTGCTGGCGCACGAGGCGGGCGGAACGGACACGGCCGATCCGTTCGGCGGCGCCTACTTCATCGAGGCGCTGACCGAGGAGCTGGAGGCCGCGGCGAGGGAGTTGATCGAGCGCGTGGACGAGGTCGGCGGCGCGGTCGAGGCGATCGAGCAGGGCTTCGTCCAGCGCGAGATCGAGGACGCGGCGTACAAGCACACCGCGGCGGTCGAGTCCGGCGAGAAGGTGATCGTCGGCGTGAACCGTTACCAGGAGGCCGAAGCGGAGCCGATCGAGCTGTACCGCCTCGACCCCGAGGCCGAGCGGCGCCAACTGGAGCGGACGGCGAAGGTGCGGGCCGAGCGGAGCTCCGAGGAGGCGTCGAAGGCGCTCGCCGAGGTGCGCCGGGTCGCAGAGGGCGACGGCAACCTGCTCCCGCCGATGCGCGAGGCGCTGAAGGCGCGGGCCACCGTGGGCGAGATCTGCAACGAGCTGCGCGACGTCTTCGGCATGTACGACGCGCAGCAGCGCACGTCTTAGTGAAGATCCTTCTCGTCTCGCAGATGTATCCGGGGCCCGACGATCCGGATCTCGGTGTGTTCGTCCAGGGCATGGAGCGCGCACTCGCCGCGCGGGGACACGACGTCGAGCACGTCGTCACCGAGGGACGGGGTGGGGGCAAGCAGCGACATCTAGTCCTCGCGCGCGAGGTGCGGCAGGCCGCCCGCAGATTCGAGCCGGACGTCGTCTACGCGCACTTCCTCGTGCCGACGGGGCTCTCGGCCGTCCTCTTCGGCGGCGCGCCGACCGTCGTGACCGCCCACGGCCGCGACGTCAGGAACATCGGGGCGTATCCCGGAATCGCCGCGGCCACGCGCCTCGTCGCACGCCGCGCGTCGGCGCTGATCGCCGTCTCCGACTACCTGCGCCGCGAGCTCGAGGCCAAGATCCCGGAAGCGCGCGGCAAGACGGAGGTCGTGGACTGCGGCGTCGACCTCTCTCTCTTCGAGACACGTCTGGTGCCTGGCACCGGACAGGTCCGGAACGGGCCCGTGTTCGTCTGCGTCGGGAGCTTGATCGAGCGGAAGAACGTCGTCCGGCTCGCCGACGCGTTCGCCCGGCTCGGACGAGGGCCGGCTCGTCTTCGTCGGCGACGGCCCGCTGCGCGGCGAGCTCGAAGGCCGCGACAACGTGGAGGTCACCGGCCGCATCGCGCATGAGGACGTCCCCCGCTACATCGCCGAGGCGACAGTCCTCTGCCAGCCGTCCCTGATCGAGCCGTTCGGCCAGGCGCTCCTCGAAGGCATGGCCGCGGGCCGTTCCGTCGTCGCCACCCGGGTCGGCGGCCCGCCCGAGTTCGTGCCTCCCGAGGCAGGCGTCCTCGTCGACCCGCTCGACACGACCGCGCTCGCCGACGCCATGACGCGCGCCGCCCAGCTCCCGAGCCCGAACCCCGCCGCGCGAGCCGCCGCGGCCAAGCACGACGTCACGCTTCAGGCGGAGAAGGTGGAGCAGATTCTGGAGCGAGCCGCTCGAGATCGGCCAGCCTGACCTCGATCAAGGGACGCACGCGATCCTCGAGACCGGCTTCGCGTGCCAGCTCCAGCGCCTGCTCGTAGCTCTGTCGCGCCTTCTCGGGCGAAACGCCCTGCTTGAGCCGGTTGTCGCCGGTGACGATCAGCTTCTGGATGCGCTCGCGATCCGACTCGGCCACGGGGAAAGCGTAGCTTTGCCCTCTTGAGGGAAGACTCTTCAGCGATGGAAGCCGCCCCGGCTCCCAGCGCGCGGCCTCTTCGCGTGCTCGTCGCCGACGACGAGCCGCTCTTCGTGGAGACGGTCAAGGCGCTACTCGCAGGCGACGATCGCGTCGAGGTCGTCGGCACGGCGTCGAACGGGCAAGACGCCGTCGACCTCGCCAACGCGCTCGTCCCGGACCTGACGCTGATGGACATCTCGATGCCGGTTCTGGACGGCATCGAGGCCGCGCGCCGGATCCGCCTCGAGCAGCCCTCGGCCGCGGTCTTGATCCTGACCGGATCGAGCATCGCAACCGACATCGACCGGGCGCGCCAGGCCGGCGTCGCCGGGTTCCTCACGAAGGACCGCCTCGGCACGCAGCTGGTGGACGCGATCCTCGAGCTCGGTAGCAAGTAACCGCCGCGGCTTCGCTACCCTGTTGCGCGTGCTACCGCTCCTCGCCATCGTGGACTTCGGCCTTCCGGCAGTCGTCTTCTTCCACTTCGTGACCTCGATCGTCCTGGTCACGCTCGTGCTCATGCACTCAGGACGCGACACGGGGATGGCCGGAATGGGCTACGTGCCGGCCTCGCAGGGCGGGACGCACATCGTCGAGCGGAACCTGACGCGGCTGACGGTGGTCGTGGGGACGATCTTCTTCCTCAACACGATCGCCCTCTACCAGATCCTGCAGTAGTCTACAGCCCCGGGCCCGAGCCGGTCCCGGTGATCTGGAACTTCGTCGTGGCGAGCGACGGCACGAGCGCCCCGTAGGGAAACCGCTCGCCGTAGAGCTCGTTCAGGTTGACGAGCATCCGGTCGCGGGTCAGGCCCGGCACCTCGCCGAGCACGTCGCCCATCGGCACCGTGAAGCGCAGGTTCACGAGCGGCTCGGCGACCTTGCCGTCGCGGATCCGGAACGTGCCGTCGCGCGTCATGCCCGTGAGCACGGCGCCGCGCGAGTCGATGATCCCGAGGTAGTGGAGGCGCGTGACGTAGATGCCGTCACCGATCCGCTCGGCGAGCTCGTCGACCGAGGCCGCGTCGCCCGGCGCGAGGTCGAACGAGGTCGGGAGGGGCCCGAAGTAGCGCCAGTCCTCCGGCGGTGAGTGGCCCGTCGACTCCTGGCCGTCCCCGGCGCGAGCGGCGGTCATCCGGTCCCAGACGACGCCGCGCGCGACGCCGTTTTCGATCAGCTCCACCCGCCGCCGCGGCGTCCCCTCGAAGTCGAAGCTCTTCGGGAAGTTGACCGGGTCGAGCCCGTTGTCGGTGAGCGTGACCTTCTCGTCGAACAGGGTCTCGCCGATCCGGTCGCAGAAGTAGCTGCGCTCCTCGATGAAGCCCTGAGCCCCGAGGGAGTCGTACGAGAACCAGCGCAGAAGCTCGGCGACCGCGTACGGCTCGAGCACCGCGGCGTAGATCCCGGGCTCGATCTCCTCGGCGTCGCGCGTCCTGGCCGCCTTGCTCGTCGCCTCCTCGGTCACGGAAGCCGGCTCGAGGTCGGAGACGCGCCAGCTCGTGTGCTCGGCCCAGCCCGAGGCGCCCTCGGTTGCAGCGAGCGAGAGGACGGCCGCGTCCGTCAGCTCCTGGTCCGCGCGCAGGCCCGTCGAGGACGCGAGCGCGATCTGGGTCAGCGCGCTCGTGAAGTAGCCGTAGAGCCCGAACTCCCCCGCCGCGGCGATCGCCTCGCCGGCAAGGCGGGCCTGATCCTCGGGACCGAGCTCGGCCGTCTCCGGGTCGTAGCCGGAGACGGGCTCGTAGTCCGCCGGCGGCGCAAGGCCGGGAAAATCGGGGTCGGGGCGCGCCTGGTCGGCGGCCTCCCCTGCTCGCCGCGCGAGCTCGTCGAGGCCGTCGGCGCGGTTCGTCGAGGCCCAGCCGACCTTGCCGTCCCGGACGATCCGCATGCGGATCTGCGCGTCGTCGATGAGCGTCGGCTGGTGAACGATCGACCCGGCGAAGCGCGCGACGCCCGATCGCTCCGCGTGCACGAGCACCTCGGCCTCGTCGCCCTCGGCGGCGCGGAGCGCGCTCTCGGCGAGATCCAGCGCGCGCGTCAAGTCGAGACGCCGACCTCGACGTCGCGGAACCGTGCGGGCGACGCGCCGTGCGAGACGTGCGCTGCCTGCCCCGGCTGGCCCTTGCCGCAGTTCGTCAGCCCGAAGAGCTGCCACTCCTCGGGCCCTGCGACCTTGTCCAGCTTCGCCCAGAAGCTGTGGGGTCACGCCCGTGTAGGTCGCGTCGCGGAGCATCCGGCCGAGCTGTCCGTTCTTGATCTCCCACGCGATCTGCGTGCCGAACTGGAAGTTGAGCCGCTTGTCGTCGATCGACCAGCTCTTGTTCGTCTCCAGGTAGAGGCCGTCGTCGATGTCCGCGAGCAGTTCCTCGAACGAGCCCTCGCCCGGCTCGAGATGGAGGTTCGTCATGCGCACGAGCGGCATCCGGCTCCAGCCGTCCGCGCGCATCGAGCCGCCGGCGCCGGCGCCCAGCTGCCCGGCGGTCTCGCGCGAGCTGAGGAAGCCGCGCAGCACGCCCGCCTCGACGATCGCCTCGCGCCGCGCCGGAACCCCTTCGTCGTCGAACGCGAACGTGCCGAGCCCCTCGGGCGTCGTCGCGTCCGCGGTGATGTTCATGTGCTCGGATCCGTAGCGCAGGCTTCCCAGGTCGTCCGGCGAGAGGAAGCTCGTGCCCGCGTACGCGGCCTCGGTTCCGTAGACGCGGTCGAGCTCGGTCGGATGTCCGACGGACTCGTGGACCTGCATGATCGCCTGCTCCGGAGAGAGGACGACGGTCGTCCGCCCGGCCGGGCACTCGGGTGCGAGCAGGAGCGCGGCGGCCTGCTCGCCGACCCGCGGCGCCTCCCCGTCGAGGTTCAGCCGCTCGACGAGCTCCCAGCCGCCCTGGACGCTGACGCCCGAGTGCTGGCTCGGATAGCTCCGGATCTGGGACACGTCCCCGGCGGACGCGTAGGCGTCGATCCCGCCTCCGGACTCGTAGATCTCCTGCTCCACGTTCGTCCCCTCGGAAGAGACGAGCACCTTGTGCTCGCGCTGGGCGCGCACCATCGCGACGGTGACCTTGACGTCCGCGTGCTTCATGCCCTCCTCCGCGCGCAGGCAGAGGTCGATCTTGTCCGAGAGCGGGACCGAGAACGGGTCGCGCTCGAGCGGAGTCCGATACTCGCCCGTGTGCGCTTCGACCGGTGCGAGGGCGGTCCGGTGCCGGCCCGACGCGGCGCGCGCGAAGGCGGTTGCCCGGAGCGCGGTGTCGCGGGCCGCCGAGTCGTCCAGCCGCCCGATCCCGGAGAACCCCCAGGCGCCGTCGACGAGCACCCGCACGCCGATGCCCTCGCTCTCGGTGTCGCTCAAATCGTCGAGCTGGCCGTTCTTCGTGATCACGGACTGGCGCCGGAGCGAGACCGCGCGCGCGTCCGCGTAGGTTGCTCCTGCGCCGAGCGCTGCATCCACCGCTGCCTCCGCCAGCGCCTTCACAGGGCAACACTACCCACGGCTACACTGCGACTCGCGCGCTGGTGGCGGAATTGGTAGACGCGCAAGGTTGAGGGCCTTGTGGGGTTAAAACCCCGTGGAGGTTCAAGTCCTCTCCAGCGCATGATGCAAACGCCCGAGAGGGCGTTTCGCGTTTCGAACACCTGTTCTTGACGCCGTCCGCGGCTGCAGCTACCGTGATCGAACACATGTTCGCCGAAGGAGGCCCAGTGCTCACGGAACGGCAGCGCCAGATTCTCGACTTCTTGACGAAGTACGCGGACGCGCACGGGTACCCGCCCACCGTCCGCGAGATCGGCGAGGCAGTCGGCCTCGCGTCCCCCTCGACCGTCCACGCGCACCTTGCGAACCTCGAGCGCGCGGGCCTCATCAAGCGCGACCCGACGAAGCCGCGCGCGATCGAGCTGCGCCGCGAGCCGAAGGCGCCCGCGGTCGCGGAGACGGATGTCCACAAGCTTCCGCTCGTCGGCGAGGTCGCCGCGGGTGGGCCGCTGCTCGCCGAGGAGAACATCGAGGAGTACCTCGCCGTGCCCGAGCCGCTCTCCCGCGGGGGCGACGAGTTCCTGCTGCGCGTGAAGGGCGACTCGATGATCAACGCGGGGATCCTCGACGGCGACATCGCGGTCGTGCAGCGCACGCAGGACGCGCGGAACGGCGAGATCGTGGTCGCGCTCGCCGGCGACGACGAGTCGGCCGACGAGGCGACGATGAAGCGATTCTTCCGCGAGGACGGCCGCGTGCGGCTCCAGCCCGAGAACGACGCGCTCGAGCCGATCTACGCGCAGCACGTCCAGATCCTCGGCAAGGTGATCGGAGTCTTCCGGCAGCTATGAGCGTGGAGGCTCTCAACCGCTCGCTCGAGCAGGAGCTGTTCGCTCTTCTGCGCGGCGCGAGCCTGGAATGCCTCGTGTGCGGGGAGTTCGTCCTCCACCGAGCGGGAACGGTCTCCTGTCCCGAATGCCAGGCGGAGTTCCGGAGCAGCGGAGAGTCGCGGCTACAATTGACAGTGCAGGCCGGGTGACCGCGAGCCGTTCGCGGCTCGAGGAAAGTCCGGACACCGAAGGGCAGGACGCTGGGGAAATCCCAGGCGGCGAAAGCCGACGGAAAGTGGCACAGAAAGGAGACCGCCGGCAGCGAAAGACTCTCCGGAGACGCTGACGGTAAGGGTGAAACGGTGGGGTAAGAGCCCACCAGCGCTGTGGTGACACAGCGGCTAGCCAAACCCCGTCCGGTGCAAGGTGAAACAGGCTCCGCCGACGCGGCCCGCCGAGGAGCCGGGTACACCGCTCGAGCCACCGGGGAACCGATGGCCTAGAGAGATGGTCACCCTCGACAGAATCCGGCTTACAGGCCTGCTACGGAAAGCCCCGCTTCGGCGGGGCTTTCCATTTCTGGCCGCAGGGCGATGATCACGAGGCGCTCTTTACAAGAGTCGGCCGGGGCACGCGCCCCTGTCCGGGCGAGGACGGTACTCTCAGAGGACTGTTCCCGGCTGGAGGGAAGGGGCCCCTGCCAGTTGAGTGAGACGTTGACATCCGAGCTCGACCCGAGCACTAGCACCGGCCCGTCGCCGCCGCGTGGACGGTGGCTCGCCATTGGCGCTGCCCTGGGAGTGGCGGCCGCCGTAGCTGTCGCCCTGGTGCTGTGGCTCGTCTTCCGCAGCGGCGACGGCGAACAGGCCCCCCGGTCGCCGACCAGACCGCCTCGGGCGCGGTGGCCCTTCGCCCCGCCGGCCTGAGCGCGCTCGCCGCGACGCTCGGCCATCCGATCTACTGGCTCGGCAGGAAGCCCGGGGTCACCTATGAGCTGGCGCGGACCGACGCCGGCGCGGTGTTCATCCGCTACCTGCCGTCGGGCGTCGCCCCGGGCGCGAAACGGCCCTACCTCACGGTCGCGACGTACCCGTTCCCGGGCTCGTTCGCCGCCGTGAAGCGCACGGCCGCGCGGAACCCGAGCGGGACGATCAGGCTCTCCGGCGGCGGCCTTGCCGTCGTCGACGCGGGATACCCGAAGAGCATCCACGTCGCCTATCCGGGCGTCCCGTACCAGGTCGAGGTCTTCGACCCGTCTCCCGCACGGGCCAGGGCGATCGTGTCCTCGGGAAAGGTCACAGGCCCTCGGGTGAGCCGTTCCGTCGGCGCTTCGGCGACCGCAGTTTCGGCTCGGAGCGGTGATCGCGATCGCGATCGCGGCCGGTCTCGTGGCCTGGCTCCTGCTGCGCGACGACGGCGACTCGTCGAGCAAGCCGGCACAGGTCGCCGGGGCGACGACGACCACCAAGGCCAAGCTCGCCGACCTCGCCGCGAAGGTCCAGCATCCGATCTTCTGGCTCGGCCCGGATCGTGGCTCCACCTACGAGCTGACGCAGACCGGCAACGGCAAGATCTACGTGCGCTACCTGCCGGACGGCGTCGACGTCGGCGCCGACAAGCCGTACCTCACCGTCGCCACCTACCCGTTCCCGGGTGCGTACCCCGCGATCAAGAAGCAGGCTGCGGCCAAAGGTGCCGTGACCGCGAGGCTCGCGGGCAGCGGAATCGCCGTCCTCGACAACGGCTATCCCCAGAGCGTCCACGTCGCCTATCCGGGCGTGAACTACCAGGTCGAGGTCTACGACCCCACGCCGGCACGGGCGATGCAGCTCGTCTCGTCCGGCCGGCTCAGACACCTCGGCCGCCTGCAGGCGAGCCCCTCGGCGGCCGCGACTCCGAGCGGCGCCGAAGCCGACCGCGGCCTCCGTCGACGAGCTGAAGTCCCTCGCCGGCAAGCTCGGTCACCCGATCTACTGGGCCGGGCCGAGGCCGGGGTACACGTACGAGCTGACGAGGACCACCAAGGGGAAGGTCTTCATCCGCTACCTCCCGCCCGGCGCGAAGGTCGGCGACCCGAGGGCCGGCTTTCTGACCGTTGCCACGTACCCGTTCTCCGGGCGCCTTCGCCGCGGTGACGAAGGCCTCCAGGGCCGCGGGCGGCGGCGCCACCATCAAGCTCGCGGACGGCGGGATCGGCGTCGTCGACGGGACGTACCCGAAGAGCATCCACCTCGCCTATCCGGGAGTGAGCTACCAGATCGAGGTCTACGACCCGTCTCCGAGCGCCGGCCGCGAGCTCGTCGCCGTCCGGCGCGATCGCGCCGGTGCCGTAGCCCAGGGCCGACCGAGCGCCGAACTTGCTGCTCGCCTGGATCGCCTTTCCGCTCATCCTCGCGCTGCTCTCGCTCGGCTGCGGGCTGCTCGTGGAGCGGGCGTCTGGACTCTCGCTGCCGGGCCCGCTCCTCCTCCCGCTCGGCCTCGCTCTGCTGATCGTCGAGGCCGGCCTCGTCACCATGCGGGGAGCGACCGCCCAGCTCGCGGCGCCGCTCGCGATCGCGCTCGCGATCGTCGGCTTCGGGCTCCGCACCAGGCGCCCGACGCCTCGACACCTGGGCGATCGGAGTCGCGGTCGCGGTCTTCGCCGGTCTACGCCGCCCCGATCGTCCTCTCCGGGCAGGCCACGTTCGCCGGCTACATCACGCTCGACGACACGTCGACGTGGCTGGCGCTGACCGATCGGGTGATGGATCACGGCCGCACGCTCTCCGGGCTGGCCCCCTCGACGTACCAGCAGGTGCTCGCCGACTACTTCGGGTCGGGCTATCCACTCGGGGCGTTCATGCCGCTCGGGCTCGGCGGCAAGCTCACCGGGCAGGACATCGCCTGGCTGTTCCAGCCGACGCTCGCGTTCTCCGGCGCGATGCTCGCTCTCTCGATCTACGCCGTTTGTGCGCCCTTGATCTCCTCCCGAGCGCTCCGGGCGTTCGTCGCCTTTCTCGGAGCCCAGCCGGCGCTGCTCGTGTCCTATGCGCTCTGGAGCGGAATCAAGGAGCTCGCCACGGCGGCGATGATCGCCCTCCTCTGCGCCTCGCTCGTCACGACGATCGGTCGGTGGACGCGCGCGCGGGCGACGCTCCCCTCCGCCCTCGCCGCGGCCGCGCTGTTCGCGATTCTCAGCCCCGCCGGAGTGGTGTGGCTGCTCGTACCGGCAGCCGCGGTGGTCGCCTTCCTCGTCTCCCGCGGGCTGCGGTCGTCCGCCAGGGTGGCGATCGGACTGGTCGCATTCGTCGCCGTCCTGTCGATACCGTCGATCGCGATCGCCCGATCGTTCATCAGCGGGGCCAGCGGAGGCGAGATCACGACGAGCTCCGAGGTGGCGAACCTCGGACATCCGCTGGACATGCTTCAGGTGTTCGGCATCTGGCCCGCGAGCGATTTCCGTGATCAGCCCGGCGACCCGGCGGCCGCGTACGTTCTCATCGGCGTCTTGCTGGTGGGAATCGTCGCGGGCCTTGCGCTCGCCTGGCGGCGGAGAGCTCTTGGAATGCCGCTGTACGTCGCGACCGGCGTCGGCGGGCTCCTCATCATCTTCGGGCTCGAGCGACTGGGCCTCAGCTCGCCGTGGCTGAACGCCAAGGCGATGGCCGAGGCCTCGCCGGCCCTGGTCGCCGCCGGAGCAGCGGGCGCCGCGGCGATGTTCGAGACCGGACGCCGGTCGAGGCGACGCTGATCGGCGCAGCGATCGCTGTCGGCGTCCTGTGGTCGAACGGTCTCGCGTACTCCAACGCGTGGCTCGCGCCGCGCGCGCGGCTCGCGGAGCTGGAGCAGGTCGGGACCCGGTTCGCCGGCCAGGGGCCGACGCTGATGACCGAGACGGAGCCGTACGGCGTGCGGCACTTCCTGCGGAACCTCGACCCCGAAGGCGCCGCAGAGCGCCGGCGGCGGCTGATCCCCCTCCTCGACGGGCAGGGCCTCGCCAAGGGCAAGTACGCCGATCTCGACCGGTTCCAACTCGGACGGGATCCTCGTCTACAGGACGATCGTCCTCGCCCGCTCGCCGAGCGAGAGCCGTCCGCCGTCGGTCTACCGGCCTCGTGTGGAGCGGCCGCTACTACGACGTCTGGCAGCGGCCCAACGGCCCACCGCGGATCCTCGCCCACACGCCGCTCGGGGACGCCGTGCAGCCGGGCGCTGTGCCGCCGTGCGCAGAGGTCATGCGGCTCGCGACTCTGGCCGGGCCATCCGGCCGCGTGGCCGCTCCGCCGCGCACGCCCGCGGTCGTCGTCGACTTCCTGGGCGTGCCGCTGCCGCCCGGGTGGGAGAGCGACGCCGGCGGCCACGTGTTCCCCAAGAAGGGCGCCGGGGCGATCCGCGAAGGACTTCACGGTCCCTCGCGCCGGCCGCTACGGCCTCTGGCTCGGCGGCTCGTTCAGGGGCCGGCTTCGCCTCTACGTCGACGGACGGCTCGATCGCCGACGCTCGCCACCGGCTGAACAGCCCGGGTTACGAGCCGCTGGGGAAGGCGGTGCTCAGGGCCGGGCGCCACCGGCTCATGCTGCGCTACGACGGCGCCGACCTGCACCCGGGCAGCGGCGGCACCCAGTTCGGCCTCGGCCCGCTGATCCTCAGTCGCGGCCCCGAGGACGTGCCGGTCGTGTACGTGCCGTCGGCCGAGGCCAGGACGCTCTGCGGCCGCACACTCGACTGGATCGAAGCCCTTGGCTCTTAATCCGGGCTGTTCGAGCAGACAGCGGTCAGGAGCTCGTAGCGCCGGCCCGGCGCGGCCGGGAGCACCGGGTGATGCTCGAGTCGATCGTAGAGGTACCTCGGCAGCTTCGACGCCTGGTTGAGCCGGACGACGAGGTTTCGGGGCGTGCGCCGTCCCACCGCGCACCGGATGCGGACGAGCGTCGGCGTCTTCGGGTTCTGCCCGTAGAGGTCGACGCGCGTGAAGTAACGCCCGAGCAACGCGACGAACTCCGGCTGGGAGTACTCGCGCACGTGGAACGGATTCCACGGACGGCTCGCGAGCGTGTTCCCCGGGCTGTAGACGTCGCGGTCGGGCGTCGAGCAGACGAACTCGCCGGAAGGCTTCAGAACGCGGACGACCTCGGCGAGAAACGCGTCCTGATCGGGCAGGTGCTCGATCGTCTCGAGCGACACGTAGGTGTCGGCGGAGCTATCGGGCGCCGGCAAAGCCGTGGCGTCGGCGACCGCGAACCGCACGTTCTCGGCATCGGTCGCGGACCGGGCGTTCCGCACCGTATCCTCGGAAAGATCGAACGCCCACACGTTGCGCGCGCGGGGCGCCAGGATCCGTGCGCACGTGCCGTCGCCGCAAGCGCAGTCGACGACGACCTTCCCCTCGACGCGTTCGGAGACGAACAGGTACCTGGCGAGGTGCTCGTGGCGGATCCACGGCGGCTGGTTGCCGGAGAACGTGACCCGCTCCCGCACGATGCGCACCGTCACGGCCTCCGGTCGTAGCGGTCGAGCACGATCCGAAGCGAGCTCTCGAGCGAGAGCGTGTCCGCATTCCGTGAGAACCACGACGCCGTCGCCTCGCGCAACGGCTGTCCGGCCCGGTGCGTGCGGACGATCGCCTCGGCGAGCTCCTCCGGCGACGCGCTCGGGGCGACGAAGCCGTTGACCCCCTCCTCGACGAGCTCCACCGCGGCATTGTCCGGGGCCGCGACGACAACCGAAGGCGTCCCCCGGGCCGCCGCCTCGACAACGACGAGGCCGTAGCCTTCGCGAACCGAGGGCAGGACGAGACAGAGCGCGGTTCGTAGCGTCTGCTCGACGCGCGCCTGTTCCACGAATCCGGGTGCCTCGACGACGCCCTCGAGACCGGCCCGGTCGATCTGCCGAAGCACTTCGGGACGCTCAGGCCCGTCTCCGAAGACGACGCACCGGAGACCCGGCACCAGCTCGCGGGCTCGTTCGAAAGCCGGAACCAGGGCCGTGACGCGCTTCTCCCGGATGTGCCGACCCGCGAACACGACAACCGGCTCGGCGGGCTGCGCCGGCCCTTCGGCGCCGCCCTCGTACAGCCCGCGGAGGACCGTGATCGGGCCGGAGAGGCCCTCGGCCCGCAGCCGCCGCTCGTACAGGCGAGAGAAGCAGAATGCCTCCTGCCTCACGCCGACGCACAGGCGCTGGACCCGATGGCCGGCCGCACCGAAGTGGCGGCCGAGGTACTCGTTCCAGTACCCGCGCGTCCAGACCTCGGGCCAGTCGACGACGATCCTGAAGCGCCGGGCGGGTCGAGCGGCCGCCGCCGCGAGCACCGAGAAGTAGGGAAAGGACGCCGTATGGACGACGTCGTAATCAGCGCCGTGGAGGGCGAGATGACGGAGCACGCCGAGCCCGAACACGAGTGGAGGCGCGATTCGCCTCCGTTCGTTCGCGTAGAGCGCCATTCGGGGCGCGACAGCCACCACGCGGACGCCGTCGAGCTGGGGCGGCTCGGCCTTCTCCCATTGGCGCATCGTCAGGTACGTCACGTCGTGACCGACCTCTGCGAGCCGCACCGCGAGGTTTCGGTACCAGCGTTCGGCACCGCCGATCGTGTGCGGATAGAGACAGTCGTAGACCACGCAGATCCTCATTGCCTCAAGCGTGTCCTCTCGCTCCCGTCGCTTGTTTCCTAGACTCTGAACGTGGGTTCGGGAGTGGTAGTGCAGCAGCCTATCCAGCAGCCCTCATCCGCTCACGTTTCGATCGTGATCCCCTGTCTCAACGAGGAGGAGAACATCGACGAGTGCGTGCGCCGGGCGCGCGGCGTCCTCGAGGACAGCGGGCTCGCGGGCGAGGTGATCGTCGTCGACAACGGCTCGGAGGACCGCAGCGCCGAGCTCGCCGCCGCCGCCGGCGCGACGGTCGTGCACGAGCCCCGGCGCGGGTACGGGAGCGCGTACCTCGCCGGCTTCGCGGCCGCCCGCGGCGACTACATCGTCATGATCGACGCGGACCTCACGTACGACTTCGAGGAGATCCCCAACTTCGTCCGGCAGCTCGATGAGGGCGCGGAGCTCGTGATGGGAAACCGGATGAAGAACATCGAGCCGGGCGCGATGTCGCTGATGAGCCGCATCGGCAACCCGATCCTCTCCGGCTTCCTCAACCTCGTCTACCGGACGCCGATCGGCGACGCGCACTGCGGCCTCCGCGCGATCCGCCGCGACGCGCTGCCGAGGCTCGACCTCCAGTCGACCGGGATGGAGTTCGCGTCCGAGATGGTGATCCGGGCGGTGCGCGCGGACCTCGACATCCGCGAGCAGCCGATCTCGCTGCACGTACGCGGCGGCGAGTCGAAGCTCTCGCCGCTTCGCGACGGCTGGCGGCACCTCCGCCTCATGCTCGTCTACAGCCCCGGCTTCCTCTTCCTCATCCCCGGCGCAGTGATGGTCGCGCATCGGGACGCTCACGATCGCCACGGTGCTGGCGAAGCTGACGATCTTCGGCCGGCAGTTCTACATCCACGCGGAGATCGCCGGCTCGCTGCTCGTCATCGTCGGCATCGAGGTGATCGTTCTCGGCCTGATCGCGCGCACGTACGGCTTCTACTTCATGGGCGTCCGCGATCCGTTCCTCGAGCGGATGCACCGCCACTTCACGCTCGAGCGCGGCCTGATCGCGGGCGGCGTCGTCGTTCTCGCCGCGGTCGTCGGCGGCCTCGTCATCGTCGGCGACTGGATCGCGAAGGGCGCCGGCTCGCTCGGCCAGGGCGAGGTCGCCCTGCTCGCCGCGACGGTCGTGGTCGCGGGCGTCCAGATCTTCTTCGCCTCCTTCGTGCTCTCGATCCTCGGCCTGCGCCGGCCGCGGTCAGGCTGAAGACGATCCCGACCTCCGCCCGACGAGCAGCGCCAGCGCGCCCGGCAGGCTGGCGAGCGCGAACGCCGCCGCCGAGAGCAGCGAGAAGAGCGTCGCGTCCGTCGCGCTGACGCCCGCGTAGCTGAGAAGAAGCACGAAGCTCCCCTCGCGAACCCCGAACCCGCCGATCGAGACGGGCGCGGTGGACAGGATCAGGACGGGCGCGAGAACGGCACCGAGGACGGCGAAGGGGACGTCGAGCGAGATCGAGAGCGCGATCAGCCACGCGGCCAGGTACACGAGGGCCTGGAATGCCAGACCGATCACGAGCGTCCTCCAGATGACAGTCCAGCTGAGACACGCGACGAGCGCTGCGCGCACTTCTCGGGCGGCCGGAACCGTCCGCTCGGGTAGCAGCCGCCGAACCGCACGAACGCGGAAGAGAAGAAGCACGAGCAAGCAGGCGAGCACAAAGGCAACGCTGGCCGCAGCGAGCGCTGCCAGAAGCTGGCCCGGCACGGCGCCGACGTTCGCGGTCACACCGAGCCAGCCGACGATCATCAGGCAGGCCAGCGCGGTCGCGCGGTCGAGCACGACGGTCGTCGCGGACCGGATGCGGGTGCCTTGTTCCGATGCGACCCACGCACGGGTCACGTCGCCGCCGATCTGGCTCGGGAGGAAGTTCGTCGTGAACGCACCGATCAGGTACGCGCGGATCGCCTGGCCGCGGCTCGAGCCCACGTCGGCGGCGTCGAGGAAGATGTGCCAACGGAGCGCACCCACGACGAACGACGCGAACAGGAGGGCGACCGCGGCCGCGAACCAGCCCCAGCTTCCGCCGGAGAGCCGGCTCCCGGAGCGCGTGGAAGTCGATCTGCGTCGCGACGATCGCGAGCAGCCCCACGCTGACGAGGAGCCTGATCCAAAACGAGCCCGCGAGCCGACGGAGGGTCGCCAAAACTCCCTGGCACGTTAGCCCGCCGGCCGGAAACCGGCCGGCTCACCGCAGTCGCCGCCAGCGAGCGCACCGCACGCGAGGCGAGCTCACGTGCTCAGCGAGTAGCACCCTCGCGGGTCTAACGACTAGCCCGGGATCACGGTGATCGTTCTCACCGAGAACGTCGAGGTGCCTGAACCGACGTTCCTGTACACGGCGGTGAAGGTGCAGGGTCCAGGGGTCAAGCCGATGACCAGCACCGTCGCGCTCGCCCGGACTGGGTCGTTGCCAAACACTCGAAGCGAATTCGCATCCGAACGAGAATCGTCGTAGCGCCGCTCAGCGCCGGACTGACATGAAACCGGCGGTCTGCCCGGTGCTGCCGAACTATCTGCGCCGTCAGAATCACGATCGCCTGCGTGCCCGTACGTTCACCGGCACGATGGCCCGGGGAGCGCGCAGCCCGTGGGCGGAGTCACGCAGGTTTCGAGGGGGCCGTAGGTGCCTCCGCTCTTCGACGCAGCGTCCGCCTCAGCGGCGGAGACGGCTCCGGCTGCGCCGCCCGCGCCGCTCGGGCCGGTCGGGCCGGTCGCGCCGGTAGGACCGGTCGGGCCGGTAGGACCGGTCGGGCCGGTAGGACCGGTCGGGCCGGTCGCCGCCCGCCCCTGTGGCGCCCGTCGCGCCCGTCGCGCCGGTCGTTCCGGTCGCACCCGTGGCTCCGGTCGCACCCGTCGCGCCCGTCGGCCCGGTCGGGCCGGCAGGTCCGGTTTCTCCGGTCGCACCCGTTGCACCTGTGGCGCCGGTCGGTCCGGTCGCGCCGGTCGCTCCGGTGGCGCCCGTCGCGCCGGTGAGGCCGATCGGTCCGGTTGGGCCTGTCGGCCCGGTGGCACCGGTCGCTCCGGTGGCACCTGTCGCTCCGGTGGCACCTGTCGCACCGGTCGCGCCGGTCGCGCCGGTCGCGCCGGTGGCTCCGGTCGCGCCCGTGGCTCCGGTCGCGCCCGTGGCTCCGGTGGCGCCGGTCGGTCCGGTCAGGCCGATCGGGCCGGTGGCACCCGTTGCTCCGGTCGCGCCGGTCGCGCCGGTCGGCGTCCGGTCGCGCCGGTCGGCTCCAGTCGGTCCGGTCGGGCCCGTGGGGCCTGTGGCGCCGGTCGCTCCGGTGGCTCCGGTGGCGCCTGTGGCTCCGGTCGGTCCGGTCAGGCCTATCGGGCCGGTGGCTCCGGTCGCTCCAGTGGCTCCCGTCGCGCCGGTAGCACCTGTAGCGCCGGTAGCGCCGGTCGGCTCCGGTTGGTCCGGTCGGACCGGTGTTCCCGTCGCTCCGGTCGCACCTGTCGCTCCGGTCGCACCCGTCGCACCGGTGGCACCCGTCGCACCTGTGGCTCCGGTCGCACCGGTGGCTCCCGTCGCGCCGGTGGCTCCGGTTGGCGCCCGTCGCGCCGGTCGCGCCGGTCGCTCCGGTCGCACCGGTGGCTCCGGTCGCACCCGTGGCACCCGTCGCGCCTGTGGCTCCAGTTGCGCCGGTGGCTCCGGTTGCGCCGGTCGCGCCTGTGGCGCCGGTTGCACCAGTCGCCCCAGTGGCGCCGGTCGCACCGGTGGCGCCGGTCGCGCCCGGTTGGACCTGTCGCGCCGGTGGCACCCGTCGCTCCGGTCGCACCTGTCGCACCCGTGGCACCCGTCGCACCCGTAGCCCCGGTTGCGCCGGTCGCGCCCGTCGCTCCGGTCGGCCCGGTCAGGCCAGTCGGGCCGGTAGCGCCGGTCGCCCCGGTGGCACCCGTCGCCCCTGTGGCTCCGGTTGCGCCGGTCGCGCCTGTAGCTCCGGTCGCGCCCGTGGCTCCGGTGGCGCCCGTGGCTCCGGTGGCGCCCGTCGCGCCATGGCGCCCTGTGGCTCCGGTGGCGCCTGTAGCGCCGACGGCGCCCGTTGCGCCCGCGGGTCCCGCCGCACCCGGTGGGCCTACGGGCCCCGGCGGGCCTGGCGTTCCGCGAGGCCCTCTAGGCCCGCGCGGTGCCGTGCCGCCTGACGGCGGCCAGTCGACCCGGCGCTCGTTGCTGTGGCAAGGGCCCTGGCGCAACTTGAGATCGCGAACGGTGTCGACATCGCCCGTCAGCTCGATGCAGGCGATGTAGGTCACCTGTTTCTTGCGCGGAGCTGCCGATGTCGTGCCCGCGGTGGCAAGCGTGAGCAGGAGGACGCCCGAGAGCACTGCAACTCGGCAGACCACCTTGCCCTCAGCAATACGCAACTTTTCCGCCAATCCTCAGATGGAAGGCGCCGCAGACCTGCCAAACGTTAGCAGTCTGGCCGCAGACTTACTAGAAGCGACTCAGCCTTACCGAATCTTGTTGGAATGTTCACTTCGGGAGGCGCTCTTGTGTTCCAAAGCAGGAAGGAGAATCGCCTTACAGACCTGCTGATCGCCGCCTCGGCTTCACCCGCACCAAGCGGGGCCTTTTCTCAGGGCACAAGCGGTCGGTATGCAAATGCGCGCGAAGCTGCTTGGGCGTAAGGGCGACAGGTCACACCGGTCCACTGACCGCCGAAGAGGGGTCGCAGGGCCCCTTCTCTATCGCATGCGATTCCGTCACCATCGTCGCAGGACGATGGACCCCGAGATCGTCGGCAGAGACACGGAGCTCGCCGCTGTTCGCACGTTCGTGGAGCAGGACGAAGGCGGCCTGAGCGCGCTCGTCCTCGAAGGCGAGCCCGGGATCGGCAAGTCGACGCTGTGGCTCGCAGGCGTGGAGCACGCCCGAGCACGCGGGCTTCGCGTTCTCGCGGCGCGGCCATCTGAGGCCGAACGCAGCCTCGCGCATGCGGGGCTCGGAGATCTGTTCGAGGACGTCCTCGACGAGGTGCTGCCGAGCCTCGCGCCTCCTCGGCGTCATGCACTCGAGGTCGCGCTTCTGCTCGACGAAGCGCGCGAAGATCCTGTCGATCACCGGGCCCTGGCGGTCGCCGTGCGTGGTGCCCTGCTCGCGCTGAGCGAACGCGAGCCGGTCGTGATCGCGGTCGACGACATCCAGTGGCTAGACGCGTCGTCGGAGGGCGCCCTGGCTTTTGCGCTCCGAAGGCTCGAGGAACGAAATGTCCGCGTCCTCCTTGCCCGAAGGCTCGTCGACGGAGCCAAGCCGTCCGACTTGGAGTCGGCCCTCCCGCCGGAGCGCGTCCAGGTCGGACCGCTGAGTGTTGGAGCGCGTTCATCGGCTGCTGAGCGACCGGCTGGGTAGGGCATTCCCGCGTCAGACGCTCCTCCGGATCCACGAGCGGTCGGCTGGAAACCCGTTCTTTGCGCTCGAGATCGCCCGCGCGCTCAAGGGCGACGTCGACCCGCTGGAGCCGCTTCCCGTGCCTGAAACCCTGGATGGCCTCGTCCGTGTGCGGCTGAGGGGCCTCCCGCCGGCTACGCGCGATGCGCTCGGTTTCGTGTCTGCACTCGGAACATCTTCCGAGGACGTTCTCGCACGAGTGGGCGTTGCGGAGGGCTCGCTCGATCCCGCGCTGGCCGCGCACGTCGTCGAGCGCGACAACGGGACGATTCGCTTCACGCACCCGCTGCTGTCGTCGGCGCTCTACAACGACCTCGGTGAGCAGCGCCAGAGTGTCCATGCGCGCATCGCAAAGGTCGTCGACGACCCAGTCGTGCGTGCGCGCCACCTGGCGCTCGCGTGTGACGAGCCCGACGCCGACGTCGCGACGAAGCTCGACGAGGCCGCGAGTCCTTGCCGCCGAGCGCGGCGCCTCCGCTGTCGGAGCAGAGCTTTCCGAGCAGGCCTTGCGCTTGACGCCCGAGAGCGCGCGGGAGGCGCGCGGCAGCCGAGCGCTGGCCGCGGCACGTGCGCAGCAGGCCGCTGGGGAATGGACGCGGGCCCGAACCATTGCGACCTCCCTCGCCGACGCGGAGCGGGGGCCGCTGCGGGTACAAGCGCTGATCGTCCTCGCCGACCTCGAGTCGGTCGACGCGGCGATCGGGCTCCTCGAGGATGCTCTCGCGGAGGCCGAGTCGACCCCTGAGCTGCAGGCCGCCGTCCAGATCCGCCTCGCCTCTGCGATCCGCTTCCGGGAGGGGTTCGTGAAGGCCCACGAGCGCGCCGCCGCGGCCCTCACACTCGCGGAGCGCCTCGACGACGATTCTCTGCGGGTGCAGGCCCTCACGGTGCTTGCAGATCTCGGGGCTGCCATGGGTGACGTGGAGGCCCCCGCCCAGGCCGCGAGGGCGCTAGAGCTGGCACACCGCTCCGACGACGTGAAGCTGGAGCACGGGATGCCTTACGTCGAGCTGATCGCAATCGGCGATGAAACGCTGAGGACTCGCCGGTTTCTCGAGGACGAGTTCGAGCGCTGGCGGAACCGCGACGAGCTGCTGAGCGCCGACGTCCTCTGGGGGCTGTCGATGGCCGAGCTCGAGGCTGGAGACTGGGAGCGGGCCGCGGAGCACGCCGCTCGCGCTCGCGAGATCGCCTTTCAGTACGGGATCGAGATCCCGCAGCACCATCTTCCCATTGCGTGGATCGCCGTTCATCGCGGTCGGCTCGACGTCGCGAAAGAGACGTCGATGCGGGCGCTCGACCTCGCCGAGGACCAGTTCGGGCTGCACCCGCCGTACCACCTGGCTGTCATCGGGCTCGCCGCGCTCTGGAGTGGAGACGCTTCGACTGGCGCAGACTGGCTCGGGCGAGCGCACTCGAGAGCGCTCGAGCTCGGGTGGTTCGAGCCCGCCAGCCGCCCCTGGACCGACGACTACGTCGAAGCGTTGCTCGAGCTCGGCCGGATCGACGAGGCCGTCGAAGTCCTCGACACGTGGGAGGCGGACGCGCGCGCGACTCGGACGAACGAGGAGTCCTCGCGCACGCCTTCGGTGCCGCGGATCAGATTGCCGCCGCTCGCGGTAGACGTCGACGCAGGCGATGGCGCTGCTGGAGGAGGCGGTGTCGCAGCACGGCGAGCTCGGCGATCCTTTCGGGCGTGCTCGTGCGCTCCTCGCGCTGGGCGTCGTGCGACGTCGCGCCCGG
The DNA here is from genome assembly GCA_963790695.1 of uncultured Actinomycetes bacterium. Classification (GTDB taxonomy): domain Bacteria; phylum Actinomycetota; class Thermoleophilia; order Gaiellales; family Gaiellaceae; genus VAXT01. The sequence continues at coordinate 1,891 of CAWBPX010000016.1, read as the reverse complement.
CAGAAGCGCCCGGCGCGCGACGCGATCGCTGAGGCGCTGGCAGGCTTCGAGCAGCTCGGGGCGGCGACATGGATCGAGCGAGCCAGGTCGAGCTCGGAAGCATCGGCGGTCGCACGCGCGAGGAGGGGCTGACCCCGGCCGAGCAGCGGGTCGCCAGCTCTTGTCGCCGAGGGGCGGACCAACCGCGAGGTCGCTGCTGCGCTCTTCCTCGGCGAGCGGACGGTCGCGAGCCACCTGACGCACATTTACGCCAAGCTCGGAATCCGCTCACGCACCGAGCTCGCCCGCGCGCTGCCCGACATACCGCCGGACAAAGTTCAGACGTTCTGACGTTTCCACCGGGGCGCCGCCGCCATAGCGTCGAGGGCATGCCGAGCTACCTCGTAGAGACCTACCTCGCCCGCGGCCACGCGGGGAGCGGGCGGCGCGCGAGCGGCGGGCACGCTCGGCGGCGGAGGAACTGACGCAGCGTCAGCTTCGACCGCTCGATTCACGTTCCAGAGGACGAGATCTGCTTCTACGTCTTCGACGCACCGTCGAGCCGGGACGCGCTCCTTGCGGCAGAGCAGGCCGCGCTCGATCCGATCCGCGTCGTCGAAGCGATCTCGTCCTCACCAGCAAAGGAGGACACATGAAGTCGAAGTGGATGTTCGCGCTGCTCGGCGTTCTGGCTGTTGTCGGAGTCTTCGCGGGAACCGTTCTTGCGACTCCGCCGTCCGGCCAGACGACGACGACGCTCGCCAGGGCGCCGCTCGAGCCGATGAACCTCAAGGTGAAGTCGGACCAGCCAATCTCGTGGCGGCTGAAGCTCAAGACCCACGGGGTGTCGGACGGGTACGTGGTCAGCAACGCGTTCGCCGCGAACGGCGGCACGAGCGGCTGGCACTCGCACCCGGGCCCAAGCGTGATCTTCGTCACCGCAGGCACGATCACGTCGCACATGTCGGACGGGCACCACTGCATGCAGCAGGACTACACCGCCGGCCAGGCATTCGTCGACCCGGGCGGCGCCGGCAACATGCACATGATCGAGAACAACGGCAGCGTCGAGGCGAGGACGGTCGTCGTGCAACTCGTGCCGGCAGGAGCAGCGAGGCGCATCGACGCAGACGACCCCTGCAGCTGAGCTCGATCGGAGAGAGCCTCGCACGCGCGGGGCTCTCTTCCGTACCTGCGCCCAGCTACGCGGGCTTCTCCCAGACCGAGACGTGCTTCGTGCTGTCGCTCGTGAACGGCTCGCGCTTCCAGTCGCTCCAGCGCTCGCGCAGCGTCATCCCGGCGAGGCGCGCCATCAGGTCGAGCTCGGACGGCCACACGTAGCGGAACGGCACCGAGAAGACCTCGAGCGCCGTCGACCGGACCAGTAGTGGTGCGAGATCAGCCCCTGCGACGCGACGTCGTACTCGTCGAAGCCGAGCCTGGTCGGGCTGACGGTCGAACGGCCGGACGGTCTCGCCCGGCGGGAGCCGCTGGAGGTCGGGGACGCCGACCTCGATCACGAAGCAGCCGCCCGGCTCGAGATGCGCGGCGACGTTCTGGAAGCACGCGACCTGCTCGTCCTGGGTGGTCAGGTTCATGATCGTGTTGAAGACGAGGTAGGCGAGCGAGAACGTCCCGTCGACCCTCGTCGTCGCGAAGTCGCCGATCGTGCACCGCGATCTCGCTCGCCGCCCGGCTTGGCCCGCAGCCGGGCGACCATCGCCTCGGACAGGTCGATCCCGTGCACGCGGACGCCGCGCTCGCGCGAGCGGCAGCGCGATCCGGCCCGTGCCGATGCCGAGCTCGAGCGCGGCGCCGTCGCCGGCCAGGTCGGCGAGGAAGTCGACGACGGGATCGACGACCGCGGGCTCGAACATGTCCGCGGCGCGACTCGTCGTACCGCTCCGCCACC
>CAWBPX010000015.1:0-111028 GCA_963790695.1 uncultured Actinomycetes bacterium | reverse complement strand
TTTGGAAGTCCGAGCTGTCGCCGAGCGACGAGAAGTCGCCGACGTTCGCGAATCGCCGTTGCCGCTTCGACAAACGCACTGATGGCTGTCCAGGTCAGCGCCTCCTCCGACGCCGCACGCGCCGGGCCCCGGCCTCCGCCGATCTCGGCCATCGTCAGGGTCGGGCGGGCGAGGACGTTCACCGGCTTCGACACCGCCGAGCAGACCGCGCGGATCTCGTCGGCGTTCGCGAGTCCGGCGCGTAGAGGACATCCGCTCCCGCCTGCTCGAATGCCTGCAGGCGCGCGATCGTGTCGTCGAGGTCCGGGTTACCTCGATGTGGTTCTCCGCCCGGGCCGTGAGCGTGAACGGCCACCCGAGACCGTGGGCCGCCTCGACAGCCGCCTCGACGCGCTTGATCGCCTTCGGCAGCTCGTAGAGGCCGACCGCACGATCCCAATCCTCGATCGAACCTCCGACCGCGCCGCTTCGGCGATCCGCGTGATCGCAACCGCGGGGCCCTCGGCGTAGCCGTTCTCGAGGTCGACCGAGACGGGCAGGTCGGTCGCGCGCACGAGCGACTCGACGTGCGCGGCGACCTCGTCCAGCGTGGCTCGGCCGTCGCGGCGGCCGAGCGTGAAGGCGAAGCCCGAGCTCGTCGTTGCGAGCGCCTGGAAGCCGAGCCCCTCGAGCACACGCGCCGAGCCTGCGTCCCACGGGTTCGGGATCACGAACGGCTCACCGGCGTGCAGAGCCTGGAACCGCGCGGCGCGCTCCTCTCGCGTGCTCACTTGACGACTCTGCCATGCGGGTGACACTCGCGCGGGGGATGCGTTTTCCCGGCGCAGCCCTACGCTGAGAAAGACCGTCTGCGCAGCCGCGGACGGCTCTGAGACCTCGCCATGCGCGATCGCCGACTACTCCGCATCCTCCTCCTGCCTTCTCTCGTAGTCGTCCTCGGCGCGAGCGCGCTCGCCGGCTCGGCTGCCAGCGCTCCCCAGGGCCCCGCGCTGCCGCGCTCGGTCCTCGTCGGCTTCCGCCCGAACGTCTCTCTCGCCGGCCAGGCGGATGTCCTCGCGGACGCGGGCGTCGAGCGCCTGCGCCGTTACCCGCAGATCCGTAGCGCGCTCGTCTCCGTCGGAGCGCAGAGCACGGCAGGCGCGATCCGCGACCTCGACAGCGACCCGCGAGTCGCGTTCGCCGAGCCGAACTTCACGGTCCGCGCGAGCGACGTCACGCCCAACGACCCGTACCTGCCGCAGCTGTGGGGGCTCAACAACACCGGCCAGACCGTCAACTGGACGACGGGCACCGCCGACGCGGACATCGACGCAAAGGAAGCATGGTCGGTCTCGACAGGAAGCCCGAACGTCGTCGTGGCTGTGATCGACACGGGCGTCGAGGTCTCGCATCCGGACCTCGCGCAGAACATCTGGGTCAATCCGGGCGAGGACTGCGCCGGCTGCCGGACGAACGGCGTCGACGACGACGGCAACGGCTACGTCGACGACTGGCGCGGCTGGGACTTCGTGAACGGCGACAACAACCCGACCGACGACAACGGCCACGGCACGCACGTCGCGGGAACGATCGCCGCCGCGGGCAACAACGGCCTCGGCGTGACCGGCGTCACGTGGAGCTCGAAGATCATGCCGCTCAAGTTCCTCGCCGCCGACGGGACCGGAACGGCGGCCGACGCCATCAGCGCGATCCTCTATGCACGCGCAAAGGGCGTCCCGATCCTCAGCAACTCGTGGGGCGGCGACGAGTTCTCGCAGACCATGCTCGCCGCGATCCACCAGACGGACGAGAGCGGAGAGCTCTTCCTCGCCGCCGCGGGCAACGACTTCACGAATACCGACACGGCGCCCAACTACCCGTCCGGCTACGACGTGCCCAACGTCCTCGCGATCGGCGCGACCGACCAGTTCGACCGCAAGGCCTGGTTCTCGAACTACGGCGCGCGAAGCGTCGACCTGGCCGCGCCCGGGACGAACGTCTACTCGACCTGGCGGGGCGGCACGTACCGCTTCGAGGACGGGACGTCGATGGCAACGCCACATGTGTCCGGGGCCGCCGCGCTGGCAAAGGCCGTGTTCCCGAACGCAACGGGGGTGGGCCTGAAGGCGCTTCTCTTGCGCACGGTCGACCCGCTCGCCTCTCTGGCCGGTACGAGCAGGACCGGAGGCAGGCTCAACGTCGACCACGCAGCTCGATGCTCCTCGACGCCGCAGGCGTGGATCGAGTCACCGGCGGCGGGGAGCGAGGTCAGCGCGGGACAGCCGCTGCAGATCAGCATTCTCGCTGTCGCCTGCGGATCGCCGACGGCGCTGAGCGCGACGCTCAACGGGAGCCCGCTTGCGCTCGACGCGCGCGGAGACGGCCTGTACACGACGACGATCAATCCGGTCGCGGGCGCGCTCAACCTGGTCGCAACCGCCACGGCCGGAGCGGCCACGGACACGCAAACCGTGAACGCGACCGCCAACCAGAGCTACGAGATCACTCCCGGCGGCGCGCCGGTCACGGTGACGACCCAGTCCGCGAACGAGAACGCGTGGCTCTTCTTCGACGGCCAGGCCGGGCACCGCGTCAGCCTCCGCCTGAGCAACGTCACGATCGGCCCGTCGCCCTGCTGCTCGACGCAGGTCACGATCTCGAAGCCGGACGGGGCGAGCCTCGGCGCAGTGACTCTCGTCGGCACGAACGGCGGCTTCGTCGACACACGCGCCCTGCCGATGAACGGCCGCTACCGGATCCTGGTCGACCCGCAAGCAGCTGCGACCGGCTCCATGACGCTCACTCTGTACGACGTCCCGCCGGACACCAGCACGACGATCGCGCCGGCCGGCCCACCGGTGACCGTCTCCACGAGCGTACCCGGGCAGAACGCGAGCGCGACCTTCTCCGGCACCGCAGGCGAGCGGGTGAGCCTGGCCCTGACCAACGTCACGATCGGCTCCTCGTCGTGCTGTTCGGCCCGGGTCTCGATCACGAAGCCGGACGGCTCGACCCTCGTCTTCGCCACGCCGTTCGGCACGAGCGGAGGCTTCGTCGACACGAAGACGCTGCCGGTGAGCGGGACGTACACGATCCTCGTCGACCCGCAGCTCGCGGACGCCGGCTCTGCCACATTGACGCTCTACGACGTCCCGCCGGACGTGACGGCCCCGATCGCGCCCGGCGGCCAGCCGGTGACGGTTTCGATGGGCCCGGTCCCCGGCCAGAACGGTGTCCTCTCGTTCTCGGGCACCGCCGGCCGCAGGATCGCCCTGACCATGAGCAACGTGACGATCGGAACCTCGAGCTGCTGCTCGGCGCGCGTCTCGATCGCGAACCCGGACGGCTCGACGCTCGTCTACGCCACACCCGTCGGGCGGAACGGCGGGTTCATCGACGCGAAGCTGCTCCCGGTGAGCGGGACGTACACGATCCTCGTCGACCCGCAGGGAACCGATCTCGGGTCGATGACGCTCACGCTCTACGACGTGCCGGCCGACCTCACGGGCTCGATCGCGGTCGGAGGCGGCCCCCTGAGCCTGACGCTCGGCCCCGTGCCCGGCCAGAACGCGCTGCTCGGCTTCGACGGAGCCGCAGCACAGCGCGTGACCCTGCGCCTCACCAACGTCACGATCGGAAACACGTCGTGCTGCGGCGCCCGCATCTCGATGCTGAAGCCCGATGGCACGACCGTCGTCCCGCCGATCCTGGTCGGGACGTTCGGCGCGACGATGACGGCCACGCTCCCGGCGGCCGCCCGCTACTCGATCGGGATCGACCCGCAGCAGGCGTACACGGGCGGGATCACCCTGACGCTCAGCTCGCCTTAAGAAGTAGGCAGCTCGACCGCGAAGGTCGAGCCCGACCCCAGAGCCGAGGCGACGGCGATCGCACCGCCCATCCGCTCGACGAGCTCGCGCGCGATGTACAGGCCGAGCCCCGTGCCGCCGACCCCCCGCGAGAGCCCCGGGTCCAGCCGCGTGAACTTCTCGAAGACGCGCTCGTGGTCGGACTCGGGGATCCCGAGCCCCAGGTCGCGCACCTCGATCCGCGCGCGGCCGTTCTCGGCGCTGAGGCCGACCGTGACCGTGCCGCCGTCCGGCGAGTACTTGACCGCGTTCTCGATCAGGTTGACCAGCACCTGGCGCAGCTTGTCCTCGTCGCCGCGGAGCGGTCCGACTCCGTTGGCGGCCTCGACCTGGAACTCGACCGTCTCGGGGGCGGTGACGCGCGCCGCGTCGAGCACGCCGTCGACGAGCTCGACGAGGTCGAACTCCCGCTCGACGAGCGAAACGCGCCCGCTCTCCAGCTGGCCTGCGAGGAGGATCTGGTTGACGATCGCGCTCAGGCGCTCGGTCTCGCTCTCGATCATCTCCAGGAACGTGTTCGCGACCGAGCCTTCGAGCTCCAGGTCTTCGCGGCGCAGGGTCTTCACGGCCCCGTAGACGGCCGCGAGTGGCGTACGCAGCTCGTGCGAAGCCGTCGCCACGAACTCGCTCCGCGCTTGCTCGAGCGCGTGCTCCTCCGTCACGTCGCGCATCGCGTAGACCCGTCCGTCGCCGAGCTCGACTCCGATCACGGAGAGCCATCGCTCCTCGTCGTCGATGCTGATCGGGATCGCGGCGGCGCGACCGAGCTCGGCCGACGTTGCCTCGGCAGGCTGCACGTGCTCTTCGATCAACGCCCAGCCCGGAACGACCTCAACGGCCGGCCGGCCGATCGCCTCGTTCTCCTGGACACCGGCGATCAGCCTTGCCGCGCGGTTCCAGTAGCGGACGATCGAGTCGCCGTCGACGAGGAACACGCCGTCGCCCACGTAGGCGAGGACGCGGCTCGCTTCGGCGAGGAAGCTCATCCGGCGCTCGGCCTCGGAGAGCGCCTCGTACAGGCGCGACCGCTCGAGTGCCTGGGCCGCCTGGCGGGCGAGGGCCATCTTCATCGCGATGCGCCCGTCGTCGAAGACCTGGTCGGACCCGAACGAGAACGTGATGCCGCCGATCGCCCGGTCCTCGACAACGAGCGGTAGGCAGACCAGGGCGTGGGTCGGCTCGTCGATCTCCGGCAGGTCCGGGAATCGTTCCCTCCGCTCTGCCGCCGAGCCGATGAAGACGGGCTCGCCGGTGCGCACCGCGTGCGAGAGCGGATAGTCGAGCTCGAGCGGGAACTGCGCCCAGTCCTGGAGCCGTTCCTCCGAGTAGCCCTGCTGCGCCCGGATCTCGAGATGGCGGCCGTCTTCCGTCAGGAGCGCGATGAGCCCGGCCCGCGCCTCGGTTGCAGCGACCGACTGGGTCAGCACGGCGTCGAGAACTTGCTCGGGCGTCACTGCCGAGGAGAGAGCCTCGGCGGAGAGCTGGAGCCTGTGGGCCGTCGCCGCGGCCACCTCCGCTCTGCGCTGCGCGTCACGGGCGCGCGAACGCTCTTCGTCCAGTGCGTGCAGAGCCCTGCGCTGGCGGTCGAAAAGGACGCCTGCCGCGATCGCCGTCGCGCCGAACACGATCGCCGCGATCACGTCCTCGAAGGTGGCGAACCCGAACCCGTCGGGCGGGATGAAGAAGACGACGAACGGGATCAGCGAGAGGAGCGCCGCCGCAAGGCCGTACCAGACGCCTCCTGCCGAGCTGGCCGCGACGATCGCCAGCACGTACACGAGCGCGGCGATCACCGCGTTCTCGGTCACGAGATCGAGCAGCGTGACGAGCGCCGGGCCGAGGATCGTCGGGATCAGGGCCGCTGAATCGAGCCCTAGGAGCCTGTGTTTCTTGCCGTCTGACATCGGATCAGGGGCCGACGGAAGCAAATGGGAGCCACCGCAGGCGGACACATGGTACGCCGGAAATCGCCTCAGATCGAGGGCACGAACCCGTTACCAGGCGCCGCCGCCGCCTCCGCGCCGCCGCCGGAGAAGAGAGGTCGCCGATCGCGAGCGCGGTGGGGCCGCTCAACCCTAAACCGCAAGGGTCTAGTGTTTCGTCACATGCGGCTCCGATGCCTCGGGCTCACGCTCGTCGCTGCAAGTGCTTCGTGCCCTTCGCCGGCGGCACCGACGCAGGACGGAACATCGCCCTGACCGCCTACGGAACGAGGTAGCGGCGGTGGGGCTTCGTGTCGGGATCATCTCGAACGTGCTGCCCGTCGTCGTTCCCCTGGTCGACACGATCAGAGAGCTGGGGCACGAGCCGGTCGCCTGGCTGATCGGGCGGAGAAAGCCGGACATCGAGCGGCCCGACCCCCCGTGGGGCGACGTCACCGACAAGAACGCGCCGCAGGGCGTCAACGTGCTCCTCGCCAGGCGCAAGGACGATGTGGCCGCTCTCTTCCGGGGACTGGACCTGGACGTGGTGCTGTGCTGGGGCTTCAGCTGGAAGCTCCCCCAGGAAGCGCTCGACGTGCCGCGCCTGGGCTCGGTGAACAACCATCCCGCGCTCTTGCCGCGGCACCGCGGCCCGTACCCGCTCGCGTGGGCGTTCCGCGAGGGCGACCCTGTCTTCGGCTCCACGTGGCACCGCATGGACGCGGAGTTCGACACCGGCCCCATCCTCGCGCAGTCGAGCGTGCCGATCGAGGACACGGACACCTGGATCGAGGACTTCGGCCCGCGGATCCTGCAGGACACGTTCTCGATGCTGCCGCAGGTCTTCGAGCGGCTCCAGGCCGGGGACCCGGGCGACCCGCAGGGCGAGGACGGCGCGAGTTGGGCGGGGCCGTTCGAAGCCGACTACGCGATGGTGGAGTGGTCGCGGCCCGCGCGGGAGATCCACAACCAGGTGCGTGCGTGGCGGCACATGTTCGGGGCCGCCGAGGTCGAAGGACCGATCGCGGAGCTCGACGGCGAGCGGCTGAAGCTCCTGCGCACGAGCCTCACCGACCCGGGCGACGGCGCCCGCGAGGCTCGTTGCGGCGACGGGAGCATCTGGATCACCGAGTCCGAGCCGGCCTCCTGACGCTGGTTCTGCTGCACGGCCTCGGGACCGGGCCGAGCGCCTGGCAGCCGCAGCTCGACGCGCTCGTAGACCGGGACGTCGTCGCTCCCGACCTCGTGCCCACCTACCGCCTCGGCTTCCAAGCTGCGGTTGATGCCGTTACCGGGCTCGTGTCGGCCGGCGACGTCGTGTGCGGGCTCTCGCTGGGCGGCCTCGTTGCCCTGCACGTTGCGACGCGAGTGGATGTCCGCCGGATCATCGTCTGCGCCGCATTCGACCGATTGCCTGCCGATCTGCGTCGTCGAACTCGGGCGCTTGCCGTCCTCGTCCGGGTCATGCCGCGGCGCCTGGCGCACAGGCAGCTGGCCGCAGAGCTTCCCGAGCCGTATCGCGAGCGAGCGCTCGAGGAGCTCGCATCGCTCAGCTCGGCCGAGCTCTCCCGCCTCCTGTGGCAGGCCGCGGGCAGCGTCGTCGACGCGAAAGCGATCGCGTGCGAGGCGATCGTCGCCTGCGGGGAACACGACCGGCCGAACCTCGCGCTCTCGCGCGATCTAGCTGCGCGGCTTCCGAATGCTCGGTTCGAGATCGTCCCGAAGGCAGGCCACGTGGCCAACCTCGACAACCCGGATGCGTTCTCGACCCTGCTCCGCTAGCCCGGCCGGGCGTAGTGCTCGATCGACGTGCGGCGGTCTTGGGACAGGTCGTAGCTGCCCCGGTCCGATCCGGGGCCTCCGAAGAGGTAGTCCCGGATCCCGTCGTAGGCGTCGATGAAGTCGTCGCCCTGCCCGCCGTACAACCAATCGTGACCCGTTCCGCCGATCAGGACGTCGTCGCCGCCCCGTCCGTAGAGCCGGTCGCGGCCCGCGTCGCCGATGAGCACATCCCCGCGGTTCGTCCCCTTGATGACGTCCGCACCGGGAGTTCCCGTCAGGACACAACGACGGCGGTGCTGTGGGAAACGGCGCCGATGGGCGCCAGAAGAAGGTCGACGTGTTGGCTCCGGGCAGGCCGGTCTCGACGAGCCGCTGGTCGGTGCCGTCCGGTCTGATGACGAAGGCCTGAAAGCGGGAAGTCGCCTGATCGAAATGCGCGAAGGCGATCCAGGAGCCGTCGGGGGCCCAAGTAGGGGTCGATCCGCTCGCAATCGTGCGCTCGTTCGCACCGTCGAGACCGATGAGGGAAATCTGTGACATTGCGCCTACGCCGCGAGTGAACGCGATCGTGGAGCCGTCGGGCGACCATGCGGGGTTCGAGACCTCGCCCTGAGTCACTGTGTGCGCATGGCTCCCGTCCGCCCGCGCGACCCCGAGGCCGACGGATCTACGGTCTCCGTCGAGCGCGACGTACGCCAGGCTCTGGCCATCGGGGGAGAAGACGGCGGCGGTTGCATCCGCCGAGGATCTTCTGCGGCTCGGTCCCGTTCGGATCGACGACGTACGTCGTCGAGGACGTGGAGAAGAGAATCCGGCTCCCATCGGGCGCCCACGTTGGCCGAGGCAGGTTGAGGTAACCCAGCTCCTGGACGATCTGGTGCGAGCCCGTCCCGTCGGTGTTCCTCACCCATAGCCAGGAGTACTCGCCCCAGTACGTGACCCCGGCGAACCTCCGGGCGTCGGGAGACCAGACCAGGGAGGAGACCCCAGAGTTACCGGTCTGCCAGGATTGCGTTTGGTGGACGCGCCCTTCGGCGTCGACGAAGTAGAGGCTCTTGCCGCTCACGTACGACAGGAGGCTCCCGTCGGGAGACCAGGACGCAAGCGCACCCGACTGGCGCGGGTCGCTGAGGCGGAACGTGTGGCCCTCCAGATCGGTTGCGCAGAGGCCGAGATGGTCGTCCGCGACGAAGGTCAGAAGCGGCGGGTTCCCCGGCGGCGTCGCGCCAACGCTGGTCGAGCCTGCTGCAGCCAGCGCAATCAGCGTGACGACCGCAAGTCTCAATGCGCTCATGGCGCAGCTAAGGCTAAACGGCGCCTGTCAAGAAGTTGTGAACGTTTGGCTCGGCTCCACGATCTCGAGCTCCGCAGCCAGGTAGAAGAACGCGCGGGCATACGGGGAGTCGCGCGTTCGCTCCCGGACGGCCTCCCAGTCGACCTGCTCGCGAAGAGCCCGCGCGATCTCGAGCACGCCGTCGTAGTCGACCTCGTGCTCGCGCATGCTCAGGAGCTTCGTCACGAGCACGTCCTCGAGGGACATGACATCCATGCGCACCGCCTGGACGTCGAGCACCTCCGCGCGGTCGAACATCGCGTCGTCGACCTCGCCCCCGGACGGCCTGAAGATCACGTCGACGAGGGCGTCGCCGTCCCAGGCCTTGTAGAGCCAGTCTTCCGGGGGCCTTGCAGTCCGCAAGCCGGCTCTCTGGAGGGCTTCCAGCGCACGATCTGCGTCGTCCGGCCTGACCATGAAGTCGAGGTCGTGCGCGGTCTCGGGCCCTCCGCGCGCCCATGCAGCGAGCCCGCCGCCGAGCAGGAACGGCACGTCCGCCTCGCGCAGGACCGCGGCGACTCTCTTCAACGTTTCCAGGAACTCGTCGAAATCGGTCACTGAGCCTGGTTACCCCAAGAGGGGTTCCGTGGAACAGTTCGAGTGTGGTCAAAGTCGCAGCGGCCGGAGACGTTCATGCGGGAGGGCCCGGCGACGAGCGCTTCGCCGCAGTCTTCGCGGACGCCGCCCGCGAGACGGATCTGATCCTGCTCGCGGGCGACCTGACCCTGCACGGCGAGCCGGGAGAGGTCGCGGCGCTCGTCGAGGCCGTGCGCGAGCTCGAGACGCCGGTCGTCGCGGTGCTGGGAAATCACGACTGGCACGGGAACCGCTGCGACGAGCTGACCGCGGCGCTGAGCGAGGGCGCCATCCACGTGCTCGACAAGTCGTCGTTCGTCGTCGACGTGGGGGAGACGTCGGTCGGGGTCGCCGGCGTGAAGGGATTCGTCGGCGGCTTTCCCGACTCCGCGCTGCCGGATTTCGGTGAGCCCTCGCTCCGCAGGGTTTACGCCGAGACGAGCGCCGAGGTCGATGGCCTTGCCGGTGCGCTCGACGAGATCGGCTCCTGTGACGTTCGCATCGCGCTCCTCCACTACGCGCCGACGAGCGCGACGCTCGAGGGCGAGCCGCCCGGAATCTGGGCGTTCCTCGGCTCCGACAGGCTCGCCGTGCCGATCGCCCAGCACCGACCAGACATCGTCTTCCACGGGCACGGCCACATGGGGACGTTCAAGGGCGAGATCGGCGACGTGCCGGTCTACAACGTCGCACAGCCGGTGATCGGGAAGGACTTCGAGGTGTTCGAGCTCGGCTAGCTGCCGACGACCTGGACGATCCAGCGGCGCTCGCGCTCGCGGTCGAGCTCCAGGAAGAGGACGCGCTGCCAGGTGCCGAGGCAGAGCTCGCCGTCTCGAACGGGGATCGCCTCGCCGGCCGACCCGAGGAGCATCGACATGCAGTGCGAGTGGCCGTTTCCGACGGACATGTCCTCTTCGCAGATGTTCTCCGTGCGCCGGTCCCAGTCGTCGTGCGCGTAGTACTTGTCGCGCGGGACGAGGCTCTTCAAGAGCGCCGTGAAGTCCTCGAGGAATCCGTCCTCGAACTCGTTCACGCGCACGCAGCAGGTCGTGTGCGGCGAGTAGACGCAGACGATTCCGTCACGCACGCCGCTCTCCTTGACCGCCTCGCTGACCTCGTCGGTGATGTCCCGCACCGAGAGCCCCCCGGCCGTCCTCAGACGTCGCTCGTGCTGGAAGACCTTCACCGGGGCCGATGTTAGCGCCCGTCCGGCGAAAGTGCGCCGATGGTTCCAGGTATAGGCTCGCGCGCCATGGCTCGTACGCGCTCGATGAAGGCTGTTGCTCTGGTTGTCGCCCTTGCCTCGCTGACCATCAACTTCGGCCTGATCGACCTGATCGACGGCTATACGGGCTTCGTCGACCAGGCGCGCAACCAGGTGCTCGACGCCGGTTGGGGGCTCGTGTTCGGCGTGGTCCTGCCGGTCGGTCTGCTCGCACAGCTTCGACGGCCGGAGCGACGGATCGCCGGGATTCAGCAGACCGGGGTCGTCGCGCTCGCGCTGGCCGTCGCGGCCGTCCTCGGCACGGCGTGGTGGTATCTGGCGCTCGCGGCGGGAATCGCAGGCGCGTGCGGCGTCCTGGTGGCGCTGCATCCGTCCCGAGGGACGTTCCTCAGGCGTGGGCGGCGCCTGGAGCCGGGGATGCTGGTTCTCGCGGCCGTCGCGGCCGTTCCGAGCCTTGTGTACGCCGGACGGATGGCCTCGGCCCAGCGGCGCGATCTTCCGCCTTCGGATGCCGTTTCGAACGGCCTCCACCACTGGACCGTGATGTCGGCGCTCGGACTGCTCGTTCTCCTGCTCGTGCTGCTCGCCGGGCTCCGAACGGCCGGGTGGCGAATCCCGGCGTTCAGCGCGTCGATCGCGGCAGGCGGCTGGGCCGTCTCATGCCTGCTCGCCCCGGAGTCGGCCGCGGGAAGCGAGGGCCATGCGTGGGCGTGGGGGGTACTCGGCTGGGCCGTCGTGGTCCTCGCAGCGGCTGTGCGGCCGCAAGCGCGTGAAGGCCCGGTCGTCGAAAGCGCGCTGGCGGTCGGAGCCCCCTGATCTGACTGCGGCTACCCGCGGCCTCGGCTCACGACCAGCTCGACCTTGCTTCCGTTCGGCAGATTCCTGCCTGCGGCGGGCCGTTGGGACACGATATGCCCGCGCGCAGCCCTGGCCGACGCCCTGTGCCTGACCCCTCCGAGCCGGCAACTCGCGCGCGAGATCCTCGCCTTCGCAGCCCGCAGCGTCTTGCCGATCACGTTCGGCACCCGGCAATTCGGGACGCCTAGAGTAACGCGCGAGCGCGAAGTCCCCGGACTGCGTGATGCCGTCCATCGAGCCGTTCGGTCGAGCCGCCGACGACGATCCTGCCGTCCGGCTGAAGGGCGACGGCCTCCGCCATGTCCCATCCGCCCATGTCGGTCGTCACCTCTCCGCCGTGGAACGACCTGTCGAGCAAACCCGACCGGTCGAAGCGCGCGATTGAGAAGTTGGAGTCGGTATCCGAAACCCCTTTCACTCCCACCGCGACAAGTTTTCCGTCCGGCTGGCGGACGAGGTCGTTCACACCGCCGGTTGCCTTCGCGACTCCGTTTCGGGCGATGCCGAACGTGCGGTCGAGGGCGCCGCCGGACGTGTATCGGACGAGCCATGTGTTCCCGCCGATGACCACCTTGCCGTCGGGTTGCGCGATGACTCCGCCCCAGGCCCCGCTGTCGATCTCCGGCGCGCTGACGAGCATCCCGTCTGCGTCGAAGCTCGGGTCGAGGTGCCCATGGGTGTCGTAGACGGAGACGTCGATGACGCCTGGGCCGCCTGCGTCGCCGGGTAGACCTACGCCGGCGGCCACGATCTTGCTTCCCGGGCCGAGGGCGACCCCGAAGGCGTAATCCGTCCAGCCAGGCTGGAAGTCGGTCGAGACGAGGCCGCCGTTGCCGAAGCTCTGATCGAGGGCACCGCTCGCCGTGTACCGCGCGACCAGAAAGTCAGCGTATGAGCCGAGCTGCCTGGTCGAGCCGGACACGACGAGCTTCCCGTCTGGCTGAATGACGATCGCCGAGGCCCATTGCACATGCGAAGGCAAGTCGGTGACGACCCTGCCGCCGTCGCCGAACGTGGGATCGAGGCTGCCGTTCGCCTCGTAGCGCGCCAAGGCGATGCCGCCGCTCTGTGCCTCCTGCCGCCACGATCCGGCCGTCGGCTTGGAGAGCAACCGCGAACGCCGCGCTCGAGGGCGGCCCAAAGCTGGTGGTGACCTTGCCGCCGGTTCCAAACGTCTGATCCAGCGCGCCGCTCCTCGTGTACCGCGCGAGGGCGAAGGTGTCGTTGGCGGTACCTCTGCCCGTAGCTGTCGCCGACAACGACGATCTTGCCGTTCGGCTGGACGGCGATGTCGTTGATGCCGTCGATCCGGCCGAAGTCCGTGATCACCTTTCCAGCACGGCCGAAGGTCGTGTCGAGTGCGCCGGGCTTCGCAGCGTCAGCCGAGGGGCCGACGAGCAAGGCAAAACCTGCGCAGAGGCCGAGGAACGCGCGGATCAGGGGCTTGGGGGCCATGCACGTATCAGTATCGCGGTAGCGTCCCGGAGGTGAAGGTCGCCAACGAGGACGCGCGTCGTTTCCTCGTCGCGCGGCAGCTGCTGGCGCCTGCGCGGTCGCTCGCGGGCGGCCGGGGCGGTGTGCTCGAGGTTCTGCGTAGGCTGGGCTCGATCCAGCTCGACCCGGTCGACGTCGCGGGCCGCAGCCATGATCTCGTGCTGCACGCGCGGGTCGCCGACTACGACCCCGCCTGGTGCGACGAGCTGTACGAAAGCCGCGAGATCGTCGAGGCGTACAACAAGGGGCTCTCGCTCGTGCCGGCGAGCGAGTTCGCGTGGTTCCGTGTCCGCAGCAGCTTCCGCTGGCAGAAGGTGCTCGACGACAACGCAGACGTGGCGAAGCGGGTGCTGGAACGGATCCGGCGGAGGGGCCGCTGTCCTCGCTCGACTTCGAGCGGGAGGGTGGTCCGACGAAGGACTGGTTCGGGGCGCCGATAAACGCCGTCCGCGCGGTGCTCGACGCGTATGTACGGATCGGCGTCCTGGGGATCGCCAGGCGGGAGGGCAATCACCGGCAGTACGACCTGCCCGAGAGGTTTCTTCCCGCGGAGGTGCTTGCGCACGACCTCACGCTGCACGAGCAGCTGCGCCACAAGATGCTGTCGCGCTATCGCGCGCACGGGCTGGTTGGTGCGAGTGGACACGGCGAGGGCATCTTCGAGTTTCTCGGCCCGGCGAATCCCGATCCGCAGTATCCGGGGTTTCCCGGCCGCAACGCGCTGCGCGAGGAGCTCGTCGAGCTGGGAGAGCTGGTACCTGTCGAGGTCGAGGGTGTGAGCGGCAAGCGGTACGTCGTCCGCGACGATGTCGAGCTGCTCCAGGCGCCGCCGGAGCTGCCGCCGTCCGTCGCGTTCCTCTCCCCTCACGACGCCCTCGTCTGGGACCGCAAGCTCCTTGGGAGCCTCTTCGACTTCGACTACGTCTCGGAGCTGTACGTGCCGCCACAGAAGCGCCGCTGGGGCTGGTACGTCCTGCCGATCGTCTTTCGCGACCGCCTCGTCGGCAGGATCGAGCCGCGCATCGACGCCGACGAAGGCACGGTGCAGGTTCTCGCCCTCTGGTGGGAAAGCGGCTTCGAGCCGCGCCGGGCCGAGGGGTTCGTCGAAGGGATGCGCGAGGCACTTCGCGCGTACCTCCGCTTCGCAAAGGCGGACCGCATCGACTGGCCCGCCGAGCTCGGCGCCGAGAAGCGGCTCTTCGGTACCGCGGCGCTCACGGCGTCGGGTTAGCGCGTTTCCGCCATTCGGAGAGCGCCGGCAGCCGCGTAGGACAACGGTCTGGAGCGCTAGCGCCGCGGCGACAGGCCACGCAGACCTGGTCTACCGGTCAGCTAGAAGATCAGTCGCCAACGGAAGACAATGGAGCGCGAGAGCCGGTGGGCGCTTCTCGGAGAGATCCTCGAGCTCCGTCCGGTCGTTCCAGGCGGCGAGAGACCGGACAGCGCCCCCGGCTCTCGCATCGCGTAAACGCAAACAGCCAGCCCCGATCGAACGCCGACTGTCGCTCGAGGAAAATTGTCCCGCCGGCTCACAGGAAAGGCCAAGCGAAGTGCCTAGGCAAGTAGAATTTGGCCATGAATCCCCTGAAGAAGCTGATGTCCTGGTGGCGAGGGCCGACCGACGGAGAGACGTTAGCGCTGGAGGCTCAGTCTCGGCGTGTGCAAGCAGATCGCCAAACGATCAAGCACTCGCAGGCCAACGTGGCGAAGCAAGCCGGCGGCTCTCTCGTCGCCGCTCCCACACCGGACGTGCTCGATCCGGGAAGCGAGCACAACAGCGACTTCCGCTGAGGCCGAGCTTCCGGGCGTAATGCCCCTAGACGACCGGACGCGACTCGTTTGGGAATTTCCACGGATGAGTCTCTTCGGGATTCGATGGAGGAATGGCGGGTTACAGCACCGTCTGTACCGCGATCCGAAGGGGTTCTTTGAGGCCTGTTGGGACGCGTCCGTACAGACACTCGACCGTCCAACAAGAAGCCGCTCGCGTAGATGAACATCGCTTCGTGAGCGTCCCGAGCGCAAGGAGCGACCTCGGAATATCGCTCAGAGCTTGGAATTCATTCGATCGAAGGCGGTCAAGTTTCGAAAAGCTTTGCGGAGTTTGCTCCATCAACCCTCTCAGTTCCTGCACAACGCTGTTGTTGCGCGTCGGCGACAGATCGCTACGGTGCCGCGCTCATGCGACCCATCCTGCTCCTACTCCTTGCCGGCCTCCTGGCGCTCTTCGCCGTCACGAGCGTGTCGGCCGAACAGAATCGTCCCGGCCACTGCAACCCGCATCGGTGTCCGCCACCTCCGCCTCCTCCGCCGCCGTCTCCACCTCCGCCGCCCCCTCCTCCACCTCCACCTCCACCTCCACCTCCACCTCCACCTCCACCTCCACCTCCACCTCCACCGCCCGCGCCCGGACTGCACGTCGTCGGCAATCGGCTGCTGGACGCGAGCGGCAATACGGTCAGGCTCCACGGCGTCAACTACTCGGGAGCCGAGTACGCGTGCATCCAGGGGTGGGGGATCTTCGACGGCCCTTCCGACCTGGCGATGGTGGGCGCGCTTCTCTCCTGGCACGCGAACGTCGTCCACATCGGCCTCAACGAGGACTGCGTGCTCGGGATCAACGGCGTCAACTCCGAGTACGCCGGACAGAACTACTTGCGGGCGATCAAGACATTCGTCAGCCTGCTGCACGCGAACGGCATCTACGCCGAAGTCAGCCTCATGTGGGCAGCTGCCGGGAACCAGCGCGCGCTGGACCATCCGAAAATCCTCGATCTCGATCACGCGCCGGCAGCCTGGACCTCGATCGCGAACTCCTTCGAGGACGACCCGAACACGATCCTCGGGTTGCAGTCCGAGCCGCACGACATCTCGTGGGCGTGCTGGCGCGACGGCGGCTCCGCCTGCGACGTCGGCTACGCAGCTCTGGGGATGCAGGGCGCCCTGGACGCGATCCGGGCTACCGGAGCGACGAACGTCGTCACCGCCTCGGGAATCGACTGGGCGAACAACCTCCAGCAGTGGCTGTTCTATCGACCGTCGGATCCAGGCGGACAGCTGGCTGCGGAGCAGCACGTCTATGGCGGCAACGCCTGCTCGACGCAGGTGTGTCTGACGCAGTACACGCGGCCCGTGGCAGACGCCGTGCCGGTCATCTTCGGCGAGTTCGGCGAGAGCTACAACAACTCATGTGGCTCGACGATCACGTCACAGATCGTCGACTGGGCCGACCAGAATGCGGTCGGCTACGAAGCCTGGGCGTGGAACACGTGGGATCAGTGCTCGGACCTCATCGCCAGCTTCGACGGAATCGTGGCTCCGTCGAGTTACGCGCATTGGGTCCACGATCACTACGTCGGGTTGCCTTGAGCAGCCCGACACTCGTTGCGACCGCCGGTCGTGCCCCCGCACAACTCGGTCATAGCTCGGTCAGGGTCACGACCGACCGGTACGGACACTTCTCGCGGAAGGCGTCGAAGCTCGAGGCCGAGAAGGTCCGGAGTCCGATCTAGATCGATCCGTACAGACATACGTACAGACAGAGGCCCCTCACGGGGCCTCTGTGCTTCTCAAACCCGCTTTCCTCCATTGGGCCCGGGTGGACTCGAACCACCGACCAACGGATTATGAGTCCGCTGCTCTAACCAGCTGAGCTACGGGCCCGCGCGGCGAAGCGTAGCCCGATCCTAGGCCGACTCGACCTCGAGCTCGAGCCAAGACGCGAGGTCCGCGATCTCCTTCTCCACGCCCTTTGCGATCGGCTTCGTGAACTTCACGTCCTCGTGAATCGCGTTCACCCGCAGCACCCCGGCCTTGCGGTCGGCCTTCGCGTCCAGCTTCCCGACGAGCCGGTCACCGTGGAGGATCGGCAGTGCGAAGTAGCCCCAGCGCCGCTGCGCCGCTGGCTTGTACATCTCGAGCGTGTACTCGAAGTCGAAGAGCTCCTCTGCGCGCACGCGGTCGTGGATCAGCCGGTCGAACGGTGAGAGAAGCGCCGTACGGCCCGTGAATTCCCCGTCCAGCAGAGACGGATCGACTCGCCACTCGCCTTTCGTCCCCTCGACCGCGGCCGGCTCGCCCGCGTCGCCCACGTACGCCGGCTCCATCGGCATCTTCGGCCGCTTCGCCCGAGCGATGCCGAGCGCCGCCAGCCGCCGCTCGTTCTTCTGGCGCTCAGCCTCCTCGACCGACGGCACCTTCACCTTCGGATAGACGCGCTCCGCCAGATCCCACACCCGCTCGCGCCCGATACGTCCGGCGATCGCGATCTCGCCGCGAACAGCCATGTACTCGAGCATCTGCGTGACGTTCCGGTCGTTCGTCCAGCCGGTCGAGGCCCAGGGCACGACGCACGTGTCCGGGATCTCGCGCGAGGCGAGCGGCCCCGAGCGGCGGAGCAGCTTCAGGATGTCGCGCCTGAACTTGTCGTTGGCCGTCATCCAGTCGCGCGGCTTGTCGTAGTCCGTCCACTCCTCCGCGCTCGCCAGATAGAGCCCGACGTCGCTCATCGGCCGCACCATCGCGTCCAGCTCGAAGAGCGTCCTGTTCTCCTCGAGCTCGCGCTTGAGGTCCTCGGGCCGGTACGACGAGCCAAGACGGCTCCACGCCACGAGATCCGCGCTGGGAGCGATCGCCGCGGTCGGGTCGATCTGGAGGAACGTCAGCTGCCGAACGAGGGAGACGAGATCACGGGGCCGCTGCGTCGAGCATCTGCGCTCGAACGGCGACCCGCCGCGCTTGCGCTTTCGTCAGCCGATGCATGCCTCAAAAAGTAGTAGGCCGGAAAGGGGTAGGCAGGAGCCGAAAGGTGTACGCATAATGGACCCATCACCCCCTCGGCGTTGGGGGTCTCCATGTCTGCGGCAACATGGGGCCGGGGAGGCTTTGCCGCAGGAGCCGACCCGGCCCCTCCTTACAACGGCATTTTGCACCGCGTCGGAGTCGGAATCCAAACCGAAACTCCCTAAATCGCGTCTAACCTCTTAGGTATGGCGACGGAACGCGCGGAGCCTGGGCTCCTCGACCGCACATCGGCCTCTGCGGAGCTGGGCGAGGACTGGCGCGCGCTCACACGCAGGGCGACCGCGATCGCGCTGATCACGAGCCCGGCGCCGTTCATCTGGTTCTACTCCGTTCTGGACTGGAGCATCGGCTGGTCGTTGGCCGCGACGTTCTTCGTCGTGGTCGCGTTCCGCGGCGCGATCGACCTCGTCACCCGGCGCCTCCTGCCGTGGCCGAGCCTGTACGGAACCGACGACGAGTCGCTCAAGGAAGAAGACGTCATCGCGCGGCGCCGTGTGTCGTTCTGGCGTGCGGTCCTGAAGCTCATCATCTTCCTGCTCGTCGTCCTGACGATCATCTGGATCTTCCGCCTGCTGATCCCGGGAGGATCGTCGAGCTGGGTCGGCAGCGGCACTGCGATCTACGACTCGATCCACGGCTTCGTTCGCGGCCAGCAGCTGATCGGCCTCTTCTTCAGCCTTCCGTTCTTCCTCCTCTTCAACGCGTTCATCTTCCTCGGCCCGATGATGTTGATCGGGGTCACTCAGATGCGCGGGTTCGAGCCCGGGGATGCGGATTGGGGCGTGCGCCTGCAGGACGTGCGCGGCCAGGACGAGGCCAAGCAGGAGGTCAGCCGCGTCGTCACGCTCTGGCAGAGCGGTGAGGCCTTCGAGGAGGCCGGCGGAAAGCGCGAGCGCGGCCTGCTCTTCCTCGGCCAGCCGGGCACCGGCAAGACGATGCTGGCCAAGGCGATCGCGACGGGCTTCAACTGTCCGTTCGTGCTCATGCCCGGCTCGGGCTTCCAGCAGACGTTCCTCGGCATGGACGCGGTCATCGTCCGCTGGCTCGCGCGCAAGGCGAAGAAGCTCGCCCGGAAATGGGGCGGCCAGTGCATCGTCTTCATCGACGAGATCGACGCGGTCGGGATGCGCAGGCAGGCGCTCGGCGGGGCTCCGAGCTACACCGGAGGCCGCCTCGAGGACTCGCTCTTCTACGGGCGTTTCGGTGCGCTCAATCCGACCGGGGACATGATCCTCGAGACCCGCGCCTGGCGCGAGCGGCTGTTCGCCGAGCGCGCGAGCAAGCCCTCCGGCCCGACCGGGCTCGCACGGATCTGGAGCCAGGGCGGTGCGGTTCCCGGAATGATGGGCGGCGGCCAGCTGGCGCTCAACCAGCTCCTCGTCGTCATGGACGGCATCGACAACCCGCCGTTCTTCCGCCGCCTGTTCACCAACTGGACGAACACGTTCCTCGACGCGACGTACATCATCCCGGCCCGCGTCGGGCGTTTCTCGTTCCGCATCCCGCGACCGAAGCCGCGCAAGGACCAGATCTATTTCATCGGCGCGACGAACGTCCCGATCAACCAGCTCGATCCAGCGCTCACGCGCCCGGGGCGGATGGGCCGCCACGTCTGGCTGCGCACGCCGACGAAGAACGACCGCAAGGACATTTTCGACCTCTACATCCAGAAGGTCGCCCACGAGCCTGAGCTCGACACCGAGCAGAAGCGCGACGAGCTCTCCCGGATCACGGGCGGCTACTCGCCGGCCATGATCGAGCAGGTCTGCTCGATGGCGCTCACGTACGCGCACGCAGACGGCCGTGAGCGCTTCGATTCCGCAGACATCCTCGAGGCGATGACCACGGTCGAGTCCGGGACCGCCGTGAACATCGAATACCCCGAGGAAGACACCCGGGCGGTCGCGCTCCACGAGTCGGGCCATGCGGCGGCGAGCCACGTGTACATGAAGGGCTCGGAGTCGACCCGGATCTCGATCCGCATGCGCGGCGAGTCGCTCGGGCATCACCAGGCGGCCGAGCAGGTCGAGCGCTTCAGCCAGTGGCAGTCCGACCAGATGGCGACGCTGATCTGGGGCCTCGGCGCCATGGCGGCAGAGCGCGTCTTCTACGGACAGACGACGAGTGGAGTCGGCGGCGACATCCAGACCGTCACACGGCTGGCCGCGCTCATGGTCGGCGCCGCCGGAATGGGCCCGGAGCCACTCGACCTCGACGCGGGTGGGCTCGACTCCAAGGAGGAGGAGCGCGTCCTCAGGCGACTCGAGGAAATCGGCCTCAAGCTGATGAACCGCACCGGGAGCATCCAGGATCACGACGTCGCGGCGAGCGTCCTGTCCGATCGAGACAAGCGGCGGATCGCGGCGCAGATCGTCGGACAGGCCTACGTGATCGCGCACAACTTCGTGCTCCAGAACCGCACGGGGATCGAGAAGATCGCCGACGAGGTCGTGGCACGGCGGGAGATCTACGGCGACGAACTGGTCGCGCTCCTGCAGGCCGCGAACCTCAAGCCCGCGAAAATCGACCTGCTCGAGGAGGCGTCGTGGCCGACGCTGTAGAGAAGCGCCGTTCTCCGTTCGCCAAGCAGGTGATGCTCGCGAACCTGGTCATCGTCGCCGGCTTCCTCGGGGTGCTCGGGCTCTTCGCGTACCTCGTCTCCACCCAGTCCGCTGCCAACAGGTGGTCGTCGTACAAGCCGACGGGCAGCGACGTCTACGACAAGGCGCAGAACACGGCCGACCACGTCGCGCCGGCCTACAAGTACGACGGCCAGCCGATCGCGGTGGTGCAAGCCCAGCCGCTCCTCTATCAGGACGCCGCCGTGGATGGGATCGGCATCACCCGGCAGCCCTTCCGCAAGGTCGGGAGCTCCATCAAGCAGTTCGAGCCGGCGAACGCGACGATCACCTACGTGATGTGCGGCACCGCCGACAAGTGCGGGCTCTCCCAGGTGGGGTCGGAGGAGACGGTCCCGCTCCTGCGCAGGGAGGCGCTCGAGCTGGCCATGTACACCTTCAAGTACTCGAAGGACGTGGATTCCGTCGTGGCCCTGCTTCCTCCGGAGGGCCAGACCACCGGCGCGATCTACCTCAAGCGGAAGAACCTCGCCGACGAGCTCTCGAAGCCGCTCGGCGACACGCTTCCGCAGCACAAGTTCCTGAGCTACGGCGGCATGAGCGAGGTCGAGCGCGCCCGCGTGCTGCGGCTCACCGGGGACCATCTCTACAACTCACGCTTCGTCCAGGGGCCGAACGGCCGCACGCTGCTCGTCCTTCGCTCGGTCAACGGATAGCTCGAGAACGAGTTCCTGCTAGGAATCCGGCTTGCGACGGATCCTTGCTCTGTGTCTGTTCGCCCTTGTCCTGAGCGGCTCTTCCTCGGCGCAGGTGAGGGTCTCGTTCCTCGCGATGGGCGACTACGGCGTCGGCGGCTCGCGAGAGCTGTCGCTCGGCCTGCGCATGAAGAGCTACGAGTCGCGGCATGACGCGAACATGCTCGTCGACGCTCGGAGACAACGACTATCTCGAGAGCCCCGCGCAGTTTCGGGCCAACTGGCAGCGGAGCTTCGGCTGGGCTCGGCGCGCCGGGCTGCAGGTCGGCGGCGTGCTCGGCAACCACGACTACGAGACCGGTCGAGGGCGCTACGAGCTGAAGACGCTCGGGATGCCCGGGCCGCTACTACCGCGGCAGGCTGGGGGACGGGGAGGTTCAGCTCTTCTTCCTCGACTCGACCGTGATCTCGAGCCGACGCAGACGGCCTGGCTCGAGGAGCAGCTCTCCCGAGTCGGCCGCGACCTGGAAGATCGCGGTCTTCCACCACCCTCCCTACACGTGCGGTGGGCACTCCGGGAACACTCAGGTGGTTCGCGAGCTGGGTGCCGCTCTTCGAGCGGTACGGGGTGCAGCTCGTTCTCTCGGGGCACGATCACAACTACCAGCGCTTCGCGGTACGGAACGGCGTGACGTACGTCGTCCACGGCGGTGGCGCCGCGCGGCTCTACTCGCTCCGACGGCTGCCCGCAGCTCGTACCCGCGGCGCAGTCCGCTCCCTCTACCAGCACGGGTTCCTCTACGTCTCCGCGACGGACAGCCAACTGGACGTATCCGCGGTCGACATGCGCGGCCGGACCACCGATCACGTTCGCCTGACGCCCTAGGGCTACAATCGCGGCATGGCCGAGATCGGGACGATGCGCGTCAAGAGCGGGCTCGCCGAGATGCTCAAGGGCGGCGTGATCATGGACGTGACCGACGCGGACCAGGCCCGCATCGCCGAGGACGCAGGCGCCGTGCGCCGTCATGGCGCTCGAGCGCGTCCCGGCGGACATCCGCCGCGAGGGCGGCGTCGCGCGCATGGCCGATCCCGACAAGATCACCGAGATCCAGGAGGCAGTGTCCATTCCGGTCATGGCCAAGGCGCGCATCGGCCACTTCGTCGAGGCGCAGATCCTGGAGGCGCTCGAGGTCGACTACATCGACGAGAGCGAGGTGCTGACGCCCGCGGACACGGCCAACCACATCGACAAGTGGAAGTTCACCGTCCCGTTCGTCTGCGGCTGCACGAACCTCGGCGAGGCGCTGCGGCGTATCGCAGAGGGCGCCGCGATGATCCGCACGAAGGGCGAGGCGGGCACGGGTGACATCGTGAACGCGGTCACGCACATGCGCTCGGTCTTCGGATCGATCAAGCGCCTCGGTGCGATGAGCTCCGACGAGCTCTACTCCGAGGCCAAGGAGCTGCGTGCGCCGGTCGATCTCGTCCAGTGGGTCGCCGACAACGGTCGGCTCCCGGTCGTGACCTTCACCGCAGGCGGGATCGCAACTCCGGCCGACGCCGCGCTGTGCATGCAGCTGGGCGCGGACGGCGTCTTCGTCGGCTCGGGGATCTTCAAGTCGACGAACCCGTCCGAGCGCGCGAAGGCGATCGTCGAGGCGACGACGCACTACCGGGACGCCGAGGTGCTCGCCCGCGTCTCGCAGGGCCTGGGCGACGCGATGACGGGCCTCGCAACGGCGGGCATCCCGCCGGAAGAGCTGCTCGAAACCCGCGGCTGGTAATCAGCGCCGCGGCCGATGAGCGACGAACAGGCGGCACCTGAGACGCAGGGTGTCACGACGGAGTTGCTTGCGACGGTCGACCTCGGCCCTGAGATCGAGGGTATGGCAGGGCGCCAGCTCCGGATGCGCATGGTGACGATGGAGCCCGGAGGCGTCTTCGGGCCGATTCACGACCACAGAGACAGACCGGGCATCGTCTACGTGCTCGAAGGAACGATCACCGACCACCGAGATGGAGTCGCCACGGACTATGGGCCCGGAGTGGGCTGGCCGGAGGACCGAAACACCACCCATTGGCTCGAGAACAGAGGAGCGGTTCCGGCGGTCGAGATCTCGGTCGACATAGTGCAGCACGAGTAGGGGCGCCTCGCGGCCGCAGCCGGCCGAAATCTAGAATTCGCGGTGTGAAGATCGGCGTCCTAGCGCTCCAGGGGAACTTCCGCGAGCACGCGGCCATGCTGCGGCGGCTCGGTGCGGACCCGGTCGAGGTGCGCAAGCCGGAGCAGCTCGAGGGGCTCGACGGTCTCGTCGTACCGGGCGGCGAGTCGACCACCTTCATGCGCCTGATGCGCCTCTACGGCCTCGAGGACGCGATCCGCAGCTTCGAGCAGCCGGTCCTCGGCACCTGCGCGGGCCTGATCGTCCTCGACCGCGATCATCTCGGGCTCGTCGACGTCGAGGTCGCGCGCAACGCCTACGGCCGCCAGGTCTCCAGCTTCGAGGCCGACCTCGAGCTCCAGGGCGACGAGACCCCGCTCCGCGGCGTCTTCATCCGAGCCCCTCGAGTGGAGCAGACGGGCGACGACGTCGAAGTCCTCGCCGAGCTCGACGGCAAGCCCGTCCTCCTCAGGCAGGGACGGTTCCTGGTCGCTACCTTCCATCCCGAGCTCACGGACGACACCCGCGTCCACGAGCTCTTCCTCGACGCAGTCAGGGAGGCGAGCCTTGTCCGGACATAGCAAGTGGGCATCGATCAAGCGGAAGAAGGGGGCGACCGACGCAAAGCGTGGCCAGCTCTTCTCGAAGCTGACGCGCGCGATCATCGTCGCCGCGCGCGACGGCGGCCCCGATCCGGGCGGGAACGTCGCGCTGCAGAACGCGATCGAGAAGGCGCGCGAGAACTCGATGCCGAAGGACAACATCGACCGCGCGATCGCCAAGGGCGCCGGCACCGGTGCCGATGCGGCCGCCTACGAGACCGTCACCTACGAGGGCTACGGCCCCGGCGGGATCGCGCTCTTCGTCGAGGCGCTCACGGACAACCGCAACCGCACCGCGGCCGACGTCCGCCACGTCTTCACGAAGAACGACGGCAACCTCGGCGAGTCCGGCTCCGTCGCGTGGCTCTTCGAGCGCAGGGGCGTGATCCTCGTGCCCGGCGAGATCGACGAGGACGAGCTGATGCTCGCCGCGGCCGACGCCGGCGCGGACGACGTGGAAGCCGAGGAGTCGAGCTACCGCGTCACCACCGCGCCGGAGAGCCTGCACGCGGTCCGCGAGGCGCTGGAGGCCGGGGGGATCGCCATCGAGTCAGCCGAGTCGACGATGGTGCCGAAGACGTCCGTGGAGATCGAGGACGAGTCGGTCGCGCGCAAGGTCGTCCGGATGATGGACGAGCTCGAGGAGAACGACGACGTGCAGGACGTCTACTCGAACTTCGACATCCCGGAGACGGTGCTCGAGGCCGTCGCGGGCTAGCTGGACCCGGTCGGGAGGATGCCCTCCCAGCCACACGCCTGGCACAGGAACACGGAAGTCCCGTTGTCCATGCGCTTGAGCTCTTTCAGATAGCCGCGGTGGCCGCGCATCCGCCCGCAGTAGAGGCGGGGGAGGCGGGGAATCTTGCGCGGCGGCTGCGACACGTCTTTCAGCTTACGCCTAACGGCCTGCGCGGAGCTCGCGGCTCATGGCCGAGAACCCGGCCCAGCGCACGCTCACCCGGTATCTCCCGCGCTTCTTCGCCTTGAGCTCGTAGAAGCCGCGCGGGTCGGTCTTGCCGCCGGAGACCTTCGTCCAGGTCCCGCCGATGCTCTTCTCGAGCGAAACGCGCGCACCGAGCACCGAGTCCAGGAACCGGTCGACCACCTTGCCGCGCACCATCCGCCCGCGCTGGATCGCGCGCGCCGCCACGATCTTCGGAGGCAGGTTCCCCTGGAGCTGGGCGCCGGCGAGCGCGACGAGGAGCTGGCCGCGATTCCAGCTCGAAGCCGCGCTCGAGCCGTTGACCATGTAGGTGTCGTCGGGAGGCTCGAGCGCCTCGAAGCGGATCACCGCATGCAGGTTCGTGTCGAGCGGGAAGGCGAGGACGCCTTCGAAGCGCGCGTCACCGGGCGTCGAGGGGGTGACCATCTCGTAGTAGCCGAGGATCGTTCCGACGCCGCGCGTCCCGACCACGTGGGGGACGGACAGGCCGCCGCGTTGGTCGCGCGCCCAGCTCGTGTGCTGGATGTGGGCGTGCGCGATCGCGTCCGCCTCGCCCGTGCTCTGGTCGAAGCTGACGGTCCAGTCGAGGGTCGCCTGCCCCGCGTTCTCGGGGTGGCCGATCTGCTCGTAGCGCGCCCCGACCCAGCGGCCGGCGTCTCCCGAGGCGGACTGCCGCTCGTAGCCGGTCGGTGACGCGAGCTCGACGAGGAGGCCGGCCGGAAGCTGGTGCGCCTGCCGCGCGGCGTCGGTGATGCCGATGCGCTCGACCGTCTGGCCGCGCGCGCCCTGGCCGGCCCCCGCCAGGGCGAGGGGAACCGACGAGCAGGCTCGTGAGCAGGGCGAAGCGCCGCACGACTAGAGGCTAGCCAAGCCGGGGGCTAACGTCTGCCGCGACTGACGACGAGCTGCACGCGTGTGCCCCTCGGACGCCTGACGCCTGGGCGCGGGCTCTGGGACACGACACGACCGCGGGCCCGGCGCGAGCGGGCTTTCCGGACGCGGCCGACGCGGCAATGCGCCCGGACGATCGTGCGCCTCGCGACCGGGAGCTTCTTCCCGATCACCTTCGGGACCTTGCATCTGACCGGCGGCGGAGGGGGCGGCGGCGGTGGCTGCGCGGAGCCGACGGTGAACTCGCCTTTCATCTGAGTCGCGTGCGGGTCGCAGACGAACCTGTAGACGCCGTCCGTGAAGGTGACGAGCCAGGTCGTCGTGCCCTTGAAGTCGATGTCGGTCGACTTGTCCACGCCCGGGCCCGTGAGGTGGAAGTTGTGGAAGGCCGAGTTGTCGTGACCTCGATCTCGTACGTCCCGGCCTCCAGGTGCGTGACCTTGGCGCCGTTCATCGTCAGCGAGATCGTGAAGCCGTCGCCGGTGCCGACGGTCGCAACGAGCACGCCAGGCGGTGGAGGCGGAGGCGGAGGCGGTGGAGGAGGAGGTGGCGGGGGTGGCGGAGGAGGCGGCGGTGGCGGTGGCGGCGGCGGGCCGGTGTTGACAGTGATCGTGCCGACCATGTCCGGGTGGAACTGGCAGCGATACGGGAACTGACCGGCGTCGGTGAACGTGTACGGAACGACTCCGTCGGCTGGAGTCGTGGCGTCGAATACACCGGTGTCCGACGTGACCGTGTGGGGATCTGACCGGTGTTCGTCCAGCAGACGGTCGTCCCCGGCGGGACAGTGATGGTCGCGGGGATCGAAGCCGTTGTCGACGATGCTCACGACCGTCGCGCCGTTCGGACACTCGACGGAGGGAACCGCCTTGACGCTTCCTGCAGGCGCGCTGCCGAGCAGCACGCAGATAGCAGCTGCGAGCGTCGCATGCGGCTAGAAACTTCCCTCTCATAACTCCCCTCCTCGAGCCTAGTCCATTGGTCCCGTACGCAAAAGAGGGAAACCCGGTTTTCGGGGCAGGAACGTCCGGCCCGGCGCCTAACCTCGACCCGTGAAGGTTCTCGGCATCGATCCGGGCACTGCAGCGTGCGGATACGGCATCGTCCAAGAAAAAGGCGGGCGGGTTCGGGCCCTCGACTACGGGTGGTGGAAGACGGGCGCGTCCGACCGCCCCGAGGCGCGCCTGAAGACGATTTTCGACGCCGTCACGACGCTCATCGAACGGGAGGCGCCGGATGCCGTCGCGCTCGAGGAGTCCTTCGTCGGCGTCGACGCCCGCACCGCGCTCTCCGTCGGCCAGGCGCGCGGCGCCATCCTCGTCGCCTCCGCGCTCGCGGGAGTCGAGTGCGCTGAGTATTCCCCGTCACGCGTCAAGCAGGCCGTGTGCGGCTACGGCCGGGCCGAGAAGGCCCAGGTGCAGCGCATGGTCCAGGCGATCCTCCGCCTGGACGCGCCTCCCACTCCCGACCACGCTGCCGATGCGCTCGCTGTCGGGATCTGCCATGCGCTGGCGCCACCGCTGCTGAAGGCAGTCTCGGCGTGATCGCCCGGCTGACAGGGACTCCCGTCGCGCGCACCGCGGACGGGCTCGTGCTCGATGTCGCGGGCGTCGGCTACCTCCTGCGGGCGACGGACCGCGCGCACCGGAAGGCGAAGGAGGGGCGCGAGGTGACGCTCGACACCTACCTGCACGTGCGCGAGGACGCGCTGCAGCTGTACGGGTTCGCGGAGCCGGCCGAGCGGGAGCTCTTCGAGCAGCTTCTGTCCGTCTCCGGCGTAGGGCCGAAAGTCGCGCTGCTGATCGTCTCGGGCTCGACTCCGGCGGAGCTACGGCGCTCGATCGTCCTCGGCGACACCGCGCGGTTCATCGCGATCCCCGGAGTCGGCAAGAAGACCGCGGAGCGCGTCGTGCTGGAGCTGAAGGAGAAGCTCGGGCTGGAGCAGGTCGTGCCCGAGGGCGCGCCCGACCTCGTGGCGCGTGACGCCCTCGTCGAGCTCGGCTACTCGGCTCTCGAGGCCGAGCGTGCGCTCGCCGGCACCGACCCGGAGGCTCCCCCCGAGGAGCGCGTCCGCCAGGCGCTGAAGGCGGCGTGACCGAGCAGTTCCTGGCACCCGCGCTGCAGCCGGACGAGGACGACCTCGATCGCTCGCTGCGGCCGAGGTCGCTCGACGAGTTCGTCGGGCAGGAGCGGATCAAGGAGCAGCTGGACATCGCGTTGCAGGCCGCGCGGGGGCGCGACGAGTCTCTGGATCACGTGCTCCTGGTGGGGCCGCCCGGGCTCGGGAAGACGAGCCTCGCGTACATCGTCCGCGAGGAGCTCGGCGTGGGCATCCGCTGCGTCGCCGGGCCGGCGCTCGAGCGCAAGGGCGACCTGGCGGCGATCCTGACGACGCTCGAGCCGCGCGACGTGTTGTTCATCGACGAGATCCATCGGCTGTCGAGCGCGGTCGAGGAGGTCTTGTACCCGGCGCTCGAGGACTTTCGGCTCGACATCATCGTCGGTCAGGGCCACGCGGCGCGCACGCTCACGCTGGAGGTGCCGCCGTTCACGCTCGTCGGCGCGACGACGCGGACGGGCTTGCTGACGACGCCGTTGCGCGACCGGTTCGGGATGACCTTCCGGCTCGAGTACTACGAGCCGGCGGAGCTGGGCGTGATCGTGCGGCGCTCGGCGGGGATCATGGGCGTGGAGATCGAGGACGACGCGGCCGAGGAGATCGCGGCGCGGTCCCGCGGCACACCGCGCGTGGCGAACCGGATCCTGCGGCGGGTGCGCGACGTGGCCGAGGTGCGCCATCAGGGTGTCGTGACGGCCGGGGTCGCGGCCGAGGCTCTGGAGCTGCTCGAGGTCGACGGCCATGGGCTCGAGCGGACCGACCGGGCGCTGCTCCACGCGATCGTGGACCGCTTCGACGGCGGTCCGGTGGGCCTGTCCACTCTGGCCGTGGCCCTGGGTGAGGAGCCGGACACGATCGAGGACGTCTACGAGCCGTATCTCCTGCAGCTCGGGTTCATCCAGCGCACGCCGCGCGGTCGGATCGTGACGAAGCTCGGCCGCGAGCACGTCGGAGCCTCGGCGAAGGCCGCCGAAGCGCTGTTCTAGTCCGGCAGGGTCCTGATCGCGGCGTCGATCACGGCGAGGACGTCGGAGAGCTGGCGCTCCTCGGCGTCGTTCCAGCGCGTCGAGATCCGCTGAGCCGCTCGCGGTTCCGAGCGCTGCCATCGCGTCGCCGAGCGCGCGAGCGTCCATCGAGTGCGCGACAAAATCCGCCTGGAGCGACTCGTTGTGGCGGTACCAGCTGGCGAGGAGCGAGCCGAGCAGGGACCACGACGCCGCCCCCTGGCTCCATGCCTGGATTGCCTGCCCTGTCTCGTCTCGAGCCTGGGCTCCCTGCGACCAACCCCTCAGGAGGAGGCCGCGCGCCTCCATCAGCATCGCCGCAGCCGTCTCGACGGCCACTTGTGACAAAACTCTCCTCTCTTCCTAGAAAGTACCACTCGGAGCGCGCGTGAAACTAGCCCCCGATCAGGTGCTCTTTCGGTTCGTCTGGCCCTGGCGGGTCTTCAGCGCGATCCCCGCGACGGTTGTCGAGCACATGCCGGCGCGAACCGTTCTCTGGATCGCCCCCGGGCACGCCGGTCCGGTGGCCGCGCGGGGAGCGCGTGGCCAGTCTCCGAGGTCCAGAGCGGGCGACTGGGCTCACGAGGAAGCTCAGTGGTACGGAAGCAGGCTCATGCTCCACGAGCGGGGTGCCTCGCACTCGGTCTACGTGCAGTGGGGACGTGACGGCGAGTTCCTCGGCTGGTACGTGAACCTCGAAGAACCGTGGCGAGAGACCGCTCTCGGCTTCGACACGACCGACCATCTCCTGGACATCTGGATCGATCCCGACCGGACCTGGCGCTGGAAGGACGAGGACCACCTCGCGGAAGCCGTCGAGATCGGGCTCTTCACACAGGAGAAGGCCGACGCCGTCCGGCTGCGAAGGCGAGCGCGCGATCGAGCGCATCGAGACCTGGAAGCCGCCGTTCAGCGAAGAGTGGGAGACAGTGGAGGCCGGACGAGGCCTGGCCGCTGCCCGCAGATCCCCGCCGGCTGGGACGAAACAGCGCCGACCTAGCGCCGGAACTGCACTTCGTGCCACGAGGGCACGGGCGCGAGCTCGAGCAGAGCGCGGTCGCCGCGCGGATCGCGGTAGGCGAACTCGCCCTCGCGGTCGTCCCAGTCGACCTCGAGCAGCCCCTCTTTCACACGGTGGTCGAGCCAGGCGCCGCGGAAGACGAGCTTGCGGAGCCAGTAGACGAGCGACTCGCCGCGGACGAGCGAGAGCTGCTCCCAGTGGCGCATCAGGTACCGACCCAGCGAGCTTCGAGGCTCCTCGATCAACCCGTCGGCCGCGAGCTCGACGAGATCCGCCGTCTCGTCCTCGTCGAGGTCGTTGCTCTCGACGAGCCCGAGCTTCACAGCGGCGGCCGTGACGCGCTGCTCGAAGTCGTCCGTGTTGAACGCAAACCGGTACCCCAGGAACTCGACCATGTAGTCCTCGCCGGAGGAGTAGTTCGCTTCGACCGTCACTCTCTTCAGGATATCCACGGTGAATCCGGTGAAATCTGGACTGACCCGCCGGACCCACCGCCGTCCGACCCTCTCCGTACCTTGCTTCGGCTTATGGATTGGTCGGTCAAACCGTGCCCGCAGGCCGATGCGAGCGTCCTCGCAGAGAGCCTCGACGTCAGCGAGACGACCGCGCGCGTCCTCGTTCGCCGCGGCTACTCGAACCCCGAGGAGGCCCGCGCGTTCCTCGAAGGGGCTGTGCCCGGCCACGACCCGTTCCTGCTCGGAGACATGGCCGGCGCGGTCGAGACGATCCGTTCGGCCATCGCCGCGGGCAAGAAGATCTGCGTCCACGGCGACTACGACGCGGACGGGATCTGCGCCACCGCGCTCGCCGTCCTGATCCTCCGCGAGCTCGGCGCCGACGTCACCTGGCACCTGCCGAGCCGCTTCGAGGAAGGCTACGGCGTCCAGCGCGAGACGCTCGCGCGCCTGGCCGACGAGGGCTGCGGGCTCGTGCTCACGGTCGACTGCGGCGTGACCGCGGTCGAGGAGATCGCCGAGGCCCGAGCGCGCGGCCTCGAGGTCGTCGTCACCGACCACCACCGGCCGGGGGAGACGCTCCCGGACTGCCCCGTGGTCGCGACGCGGCCGTCCGACTATCCGTTCCCCGAGCTCTGCGGGACCGGGGTCGTCTACAAGCTCGGCGAGGCGCTCCTCGGGGTCGGGCACGAGGCGCTGACGCGGCACCTCGACCTCGTCGCGCTGGCGACGATCTCGGACGTCGTGCCGCTCGTGGACGAGAACCGCGCGCTGGCGCTCGCCGGCCTGCGCGGGCTCGCGCGTACCCAGAAGCCGGGCCTCCGGGCGCTGATGAAGGCGGCGCGGGTCGATCCGGCGCGGGTCGACGAGGGCGCGGTCGGATTCCGGCTCGCTCCTCGGATCAACGCGTCGGGGCGTCTCGGTCGTCCCGGTGCCGCGCTCGACCTGCTGCTCACCGAGGATCGCGACGAGGCGGGGCGGCTGGCCCATCAGCTGGAAGAGCTGAACCGGGAGCGCCAGGGCGTGGAGGACCGGATCCTGAGCGAGGCGATCGCGAAGGTCGACGGGTGGCCGGAGGCGAAGCAGCGCCGCCGCGGCTACGTCCTCGCGGACGAGGGCTGGCACGAGGGCGTGATCGGAATCGTCGCGTCCAGGCTCGTGGAGCGATTCCACCGGCCGGTCGTCCTGATCGCCGGGGCGGACGGCGACTGGAAGGGGTCGGGCCGCTCACCCGGGGTCTTCGACCTGCACGGCGGGCTTTCCGCCTGCTCGGAGCACCTCGAGCGCTTCGGCGGCCACCGCGCCGCTGCCGGCCTCTCGATCAAGCCCGAGCGGATCGAGGCGTTCTCGGACGCGTTCGCGGCGCATGCCGACGCGTCGCTGAGCGACGACGACCTGCGCCCGCGAACCCTGGTCGACGCGGTCGTGACCGGGCGGGAGCTCACGCTGGAGCTCTGCGAGGAGCTTCGCCGGCTCGCGCCGTTCGGGCTCGCGAACCCCGGCGTCACGCTGCTCCTTCCCTCGTGCGAGGTCGGCGACCTCGCTCACGGTCGGCGACGGCAAGCACCTGCGCTTCCGCGTGCGCGACCGCGGTCGTGACGCCGGGAGCGCGATCGCCTTCGGGCTCGGCACGCAGCTCGACCGCTTCCGCCGGCTGGGCCGCTACGACGTCCTCTTCCGGCTCGAGGCGAACCACTGGAACGGCACCGTGGCCCCGCAGCTCGTCGTGCGACGCGTGCTCGACGCACCCGAGCGCTACGAGAGCCTCCGCGACTGGCTCGCCGACCAGTGGCGGCTGCCCGCCGCAGAGCGTTCGCCCGACGCGGCAGCGATCTTCGCCGAGCTCGGCCTCGACGCCGAGACCTCGGTGAAGCGGCCGCTCCTCGAGTCCGAGGCGTTCCGCGCGCTCGTCGACGAGCCGGAGCCCGACCTGGCCGCGCGCCGCGTAAGAAGTCACGTCACGCTCAGAACGCGCCCGAGCTGGTCGACGAGGTCGAACAGCTGGTCCAGCGGGACGCGCTCGACCGCGCCTCGGAGCAAGCCCGCCAGGCGCGAGTCGAGCGCGTCCGCGTTCTCCGCGTCGTCGATCGACCGGAGCAGCCCCTTGCGGACGAGATCCTCGAGCTCGCTGGTCGTGATTCCGTGCTCGCGCGCGAACTGCGTCGCGCGAGTCCTTGTTGGCGAGCGCAAGCACCATGTCCTCGCGGGAGACGTGCAGCTCGCAGGCCGCACCGTCGAGCGCGGAGAGAACGATCTGCTGCAGCACCTCCTGCGCCCCTTGCGGGTCGCGCCAGTCGCGCGGCGCGCACGGGTCGGCCACCTTGGCCGGCGCGTACGAGGCGCCGCCGAGCGCGACATAGACGAGCACGAGCGCCACGACTGCCGCCGTCGACCAGGCGATCGCGCGCATCAGACGCTCACGTCCCGGCGGCCCAGGAGGATCGGGATCAGGGCGAGCAGTCCGAGCAGCGCGGCGACGAGGAACGAGTTCGAGAACGCGTTCGTGACCGCGCGGTCGAGCTGCTCCTGGAGCTCGTCCCCGAGCGCGGCGTAGTCGGGGTCGTCGCGGTGGTCGACAACCTCCTTGACGTCCGGGATCCGCGCCTCGGGCTTGGCCTCGTCGACCGCGACCAGGACGTCTCGCGCGACGCCGATCTTGTCCAGCGCCGAGATGTTGCTGTCGAGGACGACCGCGGTCCCGGCGGTCAGCGCGGCGTCCTCGTTCTTCTTGAGGTCGGCCGTGAAGATCGGCGTCAGCAGGACGAGACCGAGCACGACGCCCGCGTGGCTCGCCGCGATCGTCCAGCCGCCGTGAACCGCCTGCCCGGACCGTCCCTCGAGGGCCCGCTCGGTGAGAGCGGACAGCGCGAGGCCGAGGCCGGCGCCGATCGCCAGCTGCGGCGGGATCGTCCAGAAGACACCTGCCCGCGGCAGCCAGGCCAGCGCCACCAGGCCGCCCGAGATCAGGATCGCGCCCGAAGCCGCCCGCGCCCACAGAGGGGTGATCCTGTGGCGAACCGCGTCGCCGCGATCCCCGCGAGCGGCATCACCGTCACCACGAGGCCCGGCCGTGAGCGGATCGAGGCGCCAGCCGTTGATCAGCAGGATCACGAGCAGGAAGAGCGCGGCCACGAGCGCGCCGGAGATCAGCAGGAGCGCCAGGTTCGCGGCGACCTTGGGCCGGCCGCTCGGAGCCGGAACGGGACGCTCCTGCACGCCGGGAAGCGCCAGCAGCGCGAGGAGCGCCACAGGCGCCTGGAGGACGAAGATCGACTCCCAGCCGAGGAGCTGCGTGAGGACTCCACCGACCGCCGGGCCCACCGAGGCGCCCACGATCCCCGCGAGCGCCCATACGCGTCCGGCCGCCGCCTCGTTGCCGGTCGCCTCCGACAGGAGATCGAGCGCCGCGCAGACCACCGCCGCACCCGCGATGCCCTGAGCCGCGCGCATCCCGACCAGCACGTCGAACGTGGGCGCCAGCGCGCAGCCGAACGATGCCGCCGCCAGCGCGACGATCGCGGCTGCCGAACACCCGCTTCGGCCGGCGGCGAGCGAGCCACGCAGCCGGAATCGCCGCCAGCGCGAGCGCGAGGTTGAACGAGATCAGCGCCCAGGCGAGCGTCGAGACCTCGACCTCGTACTGGATCAGGATCTTCGGCAGCGCGACGGTGACCACCGACGAGTCGGCGAGCACGAGCCCGACCGAGAGGCCGAGGAGCGCGATGCGATGTCGTGGCGCGAGGGGCACTAGGCCCCGCTACCGACTGGTCTTAGCGAGCGGTTCCGACTCGTGGAGCCGTGAGCGCGATCAGCAGGCGCGTCACCGCGAGAGCGCGGCGCTTTCTGAGGTGTCGTCTGAGCACAGGCGGCATCTCTTCTGTGTTTCAACGATGAATCCTTCGCCGGGGATACGGGCAAGACCGTGACGGACGGGGTCCGAACTACAATTTTCACATGGCCTTGATCGACGCTCGAGAACGACACGAAGACCTCTTCGAGGAGTTGATCGCCGAGGTCGCGACCTACAACGACGACATCGACCGCGACCTGCTCGCGCGGGCCTTCGATTTCGCGACGCGCGCGCACTCGGGGCAGGAGCGCCGCTCGGGCGAGCCCTTCATCTACCACCCGTTCGGCGCAGCCAAGATCTGCGCGGAGCTGCGGCTCGACGACGAGACGATCGCGGCCGCGCTCCTCCACGACGTGGTCGAGGACACCGAGGTCGGCATCGACGAGGTGCGCGCCGAGTTCGGCGACGAGATCGCGACGCTCGTCGAGGGCGTCACGAAGCTGACGCGGATCCAGTTCCAGAGCCGGGAGCATGCGGAGGCCGAGAACTACCGGAAGATGATCGTGGCGATGGCCCATGACGTACGGGTCATCCTGATCAAGCTCGCCGACCGGCTCCACAACATGCGCACGCTCGAGTACCTGGGGCGCCAGAAGCAGGTGCAGAAGGCGCGCGAGACGCTCGAGGTCTACGCGCCGCTCGCGCACCGGCTCGGCATCCACAAGCTGAAGTGGGAGCTCGAGGATCTCGCCTTCCAGGCGCTGCATCCCCGGAAGTACGCGGAGATCGAGGCGATGGTCGCCGAGCGCCGCGCCGATCGCGAGGAGCACGTCAACGAGGCCGCGGTCGTGCTCACCAAGGAGCTGGACAAGGTCGGCATCCCGGCCGAGATCTCGGGACGCGCGAAGCACTCGTATGCGATCTACGACAAGATGGCCAAGAAGGGCCGCGAGTTCAACGAGATCTACGACCTCACGGCCATGCGGGTCATCGTCGAGCACGCCGGGGACGAGGGGACGCGCGACTGCTACGGCGCGCTCGGGCTCATCCACTCGCTCTGGAAGCCGATGCCCGGCCGGTTCAAGGACTACGTCGCGATGCCGAAGTTCAACGGCTACCGGGCGCTGCACACGACCGTGATCGGGCCGGCGGGCTCGCCGCTCGAGATCCAGATCCGGACGCGCGAGATGCACGACGAGGCGGAGTACGGGATCGCGGCGCACTGGCTCTACAAGCGCGGCACGAGGCAGCAGCCGGCCGACCAGGAGTGGCTCGCGTGGGTCAAGCAGCTGATGGAGTGGAGCCAGGACGAGGCCGATCCGCGCGAGCTGATCAAGAGCCTCCGAACCGACCTCTTCGACGACGAGGTCTACGTCTTCACGCCGAAGGGCGAGGTGAAGACGCTGCCCGCCGGCGCGACGCCGATCGACTTCGCGTACTCGGTGCACACGGACGTCGGCCACCGGACGGTCGGCGCGAAGGTCAACGGGCGGATCGTCCCGCTGCACTACACGCTGCACAGCGGCGACTTCGTCGAGATCCTGACCTCGAAGGGCGGCCGCGGCCCGTCGCGCGACTGGATGACGCTGGCGCGCTCTCAGCGCGCGCGGAACAAGATCCGGCAGTGGTTCTCCCGCGAGACGCGTGAGGACACCGAGCAGAAGGGCCGCGAGGCGCTGGAGCAGGCCCTGAAGGCGCAGAAGCTGCCGTACCGCAAGATCGCAGGCTCGGCGGTGCTCGCGCAGGTGATCCGCGAGACCGGGTTCAAGAAGGCCGAGGACTTCTACATCGCGCTGGGCTCGGGCAAGCTGCAGGCCGGCCAGATCGTCAAGAAGGTGCTCGCGCGGCTGAAGACGGCCGAGGTGGCCGAGGAAGAGATCGTCCCGCTCAAGCCGAAGACGGCGACCGCGGTCAGCACCGACTTCGGGGTCACCGTCCAGGGCCTCGACGACGTCCTCGTCCGGCTCGCGAAGTGCTGCACGCCGGTTCCGAGCGACGAGATCGTCGGCTACATCTCGCTCGGCAAGGGGATCACGATCCACCGGCGCGACTGCCCGAACGTGAAGGCGCTGATGCGGAACCCGGAGCGCTTCACCGACGGTCGACTGGGACGGCGGCTCGACGAAGAGCTTCTACGTCCAGATCGCGGTCGACGCGTGGGACCGGCCGCGGCTCCTGGAGGACGTGGCCCGGACGTTCGCCGAGCACGGCGCGAACATCGTCTCGTACGGCGGGACCGTCGAGGATCAGCTGGCGAAGAACTGGTACACGGCCGAGCTGGGCGACGTGAAGGCCCTGCGGACGCTGCTCTCCGCGCTGCGGAACGTCGAAGCGGTCTTCGACGCGTACCGCGTCACGCCGTCGTAGGTCAGGTCCCTGAGCTCGTTCACCGCGCCGAGGCGCTTGCGACGGAGATGCGCTTCGAGCGTTCGTCGATCCCGCGAGGTCGGCCGCCTGCTCGCTGCGCTCGCCGCGTCCCGGCCCGCGGGCGGCTCGCGGAGATCGGCACCGGAACCGGTGTCGGCTCCGCGTGGATCGCGTCCGCGCTCGGGGCGGAGGCGTCGTTCGTCACCGTCGAGGTCGACGACGAGCGTGCAGCTGCCTGCGCCGCGTCTGTTCGCCGACTCTCCGAACGTGCGCGTCCTCCACGGCGACTGGCACGAGGTGCTGCCGCCGGAGGCGCCGTTCGACCTCCTGTTCTTCGACGGCGGCGGTTGGAAGCGCAGCCCGCCCGCCCAGATGCGGCCGAGAGCGAGCGGGCGCTCGAGCTCGTCGCGCCCGGAGGCGTCGTCGTGATGGACAACCTGACGCCGGAGCACCTCTGGCCGGCGGACGGGCCGACCTGGCCGGACGCGCTGCGCGAGTTCTGGCTCGGCAGCGACGCGCTCGCGGCGACCGAGGTCCTGACCACGCCGACAGCTCGGCGATCCTCGCCGTGAAGCGCTAGCTGTCGACGAAGAAGAACTGCTTCCAGGCCGTCCACCAGTCGTCGGCCCTGGAGACGATCGTCCGGTCGTCGAGGAACTCGACGCCCTGCTGGAAGCGCATCTGGCGGGCGGCGGTCGTGTGCTTGTACTCGACCTTGACCTCGCACGGCTTGCCGGGGTCGTACGGCGCGACCGCTTTCAGGTCCGAGAGCGCCTTCTTCGCGCCTTCTTCGATCAGCTCGCGCGCCTTCGCGGGGACGATCATGCGCGCGCTCACCTGGCCGAGCCCCTTCTTGACGGAGACCGTGGTCAGGCCGTCTCCGAGGAGCTCCTTGCCCTCGCGGCAGGAGGCCTCGTCGCCGGTGACGAGCAGGACCGGGCAGCCCCACGTGCCGCAGAGCGCGGCGTTGATGCCCGTCTCGCCGACGGGCGTCCCGTTGAAGTAGAGGTTGTGCCAGGACTGGCCGGAGACGGTGTGGTTGAGGACGCCGTCAGCGGTGCCGGCCATCGCGTGCATGCCGATGAAGAGCGCTGCGTCGCAGCCCTCCTCGAGGAAGCCCGTGTACTCGGTCCACTCCTCCTGGACGACGTATTCGCAGGCGGGGTCGAGGTCTTCCGGGATCAGCGAGTTGAAGGTGTAGCCCTCGCCGGCGCCGTGGCAGTCCATGACGACGATCTCGGTGGCGCCGGCCGCCTTCGCGCCGCGGACCGCCGCGTTGATCTCGCCGGTGTAGAGCTTGCGGCCCTCCTCGAACATCGGCGCTCCGGCGTTGGTCTGCTGGCCCTTGACGATCCCGCCGACGCCCTCCATGTCGCTGATCACGTGAACCCGCACGCGCGGAACCTACCTTCTCCAGACACGTCCAAGTGACTGTCACAGTGACAGTCACCCAGACGTGTCCCGAATGGAGAATCACTCGTTCGAGGGATCATCCCCCGAACGGGCGGGGTAACTGGAACGAGGGATAGACGCAGGCGCGCTCTCGACCTACAAGGAGAGAGGGGAGAGGGAATGCCTGCGGCGCCCGGTGTGCTCAGAGGACGGCTCGACCGGGCGCCGCGGCTCTATCTAGAGCTCGAGGTCGTCGCCTTCGAAGGAGCGGATGCGCTCGCGGAAGACATCCGGGATCGGCAGCGCCTTCCGTTCCCCGAGGTCGACCAGCACGAGCGTCTGGTCCGAGGTCACCATCAGCTCGTCCGTCTCGACGAGGTACGCCGCCATCTCGTAGGTCACGCTCGTCCGCCCGATGCGCGCCACGCGGATGAAGACCTCGATCAGGTCGTCGAAGCGCGCCGGCGCGAGGTACTCGATCGACGAAGCCCGCATGACGAGCCCGGTCTCGAAGTCCGTCGTGTTCAGCATGTCCAGATGCCGGTGGTACTCGACCCGAGCCGCGTCGAAATAGGGCAGGTAGCGCCCGTAGTAGACGATCCCCTGCGCGTCCGTGTCGGAGAACCCGATCCGGGTCAGCGACGAGAACTTGTACGGCGGCTTACGGTCGGTTAGGCGGCCGAGATCGAGGCTCATCAGCGCGCATGCTAAGCGGCCGCGCGTGGGAAGCCGCCAGGCGGCGGAAGCGCAGGTTCTCGACGATGCCCCGGCCGGCGAGCACGAGCAGCAGGAGCAGGATCACCGCGAACGGCAGGACGGCCCATTTCGCGCTGATCCGCGCCGCACCGATCGGCGCCGACTTCCCGCCTCGGTTGTAGGTCTGAGCGCTCGGGTTCGCGGTGAAGTCGCGAGCCGCCTGCACGACTCCCGGCTTGCCGATCGGCGCGAAGGTCGCCCCCGGCATGAACGAGTCGACGAGCCAGCGCCCGTGCGAGGGCTGCAGGTAGACGTTGAACAGGATCTGCCCGAGCTTCGCCTGGTAGCGCTTGGTCGGCGCGAGGATCAGCTCGACGGAGATCTCGTCCTTCGTGCGGTACTGGATGTTCCACTCGTGGAAGCGCGTGCCCTTCGCGGGGTAGGGGTAGACGCCGATGTCCCCGTGGGTCCATTGCCCACGCGTCATTCCCGCCCTTGAGGGTCGGCGTGACCACGTCGTACGCGGCCTCCGGGTTGTGCCGCTTCACCGCGTGGTTGACGAAGATGTCGAGCGTGCGGTTGATCTGAGCGCGCTCCGCAGCCGACACGCGCGGCGGCGATGCCCACGACGAGCCCGCGGACACGAGCGCAGCGATGCAGACAGCAAAGGCAACCCCTCGCCTCATGACCACAGAGTAGCTACGCCGTGCTTCAGCTGATGAGCGCCAGAACCTCGTCCCGCTTGCGCTCCATCAGCTCCTTCGAGAGCGCCTCCAGATTCAGCCGGAGCAGCGGCTCGGTGTTCGACGGGCGCACGTTGAAATGCCAGTCCTCGGCCTCGACCGAGATCCCGTCGAGGTGCGAGACCTTCCCCTCGCTCCCGAAGCGCTCCTTGATCTCCTGGAGCTTCACGGCCACGTCGGAAACGGGCACGTTGAGCTCGCCCGTGAGGAAGTGGCGCTCCCGATAGGGACGCAGGAGCTCGGACAGCGGCTTGCCTCGCTTCGAGACGAGCTCGAGCACGAGCAGGAACGGGATCACGCCGGAATCGGCCTGGTAGAAGTCGCGGAAGTAGTAGTGGCCGGAGACCTCGCCGGCGAAGACGGCGTCGTCCTCGCGCATCCGCTGCTTGATGAACGCGTGGCCGACGCGGTTGATCAGCGGGGTGCCGCCCGCGCGCGTCGATCGTCTCGGGGACGGCCCAGCTCGCGCGGACGTCGTAGATCACCTTCGAGCCCGGGTATTTCTCGAGCATCGACTCGGCCAGCAGCGCGGTGACGAAGTCGCCCGGGACGAACTCGCCCGTGTCGTCGATGAAGAAGCAGCGGTCCGCGTCGCCGTCGAAGGCCGCACCGAGCTCGGCGCCGTCCTCGCGCACCTTCGAGATCACGAACTCGCGGTTCTCGGGGAGCAGCGGGTTCGGCTCGTGGTTCGGGAACGTCCCGTCCGGCTCGAAGTAGTAGGGGACGGCATCGATGGGGATCCGTTCCAGGACAGGCGGGAGCATCACGCCGGCCATCCCGTTGGCCGCGTCGATGACGACGCGCTTCCGCTCGACCGCGCCGAGGTCGATGAAGGACAGGACCTTGTCCACGAAGGCCGGAAAGACGTCCTCCTCGCCGGACCTGTCCAGGCCTGTCAGACCGCCCAGACGTGTCGGATTCGGACAACGCTCGGTCGCGGATGTCCAGGAGGCCCGAGTCCCCGCCGACGGGCAGCGCGCCGCGGCGGACGATCTTCATCCCCGTGTACTCCTTCGGGTTGTGCGACGCGGTCACCTGGATCCCGCCGTCGAGGCCCATTCCGCCGACCGCGGCGTAGACCATCTCGGTCCCTACGAGCCCGATGTCCACGACCTCGGCGCCGGCCGACGCAGCTCCTTCGATCGCCGCGGCCGCCATCGTAGGAGAGGAGACGCGCATGTCCCGCCCGACCGCGATCCGCTTCGGCTCGAACTGCTCGACGTACGCGCGCCCGATCGCCCGCGCGCCGTCCTCGTCCATCTCCGTGGGATAGATCCCGCGCACGTCGTACGCCTTGAAGACCTTCGGGTCGAGCACCGCCCGGAACCCTAGAGGCTCACGAGGGCGGCCAGAAGACCGCCTCGCTCCGGAAGAGACCGCCCTCCCGGCTCGTTTCTACACTTAGACGCATGGAACGCAAACTTGCCACGGTCCTGTTCGTCGACCTCGTCGACTCGACGTCGCTCGTCTCCGCGAGCGACCCCGAGGTCGTGCGGCGGCGCGTGACGCGATTCTTCGACCAGGTGTCGCGCTGCATCGAGACGTACGGCGGCACGGTCGAGAAGTTCGCCGGCGACGCGGTCATGGCCGCATTCGGCGTGCCGCAGGCGCACGAGGACGACTCCGAGCGCGCCGTTCGCGCCGCGCTCGAGATCCTCGACTCGGTGCGCGACCTCGGGCTTCAGGCCCGGATCGGGATCGAGGCCGGCGAGGTCGTGACGGGCGCGGGCGACTCCACGTTCGCCACCGGCGAGGCCCTCAACCTCGCGGCCCGCCTGCAGCAGCTCGCCGAGCCCGGCCAGATCCTGATCGGCCCCGCAGCGCATCGGCTCACCCTCGGCCGGGTCGAGGTCGAGGACATCGGGCCGGTCAAGGTGCGCGGCCGCGAGGACCCGGTCTGGGTCTGGGCCGCGACCGCGGCCGGCGCTCGCCCCGCAGCTCGCGTGCCGGTCACGCCGCTCGTCGGCCGGGACCACGAGCTCGATCTGCTCGAGAACACGTTCGCGCGCGCCCAGCGCGACCGCCGCGCGCACCTCGTCACGATCTACGGCGAGCCGGGCGTCGGCAAGAGCCGCCTGGCCAACGAGTTCCTCGCCTCGCTGGAGGGAACGACCGTCCTCCACGGCCGGTGCCTCCCGTACGGCGAGAGCATCACCTACTGGCCGCTGGCCGAGATGGTCAAGGGCGCCGCCGACATCGCCGACGACGACCCGCTCGACGTCGCGATCGAGAAGCTCCGCGAGTGCTGCCCCGCGGAGGCGGTCGCCGACCTGCTCGGGCTGGCCACGGGCGTGCTCGAAGCGGTTCACGGAGAGCGCAGCCAGCAGGAGATCTCGTGGGCCGCGCGCGAATGGGCCGCAGCTGATGTCCCAGACGCAGCCGATGATCCTCGTCTTCGAGGACATCCACTGGGCCGAGGAGCCGCTGCTCGAGCTGATCGAGCACATGACCGAGTGGGTGCGTGACGGCGCGCTGATGATCCTCTGCCTCGCGCGTGCGGAGCTGCTCGACGTCCGCTCCAACTGGGGCGGCGGCCGCGTGCGCGCGACGGCGATCGAGCTCGAGCCCCTCGGCGATGCGGACGGCGAGACGCTGATCGACGCGCTGAACGAGGACGGAACGATCTCGGCCAAGACGCGCCGCGCCCTGCTCGACAAGACCGGCGGCAACCCGCTCTTCCTCGAGGAGGTCATGCTCAACGTCGCCGAGTGCGGCGAGGAGCGCGCCGTCGAGGAGATCCCGGACACCGTTCAGGCGCTGATCGCGGCCCGCATCGACCGGCTCCAGCCCGCGTCGAAGTCGGTGCTCCAGCGTGCGTCGGTCATCGGCCGGAGCTTCTGGTCGGGTGCGGTCGAGTACCTGGCCGAGGAGGAGGACGCCGTCCGATGCGATCGAGAACCTGCTGCTCCGCGACCTCGTCGTCGGAGAGTCGCGCTCGACCCTCAAGAACGAGACGGCGTACCGCTTCAAGCACGTCCTGATCCGCGATGTCGCCTACGCGAGCCTGACCAAGTCGGCGCGTGCGAAGCACCACGCCCGGTTCGCCGAGTGGCTGCGTGAACGGGCCGGCGACGAGCTGCTCGAGATTCGTGCGCACCACCTGGATCACGCCGCCTCGCTCCTGGCCGAGCTGGATGGCGCTCCTCCGGCCGATCTGGCTCGTGAGGCGGCCGACGCGCTCGAGGAGGCCGGCCGGCGCGCACTCGCCCGCGAGGCCAACCAGGCGGCCCGCCACCTCTTCCTGCGCTCGGTGGAGCTCGAGCCGACGCTGAATCGGCGCTACATGGCCGCGAAGGCCGCGTGGCGCCTCGACGACCTTCCCGCAGTCGCGCGCGAGATGCAGAGCGTCTACGACGAGTCGGTGCGCGTCGGCGACCGGGAAGTCGAGGGCAAGGCACTGACGGGGCTCGCCGACGTCGTGTTGATGCGCGAAGCCGATCCGGTGCGCGCTCGAGAGCTGGCGACGCAGGCCCTCGAGATCATCGACGACGACC
The DNA here is from genome assembly GCA_963790695.1 of uncultured Actinomycetes bacterium. Taxonomy (GTDB): domain Bacteria; phylum Actinomycetota; class Thermoleophilia; order Gaiellales; family Gaiellaceae; genus VAXT01. Next base: position 68,231 of record CAWBPX010000015.1, on the reverse strand, counting down.
CGGCGGGGCGCTTCGATGCGCTCCGGGTTGCCTGGGTCGCCGCCTACTGGGTCGGCAAGCTCGGCAAGGCGGAGAGCTATCTCACGGAACAGCTGGAGCTCGCGTGCGCGGCCGGAAGGAAGGACCTCGAGAGCATGGCCGTCCTCACCCGCGCGGACACGTTCGCCGCGAGGCTCGATCTGGAGAGGGCGTCCGAAGAGCTCGAGCGTGCGCGGGACCTCGCTCAGGAGAGCGGCTCGATCAACGCGCTCGGCCGCGTCTTCCTGACGTGGTCGAAGGTCTATCTGCTCCAGGAGGAGCTCGAGCAGGCCGAGGAGGCGGCGTCGGAGTCGATCCGCTTGTTCTCGGAGGTCGGGTCCGTCTGGGCGGTGGCGCGCGCGTACAACATGGCGGCGTGGATCGCCTGGGAGAGCGGGGACATCGAGAAGGCCGAGAAGCGCTTCCGGGAGTCGATCCGCCTGCTCAAGCCGATCGGCGACCGGGCGACGCTGTGCGAGAGCCAGCGCGGGCTCGCAGAGCTCCTGCTCAAGCGCGGCCGTGTCGAGGAGGCGGAGCGGTTCGCGCTCGAAGCCCGCGAGACCGTCGGCCCACTCGACCTCACGTCACGCGCGACGACCGCCGGGTCACTGGCGATGGTCCGCTCGGCGCAGGGTCGCTACGACGAGGCCGAGGAGCTCTTCCGCGAGGGTGTCGACGCACTCGCCGACACGGAGTTCGGCGGGATCGAGTACGAGGTGCTCGAGCCCTACGCTCAGTTCCTGCGCGACCGCGGGCGGGACGACGAGGCGGAGCGCGTCGAGGAGCGCCTCGGCGAGCTCATGCCGGCCGCGGAGAAGAGCTCGGCCCGGATCGCCTGATGTGACTCCTCGCCCGGCGCCTCGCTGATCACGGTCGCGGGGCGGCTGAAGCGGGCGAGCGCCTTTCCGAGCGGCTCGACGCGGAGCGTGCCCTCGCCGTAGGGGAGGTGCTTCGTCTCGTTGCGGTTCGCGTAGGCGATGTCCGAGAAGTGGATGTGGAAGGGCGCGCCTCTGGGGAGAACGCGGTTCGCGGCCGCGAGGACGTCGTGGAACGCCTTCACGGTCGTGAACGCGCCGTCGCTCGTCGCGTGCATGTGCGCGAAGTCGATCACCGGCCGCATCCAGGGAAGCCGCGACGAGATGGCGAGAACGTCGTCGAGGCTGCCGAAGTCGTTGACCCGGCCCATGATCTCGACGCCGAACGGGACGCCGCGGTCCTTGCGCCTCGATCCGCTTGCGGAAGTCCGCGAGCTGCGACACGACCGAGGCCACGGTCTGCTCGCGGGTGCGGCCGAGCAGAAAGCCTGGATGGAAGACGACCGGTCCCGCGCCCGCGACCTTGGCGATCCCGGCCGAGTGGTCGAGCATCCCGGTCGCCATCCCGTGCTTGCGGTCTCGCTCGAGGTGCCCCATGAACCCGGCGATCGGGGCGTGAACGGAGAGGACGACCTTTCGCCGGCGGGCGAGCTTCCCGAACTCCTCGGCCCATGCGTAGTCCATCCAGAAGCCGGACGCGAAGTCGATCTCGTTCGCGGTGTATCCGCGCTCTCGAAGCAGGTCGATCGCTTCCGAAGGCGACTCCCGCGAGAGCACGCGTGCCGGGCCGAATCTGAGCTCTCCCACGGCCGCAAGGTAACCAGGACCTTGCCGTCCGACCCTGGTCCTACGCTTTGTGCATGGCAAAAGACCCATCCCGAATCGACCTCCTCGAGCTCGACATCGACCTCCGGCTCGCCGACCTCTGGCGTGAGGCCGCCGACGTCCAGGACTGGAACCTCGACGTCGTCGCCGCCTTCATGCGAGCGGCCTACGGCAAGGGGTACTGCGACGCTCTGACGGAGGAGGCACCCGGCAGCCTGTGCGAGGACCACGGCTACCGCGTGCCGCCGCGCCGTCAACAGGCGCCCGCCGAGCGCGCGGCCTAGACCAGGCTCGTCGACTGCGGCAGCCGGCTTGCGCACGGCTGAGAAGCCCGGCAGCCTGAGGGAGAACGTCGTGCCGTTCCGGGCGCTTCTCACGGCGCAGCTTCCGCCGTGCGCCTTCGCGATCGCGTCGACGATGGCGAGCCCCAGCCCGACCCCGCCGTGCGCGCGGGACCGCGCGGGATCCGCTCTGGCGAAGCGCTCGAAGATGTGCCGGAGCGAGTCCGGATCGACACCGCAGCCTTCGTCTTCGACCTCGAGCACGATCGTCTTTCCCTCTGCCCGCGCCCGGAGCTCGATCGCATCCGAGCTCTCCGTGTAGTGGACGGCGTTCTCGAGCAGCGAGTCGAGCGCGATCCGAAGCGCCTCCGGGTCGGCGTGTAGGGATCCCGCCGGTAGCGGGCCGAGACGCCATGCGCGCGGAGCGACCTCCGACCAGCGCATGAAGACGTCCTCGAGATACGACTCGAGGTCGATGTCGCCGAGAAGAACGAAGTCGGGATGATCGGTCTTCGCGAGCAGCAAGAGCTGCTGAAGGATCCGCTCGATCCGACCGAGCTCGTCGAGAGCGATGTCGACTTCGTGGAGAGGCCCGTGGCCGTTCTGTCGGAGGACGTCGAGATGCCCGCGGGCAATCGTCACGGGTGTACGCAGCTCGTGCGAGACGTCGTGAAGGAACTGCTTTTGTTGCTCGAGCAGCGCCGCGCGCTCCTCGGCCTGACGCCTCACTTTCTTGAGTGCGTCCTGGCGGCGGCGAGCATGCCAAACCATGGCGACGAACATGGCCGACATGAGCGGCACCTCGAAGAGCTCTCCCCACAGCTGCTCGCCCTGGACGGCGTCGATCATGATCAGGAAGCCGGTGGAGGCCGCCACGAGGGCAAGGACGAAGCCGGTCATCCGCAGGCCCCAGATCCGGAAGCCGTAGAGCAGGGTCAGGCTGACCCAGATGAAGTGGAACGGGATCGTCTCCCAGCTCGGCCAGAAGGCCATCGCGGCGAGATTGGCGAGCCCGAACGCGACCCAGCCGATCTCGAGGAGGCTAAGCCGCCCGAACCCTGTAACCCGCATGGCGAACCGTTTCGATCGGAGCATCCGCTCCGAGTTTCTTGCGAAGACGTCGCACGCAGACCTCGACGACGTTCGAGCCGGGATCGAAGTGGTAGCCCCACACCTCCGACAGCAGCCGCTCGCGGCTCACGATCGTGCCCGCGTGCTCGACGAGATGGTGGAGGAGTCGGAACTCGCGATCCGAGAGATCGGCCACGAGCTCGCCGATGCGCGCCTGCCGACGGGCGAGATCGAGCGTGAGCGTCCCGGCGCGGACGAGGCTCTCGTCGTGCCTGGTCGCATTTCGTCGCAGCTGGACTCGGAGCCGAGCCACCAATTCGTCGAGCGCGAACGGCTTCGCCAGGTAGTCACTCGCCCCGAGGCCGAACCCTCGGAGCTTCGTCGGCAGGTCGGAGCGGGCCGAGACGATCACGACCGGAAGCTCGGGCACCCGCTGTTGTAGCTCACGCAGGATTGTCAGGCCGTCCAGGCCCGGGAGCAACAGGTCGAGGATGACAGCGTCGTAGCTGGATGCAAGCGCCTGCTTCAGGCCCATCGGCCCGGTGTCTGCCGCATCCACGCGAAAACCCTCCGCCTCCAAGCCGCGAGCCAGGAACGCGAGGATTCGGGGTTCATCCTCGATGACCAGGATCTGCATCGCGTGCGGGAGCGACCATAACGTGGATGACCTGCAAATGACGTGTAAATGACAGTTTCGTCATGTCGAAGGAAAGGAGCCGCGTGAGCGAATAGCGTCGCCGGCGCGATGTCCGAGCCCACGGACGCGACCTCCGCGGCGGCGCCGGCGCCCCACACGGAGCGGGCGGCGCGACCTGCCCCGTTCTCCGACCAGGCGGCCAAGCACTGGTTCCTGTCCTCGATCATCTGGCTGACCGTCGTCGACCTGTTCGGCCTCGTGCTGGCCACGGAGTTCATCACCCCGGAGGCGTTCGGGGGCATCTCCTGGCTGTCGTTCAGTCGCGTCCGGCCGTCGCACGTGAACGGCGTGATCCTGGCGTGGCTGACGATGATGTACTTCGGAGCGCTCTTCTACATGCTCCCGAGGCTAGTCGGCACCCGCGGCATGTGGAGCGAGCGGCTCGGCGTCTGGTGCGCCTGGGCGTGGAACATCATGTACACGCTCGGGATCATCGGCCTGCTGACCGGGCACAGCCAGGGCCGCGAGTACGGGGAGTTCATCTGGCCGGTCGACATCCTGCTGCTCGTCATCTGGTGCGCCAACATCTTCAACATCCTGGCGACCGTCCAGATCCGGACGATCCGCCCGATCTACGTCTCCGTCTGGTTCTTCATCGCGAGCCCGATCTGGCTCGCCGTCGACTACGCGATCGGGAACGTGATCTGGAATCCCGGGCAAGATCTGGAGCGCGCCCTCCGGAGCTCTGACGAACAGCCTCTCGGACGCGATCCTCAACTGGTGGTACGCGCACAACCTCTTCGGCTTATGGCTGACGCCGATGCTGCTCGCGCTCACCTACTACATCGTCCCGCGCGTCACGAACACGCCGCTCTACAGCTACACGCTGTCGCTCATCAGCTTCTGGGGAATGGCGTTCTTCTACACCGGCGTCGGCGACCACCACATCCTGCAGTCTCCGACCCCGGCCTGGCTGAAGACGATCGCCGAGGTCTCGTCCTGGATGCTGCTCGTCCCGGTCTTCGCCTTCACGATCAACATCCTCGGGACGATGAAGGGCAACTGGGACAAGTTCTTCACGAACTTACCCCTGCGCTTCACGCTCACCGCGTTCTTCTTCTACTTCCTGGTCAACATCCAGGGCGCGTTCGAGGCGCTGCAGCCGTTCAACCGCCTCACCCACTTCACGAACTTCGTCGTCGCCCATGCGCATCTCGCGCTGCTCGGCGCGTTCACGATCCTCGGCATGGGGGTGATCGACTACATGGTCGCCCAGGTCTACCACCGCCCTCTCTACAGCCGGAACCTGACCGAGTGGCAGTACTGGCTCGTCACCGTCGGCTTCTCCGGATTCTTCAGCGTGCTGACGCTCGCCGGCTTCCAGCAAGGGTTCAGCTGGGCACAGGGGATTCCCGAGGTGAACGTGCTGCCTCAGCTGCACGCGTACTACATCGCGCGCGGGATCTTCGGCGCGATGATCGTGATCTCCGGGATCGTCCAGATGGTGAACATCGGCCTGACGATGTTCAGCGACACGGCCGAGCGCAGGCGCCGTGAGACGCTGAGGGTCGCGGAAGCGGTCGCACCGCCGGTGGGCGGATGACGGACGACTCCCAGCGCAGCGACGAGCCCAGGGTCCCGCGCGGCTGGGCCCGCCACCCGCCGGAGCGAATGCTGATCACGCCGCTCGTCGCGGGTGTCGGCGGGCTGATCGCGTTCTTCGTCGTCGTCTTCATCGTCGTCTGGCTGCCCATCCACACCTTCGACCCGCCGGCCTCGGCCGACTGGACCCCGCTCACGGACGATGCCGTCAAGGGCCGCAACCTCTTCGCCTCGAACGGCTGCTACGTGTGCCACTCCGGCTACTCGCGGCCGCAGGACGTCCGCAGCGCGCTCTACTTCCTCTACCCGAAGATCTCGCAGCCCGGCGACTTCTTCGGCAGCGACCAGACTCCGAACCTGCTCGGCACCGAACGCACCGGGCCCGACCTGTCCCAGGAGTCGGGTTGGCACCCGGACGACTGGCAGAACGCCCACTTCTACGACCCGCGCTTCATCGACCCGCTTTCGCTGATGCCGCCGATGAAGTCTCTCTTCTCGAACGACCAGGTCGACCAGCTCGTTGCGTACGTCGAGACGCGGAGCGGCAAGTCGGGGCTGCTGCGCTATGCGGGAACGCTCTACGCGAAGCACATCGTGCTCGCGAACCAGGGCTTCCCGCCGCCGTACACCGGCTTCAACGGCGCACACAAGCCTCCTCTCGAAGGGAACGACAAGATCCTCAACGTGCCGAAGGGGCAGCTCGAGGAGGCGGGAAACCTCGCGCAGATCGACCGGGGCTACTGGCTCTCGAGCAACCCGCTGCCGGTCACAGAGCAGAACCTCATGCGTGGGAAGGAAGTCTTCAACAATCGCTGCGTCGGCTGCCACGGGGTGAAGGGGGACGGCAAAGGGCCTGCGGCCCGGTTCCTCTCGCCGACGCCTGCAGATTTCACGGACAAGGACGACGCATGCTGCGGCGGCGACACCGGCCCCGGCGACTTCTACTACCGGATCCTGCGGGGCTGGCCAGGGACCGCGATGGAGAACTTCGGCGAACGCCTGAGCGTGGACGACATCTGGCGCGTCGTCCTCTTCATCAAGACGATCCCGAACGGCACCCTGCGCAAGGACTATGTGCCGCAGCCGTCCGACTACATCGTCTGGCAGCCGTCCAAGGAGTTGCTCGCCTGGACGAAGACCCGGCAGAAGTTGGCGGACAACGTCGCGTTCTCGAAGAGGCAGGCGTCGGATCCGTTCGTCCAGGAGGCGTTGCGCGTTATCCCCGGCCTTTCGCCGGGTGACAGCTTCCTCATCAACGACGGAAAGACTCGACTGTCTTTGCCGGACGCCGCCGCTGGGATCAGGACGATCTACGAAGACCTCCTGAACAGGGCGTGGGCTGACGCGAGGGACCGCGGGAACAAGCTTCCCGACGAGTCGCAGAAGGCGATCCCGCCGACCGTGCCGGGGCAGCAATGAGACGGCGCCTCGTACCGATCTCGGTCTCTCGCGTTCCTCGCGCTGGCGTTGCCCGCCGCCGCGCTCGCTCACGACCAGCCCGAGACGGACCAGTCGCGCTGGGTCATGGCCGACTGGATGATGGACGTGTTCTTCGTCTTCTCGGGCCTCGCGCTCGTCGCGTTCCTCGCGGCGTGGAAGTCGGGCGCCTTCCACGAGCTCGACACGCACGCCTCGATCCCGCTCTACGTCGAGGAGGAGGACTACTACACGCCCGAATGGGCGCTCTCCGAGGAGGAGTGGCAGGAATGACGATGCCCAGCGGCAGCTCGCCGGACGACGCACAGGCCTACTACGACTACCTGCTCGCCCACCACCAGAACGATGGCCGCACCGCGACGTGGACGGTGGACTGGGTCTCGCTCGCCTGGATGTGGGGGTTCGTGCTGGCGATGACGCTGATCCTGATCCTCTGGGTCATGCAGTACCGAACGACGCTCAAGCGCAACGTCGCCGGCCTGTACCCGGTCGACAGCTGGGGGAACTACGTCTCCGAGGCCGCTCGGCCCAGCTCGCTCTTCTTCCTCGTCCTCACCCTCGGGCTGACCCTGTTCGCGGCCGTGCTCATCATCGGCCATCTCGTCTGGGGGCAGATCTTCTGATGGCGAGCGCGCCGCTCCCGTTCGTCTCCTACTCGTCGCTGACCGAGGTGGTGGCCGCGGCCGATGAATGGGAAGGGCTGTACGCCTCGCTGCAGACGCTCAAGGGTCACGTCCAGGAGTACCCCGGCTGCCAGCGCTTCGACGTCTTCATCCGGGCCGAGGACGACGGCGACGTGCGCATCCACTGCTACACGACGTGGGACACGCCCTGGCAGCTCGAGGCGTTCCTCGAGCGCGGCTACACGCTCGAGCGGCTGCTCGCCGACTTCGGCGACCTCAGCGCGGAGCGGAGCCTCGTCATGGAGAAGGTCTTCTGATGGCGCGCCCGAGAAGACCCGCGCGCCCGCTCCTCGGCTATCGCGACGTCGGCGAGGACGTCCGCCATTCGCGCCAGGCGGTCAACCGGGCCTGGGTGATCCTCGCGATCATGGTCGTGCTCTACCTCGCGTGGACGCTCATCGTCTACTTCTTCGAGCCGGGCCTCCGCTAGGCCCCGGAGCCGGCCATGTGGGTCAAGCACCTCTCGTCGCTGCAGTTCCTGAGCTACGCGGCGTTCTTCGGCGTTGTGATCGCGGCCGTCTTCGCGTTCCTGCCCGGGCGAAAGCCCCCTGTCCGCACGACGCCGTTCACCGACGAGGAGCTCGGGCGCCACGACGGCAAGCTGGCCAAGTACTTCGTGACCGGCGGACGCGTTCCTCGTCGCTCGGCAGCGTGCACATGGTCTTGAAGAACCTGCCCTGGACCGCCGAGTGGCTGGCGAGCGCCGGGCTACGCGGGCCACCTCGTCCGCGACCTGGCCAACACGCACCTGATGATCGTCGGGCGGCGGGACGCTGATCGCGACGGGGCTCTGCTGGTACGTCCTGCCGCGCGATCGTGGGGCGGCCGCTCGCGAGCGACGGGCTCGCGCAGGGCGCCTTCTGGTTCACCGCCGGCGGGCTCACGGTGTTCTACGTCGCCTTCGTCGCCAACGGGATCGCAATCGGGATGCGCGTGCGGGACGGCTGGGAGTATCAGGCCGCGAAGGCGAGCATGGGCGACTGGTACCGCGCCCCGGTCGGGATGGGGGCCGGCGTGATGGGGATCGGCTACTGGTGCTTCGCCGCGACGGTCTTCGCGACCGTCTTCCAGGCGCGGCTCGTGCGCGTGCCCGAAGCCGAACGGCCACCTCTGGAAGTTCCTCGCGACCGGTGCCGCTGGGCTCACGGTCGGAACGGTGCAGGGCGTGATCCAGGTCCAGCCTGCGAACGCGGACTGGCTCTTCCGGGCCGGACATGCAGGCGAATGGATCGACCCGATCGCCCACGCGCACATCAACCTCGTCACCGGCCTGACGATGCTCACTGCCGGCGCGCTCTTCTACTTCGCTCCGCTGCTCGGCGGGCGAGCGCCCGTCGCGGCGCACGGTCAACGCCTGCTTCTACGCCCTCCTCGCAGGGTCGCTCGCCTTCTACGGGTCGGCCATGTACCTCGGGTTCCACGAGGGGTCGCTGGTCGTAGGGCGCGGCCTCACCCCGGAGCAGGCAGAGGAAGCGACCGCGGTCCATCCGTTCCTGATCATGGCCGCGGGCACCGCGATGCTCGCGCGCGTTCTGGCTTCTGCTCGGCCTCGTCGCGCGTTCGTATCTCGGCGCGCAAGGCCCTGCACGCGGCTTCGTGCTGGCGGGGTGCGCGGCGCTCGCCGTCGGGACGCTGCAGGGGCCGATCCAGGCGTTCCCGGCGGTTCACGACCTTCTCGACCGGGGCGGCGACGCGGGTGGGGTGATCGTCAACCTCCACGCGCAGCTGAACATGCTCGGCGGGCTGCTCGCGATGCTCGTCGGGCTCGCGCTGGCCCTCCTGGCGCGCCTCGGAGGGCAGGCGGTCGTTCGCGCCGAGCGGGTCGCGCTCGCAGGGATCGCGCTCGGAGTCGCCACGTACTACGGGGTGGGAATCGAGACGTCGGTCGTCGAGGCTCACGACGTGGCGCGCGGCGCGACCTTCCACGACGCCGTGGCCAGGCTGGAGCCCTGGGCAGCGCTTGTCCTCGTTCCGGCCGCGCTCGCCGTGCTGGCAGGCTTCTCCTCGTACGCGATCAGCGCCTGGCGGATGACCGCAAGGCAGCGGCTGGCGGGCGCGAAGGCGATCATCGAGGCCCCGGAGGTGTTCACCGGGCGGATCCCGCGGCGAGTCCGCGGACGCAGCCCCGCGGCGCTCGCAGGCTACGAGCTGCCGATGGCGCTGCTCGGCTTTCCGGGCATCGGCTGGCTCTTCGCGGGCTTCTCGTTCACCGCCTCGGTGCTCCTCCTGGCAGGCCCTGCTCTCACGTGGGCCGTGATCCCGGTCGCCTTCTCCCCGTACGGGCAAGGCCCCCTCAACACACTCGGCTGGAAGGTCGAGCTCGTGTGGATCCCGCTGACCGCCCTCCTCTCGACCGCTCCTGCTCTACCGCGCACAGCGACGCAGGCGCCGGCTGCTCGAAGGCACTCCTCCCCGAATGCCTCGCCGCCCCGGCACCAGGCGCGGGTACCGCACCCGCGTCAGCGTCGCGGCCGGGTCGATCGTGCTCCTGCTCGTCTCGCTGCCGTTCGTGCCCGCGGTGGCCGGGGTGGGCGGGAGCTCGATCCGGTACGCATACGAGACGCGCTTCACGCCTGACATCGTCGGGCAATTCCTCGCGACGCGAAGCGGGGCCGTGAAGCTCTTCACGTGGCAGGAGCCGCAGAGCCCGTACCCCTCCGATGCGCTGCGGATCCACGCGGCCGACCTGCGTGCGCTCGTTGCGCGCGCCGCGGCCGTCGACGATCCGGCCGCATACGGCCTCTACGACCTCGACCACAGCTCACGTGTCCCGCTTCGCGTCCGCTCGGCGACCGGGCGCCAGCTCGAGCTCGCACCGGCTCGTCCGCTTCGACCGGGGAAGTACATGTACGTCGCCACGCGCCAGGGCATGTTCGGCGGCCGGGACTTCGCGTACCTGACGGTCGTCGGGCCCGGCCGGCCGGTGACCCCGATCAGCGGGCCGAACGACGATTCCGCGCCGCAGATCGCCGACTCGCTGCTGCCGGTCGCGGCAGCTCTCGTCTCGCTGCTCTTCGTGCTCCTGCTCGGACGCTCGTTCCTCCAGCGTCCCGCGGGACAGAAGGCCCTCTGGGCGGCCGGCTTCGCCTGCTTCGCCGTCGCGACGGTCTGCGAGGCCGCGGGCCAGCGGCTCGGATGGAGCCCTGCGCTCTTCCGCACCTACTACGTCGCGGGCGGCGTCCTGACGGTCGGGTTCCTCGGCGCCGGCTCGGCCTGGCTCCTTCTCCCGCGCCGCGGGCGGGACGCCCTGCTCGGCGCCCTCGCGTCGGCGCGCTCGCTGCGGCGCTCTCGATCTGGCTCGCTCCCGTCGACGCCCACGCACTTGCTGCGACCGCGAGCGGGCGGCCGCCGGACAACTCCGTCCTCGGAGGGCACGCCTTCCTCTGGGCCGTCGCCTTCAACTCCCTCGGCTCCCTCGCCCTCATCGGAGGCTCGCTCTACTCGATCGCACGCCGCCGCCGCGTGAGCGCGAACGCCTGGATCGCCTCTGGAGCGATCGTGGTCGCGCTCGCCACCGGCCTCTCGCGGACCGGGGACTACTCGCTCGTCTATCTCGGCCAGCTGATCGGGATCGCGCTCATGTTCTGCGGCTTCACGTTCGCGGGCCGGAAGATCGAGCCCGTCCCGGCCCGCAGGCCCGACCGCACCGCTCGAACGCCCGGCACTCGCGCGATGACGATTGACGGGGACGCCCTGCGGAGCCATGCCCGCGAGGTGAGCCAGGACCGTTTCCTGCGCAAGCAGGGCCGGTTGCGGGAGCTCAGCCTGGTCGAGCTCGAGGCCGTCGCGGAGATCGTCGACGCGATCGGACAGGGAGTGGCCGACTGCCTGCTGGAGACCGCCGACGCGGACCCAGCGGTCGCAACGGTGCTGTCGAGCCTGTACCCGGTCGGAACCGGGGCGGCTCGGGGCTAGACTTTTCGCCGTGTCCCGCACCGGTAGCCCTGTCCGGTTGGTCATCGCGCTGTCCGTCGCCGCCGTCCTGGCGATCTTCCTGCTGTACGTCTCGGTTCGCAGGCGGCACGCCGTCGATCCAGCCGAGCCAGCTGCACGGGCGGACGGGTGAGGTGGCGCTCGTCGGCAAGGTGACCGGCTCGCCGGCGGGAGACGCGCACAACTCACCGCTCCGCTTCCGGATGCGCGACGTCTCGGGACAGAGCTCGAGCATCCCGGTCGTCTACCGCGGGTCGGTGCCGGATCTGTTCAAGGTCGGCCGCGAAGTGCGCGTCGAGGGCCGCCTCCGAAACGGCGTCTTCGTCGCCAAGAAAGATTCGCTGCGGACGAAGTGCCCGTCCAAGTACGTCGCTAAAAAGAGCACCTAATGCCTGAGCTCGGGCGCGCGGCTCTAGCCCTCTGTCTCGGCCTCGCGCTCTACGCGCTGATCGCCGGCGCGTACGCGGCGAAGACGAGGCGCCGCCGGCTCGCCCGCTCGGCGCAGAACGCGCTCCTCGCGGCCTTCGGCGCCACGGGAGTCGCGTCGATCGTCCTGCTGGGTGCGCTCCTGCGCAACGACTTCTCGTTCACCTACGTCGCCGACCACACGAGTCGCGAGCTGCCGACGCCGTACACGATCTCGGCCTTCTGGGGCGGGCAGGAGGGCTCGTTGCTCCTCTGGCTCCTGATCCTGACCGGCTTCTCCGCCGTTGCTATCGCGCTCAGCCGGCGATCGGTGCCGGAGCTGCTCCCGTGGGTCGTCCCGGTCCTGGGCCTGGTCGCGACCTTCTTCGCCTTCATGCTCGTCGTGGTCTCGAGCCCGTTCGACGCGCAGGTCGCCCCCGCGGACGGCGCCGGGCTCAACCCGAGCCTCCAGAACCCGTACATGATGATCCACCCGCCCTGCCTGTATCTGGGCTACGTGGGGCTCACGATCCCGTTCGCGTTCGCCATGGGCGCGCTGCTCTCGCGCCGCGCGGACGAGCTCTGGATCGTCGCCACGCGCCGCTGGACGCTCTTCGCCTGGATGGCCCTCGGGATCGGTCAGCTCCTGGGCTCGCACTGGGCGTACGTCGAGGTGGGGTGGGGCGGCTACTACGCGTGGGATCCCGTCGAGAACGCCGCGCTGATGCCCTGGCTCGCCGCGACGGCCTTCCTGCACTCGGTGATGATCCAGGAGAAGCGCGGGATGCTGAAGGTCTGGAACGTGCTCCTCGTGATCCTCGGGTTCACGCTGGCGCTCTTCGGGACGTTCCTCACCAGGTCGGGCGTGATCAGCTCCATCCACTCGTTCACGCAGAGCCCGCTCGGCGGCTGGTTCCTCGGCTTCATCTGCCTGATCACGGCCGGGTCGCTCGCACTCGTCATCTCGCGGCTCCCGCTCCTCAGGTCGAAGACGCGGATGGAGTCGCTCGTCTCGCGTGAGGCCACGTTCCTCTACAACAACCTGCTCCTCGTCGCGCTCGCCCTGACGATCCTCTGGGGCGTCGCGTTCCCGATCCTCTCGGAGGCGGTGCACGGAGAGCAGATCACGGTCAGCGAGCCCGTACTACAACTTCTTCCTGCGCATCTTCGGGCTGCCGCTCCTGCTGCTGATGGCGATCGGCCCGCTCGTCGCCTGGCGACGCGCCTCGCTGCGGTCGCTCGGCAGGAGCTTCGCGTGGCCGGCCGGGATCGCGCTCGTCGTCGGAGTGATCCTCCTGTTCCTCGGCGGCGGCTCCTCGTGGGTCGGCCTCGTCGCCTACACCTTCTCCGCGTTCGTGCTCGCTTCCATCGGCTACGAGTTCGTCCGAGGAACGCGCGCGCGCCGGTCGCTCACGGGCGGCACGTGGATCGCGGCGTTCGCCGAGCTCGTCGGGCGAAACCGGCGGCGCTACGGCGGCTACATCGTGCACGCCGCGTGGTCCTGCTCGCGATCGGCGTCGTCGGCTCGAGTGCCTACGACACGGTCCGCGAGCAGACCCTCGCTCCCGGCCAGTCGATGGGTGTCAGCCGCTACGACGTGAAGTACGACCGGCTCGTCAAGCGGGACGGCCCGAACGCGAACGAGTTCCGAGCGATGCTCGACGTCGACAAGAACGGAAACAGCGTCGGCACGCTCGAGTCCGGCAAGAACTTCTACCGTGCCGAGCAGCAGACCTCGAACGAGGTCGGAATCCGCTCCGACCCGCTGACCGGCGAGGACCTCTACGTGATCACCGACCAGATCAACCCCAACGGCACCATCGCCTTCAAGGTCTTCGTCAAGCCGCTCGTCAACCTGATCTGGATCTCGGGCTTCGTCTTCCTGATCGGCTCGCTCGTCGCTCTCTGGCCGAGCGCTGCTGAGCAGCGGCGCCTCGCCCTGCGCTATCGCGAGCTGCGCGGCTTGGCCCGCGCATGAGCGCGCTGGCCCTTGCGATCGGGGCGCTGCTCGCCGTCACGTGCGTGGTCTTCGTCGCGCTGCCCTTCCTGCGCGAGCCCGACCCGGCCGAGGATCGCCTCGACGAGCCGGGCGCGCTCGAGCGGCGGGCGCTGGAGCTCGCCGAGGACCGCGATCGTGCGCTGGCGGCGCTGAAGGAGCTCGAGTTCGACCATCGCACGGGCAAGATCTCGGACGAGGACTATCGGGAGCTCGTCGGCCCGCTGCGCGCGCGCGTCGCGGAGGCGCTGCGGGCGCTGGAGCCGACGGCGCAGTCGACAGAGGAGCGTGTCCATGCTGCGGGCTAAATGCACGACCTGCGGGGCCACGCTGCCCAGGAACAGCAAGTTCTGCCCTGCGTGCGGCGTGGCCGTCGCCCGCGGCGACACGGTCGTCCAGGAGGTGCCGCCGACGGAGCCCGGACCGGCTCCGGTCGAGCAGCACGTCTCGCAGCGCCAGCTCTTCGGGGTCGCGCCTTCCTCGGTGCTGCTGGCCCTCGCAGTCGTCGGCGTCATCCTCGCGATCGTGCTCCTGGCGACCGGGAACTGGCCGTGGGCCCTGATCGCGCTCGGGATCGGGCTCTTCCTGTTCACCGGCTTCCGCGCCCAGACGCGCCGACCTGACGAGGCCGGCGCTCCGGCCCGCACCTCGCCCGGCGCGCTCACGAGCGTTCGAACCCGAGCCGGCGCCGCCAGGGAGACGATCGCCGCTCACGGCAGCGCGAGGATCGAGCTGGCCCGGCTCCGGCGCGACGTCTTCGCTCTCGCAAAGGAGCGCGGCGAGCGGGTGCGGACGTTGGGTGAGGCCGTCTACTCCGAGAACGACGGCGCCGCAGAGGATTCGAAAGCTCGAATCAAGGAGATTGACGACGAGATAGCGTCGAAGGAGGGCCAGATGGCTCAAGTGACGATGGACGCGATGGACAGGATCGGACGGGCGAAGCTGCAGGTGCAGCCGACCCGAGTGCTTCCCGGGGGCGTCGAGCTCCCCGACCAGCCGGACCCGGCCCAGCCGCCGGAGCCGGCGGAGGTGCCCGAGCCGGAGCCCGCGCAGGTGCCCGAGCCGGCGCCGACGCCGGTCCCGGAGCCCTATCCGCCTCCCGACGAGGGTGAGCGGCCGAAGCCGCCGGAGATCCCGGAGCCGAGCCCGACCACGGACTCGGACTAGCGCGAACTAGGCTCCGTCCGAAAAACCAGCTAAAATCCAGCGGCTTTTGCAAGGGGGAGGGACGTCATGCCCTTTCCCGAACCCCTCAACCGATGCCCCGTCGGCTCGCCCTCGCCTTCTTCGTCTGCCTCGTCGTGCTCCTGCCGGCGGCGCTCTCGACGCCCGCTCGCGCCGATCGCATCCAGTCGCTGCAGTCCAAGATCGCCGCTGCGCAGTCCCAGGAGGCGCGCCTGCAGTCCGACATCGGCTCGATCGAGGGCAAGATCCGAACGCTCGAGAGCCAGGTCGGCGGGGTGTCGACGAAGCTCGACGCCCTCGAGCACGATCTCAGGCTCCAGCAGGAGCGCCTGAACCGGATCCGGGCCCTCTACCTCTTCCAGTCTCGGCAACTGGACTCGTTCCAGCACGAGTACAACATCTCGGTCGACCGGCTCAACGAGCGTCTGATCCAGATGTACGAGTCCGAGGATCCGACGACGCTCGACGTCCTGCTCTCGAGCCAGAGCCTCGGCGACTTCCTCGATCAGATCGACTACGTGAGCGAGATCGACTCGCAGGACGTGACGATCACGAAGCAGGTGCACGGCGCGCGCGACCGCTGGCGATCGGTTCGCGCGAAGACGAAGGTGACCAAGGCGCGGGTCGAGTCGGTGACGCGGACGATCGCGGTGCGGACGGTCGAGGTCCGCGCCGAGAAGGAGCGGCTCCTGATCAGCGAGAAGGGGCTGTCCCAGCTCAAGGGACGCAAGAGGACGCAGCTCGCGTCGGTGCAGGAGAGCAAGGCCGAGTACCTCCACGAGGTCGCGGGGCTCCAGGCCGCGAGCAGCCAGGTGACGGCCACCCTGCAGACGTCCGGCTCGTCCAGCTACGACTCGACGCCGTCCTCCAGCGGGTTCATCTGGCCGGTGAGCGGGCCTGTCGTGAGCGGCTTCGGCATGCGCTGGGGCCGCATGCACGAGGGCGTCGACATCGCCGTGGGCTACGGCACTCCGATCCACGCGGCCGCGAGCGGGACCGTCGTCTTCTCCGGCTGGATGGGCGGCTACGGCAACTTCGTGATCATCGACCACGGCGGCGGCGTCGCCACCGCGTACGGGCACCAGTCGAGCATCGCCGTCGGCGGCGGCAGCGTCTCGCAGGGCCAGGTGATCGGCTACGTCGGCTGCACCGGCCACTGCTTCGGGCCGCACCTGCACTTCGAGGTTCGCGTCAACGGGTCGCCCGTCGACCCGATGGGCTACCTCTAGCGTTCGGAACGGCACGCGTTAGAGCGCTGCGATGTCCGGAGAGCCGGACGAGGTGCAGGTCCGGCAGGTGCCGGTAACGCTCGTCGAGGTCGAAGCCGTAGCCGACGAAGAACTCGTCCGGAACCGTGAAGCCGATGTATTTGACGGGCAGGTCGTCGACCAGGCGCCGGTAGGGCCGGTCGAGGAAGGTCACCGCGCTCAGCGACGCCGGCTCGCGCAGGCCGAAGGTCTTGCAGACGTAGTTCAGCGTGAGGCCGGTGTCGACGACGTCCTCGACCAGGAGCACGTCTCGGCCCGTGATCGAGGCGTCGAGATCCTTGATCAGCCGCACGCCCGAACGGGGCGTTCGTCCCGCGTAGCCGGCCAGCGCGACGAAGTCGATCGCATGCGGGATCTTCAGCGCCCGCGAGAGGTCGGCCAGGAAGAAGACGCTCGTCTTCAGCGAGGCGACGAGGATCGGATTGCGGCCCTCGTAGTCGCGGGCGATCTCGGCGCCGAGCTCGGAAACGCGCGCTCGGATCTCCGCGGCGGTGAGATAGACCTCACCGAGCTCGTCGGGCTCTATGAGGCGAAGTCGAGGTTGTATCTCTCGGCCAGTCGCGCGATGTCGCGCTTGTAGAAGAGCTTGATCTTGACGTCGGGGTAGCGCTCCCGGAGCTTCCGCAGCTTCCGGTTCTTGCGCGTGACGAGCGACTGCTTCATCACGGTGACCTCGACGTACAGATCCTGGTCCGGGAGGTAGAAGTCCGGCCTGAACGCCTCGATCACCGTCCCGTCCTCGGCCTGCTCGAGGACGAACGTCCTCGGCTCGTATTCCCAGGGCACGCCGTAGTAGTCGAGCAGCTTGGCGCACTCGAGCTCCGCGTCGTTTGCAAAACGCGGATTTCCCTCCCCGCAATATGCCTGGAAATCAGGCATTTCTGAGGCCACGTCAAAAATGGTAGCAACGGCTTCGGATACGCCCCCTCTTCGCGAGCCGGACGTACACTTCGATCCATGCCGGCCGCGGACCGCAGCTTCACGATCGCGCACATCTCGGACATCCACTGCGGGGGCCCGCATTTCATGCCCAGCCTGATGGACCGGGCGATCGGGGAGATCAACGACCTGGGCCCCGACCTCGTCATCTGCACCGGCGACCTGACGACGTTCGGCTTCAAGCAGGAGTTCGCCCAGGCGAAGTCGTACCTCGACCGGCTCGAGTGCAAGTCGTTCGTCGTCGTGCCCGGCAATCACGACTCGCGGAACGTCGGGTACGTCCACTTCGAGCAGCTGTTCGGCGACCGGAACTCGGTGACTGCACGTCGACGGCGTGTCGGTGGTCGCGGTCGACTCGACCGAGCCGGACCTCGATCACGGCCAGATCGGGCGGGGCCGCTACAAGTGGATCGAGGAGCAGTTCAGCGCCTCGGACGCGCACCTGAAGATCTTCGTGCTCCACCACCATCTGCTGCCGGTCCCGGGCACGGGGCGCGAGCGCAACGTGGTGTACGACGCGGGCGACGCGATCGAGTGCCTGCAGCGCGCCGGCGTCGACCTCGTCCTGTCCGGCCACAAGCACGTGCCGTACGCGTGGCGCCTCGAGGATCTCTTCATCGTGAACACGGGCACGGTCTCCTCGCTGCGCCTGCGCGGGAACACGAGGCCCTGTTACAACGTCGTCGAGATCAACGGGGCGCACGTGGACGTCTGGCGCAAGTACCCGTTTCACGGCCAGGAGCGGATCATCCAGTTCTCGACGGACACGCTGTCCTTCGAGAAGTACACGGCGCGCATCGAGTCGGAGGTGAGGTCGCACTCGTGAGGGCGATCGCGCTCATCGACGGCGAGCACCGCGGAGACGTGGTGCGGGACGCGCTCGCGGAGCTGCCGTTCGAGTTCGTCGGTGCGCTCCTCGTCGGGGGCACGGAGAAGCTGGCGGGAGGCGAGGACTACGGCGTGCGGCTCGTGGAGTCGCTCGACGAGGTCGGCGCCGAGGCCGTGGTCGACCTCTCGGACGAGCCGGTGCTCGGGCCGCGCGAGCGGATGCGCTGGGCGAGCGAGGCGCTCGCGCGCGGGCTGCGGTACATCGGCTCGGACTTCGAGTTCCGCCCTCCTGAGTTTCTCCCGTGCCCGTCGATGCCGTCGGTCGCGGTCGTCGGAACGGGGAAGCGGATCGGGAAGACCGCCGTCACGGGCCACGTCGCGCGGCTGTTCGCGGAGCGCAGCGAGGTCGTCGTCGTCTCGATGGGACGGGGTGGACCGCCCGAGCCGGAGATCGTCGAGGTGCAGCCGACCCTCGAGCGCCTGCTGGAGATCTCGCGCGCGGGTGGCCACGCTGCTTCTGACTACCTGGAGACGGCTGCGCTCGTCGGCGTCCCGACGATCGGCTGCCGACGCGCGGGAGGAGGCTTCGCCGGCGAGGTGTTCACGTCGAACCTGCGCCGTGGCGTCGAGCTGGCCGAGGAGCGCAAGCCGGGGATCGCGGTCTTCGACGGCAGCGGCGCGGCGATTCCGCCGGTCTCGGTCAACTCGCGCATCCTCGTCGTCGGCCCCGGGCAGGACGCGACCGCGTACCTCAACCCGTATCGCGTGCTGATCTCGGATCTCGTGCTGCTCGTCGGCGGCGGCGACGTTGCGGCCGTCCGCGAGCTGAAAGACGTTCCCGTGATCCCGGTCGAGCTGCGACTCCGGCCCGTCACTCCCGTCGAGGGCCGCCGCGTCGCGGTCTTCACCGCCGGCCCGGCTCCGGTCGACCACCTCGGCGCCGACGTCGTCCACGTCTCGCGCAACCTCGCCGATCGCGCCGCGCTCCGCGACGAGCTGCAGCGGGTCGACGCGGACGTCTTCCTGATCGAGATCAAGGCCGCCGCGATCGACGTCGTCGCCGAAGCGGCGCTCGAGCGCGGTGCCGAATGCGTCTTCGCGATCAACGACGTCCGTCCGCTCGAACCGGGTGTCGACCTGGACGCGGAGCTGCTGGCGCTGGCCGACGCGGCGATGCCGCAGCCGGTGGCCGGATGAGCGAGCGGCGATACACGGACCCGCTCCCCCTCGGTGGGGACGAGCCGTTCTCCAAGGGCCTGATGGCGCGTGCACTGATGCGCGTCGGGGTCTCCGCGGTGCGCGCGTACGAGCTCGCACGCCGTGTCGAGAAGGATCTCACCGACCGGAATGCGGACTCGATCGACCTCGAGCGCCTCGAGGAGCTCGGCGAGGACGTCATCGGCGAGGGGGAGGGGAGCAAGGCCGTCCACCGCCTTCGCCGCTACAGCGAGCTGGCCGAGCTCGACCTGCCGATCATCGTGCTCATCGGCGGAGCCACGGGAACGGGCAAGTCGACCGTCGCCACCGAGGTGGCCTACCGCCTCGGGGTCACTCGCGTGACCTCGACCGACTTCGTGCGCCAGACCCTGAGGGCGTTCTTCAGCACCGAGTTCATGCCGTCCATCCACTATTCGAGCTTCGAAGCCGGCCAGGCGCTTCAGAGCGCGGAGACCGAAGAGGTCGATCCGCTGCTCCACGGGTTCCTGGACCAGACGCGGAACGTCCTCGTGGGCGTGAACGCCGCGATCGAGCGCTCGCTCGCCGAGGGCTGGTCGACCGTGCTCGAAGGCGTCCACCTCGTGCCCGGGCATGGTGGCGCCGATCTCGAACGCGCTCGTCGTCCAGTGTGTGCTGGCGATCAAGAGCGAAGACGCCCATGCAAGCCATTTCTGGATCCGCGATGTCGCCTCGGAAGGCGCCCGCGCGCTCGACAAGTACCTCGATCACCTGTCGGACATCCGCTACCTGCAGGATTACATCGTCGAGCGGGCTGAAAGGAACGATGTGCCGGTGATCTGGAACCAGGATCGCGAGGGAGCCACGTCGGCCGTGATGGAGCTCGTCCTGAGCGCGCGCCGACAGGCTGCAGCGCGTCTGATGGCGAGCTCGGTCGAGGCTCTGCCGAGCCAGGAGCAGGGAGCCGCCCGGCCCTGTCTCTGCGAGAGCTACGCGCGGGTCACCGAGCGTTCCGCCCTCGCGAGCGCACGCTGGCTCGGGCGTGACGACCCGGAGGGCGCGATCGGTGCGGCCTGCACGGGCATGCAGGAATCGCTCGAGCAGCTCCCGATCGACGGGCACATCGTGATCGGCGCGACCGAGGGCGCAGACGCGCTCGGCGCCGGACAGGAGATCGGCGCCCACGGTGACCCCGCGGACCTCGCGCTCGACCCGCTCGAAGGAGCCGGGATCGTGGCGCGTGGAGGGGGCGGCGCGATGTCGATGATCGCCGCCGGGCCGCGTGGATCGTTCCCGACGTTCCCGGACATGTACATGCGGAAAATGGCCGTAGGGCCGGTGGCGCGCGGGAACATCGACCTCCGCCGGCCGGTCGCGGACAACATCCAGTCGATCGCGACGGCCTTCGGCCGTCGGGTCGCCGACGTGACGACGATCATCCTCGACCGTCCTCGGCATCACGACCTGATCGCGGAGATCCGGGAGGCGGGCGCGCGCATCAAGCTGATCCAGGACGGCGACGTCACCGCGTCCATCTCCGCCGCGATCCGCGGTACGAACGACCACCTCGCGATCGGCATCGGCGGCACGAGGCAGGCTGTCCTGACCGCCGCGGCGCTGCGCTGTCTCGGCGGCGAGATGCAGGCTCAGCTGTGGCCGACGACCCGCAGTGAGATCGACCGTGCCCGCGAGGACGGCATCGACGACATCGAGCAGGTCTTCTCGATCGACGACCTCGCCCCGACCGAGGTCATCGTGGCCGCCACGGGCGTGTCCAACGGGGATCTCCTGCGCGGAGTCCGCTACGGCGCGGACAGCGCGCGGACGCACTCGCTCGTCATGTGCACCCGCTGCAACTGGGTGCGCTTCGTGGACGGCATCCACTTCTTCGCCCGCGAGCGACGCGAAGAGGTTCGGCTTTTGTAGCCTGTCTGCATGGTCACCAAGGAGGACGTCACAGAAGCGCTGCGCGGGGTGGAGGATCCCGAGCTCGGAATGGACATCGTCGAGCTGGGGCTGCTCTACGACGTCGAGGTCGAGGGGCCCAACGTCAAGGTCTTGCACAGCCTGACCTCGATGGGCTGCCCGGCCGGCCCGATGATCCAGGAGGGCATCCACGACGCGACGGCCGCGGTTCCGGGCGTGGAGCAGGTCGAGGTCGAGCTCACCTGGGATCCGCCCTGGACGCCGGAGCGGATGTCCGAGGACGCGAAGTTCATCCTCGGTTTCGGCTAACGGAGAGCGGGTCGACCGGTCAATTCCGACGGAGTCCGGGCAGAGCCCGAACTCCTGAAGCGGCATCGCAAGCGACGCCTCAGTCGGCTTCGGCTAGGGACAGTCCCTAGGGACAGTCCCTCGGAGTGGCTAGATCGTGAGCCGGAAGATCAGGATCGAGCGCCGCGGGTTTCGGCTGTACATCGTGGCGCTGACCGAGCCGTTCACGTTGTCGTAGAGATCCGTGCCGCCGATCACCGCCAGCTTGAAGAACTCGCGGTAGCGGAGCGAGCCGGCGACCACGAGCTTGCCGCGCGGGAGGAAGTACGTCCCGCTGCACTGCTGCCAGCGCCTCCCCGTGTACGTGCAGACCATCTCGGAGTGGCCGATCGGGGCTCTCCGGATGCCCTTGTTGTAGAGCAGCTCTCGGATCAGCGACGACGTCGCCAGGCCCGCGGCCCGGCGCTCCCGTGTCGTTGTAGCTCATTCCGATCTGGCGCGTCGTCAACTTGATCGTGCCTGGCCCGGTGAGCTCGGAGGAGCCCGATGTGACCGATCCCGTGGCAAGGGCGAGCGCAGCCAGAGCCCCGGTGACCAAGAGTGCCTTCTTCATTCGAATCCCCCTTACGACTGTTCTGGGCTATTTCCTTGTTCGCCGCTCCGCCCGTTCGCCCCGGGAAGCTCGACGAAAAAGGTCGTTCCTTCGCCCTCTGCGCTCGTAAAGCCTATGCGTCCGCCGTGGGATTCGATGATGTCACGCGACACAGCGAGTCCGAGGCCTGTGCCAGTTATACCGCTAGCGGCGGCATCTCCTCGGAAAAATTTCGTAAAGATTTGTGGCTGCTGACTGGGCGGGATGCCCATTCCCTCGTCGCGAACCTCCACGCGGACCGAACCGTTCTCGGCCTCGGCCGAGATCTCGATGATCCCGCCCTGCGGGGAGTACTTGATCGCGTTCGAGATCAGGTTCCCGATCACCTGGCGGAGCCGATCCGGGTTTCCCATCACCGGAAGCGGCCTCGGGCCGACTTCGACCGCGAGTTGGTGCTTCGGGCTCTGCTGGCTGTAGAGCTGCGCCTCCTCGCGGAGCAGCGTGACCATGTCCACCAGCTCCTTGGCGCGCTCGAAGCGGCCCTCCTCGATGCGGCGCATGTCGAGGAAGTCGTCGATCAGCTCCGCGAGCCGCCGGGCCTGGGCGTCGATGATTCCGAGGTAGTGGCGCCTCGTCTCCGAGTCGAAGTCGCGGGTCAGGAGGAGCTTCGTGAAGCCGAGCACGCCCGAGAGCGGGGTCCGCAGCTCGTGCGAGACCGTGTTCACGAGGTCGGACTTCAGTCGCTCGCTCTCCCGGAGTTGCGCGTTCTGCTCTTCCAGCTCGACGTCGGGTCTCCCCGAGTCGTCCGGCCATCTCGTTGAAGCTCCGCGTCAGCTCGCCGACCTCGCCCGGGCCGCGCTCACTCAGTCGGAGCGAGAGGTCGCCCGCCGCGAGCAGGCTCGCCCCGTCGGCGGCCTCGCGGACGGGCCGCGCGATCGACCGTGACAGGTAGAGGCCGAAGAGCAGAATCAGGATCGTCGAGGCGATCGAGCCCGGCGACGCCGAGCTCGATCGCGTGCCGCGACTTCGAATCCGCGGACTGCTTGTGGCTCTTTGCGAGATCATTCTCGTCCTCGATGAAGCTTGTCGAATCTGCGCTGGATCTCGTCCGATCCGCAGCCGTTCCCTCCTCACGGACGAGATCCCTCGCGGCGCCCAGGTTCTCCTGCCCGATGACGGGCACGTTGTCGACGTAAACAGCGATGTACTCGTCGATCAACCGCGTTGATCGTGGCGCGGCCTGCTTGCGCTGGCTCGGCTCGTCTCTCGTCGCGAGAATCAAATCGTCCCTTGGCCTTACGCAGTTGCGGCCTCGCCGTCGTGTAGGGCTTGAGGAAGCTCCGGTCTTGCCCGTGAAGACATAGCCGCGGATGCCGGCCTCTGAGGTCCAGCACGAGCTTCTCCAGCTGCAGCGCCGAGGTGGTCATGTTCTTCGACCGCGCTTCCTCAGTTGCCGCCGTCCTCGCCGCCGAGACGGCGAGGACGATCGCGACGAAGACTCCGATCACGAGCACGGCGAGCACCGCGCTCGCGGCGATCAGGCGGGTCTGGAGTGAAACGGGTGGCCGACTCATCGTTCTGTTGCGGCGCGAACCGCCTTCCGCAGGCGGTCCGGTTCGAACGGCTTCGTCACGAAGTCTGCCGCCCCTGCAGCGAGAACGTCCTCGCGCGTCTCGTTCCACGCAGTGATCACGATCACCGGAACGTCCCGCAGCTGCTCGTCGCCGCTCAGGCGCGCCAGGACCTCGAGGCCGCTCAGCCGAGGCAGCATCAGGTCGAGGATCACGACGTCCGGTTGACCTCGCGCGGCGAGGTCGAGCGCCGCGATTCCATCGCCCGCCTCGGCGAAGAGGTATCCGTCGTCGAGCGACGCCCGGATCAGCTCGCGGAGTGCGGGCTCGTCGTCACAAATGAGAACTGTCTTGCGGCTTTCCATGGGGGGCCGACCCTGCTCGCTGGCATGGAACTGCTTCGGGGAGGACGCCACGAAACAGCGTGTACGCCAGTTATTTTAGGGGTGTGCGACCGGTGATCGGGATCACCACGTATGCCGAAAAGGCTACCTGGGGCGGCTGGACCGAGCCGGCGGCCTTCACTCCGCTCGCGTATGTGCGCGCAGTCGAGCAGGCCGGAGGGCGGCCGTTGCTCGTCCCGCCGAGCGAAGACGGGATCGAGGAGACGCTCGACGCGCTCGACGGAATCATCTTCTCCGGCGGCGGCGATCTCGACCCGGAGACCTACGGCGCCGAAGCGCATCCCGAGACCGGGGAGCTCAACCCGGACCGCGACAGTGCCGAGTTGGCGCTGCTCCAGGCCGCCCTGGGCCGGGACATGCCCGTTTTAGCCGTGTGCCGCGGAAGCCAGGTGCTCAACGTCGCGCGCGGCGGAGATCTCGTCCAGCACCTGCCCGAGATCGTCGGCCACGACCGGCACCGGCATTCAGAGCCCGTCATGGCCGATCACGAGGTCAAGGTGGAGAGCGAATCGAAGCTCGGCGAGATCCTCGGCGACCGCGCCCCGGTCAAGTCGTCGCATCATCAGGGCTTCGGCCGCCTTGGCGAGGGGCTCCGCGAAGCGGCCTGGGCCGAGGACGGGACGGTCGAGGCCCTGGAGGACCCGGCGCACCGCTTCGCGCTCGGCGTGCTGTGGCACCCGGAGGAGGGCGAGGACTTCGCGCTCTTCAAGGCGCTCGTCGAGGAGGCCGGCGGGTACAGGGCTAGCCGGGGATCGTGAGCACGATCTTGCCGAGCTGGTCGCCGGCCTCCATCCGCTCGTGCGCGGCGCGGGCCTCGGACAGCGGGAACACCTCGTCGACGATCGGCTTCGCCCGGCCGCTCTTCACGAGCTCGTAGGCGCCTTCGAAGTCGTTCTTCCGTCCCCATCGTCGAGCCGAAGATCGAGAGCTGCTTCCACCACACCCGGTGGAGCGCGGCCGGCGG
The DNA here is from genome assembly GCA_963790695.1 of uncultured Actinomycetes bacterium. Taxonomy (GTDB): domain Bacteria; phylum Actinomycetota; class Thermoleophilia; order Gaiellales; family Gaiellaceae; genus VAXT01. Next base: position 43,387 of record CAWBPX010000015.1, on the reverse strand, counting down.
ATTCGGCCCGCTCGTGGCGCCGCACACGGTGATGCGCCCGCCCTGGGCGGCGGCCTGGAGCGTGCGCTGCCACGTCGCCTCGCCGACCGACTCGACGACGACGTCCGCGCCGCGCCCGCCCGTTGCCTCCTTGACCGCCTCGACGACGTCCTGCGATCCGTGATTGACCTTGAAGTCGGCCTCGACCCGTCCGAGCTTCTCATCGCTCGAGGACGTGACGATCGTCCGCGCGCCGAGCGCCTTCGCGATCACGTTCGCGGCGCTCGCGAGCCCGCCGCCCGACGCCCCAGACGAGAACCCACTCGCCCTCGCGCAGGCCCGCTCTCGTCACGAGCATCCGGTAGGCCGTCTCGAAGACGAGCGGGAACGCGGCCGCCTCCTCGAAGCTCATCCCGTCCGGGATCGGGTACACGTTGGTCTCGGGCACGGCGATCAGCTCTGCGTGCGTCCCGTCCATGTGCTCGCCGACGACCGTGATCCTGTCGCCGTGCTCGATGCCGGGATTGATCACGACGCGCTTCCCGTCCACGAGCCCCGCCCCGTCGGCGCCGAGGATGCGCGGCTTGGGGACGGACGGGAGGCCTTTACGGATCCAGAGGTCGAGATGGTTGAGCGAAGCCGCCCGCAGCTCGACGAGCACCTCGCCCGGCGCGGGCTCCGGATCTGGCGCGTCCTCGTAGCGCAGCACCTCGGGCCCGCCGTCCTCGTGGATCCGGATCGCCTTCATCGGGCGATCCTAGGCAACAATGCGGTTCGTGAAGCTCGTAGAGCTCGAGCAGGTCGCCCAGGAGCTCGGGATCGACGTCGTGGGAGCGGCGCCTGCAGAGCCGTACTCGCAGACCGAGGAGCACATCCGCGAGCCGCCGAGCGCGCGGCCTCTTCGCCGACATGCGCTTCACGATGGCGCGCCCGGAGGTCTCCTGCCATCCCGAGACGCTGCTCCCGAACGCCAAGACGGTCGTCTCGGCCGCGCTCTGCTACTACGCGGACGAGCCCGAACGATCAGCGGGCGACGGGCGCCTGCCGCGCTACACCTGGTACCACGCCTACGCGGAGCTGCGCGAGAAGCTCGATGCGCTCGGCCGCCGGCTCGGAGGCGACTATCGCGTGCTCGTCGACGAGAACGACCACGTCGACCGCGAGGGGGCCGCCCGGTCCGGAGTCGGCTTCTACGGCAAGAACACGATGCTGATCACGCGCCGCCACGGCTCCTGGGTCGTGCTCGGCACGCTCGTCACCGACGCCGAGATCGAGCGCTCCCAGCCGCTCGCGCTCGACTGCGGCTCCTGCCGGCTCTGTATCGACGCCTGCCCCACCGGGGCGCTCGACGAGCCCGGCACGCTCGACTCGACGCGCTGCCTCTCCTACTGGAGCCAGGCGCCCGGCGCGATCCCGGAGGAGTACCGCGCAGAGCTCGGAGCCCAGGTGTACGGCTGTGACATCTGCCAGGACGTCTGCCCGTGGAACCGCGGGATCGAGAAGCGCCGCGAGGGACAGGCCCCACCGCCCGGTGCCGAGCCGCATGTCTCGCTCGTCGAGTGGCTCGAAGCCTCCGACGAGCAGCTCCGCGACCGGTACGAGCGCCTCTACTTCCCGCGAAAGGATCCGCGCTATCTGCGCCGAAACGCTCTCATCGCGGCCGGAAACCTGAAAACCGAAGAGCATCGCCACGCCCTCGAGGCGCACGCCGAGAGCGGCGACCCGCTCCTGCGCGAGCACGCGGTCTGGGCCCTCGAGCGCCTCGACGAGGACGCCTGAAATGGAGCAGGAGCGCCTGCGGCGCTGGCAGCTCGAGCGCTGGATCTCGCTCGTCCGCCTGATCGCCCTCCCGTGGGCGATCCTCGAGGTCGCCCTCCTGAGCGACTATCCATCCCGCGGCTACGAGGTCGCGGCGTGGGTGACGACCGCGGTGTTCGCGATCGGCGCCGTCGCCTTCTTCCTCGTCGGACGCCGCGGGGCTCGCGAACGCGCCCAGCCGGCGATCTGCCTGGCCGGGCTCCTCTTCGACACGGGAGTGATCTGGGCCTACGCGCTCGTCTTCACGTTCGAGCCCGGAACCCCGCTCCGCGAGCTGCTCTTCTTTCCGGTCGTCGAGGCCGCTCTTCGCTACGGCCTGCGCGGAGGACTGCTGATGCCGGCAGCCCAGGCGCCGATCCTCCTGGCCACGGAATGGTGGCGGAGCGACCGCTTCGCGCCTCCGGAGTTCACGGCCGACCACATCACGTTCCCGCTCGGCCTCCAGTTCGCGATGGGAGGGATCATCGGTTGGCTCGTCAACCGGCTGGGGCAGGAGGCTGTGGCCGCGCAGGAGCGCGCCTCGGAAGCCGAAGCGCTGCGCGACCGCCTCGGACACCGAGTCGACCTGCTCGACGCCGCGAACCGCTGCGCCCGGGCGCTCGGCTCGTCGCTCCAGGTCGAGGAGGCGTTCCGCGCCTTCATCCGCGAGCTGCGCGGCCTGATCCCGTTCGACCGGACGGCGATCGTGCTCGCCGACGACGGCGTCGCCCGTGTGATCGCCGCGGCCGGCGCGGCCGCCGAGACCGTGTTCCCTCCCGGCACGAGACGGCCCGTGGCGGGCTCAGCTGCTGCACGAGGTCACCACGCGCGGACGGGTCGTCTACCGCAAGGACATGACCGACGAGCAGTACCCGGAAGAGGCCGAGTTCCTCTCCCTGGGGCTGCGCTGCCGCCTCGCCGCGCCGCTCTTCGTCGGCCCGAAGAGCGTAGGCATGATCTCGCTCGTCCGCGCCGAGCCCGATTCGTTCACCGAGAGCGAAGCCGAGTTCGTCGCGCTCCTCGGCCGCTTCCTCGGGAGCACCGTGCAGAACATCCGCGCATACGAGGCGGAGCGCGCGACCGTCGAGGAGCTGCGGCGGCTGTCGGCTCTCCGTTCCGACTTCGTCTCGCTCGTCTCGCACGAGCTGCGGAGCCCGATGGCCGCGGTCATCGGCTCCGCGAGGACGCTGCACGAGCGCTGGCGCGAGCTCTCGCCCGAGCGCCGCGAGTCATTCCTTGCGCTGATCGAGCACGAGACGAAGCGGCTGGCCGACCTGATCACGGACGTCCTCGACACCTCCAGGATCGAGGCCGGCAGCTTCAGCTACGCGTTCGCGGACGTCGACCTCGGCGAGCTCGTCCAGGAGTCGGCGGCGGCTGCCGAGAGCGGCCAGGACGAGGTGCGCGTCCGCGCGACCGTCCACCCGCCGATCCCGCTCGTGCGCGGAGACCGAGAGCGTCTCCGGCAGGTGCTCGCGAACCTGCTCGACAACGCCGTCAAGTACTCGCCGGCCGGCGGCGAGGTCGAGATCGAGGCGCTGGCCCAGAACGGGACGATCGATGTCGAGGTGCGCGACCGCGGCCCGGGCGTCGCACCCGAGCATCACACGCTGATCTTCGAGAGATTCGGCCGCGTGAGCGGTGAGCAGTCCAAGCCGGGCACCGGTCTCGGCCTCTTCATCGCTCGCTCGATCGCGGAGGCGCACGGGGGCTCGCTCGCCGTCCATTCACGCCCCGGCTCCGGGGCGATCTTCAAGCTCGCCCTACCCTCCTAGGCCTTCGCCGCCACGCGGCTGACGCGCAGCTCTCGCGCGAGCGCCTTGGCGCGGCGTGCCACCTGCTTCCGCAGGTTCTCCGGCTCGAGCAGAACCGCCTCGCCGCGGTCGGCGAGGATCTCGCCCAGGAGCCACTCCTCGCTCCCCACGGCCTTGTCCGCGAGCGCCGCGCCGTCGGAGAGCAACCGGGCGCCCTCCTCGGCCTTCCACCGCGCGATCTTCTTCGAGTACCAGATCTTGGCGGCGACGCCGGCGCTTCCGAGCCGGTCCGGCCGGAACCCCTCACGAGGCTCGAACGTCTCGCGCTGGAGCCGAGCGCTCCGCATCCGGTCGAGCCGGAACGAGCGCTGCGCGTCGCGTGTCCGATCCCAGGTGTGCACGTACCAGAAGGGCATCTGACGGTCGATCACGTGCGGCTCCACGAGCCTCGTCGAGAGCGTGTCCTCGCCCTCCTTCTGGTATTCGATCTCGACGACCCGCTGCTGGCGGATGCCCTCGCTGAGCGTGGCGATCAGCTTCTCCTCGGCGCGTGCCGAGCGCGGCTCGGCCGTCTGGCCCAGGTCGAACTGGCCGAAGGTCTCCTCGAGCTTCTTTCGCACCCGTTCGAGCGGGGTGTGCGCGTCGGCGGCGATCATCGGCCCGACGAACTCGAGCGCGAGCCGGATCGCCCGCGCCTCCAGCGGCGTCAGGCGCGGCGGAGAGCGGAACGTGTCGCCGAAGAGCTCCTTGTCCACGTGGACCTGGTCGCCCTCGAGCTCGGTGTAGACGGCGTAGCAGCCGCCTCCGAAGTTGACGAGGTTCAGGAGCTGCAGATGCTCCTCGAGGGACTCGGGCGGGATGTTGAAGCGCGAGGTGATGTCCGAAGCCGGGATCACGGCGCGCGTGTTGTCCCCGCAGCGGTCGAGGAGGTAGGCGAGGAGCGACTGCAGCAGGCCGAAGCGCTCGGGCGGCACCGGGCTGGCGGGTCGTTCCTCGTCCGTGTCGGCCACAGCTTCGACGGCCTCGGCGGCGAGCTTGGGCGTCTTGCCCGAATGACGTTCGTAGACGAGGTCGAGATCGGCGCGCACCTGGCGCCGAAGCTCGGGAGGAGAGAGCGGGATCGCACGCCCGTCCTGGCGCAGGATCCAGGACGAGAGCTGCCCGAGATGCGAGTACTCGGTGACGAAGACGCCGTCCTCGATCCGTCCGTAGCGCCCGAACAGCCGGTCGACCCACCAGGCGGTGTCCCCGCCGACCTCGATCTCGGCCTCGCCCTTCGTCTCTCCGACCTGCCACGGCGGCCCCTGTCGGTACTCCTCCGCGTCGAAGCCCTCGGGCGAGCCGGAAGTCGCGCTCGCGGCGAGTCGCCAGCCGGATGTCGCCGCGGATCCTGGACACGCGGAAGGTCTTGACCTTCTCGTCGTCGAGGTCGAGCCCGACGACGTACCACTGGCCGCGGTCGAAGAGCAGCGCATACGGGTTCACCGTCCGCTCGCTCAGAGCGTCGCGCATGATCGACCAGTACTCGAACTTCAGGGTGCGGTTCTTGGAGATCGCGCCCTCGAGCTTCGCCAGCCGGCCCGGGAGCTCAGGGGAGTAACCCGGGTCGTGGAGCTCCACGGCGCGCGCGGTCTCGGTCGGCGCCTCGTCGAAGCCGGGCCGGCCGAGCGCGAGGTTCTGCAGTGCCAGGCGCAGCGGCTCCGCGTAGGCGAACTGGCCCTCGAGCAGGTAGAGGCAGGTTTGCAGCGCCGCGAGCTCCTCGTCGGTCAGCTCGAGCGGGGGCAGGAAGTAGCGCTCGGAGCTCAGCCGGTACAGCTCCTCGCCCGTGAACTCGTCGCGCTGGGAGTCGAGCGGGACGCCGAGCGCGAGCAGCTCGGCACGGTCCGAGTAGAAGCGGCGCGCGAAGGCCTCGTCCGACATCTCCTGGTAGCCCTCGACGTTCTGCTTCACGTCCCGCGCCGTCAGGGGCCGCCTCTCGGCCATGAGGAAGGCCACGAGGGAGAGCTGCCGGATCAGCTTGTCGGTGTCGTGCGACATACGGTCGACCTATTCTTTCAGGGCGGCGTAAGTTGTCGGCACTGGAAACAGAGGAGGCGAGTTTGTAACAAGGCCCGAGGACCGTTAGAGTGAGGCCCGGCTGCGGCAGAGGAGAATGGGTTAATCCGCGGTTAACAGAGCTTTGCGGGGGATTAACAAGGTAAGAGGCAGACTGGAAATGGACGAACGAGCCCTCCACATCCAGCACTGCATGTATCAGTACTCGCGAGCCATTTATCGCTCCATAAAAGCCCTGGTCGATCCGTACGTGACCACGAAGGAGCAGGCCGAGTACCGAAAAGCAGTGCTCGAAGCCTGTGAGCAGACGATGGAGCGGCTGGCCCGCGATCCGCAGTACTTCGCCCGGCCCGAGCGGGCGCTCTTCCAGGACATTCGGCGCTACTTCCCGATCACCGCGCAGGCGCAGGTGGCCTGGGCCGTGAACGAGGGCGTGACCGCCGCGGTGGCGTTCATCCAGGAGCAGATCGAGGCCGGCGCCTTCGACGGCGGCGTCCCGCGCTGCCACGCGACCACGCGCAAGGGCAAGCCGTGCCAGCGCACGCCCCTTCCAGAGCGCGACTACTGCCCGTCGCACCAGCACCTGGAACGCTCGCAGGTCGCAGCTTAAGGGAGTGGACACGGAGGCCCCCGCGCAGCGCGGGGGCCCAGCCTTCACATCTCCACTCACTGAACTATCTGGCGGGCGTACGCCTGCGGGTAGGTCCCGCGAGCGCTGCTCGAGGTTGCTCCGCGCCTCGCTCTGCGAGCTGTAGATCCCGCTGAAGACCACGAAGTAGCCCGAGTGCAGGCTCGAGAACTCGGAGGAGTTGATCACGCCCACGTCGCTCAACCCGGCATTGAGAGCCTTTCTCGCCTCACTCGCGGCGGCTGCCCGCCCTCCGCTCTGCGGGACAGAGGAGAGAACGATCGTCCAGCCGTTCTGGCCCGGCGGCCACTGGACGAGCTGGTTCGACGGTGGAGGCGGAGGAGGCGGCGGCTCGACGGTCGTCGGCTCCGGTGCGGTCGGCAGCGTCGACGTGCCGGTGTCCAATGGCGGCGGCGACGCGGGGCCGGTTGCGGTCCCAGCCGGAACGGACGTGCCCGTCTCGGCGCGCGTCTTCGTGGCCGACGAGCCGTTGTCCTGGTTGGCGAGGATCGCGAGCGCCGCGCCGAGCGACGCGATGATCAGCGCTCCGAGAACGGGCCAGACCCAGTCGCCCGGATACCAGGGCACGCGCCGGCGCCACGCGGTCGCAAGCACGGGGATGAGCCCGGCCGTGACGGGGAGGCGCAGGCCGCACTCGAGGCAGTACTCCTGGTACGGCTCGTACGGCGTCCCGCAGCGCGGGCAGTCGCCGCCTTCAGCGCCGACAGGTGGTGGAGGCGGTGGTTCCTCGGGCGGAGGGGGAGGCTCGGGCGGGACGCCCACTCAGCCCTCCAAGGGATCGCCCGACCGCCGCTCCGCCTCTTGCTCTGCCTCTTGGTACATCGTCTGCGCGTCGTCCTGGTTGACTTCTTTCCCGTCGTCGCCGCTCGCGCTCTGCGGCACGGGCGTCCCGCAATTCGCGCAGAACTGCGCGTCGGCGGGCAATGCCGTTCCGCAGTTGGGGCACGAGACCACGGGCTCCTCGCCGACCGGACGGCCGCAGTTGCCGCAGAAGTGTGAGCCCCACTGGATCGGAGCGCCGCACGTGCAGCGCACCCCGACCCCCTCGCGCCGTTGCTGCGAAGACGCCTCGAGCAGCTCGTCGATCTCGCGCAGCCTCTCCTCGACCGAGATCACCTCCAGGCACTGCTCGATCAGGAGGTCCTGCTTGAACTGGTCGCGCCGATACATCTCCAGCATCAGGCCGCCGAGGTCGCGGATCCGATCCTCGCGCGTGCGGACGAGCGCCCTGCGCTCCCGCCTCAACGCTCCTGGAGCCGGAAGACGTCGAGCTCGGGCGGGCGTCGGCGGACCGCCCTCGGGAGCAGGCGCCCCCTCCGCGGGCTTCCGGCGGAACATCTCAGGCAGAGAGAGTCGTGCCATCGGGCGGCGCGAGTCTATAGGACCAGCCGGTTGTGCTCAGGCCCCCGCGGCACACCAATCATGGCCGGGGCGCTCCCGTCTCGTCAGAGATCGATCACGACGACGCGCGGCTCGGTCAGCTCGTGCACCGAGTACGCGGGGCCTTCGCGCGTGTTGCCCGAGTCCTTGACGCCTCCGTACGGCATCTGATCCGAGCGGAACGTCGGCGCCTCGTTCACGGTCACTCCGCCGAACTCGAGGCTTTTCGCGGCACGCAGAGCGGCGCGGATGTCGGCCGTGAAGATTCCTGCCTGCAGGCCGTAGCGCGTGCCGTTGGCGAGCGCGATCGCCTCGTCGAGCGACTCGTAAGTGTTCAGGACGACGACCGGCCCGAAGACTTCCTCGCGGCAGACCTTCATGTCGGGCGTCGCGTTGGCGATCACGGTCGGCTGGATCAGGTCGCCCTGGGGCTCGCCTCCGGCCAGGATCTCCGCGCCGGAGGCGCGCGCCTCCTCGATCCAGCTCAGGATCCGCTCGCGCGCGTCGTCGTCGATCACCGGGCCGACGTCGGTGTCCTCCTCGGCCGGGTCTCCGAGCGCAAGCTCCTCGACCTTGGGCAGGAAGCGCGTCACGAACTCGTCGTAGACCCACTTCTGGACGTAGATCCGCTGCACCGAGATGCAGCTCTGGCCGGCGAAGGAGAACGCGTTTGCTGCGAGCTTCGTCGCGGCCTCGTCCAGATCGGCGTCGCCGTGGACGATCACCGGGGTCGCGTTCCCGAGCTCGAGCAGAACCTTCTTGCGGGCGGCGCGCTCGCGCAGGCCCCAGCCGATCTCGGAGGAGCCGGTGAACGTGATCGCCTTCACGCGCTCGTCCTCGACCAGCACGTCGCCGATCTCGCTCGCAGGCCCGACGAGGACGTTCAGCCAGCCCGGCGGCAGCCCGGCCTCGTGCTCGAGCTCGGCGAGGGTCAGCGCGGAGAGCGGCGTCTGGCTCGCCGGCTTGAGGACTACGGCGCAGCCCGCTGCCAGCGCGGGGGCGATCTTGTGCGCGACGAGGTTGAGCGGGAAGTTGAACGGGCTGATCGCGCCGACGATCCCGATCGGCTCCCGGAACGTGAAGGCAAGCTTTCCTTCGCCGGCCTGAGCCGCGTCCATCGGCACGACCTCACCGGCAAGCTTGCGAGCCTCGACAGCCGCGAACGTGTACGTGGACATCGCGCGGCTCGCCTCGACCTTCGCGGTCTTCAACGGCTTGCCGGCCTCGGCCGCGATCTGCGCCGCGATCTCGTCGTGCCGGCGGGCGATTCCGGAGACCGTCTTGACGAGGATCTCCGCGCGCTTGTGCGCCGGAAGCGGGTCGGCCATGGCCTTCTCGGCGGCGTCGATCGCGGCTCGAGCCTCCTCGGCTCCGGCCTTGGCGACACGGCCCACCACGTCGCCCGAGTACGGCGAGCGCACCTCGAGCCACTCGCCGGTCTCCACCCACTCGCCGCCGATCAGCAGCTTCCGCTCTGTTGCGGTCGCGGCCACGATGGGAGGATACGCCCGTGGACGTTCCTGACGTCAGCTACGCACGGAGCGGCGACGTGGCGATCGCCTATCAGGTCGTCGGCGAGGGCCCGACGGACATCGTCTTCGTCCGCGGAACGCTCGCCGACCTCCTCGCCGGCTGGGACATGCCGCTCTTCGTCGACCATGTCGAGGGGCTTGCCCGCTCGGCGCGGGCGATCCTCTTCGACAAGCGCGGGAGCGGGCTCTCGGACCCCGTTCGGCAGGTCCCGACGCTGGAAACGAGGATGGACGACATCCGCGCCGTCATGGACGCCGCCGACTCGGAGCGTGCGGTTCTCTGGGCAGCGCAGGAGGGCACGCGGATCGCGCTCCTGTTCGCCGCCACGTATCCCGAGCGCACGACTGCGCTCGTCCTCTACGACCCGACGGCCCGCGGCCTGTGGGCTCCCGACTACCCATGGGCTCCGAACGAGGACGCCTGGCGGAAGGAGCTCCGCGAGATCCGCGACCGCTGGGGCGACCGCGACTACCTCGTCGAGCGCGCCCACCGGCTGAGCCCGGTCGGCGCCGAGAACGAGGCCTGGCTGGCGTGGTTCGTCTGGTACATGCGGCGCAGCGCCAGCCCGGCCGAGGCGGTCGCGTTCCACCGAATGTCGATGGAGGGCGACGTGCGCGAGATTCTGGACGCCGTCCGGGCGCCGACCCTCGTTCTCCACCGTTCGGAGACGACCGACGAGACCTCGTACGTCACGGAGAGGATCCGCGGGGCGCGTCGCGTGGAGGTGAAAGGCCTGCACGACTGGTTCAGCTGGGCAGATCCCGAGCACAACGCCGTCCTCCTCCGGGAGACCCACGAGTTCCTCGACAACCTCTCGACGCCGACCCCGCCGGACCGCGTGTTGGCGACGGTCCTCTTCACCGACATCGTCGGCTCGACCGCGCGGGCGGCAGAGCTGGGGGACACGGCCTGGCGGGAGCTGCTCGCTCGCCATCACACGGTCGTGCGCGGCGAGCTGGTCCGCTTTCGAGGCGATGAGCTCGATACGGCCGGCGACGGCTTCTTCGCTGCCTTCGACGGCCCCGGACGGGCGATCGAGTGTGCGCGGGCGATCCGTGACGCCCTGAGAGCGCTGGACATCGAGATTCGCGCCGGACTGCACACCGGCGAATGCGAGCGCGTCGACGGCAAGCTGGGCGGGATCGCCGTGCCGACCGGCGCTCGGATCGCCTCGCTCGCCGAGCCCGGCGAGGTGCTCGTCTCCTCCACGGTGAGAGATCTCGTCGCCGGCTCGGAGATCGAGTTCGAGGAGCGGGGCACGCACGAGCTGAAGGGCATTCCAGGCGAATGGAGGCTCTTTGCCGTCAGGTGAGCGGGTGCACGTGCCCGACGTCAGCTACGCGCGGAGCGGCGACGTCTCGATCGCCTACCAGGTCGTCGGCGACGGGCCGACCGACCTCGTCTTCCTGCCGTTCCTGTCGAACCTGTACACGCTCTGGCAGGCGCCGCACTTCGCCGAGTTCGGACAGCGGCTGGCCGAAAGCCGCCGGCTGATCGTCGTCAACGCGCGCGGCGTCGGCCTCTCCGACCGGCCCCGCGGCTTCACGATCGAGTCGCGGATGGACGACCTGCGGGCCGTCATGGACGCGGTCGGCAGCGAACGGCCCGCGCTGCTCGGGATCGCCGAGGCCGCTGCGACGTGCGCCGTGTTCACGGCTTCCAACCCCGACCGCGTGGAGCGACTCGTCCTCTTCGACCCCTGGTCGCAGAGCATGTTCGACTCGAAGGAGCGCGACGAGGCGCACGCGAGGATCCCGGCCGAGCGAGATGCCTGGGGCGGCCGCGAGCTGCTCGAGAAGTGGGCGGCGGCGCTCAATCCGCAGTGGGCGGACGACCCCGCGTACATCGAGTGGTTCGTCTGGCACCACCGGCTGACGTCGAGCCCGTCGACGTGGGCCGACTTCCGGCGCATGCAGGTCGACCTCGACGTGTCGCACGTCCTGCCGGCGATCCGGGTGCCCACACTCGTGATCTCCAAGGAGCGCGAGCGTGAGAGCTCGGAGCATGCGGCGGGCCTGATCCCGGGCGCGGAGTACGTCACGGTGCCCGGTGTCGGTCGGGCGATTCACGAGAACGAGTTCGCGGTCGAGGCGATCGAGACGTTCCTCGCCGGAAGCCCCGCTCGGAGGATTCCCGACACGGTGCTCGCGACCGTCCTCTTCACCGACCTCGTCGGCTCGACGGAGCGGGCCGCGGCTCTGGGCGACCGGGAGTGGCGCGGGCTCCTGGAGCAGCACCACGCCACCGTCCGGCGAGAGCTCGAGCGCTACCGGGGGGTGGAGATCGACACCGCGGGCGACGGCTTCTTCGCGAGCTTCGACGGGCCGGCGCGGGCGATCGCCTGTGCGCGCGAGATCGTCGACCACATGCCCGGGTTGGGGCTGGAGGTGCGCGCCGGGATCCACACGGGCGAATGCGAGCGAGTCGGCCACAAGCTCGCGGGCCTCGCCGTCAATGTCGGCGCGCGCGTCTCGGCAGCGGCCCGGCCGGGCGAGGTGCTCGTCTCGCAGACGGTGAAGGATCTCGTCGCCGGCTCCGGGATCGAGTTCTCGGAGCGCGGGACGCACGAGCTCAAGGGCGTCCCCGGCGAGTGGCGCCTGTTCGCGGTTAGCTGACGGCGACGCTGTCGAGCGGAGGCATCGCCCAGAGTGCGTGGAGCATGCGCGCCTCTACTCTGGGCCGGAGGCGAACCTCCCGGCCCCGTCGCGTTTGATCAGGCCGCGCCGCTGTTGACGCGTCTGAGCAGCTCGCGCTGCTCGATGATCTGCTTCTTGGTCGACACCGGGTCGTTCCGCACCGCTTCGGCGTTGGCCATGACGGTGAAGAACGGCGTGTCGCCCGTGCCGTCCCTGTCCGTGTCGATCATCTGATCCCAGGCGATCCCGCCGTTCGCGAAGTTCAGCCAGGCGGCCAGGATCTCCGCGTCGAGGTGCCGAAGCTCCTCGAGCGCGGGGCGGCTTCTCGTGCGAGAGCACACGACCTGCGGCCTCGATCGTGGAGGCATCACGCGTCTCGTTGAAGACGAGGCTCGTGAACGCCGTGATCGCGAGGTAGCAGTTCAGCTCGCGCGTCCGTGAAGTCGCCGTGGTCGCGATGGGTGAACTCGTGCTTCCAGTGCTCCGACTTCATCGGCTCGTCGGCGTTGCCGACGATGATCACCTGGATCGTGTCGACCGGCGAGAAGCCGTTGTCGTCGTCGGCTGACCGGAACGTCACCGTGTAGAGGCAGGCGTCGCCGAACGTGTGCTCCTGCGTGTCGGTGATGTCCCGCGGATTGATCGTCGGGCTCGGATCCGGGTCGGGGTCGATGTTCGGATCGTTGAGATACCGCGTCACCGTGTCCGGCGTTCCGTCGTTCCAGTGCCAGGTCGCCGTCTCGTCGTCGCTGCCCGGATCGTGATCTGGCCGTTGAACGTGACGGGCTGGCCGGCGTGGCCGATGACCGTCGGGATGCCGTTGATGATGACGGCGCCCGACTCGTCGATGTCCGCTGTCGGATCGACGTTCGTCGTGGTCAGGGCGATGTCCTGACACGTCGACGTGTCGTCGTCGAAGGCGCAGAAGTGCGCCGTGAACGTCCCGTCATCGCCGTACGTGTGCGGGATCGAGAACGTGAGCGAGGCGTCGGGCCGGATGTTCTCGAGCGTTCCGGTGACGTTCTCGACCGCCGTTCCGTCGCCCCAGTCGACCGTCGCCGTCAGGGTGTCGAGCCAGCCGGCGTCCTTGATCACGCCGTCGACCGTGATCGCCGTGTTCTCCGGCTTCGGGCTGTCCGACGTCAGACGAGTCCCAGCGCGGCGGCTCGTTGGTGACCGTCACCGTCGTCGAGTCGGTGTCGTACCCGCCGTCCGGGTCGGTCGCCTTCACGCTGACGGGGAAGACGCCGTCCTGGCCGACCAGCGTGAAGGTCGGGTTCTGCCCGGTGGCGTCGTCGTACTGCCCGTCGTTGTCGAAGTCCCACGCGTAGGTGAGCGGGCCGCCGTCCGGATCGGTTGAGCCCGAGGCGTCGAGGACGACGTCCGTGCCCTCAGGCGTCGTGTACGGGCCGCCCGCCGAGGCCGTCGGCAGCTGGAAGGCGAGGCGCCAGACCCCGCGCCCCTGGGTGCCGACGTACACGCTGAGCTGGCTGACCGGCTCGTGGTCGAAGTACGCGTCCCGCGGCCGCGGGAGGTGCGCCTTGGAGACGCCGCTCGGGTCGGTGACGAGGCTCCAGTTCGCGCCGCCGTCGACCGAGAGGAAGATGCCCGAGTCCTGTCCGCCCGCGATGATGATGCTCCCGTTGGCCGAGTCGTAGGCGAGCAGGCTCGGCTGGACGTAGCCCTGGAACGTCGTGCCCGCGCCGCCGTTGTTCGTCGAGGCGCCGCGCGTGTTCTGGTAGCGGAAGGCGCCGTTCGCGGTCATCAGCGTGTCCAGCTCGGGATCGTTCGTCCAGTTCGCGCCGCCGTCGGTCGAGAAGACCATCTGCGGCCCGCCCGGAGCGAGGTTCGACGCATAGATGTTGTTCGGGTTGCTCGGGTCGATAGCAACGATCCCGAGGCCTCCCGACAGCCCGTCAGTGTTGTCGATCCGCGTCCAAGTGCCGGAGTTGGTGATGCCCTGATACGTGAACACCTGGTCGTTTCCACGCCCCGTGCACTGTCCCGTTCGGACGAGGAACGTCGGCGTGCCGCCGCTGACCGAGGCCTGGATCCCGCAGGCGCCGCTGACAGGCATCGCGGCCAACTGCGACCAGACGATCGGACTGGCGTTGATGTTCTGCGTGACGAAGATCCCGGAGGTGCTGATGAACGCCACGTCGTCGGTTCCGAATTGCGCGAGCCGGTGGCCCCACGTGAACCCGGGCAGGTTGCCCGCCGGGTACGTGTTGATCTCCGAGTTCCCGGCGTAGCCCGAGCCGGCGCGCTCGAGCCGGTTGAAGCGGCCGCTGTTGAAGCAGCAGGTGCTGCCCAGCTCCCAGGCCGAGTCGGCGAGGACGTCGAACGTGTCGCAGCAGTTCGGGTTCGTCCACGTCGGGGTCGCGGCGCCGCCGTTCGTGCTCGCGAACGTGCCGTTGTCCTGGAGGCCGTAGAGCAGGTCCTCGTTCGTGTTGCCGCCCTGGTCTGCGCCGTCGAAGGCCCAGATGAAGGTCGCGTGGACGCCGACGTTCGAGCGGGCCCAGGTCGGGCTCTCACAGCCGGCCGTGCGCCGGTGCACCCCGCCGTCCGAGGACATGATCATCGGGCACGAGTCGACTGCGACCGCGGAGTCGAACACGATCGCCCCTCCGTCCCAGTGGGCGCCGGTCTGCTGGTTCGAGTACCCGCTCGCGTTCCCACAGCGGGCCGCTCCTCCCTGAGCAGGGGGATTCGGCGTCGTGCAGTCGCCTCGGAACAGCTGGGTGTCCATGTACCAGATCGAGAACCGGTTGTTCCCGCCCGAGTCGGAGCGCTGGTTCGTCTCGGCGAACGGGACCCGGCCCTGCGCGCCGTTGCTCCCGTGGCTCGTCCAGTTCGCGCCCGCGTCGTCGGACTCGTAGAGGTTGTTGTCGGAGGCAACGACGAAGAGGACGTACGACTCGTCCGGCGAGACCGAGATCGAGCAGCGCCCGAGCGGGATGCCTGCACCCGAGTCGGGGGTCCAGGTCGTGCCGTTGTCGGTCGAGCGCAGGTGACCGTCGTCACCGCAGGCGTCGATCGTCCCGCCGCTTTGCGCAATGACGTCCCAGACGTCGCTGGCGGTGGTTCCCGGCGTCGGGTCGACGAACGTCCAGGTCGCGCCGGAGTCCGTGCTCCTGGCGATCCCGCAGTTCGTCCCGACGAACACGTTGTTCGCCGCGTCGGGGCGAACGGAGATGCCGAACGCCGACGGCTCAGTCTTGCGGGCGTTCGAGCAGGTGAAGCCGCCCGGAGGTGTCGCCGTTGCCGGCTTCGACCAGGTAGCGCCGGCGTCGGAGCTGACCTCGATGCCGGCCAGCGAGTTGACGCGACCGTCGTACCACGACGTCGCGTAGACCTTGTTGTTGTTGCTCGGATCGACCTCGACGTCCCAGGTCATCACGGGCTGATGGCCGTTCAGATGCGACCAGTTGTTTCCGCCGTCGGTCGTTTTGTACAAGCCGCCGTACTCGCTCGCCGCGTAATACACCTGGTTGTTGGCGGATGCGTTCGCGAGCCCGTTGACGCGGCCGCCCGAAGAGGCGTTCGCGTTTCCGTTGTTGGATGCGTTGGGATTGATGTCGGTGATGCCCGCATAGCCTGCGGACGCCGCCGAGAGCGCAAGGACGAGACCGAGAAGGACTCCCCCGACGCGCCAAAGCCGTACTGGTGCCACCCGTTCGGGTGCCGGGTGCTCCGTCTGCTGGACCTTCATTGCCGCCCTCCCTGGCTTGATGGGTCCCCCTCGCCTACCGCAGACGGGTCAATTCTGTCAAAACCTCCTGCGCTTGACAAGAGGTTTCACCGGAATTTCCAGGAAAACTACGGCTCGAACTCGGCGACGCAGGTCGGGCCGGTGAACTTGGCCGTCGGGCTCCCCAGCCAGCGGCTCCCATTCCAGGTCAGCACTCGCCACTGGTGGATGGACTGCCCGTGCACGCGCCGCCAGGCGAACGACGCGACCCGCGGCTTCAGCGGACCCGCCGCCTCGTACTTGCCGAACTCGAAGCCCCGCAGGAGATTCGTGACGACGATCCACTGAGTGCGCCCGGCAGGCCTGGCGGGACGCCAGCGGAGGTGCGCGATCGCGGTGCGCGGCGCGTTCGAGCTGCAGCTGGTCGTCGAGCGCAGCCTCTTGGCGCCCCAGGGCCGGCCGGCCCGAACCGCGGCGGGCGGCGGCTTGGGCGCCTTCGGCAGCGCCCACCTCCTGAGCGAGCCCTGCCGCTCGATCAGCTTCACGCTCGACACGGGAACGCCCGCATCCTCGGCGGCCCGTCGGTAGACCTCGGCTCCGCTCAGACCCTGGTCGCGCAGACGGGCGAGCTCCGCGTAGATCTGCTTCTGGTCGGCGCCTGGTCGGCGGCTTGGGAGGAGGCGGAGGCTTCGCGTTCTGAACCTCGGTCTGGGGCGGCGGGGGCGGCGGGCTCTGCGTGCTCGTCACCGCGCGCGTTGTGGCCGCCTCGTCCTCCGAGTCCGAGCATGCGGAGACGCTCACCGCGACGAGCGTTGCGATCACCGCAGCGACCAACGACCTCCAGAAGGTCACGCTGGGAGGATAGGCCCATGCCCGAGCAGAGCGAAACCGGGCGGGGAGCGCGGCGCCTCTACTCTGTCGTCAGTGCCTGACGCTCTGATCATCGACGCCGTTCGGTCGCCGATCGGCAGGAAGAACGGGACGCTCTCGTCGATCCGGGGCGACGAGCTCGCGGCGCAGGTGCTGAACGGGCTCTCTGGAGCGCAATCAGGTCGATCCGGGCGAGGTCGAGGACGTGCAGCTCGGCTGCGTGACGCAGATCGGCGAGCAGGGCTGGAACATCGGCCGGATGGTGCCGATGGTCGCCGGCTGGCCCGAGACCGTGGCCGGGACGACCGTCGACCGCCAGTGCGGCTCGTCGATGCAGACGAACTTCAACGCGGCGGCGGCGATCTGGTCGGGCCAGCTCGACCTGGTCGTCTCCGCGGGCGTGGAGATGATGTCGCGCGTCCCGATGGGCTCGAACGGCGGGGACATCTCGGACAAGGTGCTCGAGCGCTGGCAGATCGTCCCGCAGGGGATCTCCGCGGAGGCGATCGCCGAGGAGTGGAACCTGTCGCGCGAGGAGCTGGACGCGTTCTCCCTCGAGTCGCACCGCCGCGCGATCGCGGCGATCGACGAGGGACGCTTCGAGAACGAGATCGTGCCGGTCGAGGTCCAGAACCCGCATGCGGGCACGCTGTTCGCGGTCGACGAGACGCCGCGCCGCGAGACCTCGGCCGAGGCGCTGGCCGGTCTCGCGCCCGCGTTCCTGCCGGAGGGCAAGGTCACGGCTGGGAGCTCGAGCCAGATCTGCGACGGGGCCGCGGGCGTCCTGATCGCGAGCGAGGCGAAGGCGTCGGAGCTCGGTCTCGAGCCGAGAGCGCGCTTCGTCTCCTTCGGGCTCTGGGGCGTCGACCCGTATCGGATGCTGCACGGGAACCCGCAGGCGTGCGAGAAGGCGCTCGCGAAGGCGGGCCTCGGCTGGGACGACATCTCGGTGATCGAGGTCAACGAGGCGTTCGCATCGGTCGTCCTCCAGTTCGTGCGCGACTCGGGGCTCCAGGAGCGGATGGAGGACGTCAACCCGAACGGCGGCGGCATCTCGCTCGGCCATCCGCTCGGCGCGACCGGCGCCCGGATCACGGCGACGCTGATCAACGAGCTCGAGCGCCGCGACGCTCGGTACGGGATCGCGACGATGTGCATCGGCTTCGGCCAGGCCATCGCCGCGGTGATCGAGCGCGTCTGACCCGCTGGCTGCTCATCCGCGGGCGGGGGTCGAACCCGCTCGACGCCGAGGTGCGCCGCGCGGATCTCCGCCGCCACTCGTCGTCGAAGCGCCCGTCCGTGCAGAAGGGCGATCGCGCGATCCTCTACGCGGCGGTGTGGCAGGCGATCTTCGGGATCGTCGAGGTGACCGGCGACCCGGAGCACGACCCGGAGCGCGACCGCTGGTCGTGGCGCTTCCCGATCCGCCCGCTCACGGTCGTCCGCGACCTGCACGATGCGCCGCCGGTCGAGGCCGCCGGCGTCTTCCCGCAGAGCATCTGGCGCCACTCGCACATCCGGCTCAGCGAGGAGCAGTTCGCCGAGGCATGCAGGCTGATCGAGGACGCGGCGTGAGGAGGGTCGTGCTCACCGGCGAGCGCGAGGTGACCGCTCCCGGAAGCGTGGGCGCTCGTGTGCGGAGGCTGACAGCCGGCGCGCACGTCGTCGTGATCGAAGTCGAGCCCGGCGGCGTGGTCGCCCGGCACCCTGCCGGGGGCTTCCAGCTGTTCGCAGTCGTGAGCGGCTCGGGCTGGGTCAGCGGCGGAGACGGCGAGCGCGAGCCGATCGCGGCCGGCGAGGCGGTCGTCTGGGATCCGGGCGAAGAGCACGAGTCCGGCTCGGACGAGGGCATGACCGTGCTCGTGGTCGAGGCCGAGTCGCTCGACATCGGCTAAAGCCCGGTCGCCGCCGCGCTGCCGCGGCACGGCGGCGACCAGATCTTTAGGCGAGCGCGGGATTCCGGCGGGAAAGGATCGCCGGTCGCTCTCCTCGTACGGCCGCCCAGCATGCGCCGATAACGGCGAGAGAGAGGAGGCCGAATACGAGGAGAGCTAGGAGAAACCGCGTCATGTACTCCCTAGACGCGACGGGGCACGAGGTTCTTCCCGTTAGCATCGCGCCCGTGATTCGGCGGGTGGGAGTCGTGGGTCTCGGGACGATGGGCGCGGGCATCGCGCAGGTGTCGGCGCAGGCCGGATTCGAGACGATCGGCCGCGAAGTGAGCGGCGAGCTCTGCGAGAAGGCGCGCGGGACGATCGAGCACTACGTCGGCCGCGCGGTCGAGAAGGGCAAGGCGACCGCCGAGGAGCGCGACGCGACGCTCGGGCGGCTGAGCTTCACGACCGAGCTCGCCGAGCTCGCGGACTGCGACCTCGTGATCGAGGCGATCGTCGAGGAGCTCGAGCCGAAGCGGGAGGTCTTCGCCGAGCTCGACCGCATCCTCGGCCCGGACGCGATCCTCGCCTCGAACACGTCGGCGATCCCGATCCACGCGATCGCCGAGGCGACCGAGCATCCCGAGCGCGTCATCGGCATGCACTTCTTCAACCCGGCGCCGCTGCTGCCGCTCGTGGAGATCATCCGCGCCGAGAAGAGCTCCGACGAGGCGCTGAACGCGGCCTTTCAGTGGGCCGAGCAGGCGGGCAAGCAGCCCGTGCGCGCGAACGACACGCCCGGGTTCATCGTCAACCGCATCCTCGTGCCGACGCTGAACGAGTGCATCCGGCTCCTCGACGAGGGGATCACGGCCGAGGATCTCGACAAGGCGATGACCATGGGAGTGGGGTGGCCGATGGGGCCGTGCACGCTCGTCGACCTCGTCGGGATCGACATCCACATCCACGCTGCCGAGGCGATGTACGAGGCGACCGGCGACGAGCGCGCCAAGCCGCCGGAGCGTCTACGGGAGATGGCCGCAGAAGGCCGCCTCGGCCGCAAGACCGGCCGCGGCTTCTACGACTACTCCTAGGGAACCGAGAGGCGCGTCCAGACGTTCTCGACGAGCTGAGCGACGGCCGGGTCGCCGATCGACGCGGCGAAATTGAGCGCGCCCGCGGCAAAGACCTTCGCGTCTCCAGGCGTCTCGTAGTAGGTCATCTCGGCGGTGCGGCCCGCGCCCATCAGGTTCGGGATCGACGCCAGGAGCTGCGTGCCGGGCGGCGACGCCGGCGACCGCGCGTCGATCTCGTAGCCGTAGCGGCCGAACCGGTCGCCGTTCCGCAGCCCGGTGCCCGCGAACGCCCACGGCGATCCCTGCACGACGTAGCCGGCCTGGTGGCCGCCGTAGTCGCCGGCGACGAACTGCACCCCGACGAGCGCGGCCTCGGGCCGGCCGAGGTTGCGCCACTGAGCCACCTTGGTCAGCAGCTGCCCGTCCCGTCGCACCTTCCAGAAGAAGTTGTTCGCGGACAGGAACATCAGGTTTCCGCCGTCGTCCCGGTAGCGCTGGACGACGTCGTACGCGTGCTGGGTCACGTACTCCGCGTGTCCCGGGAAGACGACGAGGTCGTACGCGCTCGCGAGCTCGTCTCCCGACCGCAGCGCCTCGAGGTCGTCGTCCGTCAGGAAGTCCACGCGCTTCCCGGTCCGGTTCAGCCAGGCGATGAAGTCCAGATCCCAGTCCCGGAAGCGGAACGGCACGCCGAAGTCGAGGAACGGCCGCTCGAGGTCGACGCTGTGCGCGGCGGCGCTCACGTACCAGCTGTCGCCCCACCCGTCGCCGGTCGCGTCCCAGAAGTTGTAGGCCTGCCAGGTGTTCGTCGAGAGCACGACCGCGACGTGTGAAGCCGGCGAGCGGGGCCTGACCACGAAGGGCGCGTACCCGACTCGGCCGTCCGAGGCGCTCAGCCGCAGGAAGTAGAGGCCGCTCGGCCAGTTGCCGGCGCGAACGACGCGGAGGCGGGCCGGAGCGTTGCGATGCGCTCGCCAGTCGATCCGCACCGGGCTCGTCATCGCGGTGCCTTCGGTCTTGAAGTCGCGCCCGCGGCGGACCGCCTGGCTCGAGTAGTAGAAGACCTGGAGCCTGAGCGCGGGCGCGTCCGTCGAGATCCGCAGCTCGGCCTGCTCGCCCGGCGCGTAGCTGCGGCGCGGGAACGTCGCCTCGATGCCCTGGACACGGACGACCGGAGCGTGCCGCTTCTTGCCGGGGAGGTTCATGTAGACGCGCCGGCCCACGGTCAGCCGCAGGACATAAGTCCTGGGCTCGGTGCCCCGAGCCGGACGCCAGACGAGCGTGCGCCGACCGGCTCGCAGGCGCCGCGTCGTCGACCAGATCGTCGTCGTGGCGCGGCCCGGATGGAGCGTGTCGGTTCGGAGCACGTCCATCCGGACGGTCGCCGCGCTTCGGAGCCGAAAGCTCAAGATCGCGCGGTCGCGGAAGCCGTCCCCGTTCGGGGAGACCGTCGTCAGCAGCCTGTTGTCGCCCGCGAAGCGCTGCGATCCGTTCGTGACGCGGAGGTCGTGCAGCCCGCCGCTCCCCGCAAGCAGGGCCGCGAGCCCGAACGCGAACGCGCTCATCGGTCGACCACGCGCATCGGCACGCCGAGACGCTTCGCGGCGAACGGCACGCTCGCGCCCTGGACGACGACCGAGAACAGGACGACGACGAACACGATCTCGTAGATCCGCCTGGCATCGTCGACGTCGGCGAGGAGGGCAAGGGCCGCAAGCAGGATGGGAACGGCGCCCTTGAGCCCGCCCCAGGCGATGAAGAGCTTCTCGCCGAGCCTCAGCTTCATCGGCGCCAGGAGCGGCGCGAGGCCGAGCGGACGTGCGACGAAGGCGAGGGCCACCGCGAGCAGCAGCCCGTCCAGCCAGACGCGTTCGTCGAACAGCTGCCCGACGTTCACGGTGAGCCCGAGCACGACGAAGACGACGATCTCGCCGAGGCTGGCCAGTGATGTGTGGAAGCGCTGGATCTGCCGCTTGTAGGGAACGTCGAGCTCGCTCAGCGCAAGACCGGCGATGAAGACCGCGAGGAAACCGGACCCGTGGACGACGGACGCGAGCCCGTAGATGATCCCGGCCGCGGCGAGCGTCCGCAGCGGATACAGCCCTTCGCTCGGAAGCTGCACGTGGCGCATGAAGAGGACGAGCAGCGCCGCTCCCGCGAGGCCGACGGCGAGGCCGATCGCCATCTCGAGCGTGAACTCCTTGACGACGGAGAACACGGATCCGCTGTCGCTGGTCGCGTACTCGAGCATCCCGATCATGAGCGCGATTCCCGACCGGGTCGTTCACCCCCGCCTCTCCCTCGAGGATCGTCCCGCTGCGTCCGCCGATCTCCTTGTCGCCGAGGATCGAGAACATCACAGCCGGGTCGGTGGGCGCCAGCGCGGCGGCCACGACGCCGGCGAGCGTCCAGCTGAAGTCGAGCAGGAAGTGCGCGCAGATCGCGATGAGGACGGCGGTGGTGAGCGTGCCGACGACCCCGAGCGCCCCGATCGGGACGATCGCGCGCCGGAAGCGCCGCCAGCCGATGTGCATGCCGCCGTCGAAGAGGATCACGATCAGCGCGACGACCCCGATCCGCTCGACCGTCTTGATGTGCGGGATCGCGACCGGGATCGCCAGAGCGACGAGCAGGAAGAGCGCGGGAGCCGGAATCGGATACCGCTCGGCGATCTTGGCTGCGACGAGCGCGAGCATCACGCCGGTCGCGACGACGAGGATGATCAGCCCGAATTCGCCCAGCTCGGCCACGCGCTGACGCTAACGGATTCCTTACATCTCCCTCATTCCGGGCATATGCGCAGGGGCGATACTTCGCCCACCGATGCGCAAGCTGCTGGTCCTTTTCGTGCTCGCTCTCCTCCTGCCGGTCGCGGCGTATTCGCAGGTGCGCGTGTCCAACGGCACGCTTTCGATCCGAGAAGGCCGCGGCATCGTCCAGCTCGACGCGCGCGGGAGCATGACCGGACGCGTGAACGGCCGGCTCACGATCACCGACACGAAGCCGTTCGACTCGAAGCGCCCTCTCGTCTACGGGGCGAAGAAGACGATCTACCGGAATGCGAGGACGACCGTCTACCAGGGCAAGAGCCTCCGCTTCCGCCTCGGCGGCGGGCGCTTCGTGATCCGGATGGACGGCAAGGCGATCTTCCTCAGCGCGATCGCGCACGGCACGGGGATGCTCGACGGTGTCGGCGACCCGGCGGCGAACGTCTTCTACGACGGCGTCTGGTCGCTCAACGACGAGCCCTACCACTCGCTTCCCGACGTTCCGACGCCGTTCGAGCTCGCTGCCCCCGCTACCTGATAGCGGACGGCTCTGGCATCCTGAAAGGTGTGCCTCTGAATACGCCGCAAACAGTTCTGGTGGTCGAGGATGAGGCTTCGATCGCCTCGTTCGTCTCCCTGTACCTGAAGAACGCGGGGTACGACGTCCACGTGGCCGAGAACGGCGAGTCCGCACTGGACAAGGCGGAGAGCCAGCAGCCCTCGCTGATCGTCCTCGACCTGATGCTTCCGGACATCGACGGGATCGAGGTCTGCCGCCGCATCCGCAGGCGCTCCGAGGTTCCGATCCTCATGCTCACGGCCCGCGACGAGGACGTGGACAAGATCATCGGCCTGGAGGTCGGCGCCGACGACTACCTGACGAAGCCGTTCAACCCGCGCGAGCTCGTGGCGCGCGTGAAGTCGATCCTGCGCCGCTCGACGCCCGACCGGAAGGATGTCGCGAGCGCGACCCTCCAGCACGGCGACCTCCACATCGACGCGGGCAGGCGCGAGGTCAAGGTGGGCGAGGAGGAGATCAAGCTCGCTCCGAAGGAGTTCGACCTCCTCTGGGAGCTGCTCGACCACCGCGGGCTCGTCCTCACGCGCGACCAGCTGCTCGAGCGGGTCTGGGGCTACACGTTCGCGGGCGACACGCGGACGGTCGACGTGCACGTCCGCCAGCTGCGGCGCAAGCTGGGCGAGGCGTCGCCGATCGTCACGGTCTGGGGCGTCGGCTACAAGGTCACGCCGGCGAAAGAAGCAGCCGCGACCACGGCGTAGCCGATGTTCCACTCACTCCGTTTTCGCCTTCCGGCGCTCTTCCTCGCCGGGATCGCGCTGACCGGGGTCGTCTCGACGCTGATCGCCTTCGGGCTCTTCCGGAACTACACGCAGAACCAGGCGAGGAAGGAGCTTCGACGCGAGGCGGCGGGCCTGACGGCAGCTCTACGCGCAGCAGGCTCGATCGCGCCCAGGAGAAGGGAACGCCTCCGCCGCTCTTCGCGGCGAGCAAGCTCGAGCGCGCCAGCGGCAATCGGCTCTTCTACGTGGGGCTGCCGTTCTTCTCCGGGCAGGCCTCGGGGCTGCGGCGGCTCCCGCAGGCGGCCGTCGATTTCAACGCGATCCAGCAGGGGAAGACGATCGAGTTCGAGTTCACGCCGCCCGGCGAGACACCGCACGTTCCTCGCGGTCGCGCATCCGCTCCGTCCTCGACAAGAACGCCGATCCGTTCGGTGGCGCTCGTCGTCGCGACGCCGCAGGCGCAGCTCAGCAACCAGGCGATGCGGCTCGTGCTACGGCTCGCGATCGCCCTTCTGGTCGGGCTGCTCGTGACTGCGGCGCTCGCCTGGTACCTCTCGGGACGCATCACGAGGCCCGTCCGGCGCCTCGCGCTGGCGGCCGACGAGGTCGCGGAGGGGCGCTACGAGACGCAGTTGCCCGAGGTCACGGGGCGCGACGAGATCGCCGACCTGACCGAATCGTTCACGCGGATGACCCAGCGGCTGGCCGAGTCGGAAGAGCTCGAGCGGAACTTCTTGATGACCGTCTCGCACGAGCTGCGGACGCCGCTGACGGCGATCCGCGGCCACGTCGAGGCGCTCCGCGAAGGGCTCGCCGAGGATCCGGAGGCCCGGAACCTCTCGCTGGACGTGATCGCGGCCGAGTCGGGCCGGCTCGAGCGCCTCGTCGGCGACGTGCTCGACCTGGCGAAGCTCGACACGCGGCGCTTCACGGTGCGCCACGAGGAGGTCGACATGGCGCGGCTGGTCGAGCAGGCCTACGCGGCGTTCGGCGAGGAGGCGAAGTCGCGGAAGATCGACTACTCGCAGGACGTCTCGTCGGAGCCGGTGATCGTCACCGACGGCGATCGCGTCCTGCAGATCATCACGAACCTGCTCTGCGAACGCGTTCCGCTGGACTCCGAACGGGGGCAGCGTCGATCTGGCGCTGAACGCGGAGAACGGCGAGATCCGCGTGGCGGTACAGGACAGTGGGCCGGGAATCGGGCCCGAGGAGCAGGACCGGATCTTCCGCCCGTTCTGGACGCACGACGGCAAGGGCACGGGGCTCGGGCTGGCGATCGCTCGCGAGCTCGCCGTCGCGCTCGGCGGGACGATCGACCTCAGGAGCGAGCTCGGCCGCGGCAGCCGCTTCGAGCTCGTCCTGCCTGCGCGGCACTAGCGGGCGCCTCTTCCACCTAGGATCCGGGCCGTGGCGCTTCCGCTTCGGGCAGAGGTCGTCTCGTTTCCGGCCCGACGGTCGCGGGGGCGGGCGGTGCTCGCGGCGATGCGGCCGCGCCAGTGGTCGAAGAACCTGCTCCTGTTCGCGGGGCTCGTCTTCGCGGCGAAGATCGGGGATCCGCTGCGCTGGGTCGAGGCCTGCACGGCGTTCGTCGCGTACTGCGCAGCCTCGAGCGCCGCGTATCTCGTCAACGACGTCGTCGATGCGGAGCGCGACCGCCTGCATCCGCTCAAGCGGCTGCGCCCGGTGGCGCGCGGGGAACTGCCGCGGCGTGGCGCGTGCCTGCTGGCCGCGAGCGCTCGCCGTCCTGGCGTTCGGGCTCGTCGCGCCGCTCGGGCTCGCCTCGGTGGCGTTCCTCGCGGGCTTCCTGGCGCTCCAGGGCGCGTACACGTTCGCGCTGAAGCACGTCGTGCTCGTGGACGTGCTCGCGATCGCGGCCCTGTTCGTGATCCGCGCCGCTGCGGGCGCCGTGGCCGTGGACGTGCGGATCTCGCCGTGGCTGCTGCTCGTGACGGCGCTCCTCGCGCTCTTTCTCGCCCTCGCCAAGCGGCGAAGCGAGCTCGCGGTCGCGCGGGTCGGCGCGGCCCGTCCTCGACGGGCTACTCGCTACCGCTCGTCGACCAGCTGATCTCGGTCTCCGTCGCCGCGACGATCGCGGCGTACTCGGTCTACACCTTCACGGCCCATGACCCGGCGCTGATGGCGACGATCCCGTTCGTCGTCTTCGGCCTGTTCCGGTACCTGCTGCTCGTGCACCGCGACGACCTCGGCGAGGAGCCCGAGAACGTCCTGCTCAGCGATCGCCCGCTCGTGCTCGCGGTCATCGGCTGGGCCGTGACCGCGGCGGTGACGCTCGCGCTGACTAGCTAGCTTCGCGTCGCGCTCGTCGAGCCGGTAGATCTGCGCGCTGCCGCCGGTGTCGAGCTTGCGCTCCATGCGAGCGAGGCGCACGTCGATCCCGCTCCAGCCGGAGGCGATCAGGTCGACGAGGAGGGCGAGGTCGTCGATCCGGGCATGCCGCTCCGCGAGGAGGTCGTTCTCGAGCGCCTCCAGCCGCCGGATCGTCTGGCCGGCGAGACCGCGCACCTCTGCGAGCTGGCGGCCGACCGGAGCCGCCTCGGTGCGGACGCCTTCGCGGACGGCCTCGGCGACCTGCGCCGGCAGCGTGCTCTCCATGCTCGCGGCGAGCTCCGCGAGCGCCTCGACCTGTTCCCGCGCACGTTCGAGCGCCGCGTCGACGTCACCCGCCGAAACATGGCCTCGTGCGGCGTTCTCCAGCCGTTCGCGCGCGCGTGCGATCGCCGTCTCGTCCATGGGCAGGAAGCTAGCGTTCGCATCGGATGAAGCGGTCGGACCTCGAGTACTCGCTGCCGCCGGAGCTGATCGCGCAGCACCCGGCCGAGCGGCGCGACGAGTCGCGGCTGCTCGTCTACGACCGTGCGAGCGGCGACGTGCGGCACCGCGTCTTCCGGGAGCTGCCCGGACGAGCTTCGACGACGAGCTCGTCGTCGTCAACGACACGCGTGTGGTGCCGGCGCGGCTGCGGCTGCAGCGGCCCGGTGGCGGCGAGGCCGAGGTGCTCCTCCTCGAGCAGCTGAACGGGGCCGGGGAGTGGGAGGGCGCTTGCGCGGCCGACGAGACGGCTCCGGCCGGGGCAGCGCCTCGGGCCCGTCGAGCTCGTCGAGCATCTCGGCGAAGGGCGCTGGCGCTTGCGGCTCGACGGCGACCCGGCCGGCGAGGCGCCGCTTCCGCCGTACATCACGCGAGCCGCTGGCCGATCCCTCGCGCTACCAGACGGTCTACGCAGAAGAGGAAGGCTCCGCGGCGGCGCCGACGGCGGGGCTGCACTTCACGCCCGAGCTCCTCTCCACGCTCGACGTCGAGCGCGTGACGCTCCACGTCGGGCTCGACACGTTCCGGCCCGTGACCGTGGACGACCTCGACGACCACCCGATCCACACGGAGCGCTATTCCGTCGAGCCTGCCTCGTGGGACCGCATCCGCGCCGCCGATCGCGTGCTGGCCGTGGGGACGACGACGGTGCGCGTGCTGGAGACGCTGGCCGGCGGAGGCTCGCTCTCGGGCAGGACCGATCTCTTCATCACGCCCGGCTTCGAATTCCGCCGCACGGACGCGCTGCTGACGAACTTCCACCTTCCCGGGTCGACCCTGCTCGCCCTCGTCATGGCCTTCGCGGGCTCGGACGAGACGCGCCGCCTCTACGAGCTCGCGATCGAGGAGCGCTACCGCTTCTACTCCTTCGGCGACGCGATGCTGATCCTGTGACCTTCCGCCTCGACAGCTCGGACGGCGAGGCGCGCGCAGGCGTCCTCACGACGGCTCACGGCGACGTGCGGACCCCTGCGTTCATGCCCGTCGGGACGAAGGCGACCGTCAAGATGCTCGATCCCGACGAGGTGCGCGACCTCGGCGCGGAGATCATCCTCGGCAACACGTACCACCTGCATTTCCGCCCCGGCGAGGACTTGATCGCCGAGCTCGGCGGGCTGCACGAGTTCATGCAGTGGGACGGGCCGATCCTCACGGACTCGGGCGGCTACCAGGTGTTCTCGCTGCGCGACACGATCGTCCGTGCCGACGACGAGGGCGTCACGTTCCGCTCGGTCTACGACGGCGCCCAGGAGCGCTTCACGCCCGAGTCGGTCGCGGAGATCCAGGCGAAGCTCGGCTCCGACATCGCGATGTGCCTGGACGTGTGCGCGCCGGCCGGAAGCGGTGACCTCGAGGAGGCGGTCCGCCTGACGACGATCTGGGCGAAGCGCCAGCGGCAGGCGCCGCGCGCCGAGGGCCAGCTCCTCTTCGGGATCGCCCAGGGCGCGACCGACCCGGAGCTTCGCCGGCGCTCGATCGCGGAGATCGTCGAGCTCGACTTCGACGGCCACGCGCTCGGCGGGCTCAGCGTGGGGGAGGCGCGCGACCCGATGTTCGAGACGGTCGCGGAGGCGGCGCCGCTCCTCCCCGCGGACAAGCCGCGCTACTTCATGGGCATCGGCGACCCCGAGGGCATCCTCGAGGTGATCGAGCGAGGCGTCGACATGTTCGACTGCGTCCTGCCGACGCGGATGGGCCGCACGGGGACGGCGCTCACCTCGACGGGCCGCCTCAACCTCAAGAACGCCCGCTTCGCCCGCGACCAGGCGCCGCTCGACGAGAGCTGCGACTGCCCGGCCTGCTCGCAGGTTCACGCGCGCGTACATCCGCCACCTCGTCAACCAGCAGGAGCTGCTCGGGCTCCGGCTGCTCACCGCGCACAACCTCCGCTTCCTGCTCCGGCTGACCGCAGCGGCGCGCGAAGCGATCGAGAACGGCAAGCTGGCACCATTCAAAGCTGAGACCCTCGACCGCCTGACCTCGGAGGCCGCTTGACCGCCCTCATCTTCCTCGTAGGACTGCTCGTTCTCTTCTGGCTGCTGATCGTCACGCCGCAGCGGCGGCGGCGCCGGCAGCAGGAGGCGCTCATCGACCAGCTCGAGCCCGGGGACGAGGTGCTGACGGTCGGCGGGCTGCTCGGGACGGTTCGCGAGGTCGGCGAGCACGAGGTCGTGCTCGAGATCGCGTCGGAGACGCGCGTGCGGGTCGCCAAGAGCGCGGTCTCGGGACGCATCGAGCCCGAGACGGAACCTGCGGAAATGCCCGAAACGCAGCTACCCTAGGGCGAACACCGTGACCGAACGGCGCTCTCACCTCCTCCTCGTGGGCCTCATCGTCGCGGCGCTCGTCGCTGCTGCGATGCTGGCCGTCCCCGGCTCGCCGTTCCACAAGGGCGCGACGCTCGGCCTCGACCTCCAGGGCGGCACCGAAGTCGTCCTGAAAGCCGTCCCGCCGAAGGGCGAGGAAGTCACCTCGGACGGGATGGACACGGCCCAGTCGGTCATGCGGCGGCGCGTGGACAAGCTCGGCGTGACCGAGCCCGAGATCCGCAAGCAGGGCAACGACCAGATGGTGATCGAGCTCGCCGGCGTCAACCCAGAGCGCGCCCAGGAGGTGATCGGCAAGACCGCGAAGCTCGAGCTCTACGACCTCCAGGGCGACCTCCTCCCGCCCACGGCCGACGCCCAGGGGAACCCGACGCCGCTGACGTCGCTCTACAGGACGCTCCTGCCGGTCCAGGGCCAGGGCACGGAGAAGGACTCGTCCGAGATGTATCTGTTCGCGCCCGTCAAGAACAAGAAGGGCAAGACGATCGACCACAAGGTCGTGGTCGGCCCGGTGACGTCGCGGAAGGAGATCCTCGACTCGAAGTACGTCAAGGAACACGGCAAGAACGGCGAGCTCCCCGAGGGCCACGAGCTCCTCTACGTGCCGGAGAACATGGCGCTCGTCACGCTGCAACGAGCGCTTCTGCCCCAACGTCGGGGTGCCGAAGTCGACCTACTACTACCTCTTCAAGTACGACCCGAGGAACAAGGACAAGCCGGTCCCCGAGATGTCGGGAGACGGACCTGAACCTGAAGGGGACGAAGCAGGACTTCGGGACGCAGGGCGCCGACAACGGCAAGCCGCTCGTCCTCATGGACTTCACGGACAAGGGCGCGGACAAGTTCCACGACGTCACGTCGACGCTCGCCAGCCGCGGCCGCGTGAGGTGGACGCAGGCGGGCAGCCCGAGCGGCCAGGAGGACAACTACGCGCAGCAGTTCGCGATCGTCCTCGACCGCCAGATCAAGTCGGCCCCGACCGTCAGCTTCCGCGACAACCCGAACGGGATCCCCGGCAACAACGGCGCGGAGATCACAGGGATCGGCGGCATCCAGGAAGCAAAGGACCTGGCCCTCGTCCTCCAGACCGGCGCGCTGCCGTACAACTTCCGCCAGCTCGAGAAGACCGAGATCTCGGCGACGCTCGGCAAGGACTCGCTGGCGGAGGCGAAGAAGGCTGCGATCGGCGGCCTGCTCGTGGTCGCGCTCTTCCTGCTGATCTTCTACCGCTTCCTCGGCCTCGTCGCCGTGATCGGCCTCGGGATCTACGCGGTCTTGCTGTACGCGGCGCTGCTCCTGTTCAACGTGACGCTGACCCTGCCCGGGTTCGCGGGCCTGATCCTCACGATCGGAGTCGCAGCAGACGCGAACGTGGTCATCTTCGAACGCATCAAAGAAGAGGTCCGCGCGGGTAAATCCGTGCGGGCCGGAATCTCAGCGGGATACGCCAAGGGGTTCCACACGATCATCGACGCGAACGTCGTGACGGCGATCACGGCGCTCGTCCTCTTCCTCGTCGCGACCGCAGGGGTGAAGGGCTTCGCGCTGATGCTCCTGATCGGTACCGCGATCTCGCTGGTCACGGCCGTGTTCGCCACGCGCGCGATGCTGGGGCTGCTCGCCGGCTTCCGCTGGTTCGAGAACCCGGCGTTCATGGGCGCGAAGGGCCAGCAGCACGGGCGCTGGCTGCAGATCGACTTCATGGGGAAGCGCAGGCTCTGGTTTGCGATCTCGGGGGTGATCCTCGTGGTCGCGGCCGGCTCGCTGGCGGTGCGCGGGCTGAACTTCGGCATCGACTTCAAGGGCGGCTCGCAGATCACGTTCTCGACGCCGACCCCGCGGCTGGTCGACGAGGTTCGCTCCGACGCGCAGTCGATCGACTCGAAGTTCGCGAAGGCGGTCATCCAGGGCCGCGGCGCGTCCACCGACGGGAAGTACAGCGAGTTCCAGATGCGGACGAAGACGCTCAGCCCGAGCGACGGACAGCAGCTGAGCGCCGGGCTCAAGTCGAAGCTGCAGGCAACGAACTACGGCGAGAAGAGCGTCTCCGAGAGCTTCGGTAGACAGATCGCGAAATCGGCCCTGTGGGCGGTCTTCGGCTCGCTGTTCCTGATCGTCCTCTACCTGGCGATCCGGTTCGACTACAAGTACGCGCTCCCGGTGCTCGCTGCGCTCGTGCACGACATCATCATCACGATCGGCGTCTACTCGGTCAGCGGGCGGGAGGTGACGACCGCGACC
Source organism: uncultured Actinomycetes bacterium (assembly GCA_963790695.1). Classification (GTDB taxonomy): domain Bacteria; phylum Actinomycetota; class Thermoleophilia; order Gaiellales; family Gaiellaceae; genus VAXT01. The sequence goes on along the minus strand of CAWBPX010000015.1, from coordinate 12,623 downwards.
GTGGCGGCGGTGTTAACCGTGCTCGGGTACTCGATCTACGACACGATCATCATCTTCGACCGTGTCCGCGAGAACGTGCCGCTGATGCGGCGCGCCTCGTTCGCCACGATCGCCAACGTCTCGCTGTGGGAGACGATCAGGCGTTCGCTGGCGACGACGTTCATCACGCTGCTGCCGGTCGCCTCGCTCCTGATCTTCGGCGGCGCGACGCTCAAGGACTTCGCGTTCGCGCTGATGGTCGGGATCGCCTCCGGCGCCTACTCGTCCATCTTCATCGCCGCGCCGCTCCTGACGATGCTCAAGGAGCGCGAGCCGGAGTGGAAGGCGAAGATCGGCAAGACCGACGTGGAGGGCGACAGCGTGTCGGCCGCGGCGGTGCTGCGGGAGGCCGAGCTGGCCGCGGCTGCCGAGCCGGCTCCGGTCCCGGAGATGGCGCCGGCCGCGGAGGACGGCAGCGGGAACGGCGAGATCTCCCGGACGCAGTCGAAGCGCGAGCGTAGGCGTGCGCGCCGGCGGGCGCGACCTCATGGCCGCCGCTGACAGCAGCAGCGGCAACGACGCGGAGACGAGCGGCCCGCTCGTCGACGTGCTCGAGCGGCTCGGGCCTCGCCGCCATCGGCGCGGTCGCGCTGACGGCCGAGCGGGCGGATCAGCTGGCCGACGAGCTCGCGAAAGCCGGCGGCATGCGCCGCGACGAGGCTCGCGACCTGATCGAGCAGACGACGCACCGCTGGCGCGGAGAGGCGCTTCGCTTCAGCGAGCGCGCGGGGGCCGGGCTCGAGGGTCTCTTCCATCAGTTCGGCCTGGTCTCGCGCTCGGACTTCGAAGAGCTCCAGCTCCGCGTGGCCCAGCTCGAGCATCGCCTCCGCCTGGTCGAAGACGCTCCGGAGCCGACCCACGCCGGCCGCCGGGTGAGCGGGCTCAGACGAGCCGGCTCGCTGGTCGTCTTTTTCGTCCTCTTTCCACTCGCTGTCATGGTCGCGGTCGCGATCGCATCCGCCGTGAGCCTGATCGGCCTCGTGGCTTATGTCGGAGCACTTCTCTCTGCGTGGCTGCTGTTTGCCTACGCGCTCCCGCTGCTTACGGGTGTGATGAGGCCCGGGCGGAGCTCAAGGACAACATCCAGAGCTCGCAGGAGGCACGGAAGCCACTACGCAGGGAGAGGCAACTGGATGCCGGGTCTTCCTTGTGGAGATCAAGGACGAAGGAGCTCGATTAGGCTGGGCGTTCCGAACGCCCGAATAGGGCTTCGTCCCCGCGCGTGGAACACTTTCAGTTATGGCTCAGGCTCCGCCGAAGTCTCGGAATCTCGGCCGGCTGACGGAGATCGCCCAGGTCGCCGTCCGGCACGGCTTCGGCTACTTCTTCGAGCGCCACAAGCTGACCGACCTGCTGCCCGGCCGGCGCAACGGCAGCGAGCTCACCGAGGGCACCGCCTCCGAGCGCGGCAGGCACCTCCGCGAGCTCCTCGACGAGCTCGGCCCGACCTTCGTCAAGTTCGGCCAGCTGCTCTCGATGCGGCCGGACATCCTGCCGCCGGACATCATCGCCGAGCTCCGCGGGCTCCAGGACGACGTGCGCCCCTTCTCGTACGAGGAGGTCGAGCGCGTGATCCAGGAAGACCTCGGCCTCCCGATCGAGCGCCTCTTCCTCGAGTTCGACCGTGAGCCGATCGCCGCCGCCTCGATCGGCCAGGTCCACCGCGCAGTCCTCCCGAACGGCCACAAGGTCGCGGTCAAGGTGCAGCGCCCCGGCGCCCCGGAGCAGATCGAGGCCGACCTCGGGCTCCTCTACCAGGCCGCGCGCCTCGCCAAGGAACGCGTCCGGGCGCTCGACTTCGTGGACGTCCGCGAAGTCGTGGACGAGTTCGCCCGCGCGATCCGGCAGGAGCTCGACTACCGCCTCGAAGCCCGCAACGCCCAAACGCTCCACCGCAACTTCGCCGGCCACCCGCACGTCCACGTCCCGCGCGTCTACTGGAGCTACACACGCGCTCGCGTCCTGACGCTCGAGTTCATCGAGGGCTTCCAGCTCGCGGACATCGACGAGTCCGGCTACACCATCGAGCAGCGCAAGCGACTCGCCGAGGTCATCTCCGAAGCCTGGATGACCATGATCTTCCGGGACGGGTTCTTCCACGGCGACCCGCACCCGGCGAACATCCTCGTCGTCAAGCCCGACGTGATCGGGCTCGTCGACTTCGGCCTGGCCGGAAAGCTCACCGACGACGACATCGCGAAGGCGACGAGGCTCTTCATCGACGTCGCCAACGAGAACGTCGAGGACCTGCCGAAGCGCCTCGCCGACCTCGGCGTCCGCTACCCGAAGGAGCGCGAGGACGAATACCTCCAGGAGATCCGCGAGCTCTTCTACCGCTACTACGGCGCGAGCCTCGCCGAGATCGATCCGCAGCAGGTGATCCGCGAGGTCTTCGGCCTCATCTACTCGCTCAACCTGCGGCTTCCGACCCGGTTCATCATCCTCGACAAGGCGATCGCGACCCTCGCCTCGGTCGGCGTCGAGCTCTATCCGCAGTTCAACGTCTTCGAGGTCGCGAAGCCGTACGCGCGGAGCCTGCTCCTCGGGCGGTACACGCCGCAGCGCATGATCTCCCGCGCTCGCCGCGAATCGCTGAAGCTCGCCGGGGTCTTCGCCGAGTACCCGTACCAGCTGCACGACGTGCTCGAGCAGATGCGAGACGGTCAGATCGAGGTCGGCTTCGTCCACAAGGGGCTGGACGACTTCATGAAGCAGCTCGACGTCGGGATCAACCGCCTGATCATCGCGTTCGTCGTCGCCGCGGGGCTGATCGGATCGAGCTTGATCGGGGTCTTCGCCACGTCCGGGCCGCAGGTGCTCGGGCTGAACGTCGTGTCCGCGTTCGGGTTCTTCATCGCGGGCGTTCTCGGGCTGTGGCTGATGTGGGGGGTCTTCCGCTCCGGGAGGATCTGATGCGCACTCGCCCTCGTCGCAGCGCTCCTGGCCGTCGTCGGCGCAGGTGCATGGGCGTACGGGCACGAACGGGACGCAGCGCAAGCAGGACGTCGCCTCGCTCGAGAGTCAGCTCCGCTCGGTCGAGCGGGACCTCGAGACCGCGCAGCTCCAGAACTCGGCTCTGAGCGCGAAGGTGCGCGGAGTCAGCCGCCGCGAGCTGAGGGCGAAGGTCGCGCGGACGACGCTCGCCGCGCGCGTGCGCAAGAGCGTCTTCACGATCACGTCGTCGCTCGACGAGGGAACCGCGTGGGTCGCCTGGGTCAAGGGCCGCAGGTCGTACCTGCTGACCGCGAACCACGTCGTCGTCTTCAGCGTCGCCCGTCACGAGCTCGAGGTGCGGATCCACGAGGGTAAGCGCGTCTGGGAGGGCAAGATCGTCAAGACCGACGAAGGGAACGACCTCGCGCTGATCGTCGTGCCGCACCGGATCGCGCCGCCGCTCTGGCAGCGTCCGTCCTACAAGCCGCCGCTCGTCGGAGACGAGGTGTTGCTGGCCGGGAGCCCGCTCGGGTACGAAGGCTCGATCACCTCGGGCGTGGTCGGCCGGGTCGCGTCCGACGAGATCCAGACCGACGCCGCCGCGTATCCCGGGATCTCGGGCGGGCCGGCCGTGGACGCCGAGGGCCGGGTCGTCGGGATCGTTGTCGTCGGGGGAGGGCGAGAACCTGAACTTCCTCGTCCCGGTGAATCGGGCCTGCAACAGGCTCCGGCAGTGCGGGCACGGCCGTTAGCGCGCGGCTGTCGATTCTTCGGCACAGACTCGCGCGAAAAGACATCTGGCGCTGCGGAAGGGCCGGCGCTAGCGTCGATTGCATGTCGAGCGCTCTCCTTCTCGCCGAGCCGGAGGAGGCCACCCGGAGCTTTCTCGCGAGGCATCTCGCCCAGGACGGGTTCGAGGTCGTCGGGGCCGAGGACGACGAGGCGCTCGACCTCCTGGAGCGCGTCTGCCCGGACCTCGTGCTGATCGGGGACCCCGAAGGCCTCGAGCTCTGCCGACGGCTGCGCGAGCTGAACAGCGACGTTCCGGTGATCCTCCTCGGCGGGCAGCAGTCGGATCCGGTCGACCGAGTCCGTGCCTTCGATCGCGGCTGCGACGACTATCTCGACCGGCCGTTCCACTACGACGAGCTCGTCGCGCGGATCCGCGCCGTGCTGCGCCGGGTCGCGCCGCCCGAGTCCGAGCGCCTCACCGCGGCGGAGATCGAGATCGACCGCCCGACGAGGCGCGTCACGGTGGCCGGGCGGCGAGTCGTCCTCCCGTCGAAGGAGTACGAGCTCCTGCTCAAGCTGGCGAGCGATCCCCGTCGCGTGTTCACGAAGGACGAGCTGCTCAGGGACGTGTGGGGCTTCCGGGCGCAGGCCCGGACGCGCACGCTCGACTCGCACGCGTCACGCCTTCGCCGGCGGCTCGGCGGCCCGTACGTCCAGAACGTGTGGGGCGTCGGCTACTGCCTGCTCGGCGACTAGCCCACTTCTGCGAGCTGAGCGCGGGAAGCGGGTCGGAGTGAAATGGGCGGCGCCTCCCGGGACACGCCACGGGATGACCTTGATCGAGAGCCGCCCGGCGATCACGGCCGGGTCCTGCGCCCTCAGCTCTCGCGCCCGTCTCCGGGCCGACGTTGAAGATCGAGAGGCCACGGTACTCCGGGTCGTCGAGCGGGCCGCCCGCGAGGAGATAGCCCGCCTCGTGGAGATCCGCGAGGTGCGCCATGTGAGCGTTCTGGAGCGCTTCCGCAGCCTCGTCCTCGAGCTCCGGCGCGTCGGGCCGGAGGATCGTCAGCACGATCGTGAACTCGTCGAGTTCCATGGCTCCTCCTGATCGATCCTGCGGAGCGGGGCGGTCCCGCTCCGCAGGATCCGGTGTTCCTACATCGACTCCGTCGAAAGCGGCTTTCCCGTCTCCACCAGCGTCTTCAGGCCGCTGAGCACGTAGCTCCAGCCGCCGGCGACGCTTTCGGCCGTCTTCGGTGAGGCTTCGAGCTGGTCGTGCGTCACGGTCAGCTTCGTCACGCCGCCTTCCTGGGCCTCGATCTCCCAGGTCACGCGGCTGAGCGGCTCCTCCGCGGTCTCCGGATCGTACAGCGCGCGCCAGCGTATGTCGCAGCATCCGCGGCGGATCGGACTCGAGAATCTCACCGTCCACCACCGTCTCGTCGCGGTCGCCGGCGACGCTCAGGTACGGCGTGCCGGGCTCGAAGTCGACTCGATCTTCGTCCCGTAGAAGTAGCTTGGTCGTGAACTCCGGCTTCGTGATCGCGTCCCACACCTGCTCCGGCGTGGCGCGGATGAAGACCGCGTACACCTGTGTCGCTTGCTCGGTCATCGTGGTCATGCAGTGTCCTCCAATTCGGACTTGAGGTCGGCGAGCGCCGACACCTGGCGCTCGCGGTACTTGTCGATCCACCGGTCGTGGATCAGCCGGATCGGGACGGGATTCAGGTAGTGGAGCTTCTCCCGGCCGGACCGGCGCGTGACGACGAGGCCCGCCTCTTCGAGGAGCTCGCAGGTGCTTCATGACCCCGAACCGGGTCATCTCGAGCTCGGACTCGAGCTCCGTGAGCGTTCGGCCGTCACGCTCGAAGAGCCGGTCGAGGAGATGCCTGCGGGTCGGGTCGGCGAGAGCCCTGAAGACGCGGTCGTCGTCGGTCACGCTTCGATGATACGTGACCAAAAGGTCACACGTCAAGCTGAGGCTGCAGCGCCCCCTCGAGCTTGAGGAGCAGCTCCTTGCGGTCGAGCCCGCCCGCGTAGCCGACGAGGGAGCCGCTCGCGCCGACGACCCGGTGGCAGGGGAGCACGATCGGCACCGGGTTCCGATTCATCACGACTCCCACGGCGCGGGCGGCCTTTGGGCGGTGCGCCTCTGCGGCGAGCGCGCCGTAGGTCGTGACCTGTCCGTACGGGACGCGGGCCAGCCGGTTGAGGATGTCGCGGCTGAACGGCGCCTGGTGGCGGAGGTCGAGCGGGAGCTCGAACTCGGTGCGCTTGCCCTCGAAGTACTCGTCCAGCTGGCGGCGCACAGGGTCGACGGGCCTGGCGGCGCGCAGGACGCGCACCCCGAACGTCCGTGCGAGCGACTCGGCCTCGCGCTCCGGCTGGGGGTCGTACGAGATCCGGCACAGGCCGCGATCGGTCGTGGCGACGAGCAGCGTCCCGACCGGGGTCTCGGCGAGGTCGTAGGCGACGTCGAGCAGCCCGGCCGCGGCTGCGGCTTCGCGGAAGCGCTTGTCCAGCGTGGGGGAGACGGTCATTGCATCCTCCTTCTCAGTCTGCGGACTCCGGAAGAGGCGGCCTGGCGCGCGGCGTCCTCGGACGATCCGAGGGCGGCGCCGATGGCCGCGTAGGAAAGGTCGTAGCCGTAGCGCAGCACCACCGCTGCGCGCTCCTTGCGCGGAAGCTCCTCGGCCAGCTCTCCGAGCTCGGCGTAGGCGGGGCGCGAGTCGCGCTGCGGCTCGGCGGGCTCGGGCGTGGCCTCGCGCCGGCGGTAATGGTCGGCGGCCACGCGCCGCGCGATGGTCAGCACCCAGGCGCGCAGGTTGTCCGCGTTCCGGAGGCGCCCGTAGCCGCGGAGCGCACGCAGGAACGTCTCCTGGTACGCATCCTCCGCATCGCGCCCGAGCAGGCGGCGAAGCTCACGCAGGACCGCATCCTGGTTCTCTTCGTAGAAAGATTCGAACGGCGGAACGTGCACGAGAGCCATCATCTTCTCTAACGCGGGGTAGGCCGAATCTGTGAGAGCGGCAGTCGTGGGACATGTCGAGTGGGTCCGCTTCGCGCGGGTCGAGCGGGTGCCGGAGCCGGGCACGATCGTCTCCGCGCTGGAGAGCTGGGAGGAGCCGGCCGGCGGCGGGGCGGTGGCCGCCGCGGAGCTGGTCCGGCTCGGCGCCGAGGTCGACTTCTTCGTCGCGGTCGGCAACGACGAAGTCGGCGAGCAGGCTCACGAAGCCCTCCGGGAGCTCGGCTGTCGCGTGCACGCCGCGAGGAGGGACGAAGCGCAGCGCCTCGCGTTCACCTACCTCGACTCGGAGGGCGAGCGGACGATCACCCTGCTCGGGCCGAAGCTCCATCCGCGCGGCTCCGACCCCTTGCCCTGGGACGTGCTCGCCGACATCGACGCCGTGTACTTCACCGCGGGGACGCAGACGCGTTGCGGGCTGCGCGGCAGGCTCGCGCCCTCGTCGCGACGGCCCGCGAGCTGCCAACGCTCGTGGAAGCCCATGTTCGAGCTCGACGCGCTCGTCCGCAGCGGGGTCGATCCGAGCGAGGCCTACGAGTCGGGCCTGCTCGAACCGGAGCCGAAGCTGATCGTCTCGACGCTGGGACGCGAGGGCGGCTCGTTCGTCGCCGGTGCCGAGGAGGGAAGATTTGCCGCCGCGCGAGCCCGGAGAGGATCGTCGATGCCTACGGAGCGGGCGATTCCTTCGCGGCGGGCCTCACCTTCGCCCTCGGCCGCGGGGACGATCCGGACGCGGCGCTCGCATTCGCCGCGAAGTGCGGAGCCGCCGCACTGACGAGGCGCGGCGCCCACGGTACGACCTAGGCCGAGCTCATGCGCGCGCTCTGGTAGGCGCCCGCCTCGTCGTCCCACCACCATTGCCCGGCTTCTAGCATCCGAAGTGAAGAGCGGAGTGATCGCCGGAAACTTGTCGGTGATCCACGCCGAGTGACCAGAGCACGAGATTGTCGAGATCGGCCACGTACGCATCGTCGTCCTCACGAGCCCACAGCTGCCAGCCGCTGTCCGATTCGTCGTCACGGAGATTCGCCGGCAAGCGATACACGAAATGCGGCCAGGCTCCGTCATCTCGAATCCTGCGGCTGACCACGGCTTCGGCGTCGATGTCGTAACCGGCCTCGTCCGCTGAGACCGCAATCGAGGCAACGTGTTTCGGCTCGAACGCGACTAGGTCTCCGCGCTTCAAGCTCCGGATGTATCTGGGTTGATTGAGCAGTTCGCCGACGTAAGGATCGGTCTCGACAACGTCGACCCACATGCGCTCGGCGCCCGCGTCCGGGGCTGTCGGCTCGAAGTGGAAGACGAGCTTCGCGGAGTCGCCCCGAACGAGATTCTCCCTCCGCTCCTTCGGGGGAATGAAGAACGAGTTCGGGCTCTCGCGATTCAGTGCCTCGGCGTCTCCGAGCCACCAGCGCTCCTCCTTCGTTGCCATGGGCCGATGGTAAGTGGAGAACTGGGCGCCAATCGGTGTTGCGCTGTGGGGATTAGTGGTCTAAAGTGGGGAGGCGTGGAACCCACGTCCAGGCCCCGAAAATGCTTCTCGGCGAACACGAGCACACGATCGACGACAAGAACCGGCTCACGTTGCCGGCCCGTTTCCGCGCGGCCTTCGCGGAGGGAGTCGTGCTCACGCGAGGCATGGACGGGTGCCTCAACGCCTTTCGCCGGGACGACTGGGAGATCCTCGTGGAGTCGCGCCTCGCGGAGCTCGACCCGCTCAGCCAGGAGGCCCGCCGGATGCAGCGCTTCTTCTTCTCGGGCGCGATCGAGGCCGAGCTCGACAAGCAGGGGCGCGTGATGATCCCGGCCGCTCTCATCAAGCACGGAGGGCTCGGCAGGGACGTCGTCGTCGCCGGGATGAGGGACCACCTGGAGATCTGGGACAGCGCCCAGTGGCGCAAGGAGCTGAACGAGGTGGAAGGGAGCGCAGAAGATGTTGCCGAACGTCTTGCCCAACGAGACTGATCACGTTCCCGTTCTCGCCGAGGAGGTGCGCGAGCTCCTCGCGATCCAGCCCGGGGACACCGTGGTCGACGCGACCTTCGGCGCCGGCGGCCACGCCGCGGTCCTCTCCGCCGACCTCAGGGGCGACGGCCGCTTCATCGCGATCGACCGCGACCCGACCGTTCGTCCGTACTTCGAGGGCTTCCGCCGCCACGCGGGCGTGCAGTCGCGCTTCCTGCGCGGCGAGGCCTCGGTCGTGCTCGACCAGCTGGCCGACAACGGCGCCCGCGCGGACGCGATCCTGCTCGACCTCGGTGTCTCGAGCATGCAGATCGACCGGCCGGAGCGCGGCTTCTCGTACGCGGTCGACGCGCCCCTCGACATGCGCATGGATCCGACCGCCGAGCTGACCGCCGCCGACCTCGTCAACGAGGCGTCCGAGCGCGAGCTGACGACGATCTTCCGCAAGTACGGCGAGGAGCGCTACTCGAAGCAGATCGCCCGCGCAATCGGCCGCGAGCGCAAGAAGCACTCCATCGAGCGGTCGACTCGCGCTGGAAGATGGCGGTCGGGTTCGTCGCCCTGATCATCGTCCTCATCATCCGCCCACAGGGCATCTTCGGCCGGGCGAAGGCGGTCTAGGACGTGTCGGGCAATCGACCCGCACATCCTCGCATGCCGTTCGCGATCGACTGAGCTCGCTCACCTCGCTCCCTGTTCCTGGTCAACGTCGGCGTCCTCGCCGGGCATCTACGCGCTCTTCACGCTCGGGCTGCAGCTCAACGTCGGCTTCACCGGGATCCTCAACTTCGGCCAGGCCGGCTTCATGGCGATCGGCGCGTACACGATGGCGATCCTGTCGTCGACAACGGCATTGGTCGTTCTGGCTCGCGCTGCCGCTCGCGATGCTGCTCGCGATGGCCTTCGGCCTCCTCGTCGGGCTGCCCTCGCTGCGGCTGCGCGCCGACTACTTCGCGATCGCCACGATCGCCAGCGCCGAGATCGTCCGGATCATCGCCCAGAACGCCGAGGCGCTCACCGGCGGCAACCAGGGCCTCTTCTGCTACGAGACTTCAGCAAGTGCTTCGACGACACCTGGAACGACCTCTCGGACCGATCATCGGCTGGCTAAAGACCTGGGCTGGTCGCGACCCGGAGCGCTCGTCCGCTGCTGATCGTCGTCTGGTCGTCGCCGTGCTGATCGCCGACCGTCGCGCTGCGCCTTACGCAGAATCGCCCTGGGGCCGGGTGCTGCGGGCGATCCGCGAGGACGAGGACGCCGCCCGCGCGCTGGGCAAGAACGCGCTGGCCTACAAGCTTCAGTCGCTCGCGATCTCGGCCGCGCTCGCGGCTCTCGCCGGCTTCTTCCTCGCGCTCGACCTGGCGACCATCCACCCGACCGAGTTCGATCCGGTGTTCACCTTCTTCGGCTACGCGGTCCTGATCCTCGGCGGCCTCGCGAGCTACTGGGGCGTCGATCGGCGGGCTCGTCCTGCTCTGGGTGTGCTCGAGGGCACGCGCTTCATCGAGCTGCCTCTCGACGAGCCGATAGCCGCGGCGCTGCGCTTCATGATCGTCGGCCTGGTGCTGATCCTGCTGATGGCCTTCCGCCCACAGGGGCTGTTCGGCAAGCGGGAGGAGATGGTCCTCGGTGAGTGAGCGCCGCAGGGCCGCGGACGCGCAGCGCTCGCAGTCCTCGCAAGGCGATCCTCGAGGCCGACTCGGTGCGTCAAGCGCTTCGGCGGCCTCCGCGCCGTCGACGGCGCCACGTTCGAGCGTCGGGCGAGGGCTCGATCACGGCGCTGATCGGGCCGAACGGCGCCGGCAAGACGACGCTCTTCAACCTCTCACCGGCTTCTACCGCGCCGACGGCGGCGACCGCGACGCTTCGACGGCACGCGATCCTCGGCCGGCCGCCGCACGCGATCGCGCGGCGCGGGCATGGTCCGCACCTTCCAGATCACGCGGCGCTCGCGGCGATGACCGTGCTCGACAACATGATGCTCGCCGCGCCCGCCAGCCCGGCGAGAAGCTGCGCAACCTGATCTTCCGGCCCGGCCGCCTCGCGGCGCGCGCGAGCGCGAGGTGCGGCGCGAGGCGATGGAGCTGCTCGAGGTCTTCGACCTCGACGCAGCTCGCCGGCGACTACGCCGGCACGCTGTCGGGCGGCCAGCGCAAGCTGCTCGAGCTCGCCCGCGCCCTGATGGCCGAAGCCGCGCTTGCTGCTGCTCGACGAGCCGATGGCCGGGCGTCAACCCGACGCTCGGCGCGCCGGCTGCTCGACCACATGCAGCGGCTGCGGGCCGAGGAGCGGGCATCACCTTCCTGTTCATCGAGCACGACATGGACGTCGTGATGGCCACTCCGACCGCGTCATCGTGATGGCCGAGGGCCGCGTGATCGCCGAGGGCACGCCGCACGAGGTCCGCGCGCGACCAGCGCGTGATCGACGCCTACCTCGGCGGCGGCCGGCAGCGAGGCGCCGCGCGTGACGCGAGCGCGAGCGCGCGACGGGTCGCTGCTCGCAGACCGAGGACCTGGTCGCCGGCTACGTCCCCGAGGTCGACATCCTGAACGGCGTCTCGATCGACGTCCGCGAGGGCGAGATCGTCACCGTCATCGGGCCCAACGGCGCCGGCAAGTCGACCCTGATCAAGACGATCTTCGGCCTCCTGCAGCCCGCGCCCGGGCGCGATCCGTCTTCCGGGGCGAGGACATCGCCGGGCTGCAAGCCGCACGACATCACCCGGCTGGGGCTGAGCTACGTGCCGCAGCTCGACAACGTCTTCCCGAGCTCACGGTCGAGGAGAACCTCGAGATCGGCTCGCTCGACCGCTCGCGCACCGACGAGCAGATCGAGCGGCATGTACGAGCTCTTCCCGCGGCTCGGCGAGCGGCCGCACGCCAGGCGGCCGGGACGATGTCCGGCGGCGAGCGCCAGATGCTGGCGATGGCCCGCGCGCTGATGCCCGACCCGCAGGTGCTGCTGCTCGACGAGCCCTCGGCCGGGCTCGCGCCCGCGTTCGTCGACGCGATCTTCGAGAAGATCGCAGGAGATCAACCGCGCCGGGGTGACGATCCTGATGGTCGAGCAGAACGCCCGCCGCGCGCTCGCGATGTCCGACCGCGGCTACGTGCTCGACCTCGGCAAGGACCGCTTCGAGGGCCCGGGCGAGCAGCTGCTCGCCGACCCGAAGGTCGCCGAGCTCTACCTCGGCGGCACCGCGCCGCATCGACGCGGACGCGGCGAAGGACTAGAGACCACGAACGGCCGGGGCCCGAAGGCCCCGGCCGTCATATACGAACTCGCGCTCCGAGGCGGCTGACCGGCTGCCGCCCGTCCCGGTGTCGACCGGCACCTCGCCGACCAGTTCGAGGTGTCGCCCTTGTACTCGTAGATGTCATAGACGCCGGCGGTTGCGTCGCCGTTCTCGTCCATGTCGATCGCCCCGGACGCGCCCTGGTAGTCGATGTCCTCCCCGTTCTGGAGCGCCTTGATCGCCTCGGGCAGCTGCTCCCAGGTGTACGGGTCACCCGGGGCGCGCTGATTCGCGGACCGTCGTCGCCATGTCCGTGCCGTCGGTCGAGCCGGCGGCCACCGCTGCGAGGTAGCAGAGCACCACGGCGTCGAAGTTCTGGGCATCGAACGTCTGACGGTCGACGTCCTCCGGATCCGCGGCCTTGTACGCCTTGTCGAAGGCTTCCGTGGCCGCGTCGTTGTCCGGCGTCCCCGGCGCGGTGCCGCGGAAGCCGTCGGTCACGTCAGTGCCGACGTCCTTGGGCAGGCTCGAGGACGCGAGCCCATCCGTGCCCCAGGTGATCGACGGGTCGTAGTTGCCCGTGCGCACCAGCGCCGGGCCGACCTTCGCGAACGTCTCGGGGAAGTCGATGATCACCACTGCGTCGGGGTTGCCCGACACGATCTTCGCCGCCTCGGAGTCATACGTCG
>CAWBPX010000014.1:0-15186 GCA_963790695.1 uncultured Actinomycetes bacterium | reverse complement strand
GCGCGGGCTCACCGAGGTTCTGGACGAGGCTCGAGACCATGCGCACGGTCGCCGACCAGGTGCAGTTCGTCGTGCAGATCGTCTTCACGACCTCCTCGAACACGGTCGGGCTCCGGATCATCCGGCCGGCGCCCTGCGCCGCCCACTCTCAGGTCGGGGTCGCTCGCGGCGGCCTCGTAGAACGGGCGCAGGTCCTCGTCCAGGCGCAGGACGTGCGCCACGGCCGGGCGCAGGTCGGCCATCTTCGCTCGGCCGGCGAGAACCTTCACCTTCGCGTGCCCCTTGCGGCCCTCGGAGACGAGAACCGTCGTCGCCGGGCTCCCGCCTGGCGCCAGCGTCAACTCGAGCGTCCACGCCTGCTCGTCGATCCGGTTCGGCGGCAGGTCGGCCACGCCGTGGGAGGCGATCGTGCGGCGGAAATCGACCGGCTCGCCGCCCGCGCCCCGGAGCCTGATCTCCGTCGTGCGTCCCGCCATCTCTCCCTTCAACGCAGGGACGACCGCGTACATTCGCGCGCGTGGGCATTCTGGGCGTCGACGTCGGCGGAACGTTCACGGACGCAGTCCTCGTCGAGGACGGACGCGTGACGACCGCCAAGGTGCCGACGGCCGCGCGCCAGGAGGAGTCCGTGCTCGCAGCCGCGCAGGCGGTCGGAGCCGGGGCGATCGAGCGCTTCACGCACGGGACGACCGTCGCGACGAATGCGCTGCTCGAGCGCAAGGGCGCGCGCACCGCGTTCGTCGCGACTGCGGGCTTCGAGCATCTGCTCCACCTGCGCAGGCAGGCGCGCGCGCACCTGTACCGGCTGTGCGACGACCATCCCGAGCCGCTCGTGCCGCTCGACCGGTGCTTCGGAGTCGAGGAGCGGATGGGGCCGAACGGCGTGCTGAGGCCGCTCGACCTCTCGACGTTGCCCGAGATCGACGCGGAGGCCGTGGCCGTCTGCCTCCTCTTCTCGTTCGCCGATTCGAGTCACGAGCAGGCGGTCGCGTCGGAGCTTCGGCGGCGGCTCCCCGGAGCGAGGGTCGTCGCTTCCCACGAGATCGCGCCCGAGTTCCGCGAGTACGAGCGCGCTTCGACGACGGCGATCGACGCCTACCTCGGGCCTTCGCTCGCGGGCTATCTCGAGGCGCTGGCGAGGCGCTGCGCCGAGGAGGGCTTGCCGGAGCCGCTGGTGATGCGTTCCTCCGGTGGCGTCGCTTCGATCGCGGAGGCGGCCGCGCACCCGGCGTTCGCGCTGCTCTCGGGGCCGGCGGCGGGCGCGGTCGGGGCGGCGATCGCCGCGCGCGCGGCCGGGATCGAGAACGCCGTCTCTCTGGACATGGGCGGAACGTCGACCGACGTCGCGCTGATCTCGGGAGGCGAGGTCGAGCGCGCGGCGGAGCGGTCGGTCGGCGGATATCCGGTCCGCCTCCCGAGCGTCGACATCCAGACGGTCGGCGCCGGCGGCGGGTCGATCGCGTGGCGCGACGAGGGCGGCGCGCTGCGGGTCGGGCCGGAGAGCGCGGGCGCGGAGCCTGGCCCTGCTTGCTACGGGCGCGGTGGGACCCGCCCCACGGTGACGGACGCGAACCTCGTGCTCGGCCGGCTTCCCGAGACGCTCGTGGGCGGGATGCCGCTCGACCGCGCAGCGGCGGAACGAGCACTTGGAGACCTCGATCCGGCGGCCGTGATCACCGCGGTCAACGCGGAGATGATGCGCGCGCTTCGACTCGTGACGGTCGAGCGCGGGCACGACCCGCGAGAGCTCGCGCTCGTCGCGTTCGGCGGGGCGGGGCCGCTGCACGCGTGCGAGCTGGCCGAGGAGCTGGAGATCGGCACGGTGCTCGTGCCGGAGAACGCGGGCGTGCTGTCGGCGCTCGGGCTGGCGGCCAGCGACGAGCGGCGGGATCGCGTCCGCTCGTATCTCGTCCCACTCGCCGAGGCGGGCGAGCTTCCGGGCGAGGGAGAGGCGGACCTTCGCTACGCGGGCCAGTCGTTCGAGCTGACCGTCCCGCTCGGCGGCGACCTCGCGGAGTCGTTCCACGTCGCGCACGAGGAGCGTTACGGCTACGCGGATCGTTCGCGCCCGATCGAGCTCGTCGCGGTGCGAACCGCCGAAGTGAAGCTCGGCCCGGAGCTCGCCGCTCAGCCCGGGAGCCGGCGCGAAGTGTCCGGCCCGGACGTGCTCGAACTGGACGGCTCGACCTGCTGGTTACCCCCAGGGTGGGTGGGGGTTAGGGATGGGAAGAGTGGCAGCTGGATCGTGACGAGATCGTGAAAATCGAGCTCCAAGTTCTCGGCAGCGCGCTGCGCTCGATCGCCGAGGAGATGGGCGCGGTGCTCATCCGCTCCTCCTTCTCGGCCAACATCAAGGAGCGGCGCGACTGCTCGGCCGCGATCTTCGACGAGCGCGGCCGGATGATCGCCCAGGCCGAGCACATCCCCGTCCACCTGGGGGCGATGCCGGACGCGGTCGCCGCGGTGATGCGCCACGACCCCGCGCCCGGCGATGTGTTCGTGCTCAACGACCCGTACTCCGGCGGCACGCACCTCCCCGACGTGACCCTGGTCTCACGCACGGCGCTCGGCTTCGCGGTCACGCGCGCGCACCACGCAGACGTCGGCGGCATCGAGCCCGGCAGCATGCCCGCCGACTCGCGCACGCTGGCCGACGAGGGGGTCGTCATCCCTCCGACCCGACTCGACGACGAAACGCTCGACGCGCTGATCGGGCAGATGCGGAACCCCGAGGAGCGACGCGGCGACTTCCGGGCGCAGCTCGCGGCACACCACCTGGCCGAGCACCGTCTCGCCGACCTGACCGAGCGCCGCGGCCGCACGGAGGTCGACGCTGCGATGAACGAGCTCCACGCCTACTCGGAGCGCGTCGTTCGCGCCGCCCTGCAGCGCCTCCCCGACGGGCGCTTCGAGGCGGAAGACGTGCTCGAGGCGCCCGAGGGAGATCTCGCAATCAGAGCCGCGGTCACGATCGCCGGCGACGAGATCGCCTTCGACTTCGCCGGAACGGCGCGCGCAGCACCCGGGGAACCTCAACTGCCCGCTCTCGGTGACGCGCTCGGCCTGCTACTTCGTCGTCCGCTGCCTGACCGCACCCGACCTGCCCTCCTCGGGCGGCGCGTTCGCGCCCGTGACGGTGACCGCGCCGGCAGGCTCGCTCGTCAACGCCCGGCCGCCGGCTGCCGTCGCCGCGGGCAATGTCGAGACCTCCGGCCGGATCGTCGACACCGTCTTCGCCGCGCTCGGCGAGGCAATTCCCGTTCCCGCCCAGGGACAGGGGACGATGAACAACCTGACCCTCGGCAACGAGCGCTTCACGTACTACGAGACGCTCGGCGGAGGCCAGGGCGCCTGCCCCGACGCGGACGGGCCTTCGGCAGTGCACGTGACGATGTCGAACACACTGACCACTCCGGCCGAGGCCCTGGAGCTCGCGTACCCGCTCCGCGTCGAGCGCCACGAGCTTCGCCTCGGGTCGGGAGGAGCCGGCCGCCACCGCGGCGGCGACGGCGTCGTCCGCGAGCTGCGCGTGCTCGAGCCCTGTCGCCTCTCGCTGATCTCGGAACGGCGAAAGCACCCACCGAAGGGAGCCCGGGGCGGCGATCCGGGCGCCCCAGGACGCAACTCCGTGAACGGCGAAGAGGTGCCGGCGAAGACCACCCGCGACCTCGACTCGGGCGACGTCGTCCGCATCGAGACTCCCGGCGGCGGCGGCTTCGGAACGCCGCGATAGGCTGGAGCCATGGCCGTGGTCGAGGCACATGACCTGCGTCGCGTCTACAAGACGCACACCGGAACGATCCGCCGCCGGGTCAAGGAAATCGAAGCCGTCAAGGGCGTCAGCTTCGAGATCGAGAAGGGCGAGCTCTTCGGCCTGCTCGGCCCGAACGGTGCCGGGAAGACGACGACGATCAAGATGCTGATCACGCTCCTGATCCCGACCTCGGGCACCGCGCACGTCCTCGGCCACGACGTCGTCAAGGACCCGCGCGAGGTGCGAAAGCGGATCGGCTACGTCTTCGGCGGCGAGCGCGGCGTCTACGAGCGCCTCTCCGGCTACGACAACCTGCGCTACTTCGCCGAGCTCTACGGCGTCCCGCCGAAGCGTCCAGAAGCCGCGGATCGAAGAGCTGCTCGAGCTCGTCGGGCTCAAGGGCCGCGAGCACGAGCGCACCGAGGGCTACTCGCGGGGCATGAAGCAGCGCCTCCACGTCGCGCGCGGCCTCCTCCACGATCCCGAAGTCGTCTTCCTCGACGAGCCGACGATCGGCCTCGACCCGGTCGGCGCACGCGAGCTGCGGGCCACGATCGGCACGCTCACGCAGGCCGGCAAGACGATTCTGCTCACGACCCACTACATGTTCGAGGCGGACGCGCTCTGCGACCGGATCGCCGTCATCTCACAGGGCGAGATCGTCGCCGAAGGCACTCCAGAGCAGCTGAAGAGCCGGGTCGCATCGGGCGCGGTGACCGAGGTCGAGGTCTACGGCATTCCCGACGAGACGGTCGAGCGCCTGCGCACGCTCGAGGGCGTCTTGTCCGTCTGGGTCGAGGAGCGCGAACAGGCCCAGGTGCTGAGCGTCCAGACCCGCGCCGACGTGCAGCTCACCGCAGCCATCCTCGGCCACCTGAACGGCTCGAACGTCGGCCGCGTCTCGCACCGCGAGCCGACGCTCGAGGACGCCTACGTCGCGCTGGTCAAGGACGAGTGAGAACCCTCAGGCTCCTGCGGAATCGGCTGGCAGTTCCACTTCAAGATGATCATGCGCTCGGCCTTCGACGGGGTCGGCCAGGTCATCTACCCGCTCTTCTTCGCGACCGTCGCCTTCTTCGTCTTCCGCGCGGGAGACAGCCCGCGGACGCTGCTCTACGCATCCCTGGGCGCGGCTGTGATGGGCATGTGGTCGGCCACGAGCACGACGGCAGGCTCCGCGATGCAGCGCGAGCGCTGGCAGGGCACGCTCGAGGCGCTCGTCGCAACACCGGCGAACTTCGCGCTGATCCTCCTCCCCGTGACGATCGCGATGGCGACGATCGGGATCTACAGCCTGGTCGCGACGCTGCTCTGGGGACGGCTCCTCTTCGGCATCCACCTGCACGTTCGTCCATCTAGCTCCTGTTCGTGCTCTCGATCCCCGCGACCGTCCTCACGTTCGGCGCGCTCGGCTTCCTGTTCGCGGTCTGCTTCGTCCGCTTCCGCGCAGCCTGGGCGCTCGGGAACATGTTCGAGTACCCGGTCTGGCTGATCTGCGGGTTCCTCGTGCCGCTGACGTTCTTCCCCGACTGGGTGCGGCCGATCTCCTGGATCCTCGCGCCGACCTGGGGGATGAACGCGATCCGGGAGTCGGCGCTCGGCGGCTCGCCGCTCCCCGATCTGCTGATGTGCTTCGCGCTCGGCACCGCGTACATCGCGCTCGGCTTCCTCGTCATGGACCGCATGCTGCGCGCCGCCCGCGAGCGCGCCGCCCTCTCGCTGACGTGACCTCCGCTCCGCCTGTTCTTCGTCGGCGGGCTGACGAGCTACCGGGCGCTCTTCTACTGGCTCTCGCCGACGATCTACATCCCGAGCCTGATCGTCGCGCCGATCTTCCAGATCCTGCTCTTCGCGTACATCGGCCGCTCGGCCGGGCTCCAGTCGGACCTCTTCTACGTGACCGGGCAACGCGATCCAGTACGCGGCGATCCCGTGCCTGTTCGCGATGTCACAGACCGTGAGCGGGGAGCGCTACCAGAACACGCTCGAGCGCGATCCTCGTCAGCCCCGCCAAGCGGTTCCCACTCTTCGTCGGGCGGGCGCTGCCGGTGATGGCCAATGCCGCGTTCGTCTCGGCGTTCTCGTTCGCCGCCGGCTGCATCATCCTCGGCGTCAGCCTCCCGGCCGGATCGATCCCCGGCCTCGCGGTCGTGATCCTCGTCGCCGCGTTCTCCTGCACGGGGCTCGGCCTGACCAACGCCGCGATCTCGCTCCGCGTCCGCGAGAACGCCGTCCTCTCGAACGTGATCTTCGGCTTCCTGCTCATCTTCACCGGCGCGAACGTCCCGATCTCGGAGCTCCCGGGCTGGATGCAGGACGTCTCGCACGTGCTCCCGCTCACCCACGCGATCGAGGCCTCGCGCGAGCTCGCCGGCGGCGCGCTCCGTTCGCCAGCGTGACCGACCTGCTGGCGACCGAGCTCGGCATCGGCTTCGCGTACCTCGCCGCCGGCCTCGTGCTCCTCCGCTTCTTCGAGTGGCAGGGCCGCAAGCACGCCTCCCTCGAGCAGCTATGAGACCGACGCCTGCGGCTCTTCTGGACCGGCTGGGTCTTCAACATGAAGAACCTGACGCTGTCCGGCTTCTTCATGCTGAACGCGGCGATCCTGCCGGTGTTCTACGCGACGATCGCCTACTACATGTTCCGCTCGGGCACGCGCGGCGGATCGCTCCTCTACGTGTCGCTCGGCGCCGGGATGATGGGCATCTGGTCGTCGACGCTGTTCGGCTCGGGCGGCCTGATCCAGTGGCAGCGCTGGCAGGGGACGCTCGAATACGTGATCGGCGTGCCGGCCCGCCTGCTCTTCGTGCTTCTTCCGATGACGCTTGCGACCGCCTCGATCGGGCTCTACTCGCTCGTGGCGACGCTTGCCTGGGGCCGGCTCTTCTTCGACGTGCCGTTCGACCTGGCCCACCCCGTCTGGTTCGCGATCGCCCTTCCGGTGGCGATCCTCTCGCTCGGGCTGCTCGGCCTCGTCCTCGCCTCGACCTTCGTGCTCCTGCGCAACGCGAACTCGCTCTCGAACCTGCTCGAGTACCCGGTCTGGCTCGTCACCGGCCTCCTCGATCGGCCTGTCGCTGCTGCCCGGGCTGGACGCGGCCGATCTCGTACGTCCTCGCCCCGACCTGGGGCATCCGCGCCATGCGAGAGGCGGCGCTCGGCGGAGACCCGCGCCGTGCTGTCGCGGCCTGCCTCGCGCTCGGCGGCCTCTACCTGCTCGATCGGTCACTTCACGCTCGGCTACTTCGAGGTCCGCGCCCGCCGAAGCGCCACGCTCTCGCTGCGATGAACGTCCTTCCGCATCTTCTTCGTCGGCGGCTACCTCGCGTACCGCGCGCTCTTCAACTGGATCCACTGGACGATGTACGTGCCGACGATGCTCGGCGGCCCGATCTTCCAGATCCTCTTCTTCGCCTACATCGGCCGCTTCGCGAACACCCAGTCGGACGAGTTCTTCGTCATCGGCAACGCGGTCGCGATCTCGTCGCTCGGCGGGATCTTCGGGATGGCGATGACGATCGGCGGCGAGCGCTGGACGCAGACGCTCTCGTCGATCCTCGTCACGCCCGCGAACCGGCTCGCGCTCTTCCTCGGCCGCGCGCTGCCGAACCTCGCGAACGGCGTCATCGTGTCGACGGTCGGCTTCGCCGTGGCTGGCTGCTGCTCGATTTCTCGCTTGACCGCCGACGCGAGGTCCCGGTGATCGCGCTGATCGTCGTCGTGACGCTCGTTCTCGTGCACCGCGTTCGGGACGATGATCGGCGCGTTCGGCCTGCGCGGCCGCGACATCTTCTTCTTCGCGAACCTGATGATCTTCGTGTTCCTGCTCTTCTGCGGGGTCAACGTCCCGGTCGACTCGCTGCCGGAGTGGATGCAGGAGATCAGCAGGATCCTGCCGCTGACGCACGGGATCGAGGCGGCGCGGGAGGTCGCCGGCGGGCTCGAGCCTCGGCGACGTGTCCGGGCTCGTCTGGACGGAGGCCGCGATCGGGGCCGTCTACGCGGCGCTCGCGTACGGGCTGCTCAGGCTCTTCGAGATCGACGGCCGCCGGCGCGCGACCCTCGAGACGATGTAGATGCCCGGTACGGGGTACCCGGACCTCGACGAGCTGCTCGAGGATTTTACTGCGAGCGCCCGGTCGATCCTCGGCGAGGGACTCGTGGCGGCTCTACCTCCAGGGCTCGTTCGCGCTCGGAGACGCGGACGAGCACAGCGACGTCGACTGGATCGCCGTTACCGAGGCGGACCCGACCGCCGAAGAGCTCGCCGCCTTGCAGTCGATGCACCAGAGGCTCTACCGCAGAACCACCCCGTGGGCGCAGCACCTCGAAGGCTCCTACCTCACGCGGGCGCTCATTCGCCGGATCGATCCGGAACGCAGGCCGGTCTGGTTCCTCGACAACGGCTCCGAGGAGCTCGTCCAGGACAACCACTGCAACACCGCGGTCGTCCGCTGGACGGTCCGCGAGCGGGGAGTCCCGCTGGTGGGGCCCGACCCGAAGGAGCTCGTGGACCCTGTCTCGGCGGAGGATCTCCGCGCGGACGTCGTCATCGCCATGGACGAATGGGCCGACTGGCTGAAAGAGCTCCCCGGCATCAGCCGACGCGGTCAGAACCTCGTCGTCGTCTCGTTCTGCCGGATCCTGCAGACGATCGAGACGGGAACCGTCACCTCGAAGCGGGAGGCCGGCGAGTGGGCGCTCGGCGCCCTGCCCGCGGAATGGTCAGGGTTGATTCGAGACGCGCTGGACGATCGGCCGGACCCGTGGACCAAGGTTCGCCAGCGGGCCGATCCGGAGGCCTTCGAGCGGACCCTCGAGTTCGTCGACTATGCGCTCAGCCGGCCGCGACCGTTTCGCCCGTGACCTGCGAGATGTAGCCGCGCACGTCGCCGGCGGGCTCGCTGTAGGCGTCACCGAGAGCGGACTCGACCCGCGAGATGTAGCCCGTGCCCCACTCCGGGATCCCGGTGTCCGTCACCGCGAGGAACTCGAGCGTCGAAGCGAGCCGGATGTCCGCGATCGACGGGGAGTTACCGCCTCCGATGAATCCGCTGTCGGTGCCCCAGAACGAGGGATACGTGTCGAGGATCCGCGGCAGCGCGTCCTCCGCCGACTTGCGGGCGGCCTCCTTGACTTCGTCGGACGCCTCCGAGGTCGACACCTCCCCCGGGTAGCCCGGGAACTGCAGGCGCGGATAGGTCGCGCGCGTGAGGACCGGGTACAGGATGCTCAGCGTGTAGAAGTTCGCCGCGTCCACCATCGCGCGGCGCTTGAGATCCGTCGGATAGAGGTCGTCGCGCCCGTCGCGTGAGGCGAGGTACATCATCACGGCGCAGCTCTCTCCGAGGACGCCGTTCGGCAGCTCGTCGTGCTCGATCGTCGGGGTGAGGCCCGGCGGGTACTTGCCGAGGTACTCCTCCTCGCCGGTCTTGCCCCAGACGTTCTCCTCCTCCACGGGGATCCCGGCCGCGCGCACGAACACCCGGACGGACATGTTGTTCACGCTCGGCGGAAGCATGTTCAGCTTCATGGCCATGAGGTGCCCTCCCTCGTGTCGCTTGTCCTCGCCAAGGATATTCCTGGTCAGAGCTCGGCGCGAACAAGCGCGGCGCCCTCGACGAGCGCCCGCAACTTTCCGCGGGCGACCTCGCGCGGGAGGTACTTCATCCCGCAGTCGGGGCCGACCATCAGCCGGTCCGGATCGATGTGCTCGCAGCGCGGCTCGGATGCGCCCGGCGACCGTCTCGGCGCTCTCGACCTCCATGTCGCTCAGGTCGAGGACGCCCAGGATCACGCGCTTCGAGGGCAGCTGCTCGAGGATGGACGGGTCGAGACGCGGCTGGGCTGCCTCGATCGAGATCTCGTCCGCGGGACAGGCATCGAGCTCGGCCAGGAACGGGTAGCCGTCGCTCGGCTTCTCGTGGACGATCGCCGCATAGCCGAAGCACGTATGCAGCGCCTTCGTCCCGCCCACTCCCTGGAAGGCTCGGTCGATCGCCTCGAGCGCGTACTCGCGCGCGTCGTCGGGCCGCGCCTGCAGGTAGGGCTCGTCGATCTGGACGACGTCCGCGCCGGCCACGACCAGGTCGCGGAGCTCCTCGTTCACCGCCTCTGCGTACGCGAGCGCGAGCTCCCGCAGGCTCGGGTAGTGGTCGTTCTGCGCCTGCTGGCTCATCGTGAACGGGCCGGGGACGGTGACGCGGATCGCCCGGTCGGTCAGCGCGCGGAGGAACTCGGCGTCGCGCACCTGCACCGGGCGGGCGCGCCGGATCTCGCCGACGACCCGCGGCACCGGGTTCGGATGTCCCGTGCGGTCGAGCGCGGTGCCCGGCTCGTCCAGGTCGAGCCCCTCGAGCGCGTTCGCGAAGTAGTTCGAGTAGCTCTCGCGCCGGATCTCCCCGTCGGTGACGACGTCGATGCCCGCCTCCTCCATGTCCCGGACGGCCAGGCGCGTCGCGTCGTCCTGCGCCTCCTCGAGCCAGGCCTCGTCGACGCGCCACAACTCGTGCGCCGGTACCCGCGGCGGAAGCCTCCCCGCGAGCTTCTCGCGGTCGATCAGCCAGTCCGGTTGCGGGTAGCTGCCGACGACTGTCGTCGCGAGTGGGTGCATCGGGTGAAAGATACGAGCATGAAGACGCGGATCGCCCAGGCTTATCCCGACCGGGTCGAGGTGCGCGGGCGCGACCTGGCCGGCGACCTGATGGGCCGGGTCACGTTCACCGAGCACTTCCACCTCCTGCTGACCGGCGAGGAGCCGACCGAGGAGCAGCGCTTCTTCCTCGACCTGCTGCTCGTCTCGATCGCCGAGCACGGGCTGATGCCGACGAACGTCGCGGCGCGCATGACCTTCGCGGCCGATCCGGATTCGCTCCAGAGCGCGGTCGCGGCCGGGATCCTCGGCTGCGGGCCTGTGATCCTCGGCACCGCGGAGGAATGCGCGCGGCTCCTCGCGCAGAGCCACGGTCGCGACCCGCTCGACGTCGCGCGGGAGGTGCACGAAGCCGGCGAGAGGATGCCGGGGTTCGGGCACCCGGTGCACACGCCCGTCGACCCGCGGGCCGAGCGGATCCTCGAGCTCGCCGACGAGCACGGAGCGAGCGGGCCGCACACGGAGCTCGCCCGCGGCCTGCGCGGAGCTGTCGCCGAGGTCTGGGGCAAGCCGCTGACGATGAACGTCTCGATGCCGATCGCGTCCGTCATGCTCGACCTCGGCTTTCCCGCCTCGGCCGTGAAGGCGGTTCCGATCCTCGCCCGCACGGCGAGCCTGCTGGCCCACCTGGCCGAGGAGCAGGAGGAGCCGATCGGTCTCGGGCTGGCCAAGGCGGCCGAGGAGGCGGTCGAGTACGAGCGCTGACGCCGAGAACTACCGGGCGCAGCTCGCCTACGTCCTCGAGCGCTCCGCCTTCTACCGCGAGAAGCTCGGTCCGAGCCCCGAGCGACCGGCTCGAGGACATCGCCGAGCTCGCTCTGACCGAAAAGGACGAGCTCCGCGCGACCGTCACCGCCGAGAACCCTTTCGGCGCCCACCTCTGTGCGGACCCGTCCGAGCTCGTCCGCATCTACTCGACGAGCGGCACGACCGGCGCGCCGAGCTACATCCCGCTGACTGCCTCTGACGTCGAGAACTGGGTGACCGGCTCGTCACGGAGCTACGCGGCTTCGGGCGTCGAGCCCGGACGAGCGGATCGTCTCCACGTACAACGCCGGCCCGTTCGTCGCGGGCGCAGCGCTGGCCGCGTTCGAGCGCATCGGGCTCGTGCACATCCCGATCGGGACCGGGAACACCGAGCGCCTGATCCGGGCGATCGAGACGCTGAAGCCCGAGGCCGTCGTCCTCACGCCCTCGTATGCCGCGCACCTGGCCGAGAGCCACGACCTGCGCGAGTCGAGCGTCCGGCGCGTCCTCGTCGCGGGCGAGCCGGGCGGCGGCGAGCCCGCCTTCCGCGCCAAGCTCGAGGAGGGCTGGGGCGCGAAGGTGACCGAGGCCATGGGCGTGGGCGACATCGGCCCGTCGCTCTTCGGCGAGTGCGAGCAGCAGGACGGAATGCACCTCGGCGCGCACGGCTTCGTGCACATGGAGCTCATCGATCCCGAGACGGGCGAGGCGCGCGAGTTGGAGGACGGAGCCGAGGGCGAGCTCGTCCTCACGCACCTCCAGCACCGCGCCGCTCCGCTGATCCGCTTCCGCACGCGAGACCACGTCGTCGTCAGGACGAGCCCATGCGCCTGCGGCAGGACCGGCCCGCGGATCCGCTGCGTCGGCCGCACCGACGACATGCTCATCGTCCGCGGCGTGAACGTCTTCCCGTCGGCGATCCGCGAGGTCGTCAACGAGTTCGCACCCGCACGTCAGCGGCCACATCCTCGTCCGCCCGCAGACCGGCAGGCGTGAAACAGGAGCCGCCGCTCCCGGTCACGCGTCGAGCTCGCGCATGGCACGAACCGCGAGCGACGACCTCGCGGAGGCGATCGGAGACCGGGTTCGCGAGGTCCTCGTCGGTCAGAGCCCGGATCGAGCTCGTCCCCTTGGAGCACGCTTGCAGCGAAGCGAGTACAAGTCGATGCTCGTCGAGCCGCCACGAGCTAGGATCGGCGGATGCCGCTGCTACGTCGTCGCAACGATCTGGGCGGGACGAAGTACCGAATGCGCGAGAAGATCTTCGCGCTCGGCGACGACTACTGGGTCGAAGACGACGCCGGCGACCGCATGTTCAAGGTCGACGGGAAGGTCCTCCGCCTGCGCGACACGCTACTGCTCAAGGATCCGTCCGGAGCCGAGCTGTACAAGGTTCAGAAGAAGCTCCTGCACATCCGGAACACGATGCAGATCGAGCGCGGACGGGGACACCGTGGCGACCGTGAAGAAGGCGCTGATCACTCCATTTCGGGAGCGGTTCTCGATCGCCGTCGAGGACGGCGAGGACATGGAGGCGAAGGGCAACATCGTCGACCACGAGTACAGGATCGAGCGCGGAGACGAAAAGGTCGCCGAGGTCTCGAAGCGCTGGTTCCGAGTTCGAGACACCTACGGCATCGAGGTCGCGCCCGGCCAGGACGACGCGCTGATGATCGCGCTCACGGTCTGCATCGACCAGATGACGCACGACTGACGACGGCTAGTTACCGCGCTCGGTAACCGAGAAAGACGAAGCCGCTGTCGAACCGGCGTTCGTCGAACAGCTCGAGGTCGACGCGGACATCCTCGGGAAGCATCCGCTTGCCGCCGCCCACGATCACCGGCGCGAGGAGCAGCTGATACTCGTCGACGAGTCCCGCCTTGATCGCCTGGCCGGCAAGATCGGGACCGGCCACGGCGAGGTCGCGACCCGCTTCGCCCTTTAGCCGACGGACAACCTCGGGGTCGAACTCCCGCTCGAGCCGCGTCCTGGCGCTGGACACCGAGTCCAACGTCCGGGAGAACACGATCTTGTCGGCCGCCCGCCAGATCTCCGCAAAATCCTGGATCACGGCCGGCTCGCCGACGAGATCCAGCGTCTCCCAGGCGATCATCACCTCGTACATGCCGCGCCCGTAGAGGTAGGTGCCGACGGGACGTGCGAGGTCGTTCACGAACGCGTGCACCTCCGCGTCCGGCTCCGCCCAATCGAACTTGCCGTCGTCGTCCGCGATGTATCCGTCGAGCGATGCGAGCGTCAGGTAGATCAGCCTGGCCATTGCGAGCCGAACCCTCGCACACCCCTCGTTTGGCGGCTCGCCTGGAGGAGCCAGGAATGCGCACATGTGCGATCGTTCGGCCCATGAGTGACGAATCGACGCTCGTCCGCGAGAAGCTCGACCAGGTGCCCGCGATCCTGGAGGAGCACGACATCGACCTCTGGCTCACGTTCGTCCACGAGACGCAGGTCACACCCGACCCGTGCATCGAGCTGATCGTCGGCACGCACTGCACCTGGCAGAGCGCGTTCCTCCTCTCCCGCTCGGGCGAGCGGAAGGCGATCGTCGGGCGCTTCGACGCGCCGGGCGTCGAGCAGGCCGGGGGCTACTCCGACATCGTCACCTACGACGAGAGCGTCCGCCCCGTTCTCCGCGAGGCGATCGAGGAGCTCGACCCGAAGTCGATCGCGCTCAACTACGCGCCCAGCGACCCGGCCGCGGACGGGCTCACGCACGGAATGTGGCTCGTGCTGCGCGAGACGCTCGAGGGCACGCCGTACGCAGATCGCCTCGTGTCGTCCGCGCAGGTCGTCGGCTCGCTGCGGGGGCGCAAGACGTCCTTCGAGATCGAGCGCATCCGCGCCGCGATCGCCGAGACGGAGGAGATCTTCGCGCTCGTCCGGGAGCAGATCGGCCCGGGCAAGAAGGAGACGGACATCGCCGCGATCTTCCACGAGGAGGTCTCGCGGCGCGGCCTCGGCTACGCGTGGGAAGCCGGCCAGTGTCCCGCCGTGGACGCGGGGCCGGAGAAGGAGGTCGGCCACACCGGGCCCACCGAATTGCAGACGCGGCGCGGCGTGGTCGTCCACACCGACTTCGGAGTCCTGAAGGACGGGTACTGCAGCGACCTGCAACGCATGTGGTACCTGCTCGACGAAGGCGAGAGCGAGCCGCCCGAGGACGTCGTCGCGGCTTGGGACGCGGTCTGGGCGTCGATGGACGCGGGGGCTGCCGTGCTCCGGCCCGGTGCCCAGGGGCACGAGGTCGACGCCGCGGCCCGTGCGAGCCTCGTCGGGGCCGGCTACGACGAGCCGATGCACGCGCTCGGACACCAGCTCGGCCGAGCAGCGCACGACGGCGGCGCGCTGCTCGCGCCGCTCTGGGACCGGTACGGCGACGCCCCCCGCGGCCTGGTCGAGGAGGGCCACGTGTACACGCTGGAGTACGGCGCTCAGGTCCCCGGCCGGGGCTACATCGGGCTAGAAGAGGACGTGCTCGTCACCGCGGACGGCCTCGAATGGCTGAGCACGCCGCAGCGTGAGCTCTGGCTCGTCGGTTAAGCCGACGCGCGAATTGGAACTCAGGATTCGGCTTGCCCGGCAGCGCCGCCTTCGTGAAAGACGCCCAGGACGTTTCCGGCCGGATCACGAAAGGTTGCGAACGCCTCGCCTTCGCTCTGCGGAGTAAGAGGCGTGACGATCTGGCCGCCTGCCTCCACGATCCTCTCCAGAGCTCGCTGGACGTCCTCGACGTTGATGTACATCAGTAGGCCGGGTTGGACCGACGGCGGACGGTCGGTTAGCCATACGCCGCTCACCTCACCAGACGCGTCGTCGAAGGCGATCCGGCCGCCATCGCGCCGCCTGATGTTCCAGCCGAAGACACTCTCGTAGAAGTCCGCGGACCGCTCGGCGTCGGCCGCAGGGATTTGAACGTAAGAGATCTTTCCGGGTGTCGGAGGCATCGGTACTCCTCAGTTCGGTTCGGCCATTCTCTCTCGTCCAGACTGCCGCGCGAAGACGGAAGCGACTGGA
>CAWBPX010000013.1:0-264683 GCA_963790695.1 uncultured Actinomycetes bacterium | reverse complement strand
CGGACGATCGCGCGCAAGTTCGGCACCGACCACCACGAGGTCGTGATCGACTCGCACGACCTCGAGTCGTTCCTGCCGGAGCTGATCTACCACCAGGACGAGCCGCTCGCCGACTGGGTCTGCGTCCCGCTGCACTACGTCTCCAAGCTCGCGCGCGACAACGGGACCGATCGTCGTCCAGGTCGGCGAGGGCTCGGACGAGATCTTCCACGGCTACCAGAGCTACCGCTCGCCGCGCGCTTCCGCCGCCGCTACTGGGAGCCGTTCCAGCGCGTCCCGTCCCGCTGCGCGCGCGCTCGGGCCGGCGGCCGGCCTCGCCTTCCGGCCCGGCCGAGGCCGTGCCGCACGCGCAGTCGATCGCGGAGGCGGCCGCCGGACGGCTGCCGTTCTGGGGCGGCGCGATCGCCTACCAGGGCGAGCTCAAGGACCGCGTGCTCGCGAACGGCCGTGCGCTCCGGACTCCTACGACATCGTCGAGGCGCTTTGGGACGAGGCCGAGCGCGACGCCCGGCGCCGACCTGCTGCAGAAGATGACCTACCTCGAGCTGAAGCAGCGCCTCGCCGAGCTGCTGCTGATGCGCGTCGACAAGATGACGATGGCGACCTCGGTCGAGGCGCGCGTGCCGTTCCTCGACCACGAGCTCGTCGAGTTCGCGATCGCGCTGCCGCCCGAGATGAAGGTGCGCGACGGCGTCGGCAAGTACCTGCTGAAGAAGGCCGTCGACGGGCCTGCTGCCGCCACGACATCGTCTACCGGCAGAAGCAGGGCTTCGGCGCGCCGGTCAGCGAGTGGTTCCGCGAGGACCTCGGCGAGCGCGCGCGGCGGGAGATCCGCAACTCGTCGCTCGCCGAGCGCGGGCTGCTCGACTACGACCGATCGACGACCTCTGGGGGGCGCACCGGGCCGGCCGGGCGACTGGGCCTTCCAGCTCTGGAACATCTACAACGTGAGCGCCTGGCACGACTACTGGGTCGCCGGGCGAGTGCCAACGGGTTGAGGGTCGGGCTCCGCCAGGGTCTCGCGCTCTGGCGCCGGGCCGGGACCAGGGCCGCGCTCCGCGGCGCTGCCGCAGCTCGGGAAGGGCGCGGCACGCGAGGCTCGGCTGCGGGCGCGGCCACTTCGAGTCGGCGAGGACGAGCTGAGCGCGGCGCTCGGCGGAGCCGATCCGGTCGAGGCGCTGCGCGGCCCGGTGCTGCTCGCGATGCCGACGGTTGCGCGGTTCGAGGCGCGACCCGGCGCGATCCGCGCATACAGCCCCTGCCTGCGCGCATCGCTTCGACCTGCTCGGCTCGGGCCCGACCGAGCTCGGACCCGAGATCGACTGGTCGCCGGACTTCAAGTCCGGCCGCACGTGGCCGCTCCACCAGAGCTCGCTGCTGCGGGTCGCGTACGAGGACGGGTCCGACGTCAAGGTGCCGTGGGAGCTGTCCCGCTTCCAGCACCTGCCCCTGCTCGCGGCGACCGGGCACGTGGACGAGGTCGGCGCCCAGCTCGAAAGCTGGATCGAGGCCAACCCGGTCGAGCTCGGCGCCAACTGGGCGACGCACGATGGACGTCGCGATCCGCGCGGCGAACTGGGTCGCCGCGCTCGCGCTCTCCGCCGACGCGGCCGCGAGAGCCGTGGTTCGAGCGCACGCTCGAGAGCCTGCTCCTGCACGGCCGCTTCATCCGCTCCCACCTCGAGTGGAGCGAGGCTCGCGGCAACCACTACCTCTCGGACGTCGTCGGGCTGCTGTCCGTCGCAGCGCTCTTCTTCGGCAGCCGCGAAGGACGCGACTGGGCGCAGTGGGCCGCGGACGAGCTCGTCTCGGAGATGGAGCACCAGGTCCGCCCGGACGGCGTCGCGCACGAAGCCTCGACGTCCTACCACCGGCTCGTGACCGAGCTCTTCGTCTGCGGGACGCAGGCCGCGGACGCGCTCGTGCCCGGCTCGATCCCGGACTGGTATCGCGAGCGCCTCGAACTGATGCTCGCCTTCGTGCGCGACTACACGCGGCCCGACGGGCTCGCCCCGCAGATCGGAGACGCCGACGACGGCCGCTTCCTCCCGCTCGGCGACTACGGCGCCGATCCGCGCGACCACCGCCATCTGTTCGCCCAGGCCGGGCGACCGCCCGAGCAGGCGGCCGGGAGCGCCGCGTACCCGGAAGGCGGCTACTTCGTCCTTCGCAACGGCGAGCTCTGTACGCGATCGTCCGCTGCGGCGACGTCGGCCGCCACGGCCTGGGCGGCCACGGCCACAACGACCAGCTCTCGTTCGAGCTGGCCGATGCCCGCGGCCCGCTCGTGGTCGACCCCGGCACCTACCTCTACACGCCGGACCCGGCCGAGCGAAATCGATTCCGCTCGACCGCCTTCCACGCGACGCTGCGTGTCGGCGGCGCCGAGCAGAACGAGCTTCGGACTGACGACCTGTTCGCGATGGCCGGACCGCTCGAGGGCCGAGGCGCTCTCGTGGGACGCGTCGAGCTTCGAGGGGCGCCACCACGGCTTCCCGGGTGCGACCCACACGCGGCGCATCGAGCTCGGCGAGGACGAGATCCGGATCCGCGACAGGGTCACGTCGCCCGAGTCGCAGGAGCTCGAGTGGACATTCCCGCTCGCGCCTGGCTCGGAGGAGCGGATCGAGGTCGCGGCGAATGGCCTCGAGTTCCGCCCCGAGCCCGGCTGGTACTCGCCGAGCTACGGCGTCCGCGAGCCGACGACGTTCCTGCGCGCGCGACGACCGTCCGTTCCGGGCGAGGACACGACGGAGATCGTCGTCAGAGTGCGCGCCTGACGAGCGACCAGTAGCGCGCGACGACCGGGTTCGCGGCGCGAAGCAAGTCCGGGCACCGGGATCATCTTCGGGTCGAAGACCGGCGTCAGCCAGCGCCGCCAGCTCCCGGTCGCGGACCTTCCGCAACCGCTGCGTCGAGCGGCGCCTGCGGCCGACCGTGCCCGCGTTCCGGGCGAGCCAGGCCCAGCCCGCGACCTTGTCTCGCAGCCAACCCTCCTTGACCGCGAGGGCGGCCATCCCGAGCTCCGTCGCGACGAGGAGCGGCCCGAGCAGGAGGAGCAGCCGGCCGAGTACGCGGACAGGACGAAGACGAGGCGGTTTCGCTCGAGGAAGTAGCTCTTCCGCGGGTTCCGGCCGTACTCGTATTCGTGCAGGACTTCCGCCGCCGGGTCCGACGACGACGCGGTAGCCCGGCGACGCGCGCGCGCCAGCCGAGCTCGAGGTCCTCGAGGTACATGAAGAGCTCCTCGGCGAACCCGCCAGAGCTCGCGAAACGTCTCCGCGCGCATCGCCATCGCCGCGCCGCTCGGCGCAGGCGACGTCGCTGCAGCTCGCTGATCGATCCGCGGGCTCTCCGTAGCCGCCGGCCCAGCCGATCCCGGTGACGTGCACCTGACAGTCCCGGACGAGTTGACGTTTCTCCGGCTCGTCGAGCAAGCGGAGCCGGCCATGGCGATCCCGACCGTCGGATCTTCGAGCGCGCGTCCAGCGTCGCGATCGCGCCCCGGGTCGACGACCGTGTCGGGTTGAGGAAGACGAGGACGTCACCGGTGCCTCGCGTGCCCCGAGGTTGGCGCCGCCCGCGAAGCCGAGATTGCTCTCCCGGCCACGATCAGGCGGTCGATCCCCGCCCGCTCCACCTGGTCGCCGGCATTGTCGACGACGACCACCTCGTCGACCTCGCCCGCGAGCGACTCGAGGCAGCGGGCGAACGTG
The DNA here is from genome assembly GCA_963790695.1 of uncultured Actinomycetes bacterium. Taxonomy (GTDB): domain Bacteria; phylum Actinomycetota; class Thermoleophilia; order Gaiellales; family Gaiellaceae; genus VAXT01. The sequence continues at coordinate 260,967 of CAWBPX010000013.1, read as the reverse complement.
GCTCCGGGCCGGTACGTCACGATCACAGCCGATGTCGTCATTGCGGCCTCGGCGCGTTTACCTGGCCCGTGCGAAATAGCGCAGACTGAAAACGTGCTCGTCCGCAGTCCGCTCCCCATGCCCCTCGACGAGCTCGACGACTCCCCCGTTCCGCTCGATGAACTGCCGCATCGTCGCCTCGGTCACGGCCAACCCTCGGGCAGGAGTGAGCTTCATCCGCGTCAGCAGGAACTGTTCGGAGAAGCCCGCTGTGCGAAGCACGGCATACACGCGCCGGCGAGGCTGCAGGCGCAGCACGAGCGGAATGTGCGAGAGCATCTGGAAGACGGCGAGACCGCCTGAGCGCAGTACGCGGAGGAATTCAGCGACGTAGGCCTCGACCATCTCCGTGGAGGGCATGTGCTGGAGCACGAGAGCCGAGTACACGAGATCGAACGAGCGTGAGTCGAACTGCTCGAGGTCGGGCGCGGCGTTGACGACGAAACGGCAGTGTGGCCGGTCCTCGTTCAGCTCCCGGGCGAGCTTCACCATGCCTTCCGAAATGTCGACCCCGACGCATTCGCGAAAGCGCGTCGAAAGCGCTCGACTGAGCCTGCCCACGCCGCATCCGAAGTCGAGTGCGCGCTCGCGCCGCACGGGGTCGCCGAGACCGTCAGCGACCCTCAGGACCTGTGAGATCTCCGCCTCGCCGGTATCGAAGAACTCGGAAAGCTCCCAGCGGCCGCCGCGGTGCTCGGGCCCCGTGAGTATCGCCCAGAGGGGATCCACGCTCGCCAGCTCTTCCCATTCCTGCTTGTGCCGCTCGAGAACCTCCGCGCGTACAGCCATTCCTAGTACGCGCCCCGGGCGCTGAGCACCGCGGGAAGCGTCTTCAGCAAGATCGAGATGTCGAGCCAGATCGACCAGTGCTCGAGGTAGTAGAAGTCGAGCCGGACGAGGTCGTCGAAGCCGAGGCTCGAGCGGCCGGCCACCTGCCACAGGCCCGTCAGGCCCGGGCAGCACGAGGTAGCGCTTCCGGTGCCACGGCTCGAGCAGCTCGTAGTCGCGGACGGGCAGCGGGCGCGGGCCGACGAGGCTCATCTCTCCGCGGAGCACGTTGAGCAGCTGCGGGAACTCGTCGATCGAGAAGCGGCGGAGCAGGCGGCCGACCCGGGTCACGCGCGGGTCGTCGCGGATCTTGAAGAGCGCGCCCTCGGCCTCGTTCTCCTCCTCGAGCTGCGCCTGCATCGCCTCCGCGTCCGCGCGCATCGTGCGGAACTTGAGCATGTCGAACTCCCGCTCGTTGAGGCCGACGCGCCGGTCGCGGTAGAGCACCGGCCCGGACGACTCGAGCTTGATCGCGACCGCGATCAGGAGCCACAGGGGCAGCCCGATGATCAGGATGAGCGCGCTCACGATCAGGTCGAACCCGCGCTTGACGACCCAGTCCGCGCCCACGAAGACCGGCGGACGGAGCTCGAAGAGCGGGATCCCCTGACCGGGCACGTACTCGCCGCGGCGCTCGATCAGGAGCTCGGTCGCGCGCGGCGCCACTCGCACCTTGACGCCTCGCCGGTGCGCCTGTTCGACGATCTCCACGAGCGTGCCGTCGTCGAAGTCCGAGTCGGTGACGATGAGCTCGTCGACGTCGCGGGTCGCGAGCACCGTGGCGAGCGACGAGACTCCGCCGAGCGGCGGCAGGCCCGCCGAGTCCTCGGAGGTCGAGATCGCTCCGACGAAGTCGTAGTCGATCCCTGCCCGGCCCGCGCCGAGCGTCCGTCCTCAGCCGTGCGAGGCTCTCGCCGTTACCGACGAGGATCGCGCGCCGGCGGACGCCCGCGAACTTGAGCAGGTCGCCCGTGACGATGTCGTAGCTCCCGCGCAGCAGGCCGATGAACATCGCGCCGAGAACGACCGCCGTCGGCGCGAGCCCGTAGGACTTGAAGCGGTGCCCCGTGCCGATCGCGAACGTGAGCGTGATCACCCCGACGAGCGCGAGAGAAGCCAGGATGCGGCCGAACCCCGCGCGCCGCTCGCGCTCGGCGTAGAGACCCGCCTGCCAGAAGACGAGCACCGTGATCACCGTCAGGAACGGAAGCCAGTCGGTCTCCGACCTTCCAGCGCAGGCCCCACTGGTCGACGTCGTTGCCGTAGACGAACGCGCGCAGGGTGAGCGCGGCGTAGACGCCCAGCACGAGCCCGGCCAGGTCGAGCCCCACGAGCGCGGCGACGCTGGCCCCCCGCCGGACGAGCGCCCTGCAGCGGGAAGTACGGCGTCTTCGAGCGGATGTCGCCGATGCGGGGGGTGTCGACGATGCCGTCGCGCGGGCGCCGGGCTTCTTTCGGCGGCTGCGCCGGGGGCGGCGCTTGTTCGGTAGCCACGGGCCGTCTCATGATACGGCCCAGACTGGCTACTTCGGCATGCGGCGGAACACCTGGAAGCTCGGCTTGCGGCGGCCCGCAGCGGTGTAGAACCCGGACTGCCAGCCGTTGCCGATCCGCGCCTCGTCCCGGACGAGGAACCAGATCATCATGTCGATCCGCGGGTTCTTGCGCGCGATCCCGAAGGCCTGCCCGACGTACCGGGCCTGCTTGATCCAGGAGACGCCGAAGCTGCGGTCGGGCGGGTTCGTCTGGTAGCCGTACTCGGTGATCCAGAGGTGCTTGCGGCCGTAGAGGCGCGTGAGCTCACGGATCAGCTCGTTGATGTTGCCGAGCGTGACCGCGCGCGGGCCCGGCGGCGGCTTGCTCGGAGACTCGTTCGGGTGCTGGTAGTACGGGTGGTGCGCGTAGACGTCGAAGCGCGCGCCGGCCCGCTTCAGGCCGCGCAGGAAGATGAGCGGCGACACGGACGGCCGCGGCTGCGTTCCGGTGTTGTTGCCGCGCGGTGCGGTCACGCCGCAGGCCACCTTCTCGCCGGGGAGGCCGGTCAGGTGAACGCCGGACATGATCGCGTTGCACATCCCGGCGTAGATCCGCGGGCTCGCGAGCCGGTACGAGCGCCGGCCGATCTTCTGGAACTGCGGCTTCAGGAAGACCGGGTTGTTCGGCTCGTTCCAGGCGAGCCAGTAGCGGACGGCCGGAAGTGCCGGGCCGGTCGGGTCGGGATGGAAGCTGCCGCTGTAGCGCTTGGCCGCGGCGAAGGCGAAGTTGCGGAGGTCGATCGTGCGGCGCGGGGACATGTTCTTCGCGGGGCCTGCCCACGACGGCGTCCAGAGGATCGAGAAGACCGGCTTGATGCGGTTCTCGGCCGCGCGCTTGACGAACGCGTCGTAGACCGTCCAGTCGTAGGCGGGGTCGGCCGGGTTCCGCGCGTTCGACCGGGCGCTTCTTGTGCGCGACGCCGCTCGGGCCGCCCCAGTAGAGGTTCACGCGGAGCGCCTCGACGCCGAGCGCCTTGTACTGCGGGAACGCCCAATCGGCGTTGCCGAGCGTCTGCGGACTCGTCGAAGATCCCGGTGATCAGCGCACGCGACTGCGCGCCGCTCTGCGAAGGGCGCGCACCGACGGCGCGATCAGTCCCGCGGCGAGCGCCGCGACGGCTGCCAGGACGCCCAGCGCTGCGTGCCTACGCACGGACCTGCTCCAGGGTCGGAAGCATCTTGCGAAGCCCCTCTTCGAGCTGGATCTCCGGCTCCCACCCGAGCAGCTGCTTGGCGCGGGTGATGTCGGGCTGCCTGATCTGCGGGTCGTCGACGGGCAGCGCCTCGAACACGATCTCGCTCGCCGACTCGGTGAGACGAATCACGGTCTCCGCGAGCTCGAGGATCGTGAACTCGCTGCGGGTTGCCGAGGTTGACGGGGAGATGCTCGCCGCTCGCCGCGAGCAGGTAGATCCCGCGAATGAGGTCGTCGACGTAGCAGAAGCTCCGGGTCTGGGCGCCCTGGCCGAAGACGGTCAGCGGTTTGTTCTGCGAGCGCCTGCCGCATGAAGGTCGGGATCGCCCGGCCGTCATGGGCGCGCATGCGCGGCCCGTACGTGTTGAAGATCCGGACGATCGACGTGTCCACGCCCTGCTGGCGGTGGTACGCCATGGTCAGCGCCTCCGCGTAGCGCTTCGCCTCGTCGTAGACGCCGCGCGGGCCGATCGGGTTCACGTGACCCCAGTACGTCTCGGGCTGCGGGTGCACCTGCGGGTCGCCGTAGATCTCGCTCGTCGAGGCGAGGAGGAATCGGGCGCGCTTCCATTTCGCGAGGCCGAGCGCGTGGTGCGTGCCGTACGAGCCGGTCTTGAGGGAATGGAGCGGCTGGCGCATGTAGTCGATCGGGCTGGCGAGCGCGGCGAGGTGGAAGACGAAGTCGACGGGCTCGTCGAGCTCGATCGGCTCGATCACGTCGTGGTTGAGGAACGTGAACGCGTCGTCCGCGCAGGTGGTCGATGTTCTCGAGGCTGCTCGACTCGAGGTTGTCGATGCAGATAACGCGAAGCCCCTCGTCGAGCAGGTGCTCGCAGAGATGAGAGCCGAGGAACCCGGCTCCTCCGGTGACGACTGCGCTGGCCACGAGGTGGGCAGGATAGCCAGGGGTTCGGCGAGGCCCGCCGATTCTTACGAACCCTTAACGGCGCCTTCGACTACCGCAGCTCCCGATTGGACTCCATGTCGAAAAGCATGGCGAACAGCGTGAACAGGAGCCCTGCGATCAGGAACAGCGCGATCAGGACGACCGTTCCGATCGCCAGGTCGTTGCCGGCGATACGAAGGACCGTGACGATGATCCCGAGCAAGAATCCGAGAAGAAGGAACAGCATTCCGAAGACATAGAAGAAGACGAGCGGATGGAAGTCTCGGATCACGTACTTCTCGCGCATGCGCCAGAAGAACGCCTTCGTCAGCAGCCACGAGATCGCGGGGATCACCTTGCTCAGCCGGATGCCCGAGGTCTCGCCGACTCCGTAGACCGGGCGCGACGGCACGTCCCGCACGCGCGCGTTGATCACGTTCAGGTGCACGAGCATGTCGTTGGGAAACCCGTAGCGCGGATAGATCCGGTCGAGATCGAGGAGCTCGAGGGTCCCGAGCGAGACTGCCGTGTACCCGGACTGGGAGTCCGCTACGTGCCAGTAGCCGGACGCGATCTTCGTCAGCAGCGAGAGGACTGCATTGCCGAGATAGCGGTTGCGGGGGATGAGCTCCCACGCGCGGCCCGTGAAGAGCCGGTTCGCCTTCGCGTACTCGACGTCGCCGCGAGCGACGGGGCCGGCGATCGCCTCGAGGTCGTCGGGGTCCATCTGATTGTCGCCGGCCATGACGCACGTGACGTCGATCGCCTCCTCGAGCGCCCGCTGGTAGCCGGTGACGATCGCGGCTCCCACCCCGCGGTTCTTGTCGTGCGTGATCACCGTGACGCGTCCGTCGCCCGTCCCCGCAGCGGCGGCGGCCGTCCCGTCGCGCGACGCGTCGTCGACCACGATCACCCGGTCGACGTACTCGGGGATGCTCGCCAGCGTGGTGACGATCAGCTTCTCCTCGTCGAACGCCGGCACGACGACCGCGACGCGCTTCCCCTCGAGCATCAGGCTTGCTGGCGGCCGGTGCGCGCTGTGATCGGGTCCCAGAAGAGCGCGGCCAGGAAGCCGATGATGAGCCCGATCAGGCCCGCGATCGCGATCGAGTTGCGCGAGCTGCGCGCGGTTGCCTTCAGGGCCGAGCCGCGGTCGAGGATCTGCGGAAGCTCGACCTGCTCGGCGAGGGCGAGCAGCTGGCGCGCCTGGAGCCGGTCCTGTTCGAGGGTGCCGCGCCGCTGCTCCATCGTGAGGAGCAGCGTCCCGAGTGTGAGGCGCTCGGTCTGCGACGCGCCGCTCAGCTGCTGCTGGATCTGCTGCGTCTGCTGGTCGAGCGCGTCCAGCTGCTGCTGATCGGAGGCGATCTCCTTCTTGAAGGTGTCGACCTTGAGCCTCGCGTAGCCGCCGGTGGAGGCGACGATCTTCTCGGCGATCGCCTGTGCAGCCGCGCTGACCTCGCCGCGCTTCGGGCCCTCGACGGTGACGGCGTAGTACTGGTTCGGCGCGCTCTTCGGGCCCCCGCTCTTGAGCGCGCGCGTCGAGACGCCTGCACGGAGCTGGCGCACGGTCATGCCGGACTTCCGGGCGACCTCCTGGAGCGTCTGCTGGCCTCGCGCGACCCGCGTGACCGTGTTCGGGTTCGTCGAGAGGCTCTGCACCGGAGCGGTCCCGTTCGGCCCGAACGGCGTGCCGACGTAGACCGTGGCCTCGGCGCGATAGACGTCCTTGCCGCCGAGTGCGAGCAGGTAGCCGATCACGACTCCGACCACGAGACCGAGAACCGGCAGCCACCAGCGCGCGACGAGCGCGTCCAGGTAGCGGCCGAGGTCGACCTCCCGCTCCGCGTCGAGCTCGGGGTCCCGTCGAGTGCTCATGCCTCGCCGGGCTCGGGGGCGACCGGCTCCGGGACCTCCTCGGCGACCGGCTCGAGCGTGCCGTCCTCGGTCTCGGTCAGGACGAGGTGCGAGAAGAAGCGCGTCATCAGCATGCCCTCTTTGAAGTCGCCGACGGTCGGCTCGGGCTGCTCGCCGTTTGCGAGCGCCAGGGCCAGCTCGGGGTAGCGGCTGCCGGCGGTGTGCGGGAGCGGGAACGCGCCGCCGAAGCGCGGGTTGACGTCGGTGACGAGGAGCGAGCCGTCGGCCTCCCGGAAGCACTGGATGTTCGCCGGCCCCCAGATGGGAAGCGCCTCCGCGACGCGGCGGCCGTGCTCGATCAGCTCGTAGTCCTTGATCGTGATGCCCTTGATCGACTCGCCGCCCTTGGACTCGATCATCGTCCTGGGGATCGCGTTCAGGCAGCGGCCTTCGAAGTCGCAGAAGACGTCGATCGAGAACTCCTCTCCCAGGCAGTACGTCTGGACGAACGAGGGGACCGGCGTCCGCGCCAGATAGAAGTCGAGCTCCTCGCGATCGTTCGCCCGGTAGATGTGGCGCGATCCGAAGCCTTCGCGGGCCTTGATGATGAGTGGGAACTCGATGTTGTCGGGGAGCCGGTCGGGCAGCCAGCTCGGCGGCGAGGGGATGCCGAGGCGCTCGAAGGTCTCGTGTGCCACGTACTTGTCGCCCATCTGGGCGACGACCTCGCCCGGGGGAAGGAGGACGGCCGTGCCGAGCTCCCGGCGGCTCTGCGCGAGGATGAACTGGTCGAGATCGGTGAGCGGGACGACGAGGTCGACGTCGTGCTCGACGACGAGGCGGGCGAGCTCCGGCACGTACTCCGGGTCGCCCACGCGCGGAACGAGCTCGTACTCGTCCGCGTGGTAGAGCGCCGGGGCCAGGCGGTTGATGTCGGCCGCGATCGTCGTCGCGCCGGCTCGGCCGAAGGCGGACACGATGTCGACGCGCTGCCCGGCGCAGGTGAAAAGGACGGTCGTCACAGAGGGAGGAGCGTAACGACTTGGCCGAAAACGCCCTTGCGCGAACGTCACGCTGTTGGCGCGGTCCAGCTTCAGACGTGTCACGAAATCCTCACTACGATTGCGACGGGGAGGAGGTGGAGCGTGCCTTCTCTTAAGGAGTTTTCGGCGGCTCCGCGCCGCGCCACCCGCCGCTCTTGCCCTTGTACGTCCCGCCGAAGAGCGCGAACGGCGTGCGGGCGAGGATCTTCGCGTCGAGCAACGGCGAGCGGTGCTCCACGTACCAGACGTCGAGCTCGATCCGCTCCTCCCACGGAAGCGACGCACGCCCCTGAACCTGCGCCCACCCCGTGATCCCCGGCCGCACGTCGAGACGCCGGCGCTGGCGAGGCGTGTACTGCTCGACCTGGTAGGCGAGGGTCGGCCGCGGGCCGATCAGGCTCATCTCGCCCCGTACGACGTTCCAGAGCTGCGGCAGCTCGTCGAGGGAGAGCCGCCGGAGCGCCCGGCCCACGCGAGTGATCCGCGGGTCGCCGCGGTTGACCGCCCAGCCCGCACCCTGCCCCTCCGCGCCGACGATCATCGTCCGCAGCTTCAGCAGCTCGAACTCGCGCCCGTCCTTCCCCACTCGCCGCTGCCGGTAGAGCACCGGACCGCCGTCGTCCAGCTTGATCGCAAGCGCCGCCACACCGAGGAACGGGCTGGCCACCGCGAGGCCGATCGCAGCCCCGGCGAGGTCGACCGCCCGGTTCACCGCGTGCCCTCGATGCGCTCCCAGAGCAGAGGCGGCCCGAAGCGGACGTAGCGGGCGAGCCCTTCCACCGTCGCCCAGGTCACCACGAGGTAGTAGTAGGCGAGGCCCGCCCCAGGGATCGGCACTCGGAACCGACCGGCCGTAGCGAGGAGCAGCCACACGAGCTGCAGCCCGAACGCGAGCTCATAGACCCAGCCCTCGCCGACGAGCGCCGCGTTCGACACGAGCAGCAGCGCGTGGAGGAGCCCGCTTCCGTAGCGCAGCAGCCGGTGCGAGACGAGCTCGACGAAGTACACCGGCCCAACTCGCCGAAGCATCCCGCGGAAGACGTGCACCCAGGCGCCGCGCAGCATCCGCACCTTGCGCCGGTACTCGTCCTCGATGTCCTTCGACGGCTTCTCGATCGAGACCGCGTCGGGGTCGTAGACAGCGCGCCGCCCGCGCTGAACCATCAGGTACGGGAGCCCGAGATCGTGGCCGCACCAGGGCTCCTGGTCGAACCAGTCCGCCCGGCGCACGGCGTAGATCGGACCGTTGCCCCCGGTGACCGAGCCCAGGCGCGACTCCTGCGCGCGAAGCCAGAGCTCGAAGCGCCAGTACGCCCCCTCGCGGTTCGTGCCGTCGGCAGCCTCGTAGGAGGCGCGGCCGGTGACGTAGCCGACCGACGGATCGGCGAAGCTGCGGACGAGCCGGCGCAGCGCCTCGGGCCGCCACACCGCGTTCGCGTCGGAGAAGGCGACGATCTCGCCGCTCGACTCGGCGACTCCGCGATTCTGCGCCGCGACCTTGCCGCCGCGCGGACAGCGGACGAGCCGAATGCGCCGGTCGGACCCGGCGAGGCGCTCGACGATCGCTTCGGTCTCGTCCGTCGAAGCGTCGGATGCGACGACGACCTCGAGCCGGTCGGCCGGATAGTCGAGCTCGAGCAGGTTGCGGACGCGGCGCTCGATCACGTCGGCCTCGTTGTGGGCCGCGACGATCACGCTGACGCTCGGCTCGATCTCCGAGCTCGCCACGCGGCGGCGCCGCACGCGGGCGGCCAGCGCAGCCGCGAGCGGGTACCCGACATGGGTCCAGACGAGCAGTCCGAGCGATGCCCAGAAGACGATTTTCACCGCGAGCATTGGCCTTCGAGCCTAGTGCAGTGCGTCGTCGTAGGCCCGCAGGGTCTCGTCCGCGAAGCGCTCCCACGTGAAGCGCTCGGCGATCCGCGCACGTCCCGCTTCGCCGTAGCGTCGCCGCAGATCGGCGTCCTCGAGCAGGCGTCCGAGCGCGTCTCGCAAAGCACCCACGTCGCCGGGTGGAACGAGCAGGCCGGTCTCCTCGTGCACGACCAGGTCGCGCAGACCGCCGACGTCGCCCGCGACGACGGGCCGCCCATACGCCATCGCCTCCGCGCAGACCACGCCGAACCCTTCGCGATGCGACGGGCACGCAACGACGGCCGCGCGTTCGAAGCGGCGCTCCAGCTCTTCGTGCGGGAGAAACCCGAGCGCGCCGGGAACCTCTCCGCGCAGAGGGCCGTCCCCGACGACCACGAGCGGCATCCCATCCGCCGCGGCAACCAGCTCGCGGACGCCTTTCTCGGGCGAAAGCCGCCCCGCGTAGAGGATCTCCGGCGGATCCGCGGGGTCGGCAACCTCCACCGGCAGTTCGACGCCGCTCGGGATCGTCCGCACGTCCGTCGCCCCCAGCCGGCGCGCCTCGTCTGCGAGCGCGGTCGACGGCGCGATCACGAGCCGCGCCCTCTGCAGAACGCGCCGCGCGAGCGCTGGAGCACGACGCGCGAGCTCGACGTCCGTCCCCCACACCTGCACGACGAACGGCTTGCGGGTCGCCATCGCGACGAGGCCCGCCGGAAGCCAGTGGGCATGGACGAGATCCGCGCCGACGGAGGCCCGTCGCGCAGCCCGCGCGAAGCCCGTCAGCATCAGCGGCAGCGCCGCCGCCAGGTACGGCCTGCGCCGCAGGTTCCCGGCGACACCCGCGCCGTAGGCGATCCCGTAGTGCCGGAAGCTCGCGGGCGACACGACCTCCACCTCGACGCCGCGCGCACGCAGGTGCTCGACCTGGTCGGCGACGAAGAGGCCGGCGACGTCACCCGGCCCGCGCGGGTACGACGTCGTCAGGACGACGACCTTCAAGGCTCGAGTCGACGGGCGAACACGACGGGAGTGGCCAGGGCCATCAAGGCCAGTGCGTAGAAGTAATAGAACTGCATCGTCAGGTAGAACGCGTTCGAGGCGATCGTCCCCACGAGTGCAGCGGTCAGCCCCCACGCCACGGGGCGTACCCGCGCCGCGACCGGGTCTCCGGCAGCGGCGAGCGCACGGCCGATCCGCCTCGCCGCGCCCAGCCTCCGGAACAGGTAGACGAGGAAGAGCGCGAACAGGATCGTCCCGACAAGACCTGTCTCGACCACCGTCGCGACGTAGTACGAGTGCGCCCCCCACTTCGTCCGCCCGGTGACGAACTCGAAGTAGACCGAGAACGTGTTCAGCCCGAACCCGAACAGTGGATGCGCGTGGATCGTCTGCGGGATGAAGTCGTAGACCTGGAAGTGGAGCGTCGACGACGAGTCGTTCGTCTGCAGGCGCGCGTGTAAGACCGTGGTGAAGTAGTCGAGACGCCGCGTGACGATGAAGGCCAGCACCGCGCCCACCGCGGCCAGCGGGATGAGCATCGCGCGCGTCAGGAGAAGCCGCCGGTAGACGATCGCGAGCACGAGGCCGCCGGCGACGAGGCCCAGCAGTCCGCTCCGCGAGAGCGTCGCCAGCTCGACGAGGAGCAGGAAGCCGAGCAGGACCGCGAGCGGAACGCGCAGCCGGTGCCCCGGCTCGAGCCTCAGGTACACGGGAGTCAGCAGCAGCAGCGGGACGACGAGCATCACGCCGAGGTGGTTCGCGTCGCCCGTCAGCGCGTTCACGCGATACACGCTCGACTGACCGACGGCGCCCCAGATGTTGATCGACGACGCCCCGCCCGTGATCGGGTTCAGGACGAGCGCGTCGAGGTTCCGTCCGCCGAGCGTCGCGACGAGCTGGAGCACGCCGTACGCAGCGTTGGCGGCGAACCCGGCCGCGAACCAGCCGAGCGTCCGCCAGTAGAACCGCTCCGAACGCCGTGCCAGGTACGCCACTCCCGCGGCGAGGAACGCGAAGTGGATCGCGAACTTCGTCAGTCCCTTCTCCCAGAGCGAGAGCGCCTGCTTCGTCTCGACGTTGTAGAAGCCGATCAGATACGCGACCAGGAGCGCTGCTGCGAAGCAGAGCACCACGAGCGTCGTCGCGGGCACGCGCCGGTCGCGGTCGCGGATCCGCGCGGCGACGAACGCGATGAGGAACATCAGCGCGAGGATGTCGGCCAGGTTCACGCGGCCGGCGACGTTCCAGTAGACGTTCTGGAACGAGACCGAGAAGATCGTCGCGAGGAAGAAGAACGTCGTCAGGCGATCCGCGACCCTCACGACGCCACCTCCTCCAGCACCTTGGCGAACTCCTCTGACCGGGTGCGCCGGGAGAGGCGCTCCTTCAGCTCCGGCGGAAGGCTTCCGCTCTCGAGCGCGCCGCGCCGCCAGCGTGTGTGCAGCCCGTCGATCGCCGCCTTGATGGCGGCCACGTCGTCGGGGGCGACGACCACCCCTGCGTGAGCGCTGCGGACGAGCTCGGCCGCGACACCGTCCGGCGGCACGGCCGCGAGGATCGGGCGCTCGGCGGCGAGGTACTCGTAGATCTTTCCCGACGGCACGGTGCGCCCCCGGCCCCCCGCATCTGGAAGCAGGAGCAGCAGCGCCTCCGAGTCGCGCTGCAGCTCGAGCGCCGAGCGCCGCGGGACGTGCTCGATCTCCTCCACCCGCTCGCCGAGCCCGAGGCCGTCCGCGAACTCGCGGTCGCTCGAGCGCAGCCCGCCGACGAAGCGCGCGACCACGTCATCGTGCGTCTGGGACAGCGCGGTCAGGAACGGGCGCGGATCGCGGTGCCCGAAGAACGTGCCCGTGTGCGTGATCCGAAAGCGATCGCCGGAGTGGTACTCGAGCCCCTCGAAGTCCTCGAAGTCGCAGCCGTTCGGGATCGTCTCGACTCTCTTCGCGCCGAGCTCGCGCATCTCCTCGGAGATCGCCTGGGACACGGTGACGACCGCATCCGCCTGGCTCGCGACGAGCCGCGCGACGAGCGCCTGTGCCTGCTCCTTGACCTGCACGGCCAGGCTGTCGGTGCGCCGGTCCGGGTTCGCGGCCACGGAATCGCGGAGGTCGGCGACCCACGGCACGCCCGTCGCCCGGGTGACCGCGGCCCCGATCAGGTTCACGGACGCGGGCGGCGAGGTCGTCACGAGCACGTCGATGTCCTCCTCGAGGACGATCTTCCGCGCGGCCGGGATCGCGGTCAGCGCCCAGCTGACGAACTCGTCGGGGACGAGCAGCCGGCGCGAGAAGAGCGCGGCCTGGCGCAGCAGGCGGTCGAAGCCCTCGAGCCCGTGCAGCTCCTCCGCGGGCAGCCGGCCTCGCGGCCCCAGGTACTTCGCCCGATGGACGTGCGCCTCCGGCGGGATCGCCGCCTCCTCGTCGCGGTAGAGCCACTTCGAGTCGTCCGGCGCGAGCACGTGAGTCTCGATCCCGAGCTCCGGAAGGTGCGTGGCGAGCTTCGTCGGCCGCGCGACGCCGCCTCCGCCCGCGGGCGGGAAATACATCGTCACGAGCAGCACCTTCAAGGTGCGCCTACGTTAGTCGGGGAGCGGAACGGTGCGGCGGCCAACCACCGTGAACTGCGGGTTGCGCCTGCCCTCGAAGCGCTGCACGTGGTAGTTCACCTTCGTGTCCTCGAACCCGAGGACGCCGAGCATCTGGCGAATCACCGCCGGGGTGAAGTGCCACCAGGACTCGCGTGGCCGCACTCGCTCGAAGTTCGGGAGGAAGGCCACGTTCGGCTTGAGCAGGCTCGCGGCCATCTGCGGCAGCGAGTAGCGAAGCGACGGGTTCTCGGTGACGATCGCCGTCTCGGTCGTCAGCCGCAGACCGCGCTCGAGCGCGAGGAACGGATCGCGAAAGTGGCGCAGGACGTTGCCGTAGGTCGCGACCTGGACGCGCCCGATCTCCTCCGGGATCTCGTAGACCGTCCCGTAGACGACGTTCGCCGAGGACTCGAACGCGGTGTGCGCGAGCCACCAGCTGTTGTTGAGCTTGCGGAGATGCTCACGCCGCTCGGAGTCGAAGGCCGCGTGGTCGTACTGCGCGTACGGCACGACGTCCCAGGACTGCTGGTCGGAGAGGTCGTAGGCGACGACGTCCGCGCCGCGGCCCTCCATCGTGTAGCAGAGGAACCCGCTGGCAGTGCCGACCTCGAGCACGCGCTTGCCGTTCAGGTCGACGTTCCCGAGGTAGTCGTCGACGCCTCCGCGGATGTCCCACGGGCCCTTGACGAGCCCGTAGCCAGGGATCTCCATGGAGTGGTAGAAGTAGCACTCGTCGAGATCGGTGACGGTGCGCGGCTTGGCGTAGACCGACGTCCCGCTCGGCGCCGCGACTGTCTCCTGACCGGCCATGAAGCGGCACCCTAACGAACCTCGTTGCTACAACTTCCGCGTGCGGCGCGCCCTCTCGACCCTGCTCCTGACCGCGGCTCTGACGCTCCTCGTCCCCGCGGCGGCTTCCGCGTACGGCTGGCCGATCAAGCCCTTCTACCAGCAGCATGCGATCCGCGGATACTTCAACGACCCGCGCCTGTCCGGGTCCGAGACGGGATTCCATTTCGGCCTCGACATCTCGGCCCCCGACGGCACGGCGGTCTACGCGATCGACCCCGGACGCGCCCGCGTGCGCGGGATGAGCGTGTCGGTCTTCCCCAAGCGGGGCGGCCATCTCCTCTCGTACTGGCACATCAACCCTGTCGTCGGCACGAACCAGCGGGTTCGGCGACACCAGCTGCTGGGCCACATCGCCCCTGGATTCGAACACGTGCACCTCGCCGAGTACAAGGACGGCACCTACGTCAACCCGCTCCGCCTCGGTGGCCTCGCGCCGTACATCGACGACACCGCCCCGCAGATCCCGAACCTGACCTTCTCAGCGTTCGGAAGCGCGATCGCCCCCGAGAACGTGAGCGGCACCGTGGACATCACGGCCGAGGCGTTCGACACGTCGCCGATCCCGATCTCGCTCCCCTGGAACCAGGCGATCATGACCCCCAGCCTGATCCGCTGGCGGATCGTCCGGGGCCAGAACACGATCCGGCAGTGGGAGACGGCAGTCGACTTCCGGACGTTCCTGCTTCCGATCCGCCTGTTCGACTTCGTCTACGCGCCGGGGACGTTCCAGAACAAGGCGGGTCGCCGCGGCCGCTACGAGTTCTATCTCGCGCACGCGTTCGACACGCGCGCGCTCGCGAACGGCTCGTACGTCCTGCAGATCGACGCGCTCGACGAGCAGGAGAACATGGGTCAGGCCTCGTTCGCGTTCACGGTCACGAACGCTTCGTGACGCGGTAGAGGTCGAAGCGCGAGTCGGAGTAGACCTTCGGCAGGTCCGGGTGGAGGTCGAAGCGGCGCTTGGCGATGACGATCCAGTCCGCGTGGTAGCGGCGCGGGATGGCAACGCTCCCGCTGCGCAGGAACTTGATGACGTCCTCGCGGCGCTCGTACGGGTAGTTGTCCTTCGTGTCGGCTACGTGCGCCGGCGGGGCGACCGAGACGTAGACGGGCGCGTACGCCTCGATCCGGTAGCTCGTCTCCAGGTCTGAGAAGACGACGTCCTTCTCGGGCACCTTCGTCCGGAGCGCGTGGACGAGGCCCGGTGTGAGGCGCAGGCGGTCGGGGTCGTCGCGCTCGAGGTAGGCGAGCCCGGCCAGCCCGATCGGCGCAACGAGGGCGAGCGCCACCGCGGCGGTCCAGATCGGCTCGCCCAACGGAACACCGCGGCGCACGACGGCGGCAGCGATGAGCCCCACCCCCGCTCCGGCCACTGCGAGCCAGACCGGCCAGGGCGGCCCGCCGACGATGAGGAAGTACGAGAACTCTCCGGGGTAGACGAGCTGCAGGAGCCCGCCGACGCCGAACGCGGCCAGGCAGCCGGCGAGGCGGTAGCGGCCGAGGATGCTCGCCGCTCCCGCGACGGCGAACGGGATCGGCAGGAAGATCGCGAGCCGCCGCGCCTGCGAGACCGAGACCGCGTCGGAGAGATGGTCGAACGCCCAGGGCACGAGCACGAGCGCGAGCACGGCGAGCGACGCGCCGAGGACGTACGCGGCCCAGCGCCGTGTGCCCGCGAGAGCGGCCGCCGGAATCGCGATCAGCCCGGCGACCGCCACCGCGCCGCCGCGCGAGATCGTCTCCGGAGCGAGCCGGAGCAGGCCGTGGACGACGTCGATCTGCTGCCCGTAGTGGGCGATCGCGCGCCGCCGCTCGGCCGCGTCGGGACGGTGCGAGACGGTCTCGTCGACGATCGGCTTCAGCCACAGGGCGTACAGGCCTGCCGGAATGAGAACTGCCGGGACCGAGGCGGCGATCCGCAGGTTCTCGCGCCACAGCCTCGGCGCGAGCACGGCCCGCGCGAGGAGGAAGCCGACGAGCGGAACGGCGGCAAAGAACGCGTAGGTCGGGTGGACGAGCGCGAGAGCGATCGACGCGGCCGAGATCGACAGCACCTGTCGGCGCCGCCCTCCCGCCGCCAGAGAGAAGACGAGCGCGAGCAGCGCCGGGATGATCAGAGCCCGCGCCACTGTCGGCGGCAGCGCGAGGAAGTCGAACGACCCCGTGCCGGCCCGCGAGAAGCCGATCAGCCCGACCTGGGCAGCCGCGACCGCGACCCCGCCGCCGTACGAGCGGAAGAGCGCGGCGCCGGCCGCGTAGGCGAGCACGACGGCGAGCGGCGTCAGGATCGCGGGCATGTGCAGCATCGCGGTCGCGGGGTCGACGTCCGCGAGGCGCGCCACGAGCGCGACCGCCGCATGCCAGGCCGGGAACGCATAGCCGGGATGCAGGCCGCCGTTCTTGAACTCGTTCACGACGCTGAGCGACGTGAGGTCGAACGACTCGAGCTTCCGCACGCGGCCGAGATGGAAGAGCGCGTCGCCGTAGATCGTGTTCGACGTCCACCACACCGCGCCCGCGAACAGCGCCGCGGCGCCGGCAACGCCGGCGATCGTGATTCGCTCGCTCCGCTCCGAGGGCACCGGCGCCCGGAGGAGAGCCGGCACGAGGCAGACGCCCGAGAACCCGGCCAGCAGCCAGACCGTCGTGTCGATCGTCCCGTCGACCGCGAACGTCAGCGCGAGCGCGCCCGCGACCGCGGCGAGGCTCCACGCGAACGAGGCGGCGATCGCGACGCCGAAGGTGTGCGGCCGGCCGAGCGCCCGCACGAAGATCCCGCCGGGAACGAGCACGACGCAGGCCGTCGCGGCCGCGAGCCGAAGGACGAGGCCCAGGCCATGCGCGGGAAGAGCCCGGCCGAGGACCAGCGCCGCAGGCGCCGCGAGCATGAGCGCAAGGAAGAGCGCGGACGAGGCGATGCGTCCCGCTCCGACGCGGTAGATCTGCATCGGCTGGCTCACGACAGCCACGCGCGCGCCTCCTCCGCGAGCGCGCCCGCCCGCAGGCAGGCGCCGCCGCGCGAGCGCACTCCCTCCATCACGCGCCGGTAGAGCCGGTCCCAGCCCGGAAGCAGCGCCGAGTCGTACTGCTCGGAGTGCCAGAGGACGGCAAAGCCGCCGCCGTGCTCCGCCGCCCAGTCCAGCAGCGCCATCAGCCGCTTCTCCGCCTCGTCGACGCCGAGGTCGAGGTACCGCTCCGCGGACAGCGTCACGTCCATGGCGGCCAGCGGCACCTCGACGAGCTCGCGCGGTGCGTCGCGCTCGAAGTCCCACGGCCGGAACGGATGCGCGATCCCGGCCCGGAAGCCGACCGCGTCGCCGAAGCCCAGCGAGGAGTCGTACGCGAACCCGGCGGCCTCGAGCGCGCCGAGATTGCGGTGCGGGTCGACGCGGAGATAGTGGTAGCGCTGGCCCTGCACGGGGCCCGACAGCTCCTCGAGCCGCTCCTTCTCGCGCGCGATCCGGCCGGCGTCGTCGGCGGCCGAGTAGCTCCCGTGCAGCCCGACCTCGGCCTCCGCGTCCTGGAGCGTCTCCACCAGCCGCGGCCGCAGCCGCTCGTACGACTCGACGGCAGCGCCGTCGAGCTCGTGCGCGTGGTCGGCGAGCAGGAAGAAGGTCGAGGACGCTCCGCAGCGGCGCTCGTCCTCGAGGATGCGGTCGAAGCTCCAGTACGGGTCGGTGCCGCGTCGCCTTGTGCACCGGCAGCGCCGGCCAGCCCGCGCAGCTCGCGCAGCCCTGCGTGCACCCGGCCCGTTCAGGAGGTCGCTCTTGGCGCGCGCAGCGGCTCCCTTGACGCCCTTGCGCGTCCACTTCCAGGGAACGTCGACGTCGTGCGTCAGCGCGACGGCGAAGCGAGCGCCGCCCCAGCGCGGGGGCTCCACGCCGAGCTTGCCGCCGCAGCCGCTCGAGCGGGGGGTCGAGCGGGTCGAGACAGGAGGACGCCGCCCGGAAGCGGTCGTGCTCGTCGCGCGCGCCGTTCCGTTCCTCGACGCGGGCGAGATGGAAGAACGCCTCGGCGAGGTCGTCTCCGGCCGGCCGCTCGCCGCGGTCGACCTGCTCCCACGCCTCGGCGCGGTACGGAACGTCGTCGCCGAAGCCGACCTCGCGCGCGCCGATCGTGTCGAGCACCCAGCGCGCCCGCCGCTCGACCGCCTCGGGAATCACCGGAAGATGCCTCGCACGACCCGCGCGGTGTGGACGAGCCCGGGCCTGAGGTCGTCGCGCGCGAAGACGGCGTCCACGTACGGGAGGCGCGGAACCTCCGGGCGCTCGCCGGGCATGACCGCGATCGACCAGGTGCGCCGCGCGCCGTTCATCGAGACCGGCTCGACCTGCTCGCCGGTGAGGTCGCGGTAGGCGATCAGCGGGAGGTCGACACCGCACGCCGCGGCGAGCCCGTGCCATTGCCAGAGCCGCGGGTTGACCTCCATCAGCTTGTAGCGGCCGTCGCGCGGATCCCGCTTGAACTCGACCTGCGAGATGCCGTGGAAGCCGAGCGCCCGCAGGAGCCGCAGGCCCGCGTCGACGACGTCCTGAACCCAGACCGCCTCGCCCACCCGGCACGTGCCGATCAGCGGCGGCACCTGCTTCAGCTTGCGCCCGGAGAAGAGACCGAGCGCCTCGCCGTCCGCGCTCAGGTAGCGAGCCGAGGCTGTAGAGCTCGTCGTCGCCGCCCGGCACGAGCTCCTGGACCATCGGGCCGAAGGGCTCCGCCTGCCGGTAGGCGTTGCTCCAGTTCGGCAACAGATCTCGCAGCGGAACGCCTGCCTGCCGAAGAGCATCTTGAACCGGTCGGGATGCTGCGGCTTGACGAGCACGGGAAGGCCGATCTCCTCGGCGGCGGCGCGGGCCTCGGCGGCGGTCGCCGGATAGGCCGTCTCGGGAATGTCGACGCCGGCCGCGCGCGCGGTCTCCAGCTGGTGGCGCTTGTCCTGGATCGCCTCCAGCACCGACCAGTCCGGGAACGGGAAGAGGAAGCCGTCGAGACGCGCTCGGTTGCGGGCGAGCGCGTTCAGCGGCGGGTCGTGGGTCGGGAAGACGACTCCCGGGCCGGCCTCGGCGACCGCGGAGACGAACCCGGCCTCGTCCTCGGCCGGATCGGGAACGCGCACCGGCCTGGCGTAGCGCGATCGAAAGCCGAGCGGGCTCTGCCGGTAGTCGAGCGCGAGCACCTCGATCCCCGCGCGCCCGAGCGAGCGAATCGCGGCCAGGCCGTTGACCCAGCCGACGTCGACGACGAGGGCCTTCACCGGGTCGATTCTAGGAGCGCGGCCGTGTTGCCCGACCCGAGCCACTGCGCCGACTCCCGGTATGCGCGGCCGCGCTCACCGCGGAAGACGAGCCCTCGCGCGCGCAGCCCCCAGAGCATCACGCGCCGCGCCCGTTCCGCTTCCCGCTCCCCACGGTGCTTGCGCAGGAACTGCAGATGGCCGCGGACGATCGCGTGGAACTGCCGCGGGTTGAGCGAGGCGCCGACGACGTGGAACACCTCCGCGCCCGGGTAGAAGAGCACCTTCCAGCCCGCCTCCCGGAACCGGTAGCACCAGTCGACCTCCTCGCTCATCAGGAAGAAGTCCTCGTCGAACCCGCCCACCTCGTCGACTGCTTCCCGACGCACGAGCAGGCACGCGCCGAACAGGTACTCCGCCTCGCGCACGGACTCGTGGTCGAACTGCTCGCCGAAGAACGCGTTCAGCGCATGCGTCCTCGGGCCGAGCTTGCGCAGGAAGAAGTACTCGGTCGCGATCCGCCACGGGCTCGGGTAGCCGCGCACCGAGCGCTGCAGCGAGCCGTCGGGGTTGAGCAGTCGCGGGCCGACGACCGCCGCCTCGGGATGCTCGTCGGCGAAGGCCACGAGCTTCTCGAGCGCGCCCTCCGTGAGCCACGCGTCCGGATTGAGGAGCAGGTAGTACCGCCCGGATGCGGCGCGCATGCCGGCGTTGTTGCCGGCGCCGAAGCCCTTGTTCTCCTGCTCGATCACCCGCGCGTCCGGGAACTTCTCGCGCACGAGCCCGGGCGTCCCGTCGGTCGACGCGTTGTCGACGACGATCACCTCCGCGCCGGTTCCGGCCAGGCTCTCGCAGCGAGCGCTCGATCCAGGCCGCCGCGTTGTGGGTGACGACGATCGCGCTGACGCCGGCGTCAGCCATCGGCTTCGCGCGCGACGCGCGGAGGGCTCGTTCCGCGGATGCCCTCCCACGCGAGGATCGCCGCACCCGGCGCCGCCATCAGGATCGTGATCACGAAGAACAGGAAGCCGGCGGCGAAGGCCTGGTCCGCGCTGACGCCGAGGTTGCCGAGGAAGCTGACGAAGAACGACTCGCGCACCGCGAAGCCGTTGACCGTGAACGGAACCAGCATGACCAGGAAGAGCAGCGGGCCCATCACGTAGTACGGCCGCGGCGAGAGGTCGATCCCGACGGCCTTCCCGCTGAGCCAGACGGCAAGGACGCGCACCGCCTGCAGCGCGATCGTGACCAGCAGGACGACGACGAGGACGCCCACGTGATCCCGGTAGGAGTGCATGGCGTGGTAGACGCGCGCGACGAGCTTGTCGAGCCGGACGAACGCGAGAATCGGCCGCCCGAGCTTGAGCAGCGGCCGCGCGCGGCGCGAGAAGAGCAGGAAGCCGAAGACGATCGTCGCCACGACGAAGAACGCTTCGATCCAGAGGTATGCGCCGACGTCGTAGTGGCCGACGGCGAGCGCGAGGCCGACCGCCGCCAGGATCAGCGTCGCCGCGCCTCCGATCGCGCGCTCGAGGAGAACGGTCGCGGCTCCGGTGTCGCCGTGGCCCGGATGACGACGTGCCGTCTCGTAGATGCGAACCGCGTCGCCGCCGACCGACGTCGGCAGGATCTGTCCGGCCGCGTACGACACGAAGTAGGCACGTGTGAGCCAGCCCAGTCCGTCCTCGACCCCCTTCGCTCGGAGCAGCAGCTGCCAGCGCCAGGCCATCGGGAGGATCGTCACGACCATCAGGAAGAGCGCGAGCAGCAGGTACCAGGGTTCGCGTCCCCGATCACGCGCAGCGTCCGGCCGAGGTCGATCTTCCAGATCAGGTACGCGGTACAGAGCCCGGTGACGAGCAGCGTCAGGGCGACGCGGATGCTGCGGCGGCTCATCGGCTCAACGAGGCGTGCACACGGCCCAGCGCGGCGACGACGTCGGCGATGTCCTCGTCGGAGTGCGCCGGGGAAAGCGGGAGCGAGAGGATCTCGCCGCCGGCGCGCTCGGCGACCGGGAGCGGATCCTGGTCGGGCAGGAGCTTGCGATAGGCGGTCAGCTGGTGCACGGGGAGGAAGTGGATGCTCGTCGCGATGTTCTCGTCGCCGAGCAGGCGCTGGTACTCGTCGCGGGTGCCGCCTGCGCGCTCGGGGTCGATGCGGATCACGTAGAGGTGGTACGCGTGGGTGTCGCGCGGGTCGCGGGCCAGCGGCTCGATGCCGTCCAAGTTCGGCGACCGCCTCGTCGTACATCGCGAACTGGCGCCTGCGGATCTCTCCGTGGCGCTCGACCTTGTCCAGCTGGACGAGCGCGATCGACGCGAGCACGTCGGAGAGGTTCGCCTTGTAGCCGGGGACGACGATGTCGTAGAGCGAGCCGTCGCCGCGGCGCATCAGGCGCAGGTTCTCGATCGCCTCCGCGACCTTGGCGTCGTTCGTCGAGATGAGGCCGCCCTCGCCGGCGGCGATGTTCTTCGTCGCGTAGAGCGAGAAGCACGTGGCCTCGGCGATCGACCCGATCTTGCGGCCGCGGTAGGCGCTCTCGGCTGCGTGCGCCGCGTCCTCGACGATCGGGATGCCGTGCTCGAGCAGCGGGTCGAGGTCGGCCGGCTGGCCGGCGAGGTCGACGGGGACGATCGCCTTCGTCTTGTCGGTGATCAGCTCGGCGACGCGGTCGGGGTCGATGTTGAGGTCGGAGTCGCGGACGTCGGCGAAGACGGGGGTCGCGCCTGCGTGGACGATCACGTTCGCGGTCGCGGGCCACGTGATCGGGGTCGTGATCACCTCGTCGCCCGGCCCGACGCCGACGGCCAGGAGCGCGAGGTGGAGCGCCGCGGTCCCGGACGCCACGGCGAGCACGTGCTCGGCCTCGACGAACTCGGCGAAGCGCCGCTCGAGCTCGGCCGAGCGCGGCCCGGTCGTCAGCCAGCCCGAGCGCAGGGTCTCGGCGACGGCCTCGATCTCCTCGTCACCGATCGCCGGCGGCTGGAACCCGAGCATCGTCGCTCTGCGCTGATCAGACGAGACTTTCTGCACCGACCTTGAAGCGTATGAGACGAGCCGCCTCGTCGGCCCGTTGGAGGGCCTGCTCGCGGCTGTCGCCCACTGCCAGCACGGCGCCGGCACGATCGGCGCCGCGGCGGAACGGGCCGAAGACGTGGCCCGGCGCACGGTAGACGCGGACGTCCTGCACGCCTTCCACCGCGCGGGCCTCGTCGGTTCCCTCGACCTCCTCGAGCACGCCTTCCGGCGGGACGAGGAAGCGGACGATGGCGCCGCCGACCTGCGGGCTCGGTTGGAGCGCCGCCGACCGGATCGACTCGCCGAGCGCGGCCTGGAGCGCGAGGCCGTTGAGATCGACGCCCAGCGCGAGCTTCGCCAGCTCCGCGTCGTGACCGCCGCCCAGGCGCGCGGCGACCTCGATCACCTGCGGGCCGTCCGGGCCGACCCGCAGCTGCGTGTAGGTCGGGCCGTCCTCGATTCCGAGGGCCTTCACTGCGGACTCGGCGACCTCCGCGGCCTTCCCGCCCGCCTCGCTCGGCCAGACGTGCGCGAGCGCGACGCCGAAAGCGGGCGGCTCCGCGGTCAGTCGATCGGTGACGGTCAGCGGGTGGTACTCGCCGCGCAGGGAGAACGCGTTCACGGTCACCTCGGGCCCGTCGACGAGCTCCTCCACGATCGCGCTTCCGCTACGCGACTCCTCGATCGCGGCGGCGATCGCGTCCGGCAGCTCCGACTCCGAGCGGACGAGCGTGAGCCCCTTCTGCCCCTGGCGGTCCGGGCGCCTTGACGACCGCAGGCACGGGCAAGCCTTCCTCCGCCTTGGACACGATGCTGCCAGCGCGGCTGCGGCACGCCCGCCTTCGCGAGGGCTCGCGCTGCTTCTGCTTCGAGACCGCGAGCGTCGCCGCCGCCGGAGCTGATCGGATGCGCGAGCCCCATCTTGTGCGCCACGCGCGCGGCGATCGCGACCGGCCAGTCGATCCCGGGCGCGATGATGCCCTCCACGCGCTCGGCGCTCGCGAGGCGCTCGATGCCCTGCTCGTCCTCGGTGGAGATGATCGCCCGCCGGTCCGCGTACCGGAACCCGGGCGCCCCGGGGTCGCGGTCGAGCGCGATCACGAACAGTCCCCGCTCGCGGGCCGCCGCGAGCAAGCCGAGCTGCGCCGGCCCGGCCCCTAGGACGAGAAGACGTCTGCCGGTCGCCGCTCCGGGGCCCTCCACCAGGCCTCATTGTCGCGGTACCACGAGATGGTGCGCTCGAGCCCGTCCTCGAACGACGTGCGGGCGCGCCAGCCGAGCAGCTTCTCCGCCTTCTCGGTCGAGCCGATGTGGCGGTCGACCTGCCCGAGGCGCTCGGGGACGTGCGTCCTCATCTCGGCGGGCTTGCCCAGCAGCTCGAGCACCTTGTCGGCGATGTCGCAGACCGAGACGTCGACACCGGTCGCCACGTTGATCACCTCGCCGACGACCGAGTCGTCCGCCTGGATGATCGCCTCGACGGCCTCGGCGTCGTCGTCCACGTAGAGCCAGTCGCGGCTCGCGTGGCCGTCGCCGTGGATCG
The DNA here is from genome assembly GCA_963790695.1 of uncultured Actinomycetes bacterium. GTDB lineage: Bacteria > Actinomycetota > Thermoleophilia > Gaiellales > Gaiellaceae > VAXT01. Next base: position 237,504 of record CAWBPX010000013.1, on the reverse strand, counting down.
TCAGCGGCTCGTTCGAGAGCGCCTGCGTGATGAAGCGCGGGATCACCTTCTCCGGATGCTGGCGCGGCCCGTAGTTGTTGAACGGGCGGACGATCACGATCGGGAGGCCGTACGTGACGTAGTACGAGTACGCGAGCCGGTCGGCGCCCGCCTTCGTCGCCGCGTACGGGCTGCGCGGGTTCAGCGGGTGCTCCTCGTCCATCGGGTCGGAGAGCGCCGTGCCGTAGACCTCGCTCGACGAGAAGAGGATGAAGCGCTCGACGGGCTGCTCGCGGATCGCGTCGAGCAGGATCTGGGTGCCCTCGACGTTCGTCGTCACGAACTCGGACGCGCCGGCCTCGATCGACTTCTCGACGTGCGACTCGGCCGCGGCGTTGACGATCACGTCCACGTCGGCGACGACCTCGCGCACGAGATCCGGGTCGCGAATGTCGCCGTGCACGAACGAGTGGCGCTCGTGCGAGGTGACCGCGGCGAGGTTGTCCATCGAGCCCGCGTACGTGAGCGCGTCGAGCGAGACGACCTCCCACGGGCGTCGCCTGCAGGATGTGCCGGACGAAGTTCGAGGGGATGAATCCGGCGCCGCCGGTGACCAGAACGCGTTTCGTCTTCACGGCTCGCAAGCCTAGCTAGGCTGCCGAATCGTGACGAACTTCGTCGTTCTCTCCACCCAGCGCAGCGGCTCCACGTGGGTCGTCGACATGCTCACGAGCCACCCGCGCGTCGTCGCCTACTCCGAGCTCTTCATGCACGGCGGCGAGGGGAAGCCGAAGTGGAGCGGAGCACAGGACCTGCAGTACTGGCAGACGTACTCGCAGGGCAAGCACCGGCTCGCCAAGCCGTACTGGCTGTGGCACTACCTGGGAGAGGCGTACCGCGAGCGGCCGGGCATCGACGCGATCGGCTTCAAGCTCATGTACAGCCAGCTGACGCGCATCTCGAGACCGCTGATGCCCGCGCTCTGGCTCAAGCGCGTGCGGATCATCCATCTCATCCGCCGGAACGCGCTCGACGTCGTCCTCTCCAAGGAAGCGGGCGCGGCTCGTCAGGGCAAGCTCCACGCCCGCGACGGCGACGAGGTCGAGCGGGTTCGGCTCAACCTCGACACGCAGTCGCTGCTTCGCCGGATGACGCTCCACGAGCGCGGGATCGCCGGCGCGCGGGTGCGGTTCAGGAAAGTCGGGCTCCCCTACACGGAGGTCATCTACGAGGACCTTGCGGCCGACGAGAGCGGCTTCGCCGAGCTCTTCGAGTTCCTCGGAGTCGAGCCCGCGCCCGTCACGTCGTCGCTCCAGAAGCTGAACCCGACCTCGCACGAGGAGCTGATCGAGAACTACGGCGAGGTCCGCGAGGCCCTCGAAGGCACCGAGTTCGCAGCGCAACTCCGCTGACGGTCGTTAACAGGGACTGTCCCTCAGAGGGACTGTCCAAAAGCCTGTTAGAGCTCGCGGTCGATCGTGTACAGCGGACGGCCTTCGACGTCGCGCTGGATGCGGCCCAGGTACTCGCCGATCAGCGCGAGGATGAAGCCCTGCAGGCCGAGGACGAAGATCACCGCGACGCCGCCGAAGAGCGGGCCCGGGAAGTTCGACTCGCCGACCCAGAAGACGACGCCGTAGATCCCGAGCGCGAACGCCACCGTCGTGCACAGCAGCCCGATCGCGATCCCGATCCACTGGATCGGCTGCGGCCAGAAGCCGGCGAGGACGTGCAGCGCGAGCCGCGTGAGCCGCAGCGGCGAGTAGCGGGAGCGGCCGGCCCGGGGCGCATGAGACACGTCCACCTCGGCGACGCTCGCTCCGCCCGAGAGCACGAGCGCCTTCGTGAACTTCTGCTTCCCGATCGCGCCCAGCATCGGCTCGATCGCGCTCCGCCTGTACGCGTTGTAGGCACAGCCGAAGTCCGAGATGTCCGCGCCCGTGAAGCGCCGCAGCATGCCGTTGATCACGCGCGAGGGAAGCGTCCGCCCCCAGGAGTCGCGCCGAGCGTTCCGCGTCCCGCTGGCCACGTCGGCCCCGTCCTCGACCGCCTGCGATCGAGCCGCGGGAGGTCCTCGGGCGCGTTCTGGAGGTCGCCGTCCATCGTCACGAGGATCTCGCCCCGCGCACGGACGAGCCCCGCGTGCATCGCGGCGTGCTGCCCGAAGTTCTTCTTCAGGCGCACGACTCGCACGCGGTCGTCGGCGGCGTGCATCCGCTCGAGCTCGGCGAACGTCGTGTCGACGGAGCCGTCGTCGACGAAGATCAGCTCGAAGCCGCGGCCCGTCGCGTCGAGCGTCTTGACCGTCCGCTCGTACAGCTCGCGCAGGCTGGGCCCCTCGTTGTAGACCGGGATCACGACCGAGATCGAGGGCGACAGCGCGTCGTCGTCCGCCCCGAGCGGGCCGGTCAATGGCTTCTGGCCGGTGGTCGCCACGGCAGAAATCTACCCGGCTCCGGATAAACTCCCTGCATGCCAGGCCTTCAAGCTGCGGTCGCGGAGCTCACTGCCGACCGTGAGCACGGGGCCAGCTGGATGGCCCGGCGCACCGTCGAGACGCTCATCGAGGTCGCAGAACAGCCCTTCGAGAGCTCGGCCGAGCTCTTCGACACGCTCGTCGGCGCCGGCCGGAAGCTCGCCGAGTCGAGGCCGGGAGTGGGCGCGATCGCCGGCGCCGCGGGTCGAGTGCTCGCTGCCGCCAACGCTCACCGCTTCCTCGAGCCCGACGAGCTCCGCCGCCTCGTCCAGGAGGAGGCACAGTCGATCCTGCACGGACGCGAGCGGGCGGGCGCATCGATCGCGGTTCAGCTTTGCCCCCGGCTCGAGGGCGCGACCGTCCTGACGCACTCGGCCTCCGCCACCGTGCGCGAGGCGCTCATCCACACGCCGCCCGCGAAGGCGATCTGCACCGTCTCCGAGCCGGTCGGCGAGGGCAGGGCGTTCGCCGACGAGCTCAGGGAGCAGGGCCTGAACGTCGATCTCGTCCGCGACGAAGACGCGCCCGCCGCACTCGACGACGTGACGATCTTCCTGGTCGGCGCAGACACCGTCTTCCGCGACGGGACGCTCTGCAACAAGATCGGCACGACCGCGCTCGCCGAAGCGGCGCAGAAGCGCCAGGTCCCGACGATCGTCGCGTGCGAGATCGTGAAGCTGGCACCGATCGACGTCGCGTCGGCCCCCGAGCAGAGCGAGGCCGAGCGCGAGCTGTTCGAGATGACGCCGCCCGACCTGCTGACGGAGATCGTCACCGAGGAGGGCGCCGTGACCCCGGACGCCGTCGCCGCGCTCGTCGACCGGACCCCGTTCCTCCGCGACGGGTACGCGCTACTGCTGCCGACGACCGCGCTCTAATGCGCTTCGCGATCTTCGCGCTCGCCGCCCTCGCGGCGACCGGCTGCATGAGCCGGAGCACGTCCTCCGGAGGCGGACCCGGCACCGGCCAGGTGAGCCCCGCGAACACGAAGCTCGAGATCTCGGTCTCGATCGGCGGCTCCGAAGCGCCCACGAAGACCTGGACGCTCGAGTGCCCCGACGGCGGGACGCTGCCGAATCCCGAGCGCGCCTGCGCGAAGCTCGCGCGTCCTGGACGATCCGTTCGCCCCGGTGCCGAAGGACAAGGCCTGCACCCAGGTTTTCGGCGGGCCGGAGGAGGCAGACGTCACGGGAACGTTCCGCGGCGAGCCCGTCAACGCCCACTTCAACAAGGGCAACGGCTGCGAGATCGCGCGCTGGAACAGCGTCGAGTTCCTCTTCCCGACCTCCTGACGTGGCGCTCCGGGTGACGCACTGCCCGGTCAACCTGGCCGGGGTCGGGTGGACGAACGTGCAGGCACTCCGCAAACGGGGAGTCGACGCGCGCCTCGTCGTCTTCAACACGCAGCCCTTCCGGCCGGACCAGGCCGACTGGGACCTGAAGCGTCCGCGCAAAGGCCTTCTTCGCCAGCAGCTCGTCCAGTGGCGGGCGCTCTCGAAGCTCCTGCCGCAGACGGACATCTTCCACTTCTACTTCGGGCTGACGCTCGTCCCGAAGAGCCTGCAGTTCCCGATCCTGAAGGCGACGCGGCGGAAGTCGCTCTTCCACTTCCTCGGCGCGGACATCCGCGAGCGGCCGAAGGAGCAGCTCATGTACGGGCTGAAGGCGGACGCGCGCGTCGTCGGCTCGTTCGCCGCGCTCAACTTCATCCCGTACGACGCGGAGGTGCTGCCTCCGGGGATCGACCTGGCCGGCTACGAGCCCGTCCCCGCGGTCGAGCGCGAGCGCGTGCGGATCGTCCACGCGCCCTCGAACAAGGAGAAGAAGGGCACCGAGCACGTGATCGAGGCGTGCAGGCAGCTCGGGGTCGACCTCGACGTCGTCCACGGCGTCCGGAACGAGGAGGCGCTCGAGCGGTACAAGCAGGCGGACATCGTCGTCGACCAGGTGCTCCGCGACTGGCATGGGATCTTCACGATCGAGGGCATGGCGCTGGGAAAGCCGGTCGTCACGTCGCTCGACGAGGACGCAGTGCGCCAGACGGAGGAGGCCTTCGGCGTGAAGGTGCCGATCGTCCGGACGACGAAGGACGACCTCGTGGACGTGCTCAGGCCGCTCGTGGAGTCGTTCGAGGAGCGCAAGCGCCTGGGCGAGGCGGGCCGCGCGTACGTGGAAGAGGTGCACGACGTCGAGCGCATGACCGACCGCCTGCTCGACATCTACGCTCGGCTCTGAGTTGGCGTCGCTCGCAGCGCAGATCCAGCGGCTCGGCAAGCACTCCGTGATCTACGGGCTCGGCGGCCTGATCCAGCGGATCGTCGCCGTCCTCCTGCTCCCGCTCTACACGCGCTACCTGACGCCCGTCCGACTACGGGGCGATCGAGGTGCTCGTCGCGCTGACGGCGGTCGTCTTCGCGCTCCTGCGCGCAGGCATCCAGAGCTCGTTCTTCCGCTTCTACTTCGCACGCGGAGGACGAGCAGCGGGCGCCAGACGGTCGTCCGCACGTCCTTCTGGTTCACGATGGGCACCGCGACCGCTCGCGCTGGTCGCCGGCGAGATCTTCGCCCCCCAGATCTCGCACGTGCTCTACGGCTCGACCGAGCATGTCGAATCTCGTCCGCGCCGCCTTCGTCGGGCTCTGGGCGACGATGAACTACGACCAGCTGACCGCGCTCTTCCGCGTCGAGGAGCGCTCGGTGAGCTACTCGGTCGCGAGCCTCGCCAACGTGCTGCTGACGGTCGGCGCGACGATCTTCCTCGTCGTCACGCTCGACAAGGGCCCGGTCGGAGTGATCGTCGGGAACTTCACGGGGACGCTCGCGATCTACCTCGTCTTGCTCGCCTACCGCCGGTACGCAGCTCGGGTTCGAGTTCGACCGCGACGTCTTCCGCCGGATGACCGCCTGGGGCATGCCGTTCATCCCGTCGGTGATCGCGCTGAACGTGATCGATTTCGCCGACCGCTTCCTGCTGGTCGAGGATGAAGGACCAGCACGAGCTCGGCCTGTACGCGATCGGGATGCGGATCTCGGCCGCGCTCCTCTTCCTGCTCGCCGCGTTCCGCACCGCCTGGCCCGCGTTCGCGTACTCGATCCCCGAGGACGAGGCCAAGCGGACGTACGGCTACGTGCTCACGTACGTCACGTTCTTCTCCTGCTGGGGCGCGCTCGCGCTCGGGCTCGGCGCGCCGTGGATCGTGCGCCTGCTGACGACGCCGGACTTCTACGCAGGCGCCGGAGGTCGTCCCGCTGCTCGCGTTCGCGTTCGTCGTCTTCGGCGCGTACGTCGTCGTCGTGACGTCGATCGGACGGGCGGGGCGGCGCGGGTCGAACTGGATGGTCACCGGAGCCGCCGCAGCTGTTCGGGATCGCGCTCAACTTCGCGCTGATCCCGCCCTTCGGGAAGATGGGCGCCGCGGCCTCGATGCTGCTCGCCTACTTCGCGATGTTCCTCGGGATCACTCTGGAAGGCGCAGCGGGTGTTCCCGGTGGATGTACCAGTGGCGCCGTGTCGCAACCCTGGCGGCGACCGCGGCGGCGCTGATGATCGTCGGCAAGTCGTTCGACCTCGGCCTCGTCGGGGCGATCGCGCTGACGGCCGTCTACCCGCTCGTACTCGGGCTCGTCGGCTTCTACTTGCCGCAGGAGCGGCAGCGCATCGGCGCGTTCGGACGGCGGTTCATGCTCGGACGCGTTTAGTTTCCTCGGCGTGGACTCGGGAGAGGCGGCACAGCTCGCGGCGATCGTCGGTGCGCTCGGCGTCGCGTTGATGCTGCTCGGGCGCGGCCGGCTGCTGATCCTTCCCGGGCTCGCGCTGCTCGCTCTCGGTGAGCTCGGGCTCGTCCACGACCTCTCCGGCAACCGCGTTTCGCCGAAGCTCGCGGCGCTCGGCGTGGCTTCGCTCGTCCCGATGGCGATCGGCGCGTTCGTCCTCATCCGCTGGCCGGCCCTCGTCACGCCGCTGATCGCGGTGGCGGCTCCGTTTCGGCCTCCGCTCTCGTTCGGCAGCGAGCACCGCTACTACGTCGGCGTCGCGAGCTCGGGGCAGCTCGGGCGGCTGCTCCCGCTCTACGCCGTGCTCGGGGCCGCGGCGCTGGCGCTCGGCTGGAAGGTTCTGCGCGGACACAGGACGCGGCACGTGACCTTCCTCGTCTCGATTCCGGCGATCGCGTTCCTGGCGTTCTCGGCGATCTCGCTCCTCTGGACCGACGACCTGGCGTCCGGCGAGAACATCCTCGCCTACTTCCTGCTGCCCTTCGGCATGCTCGTCGCGCTCGTCGCCCGCGCGCCGTTCCCGCCCTGGCTGCCGCGCGCGCTGGCCGTGATCGCCGTCGCGCTGTCCACGCTCTTCGCGGTCGTCGGGTTGATCCAGGCCGCGACGCACAAGCTCTGGTTCTTCTCGCCGAGCGTCGAGGTCGGCAACGCCTACAGCTCCTTCTTCCGCGTGACCTCGCTCTTCCGCGACCCGAGCCTGTACGGGCGGCACGTGGTGATCGGGATCGTCGTGCTGCTCGTGGCAGTGCTCTACGGGAAGGTGAACCCGTTCCTCGCGACGGGGCTGATCGGGCTGATGTTCGCCGGGCTCTGGTTCTCGTACTCGCAGTCGAGCATGGCCGCGCTCTTCGTGGTGACGCTCGCCCTGGCGGCGTTCGCGGGCGGGCGCGGCCTGAAGCTCGTCGCGGCGCTGACGGCCGCCGTGGTGCTCCTCGGGGCTACGGGGTTCGTGCTCAACTCGGCCAGAGACCACTCGGCGCGGCGGTTCACCAGCGACCGGTCACGGCGCGTCGACCTGACGTGGAAGGTGTTCGAGTCGCATCCGGCCGCTGGTGTCGGGCTCGGCGCCCAGCCCGTGGCGAGCCAGGCCCGTTCGAAGCAGGGCGGGTCGCCGACCCGGTTCGTCTCGCACACGACGCCGCTCACTGTTGCCGCCGAGCTCGGCGTCCTCGGGCTCGCGGCCTATCTCGCCCTGCTCGGAGGATCGGCGACGGTGATCGAGCAGGTGCGGAGGAGGGCGCCGCCGCTCGGGCTCGGGCTCGGAGCCGTGCTGCTCGCGCTCTTCGTGCATTCGCTGGCCTACAGCGGGTTCTTCGAGGATCCCGTGACGTGGCTCGCGATCGCCGTCGCGGCCGGGTTCGTGCTCTGGCGGGCCGACAGCGAAGCCATACTCGGCGCGTGACGCGCTTCAACGCGTTCGTCCTGCTGGCGACGCTCGGCGTCATCGTCGCGATCACGGTCCCGGAGCTCGGCGCCGACCCCTGGCCGTTCGCGCCCCCCTCGGTCCATCCGCACGGCATCCTCGGCCCGCTCGTGCGCGTTGCCGACCGCGAGTGGGACCTCGGGATCATCCGCTCGACGGCAGTTCTCGCCGGCCTCCTCGTCGCGCTCGCCGCAGCGGTGACCTGGCACCTCCGTGCGTGGCCCCGCTGGGCGGCGATCACGCTCACGGCGGTCGTCTGCGCGATGCTGCTCGTCCCGGCCACCCTGCTCCAGGTCGGGCTGCGGGACTCGAGCGAGCCCTGGTACTTCACGAACGACTCGACCTACCAGATCGAGATCGCCGGCGACCTGGTCCTGCACGGCCACGACCCGTACGGCCATGACTACGGGAACTCGGGGCTCGAGCGCTTCTACCCCGCGGCCGACGACGAGGAAGCAGCGTTCGACCGCGCTGCGAGGCACCACTTCGCCTACTTCCCGGGCACGGCTCTCACCGCCGCTGCCTGGCGCGCGCTCCCGAGCCCGTTGGACGACTACCGGATCTTCGTCCTGCTCTGCACGCTCGCGCTCCTGCCCGCGGCGCTCGTCTTCCCGGGCGCGCTGCACTGGCGCCTCGCGACCGGTGCGGCGCTGGCCGCGAACCCGATCCTTGTGAGAGGAGCGTGGTTCGGGACCGCCGACGCTCCCGCGCTGCTGGCGCTCGTCCTCGCGTTCGCGCTCTTCGCCCGCGGCCGCTTCGTGTGGGCCGCGGCGAGCCTCGGCGCGGCGCTCGCGCTTGAAGCAGTTCGCCCTCGTCGCCGTTCCCTTCTTCCTCGTCATGCTCCTCGCGCAGCGAGTCCCGCGGCGGACGCTCTACGAGGCGGGCGCCGCGTTCGGCGGAGTCTTCCTCGTCAGCGTCCTCCCGTTCTTCGTCGCGGGCCCGGGAGCGCTCTGGCACGACACGGTGGGCTACGGCGCGGCCACGTACCGGATCGTGGGCTACGGCCTCGCGGCCCTGCTCCTCAACCTCGGCGTGATCGACGACCGCTTCGGCTACTACCCGTTCGTCCCGCTCGCGCTCGTGGTCTGGCTCCCGATCACCGTCTGGCTGCTCTGGAACCAGCGGCGAAGCGGCGTCAACTGGGCGGCGGGGCTGGGTTTTGCGGTTTCGATGTTCGTCTTGCTCTTCCTGAGCCGCGTTTTCCAGACTTCGTACCTCGCCTGGCCTTTGACAGGCATCGCTCTCGCGCTCTTGCTCGCTTCAGCTTCCGGCACTTCTCGCGAGCCTTTGCCTTCTTCAGCGCCGCGTAGCGCTGCTGAGTGATCATCGCGTAGACCTTGTTGCGGCCCGAGATGTAGACGCGGAAGCCGTCGGCGACGAGGGCCGAGTACTTGCCGTCGTGGAAGCGCCAGACCGGGTCGCCGTTCCGCGCGTTCAACCCCCAGGTGCCGCGCGGGCCGACCTTGACGCGCCGCAGCCCGCCAACGCCGCACCGGCCGCAGGTCGAGAAGTAGACGATCCCGGCGAGAACCGTCGGGGCGCCCGTGATCGAGGCCGGCGCCGTCGAACCGCCAGCGAGGCTCGCCCGTGCGCGCGTCGAGGGCGATGAACGTCCCGTCCCAGGTCCCCACGAACACGGTCTTCCGCCAGACCGCGGCGGCCGTGTAGACGTACGTCCCGACCTGCCGCGCCCAGAGCAGGTGCCCGCTGGATGCGCCGAACGCGTACATCGTGCCGTCCGCGTTGCCGATGTAGACGCGCCCGTAGGCGACCGTGGGCGTCGCGTAGAAGTACTCCCGCCGCCCGAAGCGCGAGAACGAGGTCGAGTGCCATCGTTGACGCCCGGTCTTGGCGTCGACGCCGTACACGCTCCCGCTGCTCGTCGCGACCACGACGATTCGACCGGCCTGGGCCGGCGCGGCGACGATCTGGTCGTCGGCCGTGAACGTCCACTTGAGGAGCGGCTTGCGCTTGCCGCGGATCCGGTATGAGTACAGGTGGCGGTCCCAGGACCCGAAGTAGAGGGTCTTGCCGATGAGGAGCGGCGACGACTCCACCGAGCCGGCCCGCACGCGCCAGTACTCCTTGCCGTTGCGCGCGTTCCAGGCGACGACGAACCCAGCCGCGCCGGTCTCGTGCTTGCGGCACGGCAACTCGTGCATGTAGGCCTGGTAGACGATCCCGTCCGAGATCGTCGGCGAGGCGGCCGAGCAGTGCTCGAAGTGCTTCGTCCAGACGATCTTCCCGGTGCGCGCGTTGAGCGCGAAGAAACGGCCCTTTTGCTGCGCGACGTAGACCTTGCCGTAGGCGACCGAGGGCGGGAACTCGATGTCCGCGTGCGCTTTCAGCTTCCAGAGGCCGTGGAAGGGCGGGCGGAGACGGCGCCAGCCCGGCGCGAGGTGGGTTCGCTGCATGTCGTAGCCGTAGGTCGGCCACTGCTCCTCGAACAGGCGCCCGGTCTTCGGCTTCTTGCCCTTCTGCTTCTTCTCGATCGGTGCCGTGTCCGTGCGCAGCGTCGACGAGAACTCCTCCGTCGGCGAGCCCACGACGTCCCGCGGACGCTTCTCGTGCCAGGCCCAGCCGCCGAGAGCCGTGCCCGCGCCGAGCGCGAGCAGCGCCGCCGCGATGAGGGGCCAGCGGAGCACACCGATCCTGGTGCGGAGCAGGGCGTAGGCGATGGCGAGCACCGCACCTACGGCGAGCAGGAGCTCCGCAGAATCGGTGACCGCGCGTTCCAGCGATGCGGCGAGCGGCAAGACTCGGAGGTTAGCGAGGCTACTTGCGCTTGATGACGGTTGCCCGCGCGCGGTGGCCGTTGGCGCTGACGGTCAGCGTGTAGCGGCCTTTCGCGGACGGCGCCGGGAGCACGAGCTTCGGTGGACGCGCGTTCCCGCTGCGCCCGGCGAGTCGCCACTTGACCCTCTTTGCGTCCGTCGAGACCCGCACCCGGACGAGCGGGCCATGAGTCACGTAGCGCGGCTTCGTGAGCTCGACGAAGCGGAGCAGCGACGGCGAACGCGCGGGTCGAGGTCTGGTTGCCCGCCAGATCCTTCGCGGCCAGGGCCAGCCGGTACGTGCCCGGCTTCCTCCCTTTCCCGTACCAGGGGTAGGACCCGACCGGCTTCTTCCGGTAACTGCGGCCCACCGGCTTGCCGTTCACGTAGAGGATCGCGTAGGCGGGCTCGCTGAATCGATAGTGGACGTCCACGTGATCCGCTCGTCGGTCACCGTCCGGCGAGAAGACCTGGTGCTTCAGTCGCACGTCGATCGTCGGCGCGGTCGAGTCCACGCGAACCGTCGCCGGGAACTCGATCGTGCGCTCCTCGTCCTTCAGCTCGAGCTGAACGTGGTAGACGCCGTCCGGCACAGTCCGGCCCGCGTCGTCACGGCCGTCCCAGGCGAACTGGTGGGATGCCTGCCCGAAGATCCCCGAGCCGATGCCGTGCCGCACTACGGCGCCGCGATCGTTCGCGACATCGAGCTCGATGCTCTCCTCGCGGCGCAGCTGGAACCCGATTCTCGCCTCGCCCGTCTTCGGTGCGAAGAGCTTCGTGATCTTGGTCTTGAGCACGGGGCTGTCCTCGAGCTTGAGTCGCTCCTCGACCGCGAACGCGCTTGCCGTCGCCACGAGCAGCGCAGCCACGATCAGTGTTGGCGCGAGCTTGCGCATCGAAATCGATCTTAGAGTTCAGAGCCGTGGCCAAGCTCCTGCTCTCGATCGACTTCGAAGACTGGCACCAGCTCGTCCACCGCGGCCTCGGCCGCGACGACTGGGACGAGCGCGGCCAAGCCCTCGAGCGGCAGACCGCCGCGATCTTCGAGCTGCTCGACGAGCTGAACGCGAAGGCCACGTTCTTCGTGCTCGGCATGACGGCCGAGCGCTATCCGGATCTCGTGCGCGCGATCGCCGGCAAGGGCCACGAGCTCGCCTGCCACGGATTCGCCCACCGACGCGTCCCGACGCAGACCCGAGACGAGTTCCGTGCGGACGTCGAGCGCTGCGCCGAGCTCGTCGAAGGGCTCGGCGGCAAGCGGCCGCTCGGCTACCGCGCGCCGGCCTTCTCGATCACGCGCGAGACCCCGTGGGCCTACGACGTCCTGGCCGAGCTCGGCTTCCGCTACGACTCCAGCCAGTACGACTCGCCGCGCATCGGCAACCGCATCGGAGGCGTTCCCCGTACCCCGTACCGGCTCGACCTCGGCGAGGGCCGCGAGATCTGGGAGTACCCGATCACCGTCTGGCCCGTCCGCGGCCGCCCGGTCCCGATCGGCGGAGGCGCCTACTGGCGCGCGCTCCCGACCGCCGTCCTGCGCCGCGCATTGCGGGAGGTCGCCGCCGAGAACTCGCACCCTGTGCTGTACTTCCATCCGTACGAGCTCGACCCGCAACCGCTGCGGGCGTCGCTGCCCGAGAGCCCGACTCCGAAGCAGCGCGCGCTGGCAGCCTGGAAGAGCGTCCAGCGCAATCCCGGCAGGCGGCTGGTCGCGGATCGGATTCGTGCGATCGCCCAGGACTACACGCTGACGAGCTACGAGGAGGCCCATGGAGAAGTCGTCGAACACCACGGAGCTCGTCCGAGATCACTTTCGCGAGCAGGCGTCGTCGTTTGACGCGCTGTACGACGAAGAGCATCCGCTCCAGCGCGCGGTCCGCCCCGGGCTGCTGAAGCGCCGCGACTTCGCGCTCGACGTCGTCCGGGAGTACGACCAGCCGCGCGTCCTCGACATCGGCGGCGGCTCCGGCCGCGTCGGCGAGCTGATCCTCGAGGCCGGCGCGCGCGAGTGGGTGAACGCGGACATCGCGCAGGAGATGCTCGATCTGTCGGCAAAGCGCCTGGAGCGCTTCGGCGACAAGGTGAAGCTCGTCCACGGCGACTTCCTGTCCGCGCCGCTCGAGGGCAAGTTCGACGTGACGATCGCGCTCGGCTTCTTCGACTACATCCCGGACGCGCATCTCTTCGTGCGCCGCATGGCCCAGCTGACCTCTGGCTCCGCGGTCGCGAGCTTCCCGCGCTGGAACTGGCTCAAGGGGCCGGTGCGGAAGGTTCGCTACGAGGTGATCAACAACTGCCCGATCTTCAACTACACCGAGCGAGAGCTTCGTTTCCTGTTCGGCTCTGCAGGGTTCAGCCGCGTCCTGATCAAACAGGGACGAAGTGGCTTCCTCGTTCGCGCCGATAGCTAGATTTTGGCCGTGGTGAAGCGCCTCCTCGTCCTCGCTCTCGCGTGTGGTGCGATGTTCGCGGCCGCGCCCGGCCAGGCGGATGCTCGCGAGTGCGGGCTGCCGAACAAGGCGCCGGTCTGGGTCGACTTCGCCGACGGCTCGGTGCCCTACTGGACGATGTTCGCGCGGCCTGGAGTCGTGGCCGCGGCAGCGAACTTCATCTACCCGCCGCAGATCCGGGCGCTCGGCGCGAAGACGGTCTACTGGGAGATGAACTTCCGGCAGCGCGTCGGCGTCCCCAACAACCCGTTGGAGCCGGTCGCGGTTCGAGATTGGGCCGATCGAGTCTTCTATCGGGCGGTCGCGTCGTCAGCCTGCGCGACGCCGTGGATCGCCCTCAACGAGATGTGGGGCTCGAACCTGGCGACGCCGTGGTCGCCGACGAACCAGCAGTACCGCCAGAACGTGATCATCTTCGTCCAGCGCCTGCGAGAGCTCGGCGCGCACCCGTTCCTGCTGCTCTCGACGCGGCCGTTCACGGACGGCGAGGCCGGCGACTGGTGGCGCGAGGTCGGCTCTGTACACCGATTTCGTGCGCGAGATCTACTTCGCGGCTCCGCAGATCTACAGGCAAGGGCCGGTGCTCGGGTCGCGCACGCTCCGCAACGCATTCCGCCAGGGCCTGACCGATCTGACCGAGATCGGCATCCCGCCGTCGAAGATCGGGATCTTCCTCGGCTTCCACACGAATCCCGGCCAGGGCGGCCGCGAGCAGCTCAAGCCCGCCGCGGCCTGGTTCGACACGATCAAGTGGCAGGTGCTCGCGGTCAAGCAGGTGAGCCGCGAGATCCCCCTCGCGACGATCTGGTCGTGGGGCTGGGGCGAGTGGGCCGCGGCCGACCGCGACCCCGACAAGCCGGCCGCCGCATGCGTCTACCTGTGGACCCGTAACCCCAGTCTGTGCGCCGGTCCCGAGCATGGCCGGGCCCAAGTTCGACCGTTCCCTGACCGAGGGCCAGCTCCGCCTGCCCGGAGGGACGCAATGCACCGTGCCCGGCGGCCGGATCAGCACGTCCCAGCTCTCGAGCATCGCGCACGTCACCCGTGATCGCGAGATCGCCTTCACGTCGCTCTTCGCGAGCCTCGCGCTCAAGAGCGAGGTGAAGGTGAAGCCGCAGGAGCTCCGTGCGGCCGAGCGCGCGATCATCCGCTACCGCTTCGGAGGCAACGGCGCGGCGTATCGGGGCGCCCTCGCCCGAGCAGGCGCCTCTCGGTCGATCGCGCGCGGGGTGATCGCCGACGAGCTGCGCCAGGCGCGCGTGGAGCGGAACTTCCGCGTCAAGTCACCGAGCGCCGGCACAGATCGCGAGCTACCACGAGAGCTACTCCGAGACCGCAGGCCCGGCTCGTTCAGGTGACGCCTGCTCCGTCGTGGCTCGGTCGCAGGGGGCGCGGCGTGGCGATCGAGGGCCTGGCTCCCTCGTCCGTCTTCCGGATCCCAGGCGGCCGCTCGGTGAAGCTGAAGACACGCGACGGCGAGCTCCGTGTGCGGGCGCTCACCCCGACGGCTCCGCTCGGGGCGTTCTCCCTCGCCGACGCCCGCTCCTCGATCCGAGCGGCGCTGATGCGGATCGCCCAGGACGAGGTCTTCGACAACTGGCTGATGCGCCGCGAGAACAGCGCTCTTCAGTGGACGACGTGCCGCCGCGACTGGCTGCCGGCCGTTGGACCGCTCGAGCTCAGCTCGAGCCTCCCCTTCCTGGCCCTGGCCTCCTAGGCGGGCTCGAAGACCTTCGCCCGCCGCGGGCGGACGAACACGCTGCCACCGGGGGCGAGCTCGAGCCGCTCGGCCTCGTCCCGCGTGACCTGAGCCCACACGTCCCGCCCGTCCTCGAGCAGGAGCTCGACGCGCACCTCGAAGCCGAGGTGGACGACCCGCTCGATCGCACCGCGCGTCGTCTGCCCGTTCGGCTCGCTCGAGAGCTCGAGGTCGTGCGGGCGCACGTACGACTCTCCCAGGCGGTTGACCGGCCCGACGAAGCCCATCACGAACTCGTTCGCAGGCTCCTCGTAGAGCTCGCGGGGGCCGCCGACCTGCTCGATGCGCCCGTGGTTCATGAGCACGATCTGGTCGGCGAGCTCCATCGCCTCCTCCTGGTCGTGCGTGACGAAGATCGTCGTCACGTGCATCTCGTCGTGGAGGCGCCGCAGCCAGGCCCGCAGGTCCTTGCGGACCCGCGCGTCGAGCGCTCCGAACGGCTCGTCGAGGAGGAGCACCTTCGGCTCGACCGCGAGCGCGCGGGCAAGCGCCATCCGCTGGCGCTGCCCGCCTGAGAGCTGCGCTGGATAGTGGTCGGCCCAGCCCGCGATCTGGACGAGCTCGAGCAGCTCGTCGACGCGCTTGCGGATCTCGGCCCGCGGCCGCTTGCGCACCTTGAGCCCGAAGGCCACGTTCTCGCGCACGGTCATGTGCTTGAACGCGGCGTAGTGCTGGAAGACGAAGCCGACTCCGCGCTTCTGCGCCGCCTGGCGCGTGACGTCGGCGCCGTCCAGCTCGACCGTGCCCGACTCGGGGCGCTCGAGGCCCGCGATGACGCGCAGGAGCGTGGACTTCCCGCTGCCGCTCGGGCCGAGCAACGCGGTGAGCGAGCCCGACGGGACCTCGATCGAGGCGTCGTCGAGCGCGACGAACTCCCCGAACCGCTTCGTGACCGACCTGGCGACGATGGCCATTAGCGCGTCTCCTCCTTCGGCTTGAACAGCGTCATCGCGACCAGCGTCGCGATGGCGATCATCGCGAGCACGACCGAGGCCGCATACGCCCCGACGTAGTCGAACTGCTGGTACTGCGCCTCGACGTGCAGCGTCAGCGTCTCGGTCTTGCCGACGATGTGGCCCGAGATGACGCTGACCGCACCGAACTCGCCGAGCGCCCGGGCGGTCGTCAGCACGACGCCGTACGCGATCGCCCATCGGATCGCCGGAAACGTCACGCGCCGGAACGTCTGCCAGCCGGAAGCGCCGAGCGTCGCGGCCGCCTGCTCCTGATCGGTGCCGATCTCGCGGAGCACCGGGACGACCTCGCGGACGACGAACGGCAGCGAGACGAAGATCGTGACGAGGATCATCCCGGGGAGCGCGAACACCACCTGGATTCCGTGATCGGTCAGCCAGTTCCCGAACCAGCCGGTCCGGCTGTAGAGGAGCAGGAACGCGAGCCCGACGACGACCGGCGACAGCGCGAGCGGCAGGTCGACGAGGGCGTTCATGACGCCCTTGCCGGGGAAGCGCTGGCGGACGATCGCGAGCGCGCAGATGACGCCGAAGACCGTGTTCGCCGGCACCGCGATCGCGGCGATCAGCACCGTCAGGTAGAAGGCGTGCTTCGCCTCGGGCGTCGTGACCGCGGCCCAGGCAGGGCCGAGGCCGTGCTCGAACGCGCGGTAGAAGACGAGCCCGACGGGCGCGGCCAGCACCACCAGCAGGTAGCTGAGAGCCCGACGATGCGGAGCGGCCATCTACGCACGGTCGTGCCTCGTCACCCAGCGTCGGAGCGCGCCGATCCCGAGCAGCACCACGAACGTGATCACGAGGATCAACACCGACACGGCGGCCGCGCCCGCCGGGATCCCCGCTCTCGATCCGCCCGAAGATGAAGACCGACGCGACCTCGGTCTTGAACGGCAGGTTCCCGGAGATGAGCACGACCGAGCCGAACTCGCCGATCGCCCGGGCGAACGCGAGCGCGACCCCGGACAGGACGGCCGGGAACAGGTTCGGAAAGATGATGTGGCGGAACGTCGTGAAGGGGCCGGCCCCCAGCGAGGCGGCGGCCTCCTCCATCTCGCGGTCGAGCTCGAGCAGCACCGGCTGCACGGTTCGGATCACGAACGGCAGCGTCACGAACAGCAGCGCCAGCAGGATCGCCGTCCGCGAGAACGCGATGTTCACGCCGACGGGGCCGTTCGGCCCGTAGAGCGCGAGCAGCGTCAGCCCGGCGACGATCGTCGGGAGCGCGAACGGGAGGTCGATGATCGCGTTCACGACCCCCTGCCCGGGGAAGCGGTCCCGGATCAGGATCCACGCGATGATCGTCCCCATCACGGCGTTGATCAGGCAGACCGCGACCGAGACGACGAGCGTCAGCTTGAGCGCCGCAACCGCCTGGGGGTCGCTGACCGCCTCCCAGAAGCCGCCCCTGCCGGCCTTGCTCGGACTTCCAGACGAGCGCCGCCAGCGGGAGCAGGACGATCAGGCTCAGGTAGGCGGTCGCGAGCCCGACGGCGAGCCCAGGCCCGGAGCTGCGGACAGCCCCGGGCCGCGAAAGAGCCTCGGCGCGAGCCGCCAGCTCAGCCGCCCTTCCGGCGCTGGATCTTCGTCACGATCCCCGTGCGCGAGTCGAAGAACTGCTTGTCGACCTTCGCCCAGCCGCCGAGCCACTCGATCGAGAACACACCCGGCGGGTACGGGGAAGCTGAATCCCTTGGCTGCGCTGCGGAGCACCGGCCGGTAGCCGTTCTGGGCGAAGATCACCTGGGCCGGCTTCGTGCGCAGGAAGTTCACGAAGGCGCGGGCCGTGGTCTTGTTGCTGCTCGTCTTGACGACCGCGATCGGGTTCGCGATCTGAATCGTCGACTTGGGCATCACGAAGTCCACCGGCTGGTCGTGCTTCTGGGCGAAGATCGCCTCGTTCTCGTACGAGAGGAGGACGTCGCCGCGGCCGGCGAGGAACGTCTGCAGCGCCTCACGCGCGCTCTTGTCCTGGGAGACGACGTGGCCGTACAGCTTCTGGAGGTACTGCACCGACTTGGCGTGCGACTTGCCGAGCTTCGCGCTGTGCGCCGTAGGCCGCGATCACGTCCCACTTGGCGCCGCCCGAGGTCTGGACGTTCGGCACGAGCACGTCCACGCCGGGCTTGACCAGGTCGTTCCACGTGCGGATGTGCTTCGGGTTGCCCTTGCGGACGACGAAGACGACGACCGAGCGCGTGACGATCCCGTGGTAGGCCTCCTTCTTCCACGACTTGGCGACGAGGCCCGCCTTGACGAGCGAGGTCATGTCCGGCTCGAGCGAGAACTCGACGACGTCGGCCTTGAGGCCGTTGATCACGGCACGGGCCTGCTCGCCCGAGGCGCCGTAGGACTGCTGGAACGAGGTGCCCTTCCCGGCGGCCGTGTCGGTGAACGCAGGGATCAGCTTCGTGTAGGCGTCACGCGGAGTGGAGTACGCGACGAGGCTGATCGAGCCGCTCTTCGAGCTCGCCGACGCGGCGTGCGACGACGTGAGGCTCGCGGCCACGAGCGCGACCAGACCGGCCAACACGACCCCGATTGTGCTAATCCGAACCATCAATCCCCCTTATTATCCGATATTCCTTACTGTTTTTGTAGAGAAAGTCGAGAAGGCAGTGTACGGACCGCGGTCCACGTCGTCAAACGGGAACAATCAGCGTCATGTGGATCTCGCGCCGAACCGACTACGCGACCCGCGCGATCCTCGCCCTCGCGCTCGACGGCGGCGGGCCGATGAAGCTCGAGGAGCTCGCGCACCGGACCGGCGCCCCCCAGTCGGTGCTCGAGCAGGTGATGCCGCCCATGCGCTCCGCCGGGCTCGTCCGTTCGGAGCGAGGGCCCTCGGGCGGCTATCGGCTGAACAAGGAGCCGGACGAGATCACGCTCGAGCGCGTCGTCCGGCTCTTCCAGGGCCAGCTCGCACCGATCGGGTACGCGACGCGCCGCAGCCCGGACGCGGTGCCGAAGTTCGTCGCCGACTCGCTCCGTGGAACCTGGAGCGAGGTGCGCGACTCGACGATCGAGATCCTCGAGCGGACGACGTTCGCCGACCTGGCGAAGCGCGCCGGCGGAAGCTGGCGCGAGGGCTCTTCGAGAGCTCGTGCCCTAGGCCTCGGCCGCGGCGCGCGCCTGGATCACGCGAACCTGCGTCAGTACCGCTGCCGGCGGCTCCGACCACGAGGATCAGGGGAACGAGGATCTCGTAGTGCGGGGTCTCGACTAGACGCACTCCGCTCGCGAGCAGCACCGTCCCCAGGCCGACGCGCAGCGCTCTGTCAGGCACGCGCACGGCGAACTTGCTCGCGAACAGCACGCCCGGGATCGACCCGAGCAGCAGCCAGAACATCGCGTGCAGGTCGACGTTGCCGTGCACCAGGTGGCTGAACCCGGCCACCCAGAGCAGCGCGGCCGCGTGGAAGATGTCCGTCCCGACGATCTTCGCGGCGGTCAGCGGGAAGACCAGCAGCATCACCAGGCCGAAGAACGTGCCGCTGCCGACCGAGGTCAGGCCGACGACGAACCCGCCGCTCCCGCCCAGAGCGAGGCAGATCACGCGATCGCGGTTCGCGAGGAGGAACGGCGCGTCGGACGGCTGGACTCCTCGCTTGACGAACGTCTTCGCGAGGAAGCCGAGCCCGCCGAGGATCAGCGCGGCTCCGATCACCTTGGCCATGGCGTCGCCGACACCGCTTCCGTACTGGTTCTCGATCCACGTGGCGACCTCGACCCCCAGGAGCGACATCGGCGCGGAGGCGAGGAACATCCAGAACGCGATCCGCGCGTGGACGGTGCCGAGCCCACGGTGCCGGACCGCGCCGAAGCTCTTGAAGACGGCGCCGTGCAGGATGTCCGTGCCGACCGCGAGGGTCGGCTTGAAGCCGAAGAACAGGATCAGGATGGGCGTCATCAGCGACCCGCCGCCCATCCCGGTCAGCCCGACGAGCGCGCCGATCAGCAGGCCCGTGAGCGTGAACTGCCAGGTCATCTAGCGATAGGCATCGATCAGCACTTCGGCGACCTCGGGCCGTGAGAACTCGACCGGCGGCAGCTCCCCGGCCTGGAGCAGCTCGCGGACCTTCGTCCCCGAGAGGAACACGTGGTCGTCGCCGCCGTGCGGGCACGTCTTCGGCGTCGCCATCGAGCCGCACGCCTTGCACCAGAACGCGTGCTCGAAGAACAGCGGCTCGATCCCGAGCTCGTGCGGCCTCGAACTCGCCGAAGATGAGCTGGGCGTCGTACGTGCCGTAGTAGTCGCCGACGCCCGCGTGGTCGCGGCCGACGATGAAGTGCGAGCAGCCGTAGTTCTTGCGGCAGATGGCGTGCCAGATCGCCTCGCGCGGACCGGCGTAGCGCATCGCGGCCGGGAACGCGGAGACGACGACGCGGTCGTCGGGGTAGTACTTGTCGACGAGGACGCTGTAGCACGCGACCCGAGTTGCGGCCGGGACGTCGTCGGACTTCGTCTCGCCCACGAGCGGATGGATGAGCAGGCCGTCGACGGTCTCGAGCGCGACCTTGGTCAGGTACTCGTGCGCGCGGTGGATCGGGTTGCGCGTCTGGAAGCCGACGACGGTCTTCCAGCCTCGGTCCTCGAACTCCCTGCGGGTGTCCGCGGGATCCTTCGCGAGCTCCGGAAACGACGGTTCGGGTCGGTCGAAGACGGTGACCTTGCCGGCGAGGTAGCGCGGGTGCTGGGCGTAGAGGCGGGCGACCCCGGGGTGGGCCTCGTCCGTCGTGCGGAAGCAGTTCTCCGCCTCGCGCTCCTTGTCGTAGTCGTAGACCTCCTCGACCTCGAGCACGGCCAGCGGGCGGCCTTCGCCGTCGGTGAGTGCGACGCGGTCCCCCTCGGGCGCGGCCTCCACGGCGAGACAGACCGGCATCGCCCACGCGAGCCCGTTCGCGAGGTGCATGTCCTCGACGACGCGCTCGTAGTCCTCGCGGCCCATGAAGCCCTCGAGCGGCGACAGCGCGCCCGAAGCGAGCATGTCCAGATCGGACACCTCGCGCGGCGTGAGCGCGATCGTCTCGAGCGAGTCGAGATCGTCCGGCCGCGCCCCGGTCCGATCGACCAGCGCTCCCCCGTGTGGCTCGATCAGACCTGTCCGAGTGCCTGTCACTGTGACTGTCCCCGGGACGTCGCTCACGCAGGCACCTCTTCTTCGACCAGGCCCAGTTCGGACAGCTTGCCGAGGATCTGCTGCGCGCTCTCCTCGGGCGTCGCCGACTCGGTGTCGACGCGAAGCTCCGGGCTCTCGGGTGCCTCGTACGGATCCGAGACGCCTGTGAACTCCTTGATCTCACCGGAGAACGCCTTCGCGTAGAGGCCCTTCACGTCGCGCTCGGCGCAGGCATCGACCGACGCATCGATGTGAACCTCGACGAACCGCCCGAACTCCTCGACCATCTCGCGCGCCTTGGCTCGGGTCTCCGCGTACGGCGAGATCGCCGACACGATGACGGCGCCGCCCTGGCGCGTGATCCGCGAGGCGACCCAGCCGACGCGCTCGATGTTCGTGTCGCGATCCTCCTTCGAGAATCCGAGGCCCTTCGAGAGATGCTGGCGAACCGCGTCGCCGTCCAGGTACTCGACGATCCGTCCGCGGCGCTCGAGCTCGGGGCCGACGATCTCCGCGATCGTCGTCTTCCCGGCTCCCGACAGCCCCGTGAACCACAGGGTGAATCCCTCAGGCATGTGCCTCCTTCAGTGGCGTGTCTTCATGAATCCCGCACTCGAGCTTGTCGGAGCCGGCCCAGCGGCCCGCGCGCTCCTCTTCGTCCTCCGTGATCGGCCGGGTGCAGGGGATGCAGCCGATCGAGCGGTAGCCCGCCTCGTGCAGCGGGTTGTAGGGAATCTCGTTCACCTTGATGTAGGCCCAGACGCGCTTCTCGTCCCAGTCGGCGAGCGGGTGCACCTTCCAGACGTCGTAGCGTTCCGACCACTGGAGCTTGGGCGTCTCGGCGCGGCTCGGCGACTGGTCGCGGCGGATGCCCGAGATCCACGCGTCGTAGGGATCGAGCGCGGCGAGGAGCGGCTCGACCTTGCGGATCTGGCAGCAGCGGTCCGGGTCGCGCTCCCAGAGGTTCGGGCCTTCCTGCCGGTGCTGCTCGGCGACGGTGATGATCGGGTTCGAGATCAGGTTCAGCCCGTAGCGCTCGACGAGCCGGTCGCGCGTCTCGTAGGTCTCGCGGAAGAAGAGCTGCGTGTCGAGCTCGATCACGGGGAGGTCGAGGCCGAGCTCGGAGACCATGTGCACGAGCACCGACGACTGCTTCTGCCACGAGCAGGTCAGGCAGAGCCGGTCGCCGTACTCGCCGTAGACCCACTGGAGCAGATCCTCCGCGCCCATCGCCTCGAGCTCCGACGGGACAGGCTGAAGCCGGTCCCTATGTGCGGGCGCGCTCGTCAGGGAGCAGCACCTCCTTCAGCGTGTCGCCGCGCAGGCCCAGCCGGAGCGTCTCGAGCGGGATCACCTCGTCCGGCGGGATGTTCCCGAGGTTCACGGTCGGGCCGAACTCCTTCACGAACCACGCCTGCGAGCCCTTCGTGGGCGCCTCGAAGATGAGGTCGGCGACCGCGACCTCGTTCACGATCTCGTCGATCAGCCCGGTGCGCATCTCGCCGGAAGGCCGGAAGATCCCCGCTGTTCCGCTCTCGCGCGACTCCGTGATCACCTTCCAGGCGCCGGCCTCGAGCTCTTCCTTGATCCACTGCACCCAGAGGTAGGGCGCGAAGTTGACGTCGGAGTCCTTGGAGCCGACCTCGGAGAGAACCGTGAAGTCGCGCGCCAGGTCGGCGATCAGCTCCAGCTTCTCCTCGCGCGGGATCTGGACCGTGCCGTCGGAGATCTCGACGTGCGTCAGGCCGAGGTCGGTGAGCCAGCGCTTGTACTCGTCGACCTTGTCCTTGACGTAGACGACCTCGAAGAACGTGCCGCCGATGACCACCGGCTTGCCGGCCAGCACCTCGAGCTTGCGGCGCAGGTTCGGCGTGACGTACGCGGTGCCCCAGCCGAGCTTGACCACGTCGATGTAGACGCCCGAGGTCTCGAGGACGTCCTCCCAGGCGCGCGGGCCCAGGCCCTTGTCGAGGACGTGCGTCAGGCCGCCCGGATCGTGGCTCAAAGTCCAGCAAGGATTCCCTCCAGTCGCTTCGTGGCTTCCGTCTGAACGTCGTGGTACATCGAGTTGCCGTGCGAGTCGATCCCGACCCAGAGCGGGCCGAAGTCCTTGACGCGGAACTTCCAGAGGCACTCGGGCATGAGCTCCTCCCAGAAGACCTCCTCGATCTCCTCGATCTGCGTCGTCTCGAGCGCGGCCGCGCCGCCGACGAGCGCGAAGTAGACCATCCCGTGCTTCTGCATCGGCTCGATCGCCTCGTCGGGCAGGCCGCCCTTGCCGGCGATCGCGCGGACGCCGTAGTCGCGGCCGAGCGGCTCCGTGAAGCGCACCATGCGGGCGCTCGTCGTGGTGCCGACGCACATCGGCTCGTACTTGCCCGGGCCCGAGCTTGCGCACGTTCGGCGCCGTGTGCAGGAGGAAGGCGCCCTTCAGGTCGAGCGGCGGCTCGACGCCCTGGTCGAAGATCCGGATCTGCGTGCGGTCGCGGATCCCGATGATGTGGCCGTCGACGGTGACGAGGTCGCCCGCGTGGAGCTTGCGGATGTCCTCCTCGCTCGCCGGGAATGTCAGCTTGTGCTCGCGCCATCAAAACTCCCGGTCGAACTCGACTTCGCCGTCCGCCGTGACGTGCGCAGAAGCCCGGCGCGCGGCCCAGCACTGGTAGTTGACCGCGACGGGATTGAGCGTCATGTGCGTGTCCGCGTGCTCGATGTGGCACGAGAGGACTGTCACGTCGCCGCCGAGGCCCATCGGCCCCACGCCGGTCTCGTTCAGGAGCTGGAACAGCTCGCGCTCGAGCTTCGCCACGTGCGGGTCCGCGTTCGTCGTCCCCACCGGCCGCGCGATCGCCTCCTTGGCGAGGAACATCGCGTAGTCGGCCGAGCCTCCGATCCCCACGCCGACGATCCCCGGCGGACACGGCTTGCCGCCCGCGCCGACGATCGACTCGAGGACGAACTGCTTGATCCCCTTCACCCCGTCGGCGGGGACGCACATCTTGAGGAAGCTCATGTTCTCGGAGCCCGAGCCCTTGGGGACGCACTTGACGTCGAGGCCGTCCCAGTCGGGCACGAAGTCCCAGTGCACGATCGGCAGCCGGTAGCCGGTGTTCGGCCCCGTGTTCTCGCGCGTGATCGTGTGCACGGCGTTCGAGCGCAGCGGCGTGTCGATGGTCGCGCGCTCGGTGCCGATCTTCAGCGCCTCGTAGATCTTGGCCGGGTGCAACGGGAAGTGCTCGCCCACGCGGCACGTGTAGACCGCGATCCCGGTGTCCTGGCAGACGATGTTGTCCTCGCGCTCCGCGACCTGGACGTTCTTGACGATCGTCTCCAGCACGCGCCGACCCGGAACCGAGGTCTCCCGGTCCTTGGCCTCGGCGAGTGCGTCGCGCAGATCCTGCGGGATGTCCTTCAGCGCCCAGACGTAGAGGTACGCGGCCGCGTCCTCGACCGCCTGCCGCAGATCAGTGCCGGCGACCGTGCTCATGCGGCCCTTTCTGCGGCGGCCTTGCCCGCGCGCCGGCCGAAGACCGTGCACTCGAGCAGGGAGTTGCCCATCATCCGGTTGCGCCCGTGCGTCCCGCCCGCGATCTCGCCGCAGGCGTAGAGGCCCTCGAGCGTCGTCTCGGAGTGCTCGTCGATCACGAGGCCCCCGTTCTGGTAGTGAAGGACTGGATAGGTGAGGATCGGCTCGTCGAGCGGGTCGATGCCGCCGGCCCGGTAGCGGCGGAGCATGTACGGCAAGGAGACGTTCGCGTCGCTCTTCCGCGATCCGCGTCGTGTCGAGGTAGACGGCGGGGCGCCCGTCGGGCGTTTCGACCCCGCGTCCGGCCTCGACCTCGTCCACGATCGCCTGCGACACCTCGTCGCGCGGGCCGAGCGAGTCGGTGAACTCCTCGCGGTCCGCGTTCAGGAGCACCGCGCCGTACGCGCGCGTCGTCTCCGGGATCGAGTAGCCCTGCATCGGGGGCGGCCACGCGCCGCCGTTCGGGTGGTACTGGAGTGCGTCGTAGTCGCGGGTCTCGGCCCCGAGGCCGATCGCGATCTGCGTCACCTCGCCCGTCGCGCCGGGATGGTTCGTCGTCAGCTCGCCGCGCTCCTCGGCGATCCGGTAGCAGCGCCCTCCCGCGGCCAGGACGACGGCGCCCGTGTCGATCACGTGCTCCCCGCAGATCGCGCGCCAGCCGTTCTCGCGGCGCTCGAGGTCGGTGAGCGGGGACTTCGGGAAGACCTGGACCTCGGAGCTCTCGACCCACTCGCGCAGCGCCTTCGTGATCGCGTGGCCGGTGCGGTCGCCGACCTGGAGCAGGCGCTTCCGGGAGGAGCCGCCGCAGCGGGCGAGCCGGTAGCCGCCGTTCTCGCGCGTGAACTCGACCCCGAGCTCTTCGAGCCAGTGGATCGCATCCGGCGCCTCGCTCGTGAGCACTTCGACAAGACGACGGTCGGCAGTCTCGTGCGACGACTTCCAGACGTCCGCCGCGTGCTGCTCGGGCGAGTCGTCGTCGCCGAAGGCGGCCTGGATGCCGCCCTGGGCCTTCGCCGAGTTGCACGACTGCACCGCGTCCTTGGCGACGAGCCCCACGCGTGCTCCAGCACGATCGGCGGACACGGCGGCGGCGAGGCCCGAGGCCCCGCTTCCGACCACGAGCACGTCGAATTCCAGGGGCGAGGCCACCGCGCGACTATACCAGCAACTCGCTAATCACACGCATAAGAACTGCTGATGCAAGTGCAGGCGCCTACGGGCGCACGACGCGCCCCTTCCTCCTCGAGCGCGTACGCGATGGCTGCGTCCAGGGACAGCTCCCGCCCCTGCCGCCAGGCGTCGCTGAAATGCACCTCGCCGAGCCGTGCCCGCACCGCGTCGACGGTCTCCTTGTGCGTCGACTGCTCCGCCGGCGCGAGCTCGACGCCGAGGCTCTCTCGCAGCACCTCCGCCGCCCCCAGCAGCTTCGCCGCCTCCTCCGCCCGCTCCGTGAGGACGAGCACGGCCGCCAGCCCCTCGAAGCAGTAGCCGATCACGTCCTTGAACTCGAGCTCGGCCAGACGGCGCAGTGCGTCGCGCAGGAGCTCGAGCGCACGCTCCGGCTCCTGCTCCGACAGCGCGGAGAAGCCCTGGTTGACGAGCGCCAGCGCCATGCCCTCGCTGTCTTCGAGCGTCTCGAACAGGGCGTACGCCTGCTCGCTCAGCTCCGAGGCCTTCGCGTACTCGCCCCGCTCGAGCGCGATCCCGCCGAGGTTGCTGATCGCCAGGGCGTGGCCGCGGCGGTCGTCCGACTCCTGGTAGAGCTCGGCTGCGCGCTCGGAGAGCTCCATCGCCCGCTCCTGATCGCCGCGCTCGGCTGCGACCGTCCCGAGAGAGAGGAGCGAGCGGGCGGTTCCGGCCGGGTCGCCCAGCTCCTCCGAGAGCGCGAGGCTCTGCTCGAACAGCGCAGCGGCCCACTCGTAGTCGCCCTGACGGGTCGCGAGGCTTCCCGCTGCATGGAGCGCGCGGGCCCTGAGCTCCGGGGGTGCGCTGCGCCCGACCGCGAGCGCCTGCTCGAGCCAGCCTCGACCCTCTGCGAGGTGGCCGCGGATCCACCAGTACTCCCAGAGCCCGGCCGCCAGGCGGAGCGCGAGGCTGGCCTCCCGGAGCTCGAGCGACCAGTCGAGCGCGCCGCGGAGGTTGTCGCGCTCGGCGTCGATCCGGGCGAGCCAGGCGGCCTGGTCCGGCACGGGCTCCGAGTGGGCGAGCTTGAGGAAGTGCTCCGCGTGTCGGCGCCGCACGTACTCGGACTGCTCGTCCTGCGCCAGTTGCTCGAGGGCGTACTCGCGGATCGTCTCGAGCATGCGCATCCGGTCCGCGTCGCGCTCGAGCAGGCTCTCGTCGATGCAGCGTCGCGATCCCGTCGAGCGACGCGTCGCACACCGCGACCGCAGATTCGAGCGTGAACCCTCCGCCGAAGACTCCGAGCCGGGCGAAGAGCTCCTTCTCGTCCGCGCCGAGCAGGTCGTAGCTCCAGGCGATCGTGTCGCGGAGCGCCCGGTGCCGGTCGGGAAGGTCGCGGGCCCCACGGCCGAGGAGCTCGAGCCGCTCGTCGAGGAGCGCGAGCATCGCCTCGGGCGGCAGCAGCTTCGTCCGGGCGGCCGCCAGCTCCAGGGCGAGCGGCAGGTAGTCGAGGCGCGCGCAGATGTCCTCGACGGCTTCGCGGTTCGCCTCCGTCAGCGTGAAGCGCGGGTCGGCTCCCTGCGCGCGATCGACGAAGAGCGCGACCGCGTCGTTCAGGTCGAGCGGGTCGACCGGGTACTCCCGCTCGCCGGAGATCCGGAGCGCGGCTCGGCTAGTCACGAGGAACGTCAGCCCGGGCGCCGACTCGAGCACCTGCGCGACGATCGGCGCCGCTTCGACGATCTGCTCGAAGTTGTCGAGCACGACGAGCGCCCGGCGCCCGGCGAGGCGCTCCGAGAGGCTCTCACGCAGCGAACGCTCTCCGCTCTCGCGCACGCCCAGCGCCTCGGCGATCGCCGGCATCAGGAGGGCGTCATCGCGGATCGCGTCGAGCGCGACGAAGAACGTGCCGTCCGGGAAATCCTCGGCAAGGGCGTTCGCAGTCTCGACGGCCAGGCGCGTCTTTCCGGAGCCGCCCGGGCCGGTGAGCGTGATCACACGCGTGTCTCCCCTGAGCGCCGACGTCACCTCGTCGAGCTCGCGGCGGCGCCCGACCATCGTGCTCACGGGAACGGGCACGTTGCCGGCGGGGAGCGGGCGGCGCGCCAGGCTCTCGTCCTGGCGGAGGATCGCCTGCTCCAGCTCCCGCAGCTCGGGGCCGGGCTCCAGGCCGAGCTCGTCGAGGAGCGCCTGGCGCGCGGTGCGGTACGCCTCCAGCGCGTCCGCCTGGCGCCCCGCGCGGTAGAGCGCGAGCATCAGCAGTCCGCGGAGCCGTTCCCGGAGCGGGTGCTCGACGATCAGCGCCTCGAGCTCACCGAGCACCTGGTCGTGGCGGCCGAGCCAGAGCTCGGCCTCGACCCGGTTCTCGGTCGCCGCGAGCCTCAGCTCGTCGAGCCGCGCGATCTCGCCCTGGACGAACGAGTCGTAGCGGAGATCCGCGAGCGCCTGCCCACGCCAGAGCGCCAGCGCCTCCTGCAGGAACTCGGCGGCCTCGCCGTACGCGCGCCGGCCGAGCGCTGCCGCTCCTTCCACGGCGAGCCGCTCGAAGCGCTCGGCGTCCAGCTCGTCGGGCTCGACCCGCAGGCGGTAGGAGCCGCCCTCGGTCGTCAGGCGGTCGGCGACGATCTTCCGCACCTGCGAGACGTAGACCTGGAGCGTGTTCGCCGCGGTCGCGGGCGCCTTCTCGCCCCACAGGTCCTCGATCAGGAGATCGGGAGTGACGAGCTCGTTTCGGTGCAGCAGAAGCAGCGCGAGCAGTGCACGCGGCTTACGGCCTTTTACCGTGAGCGGCGGGCCATCCGCTTCGACCTCGAGAGGCCCAAGAATGCGGTACTCCATCGGATTCTTCTCCTCCCCCCGACGGATCGTAACGCGCAGGTTTCAGGGTTCTTTCAGGGGCTGGTGGGAGCATCCTGACGCACCAGGAAGACGAGCAGCCTCCTGTCGGCATGATGTCCGCACCAGGCCGACCGGGGGCTCGACTCGCCGGAGAGGGTGGAGCCGTATGAGAAAGAGCTGGTGGGAAGGGCCGTAGAGCTAGTAGATCGAGCGCAACAGCTCTGAGATTTGGGACGGAGTTGCCGGGCGCGGATTCGCTCTCGCGCCCGCTCGGTCTGCGGCGGCCTCCGCGACCGTGGCGAGCTCGTTTTCGGGCACGCCCTGGTCGCGGAGGCGTTGATAGCCGCCGAGCCGTGCGAGCTCCTGCGCACGACCGGCCGGGTCGCTCGTGCCGAGGGCCTCGCCGAAGCGGGCGATCTCGCGCTCGGCGACGGGCTCGTTGAAGCGGAGCGCGGGCGGGAGGGTCAGCGCGTTCATCGCGCCGTGCGGGAGCCCGAAGCGGCCGCCGAGCGCCTGCGCCATGGCGTGCGCGAGACCGAGACCCGCCGAGGCGAGCGCCGCGCCCGCGTGCATGCGCGCCTTCGAGCAGGTTGCGTCGTGCTTCGAGGTCGTCCGGCGACTCCACGACCCGCGGCAGCCATTCGCCGATCAGGCGCGCACCCGCAAGCGCCTCGCGGTCGCCTTCGTCGTTTCGGCCTTTCACGTAGAGCGCCTCGGCCGTGTGCGCGAGCGCGTTCATCGACGTGCCGACGGTCTCCGCCCGCGGCAGCCCGAGAGTCAGCTCGGGGTCGTAGACGATCCCGGCCAGCGTCGCCCCTGCGCCGCCGCCTCGCATCCGGCGGTCGTGATCACGGATCCCGAAGCTCGGCGTCCACTCGGCTCCGGAGTAGGTCGTGGGCACCGAGACGACGGGCAGGTCGGTCTCGACCGCGATCGCCTTCGCCAGGTCGATCGCGCTTCCGCCGCCGACCGCGAGCAGGCTGTCCGCGCCTCGTGCTCGGCCGGCCGCCTCACCGACCCGGTCCGACGGCACCTCGCGCCATTCGCCGGTCACCTCGACGGGCGCTTCCCAGCGCGGGCTGGCGACGAGAAATGGACGCTCGAGCCCGAGATCGGAGAGCAGGCCGGGGAGCTCGGCCGAGCCCCCAGCGAACGTTCACAGCCGGTCTCGTGCGAACTCGACGAACGCGTCGGCGACGCGGGTCGAGACGCGGCCCGCCGCGCGGACGAGCGAGATCTCACGCGACGGCTCGAGCCCGCGCACGCGCGCCTCGGCGAGCACGCCCGACGCGAGCTCCCGCTCGACGGCCGTTCGCGAGATGAACGTCACCCCGTGCCCCGCCTCGACGGCGCTCTTGACCGACTCCTGGAGCCCGAGCTCGAGACGGACTTCGAGGTCGCGCAGCCGGGTTCCCGCCTCGCGCAGCTCGTCCTCGATCACCTGCCGCACGCCCGCGCCCTCCTGCATGACGATCAGCCGCCGGCCGCGAAGATCGTCGAGCGAGACCGTCTTCCCGGCGAACGGGTGGTCGGGCGGGCAGACGAGGATCACCTCGTCGTGGAAGAACGGCTCGTAGGCGACCGCACGGTTCCGCGGAGTCGCGCCGACGACGCCGAGCTCGAGCTCGCGGCGCGCGACCTGCTCGACGATCGTCTGCGTGTCGGAGATCGTGAGGTCGACGGTCACGTCGGGGTTCGCCTCCGCGAACTCGCACAGGAGGACCGGGACGACCGTGCCGCCGGGCCCGGTCGAGGCGCCCATGGCGAGCTGGCCGCGCAGCGGCCCCTCCGCTTCGCCCGCGACGTCCTCGAGGAGCTGACGCTCGAGCGCGAGCAGGCGCTGGGCGCTTCGGTAGAGCCGGTTGCCGGCCTCCGTCGGCTCGACGCGCCTCCCGGAGCGGTCGAGGAGCTGCTGGCCGACACGATCCTCGAGCGAGCGGATCTGCTGGCTCACCGCGGGCTGGGTGACCCCGAGCCGCTCGGCGGCCTCCGAGAAGCTCTTGCGCTCGACGACGGCGCAGAAGG
The DNA here is from genome assembly GCA_963790695.1 of uncultured Actinomycetes bacterium. Lineage (GTDB taxonomy): Bacteria > Actinomycetota > Thermoleophilia > Gaiellales > Gaiellaceae > VAXT01. The sequence continues at coordinate 207,267 of CAWBPX010000013.1, read as the reverse complement.
CAGCCAGCTGCCTCGTGTCCATAAGCGAACTTATACGAGGCTACGGAGTCATGCCCATCGAGGGGCCCATGTCCTCGCCGGGATCGTGCAGCCCCGGCACGCTGCCCGGCGCGAAGGCGATCCACAGGCCGAGCACGACGAAGGCCACACCCAGCACACGGCTCAGGCGCAGCCCCCACGGCAGCACCTTCTCCGCGAAGATGATCGCCGGCGATCACGCCCATCCAGACGAGGCTCATCACGCCGAGGCTGAAGAGGACGATCATCAGCCCCCAGCAACATCCGACGCAGTAGAGGCCGTGGACGAAGCCCATGCGGACGGCGCCCACGGTGCCGTCGTGCCAGCCGTGGAGCAGGAAGTGGAGCGGGCCGCGGCAGTGACGTAGGCAGATGTCCTTGATCGGCGTCAGCTGGTACAGCCCCGCCACGACGATCGCGCCACCGGCCACGTACGGCCCCGCGCGGTCCCACGAGAGCACACCGCCGTCGATCGCGTCGACCACCCGGAAGAGGCCGTACGCCACGACCCCGTATCCGGTCCACGCGAGCAGGTATCCGGCGAGGAAGACCCAGGTCGGGACGTACGCGGCCTGGCCCCGCCGGGCGCGCTCCTTGGTCACCCGGGCGAACGCGAGCACCATCGGCGACACCGACGGCAGCATCATCGCGGCCATCATCGTCACCCAGATCCCGAGGAACCAGCCGAGCCCGCCGAGATCGGTCCCCGGGCCGGCGTCCATGCCCCGCATCCGATCGAAGACGAGGATCCAGGCGACGAGCGTCAACCCGAGCAGCCCGGCCGCGATCCCGACCGGGCTCAGGCGCAGCGGAGAGCGCTCGTCGACGGTCGTAACGTCCATCGGCAACAATTAGAACCCTGTGACGTTGACCGTGCAAGGCACAGGCGAAAGCCTTGCGGAACGCTTCTCGCGTCTCGCCCAGGAGGCTCCCGACCGCAGGCGCGTCGATCTCGAGCTGCGAACGCTCGACATCGCGCTGTCCGCGTTCTTCCTGCTCGTCTCGCTGCCGCTGACGATTCCGATCGCGATCGCGAACCTCGTCACGTCCGGGCGGCCGGTCTTCTACCGCGGCGAGCGGGTCGGCCGCGGCGGGCGCATCTTCACGATGACGAAGTTCCGCACGCTGCGCCCGGGGGCCGAGAGCAGGCTCGGGCATCAGCTCGGCTCCGAGCTCGTGGAGGCGACCGAGGCCGAGGTGACGAAGGTCGGCCGCTGGCTCCGCGCGACGCAGCTCGACGAGATCCCGCAGTTCTGGAACGTGCTCAAGGGCGACATGAGCCTCGTCGGGCCGCGTCCGATCCGGCCGCGCTTCTTCGAGGAGCTCGCGGAGGAGCTGCCCGCGTACTGGCAGCGGCTCGTCGTCAGGCCCGGGTTGACCGGCTTCGCGCAGGTGCGCCGCGGCTACGAGACCTCGATGGCCGAGAAGCTCGCGCACGACCTCGAGTGGATCGCCGACCGTTCCCTGCGGCTCTACCTCCGCACGCTCAGCGCGACCGCCTGGCGCATCCTGCGACAGCTGTTACACGTCTAGCCGCGAGTCCTCGAGGTCGAGGTCGCGCGTCACGCGCTGCATCACGTCCTCGCTGATCTTGCCCTCGTTCCGCAGGGCCACCACGGCGTTTCGCTCGGCGGTCAGCAGCTCGCGCCGCAGGCGCTGGTAGTCCTGCGAGCGCATCTCGATGCCGTCCTCGTCCGCCCCGTCGAGCCGCGCGCCGAACCGGGTGCGGCGGAAGTTGTACGCGCCGCGCATGCGCTCGGCCGTGTCCTCGCGGACCCACTCCTCGTCGACGAGCTCCTCGAGCCTGGCGAGTCCCGCGTCGACCGCACGGATCCGCGCTTTCGCGTCCTCGCGCTCGTCCAGGTCGTCGCTCTCGAGCTTCAGCAGGCGCACGACGGCCGGAAGCGTCAGGCCCTGGATGACGAGCGTCGAGAGCACCACCGAGAAGGCGAGGAAGACGACGAGCGAGCGCTCCGGGAACGGCCCGCCGGAGTCCACCGTGAGCGGGATCGCGAGCGCGGCCGCCAGCGTGATGCCGCCGCGCATCCCCGCCCAGCCGATGAACGAGATGAACTGCCACGACGGAGTCGGGTCGCGTTCGCGGAGGCTGCGCGAGAGCCAGCGTGGCACGTATGCGATGGGGAAGCCGTACACGAACCGCGCAGCCACGACCACGACCCAGAGCAGAGCCGCGTAGCCGACGAGCTCCTCCCACGAGCGTCCGTGGAGCTGATCGAGGATCGGCCGCAGCTGGAGGCCGACGAGCCCGAACAGGAGCGCGTTCAGCAGGAAGCTGAAGATCGCCCAGAAGCCTTCGCCCTGGAGCCGCGTGTCGACGGTCGTCAGCTCGGGCGTGTACCAGCCCATGTAGACGCCGGCGGTGACGACCGCGAGCACGCCGGAGGCGCCGATCGCCTGCGCGGGCAGGAACGCGACGTAGCCGGTCAGGAACGCGATCGTTATCTCGAGCGGCGGGTTGTTCACCCGAAAGCGGACGAAGCGGATCGCGCGGCCGATCACGAGGCCGACCGCGATCCCTGCCAGAACCGTCCAGACGAAGTCGCCCGCGGCGTGGAGAAGCGAGAAGGAGCCCGTGACGACTGCCGCAGCGGCGAACTTGAAGAGGACGAGGGCGGTGCCGTCGTTGACCAGGCTCTCGCCCTCGACGATCGCGATCGCGCGCCGCGGAACTCCGAAGCGCCTGGCGATCGACGTCGCCGCCAGGGGATCCGTCGGCGAGACGACGGCGCCGAGCACGAAGCTGACCGCCCACGAGAGGCCGATCACGTAGTGCGCCGCCACCGCGACGGCGACCATCGTCAGCGCCACGAGCCCGATCGCGAGCAGCGAGATCGGCCGCAGGTTGCGCTTCAGGTCGCGCAGACCGCGTGTTGAACGCGGCCGAGTAGAGGAGCGGAGGGAGGATCCCGAAGATGACCGCATCGGGCGGGAGCGTCACCGTCGGCACGCCGGGCGCGAAGCCGAGCGCGAGGCCGCCGACGACGAGCAGGATCGGGTACGGGATCCGCAGCGGGTCCGCGAGGAGCAGGAGCGCGGCCGCCGAGACGAGGAGCATCAGGAGCTGAAGCTGTTCGTGTGCTCCGAAGCTGCCCACCGGTGGATCTAGAGTAGTGCCGCATGTGCGGGATCTGCGGAATCGCGTCTGCCCGCGGCACCGTCGACCCCGGCCGGATCGCCGCCATGAGCTCGACGCTCGTCCACCGGGGGCCCGACTCGGACGGGACGTACGTGGACGGCCCGATCGGCCTCGCCGCGCGGCGCCTGGCGATCATCGACCTCCAGACCGGCGACCAGCCGATCACGCGCGAGGAGCACGGCGTGACGGTCGTCCAGAACGGCGAGATCTACAACTACGCCGAGCTCCGCCATCAGCTCCAGCGGGACGGCCATCGCTTCTCGACGAGCGGCGACACCGAGGTTCTGATCCACCTCTACGCGCAGCACGGCGACGGGTTCGTCGAGCGGCTGCGCGGGATGTTCGCGCTCGCGCTCTGGGACTCCGGGCGCAGACGGCTCCTCCTCGCGCGTGACCGGTACGGGATCAAGCCGCTCTACTACCGCGACGTCGGCGGCGAGCTCGAGTTCGCCTCCGAGCTGCGGGCGCTCCCCCGCGGCGAGATCGACCTGGACGCGCTCGACGCGTTCCTCGCCTTCAACTCGGTTCCGGGGCCGCTGACGATCTTCCGCGACGTGCGCAAGCTGCAGCCGGGCCACCTGCTGACCTGGGAGAACGGCCGCGTCGAGACCGCCCGCTACGCGCGGCCGGCGCCGGTCACCGCAGACGAGGTGCGGCACGACGACGAGGCCGAGCTGATCGAGGAGCTTCGGGCCCGGCTCCGTGACTCCGTTCGGGCGCATCTCGTGTCCGACGTCCCCGTGGGAGTGCTGCTCTCGGGTGGGATCGACTCGGCCGCGCTGGCCGCGCTCGCGGCCCAGGAGCTCTCGGAGCCGCTGCGCACGTTCTCGATCGGCTTCGAGGAGCGCAGCTTCGACGAGCTGGCCGACGCCCGGCTCGTCGCCGAGCGCTACGGGACCGATCATCACGAGCTCGTGCTCCGGCCGGATGCCGCACTGCTCCTGCCCGCGCTGGCCGACGCCTTCGACGAGCCCTTCGCGGACTCGTCCGCGCTCCCGACCTACCTCGTCTCCCAGCTCGCCGCGCAGCACGTCAAGGTCGCGCTCTCCGGCGAGGGCGGCGACGAGCTCTTCGGCGGCTACTACACGTACGCGGCCGACCTGCTGGCCGAGCGCGCGGGCTGGACGGCCCCGCTCCTGCGGCCGGTCGTCGAGCGCCTCCCGTCGTCGAGCGCGAGAGCGAGCTTCGACTACAAGGCGAAGCGCTTCGTGCGCGCGGCGCACCTGCCTCCGCTCGAGCGGCACCACGGCTGGAAGGAGATCTTCTCGCCGGCCGCCCGCGCCGAGCTGACCGGGCGCGACAACGGCTTCGATCCCGTGGACGTGCTCCGGGCGCGCTTCGCGGAGACCGAAGGCGCGGAGCTCCTCGCGCGGCTGCAGGACGTCGACCTCGGGACGTACCTCGTCGACGACCTGCTCGTGAAGACCGACCGCGCGTCGATGGCGCACTCGCTCGAGGCGCGCGTGCCCTTCCTCGACCCGGCCGTGACGAACTTCTCGTTCGGGCTTCCGAGCCGGCACAAGGTGCGCGGCCTGAGAAAGAAGGTCCTGCTGCGCAAGGCCGCCTCGCCGCTGATCCCGCAAGAGCTGCTGCGGCGGCGCAAGCGGGGGTTCTCGATTCCCGCGGCCGCCTGGCTTCGTGGAGAGCTCGAGCCGTTCGCGCGGGAGACGCTCTCGGCGGAGACCGTGCGCCGTCAGGGCTTCTTCCGGCCCGACGCGGTGACGAGGCTCCTGGACGACCACGTCGCGGGGCGCGAGGACCTGAGCCGTCAGCTGTGGGGGCTGCTGATGTTCACGCTCTGGCACGAGCGGCACGTGGAGCGAACACCCGGCGCGCTTGCGGAGCCGCGCCTCGAGGCTCTCGTCGAATGAAGGTGTGGGTCGACATCTCCGCACCGGCGCACGTGCTGGTGTTCCGGCCGCTGATCGCCCTGCTGCGGGAGCGGGGCGACGAGATCGAAGTGACGACCCGCGACTACGCGCAGACGCTCGAGCTCCTCGACCGCCACGGGATCGAGGCCGAGGTGCTCGGCGCGCACGGCGGCCGCTCCCGCGTGGCCAAGGCGTTTGCCCTCTCGACCCGGCTGCGCGCGCTCAGGCGCTACGCGAAGGGCCGCGGCTACGACCTCGCGCTCGCGCACGGCTCGCACGAGCTGACGATCACCGCCCGGCGACTCGGGATTCCCAGCGCGACCACGCACGACTACGAGTACGCGACGCTCCAGCACCATCTCGGCGACCGGGCGGCGACGAAGGTGGTCGTCCCCGAGGCGATCCCGGCCGAGCGCATGGCCCGGTTCGGCGTCCGCCCGCCGAAGCTCCTGCAGTACCCGGGACTGAAGGAGGAGTACTACCTCTACGACTTCGAGCCCGACCCGAGCGTCCTCGACGAGCTGCTCGTGAACCGCGAGCGGACGCTCGTCGTCGTGCGGACACCGCCGGACGTCTCGCTCTACCACCGCCGCTCGAACCCGTTCTTCCCGCGGCTGCTGGCGTACATCGGCCGCGAGGATGGAGTCCACGCGGTCGTGCTCCCGCGCAGCCCCGAGCAGCGCGACTATGTCCGTGGGCTGAGCCTGCCGTCGGTGATCGTCCCCGAGCAGGCGGTGGACGCACAGAGCCTGATCGCGCTCGCCGACCTGGTCGTCTCCGCCGGCGGGACGATGAATCGCGAGGCGGCCGCGCTCGGCGTGCCCGTCTACACGACGTACGGCGGCCGGCTCGGCGGCGTCGACGAGATGCTGCTACGCGAGGGGCGTCTGCGGCCGCTGACCGACCCGCGCGCGCTCGCGCTCGAGAAGCGGAGCGGTCGGGAAACGGCTCGGGTCCGGCGCGACCCGAAGCTCATGCTCGACCTCCTGCTCTCAGCTCGCTAGCGCGGCGAGAACGGCCTCGCCGTAGCGCTCGAGCTTGGCGGGCCCAACGCCCGGAACGGTCGCCAGCTCCTCCTTCGTCCGCGGCGAGCGTCGGACGATCTCGGCCAGCGTCGAGTTGTGGAAGATGACGTACGCGGGCTTCTCCTCCGCCTTTGCGGTCTCGAGCCGCCAGCGCTTGAGCGTCTCGTAGAGCGGATCGTCCGGCTCGACGGGCTTCGGCGCGGCCGCTCTGAGGTCGAGCTCGGCGAGGAACCGGCTCGGCTTGCCCGACCAGGTGACGCTGAGGTGCCGCTTCGCGCGCGTGAGGCCGACGTAGAGGAGGCGCCGCTCCTCGGCCAGGGCGTCGGGCGTCTTCGAGAGCTTCGACGGCAGCTCCTTCTCCTCGAGGCGCGGGAGGAAGACCGCCTCGAACTCGAGCCCTTTCGCGCGGTGGAAGGTGAGGAGATGGACGCCCCGGCCCGCGTTGTGGCCGAAGCGCTCCTCGAGGTGCGCGACGAACTCGTCGACGGCGCCCTCGAACGCCTCCGCGAGCTTGACGAGCCGCGCGAGGTCGTTCTGGCGGGTGACTTCCCGCTCGCCGAGCCGGTCGGGGAGCCTCTCGAGCAGCCCCTGGTCGAGGGCGACCCGCCGCGCGTCCGAGAGCGGGCGGCCCCGGAGCGCTTTCAGGAACTGCTTCGCGCCCTCCCGGGAGAGGAGCGCCGCGCCCTGTGACGGGATCTCCGCCTCGCTCAGCGCCTCCTCGTAGTCGGCCGAGCGCGCGTTCGTGCGGAACAGGATCGCCATCTCCTCGTACGGCACTCCCGAGTCGTGGAGCTCGCGGACGCGCTCGACGAGAAACGCGGCTTCGGCGTATGGCTCGCCGAACGAGCGCGTCGTCGGCTCCGGGCCTGGAGCCAGCGTCGCCCGCAGCACCTTTTCCGCGCCGCCGAGCTTCGGGACGAGGCGGTTCGCGAACCCGAGGATCTCCGGGGTCGAGCGGTAGTTCTCCTCGAGCCGGACGACCGTCGCGTGCGGAAACCGCTTCGGCATCGCGAGCAGGTGCTCGGGGCTCGCGCCCGTGAACGCGTAGATCGACTGGTAGTCGTCGCCGACCGCGCACAGCTCGTCGCGCTCGCCGAGCCAGCGGTCGAGCAGCGTCTGCTGGAGCAGGTTGACGTCCTGGTACTCGTCGACGGTGAACGCCTGGTAGCGGCCGCGCACTTGCTCCAGCGCGCCGGGGTCCCCGTCGAAGAGCTGGATGGTCAGCTCGAGCAGGTCCTCGAAGTCGACCCAGCCGTCGCGCTCCTTGCGCCGCTCGTACTCGGTGTAGACGCGGAGCATCAGGTCCTCCGGAATCGGCGGACGGTGCTCCCCCAGCGAGCTCGGATAGTCGGCGGGCGCGATGCGCCGGTTCTTCGCCCATTCGACCTCGGTCGCCAGGTCGGCCGCCGGCCGGAAGCGATACGGCCGCGGGAGCGAGTTCGCGATGTAGCGGAGCGGCAGCACCTTCGAGGCGAGGATCCGCCCCGGCTGCTCGGCGGCGAAGAACCGGAGCTGCCCGAGCGCCGCCGCGTGGAAGGTCGCACACCGAACCCCAGGGACCCCGAGCTGCTCGAGCCGTCCGCGCATCTCGCCGGCCGCCTTGTCCGTGAACGTCGACAGCGAGGATCTCGTCAGCGCGAAAAGCCCTGCTCTCGACCTGATTTGCGACCCGGTGCGTGATCGTCGTCGTCTTCCCGGACCCGGCGCCCGCCAGGATGCAGACCGGCCCGCGGACGGCCTCGACTGCACGCTGCTGCTCGGAGTTGAGCACCGAGCCACCCTAGACCGGGAGTCGGCGGGCGTTAGTGAAGAGTCTGTTCCGAAACGGCGTCGGCTTGCAGCGCGCCGATCCGCTGCGGAGAGCGCACCATCGCCGACAGGCGCGACACCGCCTCGAGCGTCTCTCCACCCTCGACGAGCGCCTCGAGCGCGCGCAGCTCCTCCTCGAGCCACGCGCCGTCCACGGGAGCCCGCCGCGCTCGGTGGATCTTCGGATGCCCGGTCTCCGTGACCACCTCGTTCTCGCCCCAGAGCTCTTCGTGCAGCTTCTCCCCCGCGCGTGCGCCGATGAACTCGATCGGAATCTCGCGCCCGGGCTCCTTCCCGGAGAGCCGGATCATGTTGTGCGCGAGGTCGATGATCTTGACCGGCTCGCCCATGTCCAGGACGAAGATCTCGCCGCGCCCGCCGATCGAGCCTGCCTGGATCACGAGCGACACCGCCTCGGGCGTCGTCATGAAGTAGCGCGTCATCTCCGGGTTCGTGACCGTCACCGGCCCGCCCTTCGCGATCTGCTTCTTGAAGATCCGGATCACCGAGCCGGCGGAGTCGAGGACGTTCCCGAAGCGCACGGCGACGAAGCGGGTCGACACGTCGTCGCGCGCGCCGTACGTCTCGACGATCCACTCGCAGAGCGCCTTCGACTGGCCGTAGACCGCCTGCGCGTTCAGAGCCTTGTCGGTCGAGATGAGGACGAAGCGCTTCGCCCTGAACTCGACCGCGACCTGGGCGAGCACCTTCGTCGCGAGAACGTTGTTCCGCACCGACTCGAGCGGGTTCGCCTCCATCATCGGCACGTGCTTGTAGGCCGCGGCGTGGAAGACGACGCTCGGCTGGTAGCGCTCGAAGACCCAGCGCAGCTTCTCGCGGTTCCCGACGTCCGCGATCACGGGGACTGCTGCCGGGAAGCCGCGGTCGTCGACGAGCTCGCGCTCGATCTCGTAGAGGGGCGACTCGGCCTGGTCGACGAGGATCAGCCTCGCGGCGCCTGCTCGGGCCGCCTGGCGGCAGAGCTCGGACCCGATCGAGCCGCCCGCGCCCGAGATGAGAACCGTCTCGCCGCGCAGGTACTCGGCGATCGCCTCGAAGTCGACCTCGACCGGCTCTCGGCCGAGGATGTCCTCGACCTGCACGGGGCGGATCTGCGCCGCGAGGTTCGAGTCGCCGGAGATCAGGTCGTAGAGGCCGGGCAGCGTCTTCACGGGAACCCGCGCGTCGCGTGCGTACTCGACCACCTTCTGGCGCACTTCGCCGGAGGCGGAGGGGATCGCGATCAGAAGCTCGTCCGGCTTGTTGTCCCGGAGGATGTGCGGAAGCTCGTCGGTCGTCCCGAGCACGCGGACACCGTGGAGCCGGAGGTTCTTCTTGCGCGGGTCGTCGTCGACGACTCCGATCGGGGTGTAGCCGAGCGCGCGCGACTTCTGCATCTCGCGGATGACGAGCTGAGCCGCGTCCCCGGCGCCGACGATCACGACCTCCTTGCCGCGGGCGACGAGGCTCGAAGCGCCGGGTCGCTCGAAGATCGTCCGAGCCAGCAGGCGCGAGCCCGCGACGAGCGCGAGCAGGAGCAGCCAGTCGAGAATGGCGATCCCGCGCGGGAGCCGCGCGGTGTCCGCGGGCGGGAAGAAGTAGACGACGAGGCTGGCCGCGAGGCACGCGACCGTGACCCCGCGCGCCGCGCCCCACATGTCCCGCGTGGACACGTAGCGCCACCAGCGGTTGTAGAAGCCGAACGTCGTGAAGACGACGAGCTTGATCGCGACGACGAGCAGCACCGTCTCCCAGTTGACGAGCTTCTCGTAGAAGGGCGGGATCTTCCCGAACGAGTCGAAGCGCAGCTGGAAGGCGAGCAGCCACGCGACCGCGATCAGCGACGGCGTCGGCGACGAGCTGCCAGAACCGGTGTCGGTTCACCGGGCTTCTCATCTGACGGCCTCCAGCGATACGGCCTCTTTCACGGCCGAGACCACCTGTTCCTGCACTTCCGCGCCGATCCCCGCCCACATCGGAAGCGCGAGATTCTCACGCGAGGCGCGCTCGGTCTCGGGGAAGTCGCCCTCCGAGTGGCCGAGGCCGCGCAGGGCCGGCTGCAGATGGAGCGCGGTCTCGTAGTAGGCGGCCGAGGCGATGCCCGAGGATGACAGGTGCTCCCGGATGCGGTCGCGCTCCGAGGTTCGCACGACGTAGACGTGGTAGACGTGGCCCGGCTCGTCCTCGGGGAGCTCGCAGACCTCGCCCAGCCCGAGCTCCCCGTAGCGGGCTGCCGCCTCGCGGCGGAGGCGGTTCCACTCGTCGAGGTGAGGCAGGAAGAGCCTCAGCGCCGCGGCCTGCAGCTCGTCGAGGCGCGAGTTGTAGCCGACGAGCTCGAAGTCCTTCTTCGCCTTCGAGCCGTGGAAGCGCAGGAGCCGGATCCGCTCCGCGAGCCCGGCGTCTCGCGTCGTCACGAGCCCGCCGTCGCCGAGCGCGAACAGGTTCTTGGTCGGGAAGAAGCTGTAGGTCGAGGCGACGCCGGTCGTGCCGACGCCCTGCGCACCGAAGGCCTGGGCCGCGTCCTCGAGGATCGGGATTCCCAGCTCCGCGAGCTCACCGAGCGGCGCGGGGCGGCCGAACAGGTGCACGGGGATGATCGCCTTCGTCTTCTCCGTGACCCGGGCGCGCACGTCCTCGGGGTCGAGGTTCATCGTCTGCGCGTCGATCTCGGCGAAGACCGGCGTGGCGCCCCGGCGGGCGATCGACTCTGCGGTCGCGTAGAACGTGAATGTCGGGCAGATCACCTCGTCGCCGGGCCCGATCCCGAGCGCGTCGAGTGCGATCACGAGCGCGTCCGTGCCGTTGGCGACTCCGATCGCGTGCTCGACTCCGAGATACGCGGCAGCCTCTTCCTCGAAGGCCTGGACGTTCGGGCCGAGGATGAACCGCCCGGAGTCGAGAACGTCGGCGATTCGCTCCTTCAGCTCGTCCAGCAGCGGCGCATATTGCGCCTTGACGTCAACCAGCGGGATCTGAGGCACGGCGGCCCAGTCTAGATGCCCGCCGTCGACGGATGAACCAGATGGCGACCACTGACAGGACGAGCACGCCGACAGCGATGTCGACGAACCGGAAGTCGTGGTGGAACGACTCGTAGCTCGAGCCGAGCGCCCAGCCGATGCCCGCCAGGCCGAAGCACCACGGGATGCAGCCGAGGAACGTGAAGACCGTGAACCGACCGAGCGGCATGCGCGCGACGCCGGCCGGAATCGAGACGAACGAGCGCACGACCGGCGTCACCCGGCCGAGGCAAACCGCCCAGTCGCCCCAGCGCTCGAACCAGCTCTCCGCGCGGTCGAGCTTCTCGGGGCCGAGGTGCAGCCACCGTCCGCGTTTCTCGATCAGCGGACGACCGCCGTAGTAGCCGATCCCCCAGCCGATCACCGAGCCGACCGTGTTCCCCAGGACTCCGGCCATGGACATGGCCACGAAGGCCCAGAAATGGGAGTCGATCTGATGCCCGAAGAGGACGACGTCCTGACCCGGCAGCGCGCCCGAGGCGACGACGCCCGCGTAGAGCATCACGAGCTCGCTGGCGGCCGGGAGCACGGCGTCGATCACCATCAGGATGAACACGGCGTAGATGCCGTGGTCGCCGATGAGCGAGGTCAGCGTGCTCGAAAAGGACGCCAGGGGCAACGCGCGGGACTGTAGCCGGGGCTAGCGCCGGGCCCGGCGCACGAAGAAGCGGCGCTCGAGCTTGGCCGGCCCGAACGCGTTCGACGTCTGCACCTGGGCGATGTACCGCCCCGAGGCCGCGCGGACGCCGTTGCCGTAGCGCCCGTTCCAGCGAATGCTGGTCTGCCCGGAGCGCAGGTTCGTGCGGATCGTGCGCACCCGGGAGCCGCCGGCGGTCCAGATCGAGAGCGTGACCTTCGCGGCGCGGGCGAGGCGGAAGCGGACGCGAACCGAGCCGCCGCGCTTGCGCAGGACGACCCGTGCGGGCTTGACCTTCAGGTAGCCGAGCGTGTTGTTCAGATAGAAACGGCGCTCGACCCTCGAGTGCTGGCCCGTGTCGTCGAGCGCGTTGATCACCCAGCGCCAGCGGCCCTCGGGCTCCGTGCCCGTCGGCGTTCGAGCCGACCAGGTCATGCGGTAGTTGCCCGGGCCGCGAGCGTCGGTCTCCGTGAAATGGGGAAGCCCGTCCGGCCCGATCAGGGTCCTCGTCACGGTGGAGGGACGGACCACCTTGAAGCCGAGCGTCTGCGTTTCCGCGACGCCGTCCCCGTTCGGAGAGAGAATCGGCTGCGTCGGTTGGGGAGCGATGACCCCGTAGTAGAAGAGCGTGAGGGCGTCTCCGACTGCGCGCGCGCCTCCCGGATCGGACGGCCGGTTCAAGAGGTTTCCGTTGAAGGCCATCGTGCTCGAGCCTCCGGAGTCCAGCGCGGTTCCCGTTACCGCTCCCAGACGGACGAGCATCTGCGCGAGCTCGAAGTTCGTCATGCCGACGCTGTAGCCGCGCTGGCGTCCGTCGACGACGACGAAGACGAGTCGGCCGTCCGCGAGCTGGCCCACGCCCGTGCGCGGGTTGCGCGGGTAGACCTGGCTCGAGCTGAAGTCCTCCAGCGCCTGGAAGACAGGTGCCCCGTCACGGACGATCACCGGCCCGCCGCCGATCGCATCGACGACGGCCGCCCAGTTCGGACGGAGGACGAGCCTCGACCAGCATGTTCTCGCCGATCGCGGCCTCGGCCGCCAAGCGGCTCGCCCCCGACCCGCGGGCGACGAGGACCGCGCCGTCGCGCGGGATCGCGGTACCTCCGCCGGTCGAGATCTGCGTGACCATGCCCACGAGGTCGGTCGCGGGAGCCGTCGGCGGGAACGGCTGGAGCACGACCTCGACGGTTCCGGACGCGCGCGGTGTGGCCGCGCCCCACACGGGGGTGAAGAGCGACACGCCCTGCGCGCCAGGTCGCTGGTTCAGGCCGTTCAGCGCCCTGACGCGGGCCCGAGCCCTGCCACTGGCCGAGCATCGACACCCGGCCCACGAGCAGGCTTCCGTCGTCGGTGACGCCGAGGCTGGAGCGCCGCGGATGCGGGGGCGTCTGGAGCACCCCCGACTGCATGAGCATCCCGGTCGGAAGCCCCTCGTCCCAGGTCCAGAAGTCGCCGTTCACGCCCGGCGACGTTGGCGCTCGCCGAGGCGCGCCGCTGCATGGACGTGACCGTCTCGCGACCGAGCAGCGAGTCGTTGGAGAGGAGAGGCCGAAGCGCGTACAGGCCGCCGGGCTTCGGCGCGCGAAGGATGTGGACGACCACAGGGCCGTGAGGCGTGAACTGGACCTGACGCTCGTACGTGACGCGCGGCATCAGCGAGACGCGGCCCGCGCTCGCCGGAGCGGCGAAAACCGCGAAGAGCAGGGTTGTTATGACGACTTTGCGAAGCACGGACGGGCCGGACGCTAGCGGAAGCGCCTCGCTGCGGCCTCACTCTTTACAGATTGCAAAGAAGGGCGGGAAAGCCCGCTAGCGGCCGCGGCGAACGGCGAACCTGCGCTCGAGCTGGGCCGGGCCGAACGAGTTGACCGCGCGCAGGCTGGCGACATAGGGGCCCGAGAACGCGCGCACCCCACTCCCATAGCGGCCGTTCCAGCGCATGCTCGCACGGCCGGCCCGGAACCGGCGGTGGATCGTCCAGACCGTCGCGCCGCTCGCGGTCCGGATCTTGAGCACGACCTGCGCGGGATGCGCGAGCCGGAAGGAGACTCGGAGCGACCCGCCGCGTTTGCGGACGACCACGCGGGACGGGCTGACCCGCAGATAGCCGAGGGTGCTGTTGAGGTAGAAGGCCTCGTTCGGCGCGCGACTCCTGACCGCGGTCGTCGACCGCATTGATCACCCAGCGCCAGCGGCCTTCCGGCTCGGGTGCTCCTTGCGCGGTGCGGCCGTTCCAGTCAGCTCGTAGGTGCCCGGCTCCTTGAGCCCGGTCGATCGTCTGCCGCGGAACCCGGTCCGGGCCGATCAGGCTCGCCGTGACGGTCGACGGGCGGACGACTCTTGAAGCTCAGCGACTCGACCTCGTCCACGCCGTCCCCGTTCGGCGAGAGCACCTGCACCGACAGCGCCGGCGCCTGGACGCCGTAGTAGAAGACGAAGAGCCCGTCGGCGACTGCGCGCTCACCTCCGGGATCGGACGGCTGGTTGAGCAGCTTGCCGTCGAAGGCCATCGTCGTGGATCCGCCCGCGTCGAGCGAGCTCGCGGTGACCGCGCCGAGGCGGACCATCTGCTGAGCGAGCTCGAAGTTCGTGAGGCCCGTGCTGTAGCCGGGCTGCCGTCCGTCGACGGTCATGAAGATGATTCGTCCGTCCGCGCGCTGGCCGACCGCGGTCCTGGGGTTGCGAACCGAGAGCTGGCTGCTCGAGAACTGCTCGAGCGCGCGGAAGACGGGCTGTCCGTTCTGGACGATGAGCGGGCCGCCGCCGACCGCGTCCACGACGCCTGCCCACTGAGGGCGCAGGACGAGCCTGGAGGTGACCTGTCTCGCCGACCGGGGCCTCGGACGCGAGACGTCCGGCCGAGGTGCCGCGGCCGACGAGCACCGCTCCGCCGGGTGGAATCGGAGTGCCTCCGGCGGGCTTGACGGAGACGACGGTCCCGGTCAAGTCCGTGAGCGGAACGGCGGGCGGCACTCCGCTGAGGGTGATCTCGACCGTGTCGTTCGCGGCCGGCGTCGCGGAGCCCCAGGCGGGCGTGAAGAGCGAGACGCCTTCGGGCCCTGGGTCGCTGGTTGAGGCCGTTCAGCGGACGGCGCTGACTGATGCCCTGCCACGTGCCGAGCATCTGGACGCGCTGCACGAGGAGCCGGCCGTCGTCGGTGATCCCGACCGTGGAGCGCTTCGGATGCGGCGGGGTCGTCAGGACGCCCGACTGCATGAACATCCCGCTCGGAAGGCCCTCGTTGAAGGTGAAGAGATCGGCGTTGACCCCCCCGACGGTCGCCGTCGACGCCAAGCGCTTCTGCATCGAGGTCACGCGCTCGCGGCCGATGACCGAGTCGTTCGAGAGCACCGGGTGGAGCGCATAGAGGCCGCCGGGCTTCGGCGCGGTCATCACGTGGATCACCTCGGGACCGTGCGGCGTGAAGAGCAGCTGGCGCTCGTACGTGATCCCGGGAGCCAGCGGGATGCGCGCCGCGGCGGCTCCCGGCACGAAAACCCCTGCAAGCAGGGCGGCGATGACGATTCTGCGCAGCACGTGAATCGCGACGAGGCTAGCGGAACGCCTGGTGGGACCGCTCGGTCTTTACACCTTTCGAACCGGAATCAGCGCTTGCCGACGAGCAGCGAACGCTGTCGCTGCCAGGAGCAGGCCGTCAGGATGAGCTCAGTTCCAGACGCGGACGTCGCGGTACAGCGTGTCGCGCTGCACGGGCGTCTTGCCCAGAGCCTTGATCGCGTGGATGAAGTCGTCCGTCGACGCGCGATGGGTCGTGCCCGCGGCCGAGACGACGTTCTCCTCGATCATCACGGAGCCGAGGTCGTCGGCGCCGAACTCGAGCGCGACCTGGCCGACCTTCATCCCCTGCGTGACCCAGCTCGACTGGATGTGGTCGACGTTGTCGAGGTAGATGCGGCTCACGGCCTGGGTGAGCAGGTACTCGAAGGAGGTCGGGTGGTGCGTCACGAGCGGCGCCAGGCGCGTGCCGGCGGGCTGGAACGTCCACGAGATGAAGGCGCGGAAGCCGCGCGTCTCGTCCTGCAGCTCGCGGACCCGCCGCATGTGCTCGATCCGCTCGGCGAGCGTCTCGACGTGGCCGTACATCATCGTCGCGGTCGTCGACATGCCGAGGCGGTGCGCGTGGCGCATGACTCCGAGCCAGTCGGCGGTCTTCGTCTTCTTGGGCGCGATGATGTCGCGGACGCGGTCGACGAGGATCTCGGCGCCGCCGCCGGGAATCGAGTCGAGGCCGGAGTCGCGCAGCCGGGTCAGCGTCGCGGGGACGCTGAGCTTCGAGCGGCGCGCGATGTGCTGGATCTCGGGCGGCGAGAGCGCGTGCAGGTGGATCGGGTAGCGCTCCTTGAGCGAGCGGAAGAGGTCCTCGTAGTAGTCGATCCCGAGGTCGGGGTGGTGGCCGCCCTGCATGAGCACGCCGGTGCCGCCGATCGCGAGAGTCTCCTCGACCTTCTTGAAGATGACCGCCTTCGGGAGCAGATAGCCCTCGGCCCGGTCTCCGGGGCGGCGGTAGAAGGCGCAGAAGTCGCAGTCGGTGACGCAGACGTTCGTGTAGTTGACGTTGCGGTCGATGATGAACGTGATCCGGCCGCCGTCGGTGCGGCGCGCGCGGAGCTCGTCGGCGGCCTTGCCGACCGGGACGAGGTCCTTGGACTCGAGGAGCGTGAGCGCCTCGTCGTCCGAGATGCGCTCTCCCTCGAGAGCCTTGTCGAGGATCTCGGCTACGCCAGGCACTTCTCGACCTCTTTCACCTCGTCCTCGGTGACCGCGGGCCCCCTTGCCGGTCTGGTGGCCGTAGACGATCGCGTTCCCCTTTGTTTGCAGAACTCCCGTCTTGACGTCGAGCTGCTTGACGTAGCTCTTCGCCTCGGAGCCGCTCGGCAGGAAGAGCACGTCGTAGGTCTTGCCGCCGTCGGCGCTGATGCGCACCGCATTCGTCTCGGTTCCCATGACCTGCGTCTTTCCGATGTCCTTGAAGCAGTCGCTGCTGTTCGCGTACGTGTAGTGGCTCTCGCCCCCGCCGCAGCCGGCGAGCGTCACGGCGACGCCTGCACCGAGCACGAGCCAAGCGTTCATGCCGGCACCGCTTCGCCGTAGACGAAGCGGAGGTTCGGGACGCGGTCGAGCTCGCCGACGTCGCGCGCGAGCTCGAGGAACGTGAAGAGGGCGGCGCGCTCCCGCGGGCCGAACCGGTAGCGGAGCTTCTCGAAGTAGCGCGCGAGGAAGCCTGCCGGGTAGCCGTAGCGGTCCATCGCCTCGTGGGCGAGCACCTCGGGCTCCGAGCGCGCCTTGCGGATGGACGCGACGAGCGCGTCCTCGAGCTCCTCGATGCCTTCGGGCGCGGGGTCGGCGCACGCCCAGACGGCGAAGACCATCGGGAGGCCGGTGCGCTCGGTCCAGATGCGGCCGAGGTCGTGGTGCGGGGTCGGATTCTCGAACGCGCTCCGCAGAGCGGCGTCGCCGATCAGGAGCTTCGCGTCCGCCGTCTCGTCGAGCGGGCACGTGGCTCGCGTGCGGAAACAGGATGCGGGTGAGCACGACCGACGTCGCGCTCTCGGGCGTGATCCCGATCGTCCGGATCTGGTCGATCGGCTTCGGCGAGACGAGCTGGATCGAGTCGACCGCGCCCTCGGAGGAGACGCACAGGCGCGGGAGGAGGCGCAGGCGATCCGCGTTGCGGGCCCACTCGATGGACGGGATCGGCGCGACGTCGACCTCGCCGGCGAGGAGCTTCTTCGCCAGCTCGACGGGGACGCCCTGGACTTCGTGCACCTCGGCGTCCAGTCGGTGGAAGACCGGCGCCATGTTCACGTAGGAGATGCGGCCGAGGCGGATCACCGCGCCGGCTCCGACCCTCTGGATGTACACGCGCGCCCGCGTGAACCGGGGACCCCACTGACCGCGCCCCTGCCGCTGAGGCTACGGCGCGACCACGCGCGTGTCAGTGACCGAACGCGCCGGAACCGTGTCAATCGTCCCACCGCCTGAGCTCGTTGTAGAGCGTGTCGCGCTGCACCGGGATCCGGCCCGCCTCGCGCACGATGCGGACGAGCTCGTCGATCTTCTGCTCCCGCTCCGTCACCGCGCCCGCGGCGTGGAAGATCTCCTCCCGCACGACCGTCCCCTGCACGTCGTTTGCCCCGAAATGCAGGGCAATTTGCGTCAGCGGCAGGCCCATCATGATCCAGTACGCCTTCACGTTCGGGATGTTGTCGAGGAGCAGCCGCGAGACCGCGATCAGCTTCAGGTCGTCCGAGGCGGCCGTGTGCTTCCAGCCGCGCTGCTCGAAGACCGTGTTCTCCGGGTGGAACGCGAGCGGGATGAACGCGAGGAAGCCGCCGGTCTCGTCCTGCAGCTCCCGCAGCCGAAGCAGGTGGTCGACGCGCTCGGCGTACGTCTCGACGTGCCCGTAGAGCATCGTGCAGTGCGTCGGGATCCCCAGCCGGTGCGCCGTCCGGTGCACGTCGAACCAGTTGTCCGGATGCTCCTTCCCGGGCGCGACGAGGCGCCGCACGCGATCCGCGAACACCTCGGCCCCGCCGCCCGGCAGCGACCCGAGCCCCGCGTCGCGCAGCTCACGCAGCACTTCCTCGTGCGTCAGGCCGCCGAGCTTCGACATGTGGTGGATCTCGCTCGCGGTGAAGAGCTTCAGGTGCACGTCCGGCATCGCCTCGTGCAGCTGCCGGACGATCTGGACGTAGTAGTCGAAGTCGACGTGCGGGCTCTCGCCGCCGACCATGTGGATCTCCGTGAAGCCGGACAGCTCGCGCTGCTTTAGCGCGTCCTCGACGAGCTGCTCCCCCGTGTACGTGTACGCGCCGTCCTGCTTCTGGGTCACCGCGAAGGCGCAGAACTTGCACTTCACGCGGCAGACGTTCGTCTGGTTCAGATACAGGTTCTGGACGAAGTAGACCTCGTCGCCTCCGCCGCGCCGGCGCCGCGCGAGATCCGCGAGCTCGCCGAGCGCGAGGATGTCGTCGGACTCCATCAGCGTCAGCCCGTCTTCGAGGTCGAGCCGCTCGCCCGCCTCCACCTTGTCGCGAATCGGGTCGAGCGTCGCGGTGCGGTCGAGGACGGCCATCACGCGGTCCTCTCGACCACGGCGTCGGCGATCGCGTCGAGCTCTTCGCGCGTCTCGAGCCCTTCCAGGCACGCGCGGGCTCGCTCGACGTACGCGCGCGCGACCTGCCTCGCCTCTTCGACCGCGCCCGATCCGGCGACGCGGAGCAGCGCGCCGTCGAGCGGGCCGCCGGCCAGCGCTGCGCGCACGACCGGGTCCTCCCGCGCCGCGAGCAGGAGAGGCAGAGTTGGGATTCCCTCGCGCAAGTCCGTGCCTGCGATCTTGCCTGTCTCGACCGTCTGTCCGGCGCAGTCGAGGCAGTCGTCCACGATCTGGAAGGCGATTCCCAGCGCCAGCCCGAACTCGCCGAGCTGCGGCTCGACCGCTCGAGATCAGGCAGGCGGCCTCGAAGAGCTTCGCGGTCTTGAGGGTGCAGCGCGTGAGGTACTCGTCGACCGTGGTCTCGGGGCGACGGCGCTGGCCGCGCTCCATGACCTCACCGCGGACGAGCGCGTCGGCCGCATCGGCCAGGATCGAGACGGCACGGCCGTCCCGGGTCGCCGCCAGCTCGGCGAAGGCCCGCGCGAAGAGGTAGACGCCTCCGGCCCGCGCCGCTTCGGGGCCGTACGCGGACCAGACGGAGGCGCGGCCTCGTCGCAGCTCGGCGCCGTCGATCAGGTCGTCGTGGACGAGGCTCGCCATGTGGACGAGCTCGATCGCCACTCCCGCGGGAAGCGGATCCTCCTGCGGGTCCGCGGTCAGGAAGACGAGGAGGGGCCGAAGACGCTTGCCGCCCGAGGCGAGCGCTTCCGCCCCGATCTCGGAGACGAGGCCCTGCCGCGCCGCGACGGCCCCGGCGAGGCTTTCCTCGAGCTGGCGCAGGTACGCGTCGAGACCCGGTGCCGCCCGGACGGTTGCGATCGCGCTCACCTGGCCGCTCCCGTGTGCAGCGCGACGATCCCGCCGCCGAAGAGGCGCCAGCGGATGTCGTCGAAGCCCGCTTCGTCCATCAGCTTTGCCAGCCCCTGCGGTTCCGGGAACCGGCGCACGCTCGCGGGCAGATACGTGTAGGCCGAGCCTCCCGGGAGCACCTTCCCGGCGACCGGGATCACTCCGTCGAACCAGAGTCGGTAGAACGGCGCCAGGAGGCCCTGCGGGCGCGTGATCTCGAGGATGGCGAGCCGGCCCCCCGGGTGTAGGACGCGGCGAAGCTCTCGCAGTCCCCCCTCGAGGTCGGCCAGGTTGCGGACCCCGAAGCCGACGGTCGCGGCGTCGAACGCTCCGTCCTCGAACGGAAGCGCCAGAGCATCTCCCTCGATCCACTCGATCTCCGGCGCCTTCCGTCGCGCGCGGTCGAGCATCGGCCGCGAGAAGTCGACGCCCGTCACCTTGCCGCCCGCGGCGGCCGCTGCAACGGCGAGGTCGCCGGTGCCGCAGCACGCGTCCAGCACCCGGTCGCCGGGCCGCACGACCGCGTCCACCGTGGCACGCCGCCAGCGCTGATCGAGCCCAGCTGTCATCAGCCGGTTCATCGCGTCGTACACGGGCGCGATCCGGTCGAACATCGAGCGCACGCCCTCGGGCGGCAGCGTGCCGGTCTGCGAGCTCACTCGTCGCCCCACGGCTTGACCAGGGTCTGGTCGACCCCGAGCTGCGAGAGCGCCCGCGCCGCGATGAAGTCGACGAGGTCGTCGAGGCTCTCGGCTCCGTGGTAGAAGCCCGGGGCCGCGAAGAGGATCGTCGCGCCCGCCCGCCGGAGCGTGAGCAGGTTCTCGAGGTGGATCGTCGACAGCGGCGTCTCGCGCGGAACGAGCACGAGCTTGCGCTCCTCCTTCAACGCCACGCCCGCGGCGCGGTGGATCAGGTTCGCCTCGCCCCCGGTCGCGATCGTCCCAGCGGTCGCCATCGAGCACGGACAGACGACGTAGCCGTCCACCGGAGCCGAGCCGCTCGCGTAGGGGGCCGAGTAGTCGTGCGGGTCGAACACCGTCACCGCGTCGCCGCCGCGCTCGGTGAACCGGGCCAGCACCTCGTCACGGGGGAGCCGCGGATCGCCGTACAGCTCGGTCGCGAGCACCTGGATCCCGGCCGGCGACGCGCACAGCCCGACCTCGCAGTCGGCCGCGGCCAGCGAATCGAGGAGACGCGAGGCATACGGCGCTCCGGAGGCGCCGGTGATCCCCAGGAAGAAGCGCATGCCTACCCGCCCGCGGCCGGGCACGTGTCCGTCTTCGGCTTACACGTGCCGGAGGACTGGAGGAACACGCCGAGGGCGTGCAGGTTCTCGTCGCCGAGCCCGGAGGGCCCGCCGAACTTCGGCATCACGTTGTTGCCGAACTTGGACGGGTCGGCGATGTACTCGGCGAAGCCGTCGACGCCGCGGTTGAACGACTTGCCGGCATCCGACATATCCGGGGCGCCGAGATTCGAGGAGCCCGCGTTCAGATACGTGTGGCAGGTCATGCAGCCCGCCTGCGCGAAGACCCTTGCTCCTCTCACGGCCTGCGGGTTGTCCGCGAAGCCTTGCTTCACCGCCCACGACGGAACGGCGGCGACGTTCTCGCTCGCCAGCGACTCCTCCGCGGTCGCGCCTTTGTACGTGAGCACGCCCATCGTGATGATGGTGAGGATCGCGGCGACCATCGCCACCGGCCGGCGCAAAGGCCGCCGCTCCTTGCCGACGTCGATGAACGGGAGCGCCAGCAGGAGCAGCAGCGCGATCGTCGGCACGATCACGGTCCCCAGGAGGACCGAGTTCGGCCACTTGAAGATCCGAAGCAGGTAGAAGAGGAAGTAGAAGTACCAGTCCGGCCGCGGAACGAAGTTCGTCGTGCCGGGGTCGGCCTTCTCGTCGTAGAGCTTGCCCAGCCAGCCCGAGGAGCTCGGATCCTCGTGGGGCGTCGTGAGCTTCCAGATGCACGCGAGCGCGACGATCACGCACACCACGAGCAGGCTCATGACCGTGTCGTGGAACATCGCGTACGGGTAGAACGGCTTCCCGCGGCGGGCGACGTCCTGCTTGTAGCGCGTGTGCTGGGCGCGCCTCTCCTGGAGCCTGCGATTCATCGGCGGCGCGATCCTCTCGGCGAGGGCGCGACGAGCCCGGAGCGCGGCGCGGGCGGAGGCCCGGGACGCTCGTTCCCGGCGGCTTCGGGCGACCACGGCGGGGACACGACGCCGAGGCGTACGACGAGGTACAGGTGGAGCCCGATGAGCCCGGCTATCGCGCCCGGTAACACGAGCATGTGCAGCGAGTAGAACCGCGCCAGCGTGTCAGGCCCGATCTCCACCCCGCCTTGCAGGACCGGGCCGAGGAACGGCCCGACGAACGGGCCCGTCGCCTGCAGGTTCACGCCGACGATCGTCGCCCAGTACGCGGTCTGGTCCCACGGCAGCAGGTAGCCGAAGAAGCCCTCCATCATCCCCATCACCAGGATCAGGGCGCCGATGATCCAGTTCAGCTCGCGCGGGAACTTGTAGGCGCCGTACAGGAACACGCGCCCCATGTGCAGGAACATGAGGATGATGAAGACGCTGGCGCCCCAGCGATGCATGCCCGCGAACGAGCCAGCCGGCCCACAGATCGTCCGTGATGTGCCGGATCGACTCGTACGCCGTGTCCGGGTGCGGCTGGTAGTACATGGCCAGGATCACGCCCGTGACCGCCTGGACGATGAACGCGGTCAGCGACGCGGAGCCGAGCGTGTGGCCCCAGCTGATGTCGCCCGGGACCTTGCGGAAGAGGAAGTAGCGTGACCCCGCCGACCAGGCCCGAGCGCTCCTCGAGCCAGTCGAGCGGGTACAGCAGCATCTTGAGGAGCTCGTCTTTGCGTCCTGGCGGCTTCTTCGCCATCAGCGGGGAGGCTGGAGCGGGTAGAGCCAGGCCTCGATCCCGTCAACGTGCTGACCGGGCCCGGCTTGCGGGTACTTGTGGATCTGCGCGTCCGCTCCGGTTCCGTCCACCTCGGAGACCGAGAAGGTCTTGCCGAGGATCAGGCGGCCGTCGTCGATCCGGAACTCGTAGCGGTCGAGCGCCCGGACCGGCGGCCCCGCGGTGCGGTTGCCCTCGGTGTCGTACTGGCCGCCGTGGCACGGACAGCCGAAGCCGGCCGCCGCTGCGTTGGGCGTCCGGTCGACGACGAGGCCGTCGCGGGTCTCGCTCGACTTCTTCAGCGGGAGCCCGTTGATCTGGACCGGGCAGCCGAGGTGGACGCAGCGGTTCGAGAGGATCGTGAAGCTCGGCGCGTTCGCCGAGGAAGCCGTTGTTGCGGATGTACGCGGTGCGGCGGGAGACCTCGCCCTGCTCGGGGTTGAGCAGGTAGGTCGTCGTCACGAACTTGTTCTCCGGGAAGTCGTCGACGGCGCCGACGTCGATCTCCGGGTGGCCCTGCTTGATGAACGGCGGGAGGATCGTGAAGCCGAGCACCGGCGCGGTCACGACGAGCCCGATCAGCCCGCCGAGCCCGAGGGTCGTTGCTTCGAGCAGCTTCGAGCGCGGGAAGCGGACGACCTCGCCCTCTCCCGGCTCGGGCATCGCGGGCGGCCCCTTGTGCGCGGGGATCGGCGGAGCGCTCGGAGCCGGCTCGGGCTCCTCCTGCGGCTGTGCCGGAACCGTCCTCAGCCCGCTCGTCGCGTCGCGGATCCAGAGGAAGCCGAAGATCGCGGTCAGCACCGCGCCGACGATGAGCACGATCGTGCTGATGATCAGTCCGACGAAGAGGCAGGCGATGCCGATCGCGAATCCGACCGGCCAAATGGTCGGCGTCGGCTCGTGCGGGGTGCCCTGACCGCCGTGCGGATCCACGTCGCGTGGAGGATTCAATCGGGCCTCGGGGTCAACCGTCAACGACGTAGCAATTGACGCAACGGCCGCTTGCCGTGGCCGTTGGTCTCCTCCGAGTCGACGCCGATGCCGTATTCGCCCCAGCGACGGTCGACGAGCGCCCTGATTTCTTCGCTCATCTCGATCTCCTCGGGCCACTCGCGGGTGCCCTCCTCGGGGCCCTTGTGCGTCGCGTCGATGCCCATCTTTCCGCCGTAGAACTGGCGCGTCGGGGCATGGTCGAGATGGTCGAGCGGCCCCTCGCTGAGCATGACGTCGCGCTTGGGATCGACGTTCGCGGTGACGCGGAAGAAGACCTCTTCGTAGTCGTGGACGTCCACGTGCTCGTCCACGACGACGACCGACTTCGTGAGGCTGAGCAGGCCGAGGCCCCAGATCGCGTGCATCACCTTCTGCGGCTGGCCGGGGAAGCTCTTGCGGATCGAGACGATCACGCAGTTGTGGAACGCGCCGGCGACGGGAAGGTCGTAGTCGACGATCTCCGGGACGCTCATCCGGATCGCGGGCAGGAAGATCCGCTCGGTCGCCTTGCCCAGCCACGCGTCCTCGGCCGGCGGCTTGCCGACGACGATCGACGGATAGATCGCGTCCGGAGCGCATCGTCATCGCGGTCACGTGGAAGACCGGGAACTGCTCCGCGGCCGAGTAGTAGCCCGTGTGGTCGCCGAACGGGCCCTCGAGCGTCACGTCGCCCTGCTCCACGTAGCCCTCGAGCACGATCTCCGCGTTCGCGGGCACGAGCAGGTCGTTCGTCTTGCACTTGACGAGCTCGACCGGCTCGCCCTTGAGGAAGCCGGCGAGCATGAACTCGTCGATGTGCTTCGGGAGCGGCGCGCTCGCGGAGTACGTGGCGACGGGGTCGAGGCCGAGCGCGACGGAGACGTCGAGGCGGCCGTCCGAGGCCATGTAGTCCATGCGCCCGTCCTTGTGCAGCTGCCAGTGCATCGCCGTCGAGCGGCGGTCGAGCTTCTGCATCCGGTACATGCCGACGTTGCGCGTGCCCGTGCGCGGGTCCTGCGTGATGACCGCGGGGAGCGTGATGAACGGGGCCGGGTCTCCGGGCCAGCAGTGCTGGATGGGGAGGCGGTCGAGGTCGACGTCGTCGCCTTCGAGGACGACGTCGTGGTGCGCGGCGCGCGAAACGGTCTTCGGGCGCGAATCCGCGATCGACTTCAGCTTCTTCAGGCCCCGCACCTTGTCGACGAGCCCCTCGGGCGGCTGCATCTCGAGCACCGAGCCCAGCTTCGCCGCGGCGTCGTCGAGCCGTTCCACGCCGAGCGCGAGGCACATGCGCCGCTCGGTGCCGAACTGGTTGACCAGGAGCGGCTGGCTCGCGCCCTTCGGGTTCTCGAAGAGCAGCGCGGGCCCGCCCGCCTTGACCGTGCGGTCGACGATCTCCGTCACCTCGAGGTACGGGTCGACCTCGGCGGGGATGCGAACGAGCTCGCCTTCGCTCTCGAGGAGCGCGATCCACTCACGCAGGTCGGCGGGTGAGCTCATCCAGATCCAGTCTACGGAGAGCCCGTAGGCGCAGCGTCTAGTGCGCCGAGCGGCCGCGGCGGTGGTACCGGAAGTACTGGTACGTCTCGCCGAGGACGGGAAGCGCCACCAGCACGAGACCGGTGATCAGCATCCCGAAGATGACCTTCTTGCCTTCGGTGGCGGCGTCGGCCAGGACGAGAGCGGCTCCGAGCATCGACACGACTCTAACCGACTCGCCTGGCGTGGGCCTCGAGCGAGCGCTCGACCGCGTCCTCGCCCGCCGCCTCGCGTGCGCGCGCGAGAAGCTCCTCGGAATCCTCGGTCTCCTTGAGCACGCCGTGGCCGAGCAGCGCAACGCTCGCCGCCCAGGGAGGGCCGTCTTCGGCCGAATGCTCGGCGCGGAGCTGGGCGCAGAGCGAGATCAGCTCTCCCATGTCGGCGACCGCCTCGACCGAGCCGGCCGCCGAGAGCCGCACGAGCCCCTGCGCGTACAGATAGTCGCCGAGCAGGAGCACCGTGTCGCCGTCGCCGGGCGCGAAGAGCCGCGGCCGTCCGTAGTGGACGAGGTAGCCCTCGTAGATCGTCTCGACGGCGATCGCGAAGCGCGGGTCGGCGAGGGGCGAGAAGACCGGCTCGCGGTCGCGGGCGCCGCGCGGCCGGAGCGCATCGCTCCAGAGCGAGCCCTCGCGCTCGGCGTCGAGCGCGATCTCCTGCCAGAGATCAGCTTCCTGCGAAGTCAGCGGCGGCCTCCACCGTCCGGTCGATCTCCTCGTCGCCGTGGGCGAGCGAGACGAACATGGCCTCGAACTGCGACGGCGGGACGTAGATGCCCCGGTCGAACATGTGCCTGAAGTACGCCGCGTATCTGGACGTGTCGCAGGCGGACGCCTGTGCAAAGTTGTTAATGGGGTCTGACCCTGGGTCGGAGCCGGGGAAGAAGAGCGTCGCCATTGCGCCGACGCGCTGGACACGGCCCAGAGGAGCCAGGCCGGCCTCGACCCGCGCGGCCTTTCGCTCCAGCTCCTCGTAGACGGCCGGGTCGCGAAGCCGGCGAAGCACCGAGAGCCCGGCCGCGGTCGCGAGCGGGTTCCCGGAGAGCGTCCCCGCCTGATAGACGTCGCCGACCGGGGCGAGGTGCTCCATGACGTCCCCGCGCCCGCCGACCGCGCCGATCGGCAGTCCGCCGCCGACGATCTTCCCGAGCACGGTCAGGTCCGCGTTGATCTCGAACCGCTCCTGCGCCCCTCCGCGGGCGATCCGGAAGCCGGTGATCACCTCGTCGAAGACGAGCAGCGCGCCCGACGCGTCGCAGAGGTCGCGGAGCGCCTCGAGGAAGCCGGGCGCCGGGGGGACGACGCCCATGTTCCCGGCCACGGGCTCGACGATCACGCAGGCAAGACCCTCGCCGTAGCGCTCGACGGCCCGCGCCGCCGCCTCGATGTCGTTGTAGGGCGCGATCACCGTGTCGGCGGTCGCACCGCTCGTCACGCCGGCCGTCGCGGGGAGACCCAGCGTCGCCGGTCCGGAGCCGGCCTCGGCGAGGAGCGCGTCCGCGTGGCCGTGGTAGCAGCCGGCGAACTTGAGGATCCGGTCGCGCCTCGTGGCGCCGCGCGCGAGGCGGATCGCCGTCATCCCCGCCTCGGTGCCGGAGCTGACGAGCCGCACCTGCTCGATCGACGGGAACGCGTCGGCGATCTCCGCCGCGAGCTCGACCTCACGCTCGGTCGAGGCGCCGTAGGTCGTCCCGTCGTCGACCGCGCGGCGCACCGCGTCCAGGGTCTCCGGGTCGGCATGCCCGAAGAGGAGCGGCCCGAAGGACATCACCCAGTCGACGTAGCGCTCGCCCTCGACCGTCTCCAGGTAGGCGCCCTCTCCGCGCCGGACGAAGAGCGGATGGTCGAGCCCGACCGCCCGCATCGCCCGCACCGGCGAGTTGACCCCGCCCGGGATCAGGCGCTCGGCCTGCCGCGCCAGGTCGGACTTCGATTTCAGAGCCAGGCCGCGAGCTCCTTGGCCCAGTACGTGACGACGAAGTCGGCGCCCGCGCGCGAGATCGCGGTCAGCGACTCGATCGCCGCCTGCCGCTCGTCGAGCCAGCCTCGCGCGGCCGCGGCCTTCACCATCGCGTACTCGCCGGAGACGTTGTAGGCGCCCAGGGGCAGATCGAAGCGCTCCCGGGCAGCCCGGATCACGTCGAGGTTCGGAAGCGCCGGCTTCACGATCAGCGCGTCGGCCCCTTCGGCCACGTCCAGCTCGCACTCGCGGAGCGCCTCGCGCACGTTCGCGGGATCGAGCTGGTAGCCGCGGCGGTCGCCGAACGACGGCGCCGACTCGGCCGCCTCGCGGAACGGCCCGTAGAACGCGGAGGCGTACTTGGCCGCGTACGAGACGATCGCCGTGTCGCCGAACCCCGCTTCGTCGAGCGCAGACCGAATCGCCCCGACCCGCCCGTCCATCATGTCGCTCGGCGCCACGACGTCGGCGCCGGCCTCGACATGGCTGACGGCCGTGCGCGCGAGCAGCTCGACCGAGGCGTCGTTGGCGACCTCGCCGTTCGCGATCACGCCGCAATGCCCGTGTGACGTGTACTCGCAGAGGCAGACGTCCGTGACGAGCACGAGATCGGGGTACCGCTCGCGCAGCGACCGAAGCGCGCGCTGGACGATCCCGTCGGCCGCGTAGGCGCCGGAGCCCTCGTCGTCCTTCTCCTCGGGGATCCCGAACAGGATCACCGCGGACAGGCCGAGCCCGAGCAGCTCCTCCGCCTCGCGCGAAAGATCGTCGACCGAGAATCGCCCCAGCGCGGGCAGCTCCTCGTTCGCGCGGCTCTGCGGCCCGACGAAGAGCGGATAGACGAAGTCGGCCGGGTCGATCCGCGTCTCGCGAACGAGCGAGCGGAGCGCCCCGGTGCGCCGCAGCCGCCTCAGCCGTGTGGCCGGAAACGTGCTCACGGAGCCACCTTAGCCTCCGGCGGCTCCTCCTCTGGAGGGACAGGCGCAATGGGACGCGTCTCTTCGACCTCCACCTCGACAGGCACCGGCCCGCCCTTCCAGTCCTCGAACCGGATCCGGTCGGAGAAGAACTCCCACAACGCGCGAATCACCGCCAGGAGCGGCAGCGCGACGAAGATCCCGGCCAGCCCGTACAGCTCGGCCCCCGCGAGCAGCCCGAAGATCACGAGCAGCGGGTGCAGGCGCAGTGCGCTCCCCATCACGTTCGGCACGACCACGTGGCCCTCGATCTGGTGGATCCCGAGGAAGAGCAGCGCAACCCAGAGGGCCGAGATCGGGTGCACGACGAGCTCGTACAGGATCGGCGGGATCGCCCCGAGCCACGGCCCGAGGTAGGGGATCAGCTCCATGAACGCGACCCAGGAGCCGAACACGACGGCGTACCGGTCCGCGCCCGGAGCGAGGCCGATCGTCCCCAGCACCCACAGGCCGACGCCTGCGCTCGCGCCGATGATCAGCGACAGCAGCACCTGGCCGCGCACGTAGCCGGCGACCGCCTGCTCCATGCTCAGGATCAGCCCCGGGTGCCCCGGCTTGGGCGGGAAGCGCCGGTCGACCCCGCCCTTCAGCCGCCGGAGGTCGAGGAGCATGTAGATCGAGACGACCAGGACGAGCACGACGCTGAAGATCAGCTGGAAGATCGAGATCGCCGCGCCGCGCAGGAAGTCGATCGCCTCGGACGTGTACTTCTCGACGTCCTTGCCCTTGATGTTCTCGGCGAAGTCCTGGCCCTGCCGACGGATGTCGATCCGCTCGAGGTGATGGGTGTCCAGCCACAGCTGGAGACGGTCGACGTCGCGCTCCACCCCGGTCTGCGGGGGCTGTCCGCTCTCGGTCGTAACGTAGTCGTCGATCCGATTGGCAGCCGACTGTGACTGGTCGATCACGATGACGCCGAGGGCGAGCACGACGACGGCCAGCGCGGCGGCAAAGCTGAGGTAGACGATCGCAATCGAGAAGCCGCGCGGGATCTTCAGCCGTTCAAGGGCGCGCACCAGCGGGTCGAGCAGGAGCGCGATCAATCCGGCGACCAGGAACAGGAAGACCGCGTGAAAGACCTTCCCTACGATCAGGAGCGCGATCAGCGCCGCAATCGGGAGTCCGACCAGTTGGATCCAGCGCGGAATCTGGATCGTCGGCGCCCCGTCCGACATGAGGGCAATCGTAGCGCCCAAGTCCTGACGTTCAGGCCCCCGGCCTGGGAGTGGTCCTTCGAGGCGGAAATCACGAGACGCCCTGCGGAGACCTCCCGGCTCCCGCAGACCCCCTCCACCGGTCAACTGCTCGGCCGGGCGGCTGCCACCGACGGTGCGCTCGCCCTCCAGCCGGACCTCGTCTGGGAGGAAGCGCCCCCTTCGCCGCGGCTCGCGCTCCTGCAAAATCGTGCATCCCGCGCGCTTTTGCAGAACCAGGAGACATCGGTTACGGTGCCCCGCATGCCCTCGCCCCGCACCCGCGGGCAGGCGCGCCGCACGTCAAAGGCTCGAGCCTCCGCAAGACGAAGAGCCCGGCGAATCGCCGGCCTGATCGTGCTTTCGATCGCGCTTCTCGTCACGTTCCTGCTCACCGCCTTCGGTCCCGGCTCGTCGAAGCCCACGCAGATGCGTCCCGCGTCGGCCAACCGGTTCCTGCCGGCCGGCCAGCCGCGGGCGCAGGTCGTCGCGCTGCGCGGATCGCTGCGCCTGCAGCTCCCGATTGCGCAGAGCCGGGTCTCGGCGATCGGCTACCACGCCGTCGGCGGCGGAGCGCTTTCCCTGGAGCCGGTCGGGCGGCAGAAGAACGAGGGGCTCTTCCAGCGAATCGCGGGCAAGCTCTTCGGCGGCGGCGAGCGCGGGCTCTCGTACTACATGCTCGGCGGTGAGACCGGACCGAGCACGGCCGTCGCTCGACGTCGGCGCCTCGCCCGGGACCGACGTCTACTCGCCGGTGGACGGGACGATCGTCGGAATCACGCCGCTCACGCTTCGCGGCAAGACGTACGGGGCGCGAATCGACATCCAGCCGACGAGCGCGCCGGCGCTGGTGGTTCGCGTGACGCACCTGCGCCCGGATCCGGCGCTGACGGTCGGCTCGTCCGTGGCCGCGTCCATCTCGAAGATCGGAACGGTCATCGACTTCTCCGACGTCGAGCAGCAGGCACTCGCCCGGTACACGCAGGACGCGGGGAACCACGCGTCGGTCGAAGTGCACGACGCCGCAACGCAAGTAACACCCTGAAGATCCTCTTCGTCGCGGACGTGAACGGCCGGCCGGGCATGCGCGCGGTCGAGGAGCGGCTGCCCGGACTGCGTGAGGAGCTGGACCTGGACTTCGTCGTCGCGAACGGCGAGAACGCGGCGGACGGTGTCGGGATCACGCCCAAGCTCGCGGACCGCCTGCTCGCCGCAGGGGTCGACGTGATCACCCTCGGCAACCACGTCTGGCGCAGGAAGGAGATCGCGCCCTACCTGTCGGGAAGCGATCGCATCGTGCGCCCGGCGAACCTGTCCGCAGCCTCACCCGGTCGCAGCTGGACCGTGGCCCCGGCTCGCGACGGGACGAAGGTCGCGGTGCTCAACCTGCTCGGCGACCTGTTCATGGCGCCCGCAGTCGCGCCGTTCGAGATCGTGGACGAGCTCGTCGAGGAGGCGCGCCGCGAGACGCCGGTCGTGCTCGTCGACTTCCACGGCGAGGCGACGAGCGAGAAGGTCGCGCTGGCGATCCACCTGGACGGGAAGGCGACCGCGGTCTTCGGGACGCACACGCACGTGCAGACGAACGATGCGCGCGTGCAGCCCGGCGGGACCGCGGCGATCTCCGATGCGGGGATGACGGGGCCGCACGACTCCGTGATCGGCGTCAAGGCCGAGCTCGCGATCCAGCGCATGCGCACCGGGATGCCGGTCCGGTTCGAGACCGCCGAGGGCGGCGTCCGGCTCGAGGGCGCGCTCGTCGAGTGCGACGGCTCAGGCCGCGCTACGAGCTGTGAGGCGTTCCGGGTCGCGCTCGACTAATCCGCGGACGACGACCGCCAGCAGCGCGAGCAGCACGAGGTCTCTGAGCAGGACGAGCCACGACTCGAGCGTCCCGAAGTGGAGCGCGAGGTCCCAGTAGCGGTACGGGAACCAGAGCTGCGTGAGGACGAGGCCGACCGTGAGCACCACCGCGGCGGTCAATCCTCGGCGGCCGCGTAGAAGCGGCACGACCGGGATCAGCCAGATCAGGAACTGCGGCGAGAGCACCTTGCCGAGCGCGACGAACGCGACCAGGGCGGCGGCGCTCGCGTAGAGGAGCCTCGTCCGCGTCGCCGGGCCGCGCGCGAACAGGATCCAGACCGCGGCGAGCGTCGCGAGCTGCAGAACCGACTGGGCGACGGCGAACGCGTCGGCCGTCGTGCCGGCGAGGTTCTGCGAGCCGTGGCTCGACTCCATCGTCACGCCGGTGCCGAAGACGTGGTGCGAGACGAGCATGAGCGCCGCGCCGAGGCTCTCGATCTGCAGCGGGCGAGTGGCCTGGTTCCAGAGGCTGTCCCAGACGCCCTGCGGCGCAACGAGGAGGAACGGAACGAACGCGATCGCTACCACCGCCGAGGAGCAGTGCGCCGCAGACGAGCGCCTCGCGCCTCCCCTTCCGCCGCCAGACGTACACGAGGGCGATCGGGACCAGCACGGCCGCGTAGAGCTTCGCCGCGACCGCCGCCCCCAGCGCGAGGTGGCCGAGCCGTAACCGATCGCCGGCGAGCGCCGCGAGCGCGATCGCGGTCAGCGCTGCCGGCCACAGGTCGAAGCGCGAGAGCACGACCGGCCCGAGCAGGAGCGGGGCGACCGCGGCGAGCCCGAGCGCAGCGAGCAGCCAGCGTCTGCCCGCCCCGAGCGCGGCCAGCGCGACTGCGACGGTGACGAGCATCAGCTCTCCGAGCAACGCCATCAGCGCCTCGAACCGGCGACGGTACGAGTCTCCGCGCGCGCCTCCGAGCGCAGGCAGCACGAAGACGGGCAGCGCGCCGGGCGGGTACTCGAGCGCGAAGTCGCGATACGGCACCTGCCCCGAGTCGATCGCCGAGCCGTAGCGCTCGTAGACCGGCGTGTCGACGATCGGGTCGTGCGCGAAGAAGCCGCGATGCAGGAGCGCCCAGGAGAAGAGGAAGAGCACGACCGCGACGAGCGTCGCCGCGGCCGCGTACCCGGCGTCAGCCGGTCGCGACGAGCTCGCGCTCAGCGTCGTCATGGGCCGGAGGCGCCTCGACTCGTCGGCGCCGGGCGGCCAGCACGACGAAGGCGACGAAGGGGAAGAACCAGGGGATGTAGAGGTAGAACCAGTGGGTCAGCGTGAGCTCGAAGCCGATCAGGATGGCGGCCGTGAGCGCGGCGAGCTGGAGCGCCGTCTTGCGCCGGGGGACGAAGTAGCAGGCGATCGCCCCTGCCACGAGCAGGCCGATGGCCGGCTGCTGCAGGAACCCGAGGTCGGGGATCCCCGCCGCGTGGTACTGGCCCCAACCCCAGATCGAGAACGGCGAATCGCGTCCGACCTGCCAGCCGAACGTGCGGTCCCAGAAGACGCGGGCGGCGTGGGCCGGGCTCGGCTCCAGGAGGAGGATCGAGAACGCGGCGGCCGTAGCGACGGCAAATCCTCCTGCAAATAAGCCTTTTCCTGAGAACCGACGCGACTCCGGATACGGACGCCCAGAGGGGCGACGAGCAGGAGCGCCGCGAACTTCGTCCACCCCGCGAGCGCGACGAACGCCCCACGCGCGAAGGCGGACGTGACGAGCCAGAAGCCGAAGATCAGGAATACGGGCATGATCGCGTCGTTCGTGTTCGAGCTCGACGCGTACTGCGTGAACGGATAGGCGGCCCAGGCGAACGGAAGAGCCGCGCTCAGTCGCGCTCCTCCGAAGCGCCGGCCGACGAGCGCCAGCCCGAGCAGGGCGAGCAGGTCGAAGAGAACCGAGGTCGCGTGCGCCGCGGGCAGGCGGTCCCACTTCCCGCTCCAGCCGAAGACCGCGTACCCGGGGATGTACGCCTCGTACGCGGCCGGGCCGTAGGTGTCGCCGCGCTCGTTCGCCGACTCACAGCGGCCGTTCGTCTGGATGCGCTCGCGGATCTCGCCGTCGGCGTCGGAGGGCCCGCACGGCTTCAGCGCCCCCTCCTTCGGCATGTGCCCGTACGGCATCTCGCCGTGCACGATCCGCTCCGCGCCGATCACGCCCGAGTAGCCGACGTCGATCACGTTCGAGTCCCTGAGGTTGAGGCCGACCCGAAAGCCCGTGAGGAAGACGGCCCCGGCCGCGAGCAGCCACACGGGCCACACGGCGCGCGACCGCTCGGGGCCGCCGCGCCAGGTGACCCACACCATGCGCCCGAGCAGGTACGCCATCGGCGGGTACGCGAGCGGGACGGCCGTGAAGATGTCGCCTCGGTTGAAGAACCAGAGCGACACGGAGAACGACAGCAGGACGAGCAGGTCGAGGTTCCGCACCGAGAGCGGCCGGCGAAGGTCCGCGAGCCCGACGAAGAACAGGACACAGAAGCCGAGCCAGATCGGCCACGAGTTGATCTGCCGGCCGCCGAAGGCTCCAGGCGAGCCGCGCGCCATCTTCCAGGCGACCTGCGGGCCGGTCCACGCCTCCGTGACGAGGCCGGTCTGATCGTCGACGCGACCGCTTGCGATTTGCCCGGCCGAGCCCCACCAGACCCCGACCTTCCAGTCGTCCAGCTTCTTGTCGTACGTCGCGTCGGTGACGCGGTCGCGCGTGGGGTAGCGGTCGAGCCAGTCCGCGACCTTGTGGTTCCGCAGGAAGATCGCGGTCGCGCGCTTCTCGTTCAGCTTCGCGGGCGCGACCGTCGGCGCGAACGGCGCCTGCACCAGTCGCCCCTTCGAGTCGTAGACGGGCCCCGTCGTCGTGGTCGCCGCGTGCGCCGCAGGCGTCACGACCGCGACCGCCACGAGGGCGAGGACGACTCGCCGCATCAGCCCCTCAGCGTCGCCTGAACGACCAGAGCTTGTTGCCCACGAAGTTGATGGGCGTGACGAGCACGATCGCGATCGCCTGGGCGACGACCTTGCCGGCCCCGGCCGCGACGAACATCGTCAGCAGGACCTCGTTGGCCGCGAGCGCGAGCAGCGAGACGACGAGGAAGCGCAGGCCCTGGTAGCCGACGTGGCCGCGCTCCCCGCGGAAGGTCCAGAGGCGGTTCAACGTGTAGTTGTTCGTGACCGCGACGAGGAACGAGAACGCCGCCGCGACGTTGTAGTGCAGGCCCGTCCGGACGAGCCACGTGTAGACCGCGAGGTTGACGACGTAGCCGACCGCGCCGACGGTGCAGAACTTGGCCAGCTGCACCCAGTTGTGCGGCCGGCGGAGCGCGCTGGTCGCACGCGCACGTGCCGCAGCGATGCTGGACGCGCCGTTAGCCATCAGCGGGCGAGCGTAGCAGCGACTTCAGGCGCGAAGAGGCCGTCCGTGCTTGCGGTAGAAGTCGAGCTGCTCGCGCTCGAGCAGCATCAGCGAGGAGTCGACCTCCACGTGCTCGCCTTCGAGCCGCGCCGTCGGGAACGGAAGGAACCGATGGCTCCCGTCGCCGCAGAGGACGTCGAAGCCGACGGGGCGTTCTCCGGCCTCGTCGAGGATCACGTCGACGACGCGGCCCAGCTCGATGCCGCTCGTCATGACCCGCTTGTTGAGTGCCTCGACTCCTCGCATCAGAGCCACCATTGTGCCCGTAGCCAAGGACGTGGAAACGCTGCTACCGGATCGAGAAGCCGGTTTCCCCTTCTGGAGCCGCCCAGCTTGGTGTCGACCTCCTCGACCTGGGCTCCCGAAGGCCCACGGCGGCACCAGTCGACCATCGAGTCCACCCGCTCGTCGTCGCCCTCGAACACCGCCTCCACGGCTCCGTCCGATCTGTTGTGCACCCAGCCGCCGAGTCCCGAGCGACCTCGCGCGGTCGCGCGTCTCGGCCCGGAAGAAGACGCCCTGGACCATCCCGCTGACCACCACGTGCGCCCGCTTCACTCGTCGAAGCCCTGCTCTCCGACGAGCGGGACGAACCGGCACGGGACCGAGTGGATGACCGCCGGGCCTTCCGGGCTGCGGACGATCACCTCCAGCCGCTGCCCCCACCGGCCGCCGAGCGGGACCACGAGCCTTCCCCGCGGCTCGAGCTGGTCGTAGAGCCGCTCCGGCATCTCCGGTGCGGCCGCCGCGACGGCGATCGCGGTGAACGGAGCCTCGTCCGGCAGGCCGAGCGTGCCGTCGCCCACGTGGACGTGCACGTTCTCGTAGCCGGCCGCGGCGAGGTTCTCCCGCGCCTGGGCGGCGAGCTCGGGGATGCGCTCGATCGTGTGCACCTCGTCTGCGAGCTCGGCGAGCACCGCCGCCTGGTAGCCGGACCCGCTGCCGACGTCGAGCACCTTCTCGCCGACCGGTCAGGCT
This sequence comes from uncultured Actinomycetes bacterium, assembly GCA_963790695.1. Classification (GTDB taxonomy): domain Bacteria; phylum Actinomycetota; class Thermoleophilia; order Gaiellales; family Gaiellaceae; genus VAXT01. The sequence goes on along the minus strand of CAWBPX010000013.1, from coordinate 171,904 downwards.
GAGCACCTCGGCGATGCGCGCGACCATGTACGGCTGGGAGATCGTCTGCCCGTGCCCGATCGGCAGCGCGGCGTCCGCGTACGCGCGGTGGCGCTCGCCCTGCGGGACGAAGAGCTCGCGGGGAACGCGCTCCATCGCGTCCAGCACGCGCTGGTCGACGATGTCCCGGCCCCGAAGCTGGTCGTCGACCATCCGCTGGCGGGCTTCAACGGCCATCGGGCACGCCGAGCTTCTCGAGGACGCGAGGCGCGACGTCGATCGTCCTCGCGGGAGGCGGGCCGGCGCCGACGGAGATCATCGGGACTTCCGAGTCGCCCTGCTCGAGCGAGCCGTGGCTCCCCCCGCCCGCGTGGTGGCGCCCGCCGAGGTCGGCGAACTCGGCTCCGGGCGCGGCCGAGACGATCAGGTCGCCCGCGTTCGGGTTGGCGAGCGCGGCCCACGCGCGCTCGAGCGCGTCCGGCTGCGACAGGACCGTCTCGTCCCCGGTCGACTCCCAGCCCCCCTCGGACGGGGCGAACCGAAGCTCGATGCCGTCCAGTCGCGCCACCGCCTGGTCCTCTTCCCGGAACAGGACGACGTGACCCCTCCCGTCGAGCCGAGCCGCCAGCTCTTCCGCGGTCTCGGGGCAACCGGGAAGCCGGTAGGCCATGCCCGCGCGGTTCGACGCCGTGACCGCGAGCTGCGCCGGACGGCCGTTCCCGCGGTGGAAGAGCGTCAGGTCGGCGAAGGCGTCCTGGAGGCGCTCCCCGCGCTCGACGCTCGTCTGGCCGTGGTCGGAGCAGAGCAGCACGTCGTAGCGGTCGAGGAACTCGTCCGGCCCGCCGGCGGCCTCGAGGAGCGTCACGATCGCCGCGGTCCGCGTGGGCGAGTGCGGCGTGCGCGGCTTCGGGCCCCGCGGCGTGCGAGGCGAAGTCGTAGTCCGGGAGGTAGAAGACGAGGAAGTCGAAGCCGTCGCGCGTGACGAGCCAGCGCCCGACCATGCGCGCGTAGTCGTCCACGGAGCCACGCGCGCGTGTGCGAACGGCCAGAGGGCGCCCCGGTCACGTCCGACTCGAAGAGGTTGAAGTAGAAGAACCGGCTCGGCCCGTAGGCGGGCCGGTTGAGCCAGGGAACGAGCGGGGCGTGCCGCGCCGGGCCCCGGTAGCAGACCATGTTCACGGCCGCGCTCACGAGGCCGGCCGACTCGAGCGCCTCGAAGACCGTGACGGCGTTGCGCGAGAGATGCTCCTCGTTCAGGTTGAAGATCGACGTCGCGGATCGCGCGCGTCGTCCCGGCCGCGCGGATCGCCCCGAACGAGGAGCCGTACTCGACCACCCGCTCCTCGCCGCGGTGGTACCAGACGAGGTGTGGGATCTCGTGCACGTCCGGGTGGGCTCCGGTCGCGATCGACGACAGGCAGACCGGCGTCAGCGAGGGGAACGTCGTGACCGCGCGCCGGTACTCGCCCTCGTTCATCAGGAAGCGCAGGGCGGGCACGTCGTCCGTCTCGACCGCACGTTCGAGCATGGCCGGCGTCAGGCCGTCGATGACGATCAGGACGACCTTCTTCACGGCGCGCTAGTCCCGGGCGAGCGAGCGCAGGCCGGCGTAGCGCTGTCCCGAGCGCCTGCGGAGCCGCATTCCGAGCGCGGGCAGGGCGACCGCCTCGACGTAGCCGAGAACGGGGACGAACGCGAGCGCCGCGACCGCCACGGCGCCGAGCAGGACGAGCAGAGCGGTTGCCGAGGCGTGTCCCGCCGCGGCCGAGCGCTCCGCGGACGAGCTCGAGCGCTCCGACCGCGCCCAGAACTCCGCCCACGCCCGCGGCCGCCGCCTCCTCCGCGTCAGCCAGCACGATGCCGAGCGCGACTCCGACCGCACCGGCGAGGAAGGGCGCGACGAGCGCGAACCGGCGACCGCCGAACGCTCCTGCAGCCGCGATCCCGAGGGCCACGCCGAGGCCGGCGAACACCCCGATCGAATACCAGTCCCCCATCGCGGTCCAGTCTAGAGGGAGGGCGTTTCGCCGCCGCAAAGCCAGGGGAAAACGAGGGAATGACCGGCCGATCCGGGGGGTCCGGCCGCAGCCGCCGGGGCCTCCTCGTCTTCTTTTCCACATGGCGGTCGGGGCCTGCCCGACGCATGGAGAGCCTCCTGGCGCAGCTCGCGCGCAAGGAGCGGCATCGCCTGAGCGTCACGAACGTGGACGTCGAAGCGCAGCCCGAGCTCGCGGAGCGATTCAAGGTGCATAGCGTCCCGACGCTGATCCTCATCAAGGGCAAGCGCGCGGTCGGCCGGATCGAAGGCAAGGCGAACGCGGCCGAGATCGAGCAGCTCGTCGAGCAGCATCTCGACGACGGCGCGAAATCCGCCCCACGCGAGCAGCCGTAATGACCAATCGCAACCGAAGATCGGGGAGGCTAAGCATGCGCAAGCTTGCACTCGCAATCTCAGTGCTGGCGATCGCGGGCCTGACAGTCGTGGCCGCCGCAGCGCTCGCCAACAGGGGGCACGGAGGGAACGGCGGCAATCGGTTCTCGGCCAAGCTCGTCGGGTTCGAGGAGACGCCGTCGGAGTCGACGCCCGGTCACGGCACCTTCAGGGCGACCGTGAGCGGAGACACGATCCACTACGGCTGCACTACTCGGGCTTCGAAGCGGCCGAGGGCGACACGCTCTTCTCGCACATCCACTTCGGACAGCCCGGCGTGGCCGGCGGCGTGGCCGCGTTCCTGTGCGGCGGCGGCGACAAGCCGGCGTGCACCGCCCGGCTCGGGCACGATCGAGGGCGACATCGATCGCAGCCGACATCGTCGGCCCGAACGGCCAGGGCATCGCACCCGGTGAGATGGACGAGGTCCTCACCGCGATGCGCAAGGGCTACACGTACGCGAACGTCCACACGACGCTCAACCCCGCAGGTCTGATCCGCGGCCAGATCCGGCGCGGCCACGGCCACGACCACGGGGGCCGCGGGCACCACTAGCCGCGCACCTCGTCTGCTGGAGAGCCCGGCCTTCGTGCCGGGCTCTTCGGTTTACGAGGCCGCGAGGCGGCGGATCACCGCGAGACCGAACTCCGCGGCGCGCGCGCCGTCGACGACGCGGTGGTCGAACGTGACGGAGAGATAGCCCGTCGGCGCGACCGCAAGCTCGCCGTCACGGACGACCGGGCGTTCCGCCACGCGGCCGATGCTCAGGATCGCCACCTCCGGGTGATTCACGATCGGGGTCTGGAAGAGGCCGGCCAGCTTGCCGGCGCTCGTGACCGTGAACGTGGAGCCGCGGAGCTCCTCGGGCTTGAGCCCGCCCGCGCGGGCGGCTTCGGCCATGCGCTGAACCTCGGCGGCGAGATCCTCGATCGAGGCCGAGTCGCAGTTGCGGACGACCGGGACGACGAGGCCGTCGTCGGTCTGGACAGCGACGCCCAGGTCGTAGCGGTCGAGGTAGACGATCTCGTCTCCGTCGAGGCGCGCGTTCAGCTCGGGGAACTCCTTCAGCGTCTCGGCGGCGGCCTTGAGCACCGTCGGCACGAGGAGCTTGAGGTCGACCCCGGAGAAGTCGCACTCCTCGACCCAGGTGACCGCCGGCACCTCCTTGTGCGCACGCGCCATGTGCTCGGCGATCAGCCTCCGCACCCCGCGCAGCGGCTCGCGCCGTCCCTCCGAGCCCGGTCCCGGTGTCAGACGCTCAGACGTGGCCGCTTCGCGCACGTCCTTCTCGGTCACCCGTCCTTGCGGCCCTGTGCCCGTGAGCGCCTTCGAGGTCGACCTCGAGCTCCTGAGCGAGCCGCCGGACGAGCGGCGTCGCGCGCACTCGTCCATCCGGCGGCACGTCTCGGTGCCTGTCCCCGGGGCCTGGCCGAAGGCGCCGGCTCCGCTCTCGGCTGCTCCTCGACGGCCGGTGCGGCTCCGTCCTCTCCGATGACGACGAGGATCGTCCCGACCGGGACGACCTTGCCCTCCTCGACGAGGATCTGGGCGACTTTCCCCGCGGCGGGCGACGGAATCTCGACGGTCGTCTTGTCGGTCTGGATCTCGACGAGCGGCTGGTCCTCGGTCACCTCGTCGCCGACTCGGCGACGAGCCAGCGGGCGACCTCGCCTTCGGTCAGGCCTTCGCCGAGATCGGGGAGCTTGAACTCGTACGCCACAGCGCCGGAAATCTATCGCGGGCGCCCGATCCAGGCATCGGCGGGCGCGATCAGCACGCGGAGCCCGCCCTCGACGCGCCAGAGCGACACGGCCTGCTCGTCGCCGGTCGAGCTCGGGCGCCACCTCACGCGGGACGTAGCCGGCCTGGAGCGTCCGCTGCTCGTTCCAGATGCCGACCGCGTTCGGATCGTGCTCGTTGTCCGGCTCGGGGACGAGCGCGACCGACAGGCCGGGATCGAACGACGGATCTTCGTGCGCCTCGGGCCGGAAGGAGACGCCCGCCACGGGCACCACTCGCACACGCTCGTCCTCCCAGCGCACGACCTCGCCGGTCGCCGCGTCTCGCAACCGAAACCCCGAGCCCGCTCGCTCGAGCAGCAGACGCAGACGGTCGCTCAGAGCTCGGCCGAGTAGCCGCGGATCGCCCGCTCGTACCGAGCCATGCCCGGCGCGTCGGCGCGGAAGAGCGCCTCGACCAGCTCGCGCCAGGCTCCGCCCTTGTCGTCGCGCTCCCAGCGCGTGAGCGCGAGAAAGAACCGCAGGGCCGCGTGATCCGGGAAGCGGGTCACCGCCTCGCGCAGCACGCGTTCGGACTCCTCCAGCTCGCCGACATTCCTCAGCGTGCTTCCGAAGCCGAGCATCGCCCCGAGGAGGTCCTCGTCGGGGACCCCGGCCTCGAGCGCAGCGCGGTACTCGACGATCGCCTCCTGCTCACGGCCTGCGCTGTCGTGCTCCCAGGCGCGCCGAAGCGCTTCCGTGCCGGCTGCCATGCGCTCAATCTACGCGGACCGGAAAGCGTCGTCGCGCAGCACGGCATGCACGCCGACGGAGCCGTTCACGATCTGGGTGATGCGGAGGTCGACGCCGAGGCTGGCGAGCGCCATCGCATCCGCCCCGCTCACGCCGAGCTCGCGCTCGATCAACGCGAGCATCCCTGCCATGGCGCGCGTTCCCGCTTCCTCGAGAGTCTCCGCGAAGCCGAGCGCGATCCAGCCGCCGTCGATCCGCGCGATCGGCCACTCGAGCACCGGCTCCTCCGCCACGTCCAGCGTCACCTGCGCGCTCGTCGGCGCCTCGATCGCGGTTCCCGACACCTCGCCGTCGCCCTGCACCGCGTGCCCGTCTCCGGCGGAGAAGAGCGCGCCGTCGACCGGGATCGGGAGATAGAGCGTCGTTCCGGCCACGAGCTCCTTGCAGTCCATGTTCCCGCCCCAGCGCCTCGGCGGACCGGTCGAGTGCACGCCCGGCTCGGGCGGCGGCATGCCCATCACGCCGAGAAAGGGCGCGAGCTTGATCTCGAAGCGCTCGGACCGGCCGATGCCGTTCGCCAGCTCCCAATGAATCGCATGGTCACGGCCTCCGTGCACGACGCCCCAGGGAGCGGGGTCGACCGCCTCGATCTGGACGACGAGCGTCTGGCCGGCCTTCGCGCCGCGAACGAAGATCGGGCCGGCGAGCGCGTGGCCCTCGTCCAGCTCGGGGCTCCGCGGGGCGAAGCGCTCGTCGCGGGCGATGTCCCACGCGTGATTGGGCGTGAAGAACTTGACGGAGTCGCCGGGGTCGATCTCGATCGCCGGCTCGAGGTCCTCGAGAAGTGCCCGTGCAGGTATCGCTGCTCGAGCGGAAGCTCGTGCGTCGCCACTAATACTCCAGGAGCTTCTCGACCGCGTCCACGACCCGCTCGACCGACGGCATGTACGCGTCCTCGATCTGCCAGTACGGGTACGGCACGTCGTAGCCGGTCACGCGAAGGACCGGGCCGCGCAGATCGAGCATCGCCTTCTCCGCCAGGATCGCGGCGAGCTCGGCGCCGTAGCCGGCCGTCCGCGGCGCTTCCTGGATGATCACGACGCGTCCCGTCTTGGCCGCCGCCGCGAGCAGCGCGTCCTCGTCGAGCGGCTTCAGCGAACGGATGTCGAGGATCTCCGCCGAGGCGCGGTCGGCGAACGCGTCCGCGGCCTGCTCCGCGAGCGGCACCATCGACCCGTACGCCACGAGCGTCACGTCCTCTCCCTCGCGAACCGTGCGCGCCTGCCCGAGCGGGACGACGTGATCGCCCTCGGGCACCTCGCCGCGGAGCGTCCGGTAGTGGAGCTTGGGCTCGAAGATGATGACGGGATCGGGATCGCGAATTGCCGCCGCGAGCAGGCCTTTTGCGTCGCTCGGAGTCGACGGGATCGCGACCTTCACGCCCGGGGTGTGCACGTAGTAGGCCTCCGGCGAGTCGTCGTGCAGCTCCGGCGCGCGGACACCGCCGCCGTAGGGCATGCGCACCGTGATCGGGAACTCCATCTTCCCGCCGGTGCGCCAGCGGTAGCGCCCGACGTGCGTGATCAGCTGGTCGAGCGCCGGATAGCTGAACGCGTCGTACTGCATCTCGCAGACCGGCCGCCAGCCGGCCATACAGAGCCCGATCGCGGTCCCCATGATCCCGGCCTCGGCGAGCGGCGTGTCGATGCAGCGCTCCGGGCCGTACTTGTCGCGCAGCCCCGCCGTGGCGCGGAAGACGCCGCCGGCGCGGCCGACGTCCTCGCCCATGACGAGCACGTTCTCGTCACGTTCCAGCTCGACGTGGAAGCAGTCGTTGATCGCCTCCACGAGCGTCAGCTCAGCCACCGAGGACCCTCCGCAGCTCTGCGAGGTCGGTGTCGAACGACGCCGGCGGATCGGCCAGCGCGTGCTCGAAGAGGAGACCCGGATCCGCAGGCGCCTCGGCCTCCGCGGCCGCGATCCCGTCGCGCATCGCCTGCTCGGCCTCGCCGCGGATCGACTCGGCCATCTCGTCGGTGAGGATCCCGGCGCGGCGCAGATAGCCCTCGTACCGGCCGACGCACTCGCGCTTGCGCTCCTCCTCGACCCGCTCCAGGTCGATGTACGCCTTCGGGTCGTCCGCCGTCGCGTGCGGCGCGGCGCGGTAGCTGACCGCCTCGATGAACGTCGGGCCGTCGCCCGCACGGGCGCGCGCAACGGCTTCGCGCGTCGCCTCGTACACCGCGAGGATGTCGAGCCCGTCCACCCGCGCCGCCGGCATGCCGTAGCCGATCGCCTTGTCGGCCAGCGTCTCGGCCCGGGTCTGCGCCTCGACCGGCGTCGAGATCGCCCAGCCGTTGTTGTTGCAGAAGAGGACGAGCGGCGCGCGCATGACGGCGGCGAAGTTGGCGCCCTCGTGGAACGCGCCCTCGGACGTGGCGCCGTCCCCGAAGTACGCGATCGCGCACGCGTTCTCGCCGCGCAGCCGCTTGCCCCAGGCGAGGCCCGCCGCGTGCGGGACGTGCGTCCCGATCGGCACGCAGATCGAGGCGACGTTGTAGTCGGCCGGGTTCCACCAGCCCGCCGGATGGCCGCGCCACCAGGAGAGCACCGTGGAGACGGGCATCCCGCGCAGGAGCCCGATCGCCGACTCGCGGTAGCTCGGGAAGATCCAGTCGTCCTCGTCGAGCGCGTACACGGAGCCGGCCTGCATCGCCTCGTGGTTCCAGTAGATCGCGTACGTCCCGATCCGGCCCTGGCGGTGGTAGACGACCGAGCGCTCGTCGTACGTGCGCAGGAGGACGAGGCTGCGGTAGAGCTCGACGAGGTCGTGGTCGGTGAGCCCTTCGACCTCCCCGTCGGGCACCGCGTCGCCGTCGCCGATCACACGCCGAAGGTCACGCTCGGCCGGAAGCACCTGCGCCATACCGGACGGAATCTATCTAGTGGGAGGCGATGAAAGCCTCGACCCGAGCGCGAAACGCGGAGTCCTGGAGCATCGCCGAGCCGTGCGCCGCGCCGGGCAGGATGTCGAGCCGCTTGTCGGACGAGACCGAAGCTGCGTAGAGCGCGCGAGCGTCGCCCACGAACGGATCGTCCTGCTCCGATGCGCCGAAGAAGGTCGGCGCCTGCAGCCGCGCCACGGCCGGCAGGGCGTGGAGCGGCCCGAACCCGGCAGGCGCGGAGAGGCTGACCACGGCTGCGGGCGCCGACGGCAGCGAAGCGCTCCCGATGAGGCTGGCGATGGCGCCCATGGACGAGCCCATCGCGATCACGTGCTCGGATCCCGTGCGGCGGAGCGCCTCGACCGCCGCCGCCTGGTCGAGGTCGACCCGGAGCCCCGAGCGCGCGTCGTACACGAGCACCCGGTAGCCGCTCGTCGGCAAAGTCCCGCGCATAGGGGAGCCACTCGCACACGTCGCCGCCCTGCCCGTGGGCCAGCACGAGCCCGCGCGGGCCGCTCCCGAGGACGACGCCCGCGAGCGGCGTGTCGTCGGAGGCGAAGAAGCGCAGCGTGGACGCGCGCTCCGCAGGGGTCGCGCACGCCTCGAAGATCCGAAGCGGCGGCGCCAGCCTCGCCTGCAGGTAGCGCAGCGTCTGGCGGACGACCGCCTTCGCGCCGCTCGTCCTCGGCCCGACGTCGAACCCGTGCGCGCCTTCCGGGTAGGTGGCGACGCGAACGTCGGCGTGCAGCGCGCTCGCCGCGGCCTGGAAGCGGTCGATCGACTCGTTGATCCCGGCCGTCGCGTCGCGTCCCGCCTTCACGACCAGCATCGGCGGGATGGAGCCCGGCGACCGGCGCAGGTAGGTCAGGGCGGAGAACTCATCGCCGAGCGCGGCGCTCTGGAAGTCGAGGGGCTCGTAGTAGACGACGTTGCAGCGAAGCCACGGACGGGGATCGCGCATCGTCGCCCAGAGATGCCAGGGAGCCGAGAAGCCGAGTGTGCAGAGCCGGCTCGGATCGATGCCGAGTCGCTTCGCGTGCGAGCGGACGTACGCGATCGCGGACTGGACGTCCAGCGCCGGGTTGCGCGGCGACCGGAGACGCCCGTCGGAGCGGATGTCGAACGCGACGGCGCTCAGCCCCGATGCTGCGATCAGCTGCGCCCAGCCGACCTTCTGACCGCTGGTCCTCCCGGAGCCCGGCGGCCCGCCGAGCGAGGACCGCCGGCAGGCGGCCGCGAACGCTTCCGCGGGCGGTAGACGTCCATCCTCAGGCGCGGCGAGCGCTGATAGACGACGTTCCGGCGGACCTTGGCGCGGTGCATGCCCGGCTTCTGCAGGACCACGGCCTTGCCGGGCGTCGGGTTCCGGTAGCCGCCCGCAGCCGGCACGGCGACGAGCGCGGCCGATGAGGACCGCGAGCGCGACTCTCACGCGAGCTCCCCGAGGATCTCGTCCGCCCACTCGATCCACGCCTCGGCCTGGGCGATCCCCCAGCGCAGGGTCACGTACCCGAAGTAGGAGGACTCCTCGTCTCGGATCCGCTCCTCGATCTCGCGGTACTCGGCGACCTCGCGGGTCGCTTCCTCGCGCTTGCGCTCGATGTGGGCGACCAGCGCCTCGCGGCTCATGTCGCCGCCGAAGAAGACCTTCAGCAGGAAGGTGCTCCGCGAGCCGGGCCGCTCCTCCACCGGCTCCTCGAGCCAGGCCCGGAAGGCCTTTCGACCCTCCCTCGTGATCTTGTAGACCTGCTTGTCGGGCCGACGGCCCTGCTCGACGTGTCGAACGGTCGCGAATCCGGACTGCGACGAGCCGGGGGAGCACCGCGTAGATGTGGCTCTTCGCACCCGTCCAGACGTAGCCGACACCCACCTCGGCGTGCTTCTTCAGGTCGTATCCCGAGCGCTCGCCGAACACAGAAAGCAGGCCGAGCACCGAGAGCTCCGTGGTCGAGAGTCCGGTTCGGCTGGCCTGCGCCGTGGGCACGCCCGGATTATAGTCCGTAGCGGACTAGTCTGCTCCGGACTCGAAGGCGCTCCGACGCAGGAGCACGACGACGAGGACGACGGCTCCGATCGCAGCGGCGACACCGAGCGTCTCCAGGAACAGCCCGCCTCCGCCGCTGGCCGCCGAAGCGTCTGCGATGACCACCGCTCCGAGCACGGCCGCTCCGGCGCATGCGAGCGCGAGGCGCGCCAGCCTCCAGATCACGAGCTCCGGGTCGCTCCAGGCCGGCACGCGGCTCTCGATCGACCAGAACGCGAGCTCGGCGACGAGCAGCAGCCCGGCCGCGTACGCAGGCGCGAGCCGGTCCAGGCGCGAGCCTTCGGCCTCGAACAGCACCGCGTAGGTCCCGCCGAGCGACACCAGGGCGAGCCCGATCGCAGCGGGCCATCTCGCCAGCAGGCCGAGCACGAGCGCGACGACGCCGATCGCCGCCAGCGCGAGCGCCAGCGGCTGCAGCCGGATGTCCTGCGCAGCCGGATACGCGGCGAGGCCAACGGCGGCCAGCACGGCGACCGCGCCCGTCGCTAGGCGCGCAGCACTCGGGCGTGGCGCCTGAATGCCCTCACCTCCTCCACGACCGCTTCCATCGGAACCCCTTCACGCCACTCGACGATCGGGACTCCGAGCGAGGCATATCTCGTCCGCAACGCGTCGCGCCTGAGCCGCCAGAGCCGGTACGCGAGCTGCTCGGTCTCGCTCTCGCCCTCGGGCACGAACGAGTACGGCGACAGCTCGATCACGGCCAGGTCGAACCCGCGGGCCCGAAGATCGATCAGCGCACCGACGGCACGCTCGTCGAGCAGCGGGCTGAGCGCGAGGACGAGCGCGCGCGGCGGCAGCGTCCGCGGCGGGATCACGTCCAGGTCCTTCCACGCGTAGCTGAGCGCGATCTCCGCGTCGAGCAGCGAGTCGACGATCCGGTAGAGCTGCGTCATGCCCGAGGTCGCGGTCAGCCAGTTCAGGACTCCGCCGAAGGAGACGAGCCCCACCCGGTCCTTCTCCTGGAGATAGAGCGCGGACAGCGAGGCGGCGGCCCGCACCGCGAGGTCGAGCGTCCCGAGGTCGTCCCGCCTGGCCTCGGAGAACGTGTCCAGGAAGAGCACGATGTCCGAGTTCCGCTCCGGATGCGTCTCGTTCACCCAGGGCTCGCCGCGCCGAGCCGTCGCGCGCCAGTTCACTCGCCGGACGCGATCGCCGGTCGTGAACGGCCTCAGGTCGGCGAACTCGATCCCCTCGCCGCGGCTGCGCGCGACCTGGTTCCCGGCGAAGGCCTGCGTCTCGAGCGGGCGCAGGAGCCGCTGGACGGTCTCGCCGTGCGGATAGACCTTGAGCCGGTGGCCGCCGGACGTCCGCCCCTCGGACACGAGCAGGCCGAAGCCGTCCCGGGCGCGCCAGACGACGTTCCCGACCTCGTACGTCCCCCAGCGCGCGCAGCGGACGGGAAACTCGAGCTCCCGCCGCTCCCCGTGGCCGAGCCGCATCAGAACCGGGTTCGGCGCCTCCGACTCGAGCCCGTCGCCGAGGTCGAGCAGGAGCTCCAGCCGCTCGACGGGCTCCGTGGCGGAGACCTCCAGCTGCAGGGTGACGAGCCGCCCCTCGAGCTGGCGCTCGTGGTCGAGCTCGGACGCGGCCCGAACCTCCACCTTGCGCCCGACCGTGAGCCCGACCGCGACGAAGAACGCGAACGGGGCGGCGAGCGCCGCCAGCTCCGGCCGACCGAGCGCCAGCGACCCGAGCAAGCCGAGCCCGGCAAGGACGAGATAGACGCGGAGCTTCCCGGTCGCCGTGCGCGTCACTTCGGGACGGGCTGCTCGACCGCCGGCGTCGGGACCCGGTCGAGGACGTCGCGCACGATGTCGTCCCCGCGCCTGCGCTCGACCCACAGCTCGGGCCGGAGAGCCAGGCGGTGCGCGAGCGCCGGCACCGCGACGGCCTTCACGTCGTCCGGAGTCACGTAGTCGCGACCCGCGAGCGCGGCGCGGCAGCGCGAGAGCTTGAGGAGCGCGAGCGACCCGCGCGGGCTCGACCCGACCTGCACGCCCGGCGCGGTCCGCGTGGCCACGGCCAGGTCGACGATGTAGTAGCCGAGCGACTCCTCGACGTGCACCTGCTCCACCGCCCGCTGCATCTCGAGCAGGCTCTCGCGAGTTCACGACCTGGTGCAGCTCGACCTCGTCCTCGGCGCGCGCCATCCGCCGCTCGAGCATCTCCCACTCGTGCTCGCGGGCCGGGTAGCCGACCCCGATCCGCAGCATGAACCGGTCGAGCTGGGCCTCGGGCAGCGGGTACGTGCCCTCGTACTCGATCGGGTTCTGCGTCGCGAGCACGACGAACGGCGCCTCCAGCTGCCTGGTCTCGCCCTCGATCGTGACCTGCCGCTCCTGCATCGCCTCGAGCAGCGCGGCCTGCGTCTTCGGCGGCGCGCGGTTGATCTCGTCGGAGAGGAGGAGGTTCGCGAAGATCGGGCCCGGCCGGAACTCGAAGTCGCCGCGCTGCTGGTTGTAGATCGAGGAGCCGGTCACGTCGGCCGGCATCAGGTCGGGCGTGAACTGGATGCGCGAGAAGGTCATCCCGGTCACCTGCGCGAACGAGCGCGCGATCAGCGTCTTGGCGAGGCCGGGGAAGTCCTCGATCAGGACGTGGCCGTCGGCGAGGATTCCGAGCAGGACGAGCTCGAGCGCGTCGCGCTTGCCGACGACCGCCCGTTCGACCTCGTCGAGGATCGTCTCGGCCTGCGCGGTCAGCTCGGCAATCGTCATCGCCATCTAGAGACGCTCCAGACGCGCGATGGTTCGCTCGAGCTCCTCGAGGGCCAGGCCCGGGGCGAGCCGGTCGTGCGGCGGCTCCCGGTCCGGGTCGGTCACCTCCCAGAGGCTCTCCCCGAGCGCCTCGCGCACCGCCGGAGTGCCGGAGTCGAGGCTCATGCCGCGGCGCTCGAGCCGCGCGGCGGCGATCTCGCGCAGCACCGGGCGCAGCCGGTAGTGGAGGTCGAACGACCGCGTCGAGCCCATCGTCAGCTCGCGGTCGAGGCGGTGCAGCTCCGCGATCGGCTGTACCTCGGGCGGCTCCGGCTCGAGCGCCTCCTCGAGCAGCGACTCGTCCGGCGATCCGGCGCGATGCGCCTGACTTCCGACGCAAGCACGATCAGCCCGAACGTCCCGAGCACGAGGACGAAGACGTCGAGCTCCAGCTCCTGTCGGCCCGGCCAGATCATCCGCGCCGCGAGCAGCGCGATGGTCGCCAGGACGGCGAACCCGATCCAGCGGACGACCGCCTGCCTCACGTCGCCACCAGCAGCTCGGCGCGGAGGCCGCTCAGCGAGTCGATCGCGTCCTCCTTCATCCCCGAGTCGATCTCGTGCTCGCTGAAGCGCGCGCGCTCGAACAGCCTCGTCAGGCGCCGCACCGAATGGCCGCTCGCGCCGACCACCGCGAGGATCCGCGCGAGATACTCGTCGGGCGCCTCGGACTCCTCGCGCGGGAAGCCCCTGGCGGCGAGCGTGCGCTCCATCCTCGCGTAGGCCCCGATCACGGCCTTGCGGGGATCGGGCTCGCGGACGAGATCGTCGAGCGTCTCGCTCAGCACCTGGGCGACGGTCACGCGCATCACCTCGGGGTCGTCCTCTTCGCGCCGGCGCCGGTAGGTGAGGAGCATCATCGAGCCGACGATGCCCACGATCACGATCGATCCGAGGACGGCATCGGCAGCCACTGGAAGTGCGGGTCGTACGGCTTGCTGGCCCTTCGCGCTGCCTTGGCGGTCGCCGAGACCGCCGGGCGAGGCTCGCCGACCGCCCACCGCCGCTGTTGCGCCGGTGGCCCCAGTGGAGCCGCGATCGCCAGCACGATGACGAACACCGTGATGTACGCGAACGGCCTCGGCGCGACCTGAGAGCGGGTAGGCCGGGCTCTTCATCAGCGGCACGTCCTTGTAGGCGCGCTTGAGGAAGGCCGCCCAGAAGATCAGGAACGCGCCCGACAGGGAGCATGAGCAGGGCGATCGTCGCGAGGTAGTCCTTGAGGACGGACGGCGTGGACGCGCTCGGCCGGCTCGATCCGCCTCCGGGCGCATGGCCGGCGGCGGCGAACGCGACGAGCGCGAGCAGGCCGAGAAGCCCCGCGACCGCCGCTACTCCGCGCCAGGACCGCGTTGTCATGACCGAAATCTAGTTCAGGACGGTCACTGCGCTGCGTTCGGCCTCGAAAACGGCCGAGGTGACGTCGCCGAGGTCCTCCCCGTCCACCTGCAGCGGCATCGGGCCGTCGCAGACGATCTCGATCCGGTCGAGGTCGTGGCCGTACAGGATGTCGCCCGCAGACGCCTGTCCCCGGCCGAGCACCGCGTAGCCGAGCAGCCGCGGCAGAGCGAACGGCGAGACGGCTCGCGGCGCGACGAGGTCGATCCCGAGCTCGAAGCGGGCCTCGGGCGCGATCCGGATCGGCACCGGCCCCGCGTACGTGTACGGATCGCAGTTCGCCACGAGCGCGAACGCGGCCCGGCCCTGGCCGAGGACCTCGAGCGACGGGTTGAAGCGTCCGCGCCGCTCGGCCAGCAGGCGGGCCAGCTCCCAGGCGAACAGGATGTTCCCGGCGCGCCCGTCCTCGACCGTCCGGCCGAGCACGTCGAGGCGGCGCACGGCCTCGGCGTCGATCCCGATCCCGGCCGCGAACGCGAACCGCCGCCCGTTGACCTTCCCGAGCGTGATCCGCCGCGTGCTCGCCGAGACGAGTCGCCGAGCGGCCTCGACCGGGTCGCGCGGCAGCCCGAGCGCGCGCGGCAGCACGTTCGCCCCTCCCCCGGGGACGAAGCCCACCGGCGTGTCGGGCCCGATCCCGTTCAGGACCTCGTTGAACCCGCCGTCCCCCGAGAAGACGTAGACCGCCTCGGCGTTCGCCTCCCGCGCGAGCTCGGTCGCGTGGCCCGGATGCTCGGTCTCGCGGACTTCCACGTCGCCGAGGACGTCGCGCACCTCGGCCACGCGGTCGTCCGAGACCCCGCTCGCGAAGGGGTTGACGATGAGGAGCCGCATAATCCCGAGCATGGCACGGATCGATCACGTGGCCTTCACGACCGACGATCCGGACGGCCTGGCGGCGTTCTACGAGCGCATCCTCGGAGCGCGGATCGTGAAGGCGGAAGGCCACCCGGTGATGGCGTACCTCGGCAACACGGGCCTCGCGCTGCACGAGCGGAACGCGGTCGGCCCGCACACCGCGGTTCGCGTGTCGGAGGAGGAACGAGCCGAGATCAAACGAGCGCCTCGACGAGGCGGGCATCGAGTCGGAGGAGCGCGACCACGGCATCGCGGTCGGCCTCTTCTTCACCGACCCGGACGGACGCACGATCGAAGCGATCACCTACCGCGGAGGAGACGATCCGCGGCGCCCCAGCGGCTGACGAGCAGCGACAGCGGTCGGACGGCTCACGTCAGGTGTCGCGTAGCCGCGCATGCCGTCGATCAGCAGCGCGTAGAAGCGGTCCGCGAGCTCGTCCGTGTCGCGCCCCGGCTTCAGCCACGTGTACGCCCAGTTCGCCGCCGAGAGCGTGAGCAGCGCGGCGGTCGAGTCGTCGAGGTCGGTGCGCAGCTCACCCAGCTCGCGCCCCTCGCGCGAAGAGCGCCCGGACGCGATCCTCGTAGCGCCGCCGCTCGGCGAGGATCTCGTCGCGGCGCTCGCCCTCGAGGTAGCGCCACTCGCGCACGAACACCGTCGCCACGTCGAGCTGCTCGGCCACGACGCGCAGATGCCCGCGCAGGGCGAGGCGGATCTTCTCCGTCGCGAGGCAGCTCGTCCGGAATCGCGTCGAGCACGCCGTGGAATGCCTCGGCCCCGTCCCGCATCGTCTCGTAGAGCAGGTCCTGCTTGGACGAGATGTGCGCGTAGAGCGAGCCCTTCTGCACGCCCATCGACTTCGCGAGATCGCCGATCGAGGTCCCGTGATAGCCCTTCTCGGCGAAGAGCCGGGCCGCCTCGCGCGTTAGCTGCGACCGGCGAGCGGACATAGTAGGATTACCCTAACGATCGTTCGTATGGAAGCGCGCGAGCAGACAATTCCTCGAGTACGTCCAGTCCGGCGGCCAGGTCGAGACCTCGGACTGGATGCCCGACGACTACCGCGCGAAGCTCATCAAGTTCATCGAGATGCACGGCAACTCGGAGCTGATGGGCGTCCTTCCCGAGCGCGAGTGGATCCTCCGCGCGCCGACCCTCCAGCGCAAGCTCGCCCTCACCGCGAAGGTGCAGGACGAGGTCGGCCACTCGCAGCTCATCTACCGCGTCGTCGAGGACCTCGGCAAGCCGCGCGAGCACTGCCTCGAGGACCTGATCTCCGGCAAGGCGAAGTTCCACAACGTCTTCCACTACCCGACGAAGACCTGGGGCGACGTCGGCGTGATCGCGTGGCTCGTCGACGCGGCCGCGATCATCAGCCAGAAGGCGCTCCTCAAGTGCTCGTACGCGCCGTACGCGCGGATCATGAAGAAGATCTGCTGGGAGGAGTCGTTCCACATCCTCCACGGGCGCGACGTGATCCTGACGATGATGAACGGCACCGACGAGCAGCGAGAGCTCGTCCAGGAGGCGCTCGACCGCTGGTGGGGCCCGCTGATGCAGTTCCACGGGAACCCGATCCCGAAGGAAGACGACCCGATGTTCATCTGGCGGATCAAGAGCCAGGGCAACGGCGAGGCGCGCCAGCAGTTCCTCGACGGCTACGTGCCGCAGATCTGGGAGCTCGGGCTGACGGTTCCGGACCCGAACCTGCGGAAGAACGACGACGGCGTCTGGGAGTTCTCGCGAGCCCGACTGGGACGAGCTCAAGCACGTCGTCACCGGCCACGGCCCGAAGACCGAAGAGCGGCTCGACCTTCGCCGCACGACGCGCGACGAGACCGAGTGGGTCCGGCGCGCGGTGCTCGCCGAAGCGGCGTGATCTACGAAGTCTTCAGGCAGGAGCGCAAGGGCCAGCCCTTCACGCACGCGGGCTCGGTCGAGGCCCCGAACGACGAGTACGGCGAGTGGTACGCCCGCGAGCAGTTCGGCCGGCGAGGCGAGTCGGTCGCGCTCTGGGTCGTCCCGCGCTCGGCCGTGCACGAGATCGACGAGTTCGTCGACGAGCTGGAGCGGAACTACCACCGCGTCGACGGCTATCCGCTCAAGGAGAAGCTGAAGGAGGCACGTGAGCGAGCGGGAACAGCTGCTCCTGCCGATCGCTGACGACGAGCTGATCCTCGGCTGGCGGAACTCCGAGTGGACGGGCATCGCGCCGTTCCTCGAGGAGGACGTGGCCTTCTCGTCCATCGCGCAGAACGAGATCGGCCACGCCCGGGCGCTCTACCAGCTCGTCGCGGACGAGCTCGGGACGACGGCCGACGAGCTCGCGTTCGACCGCAAGCCCGAGGAGTACCGCTGCTCGCACTTCGTCGAGCTCCGGCTCGTCCCCGACTGGGCGAGGACGATCGCGCGCCACTGCCTCTACGAGGACGCGGACGAGCGGCGGATCAAGGAGCTGATGGAGTCCGACGACGCGGAGGTCGCGGGCCTCGCCGCGAAGATCGACCGCGAGGAGGCGTACCACCGGATGCACGCGAAGATGTGGTTCGACCGCCTCCAGGACGAGCCGCGCTTCCAGGAGGCGCTCGAGGAGCTGAGGCCGCTCGTCGACCACCGGCGAGGAGCACGTGCCCGAGTTCGAGCAGCTCTGGAACGAGATGACCGAGGTGCGCCGCTCGGTCGCGGGAGCGACGTGGTAACCGAGGAACGCGTCTGGGAGGCGCTGGCCGAGATCCCGGACCCGGAGATCCCGCCGATCTCGATCGTCGACCTCGGAGTCGTGCGCAGCGTCGCGGTCGAGAACGGGACGGTTCACGTGGAGTTCACGCCGACCTTCCTCGGCTGCCCCGCGCTCGAGGTGATGCGCGACCAGATGGCCGACCGGATCCGCGAGCTCGGCGCCGAGCCCGAGGTCGAGGTGATCCTCGACGACTCGTGGTCGACGGACCGGATCACGCCCGAGGGCCGCGAGAAGCTCCGCGCCGCCGGCTTCGCCCCGCCGGCTCCGCGCGAGGCGGGCGCGCCGCAGCTCGTCCAGCTGCAGAGCAAGTCGTTCAAGTGCCCGTACTGCGGCTCGACGGAGACGCGGCTGGAGAACATCTTCGGCCCGACGCCGTGCCGCTCGGTGCGCTACTGCGAGAGCTGCCGCCAGCCGTTCGAGCAGTTCAAGACGATCTAGCGCACGCGACGCTAGAAGATCGAGTGGCCGCCGAACTGGACGGTCGCGACGCTCATCAGGGCTGCTCCGACGAGAATGAGGAGCCCCGCGAAGCGCAGGTTCTCCGGGAGCGCGGCGACGATCCCGCTGACCTCGTCGAGGGCGCTCTTCACCTCGCCCGCCTTCGCCTCGGCAGTCGCGGCGGCATGATCGTCGGCCCGTGCGCTCATCGACCCGCTGACAGCGGTGTCCTTGAGCTCGTCGACCTTGTGCCGCACCTGCCGCATCTTGTGCTCGACCTGCTTCGTCGCCTTCCGGAAGGTCAGAGCCAGCCCGATCACGACCCCCGCGACCAGGAGGACGATCCCGACCACGAAGCACGTCCAGGCGACGATCTCGGCGCTACTGCTCACCGGCTCCGATGATCCGCCGTCGGGCGTCGCGCGTCAATGTAGGTTTCTCTCGTGGCCAAGGTTCTGATCCAGTACTGCCCCGTCTGAGAGTCGTATGACGTGCGGGCTGCGAGTCTCGCGGCCGAGTTGAACCAGGCGGGGCACGACGCCACGATCGAGGAAGGGTCGAAGGGCCAGTACGACGTGCTCGCCGACGGGAAGGTGCTCTTCTCGAAGCAGGAGCAGGGCCGATTTCCGGACGCCGCGGAGATTCTGCGCGCTACTCGGCTAGCTTCAGTCGAAGCCGACGCTACTTGCCGATGCCGAAGGCGATCGTCGTGACGAGGCAGACGAAGATCACCACCGCCGCGATCACAAAGCCGAATCTGGGCATCGCGAACTCGAGAGCGCGGCGAGAGCGCTGGCGAGCGCAAGTCCGTAGACCCAGGTCGACGAGATCACGCCCTCCGAGTATCGAGTCATGTCGGCAGGTAGTAGGTGTCGAACGTGTAGTAGCGTGCGACCATCAGCGCGGCAGCAGCTGGCGCGAACAGTGCTGCCCGGGCGGCTCCGGCGATTCCGCGCCGCAAGGGCGAGCGAGCGACGAAGCCCGCAGCGAGCGCGATGACGCCAACGACATCACGAAGCCCTCGAACCGGGCGCTTTCACCGGGCTCGGTCCCGACTGGATCCACTCGAGCGCGACCGCGGCCTCATACGCGGTGCGCCCACGACGACGAGCAGAACGGCAATCGTCGAGGAATCTGAGGCGACTCACCGCTCGAGTCCCAATCGGAACAGCCGGCCGACCACCGATCCGACGACCCAGAGCGAAACGAACGCGACGCCGAAGAACGCCGTCAAGAGGACGAGACCCGTCCGGCCGATGTCGTAGTCATCGCCGCTCCAGCCGACGGCGACCCAGTAGACGGTTGCGATGGCGAGTCCGGGCAGCGCAGACAAGCACGATCCGCATGCGCGTCAACGCGCCGTAGCAGCGTCGCCAATGAGGAACGGGGCTCGCAATCGAGCGCTGCGCCGAACATGCTGTTCGAGCCGAGGGCTGCGGTATCTCATCTTTGCTATCCATAGCAGACGTGAGATAGCATCGTCAATAGCGTCTTTGCTATTATCGCAGTCGCTGCGATATGAGCCCTGACACCTTCGAGAAGCTTCGCGAGCGACTCGCCCACGTCGACCCCGACCAGGGGTGGTTCTTCGCGCGCGTGGCCGACCAGGTCACTTCGCAGCGCAAGGCACTCGGCCTGTCGCAGAAGGAGCTCGCCGAGCTGACCGGCACGACGCAGTCGGCGATCGCGCGCCTCGAGTCGGGCGGCCGGCCGCCGCGGATCGACACGCTTGCTCCGCATCGCCGAAGCGCTCGACTGCGAGCTGATCGTGGAGCTCCGACCGCGCACGAAGAGGGAGGCCGAATGAGCACGCGCGTCGACGTCGAGGAGATTCAGACGACCAACGGCGAGAAGCTGCTGTCGCTCGTCCTCGCGCTCTTCCTCCTGATCGGCGGGATCTGGGTGTACGTGAAGATCGGCGACGCCGTCAAGACGACCTCGCCGCCCGACATCTCGTACCGGGGAACCCCCGCCGAGCAGGCTGCCGTCAACGAGCTGCGATCCGCCCAGGGTCAGCTCTCCCGAGCTCAGGTCGCCGCTGCCAATGCCCGAGACAATCTCGAGCTGAAGCGCGAGGCGTACCGCACGGCGCTCGAAGCGCACCGGGCCGAGGCGACCCGGCTCGGCGTGGCGTACGACAGCGCACGGAAGCGGTACGCGCGGGCGCGGCAGAACGTGGTCGAGGCGAAGACCGACGTCGCCCGGGCACAGCCTGCGGCAACCAGCGCCGAGCGTCACATCGCCCAGGTCCAATCCGGCCGCGTCCACAAGCGCGAGCTGCTCGCATTCGCGCTCCGGCTCGCGTGGGTGCTCGCGAACCTGCTCTTCGGGTACTGGCTGCTCGCCCGGCTGAGAAGGCGGGGCTCCCGCTACTACCCGGTCGGGATCGCGTTCGTCGGATACGCGGCCGTCCTCGCGTTCGTGATGGCGACGGATTACCTGACGGACTACTTCGACCCGCTCGACCTCGGGCCATTCGTGCTCTCGATCGCCGGGATCGTGCTCACGCTGCTCGCCTTCGTCGCACTGCAGCGATACCTCGCCAAACGGCTTCCCGGACGCCGCGTGCGGAGGCGCGAGTGCCCGTTCTGCGGCTACCCGGTTCGCGACAACCCACACTGCGAGGGGTGCGGCCGTGACGTGCTCGCCCCCTGCGCACGCTGCGACCAGCCGCGCCGCGTCGGCGCGTCGCACTGCGGGGCCTGCGGCGCGGCCTAGGCGCCCGTGAACTTCGGGTCGCGCTTCTCGAGGAAGGCGGCCACGCCCTCCTTGAAGTCGTTCGTCTCGAGTCGCGGCGGTCTGGAGCTCCGCTTCGGCCTCGAGCTGCTCCTCCAGCGTGTTCTCGAAGGCCTGCGAGAAGAGGCGCTTCGTCATTCCGACGCCTCGCGTCGGGCGCGCCGCGTACTCGGCGGCGACCGCAGCGGCGCGGCCGGCAAGCGCATCTGCCTCGACCACCTCCGAGACGAGCCCCCACGCGTGAGCCTCGGCCGCCGTGAGCCTGTGCCCGGAGGTCATCCACCCGAACGCACGCGGGTAGCCGAGGAGATGGGCGATGAAGTACGTGCCGCCCGAGTCCGGGACGAGCCCGATGTTGATGAAGGCCGGGACGAAGCTCGCCGAGTCCGCCGCGATGCGCAGATCGCATGCGCAGGCGAACGAGAGGCCCGCGCCGGCCGCGGCGCCGTTGACCGCCGCGATCACCGGCTTCTCGAGCCGCCGGATCGCGAGCACGTTCGGGTGGTAGTTGCTCCGCAACCGGTCGCCGATGTCGCCGGGCGACTCGCGGAACTCGGTCAGGTCCTGGCCGACGCAAAAGCCGCGTCCGGCTCCGGTGAGCACGACCGCGCGCACCGACGCGTCTTCAGCCTCCTCGCAGCGCCGCGCCTAGCGCCTGGTGCATCGCGGCGTTGAACGCGTTCAGGACGTCCGGGCGGTTGAGCGTGATCGTGAGGACCGCGCCGTCGCGCTGGGTCTCGACCTCGGCCATCAGCGGTTCTTCCACTCGGGCTTGCGCTTTTCCATGAACGCGGTCAGGCCTTCCTTCGTGTCCTCCGAGGCGAACGCCAGGTAGAGCAGCCGCCGCTCGTACTCGAGCCCGAGCTGGAGCGGCCCCTCGTACGCCCGGTCGACGCCCTCCTTCGCCAGCCGCGTCGCGATCGGCGCCTTCGACGCGATCTCCTGGGCGACCCGCTTCGCCTCGTCGAGCCATTCGCCGTCCGGGACGACCCGGGCGACCAGGCCCGCGGCCAGCGCTTCCTCCGCCGAGAGGAACCGCCCGCTGAGGATCACGTCCATCGCGAGCGCCTTGCCGACCGCCCGCGTCAGCCGCTGCGTCCCGCCCGCGCCTGGGATCACGCCGACGCCGGTCTCCGGCTGGCCGAACTTCGCCGACTCCGACGCGACGATCAGGTCGCACGCCAGCGCCAGCTCGCAGCCGCCGCCGAGGCAGTACCCCGAGACCGCCGCGACGAGCGGCGTCCAGAGCCCGCGGATCGCGTCCCAGCGCTCGATCCGCCGCTGGTAGTAGAGATCGATCGCCGACGAGCGCGCGAGCTCACCGATGTCCGCGCCCGCGGCGAACGCCTTGTCGCTCCCGCCGAGCACGATGCAGCGCACCTCGTCGTCGCGGTCGAAGCCCTGCAGCGTCGAGACGAGCTGCTCCATGAGCTCGTCCGAGAGCGCGTTCAGCGCGTCGGGCCGGTTGAGCGTGACGACGGCGACCGGGCCGTCGCGCTCGGTGAGGACGAGGTCACTCACTCTTCCGCTCGAGGAAGCGCTTGATCGCGGCCTGCGGCTCCTCGGTCGCCATCGACAGCGCGAGCCAGTCGCGGGCGTGGTTGATCGTCTCGTGCCAGGCGAGGTCGCGCCAGAAGTTCAGGTGCTGCTTCGCGTAGCGGGTCGTCTGCGGCAGCTTCCGGGCGAGGTTCTCGACCATCCGGTCGACCTCCGCGTCGAGGTCGGCTGCGGGCACGACCCGGTTCACGAGGCCCCACTCCTCGGCCTTCGCGGCCGGGATCTCCTCGCACATGAGGACGATCTCGCGCGCGCGCCGGTCGCCGACCATGATCGTCAGCCACTGCGTCGCGCCTCCCGCCGGCACCGAGCCGTGCTCGGGCCCCACGTGCCGGATGAACGCGTCGTCGACCATGACCGCGAGGTCGCACGCCATCTGCAGCTCGTTGCCGCCGCCGACCGCGATCCCGTTGATGCGCGCGACCGTCGGCTTCCCGATCTCGCGCAGCCGGTCGTGCGCGTCCTTGAACGCGCCGAACCACTTCCAGTACTCGGTCGGCTTGTCGAGGTAGTCCTCCGCCCAGGAGCTGAGATCGGCGCCGACGCAGAACGCCCGCCCCGCGCCGGTGAGCACGACGACTCGGATCTCGTCGTCCCACGACGCGTCCTCGCAGGCGCGAGCGAGCTCCCGGAGCATCTGGAAGTCGAACGCGTTCAGGATCTCCGGGCGGTTGAGCGTGATCGTCGCCCGCGGCGGAGCCTTCTCGTAGACGATCTTCTCGAAGCCGAGCTCGTCGGGCGACGACGGCGACGGGTAGGTCGGCTCAGTCAACGTCGGCGAAGTGGACGTGGAAGGGGACGCCCATCTCCATCGCGTCCTTGCCCGTGGCCATGAACTCGTCCGTGCGGGCCGCCGCCTTGAAGGCGTCCATGTCCGCGAACTCCCACTCGGCGTAGTACTTGAACTTCGGCTCGCCCATCGGCGCACCGAAGACGCGCCCGTGCCGGAACGTCGATCCGGGCACCTTGCGGCAAAGCTCGGCGTGCTGCTCGTAGCGAGCCGCGTCGGGCTCGGACTCGTACAGGACGAACGCTCTGACCATTCCCCCTCCTCCGTCGGTGACCCGGCGAGCCTATCGCTCTGTTTGAGATGCGCGCGCGCGTGGAATCAGATGCTCCAGCCACTACAAGGGAGGTGACCCGCGCGTGAGTCTTCTCTGGATCATCCTGATCGTCGTGCTCGTCCTCCTCGTTCTCGGCTTCTTCAGCCGTGGACGCTGGTAGGCCACTAGGACCTTAAGCACGCGTTAATAGGCCGCCCGGCCCTTGCCGGGCGGCCGTGCGTTCAGGCAGCTTAGGAGGGTGCAGGGGGCTAGCCTCGCCGCGCTCTTCAAGCGGGCGGATTCGACGCCTTTGCCGGCCCTCGGCGGAATGGCCCGGCCGGACGGCGTCGTCATCGCGAGCGAGCGCTATTTCGCGTTCGCGAACCGCGACGGATCGATCCTCGAGGGCGAGATGCCGACGCTTCCTTCCTACCTCCGGCGCATCCCGCTCGCACGCGGTCTGGCGCGGCTCGGGATGTCCGTGTCGCCGCTCCTTCGGCGCGACGGCGTCGCGGGCCAGGGCGAGCGCCTCGTGCTGCTCGCGGTCTTCCTCGCGCCGATCGCCTTCGTCTTCCTCTCCGGGACCGTGTCGCTCGTCGCCGGGATCCTGATGAGCGTCGGGCTGCTCGCGTGGATCATGCGCGGACGGACGCTCTACCTGCACGGCGCCGAGCACCGCGCGATCGCCGCAGCCGAGGAGGGAAAGCTGGGCGCGACCTGGGCGGACGAGGTCCAGCCGTCGCGCTTCTCGCTGCGCTGCGGGACGAACTTCGTCGCGCTCGTCTTGCCGATCACGCTGCGTCGCCGACCGCCTGTGGCCGTTCGCGCCCGCGCTCTGGACCCCCGTCGTGCTGGCCGTGCTCTCGCTCGGCCTGACGATGGAGCTGTGGCGCGTCGTCCAGGGCTCGACGATGCCGATGGCGCGCGCTTTCCTGTACCCGGGCCTCGCGCTGCAGCGCCTGACGACCCGCGAGCCGACGATCGACGAGACGCGGCTCGCGCTGACGGCGGTCGCCTCGGTGCTCCGCCGCGAGCTCGACGCCTAGCCGCGCTCCCGGTCTAGGTGGCTGAAGCTCCGGCAGGCGGCCGAGGAGGTACCAGCCGACGAACGGCCCGACCGAGGCGAGGGCGAACCCGGCCTCCCACGACGTCGTGTCCACCACGTAGGCGAACGCCGCCGGGACGATCACGCCGGTCACGGACAGCGTCGTCTGCTGAAAGCCGATCGCCGCTCCGCTGCGGCGCAGCCCCGCGAGCTCTGCGGCCGCCGTCACGGAGAGGCCGTTCCAGGCCATCGAGATCGCGCCGGCGACGATCATCACGGGCATGACGACCGCGACCGGGGCGTTCGTCAGCACGGCTGTGAGGAGAACGCCGGCGCAGCTCGCGAGCCCGATCCAGCGCAGCGGCCTGATCCGAGCGTGGAGCGCGTCCGAGATCCGGCCCGCCGAGATCCGCGTGATCACGGCTCCGACCTGCATGACCGCGAGCGCGCCGGCCGCCGCTCCAGCGCTCACGCCGTGCTCGTCGTGCAGGAAGAGGACGAAGAACGAGGTCAGGGCGATCTGCGCGAAGAGGTAGAGCCCGCTGCCGAAGGAGAGGAGCCAGAGGCGCGTGTCCCGGAGCGTCCACTCGACGTCCTCGGCCTCGAGCTCGATCTCGGGGCGCGTCGCCTCGCGCACGGCGACGACCGCGATCACGGCCGCGACCACGCAGACCGCGCCCAGGAACACGAAGGACGCCTTCAGCCCACCGGCGTGATTCACGACGGGCAGCGCGAGCGCGGCCAACGCTCCGCCGAGCGGGATCGCCGTCTGCCGCACGCCGAGCGCGAGCCCGCGCTGGGAGACCGAGAACCACTGCATCACCGCCCGGCCGCTCGCCGCGTTGACGCTCGCGCCCAGCGCCCCCGCGAGCGTGAGCAGCACGACGAGCTGCTCGAACGAGCCCGCCCACCCCGCCGCAGCGGCGAGCACTCCGCAGCCGGCGAGCCCGCTCGCGAGCACGAGCCGCTCGCCGATCCGGTCCGCGAGCAGCCCCCACGGGAGCAGCGTCAGGATCGGCCCGATCCAGACGGTCGAGAGCGCGAGCCCGACCTGCGACAGCGACAGGTCGTAGCGGTCCCGAAGCGCCGGCGCGAGCACCGGCAGCCCGATCAGGAGCGCGGAGAAGGCCGCCTGCGCCGTCGTCCCGGCCGCAAGCACCACCCATCGGTAGCGGCGGTCTATAGCCCGAAGGGATTGAAGGGCTTCGGGCTCGTCGAGACGATCACGCTCTTCGTCTCGAGGTAGAGCTCGAGCGTCTCCATCCCGAGCTCACGGCCGAAGCCGGAGTGCTTGTACCCGCCGAACGGGATCCCGGGGAACGCGGTGTACGGCATGTTGATCCCGACCGTGCCCGCCTTGATCCGCCGCGCGATGCGATGCCCACGGGACGGGTCGCCCGTCCAGACCGTCGCCATCAGCCCGTAGCGCACCGCGTTCGCCTGCCTGATCGCGTCCTTCTCGTCGTCGAACGGCGAGATCGTGACCACCGGGCCGAAGATCTCCTCCTGGGCGACGGTCATCTCCTGGTTGACGCCCGCGAGCACCGTCGGCGGGTAGAACGCGCCCTTCCCGTCGGGCGCCTCGCCGCCGGCGACGACCTCGGCGCCTTCCTCGCGCCCGGTCTGGACATAGCCGTGCACACGGTCGCGGTGCTCGGGCGAGATGAGCGAGCCGATCTGCGTCTCGGCCTCGAGCGGATCGCCGAGCTTGAGGCTGTTCGCCGCCTCGCTGAACTTCGCGACGAAGTCGTCGTACGCGGAGTGCTCGACGAGGATCCGCGAGCGCGCCTCGCAGCTCTGGCCGGCCGAGTAGTAGATCGACCAGGCGGAGCTGGGGATCGCGTCGGCGAAATCGGCGTCGGCGAAGACGATGTTCGGGCTCTTGCCTCCGAGCTCGAGCGTGAGGCGCTTGATGCCGTCGGAGGCGTCTCGCATGATCTGCGACCCCGTCTCGGTCGAGCCGGTGAACGCGATCTTGTCGACGCCGGGATGCTTGACGAGGTACGAGCCGACGGTCGTGCCCGGCCCCGGGACGACGTTGATCGAGCCGGGCGGGAAGCCGACCTCGGTCGCGAGCTCGGCCATGCGGAGCGCGCTCAGAGGCGTCTGCGAGTCCGGCTTGAGGACGACCGAGCAGCCCGCGGCCAGGGCCGGCGCGAGCTTCCAGGTCGTCATCATCAGCGGGTAGTTCCAGGGGACGATCTGGCCCGCGACTCCGACCGGCTCCTTCAGCGAGTAGAAGAGGAGCGAGCCGCCGATCGGGTTCGAGCGGCCGGCGATCGAGGCGATCGCTGAGGCGTAGAAGCGGAAGTTCTCGATGCCCTGGTTGAGCTCCGCCTTGACCGACGAGAGCGCCTTGCCCACGTTGCGCACCTCGAGCTCGGCGAGCTCCTTGCGGTTGGCGACGAGCGCGTCCGCGAGCGCGTGCAGCAGGCGCGAGCGCTCGGTCGGAGGCGTGCGGCCCCAGTCGCCGTCGAGCGCGGCGCGAGCGGCGTCCACGGCACGGTCGATATCGGCCTCGGTGCCCATGGCCACTTTCGCCAGCGGCTCTCCGGTTGCCGGCTCCGACAGCTCCTTCGGCTCGCCGCCGGAAGCCTCCGACGGCTCTCCGTTGATGAAGAGCAGGTACTCGCGCTCGGTCGCGACGGCCATCGGGCGAGACCCTAGCGGAGGTCCGCGGTCGTGAGCTGCTCGGTGAGGAGGCGCTTGAAGCGCTCGGGATCGCCTGCCACGAAGGCCTTGCAGAGACGGTAGCCCTCGATGTACGTGACCGAGTACGAGCGCCACAGAGGATCGGAGATGAAGCGCATCGACTGCTCGGCTCGCTTCTCGGACGTCAGCGCCCAGCGCATCAGGTAGTCGCGGGCCTCGTCGAGCGGCCGGCCGTCCGCGTGCACCATCCACGCGACGTTTCCCGCGACGTGGAGGTCCTCCGTCGCCTCCTTCACCGCGCGGGACACGTCCGGGTCGTAAGTCGTGCCGGTTCCGGCCATGTGCTCGGCGGTCACCGCGAACTCCTCGTCGCCGAGGGCCATCTCGACGGCGAGCTCGGCGATTCCCTCCGCGACCAGCGACTGCGGTGACGCCGTTCAGGGCGAGCGTCTCCTCGATGCGGCCCTGCTCGCGGACGAGGAGCTGCTCCTTCCACGCGTGCTCCGTGTGATGGCCCGGATACGTCTCGTGCGCGACGACGTGCACCAGGAACGTGGGGTTGAACGGCGTGTCGGTATTGACCTCGACCCTGCTCCGCAGGCCTCCGAGGTAGTGGTTGTAGGCAGCCCAGGGCTCATCGGTCACGAACTCCCAGTCGACCGACTCTCGCGGCGGTAGCCCGAAGCGC
This sequence comes from uncultured Actinomycetes bacterium, assembly GCA_963790695.1. Classification (GTDB taxonomy): domain Bacteria; phylum Actinomycetota; class Thermoleophilia; order Gaiellales; family Gaiellaceae; genus VAXT01. The sequence continues at coordinate 144,123 of CAWBPX010000013.1, read as the reverse complement.
TCGGCCGTCCGGCGGCGGACCTCCGCGGCGAGGCTCTCCACGACGCGGGCGAGCGGCTCGCCGGACAGGAGTGTCGCCCTCGCGCCAGGCCTGGTAGCGCTCGACGAGCGAGCCGTCTCCGGGGAGAGCTTCGTCGAGCTTGCGGTGCGCTTCCTCGAACCGCTCCTCGGGGACCCACTCGGCCGGGATGCCGTAGTAGCGCTCGATCTCGTCCTGGTAGGAGATCTCCTCGCCGGCCAGCTTGCGCGCGGCCGTCTCGAGCGCGGTCAGCTGGGCCGCGAGCCACGGGCTGTCCGCGCCCTCGCGGATTCGCGCCGCGTCCTCGGCCAGCGCCGCCGGATCGCGGGGCTCCTCGGCTTCCACCTGCTCGGCGATCTCCGGCGGGCCGTAGTAGGAGTCGACGAGGTTGTCGAGATGCTTCCCGAGGCGGAGCGCGAGCCGGAGGTACTCCTCGGCTGTCTCGCTCACGAGCGCTCGAAGAGGGCGGCCTGCCCCTGCCCGACGCCCACGCAGAGCGTCGCCAGGCCGTAGCGGCCCTCACGTCGCTTCAGCTCGTGGAGGAGCGTCGTGACGAGGCGGGCGCCGCTCATGCCCAGCGGGTGACCGATCGCGATCGCGCCGCCGTTGACGTTCACGCGCTCCGGGTCGAGGCCGAGCTCGCGGATCACGACGAGGCTCTGGGACGCGAACGCCTCGTTCAGCTCGACGAGGTCGAGGTCGTCCACGCCGACGCCGGCTCGCTCGAGGAGCTTGCGCACCGCGGGCACCGGGCCGATGCCCATCACGCGCGGGTCGACTCCCGCGACGGCGCTGCCGACGAACGCGCCGAGCGGCTCCGCCCCGAGCTCCTCGCGCGCGCTCCTCGCTCGCGATCACGAGCGCCGCCGCGCCGTCGTTGATGCCGCTCGAGTTGCCCGCCGTCACGGTGCCGCCCTGGCGGAACGCGGGCTTGAGGTTGGCGAGCTTGTCCGGGCCGGTCTCCGGCCGCGGATGCTCGTCGCGCGCGAAGTCCCCGACCGGGACGAGCTCGTCGTCGAAGCGGCCTTCGTCCGCGGCCTTCAGCCAGCGCTGCTGCGACCGCAGCGCGAACGCGTCCTGCTCCTCGCGCGACACCTCGTACCGCTCGGCGACGTTCTCCCCCGTCTCGCCCATCGACTCGAGCGGGAACATCGCCTCCATCTTCGGATTCGGGAACCGCCAGCCGAGGGTCGTGTCCCAGGCGGTCTGGTTCCCCCGCGGCCAGGCCGCGTCGGGCTTGGCCATGACGAGCGGGGCGCGGCTCATCGACTCGACGCCGCCCGCGACGAAGAGGTCGCCGTCTCCGGCCGCGACCGCATGGCACGCGGAGACGACCGCGGAGAGCCCGGAGGCGCAGAGCCTGTTGACGGTCACGCCCGCGACCGACTCGGGCAGCCCGGCGAGCAGCGCTGCCATGCGCGCGACGTTGCGGTTGTCCTCGCCCGCCTGGTTCGCGGCGCCGAAGTAGACGTCCTCGATCTCGTTCGCGTCCACGCCCGCGCGCTCGACGGCCTCCTTGATCACGAGCGCCGCGAGGTCGTCCGGCCGCTCGCCCGCGAGGGCGCCTCCGTACCGACCGACGGGAGTTCGGACCGCGGAGAGCACGACCGCGCGCGACATCGGAGCCCAGGTTATTCGACGGCAGGCGCCTCAGGCCGGAAGCCGAACGACGAGCCCAGCGGCCGCGTCGAAGAGCCAGAGCTGCCCGTTCGCGGCCGCGACCCCGTCGGCGTGGAGCGCGCGCGTCGGCGAGACGGTGGCTGCGATTCCGCCCGCCGCGTCGATCCGGTGCACCGACTCGACGAGCGGCTCGCCGCGCGCATCGCCTTCGGGCCGGTAGGCGACGACCCACAGGTTGGTCCCGTCGGTGACGACGTCGATTCCGCCGGTGCCGATCTCGGTCGAGCCGACCACGGATCCGTTCGCCGGCGAGACGCGCAGGAGATCGAGCCCGCGGCCGGTGATCCAGAGCAGCCCGTCGAAGACGGCGATGCGCTCGGCCGCGACCTGCTCGCCGCCGGGGATCGTCGCCATGCGGACGACCTGTTCGTCACCGGGTCGATCCGGTCGAGGGTGTTCTCGCGGTGATTGAGGATCCAGACGAAGGAGCCGTCGAACGCGAACCCGGCGGGGCCGTTTCCGACCGGCACGCGAGCCACCTGGGCGCCCGAAGCCGGATCGATCCGGATCATGGCCTGCCCCTCGTCGTCGGCCGCCCACAAGGCGCCGCCTCCCGCCCAGGCGTACGGCACGACGCCACCGAGCGGGATCGACGCCGTGACTCTGTTCGTCCCGGGATCGATGCGGTGGACGGCCGAGCCTCGAAGCGCGATCGTCCACACGGAGCCTTCTCCGGCCGTGACCGCCCACGACCGGCTCGGTCACGTCGATCGTGGCGCAGGACGCGGCCCGTAGCGAGATCGATGCGCTGCACCGCACGCTGCTCGCGGCAGGCGACCCAGGCCGAGCCGTACCCGATCGTCAGCCCGTACTGGAGGAAGGGCTCGCGGGCTCCTCCGCACACGCGGTAGGCCGTGCCTCCGGGCAGCGGCGAGGTCGGCGGCGGCAACGGCGCTGACAGTGACCTTGCGAAGCACTCGAGACGACCGCCGATGCGGGCGGAGACGGTCCAGCGTCCGACCCGCGGAAGGACGAGCCGGACCTTGTAGCGCCCGCGTCCCACGCGCCTCGTGCTGAAGACGAGGCTCCGGCCCGACGGAGGTCGCGCGACCACCTTCGGACGCGTGCGCGGCGCGGGCTTGACGACGAGCGTGGCGTTCCAGGCGCGGCCGGAGATCAACGGCCGCGGCGGAGCCGAGAGCGTCGCGTGAGGTGCGGGAGCCGCGCCCGCGAGGAGCGCGAGCAACGTCAGCATTTCTCTATGAGACGAACTCGACGCGAACTGGTTCGGTGAACGCCCCGATCTCCTCGCCGCGCCGAAGCAGCTCGCGGACCGCGCGACGGCCGTCTTCGCCGTAGTCCTCGGTCAGCTCGTTCACGTACATCCCCACGAACCGGTCGGCCAGCTCGTCGTCGAGGCCCCGCCCGAACTGGAGCGCGTACTCGAGCGCGCGCTCGCGGTTCTCGAGCCCGGCGCGGATCGACTGGGCGAGCACGTCGGAGAGCTCTCGGAGCACGTCCTGCCCGAGGTCGCGCCGCGCGACGTTCGCGCCGAGCGGCAACGGCAGGCCGGTCTCGCCGAGCCACCACTCGCCGAGATCGACGATCTTCTTCAGCCCGGCGGTGGCGTACGTGAGCTGGCCCTCGTGGATGAGCAGCCCCGCGTCCGCCTTCCCCGACGAGACCTCGTCCATGATCTCGTCGAACGGAACCTCCCGGAACGAGTAGTCCCCGAGCTTCAGCTTCAGCGTCAGGAACGCCGTCGTCATCCGCCCGGGCACGGCGATCTCGACCCGGCGCAGGTCGTCCTCGCTCAGCTCCTCGCGCGCGACGACGATCGGCCCGTAGCCGGAGCCCATGCTCGCCCCGTGCGGAAGCAGGACGTACTTGTCCTGCACGTGCGGGTACGCGTGGAGCGAGATCGCGGTCACCTCGAGCCGGCCCTCGAGCGCCCACTCGTTCAGCGTCTGGATGTCCTTCAGCACGTGCTCGAACTCGAACCCGCGCGGGTCGACCTCGCCCGAGGCGAGGCCCCAGAACATGAACGCGTCGTCGGGGTCGGGGCTATGGCCGAGGCGAATCAACAAAGCGGCGCGAGCCTACCTGTGACCGAAGAACCAGCGCTCGAGCGGGCCGAGGAGCTCCTTGCGTGTGAAGGGCCGGATGTGCTCCGGACGCCCGTCGTCCTCCGAGACGCGCGCGTCGTCGTCGAGGATCCCGTTCGCCTGCTCGAGCACGTCCTCGAGCTCGTGCCCCTCGAAGACGTAGTCGTCGCGGCGCGGCTCGTCGCTCGGCCGGTACTGCGGGTTCACGGCTCGCCCGACGGCCCACGTCCCGCCCTGCATGCGCTCGATCCAGACGACGATGCGCTCCTCGCTCCCCGCGTCGTCGAACCCGTGGAGCTCACGTTCTGCAAAGCGCGACGCGGTCGACTGCTTGCGCATGTGGCCAGGATACAATCGCCCCGATGAGCAGGCTGGCGGCTCTTTTTCGCAACCCGTTTTCGTTTCTGTTCACGACCTCGAGCCAGGAAGACCGGGTCGCCGCCTACCTGATCCGCGAGCACGAGCGCGGGCGGTCGCTCTCCGAGATCCTCGACGACCCCTACGTCAAGAACCGCGTCACGCCGAACGAGATCGACCGCGTGCTCGAGCGGCCCGAGCTGATCCGCGCTCTCGGCGACGACGTCGCGAAGCGCGCCGAGCCCGTCTAGACCTTCGTCCCCACCTTCTGCTTGCGCGCCAGCTCGAGCGCGGTCGCTCCGATCGCCACGTCCCACGCGGCCAGGCCGTTCGACTTGAAGACGACGATGTCGTCCGGAGACCCGCGGCCCGCGAGCTCTCCGGCGACGACCTCCTGCAGCTCGTGCACCTCGAGCCAGTCCAGGACGCCGCGCTCGACGGGCTCGGTCAGGTCTCCCGATTCGAGCTTCGCCTGCTCGATCGAGTCGCAGCAGACGAAGACCGCCCGCTCGAGGACGACGTTGTCCAGCTCGCGGGCGCCCGGCCGGTTGGCTCCGACCGCGCAGACGAGAGCTCCCGGGGCCAGCCACTCGCCGCGGAGCACCGGGTCCTTCGAGGTGGTGGCCGTGACGACGATGTCCTGCTCGGCCGGGTCGCGGTGGCTCTCCCCGGGCTCGGCGTCGAGCTTCTTGCAGAACGCGGCGAGCTTCTCCTCGGTGCGGCAGTAGGCGACGACCTCTTCGATCCCCGGCAGCGCCTCGCGGATGCACGCGACCTGGCTCTCGGCCTGCCAGCCGCAGCCGATCACGCCGAGCGTTCTCGCGTCCGGCTTGGCCAGGTACTTCGCGGCCACACCGCTGGCCGCGCCGGTCCGCAGCTGGCCGAGCTTGTCGGCCTCGATCACAGCGGCGAGCTGAGCCTTCGCGAGGTCGAAGAGCACGACCACGAAGGGCGTCCCGCCCGCCTGGAAGACGTACGACTTGAGGCCGGCGAAGCCGAGCTCCTCGTCGACGGCCCACATGACGGCCATCCCGCCCTCACCTGCGGGCGTGCGCGTCCGCGGCCGGTTCGCCACCTCCCCGCGAGCGAGGCGCTCGAAGCTCGCCTCGACCGCCCGCACGGCGTCAGCAGGCGTGAGCAGCTTCTCGATCTCGCGCTCTGTCAGGTAGAGAGGCAGAACCGTCGAGTCTACGACCCGGACTTCGGGATGAAGCTGATCTGACCGCCCGACTCGAGGACGGCCCACTTCACCTTGTCCAGCGAGTCGATCTGCTGGATGCGCGCCTCGGCCGCGAGCTCCTCCGGGTCATGCGCTCCTTCTTCAGGTTCCGCTCGATGACGTTGCCGTCCTCCACCAGGATCAGCGGCTCCGGCTCGAGGATCGGGCGGATGCGGGGAAAGCGCAAGCCCATGTAGGACGCAGCGAGCGTCATCAGCCCGAAGACGCCGATCGTGAGCACGATGCCCGTGACCGAGAGGTCGTTCTGCGTGACGCCTTGCTGGATGAGGTCGCCGATCACGATCAGGAGCATCAGGTCGAAGGGCTGGAGCGAGCTCAGCTCTCGGCGCCCGATGAGCCTCGTCAGGAGGAAGACGAAGAGTGAACGCGACGACTGCTCGGATGACGATGTCCATCACGGGAAAGATGGTCACGGTGCGATCTGCCTGGGCGAGGAGGGTCGTGTCGTCGTAGAGGGCAACGTCCTGAGAGCGGCGGCCGACGTTCGTCGGGTTGACCTGGAACTGCATCCAGGCGACGAGCTTCTGTCCGGCGGGGACGTGGCCGAACTCGAGGGTGAGCTTTCCGTCGCGGCTCGACTCGCCGACCGGGCGCCGGCTCGATGGTGTTGATCTGCATCTGCTCGGTCCAGCCGGAATCGAGCACGAGCGTCGCCTTCTCGATCTCCTGCTTCGCGTCGATCGTGATGCGGCCCTCGTAGTAGAGGCCGCCGCGCAGGCGCTCGGGGGCGAAGACATGCAGGTCGGCGGCAGAGGACGCGGCGAGCGTGTTCGTCGGCCGCTGGCCGAAGACGTTCAGCAGGCCGGCGAGCACGATCAGGAAGACGAGCGAGGAAGAACAGCCGGCGGAGGAGCAGCTCGACCCGCTCGGGGCGGTCGCGGTTCGCCTTCAGGGTCAGGAACTGCGGGCGTGTCGGCCACGGCAGGACTTTCGCCGGAGCGCGGCCAGATTCCCTCCCGGCCGTCGCTACACTGCGTGCCCCTGCGCCCGTAGCTCAGGGGATAGAGCGCTGCCCTGCGGAGGCAGAGGTCGCATGTTCGAATCATGCCGGGCGCATCCTCTCGATCTTCCAGCGCGACGCCCTCTCCACGGAGAACGACGAACGCAGCGACCGATGATGTATGCGTCCCTGCTCAGTCTCTGAGGAAAGTCACTACTCCCAGAAGGAGCACGAGATGACGAGCAACGCAGATGCAGGCGGTCGCATCCTGGGCAGTCTGCGCGCAGAAGACGGCAAGGGCATCGTGCGCATGGAGGACCGGTTCGACACCGATCTGGACGACCTGTGGTCGGCGCTCACCGATCCCGGCCGTCTCGCCCGCTGGATCGGCGAGGTAGAAGGCGACCTCCGCCTCGGCGGTGAGTACCGCTACAACTTCTTTGCCAGCGGATCGGAAGGCACCGGGCGCATTGAAGCGTGCGAGCCCCCGCGGCGTCTGCTGCTGACGATGGACCTCGACCAGCCGGACGCCGACGTCATCGAGGCCACGCTGGCCGCCGACGGCGACCAGACGATCCTGGTCTGGGAGGAGCGCGGCATGCCTCTGGACCTGCTCGCCGCCTACGGGGCCGGGGTGCAGATCCATGTCGAAGATCTCGCAGCCCACATCGCCGGGCGTGAGCCGCGCGGTGACGCGAAGGCGCGGTGGGACGAGCTTCTCCCTGCCTACCAGGAGTTGGCCGTCAACGCCGGCTAGTTACCCGCAGACAAAGACCAGCCCGAGGCGGCAGACTGCTCCCGTGAGCTTCTTCGAGCCTCCGCCTCCACCCGAGCGGCCCGAGCCGCCGCTGGAGATCCCTGAGCCCGAGCCCTGGTGGAGCGCACCCAGCAACGAGCTCGGCGCGCCGGTGCCGCTTCGGGTAGTGCTCGCGCAAACGGACCAGGTCGCCGTGGCGGTCGTCGGTCTGGCCGCCTACACGACTGGCTTCTCTCTGATGTTGGGCTTTCGTTGGCGACGCCCCCGTAGCGGGGAAGACTTCTACCGAGAGATGGAATTCCCATTCGGCCGCCTGGCGATGCAGCGGCCGCTGGGCAGGGAGATTCCGCCGGAGCTTTGCCGCTTCGGTGTTCAGTTCGCGGATGGAAGGAAGGCGACGACGCTCGGCGCACAGACGCCGTGGCGCACTGGTGAGAACCCCCCGGGCCCGATCCTTTCCCCCGAGAGCGGCGGCGGAGACGACCGCGAGTGGAATCAGCGGTACTGGATCTGGCCGCTGCCGCCGCCAGGGACCTTGACGTTTGCAATCGAGTGGCCGTCGAAAGGGATCGAGCTCTCGATGAAGGAGGTCGACGCGGACCTGATCATCGACGCGAGCAAGTCGTCAGAAGTTCTGTGGCCCGATGCCCGCGAGGGAACCGGCTCTAGTCACTCAACGCTGTTTCTTCGGGGAGTGTCGGACGACGAACATCCGGAAGACGAGATGCCTTCCTAGCGCGGCATGACCGGCTGGGAGACATCGGAGCGCGTGCTCGAGTCCGGCGGGTTCGAGTCGCGTCAGCGGGTGCTCGTGGCGGAGCCCGTGGTCGAGGCGTCGGAGGCCGGCGCCCGCACGCTCGGCGTCACCTACTGGCAGGCGGTCGACGGCTTCACCCGCGGCGGCGTCCGCGCGAGCTGGAGGGGCGGCGGAGGCAAGCTCAAGCTGCTCGGCGGTGTGACGCTGCTCACCTTCGGGCCGCCGGAGCTCTCGTTCGACGGCGGGCTCGTCAGCTGCCGGCACGCCATCGAGGGTGGGCTGCTCGCGCTCCAGGCCGGCGGCTCTGTCACGCTCGAACAGCGACCCGAGGGCGATCAGCAGGAGCTGAGCGTCACGGTCGAGGGCTACCTGCCTCGGCTCGCCGCCCACGGGGGCGCGCCGCCGTGGACCGGGATGCTCTACGCGAAAGGGCAGAGCCCCTTCCATGCCGCGGTCAGCCGCCGCTACTTCGAGCTCCTGCTGCGGAGCCGGGGCTCGTGAACGTCACCGTCTTCGGCGCAACCGGCGTCGTCGGCCGGGCGCTCGTGCCCCTGCTGGCCGAGCACGAGCTGACCGCGGTCTCGCGCACCGCGCGCGAAGAGCCCGGCGCCCGCTGGGTGGTTGCCGATGCGGCGAGCGGCGACGGCGTCGCCGCGGCCCTGGAAGGTGCGGACGTCGTCTACTACCTCGTCCACTCGCTCGGCGCGCGCGACTTCGAGGAGCAGGATCGCGCGGCGGCGGAGACGGTCGCGCGCGAGGCGGCGAACGCAGGCGTGCGGCAGATCGTCTACCTCGGCGGGCTCGGCGCCGACGATCCCGGCGCGTCGCCGCACCTGCGCAGCCGCCGCGAGACCGGAGAGAGGCTCGCCTCCGCGGGCGTTCCGGTGACGACCCTGCGCGCGGCCATGATCGTCGGCAAGGGGAGCGCCGCCTTCGAGACGATCCTCAGCCTGGTCAAGCGGCTGCCGGTCATGGTGACGCCGAGCTGGGTCTCGACGCCGACGCAGCCGATCGCGCTCGACGACGTCGCCCGCTACCTGGCAGGCGTCTGCGGCAACGAGGCCACGTACGGCGAGGGCTACGACACGGGCGGGCCGGAAGTGATGACCTACCGGCAGATGATCGAGCGGATCGCCGCGCTGCTCGGCCGGAAGCCGGCAATCGTCGAGGTCCCGGTGCTGACGCCGTACCTCTCCTCGCTCTGGCTCAACCTCGTCACGCCGGTGAGCGCGTCGGTCGCGCGGCCGCTCGTCGAAGGACTGCGCAATCCGACGATCGCGCGCGAGGAGCGGATCCGGAAGCTGCTGCCGCTCGAGCTCACGCCGTTCGACGAGGCGGCGCGGCGGGCGCTCGCGTGAGCAGCGCGGGCACCTCGCCGGCCCGGTAGTCGAAGATCCCCTCGACCCAGCCGCGCACCAGCAGCCGCTGCACGAGCGCGCCGATCGGGCCGAGGAAGAGCCGGTAGCGCACGTGGTCGTAGATCTCGGTGCCGCCCGTCGACCGGCGCCAGGCGGTGCGAGTGCTCCCAGAGCAGGAAAGGGCCGCGACGCTGCACGTCGACGAAGCCGCGCGGCGGGTTCCAGGCGACGATCTCGGTGCGCCACCGGATCGGGATCCCGAAGAGGCTGAGTCGGTAGCGGAGCCGAGCGCCGACTGCGAGCTCGTCCGGCGCCTCGACGATCCGGAAGCGGAGCCAGGGCGGCGTGATCCGCTCGAGGTTGCGGGCGTCGGCGAAGAACGCGAACGCCTGATCGAGCGGGACGGGGACGACCTGCGTCCGTTCGAGCGAATATTCCGTCGTCCTCAACATCGCCACGGGCCAGGGTTTGCGCCGCGCGCTCGGTTCCGGCTCCGGCTAGCTTCCCGGCCCGCGGGTAAGAGCGCGACATGCGCTTCTATCCCGGAACTCCTCAGCGCTTCGCAAATCGTGTCGTCTCGGACGTCCTGGTCGTCCTCGCGATCGTCCTGCTCGCCCTGCTCGGGCTGAAAGTTCGGGACACTGTCAACAGCCTCGTCGTCGTGCCGCAGGGGGTACGGGAGACCGGGAGCGCGGTCCAGTCGGGCTTCCACGACGCCGGGGACGCGGTTGGTGACGTGCCGATCGTCGGCGGCGAGCTCTCCGACGCGTTCGAGAGCGCAGGCGAGGGTTCCGGCGGGCGCGTCGAGTCGCTCGGCCAAGAGGGCGTCGACAGCATCCACAGGTTGGCCGACCTGCTCGGCCTGCTCGTCTTCGCGCTCCCGGCGGCGATGGTCCTGGCCTGGTACCTGCCTCCGCGGCTCGCGCTGGTGCGCCGGTTGACCGCTGCGTCGCAGGTGCTGGACGACCAGGCGAGCCCGGAGCGGCGCCGGCTCATCGCCATGCGGGCGGCCTTCGCGCTTCCCTACGAGACGCTTCTGCGCCACACCCGCGATCCACTCGGTGATCTCGAAGCAGAGCGGTACGACGGGCTGATCGCGGCCGTGCTCGACGACTCGGGGCTGCGCCGCCAGTAGCGGAAGCCGATGAGTTTTCGATGGTCGGCCGGTCTCTACGGCGTACGGATCCGTAAGCGCTGGGACGTTCTGGCCTGCAGTCATGACCCTGGGAGGCAGCATGAGGTTTCTTCTCACTTCCGCCGGCATCAAGAACCCGAGCATCCACGAGGCGCTGCTCGACCTCCTGGGTAAACCGATTGCCGAATCGAGCGCGCTCTGCATTCCCACCGCGACGTACGGGCACCCCAATGCCGGTCCGGGCGCGGCATGGCGGTTCATCAGTGGACAAGAGCCTCGCTGTCCGATGTGCGAGCTGGGCTGGAAGTCGTTGGGAGTGCTGGAGCTGACCGCGCTGCCCAGTATCGATGAAGAGCATTGGGTCCCAATGGTCGAGGAGACCGACGTCCTGCTGGTGAACGGCGGCGATTCCCTGTATCTCTGCTACTGGATGCAGCAGTCCGGACTTGCGGACATGTTGCCGTCGCTGCACGAGACCGTCTGGGTGGGACTGAGCGGCGGAAGCATGGTGATGACCCCCAGCATCGGGGAGGACTTCGTCCGCTGGACGCCGCCCACCGGTAGCGACAGAGCGCTGGGCGTGGTCGATTTCTCGATCTTTCCGCATCTCGATCACGAGGAGCTGGCGGGCAATTCCATGGCCGAGGCAGAAAAGTGGGCCCTCAGCTTGGCGGGCCCCGGCTATGCGATCGACGACGAGACCGCCATCAAAGTGGCCGACGGAACCGTCGAGGTCGTCTCCGAAGGGCACTGGAGGCTGTTCTCCCCCGACTCTTGAGCTCGTCGTCCGAGAAGCAGCGAGGCACCCGGTAGGTGCCCCGCTGGATACCCGGATGTCCTGGACGCAGCTAGATCAGTGCGTGCGCGGACCTTGCGGCTCGCGCGAGATGCCCTGAACGACCTCGCCCGTGTCCTTCTCCTTCGCCTCCCGGGCGACGTCCGCCTGCGAAACCATGCCCACGAGGCGCTCGTCCTCGCCCATCACCGCCAGGCGCCGGACCTGATGACGCACCATGAGCTCGAGCGCGTCCGAGAGATCGTCCTCGGGCCTGACGGTCACGAGCTCGCGCGTCGAGACTGCGGATGCAGGCATTCCTTTTGGATCCTTGCCCTTCGCGATTGCGCGCACCACGATGTCTCGGTCCGTGACGATGCCCACGAGGCGGTCGTTGTCGACGACGGGAATCGACCCGACGTCCTCCGTCTCCATCATCTGGGCGACCTCTGTCAGAGGCGTCTCCGGGGTCACAGCGCGAGGTCGACCAGTCATCACATCGCCAACTTTTGCACCCATCTGGCTCCTTTCGGCCGTTTCCCTACTGGTCCCCGGCATGACGCCGCGGGGAAACCAGGGGATCGTGCAAGGCGCGGCGCGCGCGAGTCAGGCCGGCGCCGTTCGGCGCGACACCAAACGACGGCTCAGTACTTCGAGGACTCCGTCGAGGTCGACGCCGACGATGAGCCAGACGTCTCGAGCAGGCCCACCATCCCGCTGCTCTGGTGGAACTTGCACACGAACTCGAGCTGGCCGGACTGCGGGAACGTGACCTCGGTCTCGGTCTCGTCACCGGGCTGGATCTCCTTGTCCACGCTCTGCTTGGAGATCGTGAACGTGTGCGGCGGCGTTGCCCTCGTTCTTCAGCTCGAGCTCGACCTTCTGGCCCGGCTTGCCCTTCAGCACCGTCGGCTCGAAGTAGTTGTCGTAGAGCTCGATCTCGACCTTGCCGCTCTCGTCGGAGACGTCCTTCGTCCCGTGACTCTCGGTCGCCATGCCGGCGATCGTCGTCGCGGCGCCTTCTTCGTGCTGTCCTTGCTCCCCCCGCCGTAACCGCCGCACCCGGCGACCGCGAACAGAGAGAGCGCGGCGGCGATCACCACTACCCCTCTGATTCGTCTCATGGGAGGTGTTACGGGGAGAGCGTGCGTCCGGTTTTCCCGCCTACGGAGACCTCCGCCTCAGCAGGGACTTCGACGCGGACATAGCCGAGAGCGCGGTCGCCGACGGCGCTCGTCACGCGCCCGACGACCTTGTCGCCGTAGCGGATCTCGTCACCGGGCGCGGCGCCTTCGACCTCCAGCACCCGCAGGCCGCGGTTGACCTTCCCGCGGTACCGAAGGCGCGCGATCGGCTCCTGGCCCGGATAGCAGCCCTTGGTGAACGAGACGTGCGTCTCGTCGAGACCTGCTTCGGCCGGAAGGATCGAGTCGTCGAGCTCCTTGCCCCAGGCGGGCCGCGCTCCCTCGATGCGCAGGCGCTCCGACTCGCTTTCCGAGAGCGTCGGCTCCGCGTCGCTGTCGAGGAGCTCCGCTCCCGGCTCGCCCAGCTCGTCGTTCGGAATCCCGCCCTCCTCGCCGAGCGCGATCACCGAGACGTGCTCCTCGGGCGCGATCTCGACCTTTGCAGCGAACTTGGCGCGCAGGAGAGCGGAGCTCACCGCATCGCCGAGCCCGGGCTCGGTGAGCAGCAGGAAGTCGTCGTCGGCGCGGCGCACGACGACGAGTGGCGCGATCAGCCGGGCCTTCGGCGTCAGGAGCATCGCCCGGCACGGCGCCTGTTCGACGTCGTTCGAGAGCATGCGCTGCAGGAAGTCGGCCGCGTCGGGACCGGCGACCCGCACGTAGTCGCGCGGGCGCGCTGCAACTCTGCGCGTGACGGTTGCCATCCTCACTAGTGTAGGAACCGTGTTCAGGTCGAAAGCGGAGCAGAAGGTCGCAGACGCCGGCTTCGATCCGGCACGGCTCCCTCCGGGCCAGTACCTGACCGAGAAGTGGCCCGTGCTGCACGCAGGCAGCGTGCCCGAGACCGACCTCGCGACCTGGGACTTCAAGGTCTTCGGAGAGGTCGAGAGCCCGATCACGCTCAGCTGGGACGAGCTGCAGGCGTTGCCCGCGACCGAGGTCAGGATCGACATCCACTGCGTCACGCGCTGGAGCCGCTTCGACACGGGCTTCCGCGGGGTGAGCTGGGCGACGCTCGCCGACCTCGTGAAGCCGAAGCCGAGCGCGCGCTACGTCGTCGCGCACGCAGAGCAGGACTTCACGTCGAACGTGCCGATCGCGGCGCTCGAGGACGAGGGCGCGTTGATCGCCTACGAGGCCGACGGGGAACCGCTGACGCCGGAGCACGGCTGGCCGCTCCGCCTCGTGATCCCGAGCCGGTACTTCTGGAAGAGCGCGAAGTGGCTGCGCGGGATCGAGCTCGTGGCGTCCGACAAGCCCGGCTTCTGGGAGCGCTACGGCTACCACAACGACGCGGACTACTGGAAAGAGGAGCGCTACGAGTTCTGACGCGAGGGACAGTCCCTCATAGGGACAGTCCCTTGTAGCGAGCGTTGCGAGGGACTGTCCCTGTTAACGGCCCTTGACGACGTACGACTTGTTCAGGTCGAGCGCGGCCGCCAGGAGGAGGAAGCCGGCCCACCAGTTCACCGGGTCGAAGGTGATCACCTCGCGGTCTCCGACGAGGTCGGAGACGAACCAGATCAGGAACCAGAGGATGGTCATGCGGGAAGCATCTCAGGAACCCCCGAACGAGGGATCGCCGACCGCCCTGGGAGGCCGATACCGCATTCACCCACCTCCCCCATCCTCATGCGGATAGCAACTTTGACCGCATACTGGAAACAAGAGACCGGCCTAGCCGGTCTCTTTGTTTTAGGGCTTCGCTGTACGGAGCCGACCGGGGCAATCGGGACGGATGCTCCAAGCGCTCTCGGAGAGCTCTGCGAACTCGCCGCCGAAGGCGGGCTTTGCCCGCCGGGAGGCCCACAAACACAGAAGCCGCCCGAAGTACGAACACCTCAGGCGGCTCCTGAAACCCTCGAACGAAGCTTCCGCTCGAAAGGAGGGGGCACACGGGGGAACCAGGGGTTCCCCCGTGATACCGAGCGGGCCGCAAAGCGGCCCGCGTTGGTTACATCATCCCGCCCATGTCCGGCATGCCCGCGCCGGCGCCGGCCGGGGTCTTGTCCGGCGGCTCGGCGACGATCGCCTCGGTGGTCAGGATGTTCTTCGCGATCGACGCCGCGTTCTGCAGCGCCGAGCGGGTGACCATCGTCGGATCGATGATCCCGGCCTTGACGAGATCCTCGTACTCGCCGGTCTCGACGTTCAGGCCATGGCCCTTGGTCCCGGTTCGGATCTTGTCGATCACGAGCGAGCCCTCGAGGCCGGCGTTGTCGGAGAGCTGCCGAAGCGGCTCCTCGAGTGCACGCACCACGATCTGCGCACCCGTCCGATCGTCGCCTTCGAGCTCGTCGGCCTTGATCGCCTTGGCCGCGTTCAGAAGCGCGACGCCGCCGCCCGGGACGATGCCCTCTTCGAGCGCCGCCCGCGTGGCCTGCAGCGCGTCCTCGACGCGATGCTTCTTCTCCTTCATCTCGGTCTCGGTCGCAGCGCCGACCTTGACCACCGCAACGCCGCCGGCGAGCTTCGCCAGCCGCTCCTGCAGCTTCTCGCGGTCGAAGTCCGAGTCCGTGTTCTCGATCTCGGACTTGAGCTGCTTGATCCGGCCCTTGATGCCCTCGGACTCGCCGGCACCGTCGATGATCGTCGTCGTGTCCTTCGTGATGACGACGCGGCGGGCCTGGCCGAGCTGCGCGAGCTTCGTGTTCTCGAGCTTGAGGCCCATCTCCTCGGTGATCACCTCGGCGCCCGTGAGGATCGCGATGTCCTCGAGCATCCGCTTGCGGCGGTCACCGAAGCCCGGCGCCTTGACTGCCACCGCGCTGAACGTTCCGCGGAGCTTGTTGACGACGATCGTCGCGAGCGCCTCGCCCTCGACGTCCTCCGACACGATCAGCAGCGGCTTGCCGGACTGGATGACCTGCTCGAGCACGGGCAGCAGGTCCTTGACGGCCCCGATCTTCTGGTTCGCGACCAGGATGTACGGGTCCTCGAGGACGGCCTCCATGCGCTCGGCGTCCGTGATCATGTACGGCGAGAGGTAGCCCTTGTCGAACTGCATGCCCTCGGTGAACTCGAGCTCGAGCCCGAAGGTCTGGCCCTCCTCGACGTTGACGACGCCGTCCTTGCCGACCTTCTCGATCGCATCCGAGATGACGTCGCCGATCTCGCGCTCGCGCGCGGAGATGGTTGCGACCCGGGCGATGTCCTCCTTGCCCGAGATCTCCTTCGACTGCTTCTGCAAGTCTCCGACGACCTGCTCGACGGCAACCTCGATCCCACGCTTGAGCGCGATCGGGTTCGCACCGGCGGCGACGTTCCTGAGCCCCTCGCGGACGATCGCCTGGGCGAGGACGGTTGCGGTCGTCGTTCCGTCACCCGCGACGTCGTTCGTCGCAGTGGCGACCTCGCGCACGAGCTGTGCGCCCTGGTTCTCGAAGACGTCCTCGAGCTCGATCTCGCGTGCGATCGTGACGCCGTCGTTGGTGATCGTCGGGGCGCCGAACTTCTTGTCCAGCACCACGTACCGACCCTTCGGGCCAAGGGTGACCTTGACCGCGTCGGCGAGGACGTTTACGCCCCGCTCCAGTGAGCGACGCGCCTCCTCGTCGAACTTCAGCTCCTTGTGAGCCATCGATTACCTCCTGTTGCGGCTAGGCGGATGCGCCCGCGAGCTGCTTCTTCTTGCTCGACTTGGCGCCCTTGCTGGTGGTGACCTTCGCGAGCACATCGGACTCGCGCAGGATGAGAACTTCGTCGGCGCCGAGCTTGATCTCGGTGCCGCCGTACTTCGAGTAGATGACCTCGTCGCCCTCGGCGACTTCCAGCGGGACGACCTCGCCCTTGTCGTTACGTGCACCCGGGCCCACTGCGAGGACGCGGCCGCGCTGCGGCTTCTCCTTCGCGGTGTCGGGCAGGACGATGCCGCTCGAGGTGGTCTCTTCCTCCTCGATTGCTTCGACGATCAGGCGATCGCCCAGCGGCTGCAGATCCATTCAGGACCTCCTGTTGTCGTACTTTGTGACAGACTCTGGCACTCCATCGGAGTGAGTGCCAGGGCATTCTAACCAACCTCAACGCGGCTGTGCAAGCGGGTTCGTGGCAGAGACTGCTCAGCAGCCGTTTCCGTGCTGGTACGCGCGTGTTACAAAGTCGTGATGCGCCGCGAGTTCTCTGCAGGAGGGGTCGTCGTCAGGCGCCTTCGAGGCGACTGGGTGTTCGCGGCCATCCGTCCGGCCGGCAAGAAGCCTGGGCTCTGGGCGCTTCCGAAGGGGAACATCGGCCCGGGCGAGAAGCCGGATGCGACCGCCATCCGGGAGGTGGAGGAGGAAACCGGCGTCCAGGCGAACCTCGTGACGAAGCTCGGGGACATCCGCTACGTCTACACCTGGGCGGGCGAGCGAGTGTTCAAGGTGGTCAGCTTCTACCTCCTGCGCTACTCACGCGGACGGCTCGGCGAGATCGCCCCGGAGATGCGAGTCGAGGTCGACGAGGCCCGCTGGCTGCCGCTCGCCGAGGGGCCGCAGCTGCTCGCGTACGGCGGCGAGCGGCAGATGGCGGAAAAGGCCCTCGCCCTCATCCGCGAGGACGGCTTATGATCTCCGCGCCCTCGCTGCCGTAGGCGCCTGCCCCGACATGTACGCACTCAACTTCTACTCCCCGATCGTGGCCGACCAGCTCCGGTCACGTCGCAAGACGGCGACGATCCGCCTCGGCGACAAGTCGCGGAAATACAAGAAGGGCATGGTCGTGCAGGTTCTCGTCGGTGCGCGCTACGGGCCGCGCGAGAAGGTCTTCGAGGCGGTGATCGACAAGGTCGAGGTGAAGACGCTCGGCGAGCTGTCGCCGCGGGACATCGAGCACGACAACCCCGAGGCGCGCCGCCCGGAGGAGCTGGCGACGTTCCTCGGCCAGCTCTACAACCGCGAGGTCTCCTCGAACGAGATCGTCACCCTGATCCGCTTTTCCGAGATCCGGGCTTAGCGCGGCGAATCGGCGAGCCGAACGCCGTCGGCGGGCGCAGCTCGGCGCTGCAGACCTCGCACTCGACCGCGAAGGCGGAGCTGAAGCGGGCGTCGCACTCGGGGCAGCGGGAGCGCATCTCTCCGCCGCAGTCCGGGCACTCCCCGGGCAGATCGCCCTCCGAGTCGTCGAAGTACCGCTGAGCAAAGCCGCACGTCCGGCAGAAGGCGACCCAGTCGCCGAGCGTCTTGCGCCGCTCCTCGCGCAGCCAGTCCGAAGCCTTGCCCACGGGTCTGATGCTAGAAGAGCCGAGAGAATGTCCGCATGAGCTCCGTTCGGTACCTCGGGCACTCGACCGTTCTCATCGAGCTCGACGGCACGCGTCTGCTGACCGATCCGCTGCTCCGAAGGCGCGTCGGACACCTCCTCCGCGCCGTGCCGGTCGATCAACCCGGCGAGCTCGAAGCCGTCCTCGTCTCCCACGCGCACCACGACCACCTCGACCTCCCTTCGCTCGCGAGCGTCGACCCGTCGATTCCGATCGTGCTCCCGCGCGGCCTCGGCCGGCTGCTGAAGGGCCGCGACAACGTGCTCGAGGTGGAGGAAGGCGACGAGCTCACGCTCGGCAAGGTCAGCGTTCGCGCCACGCACGCCGTGCACGAGGGAAAGCGGGCAGGAGGCCGCGCGGAAGGGCAGGCGCTGGGCTACGAGCTCAGCGGGTCGCACCGGATCTACTTCGCCGGGGACACGGATCTCTTCCCGGAGATGGAAGGGCTCGTGAAAGACCTCGACCTCGCGCTGATCCCGATCTGGGGCTGGGGCCCGAGCCTCGGCCGTGGGCTGCATCTCGATCCCGCGCGAGCGGCGGAGGCCGTGCGCCTCCTGCAGCCGCGGATCGCGGTCCCGATCCACTGGGGCACGTACCGGCCGCTGCACCGAGGCTCCAAGGCGAGGTTCCTCCGCGACCCGGCCGACGCGTTCGTCCGGGAGACCTCGTCCCTCGTGCCCGAGGTCGAGGTCAGGGTGCTGCAGCCGGGGGAGCAGCTGGAGCTATAGCCGCCTGGCGCCGTTCCCAGAGCTGCGCGTTCAGAAAGGCGGAGAACGTGAACAGGCGCGCGATGACGTACAGCCAGAGCAGGATCACGGTCGCCGCCCCGAGCGACCCGTAGAGGTTCGACGACCGCCCGAGCCTGGGCGCGAGGTAGAGCGCCGCGAACAGGTGCAGGCCCTGGATCCCGAGCGCGACGATCACCGCTCCCGGCAAGAGCGCGGTCCAGCGAGCCTCGCGGTGCGGCAGGACGCTCATCATCCAGAGCGCGACCGCGGCGTAGATGACAGTCAGCGCAATCGTCGCCACGATGCCGAACGACGTCTTCTCCCGAGCCCACTGCGAGAGCATCGAGATCCCGATCAGGCCCGTCGCGCAGAGCGTGAACACCGTGCCTGCGCGAATCGGCCGCCGGAACTTCTCGCGCGGAATGCGCCAGGCCACGAAGTAGGCGAGCCTGAGCGCGCGGACGACCCCGATCGAGAACCAGAGCAGGAAGTAGAGCCCGACGATGAGGAAGTACCAGCGATCGCGCTCGCTGTCCGCGATCACCCCGCTCATCGTGTGCGCCGCCGAGGCGGTGAGGCCGACCTGCTTCCCGCCGGCTTCGATGTCGCCTTCCCAGAAGCTCGCGATCGCCGCGATGACGAGAGAGAAGGGAAGGAGCCAGAGGAACAGCCGATAAGCGAGGCCACCCGCGATCAGCGTGCCGCCCGCAGTCGTCTCACGCTCGAGCGCCTCGAGGATCGGCGAGGCGCCGGGCACGTGCATGCGAGTCCATGCGAGGAGCCGTTCGACCCGCGGCCCGAGGGAGATCGGCTCGACGTCTTCCGGGCGGCTCATCGCCGTCTAGCCGGCCGTCGTGCTCTGCCTCGCGACCTCTTCGCGTCTCGCCTTGGTCAACTCCTGGATGAAGATCTGGATCGTCGCGGCCAACGGCACGGCGGTGAGCGCCCCGAGCACCCCGAGCAGCGCGCCGAAGAGCGTCACCGCGACGATGATGAAGAAGCCGGAGAGGTTGACCGCCTTGCCCTGGATCTTGGGCGTGAGGATGTTGTTCTCGACCTGCTGGTAGACGAGGACGACGATCAGCATGATCAGGGCCGCCCCGAGGCCCTCCTCGGCCAGGATCGTGGGGACGAGGATGAAGCCGGCGATCGTCGCGCCGATGTTCGGGATCATGTCCATGAGGCCCGCGATCACCCCCAGCGCGAGCGCGAAGCTCGAGCCGAGCGCCCAGGCCGTGAGCCCCTGCGTCGTGCCCGCGATCGTCGCGATCACGACCACCGCGATCGCCCAGCGCGAGACCGACTCCGTCACGCGCTCCCAGACAGCGAGCCATCGCTCGCGCTGCCCCGGCATGAGCATGCTGCCCAGGGCGCCCTTGAGGTTGCCGACGTCGCTCAGGAAGAAGAGGCAGATGAAGAGGATCGTGAAGCCGGCGAGGAAGACCGCGAAGAAGTCGCCCGCGATCCCGAGAACGGCCGAGATCGCGTCGGGCACCGAAGCGGAGACCTTGTCCGCGCCTTCCTGAGCATTGCCCCCGATGCCGGTGTTCCCGAGCCAGGAGAGCTCGTCGGTCGAGCGCAGCTGGTCGATCGTCTGCGGAAGCTCGTGCAGGAAGTCCCGCACGGAGCCGACCATCGGGACGAGGAAGAGCAGCGCGATGATGACCACGCCGATCGCGGTCCCGAGGACCGTGATCGTCGCGGCGAGCCCACGGCTCATGTTCGTCTTGCGCATCACGAAGCGGACCGGGAACTCGAAGACGAGCCCGAGGAAGATCCCGATGAAGACGATCAGGAACGTGCTCCCGATCGCGATGAAAGCGCCCATGATCGCGATCGCCCCGAAGACGATCAGCAGCGTCCTGATCGGGATCAGCAGCTCGACGCGCTTCGAGTCTCGCGACTCCACGGAGCGGAGCCTATTCCTCCGTTGGGACGTATAGGCTCGCCAAGCCGAGTGCGTCCGCAGTCCGAATACGGAAGACGTCCGAGCCGGGGCGATGTCCGACCCCGGATCCATCCCACGCGCGTGATCGTGAACTGGGTCATCTCGGCGCTGGCGATCCTGGCGGCGGGCTGGCTGCTGCCGAACCTCTCCGTGGAGGGCTTCGCCGGCGCGCTGCTCGTGGCGTTCGTGATCGCGGCGGTCAACGCGGTCGTGCCTCCGGTGCTCGCCGCGATCCGCCTTCCCTACACGGTCGCGATCACGTTCCTGCTCGTGCTGGCCGCCGATGCGGGCGCGCTGATGATCGCGGACGCGGTGACCAAGGGCGCGATCGAGGTCGGCGGCTTCTTCGACGCGCTCGTCGCTGCGCTCCTGATCGCGGCGGTGACCACGATCCTCGACGTCATCGTCGGCGCGAACGACGACGACGCGTACTCGCTGCGGGTCACGCACCGGCTCGCGCGACGCGCGAAGGACCGGATCGAGACGGACGTCCCGGGGATCGTCTACCTCGAGATCGACGGCCTCGCGTTCCCGGTCCTCCAGCGGGCGATGCGCGACGGCAACGCACCCGAGATGGCGCGCTGGCTGACCGATGGGACGCACCGGATGGTCGAGTGGGAGACGGACCTCTCCTCGCAGACGGGCGCGAGCCAGGCGGGGATCCTGCTCGGCTCGAACGAGGACATTCCCGCGTTCCGCTGGGTGGAGAAGGAGCGAGGCGCGCTGATGGTGTGCTCGAACCCGGACGACTGCGCCGAGATCGAGCGGCGGCGCTCCGAGGGGAACGTCGGGCTCCTCGCCGACGGAGGAGCGAGCCGCGGCAACCTCCTGTCGGGCGGCGCGGACCACATGCTCCTCACCGTGAGCCGGATCAGCGAGGAGAAGAAGGCGAACCCCGGCTACCGCGCGTTCTTCGCGAACGGCTTCAACGTCACGCGCGTGCTCGTCCTCTTCTTCTGGGAGGTCATCCTCGAGGTGATCGCGTCGGCGAGGCAGAGGCGCCGCGACGTTCACCCGCGCGGCCACCGCGGCGGGAAGTACCCGTTCGTCCGGGCGGGCGTAGGCGTCGTCGTGCGCGACCTGACCGTCAACGCGGTCATCTCGGACATGTTCCACGGGCGGCCCGCGATCTACGCGACGTTCGCGAGCTACGACGAGGTCGCGCACCATTCCGGGCTCGAGCGCCCGGACACGCTCGAGGCGCTCCGCAAGCTCGACGAGCAGTTCGGCCGCGTCGAGCGCGCGCGACGGTATGCACCGCGGCCGTACCAGATCGTCGTCCTCTCCGACCACGGCCAGACCCAGGGCGCGACCTTCAAGCAGCGGAACGGCTACGGGCTCGACGACCTCGTGCGCCGGACGGCGACGGCCTCGGACGTTCGCGGCGTCGGAGGCGAGGACGAGAACCAGCAGGTCGTCGGCACGGCGTTCGACGAGGCGACCGGAAAGGGCGAGCAGTCCGGCCAGAAGCGCGGGCCGAAGCAGGACGTGAGCGACGAGGACGCGGTCGTCCTCGGCTCGGGGAACCTCGGCCTCATCTACCTGATGGACGAGCCGCGCCGCCTGACCCTGGAGGAGATCGAGGAGCGCCACCCGCAGCTGATCCCCGCGCTCAGCGAGCACCCCGACGTCGGCTTCCTGCTCGTGCGCTCATCGGAGGTCGGTGCGGTGGCGATCGGCGCGGGCGGCCGGCGCTACCTGTCCCACGACCGCGTGGAAGGCGAGGACCCCCTCGCGCCGTTCTCGCCGAACGCGGCCCGGCACCTGCTCCGCTCCGACGGCTTCGAGCACGCGCCGGACATCTACGTGAACAGCTTCTACGACCCGGCGCTCGAGAGCGGCTGCGCGTTCGAGGAGCTGATCTCGTTCCACGGCGGCATGGGCGGGCCCCAGACGCGGCCGTTCATCCTCGCTCCGGTCGAGCTTCCGCTTCCCGAGGAGCAGATCGTCGGCGCCGCGAGCGTGCATCAGGTGCTGGCCGGCTGGCGCTCGCTGCTTCAGCGAATTGACAGCCGCACCGCCTAGCGCGATGCTTACCTCCGTGCCGCTCTCGACTGTCCTTGCCCTCGGTGGCCTGATCATCACTCTGATCGTCGTCTGCGGCATCGGCCTGATCGTCCTGACCGTGATCTCCATCTGGAAGATGCGCAAGGACGACTTCTGGGACAAGACCGAGTACTAGACCGCTCGGCCCGCCGTCCTCCGCCGCTGCTTAGCTGACTGCCGGTGCAGGGACGCCTGACCAACTTCGTCGTCAAACGGTCCGAGCGCGCGCTGGAAACGGGCCGCATCCTCCCCTACATGTTCTTCACGATCGCCCTGATCACGGTCGCGTACGGCTTCCTCATGCGCATCGTCGACCCCCACGACTTCCCAACCGTTGGGCTCGCCCTCTGGTGGGCAGCCGCCACAGTCACGACGATCGGGTACGGCGACGTCGTACCGACGACGCATTTCGGCCGCCTCGTGGCCTCCGGGCTGATGATCTTCGGGTTCGCCTCGCTCTCGCTTTTCTCCGGCATCGTGGCCTCCGTCTTCGTGCACAAGCGGCAGGCGGCCGGGTCCACACCGGAGATCGCGAGACTCGAGACGCGGCTGGTCGAGATCGAGCGGCTTCTGCGCGAGAAGAGCTAGGGCTCCGGCTCCGGCTCGAGCACCGGCTGGTGGCGTCTCCACGTGGCGCCGAGGATCAGCCCCAGCACGAGCGTCGGCACGATCGTCAGGAAGCGGTAGGTCAGCACCGCGGTCACGACCTCGGCGTTGTCGCCGCCGAAGCCGACGAGCGCGGTCGTCAGGCCCAGCTCGACGATTCCGAGGCCGCCCGGAGTGATCGGGATCGAGCCGAGCAGCCGCACGAGCGCCCAGGCGGCGAAGGCCTCGACCAGGCTGACCTCCCCGTGCACGCCGAAGACGCGCAGGCACACCAGCAGGACCACGAAGACACTGAGCTGCCCCGCGAGCGTCGCGGCCGTCAGGTAGTGCCAGCGGCGCCGAACGAGACCGACAGACTCGGCCCGGAAGCTCGCAAACGTCTCGCCGGTCCACGTGGCCGGCCCCTTCCGCATGGCCCGCAGGCCCCTTGTCGCCATGCGAGCGCTCAGGTTCCCTGCCCAGCGTGCCAGCCGCTTGCTGGACAGGCCCGCGATGTAAGACCCCGCGGCAACGATGAAGATCACGATCGCAACGATCGCGACGGTCTGCAGCAACCGGTGCCTCTCGCCGGCGATCGTCAAGAGCGCGAGCGCCACGCTCGGGAACGCAAGCATGGCGAACTGGTTCCAGATGCTCGTCATCGTCACCGCGAGCGTCACCGCGCGCCCCGCGAAGCCCCACGCACGGAGCATCCCGTACGACAGGGCGACACCCACGGCAGGACCGCCGGGTGCGATGAAGGTCGACGCCGTGCTCGAGAGTGAGAGCACGAGAGCGTTGCGGTAGCGGAGACCCGGAAGCGCTGCAGTCCACGGCGGGCCGTAGGTCGCCAGGTTGAGGATCGTCGCCGCGACGAGCGCCACGATCTCCTCCCAGGACAGATTCTTGACCTCGCCCCAGACCTCGCCGTAGTCCGCGACCTGCGGAAGGATGAAGACGAACGTAGCCGCGATCACGCCGATCGCCAGCGCCGCTCCCGCGATCCGCTTCGTGTGGCGCGATCTCAGCATCCCCGTCTTCACAGCGGGTTAGGCTCCTCCTGGATCAGCCGAGCACGACGAGAGGAGCAGAGATGGTCGAAGGCGCGTCGCCCCTGTCCGTGTCGGACCGGCAGACGCTTGTCGATGCGGGCCGCGTCTGGTGGCTATTCGCTCGTCACCGGCACGTTGTGGCTGCTTTTCTCGATCATCGTCTTCCGGTTCGATTACACGAGCGTCTCAGCAATTTCGATCCTGTTCGGGATCCTCATGCTTGCAGCGGCCGTGATGGAAGCGGCGTCGGTCTTCATGACCCACGGATGGCGCCGCCTCGGTCACGGAGTGCTCGCCGTCGCGCTCCTCGTGATCGCAATCGTCAGCTTCGTCCATCCTGGGAACACCTTCGCGGCACTCGCTGCCGTGATGAGCTTCTACTTCGTCCTCAAGGGGACGTTCGACATCGTCCTCGCTATCGCAACCCGTCCGGAGAACGACCTCTGGTGGATCGGCCTGGCCCTCGGCATCGTCGAGGTGCTGCTCGGGTTCTGGGCCGCCGGAGACTTCGGGCACAAGGTGATCCTGCTCGTGATCTGGGTCGGTGCCGCCGCGCTCACCCGCGGGATCTCCGAGATCGTGTTCGCATTCCAGCTACGGCACATGAGGAGTGAAGCCTGATGTCAACCCTCGCAGCACTCGGGGTGCTCGTCGCCGGCTTCGTCGCCGGCGTCATCCTGTACTCGGCCGATCACTGGGTCATCGGGATCATGGTGATGATGGCCGCGATCCCGGTCGCGCTCGTGACCTGGATAACCATGAAAGAGCGCGTCTGAGCTAGCGCACGCGCTCGACCAGCAGCTTCAACCCGTCCCGGCCGGTCACGCTGACGGTCTCGCCGCGATCGGCGCCCTCGGCGCAGCGCGCCTCCCACAGCTCGCCGTGGAGCCGCACCTGCCCGTCCGGCCGGCAAGGCTCGGTCACGGTCGCCTCGGCGCCGATCAGGGTCTGGGCGCCGACCACCTCCCGGCGGCCACGGACGGTGCGGTTCCAGAGCCCGAGCTCGCCGAAGAAGAGCACGAGGCAGACGGCGAGACCAAGGAAGTTCCAGGGCGACGACAAAAACAGGAGCAGCACGATGCCGAGGATGAGGAACACGTCGTCATGAGCCTACGCCGCGGTGCGGAGGACGATTGACTCAGCCGGTCCACCGAGCGAGCATGGCCGCATGGCCCGCGCCGAGGCACCCGTGATGTCACGCAACCGGGCGATCGCCGTCTGGGCGCTCGTCGTCGTCGCGACCCTCCTGCTGCTCGTCTCGTCCCTGACGATCTGGGTCAAGCGGCAGGCGCTCGACACCGACGCGTGGACGAACACCTCGGGGCAGCTGCTCGCGAACGACGAGATTCGCGGGCAGCTCTCGATCTACCTCGTCGACACGCTCTTCAACAACACGGACGCGAACGCGCGAATCGAGCAAGCGCTCCCGTCCGACCGCGCCGCCCTCGCCCCGGTGATCGCGGGCGCGCTCCGAAACTTCGCGGTGCAAGCCGCTGAGCGGCTGCTCGCGACCCCGCAGGCGCAGAAGCTGTGGGAGGAGGCCAATCGTCGGGCGCATGAGAATCTCCTGAAGGTCCTGAACGGAGAAAAGGTTCGCAATTTCCAGACGGCCGAGGGATCGGTCGTGCTCGACCTGAGCCCCGTCGTCGGGCAGCTGAGAGACCGCCTGGGGCTGAGCGGCGAGCGGCTCGGCCCGGATGCGGGGAAGATCACGATCCTCAACTCGGATCAGCTGGACACGGCGCAGACCTCGCTGAAGGTCCTCAAAGCGCTGACGGTGATCATCGTCCTGCTCGTGCTCTTCCTGTACGCGCTCGCGATCTACCTCGCGGCCGGCGACAGGCGGCGGATCCTGCGCGCCGAGGCCGTGAGCCTGGTGATCGTCGGCGTGCTGCTGCTCGTGATCCAGCGCATCGTCGGGAACCACGTGGTCGACTCGCTGATCTCGGCGGACGCCGAACGACGGGCGGGCCACAACGCCTGGCTCATCGGAACGGAGCTGCTACGCGGGATCGCGATCGCACTCATTGCCTATGGGCTGATCATCCTCGCCGGTGCGTGGCTCGCGGGGCCGACCCGCTGGGCGACCTCCGCGCGGGGGCGGCTGGCTCCCACGTTCCGGGAGCAGGCCTGGATGATCTACGCCGCCGTCGCGGCCGCCTTCCTGCTCCTCCTGGCCTGGGGCCCGACGCCGTCGACCCGGACCTGGTTCGGGATCCTGCTCCTGGGCAGCCTGCTCTTCTTCGGAGTGGCCATGCTCCACCGTCAGACGGTGGCCGAGTTCCCGGAGACGAGAAGGGCCTAGATCGGGTCTGGAACTGCCGGCCGCGGTACGGCCGACCAGTCTGCGTCACCGGCCTCGAGCACGTAGCAGCGTCCGTCGAGCTCGTAGCGGATCGCGCGAAGCGACTGGGCATCGACCCAGGCCTCGACGGTTCTGAGTAGCGAGACGAGCTCGGTCGGCGAGGTGCCGACCGGGACGTCGACGAGAGCGACGCCGTCTTCCTCGTTCACGGAGACCGTCCAGAACGTTCGGAGGAGGGTGGCGAGCCGTGCAGCGCCCGCCAGGTCGGGCAATTCGAACTGAACGGTCTCCGTGAATACGTCGCCAAGGTCCATGGCCTGGATGTTCGCCGCGCAGGCGACCTCCGAGCCTGACCCGTCTGGGTCAATTTGCCTATGCGCGTCGCGGCCGCGGCGCCGGGCTGGGTCGTGGGAATGCGCTGCGCGGCGAAGAGCGCCAGAAGGATCAGCAGCCCCAGAACCGCGAGCGCGGACCGCAGGCCGTCGAGGCGCGCGTCCTGGTACGCCGTCAGCGCGGCATCCGTCTGGCCCGGAGGACACGCCGGCCTCGTCGAGCGCGCTCTCCAGATCGGCGTCGGAGACGAAGGGGACGCCTGACGCGATCTTCACGTGCGCCTCCGACTTCACGCGGGCAGGAATGTCCGGGCTCTGCTGGATGTTCGTCGAGAACGACAGCGCAACGGCCCCGATCAGGATCGACCCCGCGACCGCCGTCCCCAGCGACGCGCCGAGGTTGGTCATCGTGTTCTGGATGCCGCCGACCTCCGGGCTGTCCTCGTCCGGCACCGCCGAGACGGTGACCGCACCGAGCTGGGAGGCGAGCGCGCCGATCCCGAGGCCGACGAGCAGCATCGGGACGAAGACGATCTCCGGCCCGGAGTCCGACTCGAGACCACCGAGCAGGACGAGCGTCCCGGCGAGAAGCGAGAGGAGGCCGACCCGGACCACGAGCCGCGGCGAGACGTTCGGCAAGACCTTCGGGATCCCGATCGCGGCCAGAAGCAGGGTGACGGAGAGGGGGAGCAGCCGCGCGCCGGTTGCGAGGGCGGAGAGTCCGAGGCAGACGGTGAGATAGAGCGGCACGACGAAGAACAGGCCGGCCTGTGCCAGGAACTGGAAGAAGAACATGATCAGCCCGCCGCTGAGCTGCTTGTTGCGGAGCATCTCGGGGCGGATGAGCGGCTCCGCGCCGGTCGCCTGGCGGCGCGCCTGCCAGCGGAAGAAGAGCCAGATCACGAAGAGACCGGCGAGGACGAGCCACACCGTCGGGGAGAGGTTGGCCCAGGACGGACCGTCGGGCTTCGGCTGGATCCAGCCCCACTCGCTCGTCCGCAGGACGCCGAAGACCACCAGCCCGAGCCCGAGGGCGGACAGCACCGCGCCGACCACGTCGAGCTTGGGGCGCTTCTCGACCGGCGCGTCGGCGATCCGGCGCGTGAGCAGCAGGATCCCCGCGACGACGACCACCTCGCCGGCGAAGACCCAGCGCCACGAGAAGTACGTCGTGCAGAACCCGCCGATCAGCGGGCCGACCGCCACGGCGACGGCTCCGGCCGCGGCCACGAGCCCGTACGCGGCGGGCCGGCGCTCGGTCGGGAAGTTTCCGGCGACGAGCGCGACGATGGCGGGCAGGATCAGCGCCGCCCCGACTCCCTCGAGGAACGACCACCCGAAGAGGAGCACGGGCAGGTTCGGGGCGATCGAGGTCGTGAACGAGCCGCACCCGTAGATCACGCACCCGATCGCGAAGGCGCGCTTGCGACCGATGATCGCGCCGATCTTGGCGCCCGTGATCATGAGGGCGGCCATCACGAGCGTGTAGGCCGTGATCGCGCCCTGGATCCCGGTGACGGTCGTCCCCACGTCTTTCGCGACCGTGGCGATCGAGACGTTCATCACCGAGCTGTCGAGGGTCATCAGGAACTGACCCGCGGCGAGCGTGAGCAGAACGACGGTAGCGCCGCCCGCGCGTGCGGACGGCGCGCGCCTCCGTCGCCGTGCTCACGTCAGGAGCCGACCGCTATGTGGCCAGCGCCTTCTGCTTGATCGCGTTGAACTCTTCCTGCGTGATCGCGCCGCTGTCGAGCAGGTTCTTCGCCCGCTCGATCTCGGCCGCTGCGCCGCCGCTTCCGGCGGTCTCGCGTACGTAGTCGTCCATCTTGGCCTGCTGGGCCTGTACCTGCGACATGTTCCGCTCCGCCATGTGCTGGCCCTGTGAGATCAAGTAGATGAAGACGCCGAGGAAGGGCAGCAAGATGCAGAACAGGATCCAGCCTGTCTTGCCCAGTCCGGAGATGTCATGGCGCCGGAAGATGTCAGCGAACACCGTGAACAGAAGCCAGAACCAGAGGATCCAGAGGAAGAAGATGAACATCGTCCACATCACATCGAGAAACGGGTAATCCGCTGCGAGCAGCAACTAGCTCTCCTCTCTCGCCTGCGCCTCGCACAGACGATTCGTGTCTGCAACTCTCGCGGTGATCCTACGCTTACGGAAGGCTGGCGCGCGATACTGAGACCATGGCCGAAGACCGCAAGCGGTGGGGCATCGCCGACTCGGCGGGGCGCGCCGCGTTCTACCCCGGACGGCTCGCGGCACGCGCCTGGCGCGGGACGGATCGAGTCGGCGGCGGAGGACGTCCTCGATGCGCCCGAGGTCGCGCGCGTCCTGGACCGAGCGCTGGCCGGGTCGCTCCCGGAGGAGTTCGCTCGCTCGCTCGTTCGGCACAACGTGCTGGAGCGCGTGGCGCGGGAGCTCGCTGCGAGCGGTGAGCTCGAGCGGCTGATGGCGCAGGCGCTCGCCAGCCCGCAGACCATCGAGATCACCGACCGGGTACTCGCCAGCGACGAGATGCAGCGGACGCTGCGGAGCGTCGCCTCGAGCCCCGAGCTGCGGGCCGCGATGGCGAAGCAGTCGGCGGGTCTCGCAGAGGACGTCGTCGCCGGAGCGCCGGCGGTCCGCCGTCCGGCTCGACCAGCGGATCGGCCGCAGGTCGGAGCTTCGGGAGTACGCGGGTGTCGCCACGCGCGGGCTTGCGCTCGCGTTCGATGCGCTCGCGGCGCTCCTCATCTTCGCCGCGGGGAGCGCGGTCTTCGCGCTGATCGCGTCACTCGTCGGCGGCGTTCGCCCGCAGTGGCTCGCCGGGTCGCTCCTCGGAGCCGGCTGGGTGCTCGTCGCGGGCGGCTACTTCGTGCTCTTCTGGAGCGCGGCCGGCCAGACCCCGGGGATGAGGCTCATGCGGCTGCGCGCCCGCCGCGCGGACGGAGGCGGGATCTCCGCTGGGCCGAGCGATCGTCCGCGCGATCGGCCTGGCGCTCGCGATCATCCCGCTCTTCGCCGGCTTCCTGCCCGCCCTGTTCGACGAGCGCCGCCGTGCGCTTCCGGACTACCTCGCGGGCACCGTCGTCGTGTACGACGACTGACGAAGGCTTCGGGCGAGCCGCGGCGAACAGCGAGCCGTTGGACTCTGAATGGAGAAAGGAGACTGAATGAGCACGATGGACAGTCGCCGCGACATGTCCTCGATGTGGACCGGCTGGATCGGCTTCACCGCGATCATGCTGACGCTGATCGGGTCGATCACCTTCTTCGAGGGCCTCGTGGCAGTCATTCGCGACGAGTACTACGTCGTGTCCGGCAAGCAGGTGCTCGTGTTCGACCTCACGACGTGGGGCTGGATCATGCTGTTCTGGGGCGTCCTGCTGTTCCTCGCCGGACTGGGCCTTGCCGCGCAGAGCGGCTGGGCGCGATGGGTCGCGATCATCCTGGTCACGTTGAACCTCCTCGGCCAGCTCGCATTCCTCGGCAACACGCAGTACCCGCTCTGGACGCTCGTGATCATCGGGCTCGAGATCATGGTCCTCTTCGCGCTCACGGCGCGTTGGGGGCAGGTCGAGCGATTCGAATGACGCCGCCGGACGGCGCGGGCCCCTGGGTCCGCGCCGTTCGGGGTCTACAAACCGCAACTGAAGGAGGCTCGCATGGTGCTGGCCATGTCGTCGTTCTGGCAGGCGTTCTTCCTGCTCCTGATCTGGGTGCCGCTGATCATGCTCTGGGCCGCGGCGCTCGTGGACGTCTTCCGCAGGCCGGACCTCGGCGGCGGGCTGAAGGTCCTGTGGGTCGTGATCATCTTCGTGATTCCCTGGATCGGCGCGCTCATCTACCTCGCCACACGGCCGCGCCAGATTCCGGTCTGATACCTCGCAGCCGGGCCGCCGACCTCAGTCGTTAGAGTTTCACGCGCATGGCGATCGCCCGCGAAGCCGAGCCCGTCAGCTCCCTGCGTGAGATCCGCGAGGCGGGCCTCGACCGCGAGGACCTGCTCTCGATCTACCGCACCATGCTGATCACGCGCGGGATCGAGGAGCGCGGCCACATCCTCTACAGGCAGGGCAAGATCCCGGGGTCGTTCTACACCGGCCGCGGCAACGAGGCCTCGGCCGTCGGAGTGGCCACGGCGATGGGGGCGGACGACGTGGGCACGCCGCTCCACCGCGACATGGGAGTCCACGTGACTCGCGGCGTCGAGCCCTGGAAGATCTTCGCGCAGTACATGGGCCGTGCCGACGGCCCGACGCGCGGCCGCGACGGCAACGTGCACATGGCCGACTCGAAGCTCGGGCTGCTGGCGATGGTCAGCCACCTGCCCGCCATGCTCCCGGTGGCGGTCGGCTGCGCGCTCGCCTTCCGGATCCGCGAGGAGAAGCGCGTGGCGCTCGGCTGGTTCGGCGAGGGCGCCTCGGCTCGAGGCGACGCGCACGAGGCGATGAACCTCGCCGGCGTGCGCCGCCTGCCCGTCGTGTTCATCTGCGACAACAACCAGTGGGCGTACTCGACCCCGACGCACCTCGAGTACGCGTGCGAGACGCTCGCCGACCGGGCTCAGGCGTACGGCTTCGAGGGCGTCGTCGTCGACGGCACGGACGTCCTGGCCGTCTATCGCGAGGCGAAGCGCGCGGTCGAGAAGGCGCGCGAAGGCGGCGGGCCGACGCTGATCGAGTCGATGACGCTCCGCATGGAGGGCCACGCGGTGCACGACGACGCGTTCTACGTCCCGAAGGAGATGTTCGAGGAGTGGGCCAAGCGCGACCCGATCGAGCGCTTCCGCTCGTGGCTGCGCGAGAACGCGGAGCTCACCGACGACGAGGAAGAGCAGCTCGGCGCGGGCGTCAAGAAGCTGCTGAGCGACGCGATGATCCGCGCGGAGGAGTCGCCGCTCCCCGACCCGTCAACCCTGACCGAGGGCGTCTTCGCAACGCCCGAAGACCTCGACACGCCCCACCACAAGTAGCCATGGCTGAGATGACCTACCTGCAGGCGATCTCGGACGGGCTCCGCACCGAGATGCGCCGCGACAAGCGCGTGTTCGTGATCGGCGAGGACGTCGGCGTCTACGGCGGGGCCTTCAAGGTGACGCTCGGGTTCCAGGAGGAGTTCGGGGCCTGGCGCGTGATCGACGCGCCGCTCTCCGAGACCGCCATCGTCGGCGGCTGCACGGGCGCCGCGATCATGGGCCTGCGCCCGGTCGCGGAGATGCAGTTCGCGGACTTCATCTCGTGCGCGTGGGACCACCTGGTCACCGTCGCCGCCAAGCAGCGCTACCGGGCCGGTACGCCGGTGCCGATCGTCGTCCGGCTTCCGTCCGGCGGCGGCTTCTCCGGCGGGCCGTTCCACTCGCAGAACCCGGAGAGCTCGTTCGCGCACATCCCCGGGCTCAAGATCGTCTGCCCGGCCACGCCCGAGGACGCGAAGGGCCTGCTGATCTCCTCGATCGAAGATCCGAACCCGGTCCTCTACTTCGAGCACAAGCACCTCTACCGCCGGATCAAGGCCGAGGTGCCCGAGGAGCGCTACACCGTTCCGTTCGGCAAGGCGCGCGTGCATCGTGAAGGCGACGACCTCACGGTGGTCACGTGGGGCGCGATGGTCTACACCGCGGACGATGCGGCGAAGGAGCTCGAGTCCGACGGCGTCTCGGTCGAGATCCTCGACCTGCGCACGCTGGTGCCGTGGGACCGCAAGGCGGTGCTCGAGAGCGCGAAGAAGACCTCCAAGGTCCTGGTGCTGCACGAGGACACGCGCACCGGAGGCTTCGGCGGCGAGATCGCGGCGACGATCGCCGAGGAGGCCTTCGAGCACCTGGACGCGCCGATCATGCGGATCGCGGCGCCGGACTCGCCCGTGCCGTTCTCGCCGCCGCTCGAAAAGGCTTACATCCCGCAGGTCGAAGATGTCACCAAGGGTTTGAGGGAGCTCGCGGAGTACGAGAATGCTGGTCGTGCATGGTCTCTCAACGTAACTTGGACGCGTAGCGTGGCGACGACGAAGCCGTCGACGTCGTCATGCCGCAGATGGGCGTCTCCGTGTCGGAGGGGACGATCACGAAGTGGCTCAAGCAGGAAGGCGAGCAGATCGAGGCCGACGAGGCGCTGCTCGAGATCTCGACGGACAAGGTCGACACCGAGGTTCCGAGCCCGGCCACCGGCGTCGTCACGCAGATCCTCGTCCCGGAGGGCGAGACGGTCGAGGTCGGCACGAAGCTCGCGGTGATCGGCGGCGAGGGCGGCGCTTCCGCGGAAGCTCCTCCGGCAGCCGAGCCCGAGGCTCCGGCCGCGCCCGAGGAAGTGGCCCAGCCCGCCGAGTCGCCCGCGGTCGAGGCGGCGCCTGCGGCCGAGGCCGCTCCGGCTCCCCCGCCCGCTCCCGAGGCAGCGCCTCAACCGGCGGCTGCTCCGGCTCCCGCGGACGGCCAGCAGAACGGCAAGAGCTTCGTCTCCCCGGTGGTCGCGCGCATCGCAGCCGAGCACGGCGTCGACGTCTCCAGCGTCCCGGGCACCGGCCGCGGCGGGCGCGTGACGAAGAAGGACATCCTGAACTTCGTCGAGTCCGGCGGCCAGGCAGCCGCGACCGCTCCTGCAGCGCCGCCACAGGAGGAAGCTCCCGCTCCGGCTCCGGCGGCGCCCGAGCCCGCGCCTGCGCCCGCCCCCGCAGCCGAGGCGCCGCCCAAGGCACCGCCGCCCGCTCCGGCACCGGAGCCGGTCGCGGCGACCGCGGGCGAGCAGCTCGAGCCGATGAACGCGATGCGCCGAGGGATCGCCGAGCACATGCGCCGCTCGCTCGACACCGCCGCGCACGTGACGAGCGCGATCGAGGTCGACATGAGCCGCGTCGTCGCGATCCGCAACAAGCTCAAGCCCGAGTACCAGAAGACCTACGGCGTGAACCCGACGTACCTGATCTTCGTCGCCCGCGCGGTCGTCGAGACGCTGAAGAAGTACCCCTGGATCAACGGCGAGATCCGCGGCGAGCAGATCGTCACGCGGCCGTGGGTCAACCTCGGCTTCGCGGTCGAGCTGACCGACGGCAAGGGCCTGATCGTCCCGGTCGTGAAGCACGCCGAGGGCCTCAACATGCTCGGAAT
The DNA here is from genome assembly GCA_963790695.1 of uncultured Actinomycetes bacterium. Taxonomy (GTDB): domain Bacteria; phylum Actinomycetota; class Thermoleophilia; order Gaiellales; family Gaiellaceae; genus VAXT01. The sequence continues at coordinate 110,560 of CAWBPX010000013.1, read as the reverse complement.
GGCCCAGGCCGTCACGGACATCGCCGAGCGCGCGAGGAACAAGAAGCTCACGCCCGACGAGGTCCAGGGCGGCACGTTCACGATCACGAACCCGGGCGGCTACGGCACCTTCCACGGGACACCGGTGATCAGCCAGCCGCAGGCCGGGATCCTCGGCACCTACGCGCTCGTCAAGCGCCCGTGGGTCGTCCAGGACTCGTTCGGGAAGGACGTGATCGCGATCCGGCCGATCATGAACCTCACGCTCACGTACGACCACAGGCTCGTCGACGGCGCGCTCGCCGGCCGCTTCCTGAAGGACCTGAAGGAAGCGCTCGAGAGCTGGGACGAAGCCTCCTACTAGTGGAGCTCGTCACCCTCACGGTCGTGCTGAACGAGATCGAGGCGGATCAGATCCAGTCGCTCCTGAAGTTCGAGGGCATCGAGTCGATGCAGAAGCCCACCGACGTCGGCGCAGGAAGCATCGGCGGCAGCGGCGCGATGAGCGGCTCGCGGGAGGTCCTCGTCAAGCAGGAGGATCTCGAGACCGCGAAGGCGGTCATCGGCGAGGAGTAGTTGGAGTACTTCGTCCTTCGGCTCGAGCGCGGCGGGCCCTGGGACTGGAATCGCGACATGCGCGAGCAGGACGGCTGGGACGAGCACGCGGCGTTCATGGACGACCTCGCCGACAAGGGCTCGATCATCCTCGGCGGCCCGCTCGAAGGCGACCGCGAGACGATGCACGTCATCGCGGCCGAATCCGAGCAGGCCGTGCGGGACCTGTTCGCGACCGATCCCTGGTGGGTGAACGGGATGCTCCGGCCGGTCGCGATCGAGCGCTGGACGATCCTGCTCGACAGTCGCGAAGTAGCTGACCCTTCCATGGCGACCGCGGAAACCCCGACGAGGAAAGCTAGGCTGGGATCGTGAGCGGCAGCGGTACGAGGACCTTCTCTCCCGTTGGCCCTCGTCAGCGGATGCGCCGCCTGCGGCCGACGATCGCGCGACTTGATCGAGAGGCTCGGCGACACGATTCCCGCCTCGCTGAGCTCACGAAGAGTTCCACGGACCACAACATCCTGCTTCGCGATGGCGCTCCGGTCGTCATCGACTGGGCCGAGGCGGTCATCGAGCATCCGTTCTGCGGGCTCGTGAACACCTTCCGGAGCCTGGTCGACCGCTGGGGCTTCGAGGCGGGCGCGCCTGACCTCCTCGCCTTGCGGGACGCGTATCTGGAGCCCTGGACGACCTTCGCGCCGCTCTCACGCCTGACCGAGCTCTTCGAGGCTCGCCTACCCTCTCGGCATGCTCTGCCGCGCGCTTAGCTGGGACCGGCTGCTCGCGGAGCTACCCGCCGCACGAGCGAGGCGAGTTCGATCGCTTCGCGCCCGCATGGCTCGGAGCTGGCCTCGGAAACTCGTGGCAGGGAAGGCTAGGCTGGGATCGTGAGCGGCCCCACCGAGCTCGTCCGGCTGACGATCGTCGCGGACGAGTTCGCCGCCGAGACGATCATCGCCCTCCTGCGGACCGAAGGGATCGACTCGATTCAGCAGCGGACCGATCTCGCGGCGGGCATGGCGGATGCGTCCGCATCGGCCTTCGGCCCCCGAGAGGTCCTGGTGCGCCGGGAAGACCTCGAGCGCGCGCGCGACCTGACCGCCGCCGAGTAGGCTCAGGGCATGGCCAGAGGGGCGTACGTGCTGAACCTGGGGCAGGTCTCGTACGGCGAGGCCTGGGACTTGCAGCGCTCGCTCGCGGCCGCCGTCTCGCAGGGCGCGATCCCGGACACGGTCCTGTTCCTCGAGCATCCCCCGGTGATCACGCTGGGGCGGCGAACCGAGGAGGGCGAGCTCCACGTCCCCGACGGCGCCGAGGTGGAGATCCTCGAGACGGACCGCGGCGGCAAGTCCACCTACCACGGGCCCGGGCAGCTCGTCTGCTACCCGATCCTCGACCTGACCCGCCACGGGCAGGACGTCAAGCGTTACTGCCGGGACCTCGAGGAGGCGCTGATCCGCACGCTCGCCGCCGTCGACGTCGAGGCGACGCGAATCGAAGGACTGACCGGCATCTGGGTCGACACTCCGCCGTACCCGAGGAAGATCGCCTCGATCGGCGTGCACATCACGAAGTGGGTGACGACGCACGGCTATGCGCTCAACGTCGACCTGGACACGGCGCCGTTCACGGAGTGGATCACCGCCTGCGGCCTCGCCGAGGCGTCCTTCACGACGATCGCGACCGAGCTGGGCAGGGAGATCACCGTCGACGAGGTCCGACCGCGTGCAGCAGCCGCGTTCGCCGAGGTCTTCGACCTGTTCTTCGAAGACCTGCCTGCCGAAGATGGCGCAGGCCTCTGGGCGCAGCCGATCCACGCGCAGCTGACGGCGAAGCCGACCGGCTCGACCGAGCTCCGGGCAGGCGCAGGGCATCGAACAGGTCTCAGCGCGCTGAGGTCGGGCAGCCAGCCTTCCTGGTACAGGGAGCGCTTCCAGTCCGCGAAGCTGCCGTACGCCTCGGACGGGTCCGTCGTCTCTCTCTCGACGCCCGCCTTGTGCTTCAGGGCGACCTTCGAGACGGGATACACGAGCCCCTTCCTCCGGCGGCCTCGGGCGCCCACGGCCAGCACGACCGCGGGCTCTTTGCCCGCGCCGACGATGATGTGCTCGGTCCCGGGCGGGCAGTGGAAGAAGTCCCACGTCTTCAACGTGCGCTCCTCGCCTTCGACGATCAGGAGACACTCGCCGGCCAGCACCAGGAAGTCCTCCTGCGCGTTCTCCCGGTGGTAGAGGCCCATCGGCTCGCCGGGAGGCAGGACGTTGAGGTTGATCCCGAAGCCCGGAAAGCGCCGCTTGCCCTCGAAGTTGCAGAACGCCCCGAGTGTCGACGTGTCGCGCCAGCGGCTCTCTCGCGCATTCATGACGAACCACCCCTCGCCGCCGGGGCGAAGGCCGAACTTCGTGCTCTCGAGCGGCGCCTCGGGAACCACGGTCCGTAGACTGACAGACGTGCAGAAGTCGCTGCCCGTAGCCGAACGGCCGCGCCGCCCGGAGTGGATGAAGGTGCGCGCCCCGAGCGCCAATTCGAGCTACTTCGACGTGAAGAAGCTCATCCACGGCCAGAACCTGAACACGATCTGCGAGGAGGCTCGCTGCCCGAACATCTCCGAGTGCTGGGGGCGCGGCACCGCCACCTTCCAGATCCTCGGCGACACCTGCACCCGCGCATGCCGCTACTGCTACGTGAACTCCGGCCGGCCGGAGCATCCGCCGGACCCGCTCGAGCCGCTGCGCCTCGCGCACACGGCCGCGCAGATGAAGCTCCAGCACGTCGTCGTCACCTCCGTCGACCGCGACGACCTCGAGGACAAGGGCGCCGCCCACTACGCGGCGACCATCCGCGCCCTCAAGGCCAAGGTGCCCGATGCCTCGGTCGAGGTCCTGACGCCCGACTTCCTCGGCCGCGAGGAGGAAGCGCTCCAGCTCGTCCTCGCCGAGCGACCCGAGGTCTTCAACCACAACATCGAGACCGTCCGCCGCCTGCACCGGAAGATGCGCGGCGCGAAGGTCGACTACGACCGCGCGCTCTGGCTCCTCGCACGCGCGAAGGAGGTCGCGGACTACCCCGTGCTGACGAAGTCCGGGCTGATCGTCGGCCTCGGTGAGACGAACGACGAGGTCGTCGAGACGATGCGCGACCTGCGCGCACACGGCGTCGACGTCGTCACGATCGGCCAGTACCTCCAGCCCTCGGCGAAGCACGCGCAGATCGACCGCTGGGTGCACCCGGACGAGTTCCGCTGGTTTCGCGAGCAGGGCGAGGCGATGGGCTTCGGCTCGGTGTTCTCCGGCCCGCTCGTGCGCTCGAGCTACCGGGCGGACGAGCAGCGCCACGCGGCTGAAACCGGGCGCGGCGCCGTCGCGTATTAGAGAGAAAGAGGGCCGCCTCGGGGGGCGGCCCTCTTTCGTTTCAGCCGAGGACGCGGCTAGTGGCCGCCGTGCCCGCCGCCGGAGCGGTGGACCTCGGAGTAGTAGACGTCCTCCTCGGGCGCGTCGCCCCTGATCGGGCGCGTGTCGGCCCAGACGACGTGCGCGTCACCGTGACTGTCGGTGTCGACCCACATGTAGTCGCCCAGGAAGCCCGCCTGGATCGGGTTGTTCGCCGGCGTCAGGTTCGGCATCGAGGCCGTCGTCACCCGCGTGTAGTCGTAATTCGGGTGATTCGAGGTTGGATTCCTGATCTGAGCTGCGGTGATGTCGTTGCAGCCCGTGAACTCGCAGTTGCCGTAGTGGCGGTCGTAGAACGCGACCCAGAGCCGGGACCCGTCCTTCGTGACCTCGCTCCACGACTGCCACTGCGCGGTCTCGCCGAAGCGTGAGCGCGGTGTGACGTCCCTCGTCTCGCTCCACGTCGCTGCGCCGTCCGTCGAGAAGGCGTAGAAGATGTCGTGGTCGCACGGCGGTGAGCCGCCGCCCGCTGCACCGAGCTCGCAGTCCGGGTTCGTGTTGTTGCGGTGGTCTGCCCAGCTCACGAACACGTTCCCGTCTCGGTCGACGGAGTTCGACACCGTCGTCTCGTCGGGAGCGCGGTAGCCGTTCGGGGGCAGGCACTGCCGGTTCGGGCAGCCGTTCTGGCTCGGCGGGCCCACCGGATGCGTGGAGATCATGTCGCCCACCTTGGTGGGAGGCGTCCAGCTCGCCGGGTTGCTGCAGTCTCCGGCGACCGGGCACGTCACGTTCAGCACCTGCTCGATGCCGTTGCCGGGCACGTTCCCGTTGGCGAACGACACGTAGATCGTGCCGTCCGGCCCGACGACCGGATGGGAACCCTGGTCGTCGTTGCACGGCCCTCCGCCGAGCGGGCAGATCGACGCGTTCGAGCCGCTGATCTCGATCGGCGTCGACCATGTCGCACCGCCGTCGGTCGACTGGCTGAAGAAGATCGGGCTGTGACCTTCGTCGTTGAACCGCGTCCAGGTGATGTAGACGTTGTCCCGCTTCGGGCTCGAGCGGTTCGCGTCGGCCGTCATCAGCTCCTTGTCGTTGTCGGCCACCGTCCCGTCGTCGTTCGCGACGACTCCGACCGGCGTGTCGCGGTACTCCTGGAACCCGCCCGTCGGATCCGGCGAGTGGTAGAAGCTGCCGCCGTTGCCGGCGTTCGACTTCATCACGAGAACGGCGTTCGCACCGCTGTTGATGTCGAAGAAGACGCCGCCGATGTACGCGTTGCCGCGGGAGTCCCAGGCAAGCGTCGGATCGCTGCAGGCGTCGGCCGTATGGCCGTCGAGCAGGACGAACTGCCAGTACGGCGGAACCATGTCGCCCCACCGCTTGCCGCCGTCGAAGCTCCAGTCGTACCCGCAGTGGTTGAAGCCGATCCGCGAGTCGTTCTGGCCGGCGATGATGTTGCTCTCGTCGCTGCGGGTTGATCTGGATCGTCTCCTCGGCCTGGCGGCGCAGCCCGCAGTCCTGGTTGACGCGGGTGTTCTTCGTCCCGTGGCCGTGGAAGACGTTCTGGCAACCCTCGGTGTCCGGGCTGCGAGATCGCGCCGTGGCCGTGATGCACCCAGGCCCGCATCGCACCCGGGTTCTGGGCGGCGCGGCTGCGCGAGAACTCCCGTGCCTGTCTGGTACAGCGTGTACATCACCCGGCCAAGACACGGGCATCTCCTTGCCGCGCGCCTTCTGCGTACCGAGCTCGACCGCCAGCTTGTGCGCGAGGATCTTGTTGCCGACGGGCGAGTTGCTGCTCGCGCTCTGCGAGCAAGAGCGCCGAGCCCGCCACCGCCAGCACGCCCAAGAGCGCCAGCGGAAGCAGGCGGAATACTGCTTTCTTCATCTTCTCCCCTTCCTCGGCCGACCCCCCGCCGGCCGTAGGGTTGACTGCGGGAATATACGAAACTCCGTTCCCGAAAGGGGAAATTGTTCTTTTCTTCATGAACCTGACAGGAGCCGAAATGGACTCGCATCTGCTGAAAGGAGATCGCGTGTTCCGTTCGATTCGATGGTGTGCCGCCCTGACGTTCTTCGGTCTCGTCGCTCGCCGCATGTGGCGGCGGCGGAGAGACGGAGGGGAGCGGCGAGGTCAGCAAGGAAGCCGAGGCGGCCTGCAATGGGTCCGCGCTCGCCCAGCCGCCCGACCTTCCGAAGGGCTGGCCGGACGTGGCGGCGGTCACGTACACCCAGCAATCGGTTCAGGGCCCGACGACGGTCGTCGACGGCTACTTCGAGGGCGACCTCGAGTCTGCGCACGACGCCTTCAAGAGCGAGCTCGAAGCCGCCGGCTTCACGATCCTCTTCGACGAGATCGAGGAAGACGACTCAGAGGTCTCCTGGAAAGGGAAAGGGCGGTCGGGCCAGGTCGCGCTCCGCGACGAGTGCGGAGACAGCGACAAGATGTTCGTGCACGTCACCAATCGCCCGGCCTGAGTCAAAGGCTCGCTCGCAGTGGCCCGCACTCGCCCGGCACCGCGTGAGCGTTAGCGGACCCTGCGTCCCGAGCTGACGACGCAGCCCGATCCTCGCTCCGCGAGGAAGGCGGGAGCGGGGCCTTTTCGACTGACCGATGACGATCCCCTTGCGGGCGCGAGAGCGCGCATGGCGGATCCGCCCGACGCGGCAGTGTGCACGGCGGATCGCAGTGCGCGCCTTCGCGAGCGTCCGACCCACGAGGCGGGGGACGACGCACCGCGCGGGGGGCGGAGCGGGCGGAGGCGGAGGGGGCGGGGGCGGGGAGGTGGTGGTGGAGGCGGTGGTGGTGGAGGAGGAGGCGGAGGAGGTGGCGGCGGCGGAGGCGGAGGCGGAGGCGGCCCAGCTGCAGGGACCCGGGCGTAGTAGACGTCTGTTTCCGGAACCGCTCCGGCGTGCGGCCGCGTGTCCGCCCAGGCGACGTGCGCGCGACCCTGAGCGTCGAGTGCCAGCGACATCCGATCGCCGAGGAACCCGGCCTCGATCGGATTCTCGGCCGTCGTCATGTTCGGCATCGATGCCGTCGTGACGCGCGAGTAGTCGAAGGTCGGGCTTCCAGAGGCCGGGTCGCCGACCTCGGCCAGCGTGATGTCGTTGCAGCCGGTCGACTCGCACTTGCCGTACGAACGGTCGTAGAACGCGACGAAGAGCCGGCTTCCGTCAGGCGTGACCTGGCTCCATGGCTGCCATTGCGCCGTCTCGCCGAAGCGCGCAGTTCGAGCGCGGCGTGATCACCATCGGCTCGCTCCAGGTCTCGCCCTCGTCCGCCGAGTACGAGTAGAAGACGTCGTTGTCGCAAGGCGAGGCCGCAGTCATCGCGGAGCCCGTGCACGCTTGATTCGTGTTGTTCCGGAAGTCGGCCCAGACGATGTAGATCCGACCCTGGTCGTCGACCGAGTTCGAGACCGAGTTCGCCTCCGACATCCGGTACGAATTCGGCGGAAGGCACTCGAGCGCCAGCGGGCAGCCCGCCTTGCTGGGGCCGACCGGCTCGCCGCCGACGAGGTTCGAGACGATCACCGGCTCGCTCCACGCCTCCTCCTTGGTGCAGTCCTCGTCGGCAGGACACTTGACCATCAGGATCTGCGAGCCCCCGTCGATTGCGTTGTCGTTCGCGAACGAGAGTAGATCGTCCCGTCCGGACGCGACGAATGGGTGCGAGGCGTGGTCGAGGTTGCACTCGTTCGGGCAAACGCCTTCGGCCTCGCCGCTGATCTCGATCGGCTGCGGACCAGGTCGACGCCGCCGTCGTCGGACTGGCTGAACATGATCGGAAAGATCTGCGCGCACCCCGCCGGGAGAGTCCTCCTCCTCGGGGCCGATGCGCGTCCAGGTCACGTACACCCAGTCGCGCTTCGGGCTCGTCGTGCTCGCATCCGCAACGACGAAGGGCTTGTCCTGGAACCCGACGTCCTCGTTGCTGACCACGCCCATGGGCATCGCGCGGTATTCCTGGAAGCCGCCGGACGAGTCGGGAGAGTGGAAGTAGGCGCCGTGGATACCCGGATTCGACTTCGCGACGACAACTGCGTTCTCGCGGCGCGCCGACCCGGAAGACCGTGCTCGTGATGTAGGCGTTGCCCTGGGAGTCCCAGGTCACCGTCGGATCGGAGCACGCCTCGCCGGCGTGCTTGTCCAGTAGCGGAACCTGGGAGAACGGCGGGGTGTCGTCGCCCCAGTGCGCTCCCCCGTCGAGCGTCCACGCATAGCCGCACCGGTTGTAGCCGGTCCGGGCGTCGTTCTGACCCACGAGAATGTTGTTCGGGTCGAGCGGGTTGACGGCGATCTGCTCACCGGCCTGGGCGCGGAGGGAGCAGTCCTGAGTGACGCGCGTGTTCGTCTGGCCGTTACCCGTGAGCTCGTTGCTACAGCCCTCCGTGCCGGTGATCTCGACGGCCGGCGGCCGGAAGCCTGCGCGCTGAGCCCGGCGATCGAGGGTCCCCGTTCGATCGAGGAGCGAGTACATGACGCTCGAAGAGAGGCCTGGGTCATGCGGTCCTGCCGGGGCCCTTCCGAGCTCCACGTCGAGCGCGTGCATCAGCACCGGGTTTGCGACGGGCGACGTGCTCGACGCCTGGTCCGGCGCGAGAACAGCGGCTCCGATTGCGGTGAGGCCGATCGCGCCCAGCAGAAGCAGTCGATACAGCAGGCCTTTGTTCAACGTTTCCCCCTCCTCACAGCCGGCTCTCATACCGACCGCCGATTCACTAGCAATCTAGGCGAATCTCGCAAAACTGACAAGCAGGCTCGCCGTGATGGAAGGGGCCGCCCGGAGACGGCCCCTTCCATGCTTCCTACAGCGGTGTTACGGCGAGACGTGCTCGACGACGACCTCGTTCGAGCCGACCTTCACGCCGTCTTCCGTCACGACGTTCACCGAGCCGAGCAGGACGCGTCCTGCCTCGGGAACGGCGCCCGCGGTGACCGAGCCCGGAACCGTCCACGAAGCGCCCGTCGGGCGCAGCGCGTTCGAGTCCGTGACCGAGATCGAGCCCAGCGTCGGGTTGGCGAAGATGTCGACGTAGTTGTACGTCGTCGTCCCCGCCGGGATCTCGAAGCCGTCGACCTCGACCTGCCACGTGCCGGCGGCCGGGTTGGCGATCGTGACCGACTCCTCCGCGTCTCCGTCGGCGCTCTGGCCCCTGAGCGTGCGGGTCGCGCACGTCGGGTCGGAGCATTCGTAGACGAAGAGGTCGAGATCGGCCGCCGCGTCCGACGTGCCCCCGATCGTTGCCCGGAACGACGTCGAGCCGGCCGGGATGGTTGTCGTGTAGTCCTGCGTCTCGCCGTTGGCGATCGTGAACACGCCTCTCCGCGCGCTCCCGAGAGGCGAGCCCACAGCCTGCCCGGTGAACGGCGCGAAGTTGTTCTGCAGCGAGTACGTCCGCGGCACGGGCACGCCGACCTGTGCGTTCGGGATCACGTCCGGGTTGGGCGCGACCGAAACGCCGTAGAGCGACGCCGTGAGCGTGTACGGCGCCCAGTCGACGTCAGACGTGCGCCTGGCCTCGACCGTCACCTCCCACACGCCTGCGTCGGCCCCGTCGACGGTCCGCATGTACGGGGTGCCGGTTGCGCAACCCGCGACCGGCGGTGCGTAGCACGACGTGCTCGCGTTCGAGTCGACCCCGAGGCCCCACGGGTGGAAGCGCAGGAAGCGCACCTGGCCCGTGCCCGGAGTGCCGTCGGGACCGGCCAGGTCGACCCTGAGCACCGGGTCGCCCGCCGGCACGCGGAAGAAGTAGCGATCCACGTGGTTCCGTCCGGCCAGGCCCGTCTTCGTGACGGTGAAGCCGTTCGCCGCCGTGAAGTCGTCCGGGGCGATGACGGTGTTCATCGTCTCGTAGTCGATCCCGTCAGTCGACGAGTCGTCGAGGCTGGAGGATCGCGGAGTGGATCCCGCTCGTCCGCGGCCTCACGGTCACGTTGACCTGGGTGGGGACGTTCAGGCGGAGCTGCACGTTGTTCTGCGTGTCGAACGTGCCGTCGTTCCCGACCCAGCGCAGGTGGTAGAGCACCGGGCGGTTCGGGCCTGACGTCCTCGTGAACGTGTACGTGCGCGTGTAGCGCTGGCCCTTGATGACGCCCTCGCGGTCGTAGATGCCCGGACCGTGGCCCGGATCTGCGAGGAAGTCGCTGAGCAGCGTGTGCACCTCGACCCGCGAGGTGATGCTCACGGGCTCGAGGTGCTTCTTCAGGAGGCTCCAGGCCTCGTCCGACGTCGAGCAGGCCGTTGCCCTGATCGGACGCGTTGTAGCCGTGGAGGAAGCGGGCCGTCGAGTTCATGGCCATCCGCAGCTGCGCGGGCGTCCAGAACATCTGTTATCCCCGTGATGATGTCCGTGGTGCTGCTGCTTCGCGGCGCTGATCAGCAGCGCGGCGGCCCCGGTGGCCTGTGGTGCGGCCATCGAGGTGCCGTTCATCATCGCGTAGCCCGGCGGAAGCGTGTACGTCCCGCCGACCGGCGCGCCGTTCATCCACGTCGGCGTCGAGGAGATCGCCGCACCCGGGGCGACGATGTTCGGCTTGAACGCGCCGTCCTCGGCCGGTCCTCTCGAGCTGAACGGATGGAGGTTGTCCCGGAAGTTGGCGTCGGAGCCGTAGTTCCGCTGCCAGGTCGCCTTCGTGATGTACGCGCCGACGGCCATCGCCTTCGAGACGACGGCCGGGTCGCCGATCGTGTTCGTGCCGGGGCCGTCGTTGCCCGCGGAGAAGAACATCTCGACGTTGTTGTCGTCGATCAGGCGGTTGTAGAGCACCGCGCGCGTCGTGTTGCCGTCGTTGAGCGCCGGCAGGCCGCCGATGCTCATGTTCACGACGTCGACGTGATCGGTCTCGATCGACGTAGATCATCCCCTCGATCAGGGCGTGCGACGTGCAGCCCGCCGTGAAGAGGCAGACGCGGACGACTGCGACCTTGGCTCCGGGTGCAGCACCGCTCATCTGGCCGCCGAAGAGGCTGTTCCCGGACATGATCCCGGTCACGTGCGTGCCGTGCGCGCCGGAGACGATGCCGATGCCGACGTACGCGTGCGCGGTCGGATCGGTCTGGACGACGAACGGAACGGACTCGCGCACCGGCGTCGCCGGGTCGTCGTGCCCGAAGTGGCCGACGTCGAAGTTGACCTTGTAGTCGGTCATGGACGACTCGTCGGCGAAGCTGTGGTCGTTGTCGGAGTCGACCAGGACGTTGTTGTTCGAGTCCTGCCAGAGGATGACGAAGAAGTCACCGCAGGCGCCGTTACGGTTGAGGTCGGCGCCGCAGCCGATGCCGTACTCGCTCGTCGCGCCGAGCTGATCCTCCCGCATGCGCGCGAACTTGTACGTGCCGTCCACGGGAACCCCTGTGTACGCAGTGGCGAACGCGGTGAAGGCGCCGCCGACGACGTTCACGGTGCCGGCCGCCTGCCGCCAGGTCGGATCGCCGTCCGTCAACGGATCCGTGTAGGTGACCCAGTCGACGATCTTGCGCTGGCCCGTGCTCGTGACGTTGACGCTCGGGTGGTCGAGATCGACTCCGGTGTCGAGGATGCCGATCGTGGTGCCCCGGCCGTCCCACGTCGGATGTTCGTTGACGAACTGCGCCGCACCGGTATCGCCCGTGGGCAGATACGGATTGACCCGCGGCGTGTTCGCACCGGGCGGCGGCTGCGGCGTCGGATCCTGCGAGCCTGCCGGCGATGGATCCGTGAGCGGCAGCGTCGTGTCGACGTTGATCGTCTGGATCCCGCTCAGCCTCGAGGCCTGCGTCGGCCTTGTGCATCGGGACGTTCACCCGGATGATAGCCGAGCTTGTCGTTGCGGTAGGCGATCGAGCCGCCCAGCGCGCGGAACTTCTGAGCCACTGCCTCGGTGCCGTACCGCGGCGTGGCGACGAGCAGCGAGGCAGTCTGCTCGCCCTTGGCCGCCTGGCGGGCGAGGATCTGCCGATCCTGTTTCGTGAACTTGCTCTCTGCGCGGCTCGGATGCGACGCGGCGCCCGCGCTGATGACGATGAAGCAGGCGAGTGCCACCGCGCCGACGGACGCGAGGACGCCTCCTCTCATACGCGACATGTTTCTCCTTCCACAGTCAGTTCTTTGCCACAGCAACGCCAACAACATCGACCTGGTCGATGCTGCGACCCCAGTCCTCGGAGCAGTAGATAGTTCTCTATGTAGAAGCCGATGTCAAGGAATCGGCGACTAGGATTTCGACACTTTTTCGTGCGGTTGAGCCATTGCGCGGTAGTCGAGGGCCGCGTCCAACGTCTCCTCGTCGACCCCCGCATCGCGAGCGACGTCCCGCAGCGAGCGCCCGGACGACGCCGCGTCCTTGACGATCTCGGTCGCCTTGTCGTAGCCGATGTAGGGATTCAGCGCGGTGGCCGCCGAAAGAGTGAGCTCGGCGTAGCGCTCGCAGGTCTCGCGGTTCGCCTCGATCCCGTCGACGCACTTCTCGGCGAAGAGCCGGGTGGCCGCCGAGAGGAGGCGGATCGAGTCGAGGACGTTGCGCGCGATCACCGGGACGAACACGTTCAGCTCGAAGTGGCCCTGCATCCCGCCGACGGTCACCGCCGCGTCGTTGCCGATCACCTGCGCGGCGACCTGCGTCACGACCTCCGGGAGCACCGGGTTCACCTTCCCCGGCATGATCGAGCTGCCCTTCTGGAGCTCCGGCAGGGCGATCTCGGCGAGGCCGGCTCGCGGGCCGGAGCCCATGAGGCGGATGTCGTTCGCGATCTTCGTCAACGAGACCGCCACGACTTTCATCTGGGCGGAGGCTTCGACGAGGCCGTCGCGGGCGGCCTGGGCCTCGAACGGATCCGCGGGCGCTCCGATCGTCAGGCCCGTCTCCTCCGAGAGCTTGGCGCGCACGCGCTCGGCGAACTCGGGATGCGTGTTGAGGCCGGTGCCGACCGCGGTGCCGCCGAGCGGGATCTGGCCGACGCGCTCGAGCGAAGACTCGATGCGGGCGATGCCCTGGCGAACCTGCGCCGCGTACCCGGCGAACTCCTGGCCGAGCGTGACCGGCACGGCGTCCATCAGGTGCGTGCGGCCCGACTTGACGACGTCGTCGAACTCCGCGGCCTTCGCTTCGAGCGACTGCGCGAGCTGGTCGAGCGCCGGGAGGAGGTCGTTGGTCAGCTGGTCGAGCGTGGCGAGGTGGACGGCAGAGGGGAAGACGTCGTTGGACGACTGGCCCATGTTCACGTCGTCGTTCGCGTGCACGCCCTCGCCGGCGAGGCTCGCGATGACCTCGTTCGCGTTCATGTTCGACGAGGTGCCCGAGCCGGTCTGGAAGACGTCGATCGGGAACTGGTCGTCGAGCTCGCCGCCCGGCGATCCGGTCGGCGGCGGCGGCGATCCGGTCGGCCTTCTCCTGGTCGAGGAGCCCGAGCTCGGCGTTCACGCGCGCCGCGGCGGCCTTGATCCGGCCAAGCCAGCGCGCGACGTGCGTCGGGATCGGCTCGCCGGATACCTGGAAGTTCTCGACCGCCTTCTTCGTCTCCGTTCCCCAGAGCTCGTCCACGTCTCCGAGTCTAACTTGGCGCGATTTCGCCACAGACGCGTGCGCGGATCCTCACTAGGATCGCAGCGGGGAGGAGGTGGCGGGCGCCTTGATTACGAGGCTCGACGGAGCAGGCGCCGCCGGTCGAGCGGGCGCTCGCGGAGCGCTCGGCGGGAACGCTCGTTCAGATCGTCCGGCCTGGCCCAGCCGACGTACCCGCAGCGCGGGCACTCACCGGTCGTGAGATGCATGTGTCCGTTCCCGACCGGGGAGCGGCGCTCTCCGCAGGCAAGACACTCGAGGGTGTTCGGGGCCATCCCAACGAACCGATCGGCACGAACGCAGCCGGCACCCACCCTCGAACGAGGGACGCCGACGCTTCAGTCCGTCGAGTACTTGGGCTGGACCTTTTCGCCGCGGATCTGCGCGATCGCGTTGTTCGCGGCGATCGCGGCCTCGCCCATCCCGATCGTGATCAGCGTGATCTTCCCCGGGTAGCCGGCCACGTCGCCCGCCGCGAAGACGAGCGGCATCGACGTTTCGCAGGTCATCGGGTCGACCTTGATCTGCCGCTTGCCCTCGAGCTCGATCCCCCAGTCGGCGATCGCGCCAAGGTGCGACACGAACCCGAGGAGCGTGATCAGCGCCTGGCAGTCGTAGCGCTCGGCCTCGCCGGACGCGGTGTTCTCGATCGTGACCGCCTCGATGTGACCGTCGCCGTGCACCTCACGCACCTCGTGCGGCGTGAGGATCCTGACGGCGCCCTCGCCCTCCAGGCGCCGCGCCTCGTTCACGGACGACTCGAGCGCGCGGAAGCGGTCGCGCCGGTGGACGAGCGTGATCGGCAGGTCGGCCGTGTCCTGGAGCCCCAGCGTCCAGTCCAGCGCCGAGTCTCCGCCGCCGACGATCACGCAGCTCTTGCCGGCGAACTGCGCCTTCTCCTTGACGACGTAGTGCAGGCCGCGCCCGAGCCACGTGTCGACGTCCTCGATGCCGAGCTTCCGCGGCTCGAACGCGCCGTGGCCGGCCGTGATGATCATCGCCCGCGACAGGTACGGCCCGCCCGTGTCCGTCGTCAGCGCGTACACCTCTTCGCCCTCGTGTGTGACGCGCTCGAGCGTCTTCGCCTCCTCGCCGAGCTTCACCTCGGCGCCGTACTGGAGCCCCTGCTCGACGCAGAGGTCGACGAGCTTCTGCCCGAGGATCTTCGGATGCCCGGCGACGTCGTAGACGTGCTTCTCCGGATACGTCGCGGCGACCTGACCGCCGAGCTGCTCGAGGCTCTCGACGATGCGCACGGTGGCATCCCGATGGCCCGCGTAGTACGCAGCGGAGAGCCCGACGGGCCCCGCGCCGAGAATCGTGATGTCGACTACGTCGTTGTTTGCTCACGCCGAAGATGCTAACCCCGCGTTTTGGGCCTGCGGAAGATCGAAGGCCACCTGCGCGGCGAGTCTATGTGCGCGCGCTGAGACTCCACGCCGTCATGGCCGCAGCGCAGCGGAGGTCGGACTTCGTCCGACTAACCGCAGCCCGAGCCGCAGCCGGCGCCCGACGACGGCGTGTCGCCCTCGGCACCCTCCTCGACCTGGAACGAATGGCCGCAGCCACAGGCCGAGCTCACGTTCGGGTTGTTGATCGCGAACCCGCCCTGGAGCCCCTCGACGAAGTCGATCTGCGTGCCCTGCAGGTACGGCGCGCTGAACGGGTCGACGACGACCGGGATCCCGAACGCGTCGATCCGATGGTCGCCTTCCTGCTCGCCGGTGTCGAAGCCGAGCGCGTACTCGAAGCCCGAGCAGCCGCCGCCCTGAACCGCGATGCGGAGCACTTCCGCCTCGCCTGCCGGCTCCTGGGCCATCAGCTCGCGGATCTTCGTCGCCGCGCTTTCGGTGAGGTTGACCACGGCTTCTTGTTCGATCGTCGCCATCGCTCTCATGGTAGCAACGCGCCGGGCCGGTTCGATCCCTCTCGCCGGGGCGAGTTTGTAACAGCCGATACCCTCATCGTTGAGCCGAATCGCGGCCTGCTCGTGCCGTGGTACGTTACCCGCCGAATTGGCCCGGAACGGTCGGCGCGCAGATGCTCGATAGCTGGCTCCCGTTCCTCATGTACGGGGTGCTCGCGCTGGCGATTCCGGCGTCCATGATCCTGATGTCGTTCGTGTTCGCGACGCGCCCGGCGCGGAGGACGAGGACGCGGCGGCTGCCGTTCGAGTCGGGCGTGTCTCAGGGCCCGCCGCAGCAGAACCGCTTCACGATCAGCTTCTACCTGACGGCGATGCTCTTCATCGTCTTCGACATCGAGATCGTGTTTCTCTATCCGCTCGGCGTCGTGCTGAAGCCGCTCGGCTGGTTCGGCTTCGCCGAGTTCGGTTTCTTCGTCGCGATCCTCGCGCTCGCGTACGTGTACATCTGGCGGAAGGGAGCCCTGAAGTGGCGGTGAGGAAGAAGCAGCGCCTGGCCGACTGGGGCCTCAACTCGGAGCGCGTCCTCTGGAAGGGCAAGGGCCCGGGCGTCTTCGAGCAGGAGCTCGGCGAGCCTCGAGGACCGGCTGATGCTGACGACGGTCGAGAAGGCCGTGCTCTGGGCGCAGGGCAACTCGATCTGGCCGGACACGTTCGGGCTCGCCTGCTGCGCGATCGAGATGATGTCGATCGTCTCGTCGCGCTACGACATCGCGCGCTTCGGCGCGGAGGTCTTCCGCTCGTCGCCGCGCCAGGCCGACCTGCTGATCGTCTCCGGCCGCGTCGCCCACAAGATGGCCGCGCCGCTGCGCCAGATCTACGACCAGATGCTCGAGCCGAAGTGGGTGATCGCCATGGGCGCGTGCGCGAGCTCGGGCGGGATGTTCAACAACTACGCGATCCTCCAGGGCGTCGACAAGATCGTCGCGGTCGACATCCACGTGCCCGGCTGCCCGCCGCGGCCCGAGGCGCTCGTCGAGGGCATCGTCCGGCTGCAGGAGAAGATCAAGGCAGGAGTCCCGCCGGCCTACGAGATCCGCGGAGTAGCGAGCTGACGTTCGAGGGAGTACCGGGTCTCGTCGAGCGCAAGGAGGCGCACGGCGAGACGACGCTCGTCGTCGATCCCGGCTCGGCTCGTCGAGGCGTGCACGCACCTCCGCGACGAGGAGGGGTTCAGCTTCCTGTCCGACATCACGCCGGTCGACTACCTCGGCTGGGGACAGCGCCACGTGGCCGGCTACTACGGCACCGCGGCGGGCCGCGACCTCGGCTCGCAGAGCGCGCAGGGCTTCGCGCGCACCCCGAGCCCCAAGCCGACGCGGTTCGCGGTCAACTACCACCTGCTCCAGCTCCCCGGCGCCGGCGTCGTCCGCGTCCAGGTCTGGGTCGACGACGGCCAGAGCGTGCCGAGCGTGATCGAGGTCTGGCCGACCGCCGACTGGCACGAGCGGGAGGCCTTCGACATGATGGGCATCCGCTTCGACGGCCACCCGAACCTCAGCCGGATCCTGATGGAGGACGACTGGGAGGGCCACCCGCTGCGCAAGGACTATCCGATCGGCGGCGAGCCGGTGCGCTTCTCGGGAGCCGAGTGATGGCGATCACCGAGAGCCGCCGCATCTACGAAGGGTCGCGCATCCCGACCCCGGTCCCGACCATCCTTCAGGTCCCCGCCGGGCTCGAGGACTCCGAGGACATCCTCCAGGTCAACTTCGGCCCGAACCATCCGTCGACGCACGGCGTCCTCCGCCTCGTCGTCGACCTCTCCGGCGAGCGCGTCGTCGGGCCTGCGCGCGGTGATCGGCTACCTGCACACCGGCTTCGAGAAGAACATGGAGCAGAAGACGTGGTGGAAGGCGATCACGTACCCGGAGCGGATCGACTACGTCGCCTTCCAGAACAACGAGCTCGTCTTCGTCCTGGCGATCGAGAAGCTGCTCGAGATCGAGGTGCCGCAGAAGGCGACGTGGATGCGGACGCTCCTCTGCGAGCTGAACCGGATCCACTCGCACCTGATCTTCCTCGGGACGAGCGCGCTCGAGCTGGGAGCGATCTCGATGTTCTGGTACTGCTTCCGCGAGCGCGACATGGTGCTCGACCTGTCCGAGCTCGTGACGGGGATGCGCATGCACACGCGCTACTTCCAGGCAGGCGGGCTCGCCGAGGACGTCCCGCGCGGCTTCGAGGCCGAGTGCCGGAAGTTCGTCGAGTGGATGCCGAAGGCGATCGACGAGTACGAGGCGATCCTCTCGCGGAACGAGATCTGGCTCGAGCGGACGCGCGACATCGGGCTGCTCTCCGCGGCCGACGCGATCGCTCTGGGGCAGTCCGGCCCGGTGCTGCGCGCGTCGGGCGTCGACTGGGACCTGCGCCGCGACCGGCCCTACCTCGCCTATCCGGCCATGGACTTCCGCGTCCCGGTCTATCCGAACGGAGACGTCTACGACCGCTACCTGGTGCGGATGGACGAGATGCGCGAGTCGGTGCGGATCATCGAGCAGTGCCTCGACGGGATGCCCGAGGGGCCGTGGATCGCCGACGACCGCAAGGTCGTGCTCCCGCCGCGGCACGAGCTCCACACGTCGATGGAGTCGCTGATCCACCACTTCAAGATCGTGACCGAGGGCTACCGCGTGCCCGAGGGCGAGGTCTACGTGACGATCGAGTCGCCGCGGGGCGAGATGGGCTGCTTCGTCGTCTCCGACGGGGGCCCGAAGCCGTGGCGCGTGAAGTTCCGTGCGCCGTCGTTCGTCGCGCTCGAGGCGACGGCGACCTGCATGCGCGGCTCGCTGATCGCCGACATGATCGCGATCGTCGGCTCGCTCGACAGCGTCATGGGCGAGGTCGACCGGTGAGCCTGCGCGAGGAGATCCGCGAGGCGGCGGCGCCGTACCCCGACCGGCGGTCGGGAGTGATGAGCGGACTGCGGCTCGCGCAGCGGGCGTACGGCGGCTGGCTTCCGCGGGAGGCGCTGGAGGAGGTCGCGGAGGCGCTCGAGCTGACCCCCGCCCACGTGCAGTCGGTCGCGTCCTTCTACGACATGTACCACCTGGCTCCGGTCGGAGAGCACATCGTCGAGGTCTGCACGAACATCTCGTGTGCGCTCGTCGGCGCGCAGCAGGTCGTCGACCGGTTCTCGGAGGAGCTCGGGGTCGCTCCGGGCGAGACCAGCGAGGACGGCACGGTCACGCTGCGGACGATCGAATGCGCCGGCGGTTGCGGCTATGCGCCGGTCGTCGTCGTCGATCACCGCTATCGCGAGCCGACCCGCCCGGATGACGTTCCGGGGATCGTCGCGGAGCTGAGAAATGGCTGACGTCCAGGAGCTGATCCTCGCCGGCGCGGACGAGCGCGACCTCGCCCGCCTCGACGAGTACAGGGCCGTCGGCGGCTACGGCGTGCTGGAGCGGGCGCGCGGGATGAGCCGCGAAGCAGTGATCGAGGAGATCTCGAACGCGGCGCTGCGCGGACGCGGCGGCGCGGGCTTCCCGATGGGCCGCAAGCTCAGCCTCGTCCAGCCGCCCGAGGTTGCGGGCAAGCCGACCTACGTCGTGGCGAACGCGGACGAGTCCGAGCCGGGCTCGTTCAAGGACCGCGAGATCATGAGCCGCGTTCCCCACCGCTTCATCGAGGGCTGCCTGATCGCCGCGCACGCGATCGGCTCCAGGAACGTCTTCATCTACATCCGCGGCGAGTACCTGGCCGAGTACGAGGTGCTGAAGGCGGCGGCCGACGAGGCCCGCGACGCCGGGCTGCTCGGCGACGTCGTCCTCGTCATCCACCGCGGGGCGGGGGCCTACATCTGCGGCGAGGAGACCGCGCTGCTCGACTCGCTGGAGGGCAAGCGCGGGCAGCCGAGGCCCCGGCCGCCGTTCCCGCCGGTCGCCGGCCTGTACGGGGCGCCGACGCTGATCAACAACGTCCAGACGCTCGCCAACGTGCCGGTCATCCTCGACATGGGCGTGGCGGAGTACAAGAAGATCGGGCCGGAGTCTTCGCCGGGCACCGTCGTCTACTCGCTCTCCGGGAACGTGGAGCGGCCCGGGAACTACGAGCTGCCGCTCGGGACGACGCTGCGCGAGCTGATCTACGACGCCGGCGGCGGAATCCCCGGGGGCAGGTCGCTGAAGGCGATCATCCCGGGCGGCTCGTCGGTGCCGGTGTTCACGCCGGATCAGATCGACACGCCCGCCGACTTCGACTCGATCCAGGCGGCGGGCTCGTTCCTCGGCTCCGCGGCGATCATCGTCGTCGACGACCGCGCCTGCATGGTGCAGCTCGCCCTGCGAGCGGAGAAGTTCTACATGCACGAGTCGTGCGGAAAGTGCACGCCTTGCCGCGAGGGGACGCGCTGGATGGTGCGGCTGCTGGAGAAGATCGAGTCCGGCCGCGCGGAGCACTCGGACCTCGATCTGCTGCGCGGGATCTGCAATCGCATCGAGGGCCGGTCGCTCTGCGCGCTCGGCGACTTCGCCGTCTGGCCGGTGCGGAGCTACATCGACAAGTACCGCGCCGAGTTCGAGGCGCACATCGACGAGGGCGGCTGCCCGTACGGCGGCGAGTCCTCGATCGAAGGGGTCATGGCCCCGATCGACCAGCACACGCACTCGCCGGTCGCCGAGGTGCCCGCATGAGCCATGTCCGGTGCCAGGCACCTGCCATGGCCGGGTCGGCCGTGTCGCTGGCACAAAACGAGCGACTGCTTCTGGCCAGGCGACCGGTCTCGCGGACACGCCGGTGCCAGGCACCGGACGGGTCGAGATGAGCGCGGCCGAAACGGTCACGGTCTCGTCGACGGGCGCGAGATCCAGGTGCCGAAGGGCACCGGGGTCGTCGAGACGGCGCTCGCCGCGGGGATCGAGATCCCGGTCTTCTGCTACGAGCCGCGGCTCGGGCCGCCCGTCGGCGCGTGCCGCATGTGCCTCGTCGAGGTCGAGGGCATGCCGAAGCTCCAGGCCGGCTGCACCCTCACGGCCACCGACGGAATGATCGTCAAGACCGCCCAGACGTCCCAGCTCGCAGCCGACGGCCAGAACTCCACGCTCGAGTTCATCCTCGTCAACCACCCGCTCGACTGCCCGGTCTGCGACAAGGGCGGCGAGTGCCCGCTGCAAGACCTCACGTTCCGCTGGGGCCCGCCGGTCACGCGCAACACCTTCCCCAAGCGCACCTTCGAGAAGCCGATCCCGATCTCGCCGACGATCGCCCTCGACCGCGAGCGCTGCATCCTCTGCTACCGCTGCACGCGCTTCTCGTCCGACGTGGCCGAGGACGACCAGCTGATCACGCGCGACCGCGGATCGCAGTCGGTGATCGCGACCTTCGAGGACGAGCCGTACAGCGCGCCCTTCTCCGGCAACGTGATCGAGCTCTGCCCCGTCGGAGCGCTCACGTCGACGCAGTACCGCTTCGAGGCGCGCCCCTGGGAGATCCAGGACGTGCCGACCGTCTGCGGCATGTGCCCGGTCGGCTGCAACGTCGACGCGACCACGCGCGAGGGCAAGGTCAAGCGGGTCGTCTCGCGCAACCACCCGGAGGTGGACGAGGGCTGGCTCTGCGACAAGGGCCGATTCGGGTTCTCCCACCTGCGCGCCGGGGACCGCGCGACCGATCCCGGTCGCAAGGTCGGCGTCCGCCGCTACGAGACGATCTCCTGGGACGCGGCGCTCGACGAGGCCGAGGCGCTGATGCGCGCGGCGGGGAAGAACATCGTCACCGCCCTGTCCGGGTCGGAGACGGTCGAGCAGGCCTATGCGCTCGGCAAGCTGCTCCGCGAAGGGCTTGGACGCGCACTGCGCGGTCATGCCCGAGGACGTCAGCCCCGCGCTCGACGCGTTCCGCCTCCCGCTGTCCGCGATTCGAGACGCGGACCTGATCGTCATCCTCGGCGACGACCCCGTGGTCGAGCGCGCACCGATCGTCGACCTCTGGGTCAAGGCCGCGCGCCGCGCGGGAGCCGAGGTGATCGAGAACGACATCGGCGCCGCGGACGAAGGCGTGGCCAGGGTTCGGCAGGAGCTCGGTGACAGGATCCGCTCGACCGAGCGGACGATTCTCATCTGGTCGGGCCCGAACGGGAACGGCGGCGCACGCGTCGCAGCTCTCGCGGCCGAGCTCGGCCTCGCAGGCAAGCCCGGGAGCGCCGCGTTCCACCTCCCGGAGACGGCGAACGGCCGAGGAGTCGCCGACGGCTGGGCGGCCGCGGCGGACGGCGAGGAGGCCGACCCGGAGCCGATCGAGCTCCTGATCGTCTCGGGCGACGAAGCGGCGGCGAACCCGGACGTCCGCGCGCTCGCCGAGCGCGCCGAGCGCGTCCTGGCGATCTCGATGTTCCGCTCGCCCGTGCGCGGCTGGGCCGACCTCGTCCTCCCCGGAACGAGCTACCTCGAGCGCGACGGGACGTACGTCAACCTCGAGGGCCGGCTCCAACGCCTGCGCCGCGCCGTGATCCCGCCCTGCCCGGACGAGCTGGCCTGGATCGCGAAGCTCGCCGCAGCGCTTCGACGTCGAGGTCTCGCCGTACCCGCCGCAGGTGTTCGCCGAGCTCTCGGAGCGCTGCTTCGGGGGCGTCGACTACTCCGAGATCGGAGACCGGGCCGCACTGCCGCAGCGCACCGAGGCGATCGACGTGCCGGAAGCGCCGCCTGCGGAGGCGAACGGCGACGGCAAGGGCCTGCGGCTCGTCAGCTACCGCCCGCTCTTCTCCGGCCCGGCCATCGACCGCATCCCGGAGCTCCAGTTCCAGCGTCCCGACCCCGAGATCGAGCTCGCACCCGTCGACGCGACCCGCCTCGGCGTCGTGCACGGCTCCACGGTTCACGTCCGCTCGAACGGCACCTCGGTCGACCTACGCGCGCGCGTGAACAGAAAGCTCGCCGCAGGAGTGGCCCGGGTCGCATCCGAGCACGCTCGCGACCTCGGAACCCATGTCGAGGTCAGCGGATGAATGAGCCCTGGTGGATCGACCTGATCAAGGCCGTTGTGATGATCAACCTGCTGCTCGGCATGTTCGCGTACATGACGTGGGTCGAGCGCAAGCTCCTCGGGCGCATGCAGCTCCGCTACGGCCCCAACCGGGCGGGGCCCTTCGGCCTCCTGCAGCCGATCGCCGACCTCGTGAAGCTGATTCGCAAGGAGAGCTTCTACCCGGCGACCGCGGTCGACTTCCTGTACATCACCGCGCCGATCGTCTCCGCGTTCACCGCGCTCGCCGCGTTCGCGGTCATCCCGTGGGGCGAGGGCTGGCACGTCGCCGGCTACGACATCTCCGGCGAGATCGCGGACGTCCCGATCTCGCTGATCCTGATCTTCGCGCTCGGCGCGCTCGGCGTGTACGGCTTCATCGTCGGCGGCTGGGCCTCGGACTCGAAGTACGCGCTGCTCGGCTCGATGCGCACGTGCGCGCAGATGGTGTCGTACGAGGTCTCGCTCGCGCTCTCCGTCCTCGGCGTCGTGATCATGGCCGGCACGCTCTCCCTGACCGGGATCGTCGACAAGCAGCAGGACACGGTCTGGTACGCCGTGCCGCAGTTCATCGGGCTGATCGTCTTCCTGGCCGCCGGCACCGCTGAGACGAACCGCCCGCCTTTCGACCTCCCCGAGGCGGACACCGAGCTCGTCGCCGGGTACCACACGGAGTACAGCGGGATGCGCTTCGGCCTCTTCTCGATGGCCGAGTACGTGAACATGATCGTGCTCTCCGGCCTCTGCGTGACGCTCTTCCTGGGAGGCTGGATCGGGCCGTGGGCGCCGCTGGGGCCGATCTGGTTCCTGCTCAAGGTGCTCGTGCTGATCTTCCTGTTCATCTGGCTGCGCGCGACGCTGCCGCGCCTGCGCTACGACCAGCTGATGGCCTTCGGCTGGAAGGTGCTGCTGCCGGTGGCGACGCTCAACGCGCTCGTGACCGCGGCGCTCGTGGTGGCGTTCTCGTGAGCCCTCAGCCACTCGACTCGGTCAAGGGCTTCGGCGTCACGCTGAAGCAGATCTTCAAGAAGCCGATCACGCAGCAGTACCCGGAGTACAAGCGGCCGCTCTACCCGCGATTCCGCGGACGCCACCGGCTCTGGCGGCACCAGAACGGCCTCGAGAAGTGCGTCGGCTGCTCGCTCTGCGCGGCCGCGTGCCCGGCGGACTGCATCCGCGTCGTCGCCGAGGAGAACACCGCGGACAACCGCGTCTCGGCCGGTGAGCGCTATGCGCGCATCTACGAGATCAACCTCTCGCGCTGCATCTTCTGCGGCTACTGCGAGCTCGCGTGCCCGTTCGACGCGATCACGCTCGAGCAGGAGTTCGAGATCTCCGAGTACTCGCGCGACGACCTGATCTACACGAAGGACATGCTGCTGGCCGAGCCGATCAAGCGCGTGCCGGTGGCCGACCGGAGCCTGTACGACACACCGATCCCGGCCTACAAGGAGCGGTCCTAGTGGGCAACGTCCTCGTCTGGGCGGTGTGGTTCGCCGCCGCGTTCGCCTGCCTCGGCTCCGGCGCCGCGGTCGTCTCGTTCACGAACCCGTTCTACTCCGCGCTCGCGCTGATCGGGAACCTCGGCTCGCTGGCCGTCCTCTACCTGCTCCTCTCGGCGGAGTTCGTCGCCGCCGCGCAGGTGCTCGTCTATGCGGGCGCCGTGATGGTCATGTTCCTGTTCGTGATCGCGTACCTCGGGCGCCACGCGGACGCGCCGTGGGCGGGCGGGCCAAGCTGGCAGGCGCTCGGTGCGGTCGCCGCCGCGGGCGCGCTGATGGTCGAGATCGTGATCGTGATCGGGCTCAAGGCGAGCGGACGCCTCGCGGAGGCGCCGCACATCGGGGCGAGCTTCGGCAGCCCGGCGGAGATCGGGACGCTCTTCCTGACCGACCACCTGCTCGCGTTCGAGGTCACCTCGATCGTGCTGCTCGCGGCCGCGGTCGGAGGCGTCGTCCTCGGCAGCCAGGCCGGCGACGAGGAGCGGACGTAGTGCAAGGCCCCGACCCCACCTGGTACCTCGCCCTCGCCGCGTTCCTGTTCGCGATCGGGACGCTCGGCGTGATGCTCCGGCGCAGCCCGCTGATCATCCTGCTCTCGATCGAGATCATGCTGAACGGCGCGAATCTCGCGTTCATCTCGTTCTCGCGGCACCACGCGGAGATGGACGGCCAGATCTTCGCGCTCGCGGTGATGGCCGTCGCCGCGTCCGAGGTCGTCGTCGGCCTCGGCCTGATCGTCGCGGTCCATCGGCGGAAGCTCGAGCTGGACGTCGACAAGCTGTCGACGCTCCGCGGATGAGCGGCACGACCCTCATCCAGGTGCCCTACTACCTCGGCCGCGAGCACCCGAGCCTGAGCCGCGGGCCCGACCAAGCTCGCCGAGGCGATCGGCGGCGAGACCGTCGTCGTCGAGCGCGCCCGAGCCGAACCTGGTCCCGAATGAGATCGCGGAGTCGTTCGAGGTCATGGGCGCGGTCCCCTCGGCGGTGCGCGCGGCGGTCGCAGCAGGGTCGTTTTCCGCTCGTTCTCGCGGTCAACTGCTTCACGTCGCTGGGCACGGTCGCCGGGCTCGGCCGGGACGTCGGCGTCGTCTGGTTCGACGCGCACGGCGACTTCCACAGCCCCGATTCGACGACGAGCGGCTTCCTCGACGGAATGGGCCTCGCGATGCTGCTCGGCGGTCGGGGGCTGGCACGAGCTGCGCCGCACGATCGACGGGCTGCGGACCGTTCCCGCCGAGAACGTCGTGCTCGTGGGCTCCCGCGACATCGACGCCACCGAAGAAGATCGCCTCGCCGCCTCGCCGCTCGCGCCGAGCCGACATGGAAACGCTCGACGACGCGCTGGAAGAGCTGTCCGGTCGTGTCCAGGCGGTCTACGTGCACATCGACCTCGACGTCATCGACGCCTCCGTCGCGCACGCCAACGCGCTCTCGGTGGAGGGCGGCCCGGGCGCCGAGGAGCTCGAGCAGGCGCTGGAATCGGTCTCCGGCCGCTTCGAGATCGCCGCGGCCGCGTTGACCGCCTACGACCCGAGCGCGGATCTCGAGAACCGTGTTCCATCGATCGCCGCCGGCCTCGCGCGCCGGCTCACGCGGGAGAGCGTCGCGCCGTGATCGCCGCCGCCTGGGTCTGCCTCTTCGCACCACTCGCCGCTGCCGTGCTGATCACGCTCGGCGGCACGCGCTGGTCGCGCAAGGGCGCCGGCTACCTCGCGACGCTCTCGGTCGCCGTCTCGTTCGTCGCGGCCCTGGTCGACTTCTTCTCGATCGTCGGCAAGCCGGACGACGAGCGCACGCACCTGACGACTGCCTGGACTTGGCTCGCGGTCGGGAACTTCAACGTCGGGCTGAGCGTGCTCGTCGACCCGCTGTCGATCCTGATGATGCTGATCGTCTCCGGCGTCGGCGCGCTGATCGTCGGCTACTCGATCGGCTACATGGACGGCGAGGACGAGGAGCGCCGCTACTTCGCCTACATGGCCCTCTTCGTGTTCTCGATGCTGATGCTCGTCCAGGGCGGGAACCTGCTGCTCCTGCTCGTCGGCTGGGGCCTCGTCGGGCTCAGCTCGTACCTGCTGATCGGCTTCCACCACGAGCGGCCGTCCGCCGTCGCAGCCGCCAAGAAGGCGTTCATCATGAACGCGTTCGGCGACGCGACGATGGCGCTCGCCCTCTTCCTGCTCATCCAGAAGACCGGGTCGCTGACCTACGAGAGCGCGTTCTCGTGGGCGGGCGGGACGAGCGGCGGCTGGGCCGTGAACCTGATCGCGCTCGGGCTGCTCGGAGGTGCCGTCGCCAAGTCCGCGCAGCTCCCGCTCCAGACGTGGCTCCCGGACGCGATGGAGGGCCCGACCCCGGTCAGCGCCCTCATCCACGCGGCGACGATGGTCACCGCCGGCGTCTACCTGCTCGTGCGCACGGCGCCGATCTTCGAGGCCGCGCCGCACGTCCAGGACCTCGCCGCCGGCCTCGGCGCCGCGACGCTCCTTCTCGCCGGGCTCGTCGCGCTCGTCCAGACGGACATCAAGCGCGTCATCGCCTACTCGACGATGTCCCAGATCGGCTACATGTTCCTCGCCGCGGGCATCGGGGCGTACGCGAACGCGATGTTCCACCTGATGACGCACGCGTTCTTCAAGGCGCTCCTCTTCCTCGCGGCCGGGATCGTCATCCACGCGCTGACCGGCGAGCAGGACATGCGGAAGATGGGCGGGCTGCGCAAGTACCTGCCGCGGACGTACTGGGCCTTCCTGATCGGCGGGCTCGCGCTGACCGGGATCCCGCCGCTCTCCGGGTTCTTCTCGAAGGACGCGATCCTCGCCTCCGCGCTCGCCGCCGGCACGTACGGCCAGATCCTGTTCGTCGTCGGCGTGATCGGCGCGTTCCTGACCGGCCTCTACACGTTCCGGATGATCTTCCTCGTCTTCGGCGGCGAGCCGTCCGCCTACGCGCGCGAGCACATGCACCGCCCCGAGCGCACCGAGCCCTGGGTCTGGATGGCGTGGACGGTGGCGGTGCTCAGCCTGCTCGCGGTCGTCGGCGGCTGGGTCGACATCCCGGGCGTCTGGGACCCGTTCGGCGACTTCCTGAAGCCGACCGTCGAGCCGCTCGTCGAGCCGAGCGGGACGCAGGAGCTCTTCGCCAGCCTCGCCGCGCTCGCGCTCGGGCTCGGAGGCATCGCGGTCGCCTGGGCCGCCTACTCGGCGCGGCACGCTCCGCATCCCGCAGGCCCGCGGCGTGCGGGCGGTGCTCGAGCACAAGTTCTACTTCGACGAGCTCTACGACGCGGTCTTCTACCGGCCGACGGTCCTGACTCGCGCGTTGGCTGCGCGACCGCTTCGAGGGGCCGATCGTGCTCGGCTCGATCACCGGGATCGCGTCGGGCGCACGCCGCCTCGCCGGTGATCTGAGCGACGTGCAGACCGGCCTCGTGCGGACGTACGCGCTCGCGATCGCCGGCGGCGTCACCGTCCTCGCCCTCGTCTTCGTGTGGGTCAAATGACGGACTGGCTGGCCACGATCCTGATCTTCCTCCCGCTGGCCGGGGCGCTCATCGTCTGGCTGGTCCCGATCCCGCGCGTCGCCGGCCCGTTCGCGCTCCTCTTCGCGCTCGCCGAGGTCGGCTTCTGGATCACCGCGCTGACGAGGATGGACTTCGACAGCACCTCGCGTCACGCCGAACTTCGACCAGCAGGTGACCTGGTTCAGCGACCTCGACGTCTCGTACCACGTCGGGTTCTACGCGTTCTCGTTCTGGCTCGCGGGGCTCGCGGTCGTCGTCATGGCGGCGGCGATCGCATACGGCTTCTGGGTCGGGCGCGAACGGCCGCGCGCCTACTTCGGGCTGATGCTCTTCCTGACGTCCGCGGTCGTGGGCGTCTTCGCCTCGCAGGACCTCTTCCTCTTCTACGTCTTCTTCGAGGCGATGATGATCCCGCTCTACGTCCTGATCGGGGTCTGGGGCGGGCCGGGGCGCCTCGGCGCGACGGTCAAGTTCGTGATCTACACGATGGCGGGATCGCTGCTGATGCTCGCCGCGGTCATCGTCTTCGGGCTCACGCAAGGGACGTTCGACCTCGTCGACGCGCCGCCGAGCGACAGCACCTGGCTCTTCCTCGGCTTCGCGGCCGCGTTCGCGGTCAAGGCGCCGCTCTTCCCGCTCCACGGCTGGCTGCCGGACGCCTACCGCGAGTCGTCGCCCGAGGTGGCCGCGGTGCTCTCGGGCGTGATCTCGAAGGCGGCGATCTTCGGGTTCATCCGGATCTGCTTCGTCGAGTTCCCGGGGCCGTTCGCCGACTGGCGCAACGTGATCCTCGCGCTCGCCGCGATCGGGCTCGTCTACGGCTCGCTGCTGGCGTTCCGCGCGCCCGACATCCGCGGCGTGATCGCGTACTCGAGCCTCGCGCAGATGGGGCTGATCACGATCGGCGTCTTCGCCAAGGGCGGCGCTCGGAGTCAGCGGCTCGATCCTGCAGGCCGTCAACCACGGGCTGCTCTCCGCCTCGCTCTTCCTGCTCGCGGGGACGATCGAGCGGCGCACCTCGACCGGGAGCCTCGACCGCCTCGGCGGCATGGCCCGCGGGAGGCCGGCGCTGGCGACGATGGTGATGGTCACCGGGATCATCGCGCTGGCCGTTCCGGGCTCGTCCGCGTTCGCGGGTGAGTTCCTGATCCTGGCCGGCGTCTTCAACACCGGTTGGGGCTGGTCGGTCGTCGGCGCGGCCGGGATCGTGCTCGCCGCGATGTACATGCTGCGCCTGATCTCCGCGGTGCTGCACAAGGAGCCGGGGCCTGCGGTGCCAGAGGTCGCCCTCGACCTGCGCCCCGCCGAGCTCGGGATCGTCGTCCCGCTCGTCGCCTGCCTGCTCGCGCTGTCCGCCTGGCCGGCCGCGATCAGCGACAACGCGATCGGCACGACGCTGAACCCGGGACCGAACTCGTCTGCGCGGGTCAACGACGAGCCGCCGGAAGGTCGCATGGACTTCGTCAGAGCACGTCGATCGTGAGCGCGAGCAGATGATCGACACGCCGTCAGTCGACTGGTTCGCGCTCTCGCCCTCGCTCGTCGCGCTCGGCGCAGCCGCGATTTGCCTGCTCAGCGGCGTTTTCGTCCCGCGCTGGCTGCTGCGGCCGTTCGTCGCGTTCATCGCCGCGCTCGGCTTCATCGGTGCCGGGGTCATGGCCGCGCTCGTCTACATCGAGAGCCCGGACGCGAGCCTCGAGGTGGCCGACGCGATCACGCGCGACCGCTTCGCCGCCTTCGTCCAGATCGTCGTCATGGGCGCGGGCCTGCTCACGATCGGCGTGTCCTACTCGGCCCGGATGCGCCGCGACCACATCGGCGAGTACTACGCGCTCCTGGTCACGGCCGGCGCGGGCATGGCCTTCCTCGTCCAGGCGTCGAACCTGATGACGCTCTTCCTCGGGCTCGAATGGTTCTCGGTCTGCCTGTACGTGCTGTGCGCGATCGAGATCGACGTCGAGAGCTCGCTCGAGGCGGGCCTCAAGTACCTGATCATCGGCGGGATGGGCTCGGCCGTGCTGCTCTTCGGCTCGGCGCTCGTCTACGGCTCGACCGGCGACCTCGGCTTCTCGGCGATCGCGCAGTCGACGGAGAGCAACAACCTGGTCGACGATCCGCTCCTGCTCGTCGGGCTCGCGATGATCATCGCCGGGCTCGCGTTCAAGGCCTCGGCCGCGCCGTTCCACATGTGGACGCCCGACGTCTACGAGGGCGCGCCGACACCGGTCACCGGCTTCATGGCCGCGGCGACGAAAGCGGTCGCGCTCGCCGTCGCGCTGCGCCTGCTGACGGTCGCGTTCCCGGCCAACGACGAGCTCTGGACGATCGCGATCGCCGTCCTCGCGTGCATCTCGCTCGCCTGGGGCAACGTCGCGGCGCTCGCCCAGACGAACGTGAAGCGCCTGCTCGCGTACTCGTCGATCTCGCACGCGGGCTTCATGCTGATCGCGATCGCGGCCGGCAACTCGCTCGGCGGGCGCGCGCTCCTCTACTACCTGATCCCGTACTCGGCGATCTCGGTGGGCGCATTCGCGGTCGTCGCCGCGCGCGAGCGCGAGCTGGGAGAGCCGGTCACGCTCGCGAACCTCGCCGGCTTCGGCTGGGAGCGGCCGCT
This sequence comes from uncultured Actinomycetes bacterium, assembly GCA_963790695.1. GTDB lineage: Bacteria > Actinomycetota > Thermoleophilia > Gaiellales > Gaiellaceae > VAXT01. The sequence continues at coordinate 80,554 of CAWBPX010000013.1, read as the reverse complement.
GCTCGGCTTCTCGATGGCGACGTTCATGCTCGGGTTCGCCGGCTTCCCGCTGACGGGCGGCTTCATGGGGAAGTTCCTGATCTTCTCCGCTGCGTCCGAGGCGGGCTGGAACTGGCTCGTGATCGTCGGCGTCGTGGCGACGCTCGTCAGCCTCTACTACTACCTCGCGGTCATCCGCTCGATGTTCATGCGGCCGGCGGCCGAGCTCGGTTTCGCGCCGATCGGCGGGTCTCCTCCGCGGGAGATCATGCTTTCGAGTGCGGCGTTCCTCGCGATGGTGGTCAACGTCGGCTCGTTCTTCGCCGTGCAGCCGCTCGTCGACTTCGCCCGCAGCGCGGCGGACTCGCTACCGCTCTAGCGCAGGGAGCGCGAAGCTCGGTTCCGAGGCCGAGCAGCGTCTGCAGCGCGTATGCGGCGAGGCAGCCCCAGAGCGCGAACAGGACCGAGCCGGCGGCCGTGCCGGCGACCACGCAGAGGAGCGCGATCGCCGAGAGCAGCGGCTCGAGCATCGCCGAGGGCTGCACCATCCCCGCGGCGCGCGTATCGAGCAACTCGCCGAACAGCGAGAGCGCGGACCAGGCGAGAACCGGCACCGCGAGCAGCATCAGGTAGAAGGCGAGGACCGGAGCGCCAGAGATCTGGGCGGCGGCTGCCGTGAGCGCGATCGCGAGAGGGACCCAGCGGCGCATGCCCGCTGATTCGCCGCCTCGTGTCCGGGTCCTTCCGCGGTAGGGTCGCCCTGGTTTGACCCGCTGGTTCGTCCCCCTGGCGATTCCGGTGCTGGGCCTCGCGATCCTGCTCAGCCGACCCAAGCTCGACGTCCACTGGGAGCACCACCCGGCCCATTTCTGGCTCGTCCTGATCACCGCGCTCCTCAGCGTCGTCCTCGGCTACCTGTCCGGAGAGGCGGCGCGGCGGCTGGGCGACGCGCGGCTCTTCCTCGTCTCGCTCGCCTTCGTGACGAGCGCCGGCTTCCTCGCGCTCCACGCCCTCGCCACTCCCGGGGTGCTGCTCGAGCACAAGAACACCGGGCTTCGTGATCGCGACCCCGGTCGGCCTCGTGATCGCAGGGGTCTTCGCGGCGGCCTCCGCGCTCGACCTGTCCCCCGAGGCCTCGGCCGCGGTCATGCGCCGCCAGTGGCTCCTCCGCGGGATCGTCTTCGCGCTCCTCGCTCTCTGGGCGGCCTACTCGCTCGCGGACCTCGAGCCGCTGAGCCGGGAGCTCTCCCCCGAGGAGGCCCAGGGCCCGCTCTACGGGCTGGCGGCCGTGGCCCTGCCGTTCTACGCGTTCGCGGCGGTCCGCTACTTCGGCCTCTACAGGAGGCGCCCCGCTCCGTTGCCGCTCGCGGTCTTCGCGGCCTTCACCCTGCTCGCCGAGGCGATGGCCGCGATCGCCTTCGGCCGCAACTGGCACGCCTCGTGGTGGGAGTGGCACGTGCTGATGGCCGCCGCGTTCGGGCTCGTCGCGCTCGTCGCCCGCCAGGAGTACCGGCGCAGGCGCTCGGCCGCGGCCGTCTTCAAGGACCTCTACCTCGAGCACACGGGCGAGCTCGTCGACCGCCGCTACGCGCAGGCGCTCAGCCGTGCCGTCGACGAGGAGGAGGTCGGCGGCGAGTTCAGCGAGGAGGAGACGCGGCTCCTGCAGCAGGCCGCGGGAGAGCTGCGCAGGCTGGACGAGCTCTTCAGCCCGTACCTCTCGCCGCAGCTCCTGGCGCGGCTTCGCGAGGAGCCGGGCGCCGGCGAGCTCGGCGGCGAGCAGCGGGAGGTGAGCGTGCTCTTCGCCGACCTGCAGGGCTTCACGGCGTTCTCCGAGCGCTCGACGCCACCCGAAGTGGTCGCGATGCTGAACGCGTACTGGGCCGAGGTCGTCCCCGTCGTCGGGGCCGAGGACGGGATGATCGAGCGCTTCGCCGGCGACGCGGTGATGGTCGTCTTCAACGCCGCTGTCGACCAAGCCGGACCACGCGCAGCGCGCGGCCCGAGCGGCGCTCGCGTTCGCGGACGCGTCCGAGGCGGTCGCACAGGGACGGCCGGAGTGGCCGCGCTTCCGCGTCGGGGTGAACAGCGGCCCGGCGGTGATCGGCAACGTCGGCGCGCTCGAGCAGCGGAGCTTCACCGCGATCGGCGACACGACCAATCTCGCGGCCCGTCTCCAGGCCGCTGCCGAGCCGGGGAAAGTCGTGATCGGAGCGACGACCGCAGCGGAGCTGAGCGGCGCAAAACTCCAGCCGCTACCCCCGCTCGACCTCAAGGGGAAGACCGAGCCGGTCGAGGCGTACCTCCTGCTCGGCCTTGGTTAATCTCCCGCCGCGTCGCCTAGACAAAGGAGAGAGATGCCTGACGTTCAACTGACCTGGCTCGGCCACGGCACGTTCCGTTTCGACTCGCCGGGAGGGAAGCGGATCTACGTCGATCCGTGGCTCACGAACCCGAAGTGCCCCGAGAGCGAGAAGGAGCCGGAGCGGATCGACGCCATCGCGATCACACACGGCCACGACGACCATGTCGGCAACACGCTCGACCTGGTGCAGAAGCACGACTGCACGGTCGTCGCGCCGGTCGAGCTCGCCGACTGGCTCGTCTGGATGAAGAAGGCGGTCTCGGAGGACAACATCCGTGATCCGAACAAGGGCGGAACGGTCGACCTGGACGGGGTCAAGGTCACGCTGACCCACGCTCAGCACTCGAGCGGCACGATCGACGACGACCACATGGTGTACCTCGGCGAGCCCGTCGGCCTCGTGTTCGAGGTCGAGAACGGGACGAAGCTCTACTTCGCCGGCGACACGAACGTCTTCGGGGACATGCAGCTGATCAAGCGGCTGTACGCGCCGGACGTCGCGATCCTCCCGATCGGCGGCCACTTCACGATGGACCCGCGCGAGGCGGCTGTCGCGCTCGAGTTTCTCGGGGCCAAGAAGTGCATCCCCTGTCACTACGGGACGTTCCCGCTGCTGGCCGGCACGCCCGACCAGCTGCGCGAGCTGGCGCCCAGCGAGGTGGAGATCGTCGAGATGCAGCCCGGAGAGACGGTCGAAGTTTGAGGCAGCGCTGGTTCGGCGCGACGCGCAAGCAGGTGCCTCAGCTCGCTGTCGAGGGCGAGATCGAGTTCCCGGCCGAGCCGCTCGTGCTCGACGAGCTCGACGACGCCCGGCTGCGGAAGGCGCACGACGAGGGGACACCGGTCGTCGTGCGCGCCGACACCGAGGAGAAGGTGCTGGCGGCCCTGGCCCGTCCCGAAGTAGCCTGCGTCCTCGTGCCGAGCAACGAGCTGCTCGAGATCGACCTGATCGAGGCCACGTATGGCTGAGGGCCGCTGGTCGCCACGTACTCGATCGTCGCCTGCGACCTCGAGGCCGAGCAGTGGGGCGTCTCGGTGCAGTCCAAGTTCCTGTCCGTCGGCTCAGTCGTGCCGTGGGCCGAGCCGCAGGTCGGCGCCATCGCCACGCAGGCGTACGCGAACCCGCGCTACGGGCCGAACGGCCTCGAGCTGCTGCGCCAGGGGCTCTCCGCCCAGGAGGTCGTCGACCGGCTCACCGGCGAGGACGACGGACGCGACCACCGGCAGCTCGGAGTGGTCGACGGCCAGGGACGAGCCGCGACCTACACCGGCAGCGAGTGCATGGACTGGGCGGGAGGCCGCACGGGCGAGGGCTATGCCGCGCAGGGCAACATCCTCGTCTCGAAGGAGACCGTCGACGCCCTCGCGGAGACGTTCGAGTCGAGTTCCGGCCGCCCGCTCGCCGACCGCCTGATCGACTGCCTCGCGGCGGCCCAGGCAGCCGGGGGCGACAGCCGCGGCCAGCAGTCCTCGGCACTGCTCGTCGTTCAGCGCGACGGCGGCTACGCGAACATGTCCGACACGGTCGTCGAGCTCCGGGTCGAGGACCACGAGCGCCCGATCGAAGAGCTGCGCCGCATCTACACGCTCCACGACGAGATCTTCGGCGTCACGCCGCGCGACAAGTGGGTCCCGGTCGACGACGCAGCTGGCCGAGGAGCTGCGCGAACGGCTCGCGAAGCTCGGCTACGAGGGCGAGCTCGAGGAAGCCTTCACGCGCTGGACCGGGAAGGAAAACCTCGAGGACCGCGTTGACGGGGTCGAGCAGATCGACCCTGTCGTCCTCGAGGCGCTAAGGAGCCGCACGTGAGCGAGAAGGCCTACGAAGTCGCGCATCTCGACGAGCTCGACCGCGTTCCGCTCGATGACGAGGGCCTCCTCCTGCGTCCGGTGCGCCGGAGGCTCGGGATCACGGCATTCGGGACGAACGCGTTCACGGCCGAGAAGGGCACGGAGCGCGTCGTCGAGGAACACCGCGAACAGGACGGCCACGAGGAGCTGTACTTCGTCGCCAGCGGCCGCGCGACGTTCGTCCTCGGCGACGGCGAGATCGACGCGCCCGCCGGGACTTTCGTCCATGCCGAACCGGGGACGAAGCGCGGCGCAGTCGCGACCGAGCCGAAGACGGCCGTGCTCGCGATCGGCGCCAAGCCGGGCGTCCCGTACGAGATCTCCGCCGCGACGCCGCGCGATAAGTGGATCGACGTGGACGACCAGCTGGCAGCTGAGCTGCGCGATCGCCTCGCCAAGCTCGGCTACGAGGGCAACGTCGAGGACACCTTCACGCGCTGGATGTGGAAGGAAAACCTCGAGGACCGCGTTGACGGCTTGGAGCAGATCGATCCTGTCGTTCTCGAGACATTGAGGAGCCGGACCTGAGCGAGAAGGCCTACGAAGTCGCGCATCTCGACGAGCTCGACCGCTTTCCGGTCGACGACGAGGGCCTGCTCTGGCGCCCGGTGCGGCGCCGCCTCGGAATTACCGCCTTCGGCACGAATGCGTACACGGCCGAGAAGGGTGACGAGCGCGTCGTCGAGGAGCACTCCGAGAAGGACGGCCATGACGAGCTCTACTTCGTGGCCAGCGGCCGCGCGACGTTCGTCCTCGGCGACGAGGAGATCGATGCCCCGGCCGGCACATTCGTCCACGCCGAGCCCGGGACCAAGCGCGGCGCCGTAGCCACCGAACCGAACACGACCGTCATCGCGATCGGCGCGAAGCCGGGCGTCCCGCACGAGATCTCCAAGTGGGAGGAGATCTTCGTCGCCTTCGGCCATTACCGGAACGGCGACGAGGCCGCGGCCCGCGAGCACCTCACGAAGTTCGTCGCCGAGAACGACGGCGAATGGCAGGGCCACTACAACCTCGCGTGCCTCGAGGCGCTCACGAAGAACCGCGATGGCGCGATCGAGCAGCTGAAGCGCGCGATCGAGCTGGACCCGCAGGCGAAGGAGTACGCGGCCAAGGACGACGGACTTCGACTGGCTCCGCGACGACCCGGAGTTCCCGGCATGAGCGGGACCGCGAACGTCAGCGAGCTCGCGCTCAGGCTCGGCGACGGGCCGTCCTGGGCGATGGTGCGGACGCACTTCGACATCCAGGCATTCGGCGTCAATGCGTACATCGCCGAGGAGCCCGGGATCAGGGTGATCGAGGAGCACGACGAGCTCGGCGAGCGGGCGGGCCGCCACGAGGAGCTCTACTTCGTGTCGAGCGGCCGTGCGACCTTCACCGTCAACGGCGACGAGATCGACGCGCCCGCGGGGACGTTCGTCTTCGTCCGCGATCCCGCAGCCAAGCGAACCGCGATCGCGGAGGAGGCCGGAACGACGATCGTCATCGTCGGCGGCAAGCCCGGCGAGGCGTTCAGCCCGTCTCCCTGGGAGCGGAATGCGGAGGGGCTCGCCCACTTCGCGAGCGAGGACTGGGAGCAGGCGGTCGAAACGTACGAGCGGTTCCTCGAGGAAAGCCCCGGCGACGCCGGCTTCCTCTACAACCTCGCGTGCGCCGAGAGCCGCCTGGGCCGCAAGGAGAAGGCGCTCGAGCACCTCCGGCTGTCGGCCGAGGCAGAGGAGAGGTTCAGGCAGGCCGCCGTCGGCGACCCCGATTTCGATGCGGTCCGCGACGACCCGGAGTTCTCAGCGATCACCCGGCAGGTGGACGCCTCCGGCGCGGGCTCGTAGCGCCGGCACCGGGTCGGCCTCGGGCCGCGCAACCAGCAGGACCGCTCCATAGCCGTCGCCCGCGAGCGCGTCGACGACCAGCTGCAGCCCGATCGCGAGCGCGAACGCCTTGTGCGCCTGCTCGCCGCCGAAGGGAACGAGCTCTTCGTTGGACGCGGCTCCCGCGAGGACGTCGCCGTACGTGACCGCGCCCATCGAGACGTCGGCCACGATCGGCCTCCCGTCCGAGCTCGGGATCGCGATCGCCAGCGGATTCGTCCCGGCCAGCGGGTCGCCGCCTTCGGGATGAGGCAGCCGGGCAGGCGACGTCGCCGTCAGCGCCGCGACCAGGCCGCCGTCGGCGAGCTTGCGCACCCAGTGCCCGAGCATCCCGGTCGGGAAGCAGTGCGACGCGACGATCACGCGAGCCTTGGCGGGCGGATCCTCGAGCTGCGCGCGGCAGATCGCGGCCAGCGTCAGGTACCCCAGCGCGCCGCGCCCGTCCCAGCGCTCGAACCCCGGTTCGGCGAAGATCCGCTCCGGACGCGCGGCGGGGTCGATATCCGGGAGCGTCGTCAGCCACTCGACCCGCGTCAGCCCGTGCCCGCGCCGTCCCCGCGCCTCGGCGTCGAGAAAGTGATCGGCGAGGACGCCCGAGTCCACCTCGGAGAAGCCGAGGCTCTCGAGCGTGGCCAGGACGTCGTCGCGCGTGCTCATTACGAAATCTTTACGGAGAGCACCCCAAGTCTTCACGGCGAGGCGAGATCTTCTTCGGGCGAACAACGAAAGGGGAGTACGGCATGCGCCGCACGAAGCACGCTTTCTGGCTCTCGATCGTCGGTCTCCTGGTCCTCGCCGGAGCCGCCGCCGCAGTGCAGTCTCGCCCGCAGACCTCGGACGTGTCCGCTGCCTTCAGCGCGGATCAGACGCGTTCTCATAGCCGCACCTGCACGAGGAGCGGCAACACGTTCCGGATCACGAACGCGGTCTGGCGCGGAACCTCGACCAGCGCCGAGGCGCGCCTGGCAGGGAACGTCGTCATCTCGACGCGGACCGTCGTCAACGAGACGACCGGCGACGGCTGGCTCACCGGCACGTGGCGCAGCACCGGCACGGCGTCGATGAACCCGCGCAGGCACGGGCGGCCGCGCTCTTACGGGAACCTGCACGCGGTGATCGACAACGGCAACCACGTCGACGGTCTCGTGACCGGCGAGGTGCGGGCGCCGTACAGCCGGCTGCTCGGCAACTGGTCGGCCACGATCGTCGGCAACACGCATCGCAGGCGAGCTCGGTGCGAACGCTCCAGTCGCGCCGGACAACGCCGCGATCATCTATCTCGGCGGCTGCTAAAGGGGCACATGCCGTGGAGAAGCGAGGGGCGCCTCCGGGCGCCCTTCGACTTCGGAAGTGAGTCCCCGCGCTGCGCGGGGGACGATTTCTAGGTGGCCAGCGGGAGGGACTTCTTGACGGTGCCCGGCGCTCGTCCGGCCGCCGTGATCGCCTCTGCGAGCTCGACGATCGTCCGCGCGGTCTCGTTCTCGGGCTCCGCCCACACGAGCGGCTCGCCAAGGTCGGCCTGCTCGCGGAGGCGCGGGATCGAGCGGCACCTTGCCGAGAAGCGGCGCATCGATCGCCGGCCGCGAGCTCCTCGCCGCCGCCCGAGCCGAAGATCTCGTCGCCGCTTCCGACGAGGTAGGACATGTTCTCGAGCGCTCCGATCAGGCGCATGCCGGTCTTCTGCGCCATCTGCGCGGCGCGCACGGCTACCTGCTGCGCCGCCCGCTGGGGCGTCGTGACGACGACCACCTCGGCGCGGGGCAGCAGCTGGCCGAGCGAGATCGAGACGTCGCCGGTCCCGGGAGGCATGTCCACGACGAGCGTGTCCAGCTCGCCCCAGTGGACATCCGAGAGGAACTGCTCGAGCGCGCGATGCAGCATCGGCCCGCGCCACATGACCGGCGCGTTCTCCTCGAGGAAGAAGCCGATCGACATCAGCTTCAGGTCGCCTCGCACGGGCGGGACGATCATCTTGTCGACGACCACGGGCCGCTGCGTGACGCCGAGCATGTGCGGGATCGAATGCCCGTAGACGTCGGCGTCGAGGATCCCCGTGCGCTGGCCGAGCCGGTCGAAGGCCGCCGCGAGGTTCACCGAAAGCGTCGACTTGCCGACGCCGCCCTTGCCGCTCGCGATCGCGAGGACGCGCGTCGAGGCGTCGACGGAGATGCCTTTCGAGCGGCCGCTCACTTCGCCGCGGAGCTTGGTCGTCAGCGCGGCGCGCTCGTCGGGGCTCATCACGTCGAAGTCGAGCGAGACGGACTCGACGCCCGGCAGCGGGAGCAGGTGCTCGGCGACCTGGGTCTCGAAGCTGGAGCGCAGCGGACAGCCGGCGACGGTGAGCGCGATCGTCACCGCCACGTGCCCGTTCTCGACGCGCACCTCGCGCACCATGTCCAGCTCCGTGACGGGGCGCTTCAGCTCCGGGTCGATGACCTTGCCGAGCGCCTCGGTGATCTGCTCGCGGCTGGGCTGTTCCACCCAGCGAGCGTAGCAACGGTCAGGCTTCGAGCCTCCTCCTCAGCCAGATCCCGTTCCTGACGGCGTAGCCGAGCCAGTCGTTGTTGAAGTACGCGTAGACGTCGATCCGCGACCGCCACTCTTCGATGCGCTGCGCCCACTCCTCGAGCTCGCGCTCCGAGTAGTTGCCGTTCCGCCCCCGATGGCCGTAGTGAAAGCGGACGAACGTCCAGGCGGCTGTCAGCTCGTACGACTGGAACGGGCGTTCAGGATGGTCGCCGATGACGAGCGCCGCGCCGTGGGAGCGCAGGAGCTCGTACACCTCGGGCACGAACCAGCTCGCGTGGCGGAACTCGAAGCAGTGCCGGCCCGGCGGGAGCTTTTCGAGCGCGGCGGCGAGCCGGTCGTCGTCACGCCGGAAGTTCCCCGGCAGCTGCCAGAGGACCGGGCCCATCTTCGGCGAGCGCAGGAGCGGCTCGATCCGCTCGTAGAAACGCTCCGCGCCGGGGCCGAGGTCGGTCAGCCGCTTGATGTGCGTCAGGTAGCGGCTCGCCTTGACGGTGAACAGGAAGTCGTCGGGCGTCTGCTCCACCCAGCGCGCGACCGCGTCCCGCCTGGGGAGCCGGTAGAAGGTGCTGTTCACCTCGACCGTGTCGAACAGCGTCGCGTAGTGCTCGAGCCAGCGCGACGGCGGCAGGCCCTTCCGATAGACGAGCTCGCGCCAGTGCGCGTAGTTCCAGCCGGAGCAGCCGATGCGAACTTCAGGTGGCGAGGATGTGCGCGAGCTGCTCACACAGCTCCTGCGTACCCGGCGGCGGCGACCGGCGAACGAGCAGCCGTGTCGAGCGGGCCTTCGTCGAACGGGCCGGCGTCGATGAAGATGATCGGCAGCCCCAGCTCGCGGAGCAGGAGCTGGGCCGCCGCGATGTCGACGGCGCGCGCCTCCTTCAGAGAGCACACCGCGTCCACGCGCCCTGCCGCGAGCGAGCAGAGCGATAAGGCCAGGGAGCCCATGATCCGCAGCCGCTTGGCGAACGGAGCGAACGCGAGCGCCTTCTCGGCCACGGACACGGCGACGGTCGCCTCGAGCGCCAGCACCTCCACCTTCTCCTTCGGCCCGATCGCCCCGAGCTGCTCGCCGTTCAGGCGTGCGCCTTTCCCGCGCTCCGCAGTCCACTCCTCGCCCGTCCCGAAGTCGTGGACGAACCCGAAGACGACGTCCTTCATCGTCGCGCCCTCGGCGACGGCGATCGAGACCGAGAAGTACGGGATGTTCCGCTTCGCGTTCAGCGAGCCGTCGATCGGGTCGACGATCGACGCGGAGCTTCGGGTCGATGCCGAACGTCCTCTCGCCGAGCTCCTCGGACACGAGATGGAAGTCCACGCCCTCCTCCTCGTGGAGCGTCTCGAGGCGCGCCACGATCGCAGCCTCGGCGGCCGCGTCGACGGCGGTCGTCTCGTCTCCGCCCACGCCGTCGCCGACCACCGGCTCCCGCTCGACCCGCGTCGGCATCGACGGCGAAGACCTCGCGCAGGTCGCCGACGGCCGCGCGACAGAGCTCGAGCCAGGGCGTCATGCGTCGAGCGGGTGGAAGAGCAGGCCGGAGACGAGCTTGGGATAGAAGTACGTGCTCTTCTGGGGCATCGTCTCGCCGCGCGCGGCGACCTCGAAGACGTCCTCGACCCGCAGCGGCCGCACCAGGAACGCCCCCTCGGCCTCGCCCCGGTCGACGGCCGCCACGGCATCCTCGAGCGACGCGGTGTACGTCACGTCGCCGGGCGCCTGCGCCTCGACGAGCTCGACGTCGAGCTGCCCCTCGTCGCCCGAGAGGAGCGAGATGCGCCCGTCGCGCCTGTAGAGGACGGTCGCCGAATGGTCGCGCGGCCGCTCGTCCAGGTCGTGCAGCGCGGCTTCGACGTCCTCGTGCGTCGGGCTCGGGCCGTTGACGCTCGAGGCGAGGCGGTGCGTGGGGAAGATCATCAGGCCGGGGTCGGAGGTGCTCACGAGCACCACCATCATGTAGCCGCTCTCGGGAGTTCCAACCTCCTCGTGGTACGCGAGCGCGGTCTCGTAGCGGTGGTGGCCGTCGGCGATCAGCAGGCGGCGGTCGGCGAACGCGTGTCGCGATCGAAGGGTCGTCGAGCCGCCAGAGCCGCGCTCCCTCGACCTCGATTTCCGGCTCCCTGTCGGGCACGTCGAAGGGCGCCTGTCCCTCGTAGAGGAGGAAGATCGGCTCGAGCTGCGTCCGGGTCGCGCGCAGAAGCCGCAGGCGCCCCTCCTTCGGGCCGCGGTGCGTTCGCTCATGCGGCAGGACGACCCCGTGCTCGTACGGCTCGATTCGCAGCGACGCGACGAGCCCCGTGCGCCTGCGGGCGACGCCGTCGGGCCCGACGTAGTCCTGCGACAGCGCCCAGAAGGCCGACGCCTCGGTCTCCAGCACGCCCTCCGCGCCCCAGCTGCGCAGCGCCTCGCCGGCCTCGTCCTCCGAATCCGGGAGCGTCAGGTGGACGACGTTGTACGGGCTGCGGGCGAGATATTCGTCCCGCTCCTCGGGCCCGATCACGTCGTAGGGAGGCGCGACGAGATCCTCGAGCGGGCCGGCACGGCCGGGGTCGTAGCGAAGCGCGCGAAACGGCTTGATCTCGGCCAAAGCGCGAGGACCGTAGCATCCGTCTTCGGCCCTAGACTCGGGTCGTGTCTGCGATCGCCGAGCTGGAGCACGACCGGGTCGTCGAAGGCGTGTACGCGGTCGCGAAGAAGGAGCGGCTGCGCACGCGCTCCGGCACGCCGTATCTCGCGCTGGAGCTCGTCGACCCGAGCGGGCGCATCCAGGCGCGCGTCTGGAGCGACGTCGACCTCCTGGACAGCCGGTTCGACGAGGGCGACGCGGTCCGGGTGCTCGGCCGCGTGGATCGCTACCGCGACCGGCTGCAGTTGGAGATCAGGACGCTCGAGGCCGCCGAGGACCTCGACCCGGCCGCGCTCGCGCCGAGCTTGCGGCGTGACGGCGACGAGCTGGAGGGCTTCCTCGAGTTCCTCGCCGGTGAGATCTCGCATCCCGGGCTGAAGGCCGCGGTCGGGCGCTTCGTCTCCGACGACGAGCTGCGCGGCCGGCTGCGCTCACTGCCCGCAACGGTCGAGGGGCACCACAGCTACGCGGGAGGCCTGCTCGAGCACACGGTCGGAGTGGCGACGATCTGCCGTGAGATCTCGCAGCTGCATCCACGGCTCCGCGCCGACCTGCTGCTCGCGGCCGCGATCTTGCACGACGTCGGCCGGACCGTCGAGCTCACCCGTGGGCCTGCCTTCCGCCCGACCGAGGAGGGGCGGCTGCTCGGCCACGTGCACCTCGGCCTGCGGCTGATCGAGGAGCGGGCCGCGTCCGCTCGAGGCGAGCGTTCGCGCCGAGCTGCTGCACGCGGTCGGGTCGCACCACGACGCCCGAGCGACCCGGACGGCCGAGGCCGCCGTTCTCTACCACGCGAACCAGCTCGACGCGGTCGCAGCGACGCGGCCCGTGCCCGAGAGCTAGGGAAGCTCGTCGACGAGGCCGGCGATCCGGTCGCGGATCTGGCGGACGACCTCGATCGGCATCCCGGCCGGGTCCTGCAGGTTCCAGTCGAGGTAGCGCTTACCCGGGAGGACCGGGCATGCATCGCCGCAGCCCATCGTCACGACGAGGTCCGCCCATTCGACATCCTCGTCCGTCAGCTGATGCGGAACGCGGCCGCTCAGGTCGAAGCCGAGCTCGCCCATCGCCTCGATCACCTCGGGATGAAGCTCGGACTCGGCGTGAGAGCCGGCCGAACGAACCTCGAAGCCGGCGCGCTCGGCGAACGCCTGCGCCATCTGCGAGCGGCCGGCGTTCCCGATGCAGACGAAGAGAACGCGCTCAGCCGGCAACGGTCGCTTCCGCAGTGGCGAGGACGAACTCGGGCCGGGGCGCGCCGCCGAGCGCGAACGCGAGCGCCTCGACCGCCTCGGGCACGAGCCGGTAGAAGAAGAAGGTCCCGCGCTTGTGCGAGACCTCGATCAGGCCCGCCTCGCGTAGGACCTTGAGGTGGTGGGAAATCGTGGGCTGCGAGAGGCCGAGGGAGTTGAACTCGCAGACGCATGCCTCGTCGCGGCTCGGCCAGACGATTGACGATCGCGAGCCTCGTCGGATCTGCAAGCGCCTTGAAGCTCGCCGAGAGGCTCTCGAACTCCCTCGGCTTGAGCGGAGGCGCTCCAGGCGCACAGCAGGTGACGGTCGCGAGCCTCTTCATTGACATCCATCAATGTATCACGCTACCGTTACATCGACGTCCATCAATGAAAGGAGGCGCGATGGCGTGCGATTGCCAGTGCTGCGACTGTGACTGCGACGGCGACTGCTGCCGCTAGACGTTGAAGCGGATGTTGAGGATGTCTCCGTCGGCGACGACGTAGTCCTTGCCCTCCAGCCGCTGCTGGCCGCGGCGGGCGGCCTCGGCGCGACTCCCCGCCTCGACGAAGTCGCGCCACCCGATCACCTCGCAGCGGATGAAGCCGCGGGCGATGTCGGTATGGATCGCCGCGGCGGCTTCGAGCGCGGTGCTCCCCTGCCGAAGCGTCCACGCTCGCGTTTCCGTGTCGCCCGCGGTGAAGAACGTGAGCAGGCCGACGGTCTCGAAGAGGTTCGACAGCACCTTGTCGAACCCGGACGGGCCGTCCCGAAACTCAGCGGCTTCCTCGGGCGTGAGCTCGGAAAGCTCGGCTTCGAGTGCCAGGTCGAACCCGCCCTCGCCCCCGTTGACGATCTGGACGACGGGCTTCGTCGTCAACGGCTCGAGCGCCTGAGGCAGCTCATGCTCATGCGTGCGAAGAGAGTTGCCCGCCTCGACGTGGGCGAGGAGGCGTTCGAGCACGGCGACCTCCTCGCGCAGGCGCGGGTCGCCGGACTTCGCCTGGGAGCGAACCCGGTCGAGGCGCTTCTCGACGTGATCGCGGTCGGCGACGACGAGCTCGAGCTCGATCGTCTCCAGGTCGTGGGCGGGATTCGCCTCCGGGCCGAAGTTGTTCAGCACGGCGATCAGGGCGTCCGCCTTGCGCAGCTCACCGAGGACGGGCGCGCTCAGACCGGGCGGGTCGACGAGCCGGATCGTCGCCGGCGTCGTCTTGGCGGAGCTCTCGATCTCGGCGATGGGATCGAGCCGCTCGTCCGGAATCGGTGCGATGCCGACGTGCTCCTGGCCGTACGGCGTCGTCGAGACGCCCGTGAGGGCGGTGAAGAGGGTGGTCTTGCCCGCGCCCGGCAGGCCCACGATTCCGACGTCCAGCGGCATGACTCAGGGAAGGTACTGGCCACCTCCTCCCCGCTGCGATCGTACTGAGGAAGTCGCTACGTGTCCGTGACGCGTGAGCGCCGAAAGCGCGACAGCGCTACGAGCTGCCGACGAGCTGCTTCTGCAGCGACGCGAGCGCGCGGTGCTGGAGCGACTTCACGGCGCCCTCGGTCTTCCCGAGGATCCCGGCCACCTCCGCGTTCACGAACCCGAACAGGAACTTCAGCGTCAGCACCTGCCGCTGCTCGGCCGAAAGCCGCTCGATCAACGCGAGCATCCCGGCGCGGCCCATCGAGTCGAACGCCTGATCCTCCGCCGACGACTCCTCGAGCCCGCTCGGCTCGGGAACCTCCTCCTCGGTCTGCACGCGCCTGCGCGCCCGGAAGTGGTCGATCGCGAGGTTGTGCGCGATCCGGAACAGCCAGGCCGAGAACGGCGCCGACTGCCAGCGGAAGCGTCCGATCGCCTCCAGCATCTTCAGAAACGTCTGCGTCGTCAGGTCCTCCGCGTCGTGGCGGTTGCCGACGCTCATGTGCAGGTAGCTGTAGATCCGGTCGAAGTGGAGGAGATAGAGCTCCTCCAGGGCCGACCTGTCGCCTCCCTGCGCCCGCTCGACGAGAGCGCGCACGTCTACGTCCTGGTCGCGTCCCGCCGAGCTCGTTGTTTCGACACCCACCCTTAGGTGGATGCCCGTCCGGAACGCTCCTCTAACTCAGCCGCCGCTGAAGCCGACGCGGCCTTCGCGCGAATACCGCTTGACGTAGACGATGCGCGCGAGCGAGATCGTGTACTGCCCGTCCTCGGCGTCGACCTGCACGGTGCCGCCGACGCCGCTGTCCAGCGCCTGCTCCACCTCGTCGGCCGTGCTCGTCTGGACGTGGGCGCTCATCACCTGCCCGCCGTCGAAGGCGATCTCGATTCGGAGTCGATCCGTCTCAGCCACTCGCCACCAACTCTGCCAGAACCCCGTGCAGCGACTCCGGGTGAACGAACGCGACCTCGAGCCCGAAGAGCCCGCGGTGCGGCTCCTCGTCGATCACGTGGACTCCCTGCTCCGTCAGGTCGGCGATCTCCCGGCGCAGGTCGCCCACCGCGTACGCGACGTGATGAACACCCGGCCCGCGCTTCGCGAGGAACTTGCCGACCGGCGTCTCCTCGCCGAGCGGCGCGAGCAGCTCGACGCGGCTCTCACCCATGCGCACTGCGGCGGCCTCCACGCCCTGCGACTCGACCATGTCGCGCCGCTCGAGCTCGGCTCCGAACAGCTTGCGGTACGTCTCGACCGCGTCGTCCAGGTCCTCGACCGCGACTCCGAGATGGTGGATCCCCTTGGCCCGCACCGGGGCGGATGCTATCCGCTGCTGGGAGTGGTCTCGCTCGGCGCGTCTTCGCCGACCCTCATCAGCGGCACGACGCGGCCGACGGTCTCGGACGCCTGCGATTCGGGCTCGACGTCGGCGAGCAGCGCGCGCATCTGGTCGCGGACGAGCGTCTCCTTCTCGAGCAGGGCGTGCGCGAGCCGGTCGAGCGACGGGCGGTGCTTGGTGACGAGGCGGACCGCCTCCGCGTAGGCATCGTCGGTCAGCCTGGCCTGCTCCTGGTCGCGGACTCGCTTCGTCTCCTCGGAGAGCGCGTAGTTGTCGGCGCGCATCGTCCGCGAGACGACGCCCTCGGACATGCCGTACTCGAAGACCATCGAGCGGGCCAGCTCCGTGACCTTCTCCAGGTCGTTCGCGGCGCCGTTCGTGACGCGCCCGAACACGACCTGCTCTGCGGCCCGGCCGGCGAGCGCGATCTTCATCCAGTCGATGAACTCCTCGCGGGTGTGCAGATACCGGTCCTCCTCGGGCAGGTTGAACGTGTAGCCGAGGGCCATGCCGCGCGGGACGATCGTCGCCTTCTGCACCGGGAAGCCCTCGCCCATGAGGTGCGACATGAGCGCGTGGCCCGCCTCGTGGTAGGCGAGGATGCGCTTCTCCTTCTCGCTCATCACGCGCCGCTGCTGGAGGCCGGCGATGACGCGCTCCATGGCGTTGTCGAAGTGGACGTGATGGATCTCCGGCTGATCGTCGCGGCCGGCGAAGATCGCCGCCTCGTTCGCGATGTTGGACAGGTCCGCTCCCGTGAGGCCGGCGGTCTGGCGCGCGATCGCCGCGAGGTCGACGTCCGATGCGAGCGGCTTGCCGCGTGTGTGGACCTTCAGGATCGCCTCGCGGCCCGCGAGATCGGGGGGCGACACGAGAACCTGCCGGTCGAAGCGGCCGGGGCGCAGCAGCGCGGGATCGAGATCCTGGAGGCGGTTCGAGGCGGCCATGACGATCACCTGCTCGCGGTTGTTGAAGCCGTCCAGCTCGACGAGCAGCTGGTTCAGCGTCTGGTCCTGCTCGCGGTTGAAGCCGTGGCCCGAGCGCGCTGCGCCGACCGCGTCCAGCTCGTCGATGAACACGATCGCGGGCGCATCCTTGCGTGCCTGCTCGAAGAGCTTTCGGATTCGGGCGGCGCCGAGGCCCGGCGAACATCTCGACGAAGGCCGAGGCGCTCTGCGAGTAGAAGCTCGCGCCCGACTCGTGGGCGACCGCCTTCGCGAGCAGCGTCTTGCCGGTGCCCGGCGGCCCGTAGAGCAGGATCCCCTTCGGGACGCGCGCGCCGAGGCGGGCGAACTTCTTCGAGTCCCTCATGAAGTCGACGATCTCCTGCATCTCGTCGCGCACTTCCTCGAGGCCCGCGACTTCGTCCCAGGTGACCGACGTCTTCGACGTGGCGTGCACGTGCTTCGGCGCCACCCGCGGCATCACCTGGAGGGTGCGCCAGAGCAAATAGATGATCAGGCCGAACATCAGGAGCGGCAGCCAGATCAGCGCCGCCGCGCCGATCAGACTCAGGATGTGGCCCACGTCCGGCATGCCTCTGCTCCATCGGCAGCGAGAGGCCAGGCCTGTAGCCCGGACTAGACTGGCCGCGATGCCCGAGCTGCCGGTGCCAGCCTTCTACCGGCCCGAGCGGGTGGCCGAGGTGTGGCGCGTCCCGTACGAGGAGCGGGCCCGTGAAGCGCGGGTGTGGGCGCAGGAGCAGGGCATCCAGGCCTCTTCGGACGACTCCTTCCGCATCTGCCTGCTCGCCGTCGACGTCCAGAACACGTTCTGCATCCCGGGGTTCGAGCTCTTCGTGGGCGGCCGGTCAGGGACGGGGGCGGTGGACGACAACCGCCGGCTCTGCGAGTTCGTCTACCGCAACCTCGGGGCGCATCACGCAGATCGTTCCGAGCCTCGACACCCATCGGGCGATGCAGGTGTTCCATCCCGTCTGGCTCGTCGACGACGAAGGGAACCATCCCGCTCCGTACACGCTGGTCTCGGCCGAGGACGTCGAAAGCGGGCGCTGGCGGCTGAACCCCGAGGCGCCGGAAAGCCTCGGCATCGATCCCGGTTACGCCGCCCGCGAGCTCGCGTTCTACACCCGAAGGCTCGCCGAGGGCGGGAAGTACCAGCTGACGATCTGGCCGTATCACGCCCTGCTCGGCGGCATCGGCCACGCTCTCGTGTCGGCGGTCGAGGAGGCGTTCTTCTTCCACGGAATCGCCCGCGGCAGCCAGCCGGACTTCCAGGTCAAGGGCGAGCACCCGCTCACGGAGCACTACTCGATGCTCGGCCCGGAGGTGACCGATGGGCCCGACGGTGAGCCGCTCGCAGGGAAGAACACCGCCCTCGTCGAGCGGCTCCTCGAGTTCGACGCGGTGATCGTGGCCGGGCAGGCCAAGAGCCACTGCGTCGCCTGGACGATCGACGACCTGCTCGAGGGAGACGACGCCCGCGTGCACAGCCTCGCCGAGCGGGTGTACCTGCTCGAGGACTGCACGTCGCCGGTGGTCGTCCCCGGAGCCGTCGACTACACGGACGAAGCGGATGCGGCGTTCGAGCGCTTCGCCCGCGCCGGAATGCACGTCGTGCGCTCGACCACGCCGCTCGCGGAGTGGCCCGGCATCGGCGAGCGCGCCTCGGAAGCCGTCAGCTGACGAGCTCGAGCCGGGCGCTCGCCCGGTAGGCGCGGCCGACCTTGGCCGAGGGGCGGCCGTCGGTCATCACGACGTCTCCGGTGAAGTCGTTCTGGCCTCGGATCAGCGAGGAGCCCACGCCGTACGCGTCGACCGGCACTTCGTGGCGCTCGAACTCCTCGATCTTCTCGACCGTGAACCCGCCCGAGGCGACGATCTTCACGTGCTCGAAGCCGTCCGAGTCGAGCGCGTCGCGGACCTTGCAGACGAGCCGCTCGTTGACCCCGGTCGGCCTGAAGTCGCCCATCTCGTCCCAGAGCGACTGGTCGACGAGGCTCTCAGACGTGTCGAGCCGCACGCCCCACAGCCGCGATCCCAGCACGCGGGCCACTTCGAGCGCCGTCTCGACGGAGTTGTTCTCGAAGTCGACGAGGACGGTCACGTTCAGATCCTCGGGCGCCCACTCCGCGAACTTCGTCGCCGCGAGCACCGTGTTCCCGCCGTAGGACGCGATCAGCGAGTGCGGCACCGTGCCGACGCCCTTGCCGCCCCACCAGGAGGCCTGCTCGTCGGTCGTGACCCCGATCGGCGCGCCGACGATCTGCCCGGCCACGTACGCCGCGTAGCCGTCGCCGGTCTGGATGCGGTGATGGTCGTGCCGAGCGGGCATGAAGATGATCGGCTTCCCGTTCGCCGCCCGGAGCACCTCGACGACGTTGGTCGTGATCAGCGTTCGCCGCGCGAGCACGCCGAGGTACGCGGTCTCGAGGTGCGCGAAGAGCGTGTAGTCGCCCTCGATGTGCATCACCGGCTCGTAGGGCTCGACCTGGTCCCCGTCGTACAGCGCGTGGACGGTCAGCTGCTCCCAGTCGTGCGAGCAGAGCTTGAGGATCGCGATCGCCTCGTCGATCCCGCCGACGTACGAGTGCTTCTTCTGGAAGACCTGCATCACGACGCGCGGGTGACGCTCGTCCTGGAGGAGCGCGTCCCGCGCGTGGTTGAAGTACGCGTCCGTGTAGTAGCCGGCGCGCATCTTCTCGACCGGGAGATCGAAGACCTCCGGGTCGAGCCGCGTCTGCCTCAGTCCTGGTCGCCATTCTCGAGCTCGAGGCACGCGGCCAGCGCCGCCTCGGCGACCTCGAGCTGCTCGGGGGTCGGCTCGGCCGTCGCAAGGCGGTGCTGGATCTCGTGGCCCGGGCTTGGCGAGCGCTCTCGAAACGGGATGATCGGGATTGCGGACCATCCACGCGAAGATCTCGGTCGAGACCGCGACCGCGCCGAGCGACGCGAGCCCGCGCGCCGCGAGCCTGAACTGCCGCGGGGCGCGCGTCGCGAGGATGTTCCCGATCGCCAGCGTCCCGAGCAGCGGGCCCAGGAGATGCGAGCCGCAGCGCTCGTGCTCCTTCTCGGCGCGCCTCGCCGTGCTCGTAGGTGCCGATCGCGATGTGCTCGGCGCCGTGGTAGGCGGCGAGCTCGGAGCTGCGCAGAGCAACGACGGCGGGGGCGAGCGACGCGATCCCGGCGATGACTTCCTTCGCGGCAGGCGAGAGCGCGCGCGAGCCGCGGATGATCTGGGTCGCGGTTGCGCCGGCGATCATCGCGGTCAGGACGCGGGGCCGCTCGAAGGGGAGCCGCGCCCCGGGCATCCGGCGTCGCACCTGCGGCAGCAGGGCGATCGCCTCGGCGAGGCGAGCGGGCCCGCGCAGGAAGGGGTTCGTGACGCGGGACGAGCGGTAGCGCTTGTAGCTGGACGCGACCTCGAGCCGGCCGTCCGGAAGCCGGACCGCGCATGCCCACGAGTTCGGCCCGTGCACGAGCACGCCGTTCGCCAGCGCCATGCCCCCGAGTCGAAGCGGTTCGTCTGCCATACCTCTGAGAGTAGTGCCTACCCCATGGCCTGCGCCGCATAGCGCAGGAACTCGACGCCGAGCTCGAGATCGTCCACGCGCGCCCGCTCGTTCGCCGAGTGGACGAGCCGCGTCGCGAGCTGCGGGTCCATGTACCGCAGCGGGAAGAAGCCGTACGCGACCGTTCCGAACGCGTCGCGCATCCAGTGACTGTCCGTGAACCCGGACAGGCAGATCGGCGCCAGCGCCGCCTCCGGCTCGGTCTCCGCGACCCAGCCGGCGATTGCGTCCCAGAGCGGCCCTTCCATCGGCGAGCGCGTCCCGCCCTGCCCCTCGATCCACTCGAGCTCGTAGTCGCCGTCGCCGAGCAGGCTCGCGAACGGCCTGCTCCGCCTCCGCCTGCGTCTGGCCGGGCAGAAGCCGGCAGTCGACGGTCACCTCGCAGAGCGCGGGAATGACGTTCCGCTTCTGCGACGCCGTGACCATCGTCGGAGCGACGGTCATCCCGAGGAGCGGCTCGACGATCTCGACGGCGATCGGGTCGACCAGACGCGCGGCCTCGAGCACCTGCTTCGCATCCTCCGGCGGCGCCCCGACCGCGGCTTCGAAGAGCGCGGACACCTCCGGCTCGAGACGCGGTTCCGGCTCGAACTCGCCGAGGCGCTCGATCAGCTTCGCGGCCTTGACGAGCGCGTTGTCGGCGATCGACGGCATCGACGCGTGCCCGCTTCGCCCGCGAACGCGGAGCACGAACGGGGAGCTCATCTTCTCGGCGGTGGACGCGAGGTAGAAGGGCCGCCCCGCGAGCTCGACGCGGTCTCCGGCACCCTCGTTGATCGAGTACTCGGCGCGAACCGCCTCGGGATGCTCCCGGCAGAGCCAGGCGAGCCCGAAGTCGACGCCCACCTCCTCGTCGGCGGCCGCGATGAAGATCAGGTCGCCGCTCGGCTGGAAGCCTTCGCGCGCGAGCGACGCCATCGCGACCGCGCGTCGCGGCCACCTGGCCCTTCATGTCGAGGGCCCCGCGGCCCCAGATCTCGCCGTCGCGCAGCTCGCCCGACCACGGATCGACCTCCCACTCGGCGGGATCGGCCAGCACCGTGTCCGTGTGCGAGAGCAGAGCGAGCCGCGGCCCGTCGCCGGTACCCGGGATCCGCGCCACGAGGTTCGCCCGCTCCGGCACCTTCGCGTACAGCTCGCACGCGACGCCGTTCTCCTCCAGGTACGCGCGGAGGTGCTCGGCCGCCCGCGTCTCGTTCCCGGGCGGGTTGACCGTGTCCAGGCGGATGAGCTCCGAGAGGAGCCCGGCCACCTCGTCGCGAAGAGCGGTCGCTGCCACTATGCGTCGCGCTTCGCGGAGCTCGTCACGCGCGCAGCATACTTCCGTGACGTGGGCGACCTCTTCTCGGACGCAGCCAACGAGCGGCTCCCAGACACGGCTCCCCTGGCCATGCGCATGCGGCCGCAGCGGCTCGAGGATTTCGTCGGGCAGGAGCAGATCCTGGGCGAGCATTCCGCGCTGCGGCTCGCGATCGCGGAGGACCGCGTGGGCTCCTCGATCCTGTACGGGCCGCCCGGGAGCGGGAAGACGACGCTCGCGCGCGTGATCGCGAACACGACCGGCGCGGCCTTCGAGGAGCTGTCGGCGGTGTCCGCGACCGTGGCGCAGGTACGCGAGGTGATCGCCTCGGGCCGGGAGCGTCTCGGGCGCCCACGGCCAGCGGACGATCCTCTTCCTCGACGAGATCCACCGCTTCAACAAGGCCCAGCAGGACGCGCTGCTGCCGGCGGTCGAGGAGGGAACGCTGACGCTGATCGGCGCGACGACGGAGAACCCGTACTTCGAGGTCAACTCGGCGCTCCTGTCTCGGAGCCAGATCTACGAGCTCGTGCCGCTCACCGACGAGGAGCTGGCGCTGATCGTGCGCCGCGGGGCCGACGAGCTCGGCGCCGAGGTCTCGGACGAGCTGGTGGAGCTGATCGCTCGGCGGGCGGGAGGCGACGCGCGGAACGCGCTGAACATCCTCGAGCTCGCGACCCAAACGGCCGTGGCCGAGGGACTGTCCCTGGACACGTCCCACGTGGAGGATGCGGCCCGCAAGAGGCCGCTCGTCTACGACAAGGGCGGCGACGCGCACTACGACTTCATCTCGGCGTTCATCAAGTCGATGCGCGGGTCCGATCCGAACGCGTCCGTCTACTACCTGGCCGCGATGCTCGAGGGCGGCGAGGACCCGCGGTTCATCGCCCGGCGCATGATCGTGCTCGCCTCCGAGGACATCGGCCTCGCCGACCCGCAGGCGCTCGTCGTCGCGGTCGCCGCGGCGCACGCGGTCGAGCACGTCGGCCTCCCGGAGGCCCGGCTCAACCTCGCCGAGGCCGCGCTCTACCTCGCGCGCGCGCCGAAGTCGAACGCGGTGATCAAGGCGCTCGGCGAAGCGGCCAAGGACGTCCGCGAGCACGGCCACGTTCGCCCGCCCGACGAGCTCCGCGACGCGCACTACTACGGGGCGAAGAAGCTCGGCCGCGGGCAGGGGTACATCTATCCGCACTCGGACCCGGCGGGCTTCGACGTCGACTACCTGCCGGAGCCGCTCAAGGGGAAGAAGTACTATCGCCCGTCCGGTTCAGGCGAGGAGAAGGGGGACGAGAGTGGCGACGCAGAAGACAGCTAGAGCGACCTGGGAGGGTTCTCTCGCGGAGGGCTCCGGGAAGGTGAGCCTCGGGAGCGGAGCCGTGTCCGATCTGGCGGTGAGCTGGAAGGACCGGGCAGAGGGGGGCGAGGGGACGAGCCCCGAGGAGCTGATCGCCGGCGCGCACGCGAGCTGCGTGCTGATGGCGCTCGCAGCAGGCCTCGCGCGGGCAGGAACGCCGCCGACGAGGCTCGAGTCCGAGGCGCGAACCACCTTCGACAAGGTCGGCGAGGGCTTCGCGATGACGAAGATGGAGCTTCAGATCCGCGGCCAGGTCGACGGGCTCGACGACGACGCGTTCCGCCAGGCCGCCGAGGGCGCGAAGGAGAACTGCCCGGTCTCGCAGGCGCTGAGCGGAAACGTCGAGATCACGCTCGACGCGGCGCTCGGCTAAGGCTTACTTCAGCGTCTTCAGATAGGCGACGAGGTCGGCCAGGTCCTCGTCCGAGAGGATCCCGCCCCAGTGCGGCATGCTCGCGATCGGCGGCTTCCCGATCACGCTCCCGGAACGGATCATCTCTGTGATCTTCGCGTCGGTGTTGAACTCCTCGCGGAAGTCCTGCCCCGAGAGCGGTGGGATCGTCTTGTCTTCTGAGAGCGGGTTCGGCACACCGCCGAGGCCGCTCGGGCCATGGCAGTTGATGCACCCGTTCCGGACGTAGAGCGCGGCCCCCGCCACCGCCTCTCCCTGGTCGCGCGGGACAGCAACGGGATCGGCGTCCTGCACCTTCGGGAGCCCGGCATGGATGTACGCCACGAGATCCGACACCTGGCTTGGCGAGATCACAGGGCCCCAGACCGGCATGTACGGCTTGTCGGGATTCGACGACTCGCCGAGGCCGTGGTTGATGATCGAGCTCAGCTGCGCGGTCGTGAGGCTGTCACCGATGTCCTTCAGAGCCGGAACGTCCGTAGAGACGCCGCCTTTGCCCTGCTCGCCGTGACAGGACGCGCACGCGAACTGGACGAACAGGTGCGCACCCATCGCGACGTGCGGATCGCTCGGGTTCGAGCCCGCGCTGCTTCCCCCGCCGCCACATCCGGCAAGGAAGGCTGCGACGAGAATGCCCGCGATGACCGAGCCGACCGCCGTGACGTAGCGGGACATGGGCCACGAGTATCCGCCCCGCCCAAGCCAAATTCAACCCGGAGGATCAGTCGGAGCCGCGCTCGATCCGCCCCGCCGCGAACTCGCCGAAGTCGCCGGCGAGCGACCGGTACCCCTCGGCGGCACGGGCGACGTCGTACTCGGTCCGGCGAAACTGGAAGTCTCCGTCCCACGTGGCCCACGCGCTGCGGACGTCGCCGTCGAGCGGCATGCCGACACTGCCCGGGTTGACGAGCTCGGTCCCGGCGGGCCCCGGCCGCCGGAACTGCCGATGGCTGTGCCCGAAGACGATCGTGCGATCGCGCACTCCCGCGAGCATCCGCTCGTCGTCCTCGGACGGCGCGGGCGGAAAGCTCTCCACATCCGAGAGCGGCGACCCGTGGACGTAGAGGTTCCCGTCCAGCTCGGCCTGCGTCGGCAGCCCGTAGAGCCAGTCGACGAGCTCGTCGGCGAACGAGCCGCGGAAGAGCTCGTAGGTCTCCATCACCTCCGGACGATCGAGAGGCGGCTCTCGCAGCCAGCGCTCGCCGTTCCCGCGAATCCACGTCGCGTTCGGAAGCTCCTTCAGGCGTGCGAGCGTCTCGTCGGGCCATGGGCTCGGAGTCCCGTAGTCCCCGCCGAGCAGCCAGCGGTCGATGTCCAGGCTGCCTGCTTCCTCGAGCACCCGCTCGAGCGCCGGGAGGTTCCCGTGGATGTCGTACAGGATCCCGAGCACGCGCCAAAGGTATCGCGAGTCGACGCCTCGATAGGCTCGCAGCTGTGAAAGCGATCTGCCTCGTGAAACAGGTGCCCGCGCTGGGCGCGATCGAGTTCGACGAGGAGACGAAATCGCTGAAGCGCGAGGGCGTTCCGGCTCGAGCTGAACCCGTTCGACCGCTACGCCGTCCAGTACGGGGCGCTGCTCGCCGACGAGACCGTGGCGATGACGATGGGCCCGCCGCAGGCCGAGGAGGCGCTGCGCGAGTGCATGGCGCTCGGGGCCGACCGGGCGATCCACCTGTCCGACCGCGTGTTCGCGGTCGCGGACACGATCGGCACGTCCAGGACGCTCGCGCTCGCCGTCCGCAAGGAAGGCGCCGATCTCGTCCTCTGCGGGCGCAAGGCGCTCGACTCGGAGACCTGGCAGGTGCCTGCGCAGGTGGCTGCCTTCCTCGGCTGGCCGCACGTGACGAACGTCGCGGCGATCGAGCGCTCCGGGGACACCCTCCGCCTCACGCGCGAGACGGACTTCGGCGAGGAGGTGTTCGAGGCCCCGCTGCCGGTGGTCGTCTCCGTCGGACGCCCTCCGGAGGAATCGACGTCCGGAGATCCACAGGGCCAGATCCAGGTCTGGCAGGCGACCGACCTCGTCGACGACCTGCGGCCGAACGACAAGCGCTTCGGGCAGACCGGCTCGCCGACGCGTGTCCTGGCCGTCCGCGACGCTCGTCCGGAACGAGCAGGCATCCACGCGGCCAGCGCGGATGAAGCGGCCGCCCGGATCCGCGAGTTGCTCGCGGAGCGCGCGCCCGAGCCGTCGAGCTGGGACAAGCCCGACCACATCGCCGACGAGCGTGGGGCGACGTTCGACTGCTGGAGCGTCTGCGAGATCGTCGACGGCAGGCTGCGCCGGGTCTCGCTGGAGCTGATCGCCCGCAGCCGAGCCCTCGCGGGAAAGCTCGGCGGACGAGCCGTCTCCCTGCTCATCGGCGAGGGGCTCGAGGGCGCCGCGCGCGAGGCCGCGTCGCACGGCGCCGAGGTGGTCTACGCGGCGGACGACCCCGCGCTCGCCGAGTACCACCCGGAGCTGTGGGCGGCGGTCCTACGGCAGGTTCTGCTCGAGCACGAACCGCACGTGCTCCTCGTTCCGGCGACCGGCCGGGGCCGCGACTACGGCCCCCGCGCCGCCGGCGACCTCGAGCTCG
This sequence comes from uncultured Actinomycetes bacterium, assembly GCA_963790695.1. GTDB lineage: Bacteria > Actinomycetota > Thermoleophilia > Gaiellales > Gaiellaceae > VAXT01. Next base: position 55,184 of record CAWBPX010000013.1, on the reverse strand, counting down.
GCATGACCGCGGACTGCGTCGGGGTCGACATCGCCAAGGCCGGACGGCTGCTGCAGCAGAAGCCGGCGTACGGCGGGAACATCGTCTCGGTCATCCTCGGCGCCACGACGCCGCAGCTGGCGACCGTTCTGCCGCGGATGTACGAGCCTCTCGAGCCGCGCGACTTCGACACGGAGATCCATCGCCTCGACCTGGGCCCGCTGCCCGAGCCGAAGGTGAGGCTCGTCGCGCGAACGGGCGACCGAAGCTCGTACGACCTGGACGAGAAGGACGTCGTCGTCGGCGTAGGCCCGGAGGTCGATCCCGCCTTGCTCGAGCTCGTCGAGCAGGCAGGCGCAGCGGTCGCCGGAACGCGTGGAGGCATGCGAGGCCGGGCTCGTTCCGCGGACGAGGCACGTCGGCCTGCTCGGGCGTCCGATCGCGCCGCGGCTCTACGTGGGAATCGGCGTCGGCGACGATCCCGAGCACTGGGCCGGCAACGTCAAGGCGCGTGTGATCGCGGTCGTCGGAGAGCCGGTCGAGGCGGCCGACGTGACGCTCTCCGCCGACCCTGCGCGAGGCTTTGCCGATCCTGCTTGACGCAACTCGCTGAAAACGGCGCATAAGTGCACCTGACGTGGCGCACTCCGAGGGCACCATTCGCGTACTGCTCGCTGACGACGACGAGCGCGTACCTCGGGTCGCTCCGCGAGCTGATCGAGGGCCAGCGGGAGCTCTCGGTCGTCGGCACGGCCACGAACGGCCTCACGGCGATCGAGCTCGTCGACGAGCTCGCGCCGGACGCGGCCGTGCTCGATCTGCACATGCCGCTCCTCGACGGCGTCAGCACCGTCGCCCGGCTGCGCCGCGACCATCCGAGCCTGTGCCTGATCGCGCTCACCGGAGACGAAGCGCCGGCGCTGCACCGCGCCGCCCGTGAGTCGGGAGCCGACGACGTGCTGCTGAAGAGCGAGCTCATCGACGCCCTCTTCGAGCGGCTGACCGCCGCGCGGGCGCCTGCCTAGAGCATTCGCGCGGAAGTGGCGAGGGCCGGAATCGAACCGGCGACACCACGGTTTTCAGCCGTGTGCTCTACCAACTGAGCTACCTCGCCAGGCGCTGGGCAGTGTAGCCATGGCTCCCCGCGAACAAGGGCGCAAAAAAAGACGTCGGGGCCGGTGTCTCCGTGCCGCCGACGTCCTGGTGAGATCGAATTTACGCCTCCCCGGGCTTCCGCGCCACTGCCGCGGTCCCGGGTCCGGCTGCAAATTCCGCAAAATCCGAGAATCCCCGTTTCTCGAGCTCCGACCTGAGCACCTCAGGCGGGACGTAGATCGGAGTCTGCGGCCCGCCCGAGAACGAGAAAACGACCGCGCCGCCGGGAGCCGTGACGCGGGCGAGCTCGTCGAAGAACGGGATCATGTTCGCGAGGGACACGAGGTCGAACGAGCCGTCGGCGTACGGGAGCTTCTCGGCGTCGGCCACCTCGAAGCGAACCCGGTCCGCGACCTCCGGCGGAGTCAGACGCTTGGCCTCGGCGACCATGTCCGCGGCCAGGTCGGCGCCCACGACCTCGGCGTCGGGATAACGGCGCGCGAGCAGGAAGGCCGCGCGGCCGGTGCCGGTGCCGAGATCGAGCACCCGCCCGGGCTCGACGTCGAGCGAGTCGAGCGCCGCCACGAGCGGGGCGAAGGCGTCGTCGCTCCGCCGCTCGTCCCACGCCGGCGCGATCCGGTTGAACTGGGCCCGGGTCAGCCTCCGGAAGAGCGGCCACAGCCGCGGCCGGCGGACGACCTGGTTCGTCGTGAACCGCGCGAACTTGCGGCCCAGGTCTTCCAGCATCACGGCGCCAGGGTGATCCGCACTTCGGTGCCGGGATGGGCGGAGAACGTCACGGCGGCGCTCCCGCCGCTGATCGCGATCGCGATGTTCTCGTACGCGTCCTCGTAGAGGATGATCTCGCCGTCGCGTGCGTCGGTGAAGGTGCGGGCGGCGATCGCGTAGTAGCGCTCGGTCGAGAGCTCGAGCTCGACCTGCGTTCCCGGGCACTGCGCCGAGCTCTTCGACGTCGCTCCTCGTCAGGTTCAGCTGCATGTTCCCGAACCGGTCCACGTAGAGGCAGCGCGCGCGGATGCGCCGTGCGCTGACGTCCGGCTTCGGCACCTCGAGCCGGACGAGCGAGTCGGGCTCCAGCGCCGGGCCGAGCTCGCCGATGTCGAGCCCCCGCGCGAGGTGCGCGGCCGCGGGCGAGAAGACATCGCGGCCGTGGAAGGTCGCGGACACCGGCTCGAGCGCGTACTCGCGGTTCGAGATCTCGTGCGCCGCCTCGATCCCGCCCAGCTTCTCGGCCGCCGGGACGAGCAGCCCGTTGTCCGGCCCCACGTACAAACGTCCGTCCGCGCCGCGCACGGCGATCTCCCGGCGATCGCCTCCGACTCCGGGATCGACGACCGCGAGATGCACGCCCTCGGGCAGGTACGGCACCGTGTTCGCGAGCACGAGCGAGCCCTGGAGGATGCCCTGGGGCTGGATCCCGTGCGTGATGTCGATGATCTCGACCTCGGGCGCGATCCGCTTCATCACGCCGTGGCAGGTTCCGACGAAGTCGTCCTCGAGCCCGAAGTCGGTCAGGAACGTGATCAGCACGTCAGCGCGACGGTAACGAACCGACCGCCGCGACGAGGCCGTCGAGGTCGTGCGTCTCCGCCTCGGCGACGACCTCGATGCCTGCTTCGCGCGCCGCAGCCGTCGTCTGCGGCCCGATCGTGACCGCCGGGATGTCTCCGCCGAGCTCCGCGAACGACCGCGCCGCCGAGCCCGACGCGAGCACGACGACGTCTCCCTCCGGCGGGCCCGACGGCCGGACGAGCCGTGTCCGGTAGAGCGGGACGAAGTCGGCGCCGAGCTCCTCGATCGGGCGCTTGCGCGCGCCCTCGGCGGCGGCGAAGAGAACGCGTCCGGCCGGCCGCGGGAATTCGTCGAGCAGACCGTCCTGGGACGAGACCCGCGGCACGAAGGCAGGCTCGACGCCGAGCTCCCGCAGCGTCTCGGCGGTTCCCGGGCCGACGGCCGCGACCCTCGGCAACGCGCCGCTGGCGTTGGCGACGAGCTCGCGGGCGCCGTTCGGGCTCGTCACGACGACCCACTCGTAGCCCTCGACCGCAACCGGCTCGCCCAGTGGCTCGATCTCGATCAGCGGGCACTCCACGACCTCGTGCCCGAGGTCCTCGAGCCGGCGGACGAGCGGCCCGGCCTGGTCCCTCGGCCGCGTCACGACGACCCTCACGCTGCGAGCGCGGCCAGCTCCGACGCGAGCGCGACCGGATCGTCGCCGGTCCGACGCTCGAGCCAGCGCCCGTCCGGGTCGGCGATGAGCGCGGTCAGCGTCGTGCCGTCGTGATGAGCCGCGATCGGTGCGAGGCAGCCCTCCGCCGATCGCGGCGACGACAGCGCGCTCGGCCTCGACGCGCCGCGCGGTCTCCTGATCGCCGACCGCGGCTACGAGCTCCTCTTCGCCCGCCCGCACCTGGAGAGCGAGCGCGCCCTGGCCGGCCTCCGGGAGCATCTCCTCCGGGTCGAAGCGGTGGCCGATCTGTTCCGCGAGCCCCAGACGATCGAGCCCGCACGCCGCCAGCACGACCGCGTCCAGGCCCCGCTCTCTCCGCTTGCGCAGCCGCGTGTCGATGTTTCCGCGGAGCGGCTCGATGGAGAGCGAAGGCTCGAGCGTGAGCAGCTGAGCCCGCCGACGCACCGATGCCGTCCCGATGCGCATCCCGGGCTTGATCTCGCTCGCCCCGCACAGCGCGTCGCGTGGATCCTCCCGCGGCAGGTACGCGCCGACGACCAGCCCGTCCGTGTCCGTCGAGGTCATGTCCTTCGCCGAGTGCACGGCCAGGTCGATCCGCCCGTCGAGGAGCGCCTCCTCGAGCTCCTTGACGAAGACGCCGCGCTCTCCGATCTGCCCGAACGGCTTCGTCCGGTCGCGGTCGCCCGCGGTCGTGATCGGGACGAGTGCGATCTCGATCCCCGGGCCACGGAGCCGGTCTGCAGCCAGCTCCGCCTGCGTGAGGGCGAGCCTACTTCCCCGGCTTCCGATTCGGAGCACTCTCGTCCTCTCCGAGCCCGAACAGGTGCCGCGCGACCTCGACGTAACCGGCGCCCTCCGTCGCGGCGGCCTCCTTCATACGGACGATCGGCACGTGGAGGAGCTTGTTCACGATCTGGGTCGTCAGCGACTCGACCGTCCGGCGCTCGCTCTCGGAGAGGCCCTCGAGACGGCCCTCCGCCTTGGCCAGCTCGCCCGAGCGGATGCTCTCCGCCCGCTCCCGCAGCGACGCGATCGCCGGGACGACGTGCAGGCTGGCCTGCCAGTCGCGGAAGCGCCTCGCCTCCTGCTCGACGATCGCCTCGGCGCGCTCCGCCTCGCGCCGCCTTCCGCTCAGGCTCTCGCGGACAACGGCCTGGAGGTCGTCGATGTCGTACAGGTAGCAGTCCTCGAGCTCGGCGACGGACGGCTCGACGTCGCGCGGAACGGCGAGGTCGATCACGAACAGCGGCCGGCCCTTCCGGTCCGGGATCTGGCCGCGAGAGAGGATCGGCTCGGGCGAGCTCGTCGAGGACACGACCACGTCGGCCTGCGTCAGCTCGTTGCCGAGATCCTCGAAGGGGACGGTGCGCGCGTCGAAGGCCTCGGCGAGCCGTTCGGCGCTTTCCCGCGTCCTGCTCGTGACCGCCGCGATCGTCGCGCCTCGCGCCGTCAAGGCCCGGGCGGCGAGCTCGCTCACCTCGCCCGCTCCGACGAGGAAGACCTTGCAGCCCTCGAGCTCTCCGAACACCTGCTGCGCGAGCGCGGCGGCCGCAGACGAGACCGACGCCGGGTTCTCCGCGATCGCGGTCTCGGTGCGCACCTTCTTCCCGACCCGTAGCGCCTCGCGGAAGAGCCGGTCGAGAACCGGGCCGCGAGCGCCCGCCTCGTACGCGGAGCGAACCTGCCCCAGGATCTCGCCCTCGCCCGGCACGAGCGAATCGAGCCCGGCCGCCACGCGGAAGAGGTGCAGAGCCGCCTCCTCGTCGCGCATCCGGTAGAGCTCGACCTCGTCGCCGAGCAGCGCGTCCGCTCCGAGGGCCTCCACGACGTCCGGATCCGGATGCGAGAAGTACAGCTCGGTGCGGTTGCAGGTCGACAGGCAGACCGCCTCGCCGCCGTCGGCCAACCGCGCCGCGAGCTGCGCGGACTGCTCCTGGTCGAACGCGATTCGCTCGCGCACCTCGACCGGCGAGAGTCGATGAGACGTCCCGACGAGGACGACGCTCATCCGAAGTGCCCCGCTTGCACGGTCAGCTGCATGGCCACGACCAGCGCGAAGCCGGCCAGCGTCGCGTAGGCCGCCTTCCGCCCCCGCCAGTCCGCGCCGTAGCGGAGGAGCAGGAAGACGCCGTAGACGATCCAGGTCAGGACGGTCAGCACGATCAGCGGGTCGAGCTGCGACCCGTGCCGTAGCCGGGCAAACCCGACGGCCATCCCGAGGGTCAGCACCGGGAGCGAGAACGCCACGGTGCGCGCGAACAGGCTCTCGAGCGTCACGAGCGAGGGCGCGCGGAAGCGCAGAACCGTCGAGCTGCGCCGCTTCAGCTCCCGCTCCTGCCACAGATAGAGGCCCGCGAGCGCGGCGGCCAGGGTCAGTCCCGCGAACCCGGCGAGGACGAGCCCGACGTGCAGGCCGAGGAAGAGCGACGAGTACCGGCTCGTCCCGGAGACGTCCATTCCGCCCGCGGCGTACGACACGGCCAGAAGCAGCGAGGCGAGCGGCATCACGACGAGCCCGAGCAGCCGGAACCGGGGCTTGCACCCCCAGATCAGGTACGCGCCCACGACGAGCCAGACGAAGAGGTTCAGCGACCCGGCCCACGTGTCCCACGGGAAGCCGTCCGCGCGAGCCGCCTGCGCGATCAGCAACGCCGTCTGCACGAGCCAGCCGACCCGAACGCCCCACGTCGCGAGGCGGCCCATCGAGCCCGGCCGCCGCGCGTCGCCCGCGTAGGCGACCGCAGCCTCACCGTAGGCGAGGAAGGCCGGCCAGAAGAGAAGCTCAGCCACCGAGCTTCTCCCGGGCGGCACGCGTCACGTCGGCGAGCTCCTGCTCGAGCCGCCCCACCTTCAGCGCGATGATCAGCAGGTAGACGAGCAGCGACCCCAGCAGGACGAGGTACGCGCCCGTCACGTACTTCTCGGCCGTGCTCACGCGAACAGCTCCCGGAGCTCGCGCAGGCTCGCGTCGATCCGCTTGCCGGTCAGCTCCACGCGGTAGAGCGTCGCCGCGAGCGACAGCATCCCGCCCAGGCAGACGACGAAGGCGACGAGCATCTGCCACGGAAGATCGGCCCCCTCGTGCGTGAAGATCGTCGGGTGCAGGATCGTCCCGGCGATCCGCACGGCGAGGAAGCTGACCGGGATCAGCACGACCCCGAAGAGCGCGTACACCGCGGAGTTCCGCTCGCGCCTCGGCCCCGGGTCCGTCGAGTAGCGGAGCATGAAGTACGACGAGTAGAAGAGGAACAGGATCAGGAAGAGCACCAGCTGGCGCTCGCCCCAGGTCCACCACTGGCCCCACGAGATCTTGGCCCAGATCGAGCCGGTGACGAGCGTGAGCAGCCCGAAGATCACGCCCATGTGAATCGCCGTGTAGCTCTCCAGGTCGTAACGGCGCTCGCCCGTCCACAGCAGCCGCAGCGCCTTCCAGGCGCCCCAGCCGAAGCAGGCGTACGCCGTGAGGGCGATCGGCACGTGCACGTAGAAGATCTTCTGGCTGAACCCCTGGTCCGCGTCCTCCGGGGCCCAGTAGAAGGCGAGCGCGAACCCGCCGACGAGCAGCGCGAAGAGCCGCGAAGCGGAAGCGCCTCTATTCAGTGACGACGTATTCAAAGCTCGCCCAGGAGAGGATCGCAAAAACGCCGTCGTAGAGGATCAGAAACCCGAGGAAAGAGCCTGGATCCGAGGCGATGCTCGCCCCGACGCCGCCGATCACGACCGGGATCGCGAGCGGCAGGAAGAGCAGCGGGAGGAGCAGTTCCCGCGCACGGCTCGCGGCCGCGATCGCAGCGAGCAGCGTGCCGATCGAGGCGATGCCGATGTCCGCGAGGGCGACGGCCGCAACGAGGTCCCACGAGAGCGGATGGAAGAAGAGCGCGAACGCGGGCAGCGCCACGATCTCCGCGAGCACCAGGAAGACGGTCATCCCGATCGTCTTGCCGAGCCAGATCGCGCTGCGGTCGCACGGCGCGAGCACCAGGCCGTCCAGAACGCCCCCCTCGCGCTCGGCCGCGAAGACGCGAGTCAGCCCGAGGAGCGCGGTGAACACGATCGCGATCCAGAGCAGCCCCGTCTCGGCCCGCTCGGAGGAGCCCGAAGGCAGCGCGAAGTGGAAGATCGTCAGCGCGGAGACGACGAAGAGCAGCATCGCCGGCAGGGTGTCCCGCGAGCGCACCTCGAGCAGCACGTCCTTCCGCGCGAGCGCCGCGACGTCTCCGGCATACGCGTTCATGCCAGGGCGAGGCGGGCCGTCGAGCGGGCCGCGAGCGCCTCGGGGTCGTGCGTCGCCACGAGCGCGGTCACCGAAGCCCGCTCGGCGAGCTCGGCGTGGAGCAGCTCGGCGCCTTCCGCGTCGAGGCCGTCGAACGGCTCGTCGAGGAGCAGGAGGTCGGGATCGTGGAGGAACGTGCGGCAGAGCGCGAGCCGCTGGAGCATTCCGCGCGAGAACGTCCCCGCCCGCTCGTTTCGCGCTCGCCAGAGCCCGAAGCGCTCGAGCATCGCGCCCGCACGCTCGCGGCGCTCGGGGAGCCGGTACAGGCGTCCGTACAGGTCGAGGTTCTCGAGCGCCGTCAGCTCGCGGTAGACGAGCGGCTCGTGCGCGAGGAATCCGATCGCGCCCGCGCGGGGCTTCCACCTCGAGCTCGCCGTCCGTGGGCGCGAACAGCCCCGCGCAGAGGCGCAGCAAGGTCGTCTTGCCCGACCCGTTCGGCCCCGTGACGAGAACGAAGCCGCCCCGCGGCACCACGAGATCGAGCCCCTCCAGAACCCGTTTCTCGCCGAAGCGCTTCGACAACTTTCTCGCTCTGATCACGTCCGTGAGTCTAGATTCCTCCGGTCATGTCCAAGCGACTCCCCCTGCTCCTCGGCCTCGTCCTCCTCGTCGCGGGCTGCGGTGGAGGCGACTCGGCGAGCGCGCCGAGCCAGTCTCTCGTCTTCACGGTCAACGACAACGGCTGGGGCGAGATCTGGTTGATGGACGAGGCCGGAAAGGCACGCAAGCAGCTCACCGAGGCCCGCCCGATCGAGTCCGAGGCCGCAGGCAACACGAACCCCTCGTGGTCTCCCGACCGCGACCGGATCGCATACGCCGGCTCCGGAGACTCCGTTCTCCAGGACCCCGCCTTCGAGGAGATCTACGCGATGGACGCCGACGGGAAGAACATCGACCAGCTCACGAAGAACACCGTTCCCGACTTCTCCCCGGACTGGTCGAACGACGGCAAGCGGATCGTTTTCAGCCGGGGAGCGGTGCTGGCGACGGAGACCCCGACCGCCTCGCTCTACGTGATGAACGCGGACGGCTCCGACGAGAAGAAGCTCTACCCCGGAAAGGGCGACTTGCTGGTGAGCCCCGACTGGTCACCCGACGGGAAGCAGGTCGCCTTCACGCGGGTCGCGTACCCGACGGGAATCCCGGAGGCCTCGGTGTGGGTCATCAACGCGACGGAAGCGGCGTGAAGAAGATCGCATCCGGTGCCGCCGACCCCTCCTGGTCTCCGGACGGAAAGCACATCGCCATCGCCACCGGTCGCGACAAGTTCGGCAAGACGTGTTTCGGAGGCTGCCAGTCCAACGACGAGATCTACACGGTCGATCCCGAGGGCGGGAGCCCGAAGAGGCTCACGAAGGACAAGGGAGAGGACAGCTCGCCGACCTGGTCGCCCGACGGCACGCAGATCGCTTTCGTCTCCGACCGGACGAGCCGCGAGCAGGCGAACGAGATCTACGTCGTCGACGCCACCGGCGGCGAGGCGAAGCGGATCACGTCGAACGACGTCTGGGACCTGGAGCCGGACTGGAAGTAAGCGCTACGAGACGATCGCGTCGACGAGCACGAAGCCGAAGAACGTCACGCTGATGATCCCGTTCACGAGGAAGAACGCCGCGTCGAGCCGGCGCAGGTTCCCCGGCCGCACGAGCGCGTGCTCGTAGATGAGCAGGACGGCGACAGCGGCGACGCCCAGCCAGTAGAAGACGCCGATGTCGAGCAGCAGTCCGGCCCAGGCCAGGAACGCCGACCGTGGCGACGTGCAGGACGCGCGCGCCCCAGAACGCGCCCCGTTCGCCGAACGCGGTCGCCACCGACTTCAGGCCCTCGCGGCGGTCGAAGTCGAGGTCGAGCAGCGCGTAGAAGCAGTCGAAGCCGGCCACCCAGCAGGCGACCGCGGCTCCGAGCAGCCACGCCTCGAGCGGAAGCTCGCCCGTGATCGCGACCCAGGCGCCGACCGGAGCGAGCCCGTCGACCGCCCCGAGCCAGATGTGCGACAGCCAGGTGAACCGCTTCAGGTACGGGTAGATCACGAACCCGGCGACCGGGATCGGCCAGAGCCAGCGAACGATCGGGTCGAGCTGCCAGACCGCGAGCAGGAAGATGCCGAGCGCGACGAGGCAGAAGATCGCGACCTGAGGCTCGGAGAGCTGGCCGGACGGAAGCTCGCGCGTGGCCGTGCGCGGGTTCCGTGCCGTCGATGCCCGCGTCGATCAGCCGGTTCAGCCCCATCGCCAGCGAGCGCGCGCCGATCATCGCGACGGTGATCCAGATCAGGTCGTGCGCCGACGGGACGCCGTCGACCGCGAGGAACGCGCCGACGTACGCGAACGGGAGCGCGAAGATCGTGTGCTCGAACTTCACGAGCGAGATGAAGCGCGTGAGCGTCATGTCTGGCGGTGAGCGGTCTCCTCGCCCGCGAGCAGCTCCAGCGCGTGCCGGAGTGCGGGCTGGAGGATCCTAAAGCCGTCGCGGCAGCCGCCGGTCGAGCCCGGGAGGTTCACGACCAGTGTCCGGCCGCGGACGCCGGCGATCCCGCGCGAGAGAAGGGCATGCGGAGTCTTCGCGAACGAGTCGGCGCGGATCGCCTCCGCGATCCCCGGCGCGATGCGCTCGAGGACGCTCGCCGTCGCCTCGGGCGTCACGTCGCGCGGGCCGAGGCCGGTGCCGCCGGTCGTGAGCACGAGCCGTACGTCGGCCGCGAGCTCCTCGATCGCCTCCGCGATCGCATCGCGCTCGTCGGGCACCACCTTGCGCACGACCTCGAAGCCTTCGGCGACGAGGAGCTGGTCGAGCAGGTCGCCGCTCGCGTCCTCCCGCGTGCCCATGTCCACGCCGTCCGAGACCGTGAGAACGGCCGCCTTCACACGGCCTCCTTCGTCTTCTCGACGAGCTTGACCTCCGAGAGCTCCATTCCGTCGTCGACCGCCTTGGCCATGTCGTAGACGGTCAACGCGGCGACGGTCGCACCGACGAGCGCCTCCATCTCGACCCCGGTCTGCGCCGTCGTCTCCGCCGAAGCCGTGATCTCGACGGACGCCTCGCTCACCGAGAGCTCGACGTCGACGTGCGTGAGCGGAAGCGGGTGACAGAGCGGGATCAGCTCGCTCGTCCGCTTCGCGGCCATGATCCCCGCGAGCTGGGCGGCGGCGAGCGCGTCGCCCTTCGGAAGCTCGCGCAGCCTGCGCGCGGTCGCAGGCGCCATGCGCAGGCTCGCATGGGCCACCGCGCGCCTTCGCGAGACCTCCTTGGCGCCGACGTCGACCATGCGCACACGCCCCGTCTCGTCGACGTGCGAGAGGTCGCTCACCGAGCCGCCTTCGCCGACCACCGGTCGAGATCCTCGAGCTGCGACTCCAGCCAGGCGCCCACGTCGTGCGTCCGAACGTGCTCGCGGATCGCCTCGAGCCTGGCGCGCCGCTCGTCCCGGCTCATCTCGATCGCGGTCTGGATCGCCTGCGCCTGCTCCTCGATGTCGAACGGGTTCACGGACAGGGCCCATGGCCCGAGCTCCTCGTGGGCGCCGGCGTTCTCGGACAGGATCAGCACGCCGTCGCGCTCGTTCACGAGCGGCGCCTCCTTCGCGACGAGGTTCAGCCCGTCGTAGATCGCGTTCACGAGCAGTACGTCGTACTGCTTGTAGGCCGCGACCGTGAGCGGGAAGTTGTCCTCGATGCGGAGGTCGACCGGCGTCCAGTGGCCGCGCTGGAAGCGGTCGTTCACGACGCGCGCCGCGCGCTGGATCGCGCCGAGGTACTCGGCGTACTCGGGGATGTCCTGCCGGGACGGATCGAGGAGGGCCAGCATCCCGACCCGTCCGTGCATCTCCGGATGCGCGTCGAGGAAGTACTCGAACGCGCGGAAGCCCCGGACGACGTTCTTCGAAGGGTCGGTGCGGTCGACGCGCAGGATGAGGAACTCGGGCCGTCGCGCCTCGAGCTCGTCCTCGAGCCGCAGCACCTGCTCGCTCTCGGCCAGCTCCTCGAACTCCGAAGCGTCCACGGAGATCGGCCGCGCGGCGACGAACGTCCTTCCGCTGCGGTACGAGCAGATGCTGCTGTCGAAGTCGCAGTCACCCTCGACCAGGTCGCGGCTCGAGCGAAGGAAGCTGCGGCGCCAGCGGTGCGCGTGGAAGCCCACCACGTCGTTCGCGAGCAGGCCGTCGTGGATCGCGAGCCGGATGCGCTCGGGGAGAACGCGCCAGAGGTTCGGCTCCGGCCAGGGGATGTGCACGAAATGAGCGAGCGACGCGTCCGGACGCGCGTCTCGGACGAAACGGGGGGCGAGGTAGAGGTGGTAGTCGTGGAAGAAGACGGCCGCTTCGGGCTGAGCTTCGAGCTCGGCGAGCACGGCATCGGCGAAAGCCCGGTTGACGGCGACGTAGCCGTCGTCCCAGGCGTGGTGCAGCCCAGGGTCGATGTCCGGCGCGTACGCGAGCGCCCAGAGGTAGTGCTGGAGGAACCAGAGCGTCGGGTTCGCGACCACGTTGTAGTACCAGTCGTAGGCCGCCGGGTCGTGCGCGACGAGCCGCAGCCTGTACGCCGACCCGTCCCGTGCGACCTCCTCGATCGCCTCGTCGCCGGACTCGGCCGCGACGGACGCGGTCCTCGTCCGTCATCGCACTCGCGATCCAGGTCACGTCGTGGAGCGCGACGAGGCTCCGCAGCGCGGTGACGAGGCCTCCGCCGCCCCGTCGAGCGACCCGGGCGCCGTCCTCGTTGCGGGTGAACGAGACCGGGCCGCGGTTGGAAACGACGATCAGCTTCCTGCGGGCCGCCATCGGCCGGAGCCTAGTCGAGGCTAAGCCGCAGCCGTCTCGACGGTCTCGAGGCGCGTCTCGACCTCGTTGCCGTCCAGGCGGTTGAAGAGCACGAGCCAGTCGCGCAGAAGCCTCGGCATCAGGAAGCGCTCGCGCACGTCCTCCTTGCCCCGGCGGGCACGCGCTCCGGCCGAAGCCGGGTCGTCCAGGATCTCGCGGCACGCATCCGCGCACTCCTCGACCGAGTCGACGAGCCAGCCCGTCTCGCCGTCTCTGATCTGGGCGCAGATCCCGCCCGCACGCCCTCCGACCGTCGGCCTCCCCTTCCACAGCGCCTCGGTCACGGTCAACCCGAACCCCTCGCGGATCGACTTCTGGATCGCGGCCGCCGAATGCACCTGGAACGCGTTGACCTCGACCGAGCCGATGTTGTTCAGGTTGGACAGGATGAAGATGTCCGGGTCGCCGGCCGCGTGCGCGACCGTGCGGTTGTAGTAGTCCCAGCCCTCGGGATCGTCGTGCGCCATCGATCCGACGAGCGCGAGCTGCACGTCGGGATGCGTCTGCCGCACCATCCGGTACGCGTCGATCACGCCGAGCGGGTCCTTCCAGGGGTCGAACCGCGAGATCTGCGTGAGCAACGGGCGCCCCAGGTGGATCCCGAACTGGTCGACGACGTACGCAGCGTCCTCGGCGGAGAGGGCCATGTTCTTCGGGGTGAGCGGGTCGATCGCCGGCGGCCAGATGATCGCCTGGCGCAGACCGACGTGGCTCGGCACGTACTCCTTCATGTGGAAGATCGCCGCGTCGTAGCGCTCCAGCGAGGGCCCGAGGAAGTTGAGCACGTCCAGGTTCGGCGTCGACAGGTCGATGTGGCAGCGCCAGATCCAGCGCGCCGTCGAGTCCGGGAAGTGGTCGATCATCGCCGCCGGCTGCGGGTCGTGGACGATGACGTAGTCGTACTCGTCCTCGAACTCCTGGGCGTTCAGCTCGTTGTAGCGGCGGAAGGTCGCCTCCTGCTGCTGCGTGAGGCCCTTCGCGTCGCCCTGCATCGCGTTGTGGATCGTCTTCGTGACTCCGAAGAACTCGTCGTCGCCCTGGATGATCCGCCATTCGACGTCGAGCCCGATGTCCGCCATCAGCGGGATCAGCGCGTAATTGATCTCCGCCACGCCTCCGCCGAACGCGGTCGCGGACAGATGCACGACTCGCTTGCCCTGCAAGGGCTCGGCAAGACGGCGGAGCTCGCTCATCAGCCCACGAGAGGCGATGGACGCGTAGTCCGCGAGTGACTTGTGACCGACGTTTACGAGCTGGAGCATTGGCGGGATTTCGACGGGCTCAGCACGATACCCGCGAGATCCTGCCAGGTACGCGCTAGCTCTCCAGCAACTTCGTGAAACGCAGGCGCGATCCTTGGCCCTCTGCGCGCTCGCCGGCCTCGAACTCGTCCGAGACGGCCTTGATGATCGCGATTCCGAGGCCGCCTTCCTCGAGGTTCTCCTCGGTCGGACGCTCCCCGGCCGCGTCGAAGCCCGGCCCATCGTCCGCGACCTCGACCACGAGCCGGTCGGGTTGGAGCTCGTAGAGGATGTCGACCGTTCCCTCGCCGTCGCCGTAGCCGTGCCGCACCGAGTTCGTACAGGCCTCGGTCACAGCGAGCTTGAGATCGCCCAGCGCCTCCTCGCTGAGCGGGCGCAGGCGTGACAGCCCGCTCAGTGCAAGTCGCACGAGCGCGATGTATTCGGCTTTGGCGGGGATGGTCAGCCGGACGGTCTGACTCCCGGCCGTGGCCGCGGGATGAGTTCCGGCAGACATCAGCTCCTGGCCACCTGATACCCCTGCACTTGCTTCCGTAACGTCCGCCTCAGGGGTTCGTCTCCGGTGCGTCGGGTCTCGCCCCGAGCTTCGCTTGCACGGTCTTGCGCTCTTCTCCGCGGACGAGGGTCAGCGTGAGCGTCTCTCCCGGAACCCTCGAAGCGACCATGCGGACGACGTCGTCCGCGCTTCGAACCGCCTGGCCGTCGACGGCGACGATCACGTCGCCGCCTCGCGTCACCGACTGGCCGTTGAAGGTCTCGTCGCCCGTGCCTCCGTGGACACCGGCCTTGGCCGCGGGGCTTCCGTCCCTGACCTCGCCGACGATCGCGCCGCGCGTCACGCCGTAGCCGAGATGGCGAGCGAGTGTCGGGGTCAGGTCCTCCGTCGTGACGCCGAGATAGGCGTAGACGACGCGGCCCGTCGCAGCGAGCTGGGTCATCGAGCGCCGCGCCGCGTTGATCGGCACCGCGAACCCGACCCCCTCGGCGCCGCCGGTCTCGGTGCGGATCTGGGCGTTGATCCCGATCACGCGGCCCCGGGCGTCGAACAGCGGCCCGCCCGAGTTCCCGTGCGTGATCGGCGCGTCGGTCTGGATCGCATCGACGACCTTGTACACAGAGGTCAGCGAAGCGATCGATCGGCGGATGGCCGAGACGACGCCGGTCGTGATCGAGTCCTCGTTCCCGAACGGGCTGCCCATCGCCGCGACCGGGTCGCCGGCGCGGACGAGCGACGAGTCGCCGAGCGGAACCGGCGCGAGCGCATGCGCGGACGGATCGACCTTGAGCAGAGCCACGTCGTCGTAGACGTCCCAGCCGATCGAGCTTCGCCTGCACGCGGTCGCGGTCCTTGAACCCGACGTAGACGTTGCGGGCCTTCGTTGGCTTCGACGAGCTCGTGTCCAGCACCACGTGCGCGCTCGTGAGGATGTAGCCCGCTCCGGAGACGATGAAGCCGGAGCCCTGCGACTCGTGGTCGTCCGTCCGGCCGAAGAGTGCGAACACGGTCACGACCCCGGGTGAGCGCGCTGCGTAGATCTGCGCCGGGTCGAAGCGGTTCGCCGAGAGCGGGCGTGCCCTGGAGATCGCGACATCTCTCCCGGCGCCGAGGTCGCCGGCGCTCGTGGGCACGTAGACGGTGCTCGTCCGTTTGTCCGTGAGACCCGTCACTTCGCCCGCCAGCAATGCGACGAGTCCGCCGACGAGCGCTGCGGCCAGCGCAACGACGACGTATGGCGAGGGCCGGCGCACGAGTCGAACTGTATCCAGGCTGTGTTCGTCCGACTCGTTGTCTAGTATGACAACGTCAATCGAGCGTCGGAGAGGAGGTCGCCGACTGCGCAGGTAGCGAAAACGTGAAAACCGTTCGACCCGGCTCCGAGGAGAGGTCGATCTCGCCGTGCATCGCCTCTGCGAGCTCCCGGGCGATCGCGAGGCCGAGGCCGCTGCCGGAAGCTCGCCCGCCCGTGTCCCCGCGGTAGAAGCGCTCGAAGACGTGAGGGGTCGCGGCAGGAGCGATTCCCGGCCCGTCGTCTTGGACTGCGAGCGCGACCTGGTCGCCGTTCCGGCTCGCGCTGAGGAGTACCCGGGTGCCCGCCGGTGTGTGCCGGATCGCGTTCTCGACGAGCGCCCTACCGACCTGGAGCACCCGCTGTTCGTCTCCGAGGCCGGTCGTGCCGCCGTCCACGCCGTCGCGGGCGAGATCGTGGCCCGTGCCCTGAGCTCGCGCCTCGAACTCCTCGACGAGGGTCTCGACGATCCGGGCGAGATCGACCGGCTCCCGGTCGACGCGCAGACGGCCGGCGTCGAGCCGGGAGAGGTCGAGGAGCTCGCCTGCGAGCTTCGTGAGGCGGTCGACCTGCTCGCGCATGCGCTCGAGGAACTCCTGCTTCGTCGCCTCGTCGAGGTCCTCGTCCACGAGCAGCTCGAGGTGACCGCCCAGGGAGAAGAGCGGCGTGCGGAGCTCGTGGGACGCGTTGGCGATGAACTCGCGGCGTGCGCGCTCGAGGCCCGCGAGGCGCTCGCGCATGCGGTCGAACGCGCGGGCGAGCTGGCCGAGCTCGTCGGGGCTCGAGTCGACGATCGGCTCGTCGAACTTGCCGCCGGCGATTCGCTCCGCGGCCTGCTCGAGCCGACGGATCCGCCGGGCGAAGAGCCGTGCGCCGATGTAGCCGAGAAGCAGCGCCGCCAGGAGCGCGAAGAGCGCGGAAATCGCCAGGCGATGCTTGACGAGCTCGACGCTCGCCAGCGAATCCTCGATCGAGTTCGAGACGAGGACGACGTTCGTATTGGTGGGATCGGCGGCCTCGGCGTAGTTCTCGCCCCGCTTCACCGTGCCCTGTGCCGGAGCAAGGTTCTTCGCAGCTCTGAGAGCGATCGGATCGTCGTTGATCCCGATTCCTCCGCCGCCCGCGTCGGCGACGCTCCGCAGGGTCAACGGGCTGCGGCTGAGGACCTCGAAGATGGTCACCCTCGTGTTCGAGGCCGAGGCGAAGCTGAGCGCGAGCTGGTCCCAGTTCGCCTGATTCTGCCGTCGGGAGTTGCTCGACCACGCGCTGGGCAACATCCGCCGATTGGGCCTTTCTCGAGTCTACGAGCCGACTCTCGAGCGACGGGGTGACGATCAGGTACACGAACGCCAGGACCGCTGCGACGACCAGCAGCAGGGCCAGGCTGAGCCTGGCGCCGACCGTCCTGAAGTGACTCACGGCTCGCGCAACCGGTAGCCCGCGCCGCGGACGGTGAGGATCAGCTCCGGCTCGCTCGGGTCCTGCTCGAGCTTCTCGCGCAGGTGACGCACGTGGACGTCGATCGTGCGCGGCTCGCGGTAGGACGAGTCGCCCCAGATCGCCTGCAGGAGGCCGCGGCGGCTGAAGACCTTGCCCGGCTGGGCGACGAGCGTCCGCAGCAGCTCGAACTCGACGTAGGTCAGGTCGAGCGCGCGTCCGTCGACACGCGCCTCGCGGCGGTCGGTATCGAGGGTCACGGCGCCTGCGACCAGCGGCTCGGACTCGGCGGAGTCACGGCGCGGAGCGCCCGCTCGCCGCAGCAGCGCCCGCACACGGCTCCGGAACTCGCGGATCGAGAACGGCTTGGTGATGTAGTCGTCGGCGCCGAGCTCGAGCCCCAGGACCGTGTCGAACTCGTCGTCGCGCGCCGTGAGCATGATGATCGGCACCGAGCTCTCGGCGCGCAGGCGCTTGCAGACCTCGAGCCCGTCCAGCTTCGGCAGCATGATGTCCAGCACGACGAGGTCGACCGGCTCCTCGGAGAAGAGACGCAGCGCTTCCTCACCGTCCCGCGCGGAGACGACGCGGAACCCGTCTCGCTCCAACGGATACGTGAGCAGCTTCTGAACCGAGTCCTCGTCGTCGACGAGGAGGATGGTCGAGGAGTCGGGCATTCGCCTAATTGTGCCGGGGTCGTCCCTACTATTGCCTCGCATGGCCGCCCATCCGCCTTCCCGGCAACGGCGCCGGCCGCGACCGGGAACGCTCAACCGGCCGGTGAACAGCCGGATGTACCGCGGCACGTGGCTCCTCGTCGGGATCCCGCTCTTGATCTCGGCGTTCAGCGTTTCGCACCCGCGGCCGCTGCGCGCCTCCGACGCTGCAGCCGGACTTCGACGGGGCGACCGCCGCCGCTCACGGCTCGCGCGTTCGTGAACACCAACCCCGACCGCGCTCCCGGCACGGTCGGCGCAAGGCAGGCCACCTCGTGGGTCTCGCAGCGGTTCGCCCAGTACGGCCTGCGCACCCAGCGCGAGCGTTTTCACGCGAAAATCCCCGGCCGCGGCAGCGTGCCGCTCGAGAACCTGCTCGCGTTCCGTGAAGGACAATCGGACCAGATCATCGTCGTGCTCGCGCACCGCGATAACAGCGGCGCGAGCCCAGGCGCCAACGACAACGGCTCCGGAACCGCAGCGCTCCTCGAGCTGGCGCGCTCGTACGCCACGCCCCAGCGCCCCGCCGCGGCCGCCGGAGCCGCATCACACGATCCTGTTCCTGTCCACGGACGGAGGGGCCTTCGGAGGCCTCGGAGCGGCGTATTTCGCGAAGCATTCCCCCTACATGGATCGCGTCGTCGCGGCCGTCGACCTGGACTCGATCGCGGGAAACGGCCGCCCACACCTCGTTTTCGCCGGAGATGACCCGCAGCTTCGCTGCCCCCGCGCTCGTCCGGACCGCTGCCGCGCGAGTTCTGGAGCAGACCGGAACCCAGGCCACCCGCCCGAGCGCTTTCGCGCAGCTCCTCGACCTCGCCTTTCCGCTGAGCCTCTACGAGCAGGCGCCCTTCGTCGGCCACGACGTCGCGGCGATCGCCCTCACGTCGGCCGGCGATCGCCCGCCGCCGGCCGTCGGAGACACCATGCAGCGGCTGAACGCCAACCGCCTGGCCGGCATCGGGCGGTCGAGCCAGGCGCTGCTCGGCTCCCTCGACGGGGAGGTCGAGCTCGCGGAGGGCACCTCCGCCTATCTCTACCTCGGCGCTCGCACCATCCGCGGCTGGGCGATCGTGCTGATTCTCTTCACGGCGCTCCTGCCCTGCCTCGCCGTCATCGTCGACCTCTTCGCGCGGCTGCGGCGGCGGCACATCCCGCTCGCCCCCGCGCTGCGGAGCTACCGGAGCAGGCTCCTCTTCTGGCTTTTCGCCGCGTTGCTCTTCGAAGCTTTCATCTACCTCGGGCGCCTGGCAGACGGGCGCCGCGCGGCCGCTGGCGACGGAGCTCTCGCCGGGAACGGACTGGCCCGTCGTCGGACTGGCCGTTTTCACGTGCATTCTCCTCGTCGGCTGGTTCATCGCGCGCGACCGGCTGCTTCCGAGGCGTCCGCTCGGGCGACGGGGAGGAATTGGCCGGACAGGTCGCTGCGCTCCTCGTCCTGGCGGTGCTCTCACTCCTGATCGTGGCGATGAACCCGTACGCGGTCATCTTCGTGCTCCCCTCGCTCCATGCCTGGATCTGGCTCCCCCAGGTGCGAGGCGGGCCGCCTCCGCTCCGCGTGGTGGTCCTCGTCGCCGGCTTTCTGGGGCCGGCCCTGCTCGTTGGCTCGGTCGCGACCAGCCTCGGCCTCGGCTTCGACGCGCCCTGGTACCTGGCGCAGCTCGCCGCGGTCGGGTACATCCGCTTCCCAACGCTCCTGGTCGCGGCCGCGTGGATCGCGGTCGCCGCGCAACTGACTGCGATCGTCTCTCGCCGCTACGCGCCGTATCCGACCGCGGCCGAACGGGGACGCCGCGGCCCGATCAGGACACTCGTGCGCAGGTCGGTGCTGGCGGTCGGGCACCGTGAGCGCTCCGAAGAGCGCCGGCGCGCCGTCGGGCCCTAGAGGCGGAGGTAGTCGACCGGGTCGCCCTCGGCGAGCTCGCCTTCGCCACGCGCGACGAGGACCAGCGCGTCTGCTCCCGCGGCTCTCGCGATCATGTGCGACTCGCGTCCGGCCAGAGGCTCGACGACCGTGCCGTCGGGCCCGGTCGCCAGCCGCGCGCGGACGAGCTCGTCGCGACCGGGATTGCGCTTCAGCGACGCTCCGAGAACACCGCGCTCGAACCGGGGCAGGGGATCGCGAACGCCCTGGAGCGCGAGCAGCGCCGGCCGCACGAAGAGCTCGAAGCCGACCAGGACGGAGACCGGATTCCCGGGCAGGCCGAACACGAGCCGCCGCCCCGCGATCCCGAACGAGATCGGCTTCCCGGGCTTCACGGAGACGCCCCAGAAGACCTCCTCGACTCCGAGCTCGCCCAGGATCGCCCGTACGAGGTCGTGCGGCCCGACCGACACACCGCCGGAGGTGACCAGAACGTCGGCCTCGAGCCCGCGGGCGAGCGCCTCCCGATGCGCTTCCTCTTCGTCGGCGACCGAGGTCAGGCGCTCGACGCTCCGCGCCGGCCGAGGCGAGCTGCGCCTCGAGCAGGATCGAATTGGCCTCGTAGATCTGTCCGGGTTGGAGCGGCTCGCCCGGTGGACGAAGCTCGCTCCCGGTCGCCACGACGGCGGCGCGCGGCCGCCGCGCCACCGCGACCTGCGGCCGACCCGCCGCTGCGAGGGCCGCGAGTTGCGGCGCTCCGAGCCTGGCCCCTCGCTCGACCACGACGTCGCCTCGGCGCATGTCACCGCCGGCGGGACGCACATTGGCCCCGGGCTCGACGCGTTCGAGCGATCTCGATCGTGTTGTCATTATCGACAACATACTCCAAGGGGATGACGGCATCGGCCCCCGGCGGAACAACTCCGCCGGTCGCGATCCCCATCGCCTCTCCCGCCTCGAGCGCCCGGGGAGCCGGCGAGCCTGCCGCGATGCGGTGGCGCGACGGGTAGCCGACCGGGCGTGTCCGCGGAGCGCAGTGCGAACCCGTCCATCGCCGAGCTGTCGAACGGCGGAAGATCGACCGCGGCAGTCGCGGGCTCCGCGAGCACCCTGCCGAGCGCGTCGCGCAGAGAGACCGTCTCCTCCGGAAGCGGCTCCACGTGCTCGAGAATGAGCCGCTGCGCCTCCTCGACGGAGATCAGATTTCGCGTTGGAGCAGCCACTTCGCCCATAAGCTACTGCCGCGATGGACGACATGATCGGCGGCCGCTATCGCCTGGAGAGACCAACTCGGCGCGGGTGCGATGGCCGAGGTGTGGCTCGCGGTCGACACGCAGCTCGGTCGCGAGGTCGCGGTCAAGCTCCTCCGCGGCGACGCCGACGCTGCACGGTTCGAGCGCGAGGCGCGAGCCGTCGCCTCCCTGTCCCATCCGAACATCGCCCGCCTGTACGACTACGGAGAGGCCGACGGCCGTCCGTACATGGTCTTCGAGCACTTGCCGGGAGGGACGCTCGAGGATCTTCTGCAGGCGGACACGCCGCTCGACGACCTGGAGACGGAGCGAATCGCGACCGAGGTCGCCGCGGGGCTCGCGCACGCACACGAGCACGACGTCGTCCACCGCGACCTGAAGCCGGCGAACATCGTCTTCGACGGGGAGGGCCGAGCCAAGATCTCCGACTTCGGCATCGCGCGCGTCTCGGGCGCCGACACGCTGACCGAGGCCGGGACGCTGATCGGCACCGCCGCCTACATGTCGCCCGAGCAGGCATCCGGAGAACCCGTGACTCCGGCGAGCGACGTCTACTCCTTCGGCGTGATCCTCTACCGGATGCTGGCGGGACGGCTCCCGTTCGAGTCGACGAGCGCCGTCGAGCTCGTCCAGCGCCAGCTTCACGAGGAGCCTGCGCCGATTTCGGCGCTCCGGCCGGACGCGCCGCCGACGCTCGCCGCGGTCGCGGAAGAGTCGCTCGCCAAGGATCCAGCGGGCCGACCGCCGGACGGCACCGCGCTCGTCGAGCTCCTCTCCGGCGCAGCAGCGCCGACGCTCGTCGCCGGAGGCGCGGCGGCCACGCAGGTGCTCGCGCCGGCTCCGGGACGAGGAATCTCGCCGATCGCGATCGCCGTGATCGTGCTCGCGGTCCTCGTACTCGCCGGGGCGGCGCTCGCGCTCGTGCTCACGAGCGGCTCGGGGTCGTCGCCTCCGTCGGAGCACGGCGACTCCACAGACCACGACGCAGGCTCCGCCTCCGCCGCCTCCACCTCCGCCGCCACCGCCTGCGCCACCTCCTCCGCCGACACAACCTCCTCCGCCGCCGCCTCCGCCGCCTCCACCGCCCCCACCGCCGCCCCCCGTAGCCCCGCCGCCGCCGCCCGCCGCCGCCGCCGCCGCCTCTGCCGCCCCCGCCGCCGGAGCCCCCGCCGCCCCCGCCGCTTCACCACCACCGCCGCCGGCGTCACCTCCTCCACCACCTCCGGCCCCTGGCTAGGCTCCGGCCGTGATCTCGGTCGTCGTCCCGGTCCACGACGAGGAGCAGAGCGTGGCCCTCCTCTACGAGGAGGTCGAGGCCGCCCTGGAGCCAGGCGGCGAGCCCTGGGAAGCCGTCTTCGTCGACGACGGCTCCACGGACGGCACCTTTGCCGCCCTGACCCGGCTCCACGCACGCACGGCGAACACGAAGGTCGTGCGCCTGCGCCGGAACTTCGGCAAGTCGGCCGCGCTCGCCGCCGGGTTCGCGCAGGCGCAGGGCGAGATCGTGGTCACGATCGACGGCGACCTGCAGGACGACCCCGCCGAGATCCCGCGGCTGCTCGCGAAGCTCGACGAAGGCTTCGACCTCGTCTCGGGCTGGAAGTCACGTCGCCGCGACCCGCTGCGCCGGCGGCTCATGTCCCGGATCTTCAACTCGGTCACCGGGCGCGTCTCCGGCCTGCGCCTGCACGACATGAACTGCGGTCTCAAGGCCTACCGCGCCGAGGTCGTCCGGGGCATGGCCCTCTACGGCGAGCTGCACCGCTTCATCCCGGTGCTGGCGCACTACCGCGGCTTCCGCGTCGCCGAACTGCCCGTCAACCACCGCCCGAGGAAGCACGGCAGCTCCAGGTACGGGCTCGAGCGCTACCTGCGCGGCTTCCTCGACCTGCTCACGGTCACGTTCATGGGCCGCTACCGCCACCGCCCGCTGCACCTCTTCGGCGGGCTCGGCCTCGTCCTCGGCGTCCTCGGGACCGCGATCCTCGTCTACCTGACCGTCCTCAAGGCGCTCGGCCACGCGATCGGCCAGCGCCCCTCTGCTGACCCTGGGCGTGCTGCTCGTCGTCGTCGGCCTCCAGTTCTTCTCCCTCGGGCTCATCAGCGAGATGGTGACGAGCCACCACGAGGAACGAAGCGGCGCCGCCGACCGCGAGCGCGCGCAGGTCGACGAAGTCCTCAACTGACATTGCGCGTCCTCTACTTCGGGACGTACGAGCGGAACTACCCGCGCAACGCGCAGGTCATCTCCGCGCTGCGCACGGCCGGTGTCGAGGTCGTCGAGCACCACGAGCCCGTCTACGAGGCGCGGCGCGACAACTGGGCGGTGCGCTGGACGGTCGCCCTCCGGCTGTTCGTCGCGGAGATGCGGCTGCGCTACTCGAGCCATGACGCGTTCGACGTCGTGCTCGTCGGCTATCCGGGCCACTTCGACGTGCCGCACGCGCGACGCGTCGCCGGCAAACGGCCCCTCGTCTTCAACCCGCTGATCTCGCTGCACGACACGCTCGTCGGGGACCGCAGCCGCTATCGGGAAGGGCGCTTCACGGCCCGGATCCTCTGGGTGATCGACCGCCGCGCGCTGCGGACGCCCGACCTCGTCGTCGCGGACACCGAGGCCAACGCGGAGTTCCTGGCCGAGGTCGGCGACCTCCCGCGCGAGCGCGTCCAGGTGTGCCTCGTCGGCGCGGAGGACCGGCTCTTCCACGCGGGTTGGCGGCCGGATGAGCCGTTCCGCGTCCTCTTCGTCGGCAAGCTGATCCCGCTGCACGGCCTGCCGACGATCCTCGAGGCGGCACGTCTCGCGCCCGAGCTCCAGGTGCGGATCGTCGGGAGCGGCCAGCTGAACGAGCTGATGACGGACCTGCCGCCGAACGTCGAGTGGCTGCACTGGATCGAGTACGAGGAGCTGCCGCGGGAGTACTGGGGCGCCGGCTGCGCGCTCGGGATCTTCGGCACCTCGGACAAGGCGCTGCGCGTGATCCCGAACAAGGCGTACCAGGCCCTTGCCTGCGGAACGCCGCTGATCACGGGGGACACGCCCGCGGCGCACGAGCTCTTGACCGACGGGGAGAACGCGCTCCTCGTTCCTCCGGGCGACCCAGCGGCTCTGGCCGAGGCGATGCGGCGCATCGCAGCGGATCCGCGAGCTCGCGAAGAGGCTGAGCAATGGCGGGCGGGCCGTCTACGAAGCGCGGGCGAGCGAGGAGGTGCTCGGCGAGCGGTGGCGGACGCTCCTCGAAGCGCTCGTCTCCTGAGGCCGCGGCCGCTCCTCTGGACGGCGATCGGTGCGTACACGGCCGGCTTCGGGGCGCTCTCGATCCTGCGTTACCGCGCGTACAACACCGGGCGCTTCGACCTCGGGAACATGGTCCAGGCGGTCTGGTCGACCGCGCACGGGCATCCGCTCGCCGTCACGGACCTGCAGGGCAACCAGGCGTCGAGGCTCGGCTCGCACGTCGATCCGATCCTTGCGGCATTCGCGCCGCTGTGGTGGATCTGGCCGAGCCCGAACATGCTCGTCGTCGTGCAGACGCTCGCGATCGCGCTCGGCGCGCTGCCGGTCTTCTGGCTTGCGCGCAAGCACCTCGGATCGGAGCGCGTCGCGCTCGGCTTCGGGCTCGCGTACCTGCTCTACCCGGCGGTGCAGTGGCTGACCCTGAACGAGTTCCACCCGGTCGCGCTCGCGTGCCCGCTTGCTGCTCTTTGCGTTCTGGTACCTGGACGAGGACCGGCTCGTGGCCTTCGGGATCTTCGCCGTGCTCGCGGCGCTGACGAAGGAGGAGATCCCGCTCGTGATCGCGGGCATGGGCCTCTGGTACGCGGTCTCGCGGCGGCGCTGGGTCGAGGGCGGCGCGATCGCGGTCGCGGGCGTGCTCGTGACGGCGATCTCCGTCGAAGTCGTCCTGCCCCACTTCAACGAGGGCGCCTCGTCGAGCTTCTACCAGCGCTACGGCTCGCTGGGAAGCTCTCCCGGCGAGATCCTGAAGACGCTCCTCCTGCACCCGGGCCGGGTCCTCGAGACCGCCTTCGACCACGAGGGTGCCCACTACCTGCTCGACCTCTTCCTGCCGCTTCTCCTCCTCGGGCTCGCGGCGCCGCTCGCCCTGCTCGCCGCCGTGCCGGAGCTCGGGCTCAACCTCCTCTCGGCGACGCACACGCAGAGCTCGATCCACCACCACTACACCGCCGGCCTGATCCCCCCGCTCTTCGTCGCGACGATCCTCGGCGCCTCACGGCTGACCCGGACGAGGCCGAACCTGCGGATGCCGCTGGCGATGGGGATGGTCGGGACGATGCTGGTCGCGAACTTCGTGCTGGGCGCGATTCCCGTCTGGCGCGAGCTTCCCGGGCGGCGAGGACTACCAGGCCTACGCGTCCCATGTGGCGAGCCACGACCGCGTGACGGACCGGGCGCTGCGGCTGATCCCCGACGGCGCCGTGGTCAGCGCGACGAACTCGCTCGGCTCGCACCTCTCCGCGCGCCGGCGGTTCCTCAGCTTCCCGTACATCGAGGACGCGCAGTGGGTCGCGGCCGACGAGACGCAGCCCGGCTACGCCGACCGGTGGGACCCGTTGGCGACGGCGACCGACCTCGCGGCTCTGCGCCGCAACCCGGCCTGGCGGCTCGTCTTCTCCGAGGACGGCGTGCTCGTCTTCAAGCGCAGGGCGAGCAAGACGTAGAGCGCGAGCAGCACGGCGTCTCGGAGCACGATCAGCCACGTGATGCCCTCGAGCTGGAACACGTGGCTGTAGTGGAAGAACCAGATCTGGGCCAGTACGAGCGCGGCGCCGACCATCGCGATCGCCGCAATGCCCGTTCGGCCGGGAACGAGCAGGACGAGCGGGATCAGCCAGACGACGTACTGCGGCGAGACGAAGCGGTTGAAGGCGAGGAACCCGGCGACCGCGGCCGTCGAGGCCAGCAGGAGACGTTCGGCGCTCCTCGGGCCGCGCGCGAAGAGGAGCCAGACGAGCGCGACGGCCACGAGCTGGATGATCGAGCTGAACGCGGCGAGCGCGTCCGGAAGCGATCCGGCCAGGTCGCGCGTCGCCGCCCCGGTCGTGCCGCGGACGACGGTCGCCTCGTACGCGCCGAGCCGGTGCGCCGCGAGCAGGGCGCCGGCGCCGAGGCTCTCGATCTGCAGGCCTCGCGACGACTGGGCGTGGAAGCTGTCCCAGAGCCCGCCCGGGCCGAGGATGGCGAACGGGAGCATCACGACGACCACGACTCCGGCCAGAACCGCGAGGGCGCGCAGAGCTCGAGTGCGGCCCGCGGCCGACCAGACGTACAGCAATGCGAGCGGAACGAGGACGAGCGGGTAGAGCTTCGCCGTGACCGCCAGCCCGAGGAGCCCGAACGCGAGGAGCTCGCGGCGCCGGAGCAGCGCGGCCAGCGCGCCGACGGTCAGCGCGGCCGGGAACAGGTCGTAGGTGTTCAGCGAGATCGGGCCGACCGCGAGCGGGGACAGCGCGAAGAGCCCGGCCGCGGCGTAGAGCCGACGGCCCGCGCACGCCGATCGGTGACCAGGATCAGGACCACGCAGAAGAGGGCGGCGATCCCGCAGAGCGCCATCAGGGTCTTGAACGCCGCGTTGTACGCGCCGCCCGGGAGCACGGCAGGCGGCATGAAGACCGCGAACGCGCCCGGCGGATACTCGACGAAGACGTCTCGATAGGGCAGCTGGCCGCGGAAGAATCCGTCCGCGTAGATGCCGTAGAGATGGACGTCGCGGTAGCGCTCGGCCCGGAAGAGGCCCCCATCGGGCACCGCGCACGCCAGAAGGAAGACGGGCGCAGCGAGCGCCGCCACGCGCGCCGCGAGCTTCACGTCTAGGGCGGCGGTGGAGGCGAGGCCGGAGGCGGAGGCGGCTCGGGCGGAGGCGGCGGGAGCGGCTCAGGCGGTGGAGGCGGGGGCTGCGCAGGCGGCGGCGCCGGGTTCTGCGAGGGTGGAGGAGGCGGGGCCGGGCCGGTGGTCTCGGTCGTCGCCGGCGCGGCCGGCGGCTGATAGTAGGAGGACGGGGGCGGGGCTTCGCCGGCGTACTGGCCGGTCGTGAACGTGTGCCAGATCGGCGAAGAGAGCGCCTCGGGAAACTCGCGCACCGGGGTCGGGCCGATCGCTTCCTCCATGAACAGACGCCAGATCGTGGCCGGGAAGGTTCCGCCCGCAACCGAGATGCCGTGCACGTTCGTCATCGGGATCTCGGCCTGCGGGTAGCCGACCCAGACAGCCGCGGTCAGCGTGGGTGTGATCCCGCAGAACCAGGCGTCGGCGTGATTCTCGGTCGTGCCGGTCTTGCCGCCTGCGGGCCGGCCGATGTTCGCGCCCACGCCGGTGCCCGACTGGATGTTCTCCTCGAGGATCTTCGTCACCTCGGCGGCGACCCAGTCGGCGATCACGCGCTTGCGCTTGGGGTGGCCCCAGCCGGAGTCCCGGTCCTCGTTGCCGTCGGCGTACACGACCTTGCGAATCGCCATCGGCTCCGAGTAGATCCCGCCCGCGGCGAGGGTGGCGTACGCGGACGCCTGGTCGAGCGGGGAGACGCCGATCGAGCCGAGGCCCATCGACGGGACGTAGATGCCCTCGTTCGTCTTCAGGGACGAGCGGATCCCGAGCCGATGCGCCATCGCGGCGACCTTCTCCGGCCCGAGGTCGAGCGTGAGCCGCGCGTACACCGTGTTGTCGGAGAGGAGCGTCGCGTGCGTGATCGACGTCGAGCCCACGTACGAGTGGGAGTAGGTGGAGACGTCCCATGGGGGCGTGTTCGGGTCGGGCTGGTAGTGGAGCGGTGCCGAGAGGTAGCTCGTCGTGTCGGGATCGATGCCTTCGGAGACGGCCTCGGTGAGGACGTACGTCTTGAAGGTCGACCCCGCCTGGCGGCGCGCCTGGGCCGCGAGGTTGAACTGGTTCCCGGTCCGGCCCGGGGTGACGGCGGTCATCGTCTTGATCGCTCCGCTCCGCGGGTCGATGGAGACGATCGCCGAGGCCGGGTCGCTGTCGTAGTAGAGCGTGTCCTTGATCGCCCGCTCGGCCGCGCGCTGCATGCGCGGGTCGATCGTCGTGTAGACCTTGAGCCCGCCGGAGCGGACCGTCTGCGCCCCGTACTTCTTCACGAGCTCGTCGCGGACGAAGCTGAAGAAGTAGGGCTCGCGGATCCGCGAGTAGATCTTGCCGGGCCTCAGGTGCAGGTCCTTGGCCCGGATCGCCTCGCGGTAGTTCGCGTAGCTGATGTCGCCGCTCTTGTAGAGGGCGAGCAGGACCTGGTTCCGGCGCTCGATCGCGGCGTCGGGGTTCTTGAACGGGTCGTAGATCGAGGGCGCCTGCGGGAGACCGGCGAGCAGGGCCGCCTGCATGAGCGAGAGCTTGCTGGCGTGCCGGGAGAAGTACGTCTGCGAGGCGGCCTCGATGCCGTACGCGTGGCTGCCGTAGTAGACGGTGTTCATGTAGTTGCGGAGGATCCATTTCTTGGAGTGGCGGCGGCTGAGCTTCCACGCGAGGCACATCTCGACGAGCTTGCGGCGGACGGTTCGCTCGCGGTGGCGGATGTAGAGGTTGCGGACGAGCTGCTGCGTGATCGTGGAGCCGCCCTGCACCGTCTTGCCGGCCTGGATGTCCTTGACGGTGGCGCGCGCGATGCCGACGAAGTCGACGCCGCCGTGCTCGTAGAAGCGGCGGTCCTCGATCGCCACGGTCGCCTTGCCCACCCACGGGCTGATCTGATCCAGCGGGACGGGCTGGCGGTTCTTCTCGGCGGGAATCGAGCCGAGGAGTGAGCCGTCGGCCGCGTAGATGAACGAGTTGGAGTCCTTGAGAACGGGTTTCAGCCCCGCGAGGTCGCAGCCGCGGTTGACCGACTGGGCCTCGCCGAAGCCGACCCCGCCGATGACGGCGAAGATCCCCAGGACCAGGACGATCAGGACTGCGAGCTTGCGGCGGCGGCGCGCCTGCGAGCGGCGGCGCTGGCGGCGGCGGTTGATCGGATGAACCGGCGGTCGCGGCCGGCTGGAACCGTTGGGCGGCGGAGTCACAGGAGCTTCTTTTCCCGCAGGCGGCGCGCTACACGCATGCGTAGCTCGCTCTCGACCTGTTCGACCTCGCCGACTTCGGGGGCCCATGAGCGCACGGTCAGTGTGGCGGTCCCGTTGAGGCCGCTCACGAGCACTTCTGCGCGGGGATCGCCGGCCGTCTCACTTCTAAGCAGGTCGACCACCGCATCGAGATCTTTGTCGAGGGGAACCTGGACCGACACCTGAGCGAGCTTCTCCCGACTGACGATGGTGGAGTTGCGAATGGTATCCGAGGCCAGCTTCTCGTTCGGGATGACGAGTCGCGCGTTGTCGGCGGTCTTGATGAAGGTGTAGGTGAGCCCGATTTCCTCGACGATTCCTTCCGTGTCGTCGACCTCGACCAGGTCGCCGATTCGGAGCGGCTGGGTGAACGCGATCACGACTCCGGCGACGAAGTTGGCGAGCGGTCGCTGGGCGGCGAGGCCGACGACGAGGCCGACGACCGCCGAGGAGGCGAGCAGGCCGGCGGCGACCGCGCGCACCTGCGGGACGACGAGGAGCGCGGAGAGGACGCCGACGAAGATGATCGCCGTCATCAGGCTGCGGCGCAGGACGCGATAGCGGGTGACGGCCGCCGGAGGCAGGTCGGCGCGGGACATGCGCCAGTCGACGATCTTGGCGACGATGATCGTGCCGATGACGATGCCGGCGACGAGGAGCCAGCGCTGCCAGATTTCCATGCGCGCTGTATTCGACGGGCACGCCCGTGATCCTCAGCGCAGGCGCGACGAAATCGGCACGGAGTCGGCGCAGATGCGGCGCGGATCGAGCGATACGCTCATCGCGGGTGGCGGGTGGAACCTCTCTCCCCACCCAGGGTGGGGCTGTGGGGGCAGGTGGATGCCTAGAAGGGGAGCGGCCGGCGCCCCGAGAAGCCTTCGTCCAACCCGTGCCAGAACTCGATCTCGTCCTCGCCGAGCCGCCAGCAGAGCAGCACCTCCTCGCCGCCCCGGAGCGCCGGGAAGTCGACGAGCCCCTCGTCCAGATCCTTCACCTGTGCCCCCAGCTCGTGGATTCGCGCCACGCACCGCGCGATCCCAGCCACCTCCTCGTCGAGCCGTTCCTGCACCTCCTGGAGCTCGCTCGGCTCCACGTTGCCGCCGTTCCCCGAGATCCGCGTCGTCAGCGCGGCCTGACGCTCCTGAAGCTCGACGAGAGCCCGCCTGTGCGAGACGAGCTCCTCGGTCAGCGGACGCACCTCGGCCAGCGCCTCGTTGGCCTCCTCAACCGTGAAATAGCGCTCCTCCACGCCCGTATGATCCGGCCGTCGTGCGTGTGGGTCAACGGCTCCGCGAGCAACATGCCGAGGCGGGCCAGCTGCCCGCCCCGCCCCGCTCGCGCAATCCTGCAATCGAGATCTTCCTCTGGAGCCGCGCCGCGATCTGGGCCGCGGCGCTCTTCGCCTTCTTCACCTTCGAGCCGAACCGGCATCCGAACGCTGCCCACTGGGACGACCCGACCGTCACCCACGACCTGGGCGCCGTCACGGACGTCTGGGCCCGCTGGGACAGCGTCTTCTTCCTGCGCATCGCCGAGCACGGCTACGAGCACCTCGCCCGGTCGGCCACCGCCTTCTTCCCGCTCTATCCGGCCACGGTCGGCCTGCTCGGACGGATCCTCCTCGGCCACTACGTCCTCGCCGGGATCATCGTCTCGCTCGCGGCGGGGCTCGCGTCCTTCGTTCTCCTGTACCGGCTGGCCGAGGGACGGCTGGGCGCCGAAGGCGCGCGCCGAACCGTCCTCTACCTCGCCCTGTTCCCGATGGCCCTCTTCCTCCAGGCCGTGTACAGCGAGTCGCTCTACCTCCTCCTGAGCGTTGCCGCGTTCCTGCTCGCGGAGCGCAGGCGCTTCCTCGCCGCAGGGCTCGTGTGCGGCCTCGCGCTCCTGACCCGCCCGGTTGCGGTCGCCCTTCTGCCTGCGCTCGCGCTCATCGCCTGGCGCTCGCCCGACCGCCGCAGAAGCCTCGCCGGCCTCGCCGTCGCACCGCTCATGTTCGCGGCGTATCCGCTGCTGCTCTGGATCCAGCGAGGCGATCCGCTCGAGTTCCTCCACGCCCAGGGCTTCTGGTCGCGGGAGCTCTCACCGGTCGGTCCGCTCGGCGGGATCTGGGAGGGCCTGCGCGCGGGTTGGGCCGGGGTTCGCCAGCTCGCCTCGGGCTCTCACACTCACACCTACTGGCCCGCGGTCTCCGGCACCGACCCCATGCGCGTCGCGGTCATCAATCTCGAATGCCTGGCCGCGCTCGTCCTGTTCGCGATCCTGACAGTGGTCGCCTGGCGCCGCTTCGGCGCCCCCTACGGGCTCTTCTCGGCGTTGAGCCTGGCGATTCCGCTGAGCATGCCCAGCGACCGCTGGCCGCTGCTCTCCCTACCGCGGTTCGGGCTGGTGATCTTCCCGCTCTTCCTCGCGCTGGCCTCGATCGGTCGGAACCCTCGCGCGCACACCGCGATCGTGGGAGTGAGCGCGCTCCTCCTCGGCGTCGCGGTCTCGCAGTGGGCCCTCTGGCAGTGGGTCGCCTGACGCCGTGCGCATGAAGTGGCGGCTCATCGGCTGGTGCACCCTCGTCGGGTTCATGGCGGCGATCGCCTACGCGGCGCAGCTCAGCAGCGGCCCGCCGGAGAAGGACGTCGCCTACAAGTGGAGCTCGAGCATCCTCGGCGCAGTCCAGTACGCGCTGATGCTCGGGATCATCCTGCTCCTCACGCGCGGCCTCGACCGAAAGAACTTTCTCGCGCTCCGGCGACCGCCCTCGTGGAGGCGCGCGGCCGGGATCGGCGCCGTCGTGATCCTCGTCGTGTTCGTCGTGAGCGCGATCGTCGCCCAGTTCGCGAACGCGGAGCGCGAGCAGGGGCTCATCCCGGAGCACTGGGATCCGAGCCGCGCAGCCCCGTTCGCTGCGTTCTGCGTCGTCGTGGTCGTGATCGCGCCGATCGTCGAGGAGCTCCTCTTCCGCGGCGTCGGCTACGGGCTCCTCGAGCAGTTCGGGCAGTACCCGGCGATCGTGCTCGTCGGCCTCTCGTTCGCACTCGTGCACGGGCTGATCGCCGGCTTCGCGGTGATCGCTGTTTTCGGAGCGGGACTTGCGTACCTGAGGGCGAAAACGGACAGCATCTATCCCGGCATGCTCCTCCATGCGTCCTTCAACGCCTTCGGGCTCGCGATCGGCATCGCGACCGGTAACTAGTCTTCGAACGATGCGGCGGCTCGCGCCCGTTCTGATCTTTCTCGTCTGGGTCGCGCCGGCACAGGCGAAGCCGACCGTGAGCATTCAGGCCACGCCCGCCACCGGCCCCGCGCCGCTGAACGTGACGCTCACCGCCACCGGCGACGCGGTCGGCTACCACTGGGATCTCGGGGACAAGACCCAGGCCGACGGGCCGACCGTCCAGCACCAGTATCCGACGGGCCGGTTCACCGCGACGGTGACCGGGACGGCCGCAGACGGAACGACCGCGCAGGCCTCCGTCGTGATCACTTCGGCACAGCTCACCTTGAGCGGCCCGAAGATGACGACCTACGGCCGGCGCGCGACCTTCAAGGGCCGGATCGCGCCCGCGCTCCGAGGCGCGCCGATCACGCTCTACTCGGGCACCACGCCGCTGCGCTCGACGAAGGCGGACAAGAAGGGGCGCTTCGCGTTCAAGGTCAAGCAGACCGCTCCAGCCACGTACGCGGCGCACTTCGACGTCGTCGCCTCGAATGCCGTTGCCGTCCCCGTTCGCCCCGCGCTCGACGTCGCGCTGCCGCGGGCCGGAATCATCGGCCGGCCGTTGAAGCTCCGCGCGAAGCTCAGGCCCAGCGGATCGGGGACGATGAAGGTGCGCATCTGGCGCTCGGGACACGAGCTCGCGGCCCAGACCTTCGGCGATCACGTCAACCTCCGCCTGAGCACGAAGCGGGTCGCCGACTACAAGGTGCGGATCACGGTCACACCCTCCGGAGCGTTCAGCACGCGGAAGAAGACGGTGCACGCGAACGTCTTTCTGCCCTACCTGGCGCCGGGAGCGCGCGGCCCGAGCGTCCGCATCCTCGAGCAACGCCTCGCCCAGCTCCACTACACGACCCGCGGCGTCGACGGCTTCTACTCGTACGACACCGCCGACGCGGTCATGGCCTTCCAGAAACTGAGCGGCCTCGCCCGCACGGGCCGTGTCACCCCCGACGTCTGGCGGCGACTGCTGAGCGCACACACTCCGACCCCGCGCTTCCGCTACGGGCATCACTTCGAGGTCAACAAGACGAAGCAGGTGCTGTTCGAGGTCGACCACGGGCGCGTGATCAGAGTCGTCCACGTCTCGACCGGAGCAACGGGGAACACGCCCGTCGGGCTCTGGCACATCTACAGCAAGGTCCCCGGGACGCTGCCGACCGGGATGTTCGACTCGAACTTCTTCCTGCGTGGGTTCGCGATCCACGGCTATCCGTCAGTGCCCTCGTACCCGGCCTCGCACGGCTGCGTCCGCGTCCCGATCTGGGTCGCGCCGACTCTCTTCGCGTCGAGCTACTACGGCGAAGCGGTTTACATCTACTACTAGCGTCGCGGTCGCGCTGGGGGTGACGCTCGCGGCCGTTGCCCTGGTCGCGTTCCTGGTTCCCAGGTCGAAGAGCCGTCCGGTCGAGTGGCGCGCGTTCTCCGTCGGCCCGCTGCAGATCACGTACCAGCAGCGGCGGCTCTTCCGTGACCGGCAGCAGCTCGCGTCCTTCCTCGCCCAGACGGGAGCCGGGCGCGTGCCGAAGATCGACTTCTCGTCCCGGCAGCTCCTGCTGCTAAGCACCGGCGCCCGCTCGAGCAGCGGCTACGCGATCGACGTCATGGGCGCGACCGAGAAGGAGGGCGGGATCACGGTCGAGGTGCGCGAGCGCTCACCCGGCCTCGGCGAGCAGGTCGACCCGCACGTGACGTACCCCTACCGGCTGATCAGCCTCCCGGCCGGCAAGGACGTCTTCGTGGACTGGACCGGGCGCTAGGGCTAGCTGTTCTCTTCGTCGCCGACCGCGAACTGGTCCGGCGACACGTCGTCGAGGAAGCGCTTGAACTCGTCGACGATCTCTTCCTCGTTCACTTCCTCGCCCTCGAACTCGATCGCGGACTCCTCGATCACGTCGTCCGCGGCGAAGATCGGAGCGTCGGCGCGAACCGCGAGCGCGATCGCGTCGGAGGGCCGCGAGTCGATCTCCAGCTCGGAGCCGTTCTGCTGCAGCGTGATCGACGCGTAGAAGGTCGACTCCTTGAGCTCGGTGACGGTGATCCGGACGACCTGTCCGTCGAGCTGGTCGATCATCTCGGTCAAGAGGTCGTGGGTCATCGGGCGCGGGGACGAGGCGCCCTGGAGCTTCATCAGGATCGCCGCGGCCTCCGGGTGGCCGATCCAGATCGGAAGGAAGCGGTTCCCGTCGGCCGTCTTCAGCAGGACGATGGGCTGCTTGCTGCCCAGGTCGAAGCTGACCCCGTAGATGACCATTTCCTGCATGGCTGACCTCGATTCATCTTAGCGCCGTGCCCATCGGCCTCCGTCCCCTCAAAGAGTGCCCACTGTTCGAGTCGGTCGAACAATGCAAAGCCTCGGGGAGCAGAAGGTCGTGGCTAGAATCGAGCGCTCCCGGGCGATTAGCTCAGTTGGTTAGAGCGCCGCTCTGATAAGGCGGAGGTCCGTGGTTCGAATCCACGATCGCCCATTTTTCCGCGCGCCCTCCGGGCTCAGCGAAAAATGTCGAGGCCGCGAAGCGGCCGAGACCACCCGGGGACTGGCGGACGAAAGGAGGGGCGCGCGCTCGCAACGCGTCAGCGGATCGCTGTCCAGCGAAGCGCAGAAAACCTCCACCGCCACGCGAAGCCGAGGACGGGCCGGATCGTGCGCCCGTCGCATCCTCGGATTTGACTAGGCGTGCAGCACCGTGAGAGTCACCGGGCTTCCCAGCGGCAACCTCGTGCCAGCCGCTGGGCTCTGGGCGACGACACGGCCAGGTCGTGTCGAGCCAGACCGGGTCATGACCCTGCATCCGGCTGCACGGACCTGAACCCGCGCGGCGTCGAGTGTCATCCCGATCACGGCGGGCACGACGCACTCTGTCGCAGTGCCTGTGTCCACCGCGTAGAGATAGGAGTACTCCTCGCCTCCGGCGAGAATCGCCGTACCGAAGTACGCGGTCCGGCTGTCGGCGGAGAACTCGGGTTGTGTGTAGACGACCTGGAAACCGCCATTCTCGTTGGACAGGTCGATCTGCCAGGAGAGGGCCCCGGTCGAGGCGTTCCACCCGCGGACGGATCCGGGCAACCGAAGTTCGGGACGATCGCCGGCGACGACGATGCTGCCGTCCGGGCTCACCGCAGGGTGATCGATGATCGAGCCGTCGAAGAACGTCCAGCGTGACTGCCCGTTCGGGGTCACCGACTCGAGGTAACGAGAGGCTGCGCGAGAAGTAGACCGAGCCGTCCGGCCCGACGCTCGGAGGCGACATCCCGTTCGAGGGCCAGGGGGAGTAGTTCCACAGCACGTTGCCGCTGGCCGGATCGACGCGGCGCAGGCCCCAGCCGTTCCCGCCGCCCATCGCGGTCAGATAGAGGCTGCCGTCCACGCCGGTTGCGGGCTGGCGCTGCTGCTGCATGAACGCGTCGTCACTGCCACCGATCGGCGTGGCCCACTGCTGGCTACCACCCAGCGAAAGGCCGAACATCGTGCTCGGGCCCTGGGCTGCGCTCGTCGAAGGCCGCGTAGAGGCGACCCGAGCCGAAGACGATCTCGACTCCGCTCTGAGCGTTCTCCGCAAACGTCGGGCTTCCCGGGTTGCTCCAGAGAAGCTGACCGCCGGGCGACAGCGCGAACGCGCCGAGCCCGCCGTAGTCCGAGATCACGTAGATGTTCCCGTCGGGGCCGACGGTCGGCCCGGCGATCACGCCCTGGCCCACGGACGGCTCGGTGAACGTCCACCTGATCGATCCGTTGGCGGCGATCGCGGTGATCGTGTTCATCGAGCCGACGTAGACGGTTCCGTCCGCGCCGATCGGAGAGGCCGTCAGCGCCCGCGCGGACGACCCAGCGAAGAGCGCCGGCGGAGGTCAGGGAGTACACGTTGCCGGACGAGCTCGCGACGACGACCCCGCCGTCGGGGCCAACCACCGGCCGGTGCAGCACGTACTGACCGCTGACCTGGAAGCGCCACTTGACTGTGCCCGAAGAATTGGCGGAAGTGTTCGTGTCGGCCGGAAAAGCGGCCGCCGTTCCCGGAATGAGAAGCACGGCTGCGGCGAAGGCAAGCGCTACGGCCGTGAGGAATAGGTGGGTTGTCTTGGTCAAGTGGACCTCTCTCTCGATCGCTTGGAGACAGCGTTCTCCACGAGAGACAGCCCGTCATCGGGGAGCAGACTGACTCGGATTCCGCGATTGACGGCGCCTTTGGCGACGAAACCGCTCGTTCAGGGCTCTAGAGGGCGGATCGGAGAGCCGCTGGGCCGCGGGTTCCGCGAGGTCAGTGCAGAACGCGAGTGCAGCGCAGGTAGTCGTCCACCACGAGCAGGAACGCCTCGTCGCGGGCGATCTCGCTCAGCGTTCCCTTCGTGAACTCGTCCAGCTCGTTCGTCCCCGCCAGCTCCACGAGGAACGAGCCGATGCGCCCCTCCTGGGACATCGCCGCCATGCGGAGGAAGATCTGCCGCGCCTCGGCGTCCTGCGAGATCGCCTCCAGCGACTCGAGATCCTCGATCCACTCGCCGAACATCACGCGGCGTCCGCTGCCCGCTCGAGGGCTTCGGCGAGCTCCTCGAGCCCGACCTCGCTGTCGACCGGGATCTCGAGGCCCCGCGCGCTGACTCGCGCCCGGAAGCCCGTCAACCGTTCGGCCGCGATCTTCACCCGCTCGGCGAGCTCCGGGTCGGCCGGCGGGCGCCGTCTCCGCTTGGTCGCCGCCCCCGACCAGCGAGCCTCGCGCTCGGCCGCGCGGACGGACAGGCCCTGGCGGACGATCTTGCGCGCCAGCCGGCGGCGTCCCTCGTTGTCGGGAACGGCCAAGACCGCGCGTGCGTGGCCCTCGGTCAGCTCGCCCCGCTCGACCATCGCCAGGATGTCGTCCGCCAGCTCGAGCAGACGCAGCCGGTTCGAGACCGCCGGCTTCGAGGCGCCGACGCGCTCGGCGATGTCGCCCAGGGAGAGCTCGAACTCGTCGACCAGGACGGCGTAGGCGCGCGCCTCCTCGATCGGCGTCAGCTCCTCGCGCGCGACGTTCTCCACGAGGCCGAGCAGGAGAGCGTCCCGGTCGGCCGCATCCCGCACGAGCGCCGGAAGCGTCTCCAGGTTCGCCTCGCGCGCGGCCCGCCAGCGCCGCTCGCCGGCGACGAGCTCGAACCCGCCCGCGGCGCGTGGGCGGAGCACGACCGGCTGGATGATCCCCTGCGCCCGGATCGACTCCGCGAGCGCGGCCGTCGACTCGTGGTCGAATCTCTTTCGCGGCTGCTTCGGGTTTGGATGGATCTGATCGACCGGAACGTGCGCGAGCTCCGAAGAGCCGGCGCCGCCGATCAGGACCTCGAGCCCACGACCCAGGCCACGCCTGGCCGCGGTTTCGGCCGCGGTCGGGTTGGCGACCGGTCATTTCGGAGGGAGACACGGGCTAGGCCCGCGCTCCCGATACCGCCGCCAGCGGCACCTCGGAGGAGGAACGCTCGACAAGCTCCATCGCCACCTTCCAGTAGGCCTCCGCGCCGGCCGAGCGCGGGTCGTAGGTGATCACGGGCTCGCCGTGGCTCGGCGCCTCGGCGATCCGCACGGACCGCGGAACGCGCGCACGGAAGAGCAGCGGCCCGAAGTGCTTCTCGAGCTCGGCGGCCACGTCCGCCGAGAGCTTCGTGCGCCCGTCGACCATCGTCAGGATCACGCCCGCGAGCGCGAGGCTCGGGTTGAGCCGGACGCGGATCGCGCCGAGCGACGTGAGGAGCTGGGAGAGCCCCTCGAGCGCGTAGTACTCGGCCTGCACCGGCACCAGGACGCGGCTGGCAGCGGCGAGCGCGTTCACGGTCAGCGGCCCGAGCGAGGGCGGGCAGTCGACGAAGACGAACGTGTGCGTGTAGGCAGCGGGAGCGAGCGTCTCGGCGAGGAACCGCTCTCCGTCACCGCGCCGGCCGAGATCCGCGGCCGTGCCGGCCAGGTCCGGCTTCGACGGAATGAGATCGAGGTTCGGGAACCGCGTCGGCCTCGCCAGCTCCGATGGCGGCGCGCCGTCGAGAAGATCGCAGCTGGAGGTTCCGTTGGCGCGCTCGCCGAGCCCCGAGGTCGCGTTCGCCTGCGGGTCGAGATCGACGAGCAGCACCTTCTCGCCCGCCTTGGCGAGGCACGCGGCGAGGTTCACCGCAGTCGTGGTCTTGCCGACGCCGCCCTTCTGGTTGGCGACGGCATAGATGCGGCCGGGCACACATCTATTCTGGCGAGGCGAGAGGACGTTTCCGGGCCATTCCCGGGCGCCGCGGGAAACCTGCTGGAGTGGGGGCGATTTTGCGAGCGACGGCGAGCCCGCTCCGCTCCTCGATCGGCGCTCCGCCGAGCTGGTCGGAGACGCGCGAGAGCGCGTCCAGATCGACCGAGGAGGCGAGCCAGAGCACCGCGGCGCCGCCCTCCTCCACGAGCGGAAGCAGCCACTCGAGCGCCACCGCAGGCGGGGCGAGCGCCTTCGCCAGGGCCACCCCGTAGCGGTCCCGGTGCTCCTCCGCACGCCCCCAGGCAACGCGCACGTTCCCGAACTCCGCCGCCGCGCGTTCGAGGAACTCGGCCTTGCGGCGATTCGCCTCGAGAAGCGTCACCTCGCGTTCGGGCAGACTCGCCGCGAGCGGGATCCCGGGCGAGCCGTTGCCGGAGCCCACGTCCACGATCGGGCCCTCGAACCCACGCACGACCTCGACACCGCGCAGCGCGTCCTCGACCAGCATCGCCCGGGCCTGGTCGCGGTCCTCGATCCCGGTCAGGCCGGGAGTTGCCAGCACTGCATCGAGCCAGCGCTCGAGCCGAGGATCGGTCAAGCGCTGGGCGTGATGACGATGAAGCGGTTCGGCTCGGTGCCTTCGCTCCCCGTCTCGACGCCGTCGTACTCCTTCAGCCGCAGGTGCACCGTCTTGCGCTCCACGGCGGTCATCGGCTCGAGCTCGACCGAGGAATGCGTGGCCAGAGCCTCTTCGGCGCTCCGTATGGCCAGAGCTTCCAGAGCCGTCCGGCGGCGGTCGCGGTAGCCCGCGGCGTCCACGACGACGTCCTTGCGGCCCTCGGGGTGCGCGCGCCAGACGATCGCGTTCGCCAGGTACTGGATCGCGTCGATCGTCTGCCCGTGCTTGCCGATCAAGAGCCCGAGGTTCGAGCCCGAGCACGAAGCCGTGATCACCTCGTCGTCCTCGGCGATGTCGATCCGGCAGCGGATGCCGATTCCCGTCGTGATCCGCTCGACGAGGTCGCGGACTTCGCCGGCGAGGTCGCTCTCGCCGTCGGTCGACCCCTGCGCGGACTCCGCGTCCACCAGTGCGACCACGCGCGCGGGTGCGTAGCCGACTCCGAGCAGGCCGCGCTCGCCCTCCGAGACGACCTGGAACCGAACCGCGCCCTTGTCGAGCCCCGGATGGAGCTTCTCGAGCTCTCGCAGCGCCGCCCACTTCGCCTCGCCCACCGTCTCGCCGGTCGCCTCGACCTGGCGCAGAGTCCTCCATCATGCGTCTTCGCCTGGCCTTCTTCTTGCGCTTCACGCGACGCGGCTGCGCAGGAGCCGCAGGCTTCTCGTCGGCCGGCTTCGGCTCGGCGCCGTCCTTGCTCTCGGCGGCCACCTCCTTCGGCGGCGTGCGCGAGGAGCGCTTCGGAGCGGGCGGCGGCTTCTTCGGGACCAGCCTGCGCGTGACCAGCCCCTGGCCGACCGTCCACAGGTTCGTCGTCACCCAGTAGATGACGAGCCCGACCGGGAAGTTCACGAGCACCGGCACGAACGCGATGGGCAGCACCATCATCATCGTCCGCTGCGTCTTGTCCATCGTCGTGGACATGAAGTACGTGGACGCGAGCTGGCTCCCGACGTAGATCGCGAGCAGCAGATAGCCCGACCAGTGCGCGTTCGCATGCGCCGTGATGTCCGGGACGAGCGAGCCGAACCAGGAGAGGTCCCCGCCCGGCGGATGCTTCGAGAACTGCCTCAGCACGAGATACAGCGCGATGAAGACGGGGAACTGGACGAGGAGCGGCAGACAGGGAGCAGCCGGGTTGACGTTGTTGTCCCGGTAGAACCTCATCAGCTCCTCGTTGCGCTTCTGCTTGTCGTGCTTGAAGCGCTGCTGGATCGCCTTCATCTCCGGCATGTGCGCCTGCATCGCCTGCATCGAGTGGATCTGCTTGACGGCGAGCGGGACCATCAGCAGCCGCACGCAGACGGTCACCGCGACGATCGCCCAGGCCCACGGGAGCCCGACCGTGCCGTGGAACCACTCGAGGACGTTCCGCAGCAGGTCTTCGAGCGGCGAGAGCGGCGAGAAGAGGATCACTTGAACAGCCTCTGCTGGCGCGGGTAGTCGACCCCGCCGAGACTCCACGGGTTGCAGCGCAGAAGCCGCCAGCCGGCGAGGATGACGCCGCGCACGAGCCCGTACTCGCGGAGCGCGTCGATCGCGTACTGCGAGCAGGACGGGTGGTACTTGCAGCCGCCCGGGAAGAGCACGCCGAGCGTGTAGCGGTAGAGGTAGACGAGCCCGACGCCGAGGTACGCCGGAAGCCGGAAAACGGCGCTCACGCGGCGGCCTTGCCGAGCACCTCGTCCACGCGCTCGCCGAGCCACTCGAAGCCCTTGGACTCCGTGCCCTCCACGAGGCCCGGGCGGACGATCAGCACGAAGTCGTGCGCAGGCGGAAGCGTCTCGAGCCGCGCGCGCCACAGCTCCCGGAGCTGGCGCTTGATCTTCGTGCGGACGACGGCGCCTCCGGTTCCCTTCGGAACGGCGATCCCGAGGCGTGGCTCGTCGCCTTCCTCCCGCGGGAACCAGTAGAGGACGAGGAACCGAGTCGAAGCCGACCGGCCGTGGCGGTACACGGCATCGAAATCCCGGGAACGGGACAGGCGGTTCTTACGGTGCAACTGTTTCTCGGGGGTCAGGCGGAGAGCCGCTTGCGGCCCCGAGCTCTGCGTCGCTTCAGGATCGCGCGGCCGGCCCGCGTGGACATGCGGGCTCGAAACCCATGCTTCCGCTTCCTGCGGCGTACGTTCGGCTGATAGGTCCGCTTCACGGTGAGAGGTAAGAGAAAAAGAGGAACGAGCGCCCTTTTTGCCCGGGCGTCGAGCCAGTATAGACGAGGGTCTCCTCGCGGCGTTATCCACAGCTCGACGAGTGTTTACAGCTTTGAAAAAACGCTGCGCGGGGGCGGCTAGCGGCCACTAGGCGGTGCCTGCGCTGGCGATTGTCCACACCTGTGGAAAGTGATGTGGAGTTCACTGAAAACCCCTGCAAATCCGGCCATAGTTACCCACGGCTGCACCCCATTGAGTGCCTGCGGACACGCTGTTATGCTCGCCGTTCCGCCCCTGAGCCGAGGAGACCACCCGGCGTCGTGCCACGCCAGCAAGAGTTGACAGCAGAGACCCTGTGGACCGAAGTCGCCGGACGCCTCAAGGGCGCGCTCAACGACACCACGTACGAGACGTGGTTCGGAGACGTTTCCAGCCGTGAGCTGACCGACGAGACGTTCGTCCTCTCGGTCCCGAACGACTTCACGCGCGACTGGATCGAGGGCCATTTCCTCGATCTGATCGGCGCTGCGGTCCGCGACGAGGTCGGCCAGGAGCGGCGGATCCAGCTCTTCGTCGAGCGCGAGGTCGAGGCGGCAGGCCCGACGCAGGACGCCCCTGCGCCGGCCGCGCGGCTCCGCGTTCGAGATGAGCCAGAAGTACACGTTCGACTCCTTCGTGATCGGCTCGTCGAACCGCTTCGCGCACGCCGCCGCGCTCGCGGTCGCGGAAGCGCCGGCGCAGGCGTACAACCCGCTCTTCATCTACGGCGGCACGGGGCTCGGAAAGACGCATCTCCTGCAGGCGATCGGGCAGTACGTCGGCGCGCACTCGCGGAATCTCTCCGTCCGCTACATCACGAGCGAGACGTTCATGAACGACTTCATCAACTCGCTGCGCGACAAGCGGATCGAGGGCTTCAAGCAGCGCTACCGCACGTACGACCTGCTCCTGATCGACGACATCCAGTTCCTCGAGCACAAGGAGCGGATCCAGGAGGAGTTCTTCCACACCTTCAACTCGCTGTACGAGGCCGGCCGGCAGATCGTGATCTCGTCGGACCGCCCGCCGCGCGAGATCTCGACGCTCGAGGAGCGGCTGCGCTCCCGCTTCGAGTGGGGGCTGATCACCGACATCCAGCCGCCCGACCTCGAGACCCGCATCGCGATCCTGCGCAAGAAGGTCAAGACCGACGGGATCCACATCCCCGACCCGCAGGTGCTGACGTTCATCGCCGGCCGCGTGTCGACGAACATCCGCGAGCTCGAGGGAGCTCTCACGCGCGTCGTCGCCTTCTCCAGCCTCACCGCGCGGCCGATGACCGTCGAGCTCGCCCAGGACGTGCTCAAGGACGTCTTCCCGCAGGGCGAGGCGCCCGAGGTCTCGATCGAGCGGATCCAGACCGCGGTCACCGAGCGCTTCGGGCTCTCGATGGAGGAGCTCTGCGGCGACCGGCGCTCCCAGAACATCGTCTATCCGCGCCAGGTCGCGATGTACCTCTCGCGCGAGCTGACCGACGCCTCGCTCCCCAAGATCGGCCGCGAGTTCGGCGGCCGCGATCACACGACCGTCATCCACGCGACGTCCAAGATCGCGCGCATGATCCGCGAGGACCGCTCTGTCTACAACCTTGTGCAAGAACTGACAGCGCGGGTGAAGCAAACTCGCTGAATCTGGGGAAACCTGGACAAGGCCCCAAGAGACATGTTCAAACCTTCCGTTTCCCCACAGAACCTGTCCCCAGCGCAATCCCGCTGCCGAACCCGCTGCACGGCATCGTCCCCAGAGTTCACACTCCTTACTACTACTACGAACTTCTTTTAAATGACTGAGATAGAAACTGCTGTTGGATCGGCCGTGAAGGTCACTTGCTCCAAGGACGAGCTCACTCGAGCCCTCTCCCTCGTCGGGCGGGCTGTCTCGACCCGCGCCGCAGTCCAGGTGCTCGGCGGTGTGCTGCTGCGCGCCGCCGATGGGCGACTCGAG
This sequence comes from uncultured Actinomycetes bacterium, assembly GCA_963790695.1. Taxonomy (GTDB): domain Bacteria; phylum Actinomycetota; class Thermoleophilia; order Gaiellales; family Gaiellaceae; genus VAXT01. The sequence goes on along the minus strand of CAWBPX010000013.1, from coordinate 12,207 downwards.
CTCGCCGCGACGGACATGGAGGTCTCGCTGCGGCTGTCCGTCGAAGCGCAGGTCGAGGGTGACGGCGCGGTCGTCGCTCCGGGCCGGCTGCTCGTCGACCTGGCGCGCCTGCTGCCGGACAGCGAGGTCGTTCTCGAGCACCGGTCCGAGCAAGGCGTGCTCGAGGTCACCTGCGGCCCTGCCTCGTACAAGCTGAACACGTACAGCGCCGAGGACTTCCCGAAGCTCCCGGACGCGACCGGGGCTCAGACGTTCACGGTCGACAGCGACACGTTTCTGAGCACGGTCTCGAAGGTTGCGCGCTCCGCGTCGCGCGACGAGTCGCGCCCTGTCCTGACGGGAGTGCTCGTCCGCTTCGAGGGAGCGAAGCTCGTGATGGCGGCGACCGACTCGTACCGGATGTCCGTCAAGGAGACGGAGCTGAAGGACGAGGCCGTCAGCGAGCTCGAGGCGATCGTGCCGGCGCGCGCGCTGACGGAGCTCTCACGCATCGCGCAGGACTCGGCCGAGCTGCAGATCGGCGTGCAGGAGAACCACGTCGTCTTCGGCGCCGGCGAGGTCTGGCTGACGACGCGGCGGATCGACGGGCAGTTCCCGAACTACAAGCAGCTGCTCCCGGAGACGTTCGAGCACGAGGTGACGCTGCCGCGCGAGGAGTTCCTCGAGGTGGTTCGCCGCGCCTCGGTGATGGCGCAGCGCAACTCGCCGCTCCGCCTGCGCTTCGCCGAGGGCGAGGTGACCGTGTCCGCGCAGACGCAGGACGTCGGAGAGGCGAGGGAGTCGCTGCCCGTTCCGTTCACCGGCGAGGCGCTCGAGATCGGGTTCAACCCGGAGTTCCTGCGCGACGGTCTCGAGTCGGTCGACACCGACGAGATCGCGCTGCGGCTGATCAGCCCGCTCCGGCCGGGCCTCCTCCGCTCCGAGGCGGAAGCGTTCTCGTACCTGATCATGCCGATCCGGCTCGCGGGCTAGCTGATCGTCCGGAACGTCACGCTCCGCGACTACCGCTCCTACGCCTCGCTCGAGCTGGAGCTCCAGCCGGGCCTCGTGCTGGCGGTCGGGGAGAACGGCGCGGGCAAGACGAACCTGCTCGAGGCTCTCCACGTCGGGACGCAGGGCTTCTCGCCGCGCAGCCGCAACGACGCCCAGCTCGTGCGCTTCGGGTCCGAGGCGGCGCGGATCGAGCTCGCCGGCGAGCGCGGCACGTCACGGCTCGGGATCGAGGTGACGCTCCGCCCGGGCGACGCGAAGAAGGCGAAGCTGAACGGCGCGCCGCTTGCGGGCCGCGGAGCAGCTGCGGTCGGAGGTGTCGACGCTCGTCTTCACCCCGGACCGCCTGGTCGTGGTCAAAGGGGGCCCGGCCGCGCGGCGCGCGTACTTCGACCGGGCGCTCGGGCGCCTCTATCCGGCCCGCGCCTCGCTGCCTGCGGAGTACGGCGCCGCCGTCGCGCAGCGGAACGCCGCTCTTCGCCGCGTGTCGTTCGGGGCTTCGTCGCGCGATGCGGTCGCGCCCTGGACGGAGCGCGTCGCCGAGCTGGGGGCGCAGCTGGTGTCGGCGCGGGCCGAGGCGATCGAGGCGATCGCCCCCGTCTTCGGCGAGCGCGCCGGCGAGCTCGGCCTTCTGGAAGGAACGCTCCGCTACGAGGCGGCCGCACCGACGGTCGCGGCGCTCGAGGAGCGCTTCGACGCCGATCTGGAGCGCGGCTCGACCGGCCTCGGGCCGCATCTCGACGACGTGGAGATCCTGGCCGGAGACCGCGACCTGCGCCGCTTCGGCTCCCAGGGAGAGCAGCGCCTGGCCGTCCTCTCGCTGATCCTCGCCGAGGCTGCGCTCCTGGCCGAACGCGGCCCTGCTCCTCCGCTGCTCCTGCTCGACGACGTCCTCTCGGAGCTCGACGAGGGGCGTCGCACTGCGCTCGCGCGGCGGCTGGAGGGCCCGGGCCAGACGCTGATCACCGCAACCGGGGCCTCCGCGCTGCCGGTCGAGCCCGCGCAGCTCGTGCACGTGACTCCCGGGGCGGCGAGATGAAGCCGGAACGGATCGGAGGCGAGGTCCGGAGCGAGCTCGCGCGCTTCGGCCCGGCGGAGGGGATGACGGACATCGTGCGCGTCTGGCCCGCTGCGGTCGGGGATCAGATCGCGCGGAACGCCTGGCCGGCGCGGCTCGCGAGAGACCGGACGCTGCACGTCGCGACCGCGTCTTCGACCTGGGCCTTCGAGCTCGCGCAGCTGGAGCCGAAGCTGCTCGAGCGCCTGCGCGAGGCTCTCGGCGACGCCGCCCCCGACGGCGCTCCGCTTCGCGCCCGGAAAGCTTCCCGAGCCGTCTGCGGAGGAGCTCGAACCCATCCGCGCGGCCCTGCCCGAGCCGACCAGCGAAGAGCGCGAGCTCGCCGCGGCGCTCGCTTCCGGGATCGAGGACGAAAGCCTGCGCAAAATCGTTGCGAAGGCGGCTCTCGCGAGCCTCGGGAGGGCGCGCTGACGGCCGGTCCATCTGGTACACTGACCTCAGCCCGAAAAGGGAAGATTTGCAGGGCTTTTTTTAATGGCTGAAGCCGCTTACACCGCAAAAGACATCACCGTTCTCGAGGGCCTCGAGCCGGTCCGGCTGCGACCGGGCATGTACATCGGCTCGACGGGCTCCCGGGGCCTCCATCACCTCGTCTTCGAGGTCGTCGACAACTCGGTCGACGAGGCCATGGCGGGCCGCGCCGACCTCGTCGAGGTGACGCTCCATCCGGACAACTCGGTGACCGTCACCGACAACGGCTCCGGGATCCCGACCGACGTGATGAAAGACCAGGGGCTCCCAGCCGTGACGGTCGTGCTGACCAAGCTTCATGCCGGCGGGAAGTTCGGCGGCGAGGGCTACAAGGTGTCCGGCGGGCTCCACGGCGTCGGCGTCTCCGTCGTGAACGCGCTCTCGGCGTGGCTCCATGTCGACGTGAAGCGCGACGGCAAGATCTTCCACCAGGAATTCGCGCGCGGCGAGCCGACCACCGACCTGAAGAAGATCGGGCCGACGAAGGAGTCGGGCACGACGATCACGTTCTTGCCCGATCTCGAGATCTTCGACGAGCTCGAATGGTCGAGCGAGATCCTCGTCCAGCGGCTGCGCGAGACGGCGTTCCTGACCAAGGGACTGCGGATCGTGCTCATCGACGAGCGCCAGGGCGACGAGCGGCACGAGTTCTACGCCGAGGGCGGCATCCGGGACTTCGTCGGCTACGTGAACGACTCGAAGGATCCCGCCCACAAGCACATCGTCTACCTCGAGGGGTCGACGAACGGCGACTCCGCCGCAGACGGGCCAGGTCGAGGTCGCGATGCAGTGGAACACGTCCTACGTCGAATCGGTCTTCTCGTTCGCGAACAACATCAACACCCACGAGGGCGGCTCGCACCTCTCCGGGTTCAAGTCCGCGCTCACGCGCACGCTGAACGACTACGCGCGCAAGAACGGCATCCTCAAGGAGAAGGACGACAACCTCGAGGGCGAGGACGTCCGCGAGGGTCTCGCGGCCGTGATCTCGGTCAAGCTCCAGGACCCGCAGTTCGAAGGGCAGACGAAGACGAAGCTCGGCAACGCCTGGGTGCGCGGCCTCGTCGAGCAGACGGTCAACGTCAAGCTCGCCGAGTTCCTCGAGGAGAACGCGACCGAGGCGAAGCAAATCCTCCAGAAGGCGCTCGCCGCGCGAAACGCGAGGCAGGCCGCCCGCAAGGCCCGCGAGCTGACGCGGCGGAAGAGCGCGCTCGACAGCATGTCGCTGCCGGGCAAGCTCGCCGACTGCTCGATCAACGATCCCAGCTCGGCCGAGCTCTACCTCGTCGAGGGCAACTCGGCCGGCGGCTCCGCGATCGATGCGACGCGACCGGACGTTCCAGGCGATCCTGCCGCTGCGCGGCAAGGTGATCAACTCCGAGAAGAACCGGATCAACAAGGTGCTCTCGAACGCGGAGATCCAGTCGATCATCACCGCCATCGGCACGGGCATCGGCGACGAGTTCGACCTCGAGAAGCTCCGCTACCACCGGGTGATCGTCATGACCGACGCCGACGTCGACGGGTCGCACATCCGAACGCTGATCCTCACGTTCCTCTACCGCCAGATGCAGGATCTCGTCGAAGGCGGATATGTCTATATCGCGGTCCCGCCGCTCTACCGCGTGAAGATCGGGAGCCGGGAGCAGTACGTCGAGAAGGAGTCGCAGTTCGAGGACATCCTCGTCCGCGAGCGAGTGAAGGACGTCGTCCTCTCCGCCCGGGACGGCGACGGCCAGCAGCTGACGGAGGCCCGCTACCGGCGGTTCACGAAGGCGCTGAACGAGTTCGAGGGCTGGGCCGCTCGCCTGCGCGCCGACTTCGGCGGCGCGGCCGCGAACTTCGTGATCGGCCACCGGCTCGTCGAGGTCGACATCGACGACGCTGCCGGCAAGGACCTCGCGGAGACGCTCCTGTCCGTGGGCGAGGCCGGCCACGAGCTGTCGATCCTCGAGCAGACGGACGAGTCGACGACGATCAAGGTCGTCGAGGTCGAGTCGAGCGCCGCCAGCCACGTGACGATTCCGACCGGTGTCTTCGCCTCGCCTGTCTACGCGAACCTGCGCCGCTCCTACGCGCGCCTCGTCGAGATCGTCGGCATGCCGCCCTTCGAGCTCACGCTGGGCAAGAAGGAGCGCACGGCGGACACGTTCGAGGGGCTCCGCCACGAGGCGCTCGACCTCGCGAAAGAGGGGATCAACGTCGGTCGCTTCAAGGGCCTCGGCGAAATGAACCCGGAGGAGCTCTGGGCAACGACGATGGACCCGGCGAACCGCATGCTGGTCAACGTCGAGGTGGAGGACGCGGCCGCCGCCGATCGGATGTTCTCGATGCTGATGGGCGACCAGGTCGAGCCGCGGCGCGATTTCATCGAGACGAACGCGAAAGACGTCCGGTTCCTCGACGTCTGATGGTGGGGGAGGTCTGAATGTCTTCGGTTGAGCCGCTCGGCCCCGGCCGGATCGAGCCGCGCGAGCTCGAGCAGGAGATGCGCTCGAGCTTCCTCGACTACGCGATGAGCGTGATCGTCTCGCGCGCGCTGCCGGACGTCCGCGACGGCCTCAAGCCGGTGCATCGGCGCGTCCTCTTCGCGATGCACGAAGCCGGCCTTCAGCCGAATCGGCCGCGCCTCAAGTGCGCGCGCGTCGTCGGCGACGTGATGGGCTCGTACCACCCGCACGGCGACGTCGCGATCTACGACACGCTCGTCCGCATGGCGCAGCCGTTCTCGATGCGCTACCCGCTCGTCGACGGGCAGGGGAACTTCGGGAACATCGACGATTACCCCGCTGCGGCGATGCGGTACACCGAGTGCCGGCTCACGAGGCTGGCGACCGAGCTGCTCCGCGACATCGACGCCGACACCGTCGACTTCGTCCCCAACTACGACGAGTCGCGCCGGCAGCCGAGCGTTCTCCCGTCGCGCTACCCGAACCTGCTCGTCAACGGGTCGCAGGGCATTGCCGTCGGCATGGCGACGAACATCCCGCCGCACAATCTCGGCGAGGTGATCGACGCGCTCGTCGCGCTGATCGACGACCCCGAGATCGACGTCGACCGCCTGACGCGTCACGTCAAGGGCCCCGACTTCCCGACGGGCGGGATCATCGTCGGCCGCGAGGGGATCCGCGAGGCGTACCGCTCGGGCCGCGGTCGAATCGTCATGCGGGCCCGCGCTCACGTCGAGGAGCTGCGCGGCGGCAAGACCGCCATCATCGTGAGCGAGCTGCCCTACGGGGTGAAGAAGGGCGGCGACTCGGGCGTGATCAAGAAGATCGCCGATCTCGTCAACGAGAAGGTGATCTCGGAGATCTCCGACGTCAAGGATCTCTCCGACAAGACCGGGATGCGCATCCAGATCGACCTGAAGCGCGAGGCGATCCCCCAGGTCGTGCTGAACAAGCTCTACAAGCACACGGCGCTGCAGGCGACCTGGGGCTACAACGCGGTCGCTCTCGTCGACGGCGTGCCGCGGACGCTCGCGTTGCGCGACCTGCTCAGCCACTACCTCGACTTCCAGCGCGAGGTCGTCACCCGCCGGCTGAAGTACGAGCTGCGCAAGGCCGAGGCTCGAGCCCACATTCTCCTCGGCTACCTGATCGCGCTCGACAACCTCGACGCGGTGATCGCGCTGATCCGGAGTGCTGCCGACGCCGACGCGGCGCGCGAGGGCCTGATGAAGGAGTTCGAGCTCTCCGAGATCCAGGCACAGGCGATTCTCGACCTCCGTCTGCGCGCACTGACCGCGCTCGAGCGCAAGCGGGTCGAGGACGAGCACAAGGATCTCGTGGAGCGGATCGGCGAGCTGCGAACGATCCTGGGCGACGAGTCGAGGATCGGAGCGCTCATCCGCGAGGAGCTGCTCGAGATCAAGACCATCTACGGCAAGAACGACGACCGCCGCACGGAGATCATCGCGGCCGAGGGCGAGTTCTCACTCGAGGACATGATCGCCGAGGAAGACATGGTGATCGCGATCACGCGCTCGAACTACATCAAGCGCCTTCCGGTCACGACCTACCGCGAGCAGCGCCGCGGCGGCCAGGGCGTGATGGGCATGGACCTCAAGGAGGACGACTACATCGAGCACCTGTTCGTCGCCTCGACGCACGACTACGTCCTCTTCTTCACGAACGTCGGCAAGGTCTACCGGCTCAAGGTGCACGAGCTCCCGCTCGGCTCGCGCCAGTCGAAGGGCCGCGCGATCCAGAACCTGCTCCCGTTCCGCCAGGACGAGCAGGTGCGCGCGGTGATCCAGACGCGCGACTTCGAGGAGTCGAAGTACCTCGTCTTCGCGACGAAGAAGGGGATCGTCAAGAAGACCGAGCTCGCCGCCTACAACACGCCGCTGAAGGCCGACGGGATCATCGCGATCAAGATGCGCGACGAGGACGACGAGCTCGTCTCGGTTCGCCACTCGACCGGCGAGGACGACATCCTCATGGTCTCGCGGAAGGGCCAGGCGATCCGCTTCAGCGAGAAGGAGGCGCGCCCGATGGGCCGCGACACCGGCCGGCGTCAAGGGCATGGGCCTGCGCAAGGGCGACGAGGTGATCTCCGCCGACGTGATCGGCGTCAACGAGGGCGACCTGCTCGTCGTGACCGAGAACGGCTACGGGAAGCGGACGAAGCTCGCCGACTATCCGCGCAAGGGCCGCGGCGGCCTGGGCGTGAAGACCGTCCAGCTGACCGAGGCCCGCGGCCACCTGGTCGGAGCCCGCATCGTGCGCGACGACTACCAGGTGATGCTGATCTCGAACGGCGGCACGGTGATCAAGATCCCGGTCAACGACGTCAGGCGGCTCGGCCGCTCGACGCAGGGCGTGATCGTGATGCGCCTGCGCGAGGGCGAGCAGGTTTCCGCGCTCGCTCCGGTGGTCGAGGCGGACGAGGCCGAGGCGCCGGAAGACGGCTCCGAGCCGGCCGCGGCGCCCGCCGGCGACACGGCCTGAAGCCCCGCTATTTCGGCGGCTTCCGGGCCGAAACCCTTCACAAAACGTGTTGAGAGCGATATATCTTCGCGCCGAGGGGTCGAGTCCTCGCCGGGAGAGAGGTATGGCCGCCAGCAGACAAGTAGACCTTCTAGAGCCGATCGATCTGTCGGAGCACCTCGACAAGGTCCAGCTCTACCTCGGTCAGGTTTGCCAGATCGCGGGCATCTCGAAGATGCAGCTCGACTACTGGACGAACAAGGCCCAGATCCCGACGCAGGGCCGGAAGCAGCGGATCTACGACATGGACGCGGTCGAGACCGTGATGCTGATCAAGCAGGCGAAGGACAAGGGCCTGAACCTCGGCGCGGCGATCGAAGCAGCGCACCGCTTCCGCGAGCTGAACGGCAAGGCCGGAGGCCGAGCCTACGCCCTGAGGCGTTGCGCGGCCTCCTCCGGGGGCAGTGAGTTGACGTAGATCCCCGCGCCGAGCTCGAGGCCCGCGAAGACGGTCAGCCGGGGCACGAGCTCGACGTGCCAGTGCCCGCCGGTGTGCAGCCAGGCGTTGAGCGGGACCGGGCCTTCGGCTTCGCGTAGCCGGCGGATCGCGTCGCGAAGGAGGAGGGCCGCGTCGACGAGGTCGTCCTCGGTCGGCTCGGCCGCGTGCCGGCTCGGTGCGAGCACGAGCTCGTACGGGGCGCGGCCGGCCGGCGCGGCGAGCGCGATGACGTCTCCTCGAAGCGCGATCTCGAGGCGCTCTTCCCGCAGAACATCGCAGACGCCGCACCTGCCCCGTTCGAGCCTGGGCAGCTCCTCGAGCACGGCCGGCGGCGGCTCGCGCAGCCAGAAGAGCTGCGAGTGGCTGTGCGGCAGGCTCGAGCCGGCGACGCGGCCCTCGTTGAGCACGACCTGGACGTACGCGAACCCTTCGGCCGACGCAGCCTGGCGGCGCGCGTACAGGGCCGTCGCGACCGCTTCGACCTCGGTCTCCTCCAGCTCGGCCACCGAGCGGGCGTGGCGCGGTGTGTGCACGACGACCTCCTGCCGCTCGAGCGCCGGATAGAGATTCGGGACGACGCGGACCTGCCACCCGGGGCGTTCGGTGGCGATCTGCCGGCGCGACTGCGTACGTCTCCGGCGGCGTGCGGTCCTCGCGTCCCTCGTATGGGGCCCCACGCCGTCAACTTCTGACCCTCAGTGTGTTCACGCAAAGGAGGAGCTCTTAAGCTTCACGAAAAGCTATGGGCAGGCACTTGCAAGCCGTGCCGTAGCCGAAGGTAGGAGCAATCGAGGCGGCTCTTGGCGAGTCAATCAACTGCATTCCTGACAGGCCAAGCCGCCTAAGGTGTTGTGTGTTCTTCTGGCTCCTTTTTCTTCGCTTCAGCTTCCTTTGCCTTTGTTTCCTTTTCCTTTGCCCTGGCTTCTAATTTCGCCTTGCAAGTTTCGCTGAGTTCGGCCGCGTGCTGTTTTAAGCAAGCTCCCATGTCCGTCTTATTGCCGACGTCCTTGCAAAACTTCAGTTTGTCGGTTTGGCAGGGGCCCTCACCGAACGCAATGATGCCGGACTGGCGTCCAATTACCCACCCCAGCGCTACTATTACGAGGGCGACTGTAATCAGCAGTGTTAGTCTATTCCGGGACATGTGCACTCTCCTAGGTATTGCTCTACGACTACAGTGGTCCAGACAGGCTATGGAGGACAGCGGTTGCGTGTGAATTTTACCCGACGGGGCAATGCTGGTTTAGCACCTGGCGTCGCCTAGCCAGAAGCGCCTACTTGGCGCATGCTCGCTTTCCAATCCGTACCGGAAAATCAACGTGGGATGGAATATTTACCCCCTTTTCCGGCTTCTGACGAGCAGGGGGAATCGGAACGTGAGCGACGACGTCACCGGCAAAGACGAGGTCATAACCGCGCACGCTATAGCGTTGGCCGCAACACATTGGGACACCTACAGGCCGCCTGAGCAACTTTTAGAGGCCGCGCATGTGGAGCCATTGGCGCTATGTGTCGCTATCAAATATCTGCAGTCTCTTCCTGCAGAGGACGACTTGCGTGTTAATGAGCATGCCATGAAGGCGATTTACTGGTCGCTTCCCCTATTTTGTTAAAGAAGCGCTCGCCTCCGACTTTTCCCCTCCGGATCTTGTGTTGTTCAGCCATCAAGATCACGTTGTCTGGAGAGTGAGGCAGTCTATTTGAGCGTCACCGTCGAAATTCTGCTGCTTTTTGCATGGCGAGCTTGTGAGTGAGTAAGGGCCTTCACCTCAACGGACCACAGCCCATGCGGCAACGCTCACCACGCCGCAGTTGTTCGGCTGACGTCAACTTCACAACACTGTTGACATCAGTGAAATTGGTTCTGGTGGATGGGCATGTGGATATCGGGCACGATTTCTGTCACGCCTGATATTAATCGCCAGGTTAGAGCGGGTCTAGCGCAGGGCTTCACGCGGGGGCTTCTCTTGTTCTCAGCGTCACTGAAAGTCGCGACTTTTACGCTTTCTAGTGGATCTTGGCCCCATTTGATCAAGTCGCCGGCGTAAAACGCGCGCAAAGAACTCAAGCGAGAATGAGGCCACGAAGCATCACACTCAACAAAAGACTGGCTCGCCCCAGCATGCGCGAGACTAGCAGACTAGGGCGAACGCGGTTTTGGCGGAGATGGCGGTGCGGCGGCTCTGATTGGAGTTGCGGTATAACAATCATAGGAATTAGGCCTGGAGCGAGAATTCCAGGATTGATGGGTGGAAATAGGCCAATATTGGTTTGCGACAGCGCTTGTGCCACCTTGTCCGGACCCCACTTGTATGGGCGCGATGGAGCCCCATTCGCGCCCTTCATCGGATCGATATCGGTACCGTATCCCGCGTGATCGATCAGGACCATGCCCGCATCATTGCGAACTTCAAGCTTGCTTTCGGTTAGCAGCAGGACACCAAATCGGCCATCAATGGGGCCCCACCAGAAGTCGGTGCCACGCACACCAAGGGTAGCGAAGGGCGTGGATACTGTGATCTTTTTGTTTTTCAGTTCGCTGATTTTGCCTGTCGCCAACCGAAATGCCCCCACGCCCGTTTTCAGCAGGGCTTCGCCAGTGCCTTCATCTGGATCGAAGACGAAGCGGTCAACCACCACGGTAGCGTTCTCGCCAAGAGTGAGTTCAGTGCTATCGCGAAAACTGACTTGCAGACGCGCCTTGGCTCCCGTGCGAAGCTCATCATTCATATGCGCAAGCGTGCCGACGGCGGCGGGCTGATTTTCAACTTGCGCCGGGCTGACCACTTTGGTGGCCATCCCCACAGTGCGCCGATCCGCGGCGAAGCGGAAGTGACCCCGCTAAGCAGAAAAAAGGTGACAACCGCGATGGCGATTGCCAGCTTGCCCCACCGATGCATGCCGCGCCCCCGGGGGCTGCTGCAATTCCTTGCAGATTGATTCGACAACCAGCCCCGATGGGACGCTAGCCATTCCCGCTACGTCCAGCAAGCTAGGGACGTACTTTCCCCAATGGTTTCAAGGAGACTGTGGCCAAGCAGTCACATATAGCACGAAGATTAACAGTTACGTTCTATGCGAGTATTGCTATGCAAGTATTGGGCAAACCCCCGATCACTTGCTCAACGCTGAGCTTTTCGCCAATGTCTTTTGTGCAGCGGAATATCCGTGCCCATGCCTGGACTCGAAAGTCTAACAGCACCGCGCTCGGTTGCTCACATCAACCTTTCCCGTTAGCAGCACACCCCATACTGCCCATCAATAGGACCTGCCCAGAACTCGGTGCCGCGCACGGCGAGCGCGGCAACAGGTGTGGTGACGCCAATCTTTTTGTCGGTCATCTGCTTGAGTTTGCCTCCGGCGAAGCGCAAGGCGCCTTGCGTCGACTTAAGCAAGATCTCGCCCTTACTCTGTTGGGGATCGAACACATAGCGATCAACCACCACGTGCGCCTGCTCGCCAAGGGTAAGCACGCTGTTATCGCGAAACGTGACCTGCAGCCGGGCATTCACTCCGGTGCTCAGCCGGTCACCCATACGGATAGGTGCCCCGGCAACCGCGGCTGCGCTGCCAACCCGTGCTTCGTTGACCACCTTGGCGACGACGCCCACGGACTCCGCAGCATCAGCAGCAGGGGTCAGCCTGAAACAGAGACAGATCAAGAACAACGCAAAGGCCGATCGAACGGCCCCAGCCGTAACGGCAATCGCAAAACTGACCCATCATTGACAATCCTGAAGCTGGTCGGCCGTACTAACGCTAGTTCTTCTATCAGGCAAAAGGTTATCGGGAAAGAGCTTCGCTTCGACTTCGCATTGCTTGTGCGTTTGCTTTGTCATAGCGCGTCATGCATGGACCCTGCTCTCGCAGCAGATAAGGAGCACGCGCAACCACTTCACCTTAATTCGTGACAGCTATCGGAGCTGGTACCCACGAGCGGTGACACGTTGCAGCTCATCGACAAACTTGATAGCGAGGTGACCGGCAGCATTGCATTGGCTTCGTGGCGACCAACAGTCCTCCGACATTAAATCGCTCGTCTGACATAAGTAGAAAAAAGCGCGGCGGGAGGGCGTTGACAGGCTGGCCACCACCTCCGCGGATCTCAGTACCCCGCGATTGCACTTGGCGGTGAGTGTCTGACTTCAGGTCTGTCTATTGATGGCGTGAGCGACAGCGAGAACGAGCACGAGCACGTTGACAGCCAGCACCCCAAAAAGCGCAAAATAAAGAACAAC
>CAWBPX010000012.1:0-47685 GCA_963790695.1 uncultured Actinomycetes bacterium | reverse complement strand
CGCGTGCTCGGCCTCAGGCTCGGCGCTGCGAAGCGGAAGATCCGGGCGAGGCACTGCTCGGTCGGTTCGGTGCGGCGCGCCTTCTCGAGGCGCTCGCTCCGTGGACGCGTGGTCAGGCAGACCCCGCGCCCGGGCGCGCTCAGGCGCCGAGGCTTCCCGGTGAACCTGGTGGTCGGCCGGGGCTAGGAAGGTCACGATTCGTGAGCTGTGCGGCGGCTCCTATCCGGGGCCGCCGCGCTCATTCCGCGCATTGAGTTATCTCTATGAGGGTGCTAACAATCCCCCTCGATGGGAGGGGGATTGAGGTTCGGACGTGTCTTCGCGACGCTCGGCTTGGTCGCGCTCATCGCCGGCGCGTCCTTCGCTGCGGGCGGTGGGCAGAGCCGGCCCGGTGCTCCGGTCGAGGCGCAGGTCATGCGCCAGCTGGCGAAGAACGGCGACGCGTCGTTCTGGGTCGTCCTGCGCGGGGAGGCGGACGTCAGTTCCGCAGCGCGCATTCGCAGCCGTAGCCTGCGTGGCGTCCAGGTCTACGAGCGGCTGACCTCGTATGCGCGCGAGAGCCAGGCTCCGCTGCGCGCGTGGCTCGACGCCCAGAACATCCGTTACCAGCCCTACTGGATCGTCAATGCGATCTTCGTCAAGTCGGCGAACGAAGCACAGCTCCAGGCGATCGCGGCGCGGCCGGACGTGAAGCTGATCCGCGCGAACCACGAGTACGCGATCCCGAAGGAGACCGTGACGCGCTCGAAGGCGAGCCCAGCCACGGTCGAGTGGGGGCTGAACGCGATCAACGCGCCGCAGGTCTGGTCGACCTTCAACGACCGGGGCGAAGGGATCGTCATCTCCAGCATCGACACGGGCGTCCGCTACTCGCACCAGGCGCTCGTCGGTCACTACCGCGGGAACCTGGGCGGCGGCAACTTCGACCACAACTACAACTGGTGGGATCCGCTGCACGAGTGCCCGACCGGACCCGTGCGACACGGACACGCACGGCACGCACACCATGGGCACGATGGTCGGCGACGACGGCGATCCCGGTCCCAACCAGATCGGCGTCGCCCCGCACGCCAAGTGGATCCTGGCGAAGGGCTGCTGCCTCGACACCGCGCTCATCTCGTCCGGCCAGTGGATCCTCGCGCCGACCGACTCGGACGGGAACAACCCGCGCCCCGACCTGCGGCCCGACATCGTCAACAACTCCTGGGGCGGCGGCTCGGGCGACCCGTTCTTCCAGCCTGAGGTGCAGGCGTGGGTTGCGGCGGGCATCTTCCCGGCCTTCTCGAACGGGAACGAAGGCCCGGCCTGCGGGACTGCGGGCTCGCCGGGCGACCTCCCCGAGACGTATGCAGCGGGCGCGTTCGACCAGAACGGCACGATCGCGGGCTTCTCGTCCCGCGGCCCCTCCGCTTTCGGCGGGATCATCAAGCCGAACATCGCGGCGCCGGGTGTCAACGTCCGCTCCTCGGAGAGCGGCAGCGACACGCAGTACGGGCTTCTGAGCGGCACGTCGATGGCCTCGCCGCACGTCGCCGGCACGGTCGCGCTGATCTGGTCGATCTCTCCTGAGCTGCGCGGCGACATCGCCCGGACGGAAGCGCTCCTCGACCAGACCGCGACGGACGTCGACAACACGACCTGCGGCGGGACTGCGGCCGACAACAACGTCTGGGGAGAGGGCAAGCTCAACGCGCTGGCCGCAGTCACCGCGGCACCGAAGGGCCCGACCGGAACGCTCTCCGGAACGGTCCGCCGAGCCGACACCATGGCCCCGATCGGCGGCGCCGAGGTGCACGTGACAGGGCCGGGCAACCGCGGAGTCGGCACGAACCCGACCGGGCAGTACTCGATGATCCTTCCTGTCGGGACGTACGAGGTCACGGTGAGCGCCCACGGGTACGCGCCTCAGACCGCCATCGAGCGTTGAAGTCTCGGACGGCCAGACGACGACGGAGAACTTCAATCTGACGCCCGATCCCGGCGCTCGAGCACGAGGCGACGACGCTCACAGACCCGAACGGCAACGGCAAGGTCGAACCGGGCGAGACGTTCGCGATCGACGAGGAGCTCATCAACACGGGCCACGCCACAGCGACCGGCATCGAGCGCGACGCTCTCGTCGACCACACCCGGACATCAACATCACTCAGGCGACCTCTGGCTATCCCGACATCGGAGAGGGCGCGACGGGCACGAACACGACGCCCTTCACCGGCAATCGCAACGAGCGACCTGCCGTGCGGCACGCTGATCGAGCTGCACCTGACGGTGACGACGAATCAGGGGCCGAACACCGTCGACTTCACCGTCCCGGCGGGCCTTCGTGCTACGGCGTGGCGAGCGCCAGCGGCATGCCGATCATCCCGGGCACCCAGTCCATCGGGAACCACTGCGACGACTGCACGACGCCAGTCACGCTGCCGTTCCCGGTCACGCTCTACGGCCAGACGTACACGGAGGCGCGAGCCAGCTCGAACGGGAACCTCCAGTTCGACGGAACGCGGAACACGGCGTTCATCAACAGCTGCCTGCCCGACGACCGCCCTCCAGTCGGCGGTCATCGTCTACTGGGACGACCTCACGCACCGACCAGGGCGGTGGCATCTTCACTGCGACGACGGGCTCCCCGCCGAACAGGCAGTTCATCGTCGAGTGGCGCACCACCTACGCGAACCGGTCCGGGAACGCGAACTTCGAGGCGATCTTCACGGAGGACAGCGAGGTGATCCGTATGCGCTACGGCGTGGACGCGGACCACGGCGCGTCCGAGACCGTCGGCCTTCAGGACAGCTCGACGCGGGCCGATCAGTTCCTTTGCAACTCGCCGGACCTCGAGAACCCGGGCCAGGAGCTGACGTTCACGCCGTCCGGGACGCCGCCGCCGCCACCTCCTCCTCCTCCTCCGCCACCTCCGCCGCCTCCGCCACCGCCGCCTCCGCCTCCGCCACCGCCACCTCCGCCTCCGCCTCCGCCGCCACCGCCTCCACCACCGCCACCACCGCCTCCGCCCACCCGCTGCCGCGTCCCGCGCGTCCTCGGCCTGCGCCTCGGAGCGGCGAAGACGAAGATCCGCCGCGCGCACTGCTCGGTCGGACGGGTGCGGCGCGCACGCTCCAGGCGGTCGCTCCAGGGACGCGTGGTCAAGCAGACTCCGCGGGCGGGCTCGCTCCGCAGGCGCGGCTTCCCGGTCAACCTCGTCGTCGGCCGCCGCTAGACGGACAAGTCTTCCGTCGCCATCCGCGTCCGTGTGTTAGAAACTCCGCGCGCGCCGGGGTTCCTCGGCGCCGACGTGTGTAAAGGCCTGGAATGAGCTTCTTCCGAGATCACGCCGTTCTGTTCGCGCTCCTCTGCGGAGGAGTCGCCGTGGGGTACGGCATTTACCTCACCACGTGGCTCCTCAGCCTGCCGCCGGGGAACGAGCGGATGCAGGAGATCGGGAAGGCGATCCAGGAAGGCGCGTCCGCCTACCTCAGACGCCAGTACCAGACGATCGCGATCGTCGCCGTCGTCCCGTTCCTGCTGATCGGCTTCTACAACCAGCTCGGCTGGGGGACGGCGATCGGCTTCCTGATCGGCGCGCTTCTCTCGTCCGCGGCGGGCTTCATCGGGATGAACGTCGCCGTGCGCTCGAACACCCGCACCGCGGAGGCGGCGAAGCAGGGCCTGAAGCCTGCGCTGAACGTCGCGTTCCGCGCGGGCTCGGTGACCGGCCTGCTCGTCGTCGGCCTGGGGCTCCTCGGTGTCGCCGGCTACTACTGGGTGCTCACGGACTGGCTCGGCAATTCTGCGGACTCCGCCATCAACGACCTCATCGGGCTCGCGTTCGGCGGCTCGCTGATCTCCGTCTTCGCGCGTCTCGGCGGCGGCATCTACACGAAGGCCGCGGACGTCGGCGCCGACCTGGTCGGGAAGATCGAGGCGGGCATCCCCGAGGACGACCCGCGCAACCCGGCCGTGATCGCGGACAACGTGGGCGACAACGTCGGCGACTGCGCCGGCATGGCGGCCGACCTCTTCGAGACGTACGCGGTGACGGCCGTCGCCGTGATGCTCCTCGCGCGGGCGTATCCGGCGAGCGAGCTCTGGCTCTACCCCCTCGGGATCGGCGGCATCTCGATCCTGGCGTCGATCATCGGGACGTTCTTCGCGCGCGTCGGCAAGGGCGGGTCGATCATGAACGCGCTCTACAAGGCGGTCGTCGTTGCGACGATCCTGTCGGCGATCGGGTTCATCCCGGTCACCACCGCGTTCGACGGCGACACCTTCAGCTTCTGGAACCTCTACGGCTCCGCGCTGATCGGGCTCGGCATCACCTTCCTGCTGGTCGCGATCACCGAGTACTACACCGGGACGCGCTGGGGGCCGGTGAAGTCGATCTCGAGCGCGTCACGCACGGGGCATGCGACCAACATCATCGAGGGCCTCGCCGTCGGGATGCAGGCGACGGCGCTGCCCGTGATCGTGATCGCCGCCGGGATCGTCGGCGCCTACTACGCGGCCGGGGAAAACATCTTCGGAATCGGCGTGGCTGTGATGGCGCAGCTCTCGATGACCGGCCTGATCGTCGCGCTCGACGCGTACGGCCCGGTGACGGACAACGCGGGCGGGATCGCGGAGATGGCGAATCTGGACGAGTCCGTTCGGGCCATCACCGATCCGCTCGACGCGGTCGGCAACACGACGAAGGCGGTCACGAAGGGCTACGCCATCGGCTCTGCGGGCCTCGCCGCTTTGATCCTGTTCGACGAGTACACGCGCGGCCTGCGCGACCGCGGGATGACGGACATCACCTTCGACCTCTCCGATCCGTGGGTGATCGCGGGCCTCTTCATCGGCGGTCTGATGCCGTTCCTGTTCGCCTCGCTGGCGATGCAGGCGGTCGGGCGCGTCGGCGGACAGGTCGTGCAGGAGGTGCGGCGCCAGTTCCGCGAGATCCCCGGGATCATGGAAGGGACGGCCCGGCCGGAGTACGGTCGCGCGATCGACATCGTGACCGGCTCGGCGATCAAGCAGATGATGCTGCCGGCGACGATTCCGATTCTGTTCCCGCTCGTGGCGGGGATCATCAAGCCGGAGATGCTGGGCGGCCTTCTGATCGGGACGATCGTGACCGGGATCTTCCTCGCGATCGCGATGACCTCGGGCGGCGGCGCCTGGGACAACGCGAAGAAGCTGATCGAGGACGGGCTCTACGGCGGCAAGGGCTCGGAGGCCCACGCGGCCGCGGTCACGGGCGACACGGTCGGCGACCCGTACAAGGACGCGGCCGGCCCCGCGATCAACCCGATGATCAAGATCGCCAACATCGTGGCGATCCTGCTCATCCCGCTGATCGTCTCGATTCACGGCTAGCTCCCCGGGCGGCTCCGCGAGACAGCGCCTTTCAGGCCGGCGCCTGTGGACGATTCGTACGCCTTCTGGCCCGGGGTCTGACCCCGGGGGCGTGGAGGTGACTGCCCTCGAACGCGGCCTGGGGACGAATCGTCGGCCTTTTGGCCCAGGGTCTGACCCAGGGTATGGCGGCATGTGGACGAATCGTGTGCCTTTTGGCCCGGGGTCTGACCCCGGGGTGCGAGGCGGGGCGTGAGGCCGTTCGAGGCTCTGGCGGCCGTCCCAGGGCTTAGCCTGCTCTCGTGAGCAGCGCGGCGGCCGACGGAAGACCCGCTCCACAGAGTCGGCGACGCCGCGAGCAGCGCCTCGATCGCGTCCTCGGGACGCCGGCGCTCTTCGCCACGGCGTACGGGAACGTCGGCTCGTCGATCTACTACGCGCTCGGCGTCACCGCCGTCTTCGCCCTCGGCCTGACGCCGCTCGTCTTCATCATCGCCGGCCTGATCTTCGCCGCCACGGCGCTGACGTACACCGAAGGCACCGTCCGCTACCCCGAGGCCGGCGGCTCCTCGAGCTTCGCGCGCCACGCCTTCAACGAGCTCGTCAGCTTCGGCGCCGCCTGGGCGCAGCTCCTGAACTACGTGATCACGATCGCCATCTCGGCGTTCTTCGTCCCGCACTACCTCTCGATCTTCTGGGAGCCGCTCAAGGACAACCCGTGGGACGTCGTCGTCGGCGCGGCCGTGATCGCTCTCCTGGTGGGGCTGAACATCGTCGGGATCAAGGAGGCCGCCGGCTTGAACATCTTCCTCGCGGTCGTCGACTTCGCGACCCAGCTGCTCCTCGTCGTGATCGGCTTCGTCCTCATCTTCAGCCCGTCGATCCTGAAGGCGAACATCCACCTGGGCGTCGCGCCGACCTGGAAGGACTTCTTCCTCGCGATCCCGGTGGCGATGATCGCCTACACGGGCATCGAGACCGTCTCCAACCTGTCCGAAGAGGCCAGGGATCCGCCACGGGACATCCCACGGTCGATCCGCCTCGTCGCGGTCGCCGTCTTCGCCATCTACTTCACGCTGCCGTTCATCGCGCTGTCCGCGCTCCCCGTGCACAAGGTGAACGGCGAGTACCAGACGCTCCTCGGCCTGCCGCCGGAGGAGGGCGGGTACGCGAACGACCCGGTGCTCGGGCTCGTCAAGAACCTGAACCTGCACGGGGCCGTCGAGCACGGGCTCGAGGTCTACGTCGGCGTCCTGGCCGCCACGATCCTGCTCGTCGCGACCAACGCGGGCGTGATCGGAGCCTCGCGGATCACGTACGCGATGGCGACCTACCGCCAGCTCCCCGAGGTCTTCCGCCGCCTCCATCCGCGGTTCCAGACACCGTGGCTCGCGCTCGTCGTCTTCGCCGGGATCGCGTCGATCGCCGTCATCCTGCCCGGCCAGACCAACTTCCTCGGGACGATGTACGCGTTCGGGGCGATGCTCTCGTTCACGATCGCCCACGCCGCGATCGTCGCCCTCCGCGTGAAAGGACGCGACGAGGAGATCGTGTACCGCTCGCGGCCGAACCTGCGGCTGAGAGGAGTCGACTGGCCCCTGTTCGCCATCCTGGGCGGCTTCGGCACGGGCGCGGCCTGGCTCGTGATCGTCCTTCAGGAGCAGACCACTCGCTTGGTCGGGTTCGCCTGGCTCGCGATCGGCTTCGCCGTGTATGCGCTCTACCGCAAGCGCGTGCTCCATCTTCCGCTGCGTCAGACGGTGCGTGCGCCGGCGATCATCCTCGGGCTCGAGGTCGAGTACCGGACGATCCTCGTGCCGGTGCTGCGGACGGCCGAGTCGGAGGAGGCGTTGGTGGCCGCGGCTCGACTCGCTTCGGAACGCCGCTCCAGGATCGTGATCCTCCACGTGCTCGAGGTGCCGCTCGACCGGACGCTCGATGCCGAGATGGACGAGCAGGAAGCGGTCGCCGACGAGATCCTCGACGAGGCACAGGCGCTGCTCGAGGGGTATGCGGGGGTGCACATCGTGAGCCGCCTCGACCGTGCGCGCAGCGCGGGCCCCGCGATCGTCGAGGAGGCGGCGCGCCGCAACGCGGAGGTGATCATCCTCGGCGCGTCGCGGAACAAGGTGCGCGGCGGCAAGCCGATCTTCGGGCGAACGGTCGACTACGTGCTGCGGAACGCGCCGACGCGCGTCGCGGTCGTGGCCGGCAAGCAGGCCGCCTAGGCGCGCGTGCTCGGACGCGTCCTGCCCTGGGTCGTGATCGCGCTCGGGATCGCGCTCGTCGTCCGCACGATCGCCGCCGGCGTGGGGGGCGGGCTCGGGATCGTCATCGGCGCGCTGCTGATCCTCGCCGGGGCCCTCCGGTTGTACCTTTCGCGCGTAAGTGGCTAGAAAGCTCCCCGGCCTGCAGCGAGTCCTCGAGACGCCCTCGCTGGCCGCGGTCGCCTACGGCGAGATCGCGTCGTCGCTCTTCTTCGCGCTGGGCGTCGTCGCGCTCCAGGCGCTCGGGTTCACGCCGTGGGTGCTCCTGCTCGTCGGCGCGCTCTTCCTCGTGGTCGCGCTCTCCTACGCGGAGGGGACCGCCGCGCTCCCCGAGACCGGAGGCGCCGCGACCTTCGTTCGCCGCGCGTTCAACGACCAGCTCGGCTTCTTGACCGGGTGGGCGCTCCTTCTCGACTACGTGATCGTGATCGCGCTGGCGAGCCTGTTCGTCCCGCACTACCTCGGGAACGCAATCGGGTGGGACGCGATCACGCACAGCCCGACCGACCTCTTCCTCGGAATCGTCGTCATCGTCGTCATGGCCGCCGTGCGCTTCGTCCGCCGGCCGAGCCTCTACCGCCTGGCGATCGCGATCGCCGCTTTCGCCGTCGTCGGCCAGGTGCTCCTGATCGTGCTCGGCTTTCCGATCCTCTTCTCGGCCGACAACCTCTCGAAGGGCACCGACCTGGGCACGGCGCCGACCTGGTCGGCGATCGCGTTCGCGATCCCGGTCGCGATGCTCGCCTTCACCGGCCTCGAGACCGTCGCCAACCTCGCCGCCGAGACGCGGGAGCCCGGGCGCACGCTGCCGCGCAGCCTCTTCGTCGGAATCGGCGGAGCGGTGCTCATCTCGTTCCTGATCGGCCTGGTCGCCCTCTCCGCATATCCCGCCGATCCGGAGACTGCCCTCGGGACGACCTGGCTGCGCGCGCCGCTCGTCGGGCTCGCCGACGCGTTCAACGGCCACCTGCCCGCGCTGTTCGTCGACGCGCTGCGCGTCTTCATCGGGCTGACCGGGGCGATGATCCTGATCGCGGTCGTCACGACCTCGTTCTCGGGGGCGGGACGGCTCGCGTACTCGCTCGGCAAGCGCGACATGCTTCCGCGGGCGCTCGGCCGCCTGAGCGGGCGGACGCTGATCTCGCCGGCCGCGATCCTGTCCACGGCCGCGGTCTCGACCGGGGTCCTCCTGATCGCGAGAGCCGCGAACGACCCGGTGCGCTTCCTGGCCAGCCTGTACAGCTTCGGCGTCCTGATCGCGTTCACGGCCGCCCAGGTGGCCGTGATCCGCCTGCGCTTCACCGAGCCCGACCTCGAGCGGCCCTACCGCGTCCCGGGGAACGTCACCATTCGCGGCACCTCCGTCCCGGTTGCGGCGCTCGTCGGAGCGCCGCTGACCTTCGCGATCTGGGTCGCCGCGCTCCTCACGCACGATGCGGCGCGGATCGCCGGCCCGGTCTGGCTCGCGATCGGCGCCGTGCTCTTCATCGCCTCCCGCCTGACCGCGCGCGAACGGGTCCTGGGCCGCGTGACGCCCGCGATCGGAGACCTCGTGCCCGACCTCGAGGGCGCCTACGAGAAGATCCTCGTGCCGATGAAGATCGGCCTCATCGGCGAGGAGGTGCTCGGCACCGCGCTCAGGCTCGCCGAGGAGCAGCGGTGCTCGGTCCTCGCCATCCACGTGATCCGGGTGCCGATGGAGAAGCTCGTTCGACGCGCCGATGATCGACGCTGAAGAGCAGGCCGAGGCGTCGCTCGCCGAGGCGAAGCTGCTGGCCGCCGACGCGAACGTGCCGATCGAGGTCGAGCTCGTGCGAGCGCGGTCGATCGGCTCGGCGATCGTCGACGCAGCGAGCTCGGACGGCGTCGACCTGATCGTCCTCGGCTCGGCTCCCCGCTGGCGCCGCCAGTCGCGGTTCTTCAGCCCGACCGTCGACTACGTCCTCCGCAAGGCCCCGTGCGAGGTGATGGTCATCGCCTACCCGCAGGGCGTGCTGGAGGAAGCCCTCGCGTGAGTTAACCTGACTCCATGAAGGCGATCGTCGTCGGGTGCGGCCGGGTGGGCTCGGCGGTTGCGAAGAAGCTCACGAAGAGCGGCTGGGAAGTGACCGCGATCGACGAGAACGAGGAGGCTCTGGCCAGGCTCGGCGAGCACTGGACGGGCGGATTCGTCGTCGGCCACGGGATGGACATCAACGTCCTCCGTGAGGCCGGGATCGAGGAGGCCGACGCCGTGATCGTGGCCACGAACGGCGACAACACGAACATCGTCGTCGGCCAGGTCGCGCAGAAGCGCTTCGGGATCGAGTGCACCGTCGTCCGGATCCTCGACCCGGCCCGCGCAGAGCTCTACGCGACGCTCGGCCTGCGCACGGTCTCTCCGACCTCGACTGCGATCGAGGTGCTCTCCGAGGCCGTGAAGCAGTGCGTCGTCAAGCCCGCGCGCGCGCCGTCAGCAGCAGCGTCCTAGATGTTCATCCTGGTCGCGGGAGGCGGAAAGGTCGGCTCGAACCTCGCTCGCGCGCTTCGGCGCATGAGCCACGAGGTGACGATCATCGAGCAGCGTCGCGAGCGCTTCGTCCAGCTCGAGGACGAGTTCGAGCACGCTGCGATCCTCGGCGACGCGACGGAGATCTTCGTCCTGGAGCGGGCCGGGGTCGCGCGGCCGCCCGACCTGGTGGTCGCGGTGACCGGCGACGACGAGGACAACATGGTCATCTGCCAGATGGCGCGTGAGCGCTACGGCGCCGAGAAGGTGATCGCGCGCGTGAACGACCCGCGCAACGAGCCGCACTTCGACCTGCTCGGCATCTCGCCGACCGTGAGCGCGACCCAGACGATCATGGCCCTGATCGAGCACGAGGTGCCCGAGCACGAGCTGATCCACCTGCTCGAGCTGCGCAAGGAGAATCTCGAGATCGTCGAGGTGCAGATCGACAAGAGCTCGCCCTCGGCCGGCAAGCGCATCTCCGGGCTCGACCTGCCCGCGGGATCGCGCCTGATCTCGGTCATGCGCGGCGGCCGCGCCGAGATCCCGGACTCCGAGACCGAGCTTCGCGCGGGCGACCAGGTGCTGGCCATTCTCGAGCCGGGGAAGGAAGACGAGCTCCGCCGGGTTCTGCTAAAGAAGTGAGGGACAGATGCGCCGTCTCGCCCTCGCAGCCATACCGCTCGCCGCGCTCGCCGCGATCGTCGCCCTGCGCGCCGACGGGGAGCCGGAGCGCGCACAGCTGAACATCGTGCGGGTCGCGAGCGGCCTGACGGAGCCGGTTGCGATCACCGCCCCGAAGAACGAGCCCAACAACGTCTACGTCGCCGAGAAGGTCGGTCGCGTCCGCGTGATCGTGAAGGGACGCCTGCGTGCCAGGCCGTTCCTCGACATCCGCTCGCTCGTCCTCGACGGCGGCGAGCAGGGCATGCTCGGCCTCGCGTTCAGCCCGAACTACGCGAAGAACCGGCACTTCTACGTCGACTACACGGACCGAAACGGCGACGCGCGAATCGTCGAGTACAAGTCGCGCGGGCTGCTTCGCAAGCCGCTGAAGCTGCGCCAGATCTTCTTCCAGAAGGATCCGTACGAGAACCACAACGGGGGCAACCTCGTCTTCGGGCCGGGCGGCTACCTCTACACCGGGACCGGCGACGGCGGCTCCGGCGGCGACCCCGAGAACCGGGCGCAGAACCTGCGCTCGACCTTCGGCAAGCTGCTCCGCTTCAACGTGGGGAAGAGGCGGCCGTCCCCGGTGATCGTCGGCTACGGCCTGCGCAATCCGTGGCGCTTCTCGTTCGACCGCCAGACCGGCGACCTGTACATGGGCGACGTCGGCCAGGACTCCTGGGAGGAGCTCGACTACACGAAGAAGGGCACGGCCGGGCTCGAGAACTACGGCTGGCGCGTGTACGAGGGCAAGTCGCGCTTCACCCAGGGGCAGCAGCCGAACGCGGCCGGCCACCTCGTGATGCCGTACATCGTCCTGCCGAACGGGCCGTACTGCTCGGTGATCGGCGGCTTCGTCTACCGCGGGAACGCGGTTCCGGCGGCGAAGGGGCGGTACTTCTTCGGGGACAACTGCGTGGACAAGATCCACAGCACGAGCGCGGGCGGGGCCAGCGACTCGTACCGCACCGAGTCCTTCACGGTGGACGGGCTCTCGGCCTTCGGCGAGGACGCCCGCGGTGAGCTCTACCTCACCTCCGTGCAGAGCGGCAACGTGTACCGGCTGGCCGGCTAGCCGGCGCGGCGGCGTCTGACCTGCGGCGCCTGCTGGCCGAGCGCTGCGTAGGCGAGCGCCTGGAGCGAGTCGTTGAGCGCGCGCAGCTCGTAGACGACCGGGGCGAAGTGCTCGCCTGCGTCCAGGCGGCGGTTCAGGGCGTGGACTTCCGCGTTCAGCCGGTCGAGTCGCTCGAGCAGAGCGTCCAGCTGGCGATCGCCGAGCTCGTTCTCCTTCACGACTCGAATTGTAGGGGGAGCTCCGCGCGCTGCCGGACGACGAGCGTCTCGGGGCCGAGCTTCTCGAGGAGCCTGTCGAGGGCGCCCGCGCCGGTCTCGAGCTGGGCGAGCCTACGGTCGGCCCCGAGCTGGGAGACCGCGATGCGGGCGAGCTGCTCCGGGGCGTCCGTGAAGGCGCCGAGCGTGTGGCCCCGGGCCGTCAGTTCGCGGAGTGCCGCGCTGACCTCTGCGTCCGGCCTCAGATAGACGGGCGCGCGATCCTCGGCGAAGCGTCCGAGCGCGGAGCGCCAGTCGCCGACACCGCGCTCGGCCCAGCCGTCGAGCATGTCGGCCGCGGCGGCGCGGTCGTGCGGGAGGTCGGCGGGCTCGAGGGGCGCGATCGGCCGGAAGCGCCGCGCAGCATCGTCGAGCCAGTCGTCCCAGAGCGGCCGGGTGTCCCCGAGCACGGCGTCGAGATCGAAGGCGATCGGCCTCATCGGACCTGTCCGGTGTCAGACGCCAGACGTGTCTGGAAGAGACGGCTGACGAGGAAGATGCCGATCGCCACGCCGGCCGTGTCGATGAGGACGTCGACCGGAGAGGCGTGCCGGCCGCCGACGAAGTGCTGGTGGAACTCGTCCGTGATCGCGTAGCCGATCCCGAGCGCGAGCGCAGGCAGCTCCCGCCCGAGCGCCCGCAGGAGCAGCAGTCCGAGGATCGCGTACTCCGTCATGTGCGCGCCCTTGCGCAGGATCGTGTCCCAGGTCCCGAGGCCCGTCCCCAGGCTCGGGATCGACGAGAAGAGGAAGATGACAGCCGCCCAGGCAATCACGGGCAGCCAGAGCGAAAGCGCCCGTGAGCTCGGCATCCGGGCCATGATAGGGTCGCGGCAAAGCGACACGCTAAGGCGTCGCTTGCGACGCCGACCATAGAGCCCATACCGGCTACGCCGGTGTGGGCGTCTACGGGGTCAGCCACAGCCCTTCGCGTACGCACCGATCGCTGGATATTGATGTGACGGCGGGCGTGGTAGTGTCGAGCAAAGCGACACGGTAAGGGAACCCGGTGCAAATCCGGGACGGTCCCGCCGCTGTGAGGGGAGTTGCTCCTCCGCCGGAAACCACTGGCCCTCGGGCCGGGAAGGTGGCGGAGGGGGGAGCCCCGAGTCAGAAGACCTTCCGCGCCGCCTCAAACCCCGAACCCCTCGCGGAAGGAGGATTCGTGTTTCGACGACTCATCATCCTGGCCGGCGTCGCCTTGCTCGCGTGCGCGCTGGCGGCCCCGGCCCTCGCGGTTCGCGTGAAGGTGCGTGTCGAGGGCAAGACGACGACGATCTACGGACGCGACCGCGCCCGCGCTCACGACCGGCCCGAACGCGCTCGCGACGCTCGACGCGGCCAGCATGGCCGGCGAGTTCTACTACCACGTAACAAGGACGTCTTTCGGCCTGTTCGTCGACCAGATCGGTCTCTATCCCGGGCGCCGGCTTCAGCGGCTGGAGCTTCAAGATCAACGGCGTCTCGCCTCCGGTCGGCGCCGACCAGGCCACGGTGCAGGACGGCGACACGGTCCTCTGGTACTGGTCGACCTTCAACGAGCAGGGCAGCTCGCCGACGCTCGTCCTGCGCAAGCGCGCCGCACGCAATTGCTACACGGTGCAGTCGCAGAACGACCAGGGCGTCTCGACTCCGGCGACGGGCGCACGTCTCGTGGTCGATCGCCGCAGCGTGAAGACGAAGGCCGGACGCGGGTGCGTCGGCAAGCATCGCGGCCTCGTGCGCGCGACGCTGCCGAACGCGGTTCGCTCGAACGCGCTCAGGTGAGGCGTGGCTTCCTCGTCGCGATTGCGCTCGTCCTGCTTCCCGGGTGCGGGCACGAGCGCACGGGCTCGGGGACCGCGGCGCTCTGGGTCACGCGCGACCGCGGTGCGACCGTGCTCGCGGTCGAGACCGTCCCGGCGGGCCTGACCGCGATGCAGGCGCTCGACCGCGAGCTCGACCTGAAGACGACCTACGGCGGCCGCTTCGTCCAGTCGATCGAGGGCATCGACGGCGATGCCTCGAAGCAACGTGACTGGTTCTGGTTCCTGAACGGGATCGAGGCCGACCGCAGCGCGGCGGACTACCGGCTGCACGCCGGCGACGTGGAGTGGTGGGACTTCCGCTCCTGGAACGGGGAGATGCGTGAGCCGGTGGTCGTCGGCGCCTTCCCCGAGCCGTTCCTGCACGGCTACCTGGGCAAGGAGCGGCCGGTCGCGGTTCGCTACGCGCCCGGCCAGAAGTCGGGCGCCCAGCGCGATCGGCCGGCTCCTACACGCAAGCTCCGTAGCGCCGCTTTCCGACACGCCCCCTTCGGACGCGAATGTGTTTTACACAGTAAGTGGCAGCGACCGATTCACGGCCTCGTTGCGCGATCCGGGGTCGAGCGCGGGCTCGCCCGTCCAGTTCACGTTCGCAGGCGACGCTGCCGCTCTCGCTCGCGACCCGGACCGCTACCGACACCGGTACAGCGTCCCGTGAGCCCGGTTCCGGCAGCCGCGCTCCTCGCCTCGCTCGCGGCGGTCTCCCTGATCGCCGACCGAGGCTGGGTCGTCGCGCTGATCGCGGGCGGCCTCTTCCTCGTCTGCCTCAAGGCGCCGCGGTCGCGACGCTGGCTCTACATCTCGGGCACGCTGATCTCGGCTCTGTCCGTCTTCGTGATCAGCCCGCTCGTGTCGCATGTCGGAACGCACGTGATCTGGGAGGGCCCGCAGATCCCGGTGATCGGCTATCTCGACGTGACGAGCGAGGAGATCGCCGCCGCGGGAATCCAGGCGCTCCGCCTGGCAGCGGTCGGGCTCGCGTTCGCGGTGTATGTGCTGCTCCTCGACCTCGACCGGCTGCTCCAGTCGGCCGGCTTCGCGCGACGGTCGGTCCTCGCCGTCGGTCTGGCCACGCGGCTCGTCCCGACGCTCGAGCGAGACGCGGCAGGCGTCGTCGAGGCTCTGCGCGGGCGCGGTGTGCAGGTCGAGGGGATCCGCGGCCGGGCGAGGCTGCTGTCGCCCGTCGTCGCCGGCTCGCTCGAGCGCGCGCTGACCCTCGCCGAGGCGATGGAGACGCGCGGGTTCGGACGAGCGGGGAGGACCCGATCGCCGAGCCCGCCCTGGACGCGCATCGACCGTCTCTCTCTCGTGGCGGCCGTGCTCCTGCTCGTGGGGGCGCTGTGGCTCTAGCGCAGGTCGACCGGCTCACCTTCGCCTATCCCGGATCGACGAGCCCGGCGCTCGCGGACGTCTCGCTTCGGATCGAACCGGGCGAGGTGATCGCGCTCCTCGGCCCCTCCGGCTCCGGCAAGTCGACGCTTCTCCGAGCGCTCGCAGGGCTCGTGCCG
Organism: uncultured Actinomycetes bacterium; assembly: GCA_963790695.1. Taxonomy (GTDB): domain Bacteria; phylum Actinomycetota; class Thermoleophilia; order Gaiellales; family Gaiellaceae; genus VAXT01. The sequence goes on along the minus strand of CAWBPX010000012.1, from coordinate 32,289 downwards.
CACTTCCACGGAGGTCGCTTCGAAGGCCGAGTCGAGGTCGCAGGCCGCGACACCCGCCGTTTCCGGCCGGCCGATCTCGCGGACGAGATCGCGTTCCTCTTCCAGGATCCCGAGGACCAGGTCGTCTTCGGCCGCGTCGAGAACGAGGTCGCCTTCGGCCTCGAGAACCTCGGGACGACTCCGCTCGACATCTGGCCGCGCGTCCACTCGGCGCTCGCGGAGACGGGCAGCGCGCGGCTCGCCGAACGGCGTACGGAGACGCTCTCGGCCGGCGAGCTGCAGCGCGTCTGTCTCGCCTCGGTGGTCGCGCTCCAGCCGTCGCTGCTCCTGCTCGATGAGCCGACCTCGCAGCTCGACCCGGCCGGCGCGGAGGCGATCCTCGATCTCGCCTGCGAGCTCGGGGCGGCGGTCGTCGTCTCGGAGCAGCGCCCGGCGCTTCCGCTGGAGCGCTGCGACCGCGTCCTGTTCGTCGAGAACGGCCGCGTGACGCTCGACGCACCGCGCGACGAAGCGCTCGGACGGCTCCACGACGCCTACCGGCCGCGGCAGCCGGAGCTTCGCTCGCGTGCGGAAGCCGGGGGCGAGGTCCTCGCCGACCTCGACGGCGTCTCGCATGCCTACGACGCGGCCCCTGTTCTCAGGGGCGCCTCGCTGCAGCTGCGGCGCGGCGAGATCCTGGCGCTGACCGGCCCTAACGGCGTGGGCAAGACGACCCTCGCCAAGATCGCGTCGGGCCTGATCGAGCCGGACGCCGGTCGCGTGGAGCGGCGCGGTCGCGTCTGCTACCTGTCTCAGGATCCCGGCCGCTACCTCGTCACCGAGCGGGTCGAGGACGAGGTTGCGCTCGCGGTCGACGGCGACCGCACCCGTGCCGGGCAGGCGCTGGCGAACGTCGGCCTCTCGGGCTTCGAACGACGTCACCCGCGCGACCTGTCGAGCGGCGAGCGCGAGCGCCTCGCCCTCGCGAGCGTCCTCGTCGCCGATCCGGACGTGCTCATCCTCGACGAGCCCACCCGCGGAGTCGACCCGCCGCGCAAGAGCGCGCTCGCGGAGCTGCTGCGGCGCGACGCGGCCCATCGCGCGACCCTCGTCGTGACCCACGATCTCGTCTTTGCGGGCGATGTCGCCGACCGCACCGTCGAGCTCGGCGCGCTGGAGGCCGTCCGTGCCTAGGTTGACCGCTGCCGCGGCACTCGTCGCAGCCGTGGCGGCGGCCACCTGGGTCGCGATCGCCCCGGCGCACTCCGGGCTGCCGCTCCTCCTCGCAGCGGTAGGTCTCCTCGTCGCCGGCGCCGCGTGGCTCGAGACGGGCCCGGCGGCCGCGAAGGAGATCGTCCTCGTCGCGACGCTCGCCGCAGTCGCGGCGGCGGGCCGAGTCCTCTTCGTCGCCGTCCCGGGTGTTCAGCCGGTGACGGTCGTCACCGTGGCTGCCGGGGCTGCCCTCGGCGCCCGCGCGGGCTTCGCCACCGGGGCGATCGCGGCGCTGGCCTCGAACTTCTTCCTCGGCCAGGGCCCGTGGACGCCGTGGCAGATGCTCGGCTGGGGAGCGTGCGGCCTCGCGGGAGCTGCGTTCTCGCGGCTGATCAGGCGCCGCGTCCCGTTCGCGGTGCTCTGCTGCGTGCTCGGTTTCGCGTTCAGCGCGGTCATGGACCTCTGGATCTGGGTCACCTACCTCCCGCACACGTGGCAGGCGCTCGTGGTCGTGATCGGCCAGGGCTTCTGGTACGACGTGGCGCACGCCGTCGGCAACGTCGTGATCGCGCTGACGATCGGGCCCGAGCTGAGACGGCTCCTGGAGCGCTACGACCGAAGGCTGAGAACCGAGGTCGTATGGGCGTGAAGCTCGCCGTCCTCGCGGTGGGTCTTGCGCTCGTCGCGTCTCCGGCCGAGTACGTCGCCGCGCACCAGCAGTCCGACGGCGGGTTCGCGGAGGCCGGGCAGTCCGCCTCCGACCCCAACCTCACGGCCTGGGCGGTCCTCGGGCTGGTCGCCGCCGGGAAGGCTCCGGGCCGCTCGGCGGGCGACTACCTCGCTGCAGCCCCGGCGACGAGCGCCAACGACGTGGCGCTTCGCATCCTCGCGCTCGAGGCCCTCGGCCGGAACACGGACTCGTTCGCCACGCGGCTGGAAGCGATGCGCCGCTCGGATGGACGCATCGGGACGCTCGTCAACTCCACGATCTGGGGCGTGCTGGCGTTACGGGCGGCCGGGAGGCCGGCCGGGACGAGCGTCCGCTATCTGCTCCGCGCCCAGCGGCCGAGCGGGGGATGGGCCTGGTATCCGCGAGGAGCGGCCGACTCGAACGACACCGCGGCGGCGATCGAAGCGCTCCGCGCGGCGGGCGTCGGCCCGAGATCGCGCGTGATCACGAGGGGTCTCGCCTATCTGCGCCGGCTGCAGGCTCGTGACGGCGGCTTCGGGCTCGTGAAGGGCCGCGCCCCGGACGCGCAGTCGACCGCGTGGGCGATCCAGGCATTCGTCGCAGCGGGCAGATCCCCCGGCAAGCGGGCGTTCGCCTACCTCGCCAAGCTGCGCCGCGCAGACGGCAGCTACCGCTACTCCAAGCGTTACGCCGTGACGCCGGTCTGGGTCACCTCCCAGGTGCTTCCCGCCCTGGCTCGCAAGGCTTTCCCGCTCGGTTAGTCTCGCCGCATGGCCGCGCCGCGTCACGGCCTCGATCATCACCATCGGCAACGAGCTCCTCTCCGGCGACACGGTCAACACGAACGCGTCCTGGTTGGCGCAGGAGCTCGAGGAGCTGGGCGTGGCGGTGACGCTGATGGCGTCGCTCCCCGACGAGATCGACCGCATCGCGGCGTTCGTCCGCACCGAGGCTGAACGGGCGGACTTCGTCCTCGTGACCGGCGGCCTCGGCGGAACGCCCGACGACGTCACGCGCGAGGCGATGGCCGAGGCCTTCGAGGCTCCGCAGGGCGAGGTCTCCGATCTTGCGGAGCGGCTTCGCTCCAGATTCCCGGCCGACCCTGAGTACGCGGCGCGCTGGGCGAACCTTCCCGCCGGCGCGCGGCCGCTCGAGAACCCGCTCGGCGGGGCTCCCGGCTTCGTCGTCGGCAACGTCTACGTCCTGCCGGGGCTCCCGGCCGAGATGAAGGCGATGTTCGCGACCTTCACCTCCGAGCTGGCGACCGAGCAGCCGATCACCTCGTGGCGGCGGACCTACGAGACGACCGAGGCGCGCATCGTCGGCGTGCTCGAGGCGATGGGCGACCGCTATCCGGGCGTTCTCGTCGGCTCGTACCCGAAGTTCCATCCGGACGGAGCGACGGTCGAGGTCGTGGTCAAGTCGTCCGATCCCGCGGCGCTCGAGGCGGCAGTTGCGTGGATCGAGCGGGCGCTCGAAGAAGCGACTTCCTAGAAGGCGTCGGGCTCGGCTAGGCCGGCCGTCCCGCCCGACGTAGCCGTCCTTCGCACCGACGACGAGCAGCACGAGGTCCTCGTCGCCGACGCTCGTGATGCGGCGCCGCGTCGCGGCCTCGACGTGCACGACTCCGCCCGGCCCGAGCTCGAAGCTCTCCTCCGAGACGTCGAATCGCGCCCGTCCGCGATGGACGAAGTAGAGCTCGTCCTGCTCCTCGTGGAAGTGAGGCCGGCTGACGACGCCCGGAGCGAGGACGAGCGCGTTGACGCCGAAGGCCGTGACTCCGAGCTCGCGGCGCACTTTCCGGAAGACGCCTTCTCCCATCTCGTCGATCGAACCGTAGGAGTGAGCCACGCTCCGAAACGTAGCGGCATCGAATAACCTCTCTCTCGGAATCCGCTCGGAAAGGGGATAGAGGACTTTCCCGACCGAGTCGAGATAGACGTGGAAGTACGAGACCCCGCCGTGCAGAAACGCCGCCTCGCCGCCCCCATCGCTCTCTGCCTGCTTGCAGCCTCGCTGTTCCTCGCAGGTGGCTCCGCCGCGCGCTCCTTCGGCGGCGCCGCGCAACCTCGTGGCTCCCAAGCTCACGGGAGAGGCCAAGGTAGGGAGCCGGCTGACGCTTCGCACGGGCGTTGGGCCGGTCATCCGAAATCGTTCCGTTACGCCTGGCAGCGCTGCAACAAGGGCCGGAAGTGCCTGAAAGTCGCGCACGCCTCGAGGGCGATGTACATCGTCAACTCGACGGACGTAGGCCACCGGCTGCGGGTTGTCGTGGTCGCGGCGAACGGAGACGGCATGGCCCAGGCGAAGTCGCTCTGGAGCAAGCCGGTCAAGAAGGGGGGCCATGGGCACCCGCCGCCTCCGCCGCCTCCGCCTCCGCCTCCGCCTCCGCCTCCGCCTCCGCCTCCGCCTCCGCCTCCGCCGCCTCCGCCTCCGCCGCCGCCTCCGCCTCCGCCGCCTCCTCCGCCTCCGCCGCCGCCTCCGCCTCCTCCGCCTCCTCCGCCTCCGCCTCCGCCTCCGCCGCCTCCGCCGCCGCCGCCTCCTCCGCCTCCGCCGCCGCCTCCGCCTCCTCCGCCGCCTCCGCCTCCGCCGCCTCCGCCTCCGCCGCCTCCGCCGCCGCCTCCGCCGCCTCCGCCGCCGCCTCCACCTCCGCCTCCGCCGCCGCCTCCGCCGCCTCCGCCTCCGCCACCTCCGCCTCCGCCACCGCCTCCGCCACCGCCACCGCCAGGCGCGCCTGCCCCGATGCCGGTCATCAGCCGCAGCAAGCCCGCATTCGCCTCATCCGGTAGCGCCGGCGCCGCCAACGACGCGAGCTACTCGACCTACTGGCGCTCGAGCGGCGCGATGCCGGCGTGGCTGGCCTACGACCTCTCCTCAGTTCCGGCCGCACACCGTGGGCCGGTCGTCGTGGGCTGGTACAACGACCCGATCACGACCCCCTACGACCACACGGTCACGGGCGACGTCGCATACAACAACCTCGGGAGCTACACGATCCAGGTCAACCCGGGCGCCGGGGGAGGGCAGCCTCCGACGAGCGGCTGGGTGACGCTCGCGACCGTCACGAACAACCGCTACCACTCGCGCACGCACTACGTGAACATGACCGGAAACAACTGGATCCGGATCAACGTCACCGCAACCGACGGCTCTTCGCAGAACAACGACGCGGAGATGAACATGGACGTGCACGACGCGAGCGCCGACGGCCCGTCCGACAGCTGGATCTTCTACGGCGACTCGATCACCGAGGACGGGATGCCGCACGAGCCCATCAGCGGGTCGAGCCCGAACTTCAGCCAGCTGATCAACACTGCGCGCCCGTCGTACTTCCCCGCTTACGAAGACGGAGGCATCGGCGGTCTCGTCTCCGGTGACGGCGCCTCTCACATCAACAGCTGGCTCTCGACCTTCCCCGGCCGCTATGTCGGCCTCGCCTACGGGACGAACGATGCGAACGGGTGCATGAGCCCGACCAACTTCTACAACAACTACGTGACGATGGTCCAGGCCGTCATCAACGCCGGCAAGGTTCCGATCGTCCCGACCATCCCGTGGGCCCGCACACAGGACGTCCAGAACTGCGGCCCCGGGCTGAATGCGAAGATCCAGCAGGTCTACGCGAGCTTCCCGCAGGTTGTGCACGGCCCCGACCTCTGGCAGTTCTTCTTCACGCATCAGAACCTGATCTCGGGTGACAACCTGCATCCGAGCGAAGCGGGCTATGTCGCGTACCGCCAGCAGTGGGCGGACGCGATGATCGCGAACGTCTACGGCCCCTAGTCCATCGAGGACCTGTCCGGTGCCTGGCACCGGCCGTGGCTGCCGCAGACCTGTCGCGAATGGAGAGTCGCCAGCTCTCTGCGGTTCCTGGCCTTCATGACCTGTCCGGCAGGACATGTCCGGTGCCTGGCACCGGGCTTGGCTTCGGGGACGATGTCCTGCGACTTGACGCGGTAGTCGCACGTGCCTAGACTGGCAATGCTTTGCGATCCGAGGTATTGAAAGGTCACGTCGACTTCCTGCTCCTCGCGACCCTGCGGGACGGCCCGCTGCACGGCTACGGCGTCGTCGACAAGCTGCGGGGACGAGCGATGGCGCGTTCGACCTCGCGGAGGGCACGGTCTATCCGGCGCTTTACCGGCTGGAGGCCGCCGGCCTGCTCTCGAGCAAGTGGACGACGGCCGGAGGTCGCAGGCGCCGCCGCGTCTACCAGCTCACGAAGCGGGGACGCACGGAGCTCGCGCGCGAGCGCAAGGCGTGGAAGGCGTTCGCCCACGCCGTCGAGGTGGTCGTGACGTGATCGAGGCCTACCTGGACGAGCTGAGCCGCGAGCTCGCAAAGGTCGGCATCCGCGGAGCGCTGCGTAAACGCGTTCTGGCCGAGTCCGAGGATCACCTGCGTAGCGACGCGGAGCGCTGGCGCGCTTCGGTTCCCCGGCCGAGCTGGCGAACCAGTTCGCCGCCGAGCTCGGAGCGCGGTCGTCCCGCCGCGCTGCGGTGAGCGCTTTCGTCGCGCTCGCAGCCGCAGGGGCCGTGTACGCCGCTCTCGTTCGTCGGAGCCGCCTTCGCCGGGCAGCCGGCACCCGACACCTGGCCGCTCCTCGCGCAGCTCGCGCTTCCGTCGCTGATCGTCGCGCCGCAGGTCGCGTTCGTCGCCGGCTCCCTCGGGCTCGTGCGAACGCTGCGGCGCACGCGAACGCGTCCTTCCGAGCGCCGAGCTGACCGTGATCAATCGACGGACCGGCGTCGCGCTCGTCTCCGGCTTCGTGACGATGGCCGCGCTCGCGATCCTCGCTTTGGAGCTGCGCGACGTCAGCTCCGGCTGGTGGGTCGCGCTGACGCTGGTCGGAGCCTCGATCGCCGCGCCGCTGCTCGTGCTCGCCGGCATCCCGCTCGTCGAGCGCTCCCGCCTGCGGCCCGCAGGTCGCCGGCGAGGCCGGAGACCTCTTCGACGACATCGGCTTCGGCCGCACCGATCCGTGGCGCTTTGCACTGTTGCTCGCGATCGGGCTCGGGATCGTCGTCTTCCTCGCTGCGGCGGTGCAGGGCGACCCGTTCGACGGCGCCCTCAACGCCGCCGCGGAAGCGCTGGCCTGCCTGGGCGGGTTCGCACTCTTCGGGCGCTATCTCGGCCTTCGCCACTAGCTAGCATCGGCGGCGAGTGTCCGTCGCCGAAGCAGAGGCCTATCTCGCCGACCTGAACCCCGCCCAGCGCGAGGCCGTCCTCAACACGGAGGGGCCGATGCTCGTCGTCGCGGGAGCCGGCTCGGGCAAGACCCGCGTCCTCACGCACCGCGTCGCGCACCTGATCAACGCGCACGGCATCAAGCCGCAGGAGATCCTCGCGATCACGTTCACGAACAAGGCCGCGGGCGAGATGCGCGAGCGCCTCGACGAGATGCTCGGCGGCGGCGGGCGCGGGCTCTGGATCCTCACCTTCCACGCAGACGTGCGGACGCATCCTGCGCCGCGAGGCACCGAGGCTCGGCTACCGGACGAACTTCACGATCTACGACCAGGCCGACCAGGTCCGGCTCACGAAAGCCGTCCTCGAAGAGCTCGAGCGCGACCCGAAACGCTTCGTCCCGCGCGGGATCCACGCCCAGATCTCGACCGCGAAGAACAACCTGATCAGCCCCGACGAGTACCGCGAGCGCGTCTCGTCGTTCTACGACCAGACGGTCGCAGACGCCTACGACCTCTACCAGCGCAGGCTCTTCGCCTCGAACGCGGTCGACTTCGACGACATGCTCTTCCTCACGGTCCAGCTCCTCGAGCAGTTCCCGGAGGCGCGGGAGCGCTGGCAGAACGCGTTCCGCTACGTCCTCGTCGACGAGTACCAGGACACGAACCACGCGCAGTACCGGTTCCTCCAGCTCATGGCCGAAAAGCACATGAACCTGTTCGCCGTGGGCGATCCGGACCAGTCCATCTACGCCTTCAGAGGCGCGGACATCCGCAACATCATGGAGTTCGAGGCCGACTTCCCCGGCACGCGAGTGATCCCGCTCGAGCAGAACTACCGCTCGACGAACACGATCCTCCGCGGCTCGAACGCGGTCATCGCCAACAACCGCGAGCGGAAGCCGAAGGAGCTCTGGTCCGAGCTCGGCGAGGGCGAGCCGATCCACGTGATCGAGGTCGAGGACGAGCACGCCGAGGCGCGGTTCGTCGCCGCCGAGATCGCGCGCCTCGTCGAGGAGGGCTTCAGCGGCTCCGAGGTCGCGATCTTCTACCGGACGAACGCGCAGTCGCGAGTGCTCGAGGACGTCCTCGTCCGCCAGGCGATCCAGTACCAGGTGATCGGCGGCCCGCGCTTCTACGAGCGCGCCGAGATCAAGGACGTGATCGCGTACCTGCAGGTGATCGACAACCCGTACGACGCCGTCTCGCTGATGCGGATCGCGAACAAGCCGCGGCGCGGGATCGGCGACACGACGATCGCGCGCCTCCAGACCTACGCGGACGCGCACGGGATCTCGCTCTGGGAAGCGACGGAATTCCCCGAGGAGGCGGGAGTGGGGGCGGCCCCGCTCAAGGCCGTCCAGGCGTTCCGCACGCTCCTCCAGTCGCTGATGGCCGGCGCGCTCGAGCTGACCGTGCCCGAGCTCGTCGAGCGCGTCCTCGAGCGCACGGGCTACACCGACGCGCTCGAGGCCGAGCGCACGATCGAGGCGCAGGGCCGCCTCGAGAACCTCGAGGAGCTCGTCGGCGCGGCGCAGGAGTACCAGGCCGCCGCGGACGAGCCGTCCCTGTCCAGCTTCCTCCAGGAGATCTCGCTCTTCGCCGACCAGGACGCGATCCGCGGCGAGCAGAGCCTCGTCACGCTGATGACGCTCCACAACGCGAAGGGGCTCGAGTTCCGCGCGGTGTTCATGATCGGGATGGAGGAGGGGATCTTCCCCCACTCGCGGTCGATCGAAGAGGCGATGCTGGAGGAGGAGCGGCGGCTCGCGTACGTCGGCATGACGCGCGCGAAGGAGCGGCTGACGCTCACGCACGCCTCGGCGAGATCGCTCTGGGGCTCGCGGAGCTACAACCTCCCGTCGCGCTTCATCGACGAGCTCCCCGACCAAGGCGTCGAGCGCGAGCGGCTCCGGCCCACCTCCTGGTCGAACTACGGCACACGGCAGAAGGTTGCGCCGCGCACTGATGTCCCGGATCTCTCGACGGGCGACAACGTCCGGCACGGAACGCTCGGCGAGGGCGTCGTGACCGCGATCGACGCGGGCGGGGTCGTCACCGTGCGGTTCGCCGACGGGGTCGAGCGCAGGCTGATCCTCGAGTACGCGCCGCTCGAGCGGATCTAGGTCTAGCCGGCTCCCGCCGAGGGTTCCGCAGAAGTCCCTCTTATGGGGGAGAGCTTGCCGCTGTCAACTGGCGACTATGAACTCAGTGGGATTTCTGCGGTACCCAAGAACTCTCGTCGTGGCGGCGATCTGCTTCAGCGCCCTCGTCGCGGCGCTGCCGAGCGCCGGCGGGCGTGGCGGAGCGGGACACGACGCATCGAGTCAGCGCGCCTCGGCCAGGCTGGTCTTGTGTGTCGAGCTCCACGGAAACCTCGAGACGAGGCGTGACCTCAAGCTCCGCGTCCACGGAAGGTGCCCGCGCGGCGAGCGGATGATTCCTTTGCCACAAGGCCGAGCCGGCCGTCAAGGCCCCCGGGGACCAGCTGGGCCAACAGGCGCGGCGGGTGCAGCAGGGCAGGCCCGGGCAGGCCAGAACGGCGCCACCGGCGCGGAGGGAGCGCCCGGCCCGGCCGGCGCGACCGGTGACACCGGAGCGACAGGTGCTGCTGGAGCGACAGGCGCGACAGGTGCCACGGGAGCAACCGGGCCGCCAGGCCCAGAAGGACCGACCGGGGCCACGGGCACTACCGGTGCAACCGGGGAGACCGGCGCCACTGGCGCTACAGGAGCCACCGGCGCCACGGGGCCGCCAGGCCCAGCAGGACCGACCGGGGCCACCGGCGCTACGGGGGCGACCGGCGCCACCGGGGCGGCCGGCGCCACCGGGGCGACCGGGGAGACCGGCGCTACCGGCGCGACCGGGGAGACCGGCGCGACTGGCGCGACCGGGCAGATCGGCGCCACTGGCGCCACAGGAGCCACCGGCGCCACCGGGCCGCCAGGCCCAGTAGGACCGACCGGGGCAACCGGCGCCACCGGGGCTACCGGGGACACCGGCGCGACCGGGGAGACCGGCGCCACTGGAGCAACCGGGGACACCGGGGCGACCGGCGCGACCGGCGAGATTGGCGCTACGGGCGCCACAGGAGCCACCGGCGCCACCGGGCCGCCAGGCCCGGTAGGACCCACCGGGGCCACCGGAGCCACTGGTGAGACCGGGAGCTACTGGTGAGACCGGAGCCACCGGTGCAGACCGGAGCCGCCGGGGCAACCGGGGAGACCGGCGCGACCGGCGAGATTGGCGCTACGGGCGCCACAGGAGCCACCGGCGCCACCGGGCCGCCAGGCCCAGAAGGACCGACCGGGGCCACTGGCGCCACCGGAGCCACCGGGGAGACCGGCGCAACCGGGGCAATCGGGGAGACCGGCGCGACCGGCGCGACCGGCGACACCGGAGAAATCGGCGCCACAGGAGCCACCGGCGCGACCGGGCCGGCGGGCGCTCAGGGCCCGACCGGAGAGACGGGCGCCACGGGCGCTACGGGCGCGACGGGGACGAATGGACAAGACGGAACGACCGGCGCCACGGGAGCAACCGGCGACACGGGACCGACAGGCGCACAAGGGCCGGCCGGACCCTCCGGGCCGGCCGGCGCAATCGGGCCGACCGGGGCAACCGGCGCAACCGGCGCCACAGGAGCCACCGGCGCCACTGGGCCGACAGGCCCCGCCGGCACGGCTGGAACCGTGGCCGGCAGCGTCGCCGCGAGTGAGCTGACGACGTCGCTGGCCTACATTCCCTTGACCACCCCTGGGCCTGCGGTCACGCTCACGGTTCCCGCCTCGGGCAGGGTGCTGGTATCGGTGACGAGCGGCATGACCGGAAGCTCCGGTGCGGTGTCCTGCTTCATGTCGTTCGCGGGCACCGGCGCAAACAGCTTCGCCGCCGCAGACGCCAATTCAGTGGTCCTCTCCGCAGGAACCTTGCAGCGGTCGAGCGCGACGTCGGTCCTTACCTCGCTAAGTGCGGGAAGCACCACGTTCACCGCGATGTACAAGCGCGAGGGCGGCGGCGGCTCCGCAACCTGCGCGTTCGTGAACAGATCGATCATGGCGATCCCGCTGCCGTAGCCGGTAGCTAGCGACCGCATCGATCCAGTCGAGTTGGGGCTAGCCCACGGGGGCGACGCGGCCCGAGGTCACGAGGCGTAGCGCTCGCTTCGCCGACGGGTCGAACACCTCGATCTGCACGTCCGAGCCCGGGTAGGCGACGTAGACGTTGCTGGGCGATGACGTGCTGTAGACCGCGAGCCCGCCGCCCGGCGCGGGGGCGCTCTTCTCCCCCGGTTGGCTCGAGAGCTTCTGAAGAACCTCGTGCGCGCTTTCGACCGGATACGTGCCGACGATCGTGTAGTTCGCCTTCCGGTTGCCAACCTCCGCGTCGGGCGGGAGATAGCGGATGAAGATGCGTCCGTTCGACGTACGCGTCAGCTCGTACGTTCGGTTCTGCCGGGGGCCGACCCAGTAGACGGGGTGCCGGACCTCGTCAGCGAGCGCCCTGAGCGCGGCCGGAGTGGCCGCCACGGGCCGGGCCGCCGCTGCTGTCGTCGTCGTCGTCTGCCCGGTCGTCGAGCTGCTCGACGAGTCCTCGTTCCCGCGGACGATCAGCCATACGAGGAGCGCGGCCGCGAGCGCGATCGCGACCACCGCGCCGATACGCACGCTCGGTAGGCGAGCCCAGGTCCTGTCGCCCTGCTCCGTCACTCCGCGCGAAGGATAGGTCGCCGCTCGGCGGCGCAACCAAGGACCCAAGCGCCGCTCGTGCAGCCTATGAGCGCTTCTGCCGAAATCTGGCGAAGGCCGACCAAACCCGCCCGGTCTTCATCGAAACCTGACGAACTCCTGATTCGAGACTTACCGAATGGGGAAGGCCGCTGGGTAGAACGATAGGACTGCGATAAATCCAAAGAGAGAGCGGGGGATCCCAATGAGCAGATCCGGTATCCGAAAGACCGGTTGGGGCGCCGGCTTGACGGCACTCCTAGTAGCCCTGGCGTTCGCTGCGACTTCATGCGGCGGCTCGTCTGACAACAGCAGTGGTTCGGGAGGCGGAGGCAACACGATCACCGTCAACTGGAGCACCGAACCGCCTTCACTCGACCCAGGCCTGGCGACCGATACGACGTCGGCCAACATCCTCCAGAACATCATGGACCCGCTGGTCAAGCTTGGCTCTGACCTGAAGCCGGTGCCCAGCCTCGCCCAGAGCTGGACGGAGTCGGACGGCGGCAAGACCGTCACGTTCAAGCTGCGCTCGGACGGGCGCTGGACGAACGGCGACCCTGTGACCGCTAACGACTTCGAGTACTCGTGGAAGCGGACCATTTCCCCCGAGCTCGCCGCCGACTACGCGTACCAGTTCTTCGGAATCGTGGGCGCGCAGGAGTACAACTCGTGCAAGTCGAACTGCGACGCGCTGCAGGACAAGGTCGGCGTGAAGGCGACCGACGCGCACACGCTGCAGGTGAAGCTCACCTCGCCGCAGCCGTGGTTCGTGCAGCAGGTCGCGCATACGTCGTTCCTCGCGGTCAACAAGAAGACCGTCGAGAAGTTCGGCGACAAGTGGACCGAGGCGAAGAACATCGTCACGGACGGCCCGTTCAAGCTCGCGAGCTGGCAGCACGACTCGCGCATCGACCTCGTCAAGAACCCCGACTGGCGTAACGCGAGCGAGGTCAGCCTCGAGCGCGTGAACGGCCGGATGATCTCCGACGGCACGACCGCCGTGCAGGCCTTCGAGGCCGGCGAGGTCGACGTCACCGCGTCGCTTCCGCCCGACGAGATCCCGCGCCTCAAGGACACGCCCGAGTACGACAAGTACGACGCGCTCGGGACGTACTACTACGGCCTGAACACCAAGAACATCCCGGACGTGAAGCAGCGCCGCGCAATGGCGCTCGCGATCGACCGGCAGACGATCATCGACAACATCGCGCAGGCCGACCAGGTCCCCGCGGAGGGCTACACGCCGAAGGGCATGCCGGGCTTCGACACGATCGACCCGCATTCCCCGTGGCTGCCGGCCTCCGGCGACATGGAGAAGGCCAAGGACCTGATGTCCCAGGTCCAGAGCCCGAAGAAGTCGATCACGCTCTGGTACAACGAGGATCCGGCGCACAAGCAGATCGCGGTCGCGGTCCAGTCGATGTGGAAGCAGCTGGGCATCAACGTGACGCTGAAGGCGCAGGAGTTCGCGCAGTACCTCGAGTTCCTCGGCCCGCCGCCGAACAAGGCCGTCGACGCCTTCCGGCTCGGCTGGATCGGCGACTACGTCGACGCCATGAACTTCCTCGAGCAGTGGACGTGCGACTCCGGCAACAACAACACGAACTACTGCGACAAGAGCTACGACGCGCTCGTCGACCAGGCGCGCAACACGCCTGACAACGAGAAGCGGTACGAGCTCTACTCCAAGCTCGAGGACAAGCTCCTCGGCGAGAACGGCGCCGTGCCGTTCATCCCGATCTACTGGTACACGTACGTCGAGCTCGAGCGCGAGAACATCAAGGACACCTACAACCTGAACCTGCTCGACCAGGTCGACCTCACGAAGGTCAAGGTCCAGGACTAGGGCGCATGCCGAGCGTAGTCATCGAGTCGGGCGGGGCCATCGCGGCTCCGCCCGACTTGCTTCCTCTCAGCGAAAAGCGGGCATAAGGGTCGCATGGTCGGATTCATCATCCGGCGCCTGCTCTGGACGATCCCGGTCCTGCTGCTCGTCATCCTGATGACGTTCCTGATGATGCGGCACATCCAGGGGAACCCGTTCCGGCACTCGGAGCGCGCCGTCTCCCCGGAGGTGCAGGCGAACCTCGAGCGCAAGTTCAACCTCGACAAGCCCTGGTACGTGCAGTACGCCGCTCTACGTGAAGGGCGTGGCGACGTTCGACCTCGGGCCGTCGCTCGTCCTGCGCAGCCAGAGCGTGAACGACATCGTGAAGGAGCACTTCCCGAAGTCGCTCGAGCTCGGATTCCTGGCGATGGTGTTCGCGATCGTCTTCGGGATACCGCTGGGGGTGATCGCGGCGTTACGCCCGAACACGGTCTTCGACTACACGGCGATGTTCTTCTCGAACGTCGGGTTCGCGGTCCCGAGCTTCCTGATCGCGACGCTCCTCATCTACTTCTTCGCGCTCAAGTGGGGCGACATCACCGGCATACCGACGAGCGGGTGGACGACCTGGCAGTCGAAGATCCTGCCCGTCATCGCGCTGGGCCTCGGCCCGATGGCCTACTTCGCGCGGCTCGTGCGCGGGACGATGCTGGAGACGCTCCAGCAGGACTACGTGCGCACGGCGAAGGCGAAGGGCCTGCAGCTCGCGCCGGATCCTGTTCGTGCACGTCCTCAAGAACTCGCTGACCCCGGCGGTGACCGCGGCCGGCCCGCTGCTCGGCTTCCTGATCACGGGCTCGTTCATCATCGAGTACATCTTCGCGATCCCGGGGATCGGCAAGTACTACATCACGGCCGTCTCCTCGAGGGACTACTCCGTCGTGATGGGGCTGACGGTGCTGCTGTCGGTGATCGTCGTGCTCGCGAACATGGTCGTGGACATCCTCTACGGCGTCCTCGACCCGCGAACGCGTGAGGCCCGCACCTGATGGTCGTCTCCCCGCAACAGCAGCGCATGCGCTCGCCGGACCCGGCGCACGCGGGCGACTTCCAGGTTGCCGGCGCCGGGACTCCGATCCGCCAGTCGAGCCTCTGGCGCGACGCCCGCCGCCGCTACATGCGGAACAAGGGCGCGCTCATCGCCGGCAGCATCTTCCTGCTCGTCCTCGCCTTCTGCATCATCGTCCCGATCGTCTCGCCGTACGACCCGGACGCGGTCAACTTCGACGAACGCTACCTCCCGCCGAGCCTGGCGCATCCGTTCGGCACGGACGCGTTCGGACGCGATCTCTTCACCCGCGTCGCGCTCGGCGGGCGGATCTCGATCATGATCGGGTTCGCCGCGACGTTCGTGATTCTCGTCATCGGCCTGACCTACGGCTCGATCTCGGGCTTCGTCGGCGGCTGGCTGGACAACGCGATGATGCGCTTCCTCGACGCGCTGTACGGGCTGCCGTACCTGCCGTTCGCGATCATCACGCTCGCCATCGTCGGCACGGTCAACCCCTTGACGATGGTGATCGCGCTCTCGATCGCGAGCTGGTTCACCGCGGCGCGGATCGTCCGCGGCCAGATCATCACGCTCAAGGAGAACGACTACGTGCGCGCGGCGACCGCCGTGGGCGCGCGCTGGTACCGCGTCCTTGCGCGGCACCTCGTTCCGAACACGCTCGGCGTGCTGATCATCGCGATCTTCCTCGAGCTGCCGGGCGTGATCCTCGGCGAGGCGTTCCTCTCGTTCATCGGGCTCGGGCATCAACCCGCCCGACGCCTCGTGGGGCTCGATGGCCCAGGAGGGGCGCCAGGTGTACCGCACGCATCCCAGCCTGATCCTGATCCCGAGCGATCGCGATCGCGACCCTCGTCCTCTGCGCGAACTTCATCGCGGACGGGCTTCGCGACGCGCTCGACCCGAGGACGAAGGAGACCTAGATGGCGCTCCTCGAGGTCAAGGACCTCCAGACGCACTTCTTCACCCGCGAAGGCGTCGTGCGCGCGGTCGACGGCGTCAGCTTCCAGGTCGAGAAGGGCAAGACGCTCGGGATCGTCGGCGAGTCCGGGTGCGGCAAGTCGGTGACCGCGCTCTCGATCATGGGCCTGCTCCCGCAGCCGCCGGCGAAGATCGTCGGCGGGTCGGTGAGCTTCGAGGGCTTCGACCTCGCAACGCTGCCCGACAAGAACCTGGAGGAGATCCGCGGCGCGGAGATCGCGATGATCTTCCAGGACCCGATGACGTCGCTGAACCCGACCCTGAAGATCGGGACGCAGATCATGGAGACGATGCGGGCGCACCTCGGGTACGACAAGGGCCAGGCGCGCAAGCGCGCGATCGAGCTGCTCGAAGAGGTGCACATCCCGAACGCGAAGGACCGGCTCGACGACTACCCGCACCGCTTCTCGGGCGGGATGCGCCAGCGCGTGATGATCGCGATCGCGATCTCGTGCAACCCGAAGCTCCTGATCGCCGACGAGCCGACGACGGCGCTCGACGTGACCGTCCAGGCGGGCATCCTCGACCTGCTCGAGGAGCTCCAGGAGCAGCACGAGATGGCGATGATCGCTGATCACGCACGACATGGGAGTCGTCGCCGAGGCCGCGGACGACATCGTCGTCATGTACGCGGGCCAGATCGTCGAGCAGGCGACGTCGCTCGACCTGTTCGACCATCCGGAGCATCCGTACACCGAGGCGCTGCTGGGAGCGCTCCCGCAGATCGAGGGCGAGGGGATCCGCGAGGGCCGGCTGACCGCGATCCCGGGGCGGCCGCCCGATCTCCAGGACCCGCCGCCGGCGTGCCGCTTCGCGCCCCGTTGCCCGTTCTCCGACCGTGAGGACTCGTGCACGAAGGAAGAGCCGCAGCTCCGGGAGATTCGGCCGGGCCACTGTGTCCGATCCGCACATCCCGCGTCCGAGCGCGCTCGAGAGCCCGTGGCGGCGTCGTCATGAGCAAGGAGTCGCTCCTCGTCGTCAGCGACCTGGAGAAGCACTTTCCGGTGAAGGAGGGCTTGCTCTTCTCGCGCTCGGTGAGCGCGGTCAAGGCCGTCGACGGGGTCAGCTTCGAGATCCCCGAGGGCAAGACGCTCGGACTGGTCGGCGAGTCCGGCTCCGGGAAGTCGACGACCGGCTACTGCGTGCTGCAGCTGATCAAGCCGACGAACGGGTCGGTGCGGTTCATGGGCAAGGAGCTGACCGAGCTCGGGCGCGAGACGCTCAGGAAGATGCGCCGCGACATGCAGATCGTCTTCCAGGATCCGTACTCGTCGCTCGACCCGCGGATGACGGTCGGCGACATCGTGGCCGAGCCGCTGATCGTGCACGGCGTCGGAGCGCGCCGCTCCCGCCGCGCGCGCGTGCGCGAGCTGCTCGACGTGGTCGGCTTCGACCCCGGCTTCACGAACCGGTATCCGCACGAGTTCTCCGGAGGCCAGCGGCAGCGGATCGGGATCGCGCGCGCCCTGGCGCTCGGGCCGAAGCTGATCGTCTGCGACGAGCCGGTCTCCGCGCTCGACGTCTCGATCCAGGCGCAGATCCTGAACCTGCTGAAAGACCTGCAGCGCGACTTCGGGCTCACGTACCTCTTCATCGCGCACGACCTCGCCGTCGTCCGCTCGATGAGCGACCGGATCGCGGTCATGCAGTCCGGGAAGATCGTCGAGACCGGGCCGGCCGAGGAGGTCTACGAGCATCCCGTGCACGAGTACACGAAGCGCTCCTGACGTCGGTGCCGGTCCCGGATCCTCGCCTGATGCGCGAGCGCAAGGCCGAGCGCAGGCGGGTCGCGGCCGCGGCCGGCTGAATCGCGTTTCAGCGATATAGGGACGGGTACCGACCCGCCATGAGGAAACCATTGATGCTCGTCGCAATCGGCGCCTCTGGCCTCGTCCTCGGCCTGGCCGGTTGCGGCGACGACGACAGCGACGGAACGGCGGAGGGGGCGGAGGGGTCTCCACGACGAACACCGTCGGTACCATCGACCGAGGACATGGGACCACCACCGGCGGCACGACCACCGGTGAGGACGAAGGCACGACCACCGGCGAGGACAACGGCGGCGGCTCGAGCGGCAGCGGTGGGGGCGGCGA
Organism: uncultured Actinomycetes bacterium; assembly: GCA_963790695.1. Lineage (GTDB taxonomy): Bacteria > Actinomycetota > Thermoleophilia > Gaiellales > Gaiellaceae > VAXT01. Next base: position 14,520 of record CAWBPX010000012.1, on the reverse strand, counting down.
CGACGGGTAGCCCCGGATGGTGAGAGGCGGCGCCCCGACGCTGCCTCTCGATTTTCCTCTTGGCCCGAGCCCGACTGCGTAGTAGTCTCGACACCGTCGTCGAGTGCTGACTTCAGCTCCGTCTTCGGAGGAGAAGGAGGGTGAACATGCGGTTTGGGCTCCTGGTTCTGAGCGCCTTGTTGCTGGCGGTGCTCATCGGCGCCAAGCACGCGGAAGCCGCCGGGCTTTTCTAGCGGCGTACCGGCCTCGAGCAATGACGTGAGAGGCTCTTAGGAACTTCTTAGCGGCGGTGGGCTTCCCGTAGCTCACGGGGTAGCCCTAGCCTGAGGCGTCATGGCCTCGCCTCAAGGTCAACGCCGCGTTCATGATCGCTGCGGCGCCCGTCCTCGGCTGCGCGCTCCTCGCTGCGCTTGCCGTTGCTCAGCGCGACGTGTTCGACGCGCTCGTGCGAGAGGACTCGGTGCTCGAATGGGGAGAGGTGTGCGCATACGGAGTCGCGGCGGTCATAAGCGCTCGTGTCGCGCTTCGCACGGGCGGCTTCGTCAGGTTGGCGTACGGGCTGCTCGCGTTCGCGGCCCTCGTGGCGATCGGCGAGGAGCTCTCGTGGGGGCAGCGCCTCTTCCACGTGACGACACCCGAGGCGGTCGCGGCCGCCAACCGCCAGGAGGAGTTGAATGTCCACAACCTCGCCTCCGTTGAGTCGGCGACGCGGTTCGTGCTGCTCGCCGCAGCGACATACGGCGCGATGCTTCCGCTCTGGCGGCGCCCGGGGCCGTTCGTTCCGCCGCGCGTGCTGGTGCCGGCCTTTGCAGTCGTCGCCGTGTACTTCGGCATCCGGCTCGCCTTGTTGTCCGAACCGACGTACGCGCAGGCGAAGTTCAGCGAATGGCCGGAATTCTGCTTCGCTGCGGCCGTTGCCCTGACGGCTCACAGCACGCTGAGCCGTCTATCGACAGCGTCCGCTGAAGTGCCGAAAGAAAACCCCGCCTATGCGGGGCTTTCCTAGGTGGCACACACGGGCCTGACGGCGTCGTAGGCGGAGCCGCGTTGCTCTTCCTCGCCGACTAAACGAGAGAAGGGCGGGGCACCTCCCGCTAAGTCCCTGCAGGCCCCCACGCGGGTTCGGCGTAGCTACCCAGGAGCACACGCGGTCGACCGCCTCGGCTCGGAACGGTCGAGACACAGACGCCCTGGCCACACACGCCCCAGTAGGCGAGCAGCCGCCCGTTCGGCGACCAGGTAGGGCCCCCTTGTTGACCGGGGTTGTAGGGCAGGCGCAGGAGCACGTGTCGGTGTTGGCCACGCGCGTCGGCGACCTCGATCGTCCTCCCCGCGCGCCCGAGCCGGTGGTCGATGCGTACGTAGGCGAGGCGTCTGCCGTCGCGCGACCAAGCCGGGAAGGTCAACTCGTCGTCGTGCTTGACCGGCGCGCGGCTTGACCAAGACGCGGTAGCCGGTGCCGTCAGGCCGAACGGCGGCCAGACGACCCCACGGATGGGGGCTGCGACCCGTCCAGCCGAAGACGATCCAGCGCCCGTCAGGAGACCAGGTCGGGTGGATGCCTTCCGTTGCGCCCCGACCGGCCCGCAGTCGGCGAAGCCCGCTTCCGTTGGCGTTGACGATCCAGAGGCCCATTCCGACGGCGTAATTCGCCGGGGGTGCTCCGCCAAAGACGATCTGGCGGTCGCCGGGGCCCCAACTCACGCCCGAGCAGTCGGTGTTCGCCTGACCAACCTGGCGCACGTCGCTGCCGTCGCTGTTCATCACGAACAGCGGGCAGACGCGGGACAGGCCCGTGTCGATGAGGCGGACGAAGGCGATCTGCCTGCCGTCGTGCGACCAAGCCGGCGCGCGTCCGTCCTCCGTCAGCAGCGCGAGGCGACCATCTGGGAAGCGGCGGTAGAGGCCGTTACCAACGACGGCGATCGAGCCGCCTGTGGCGTTTGCCGTCGTTGCGGGATCAGAGGCAGCCGAGGAGCTCCAGGCGACCACGAGTCCGGCTACCAGAGCTACGAGAAACGGAATGAGAACGCGCCAGTTGGGCAAGCTGTGCATAGTCGGAAACTCCCTCCTTGTTGACTAGTTAGACGCGAGCTAATCGAGAAAGTTGCTCACGGCACTTGAGCGCTCGTGTCCTGCAGCCAACATCGCCAGATCTGCTCTCTTGCGCCCACCTCGATCTCCAACAGAAAACCCCGCCTGAGCGGGGCTTCTCTGGAGTGGGCGGTACTGGGCTCGAACCAGTGACCCCCAGCTTGTCGAGCTGGTGCTCTCCCAACTGAGCTAACCGCCCGGGTCGAGTGCGATTGTAGCCCGTCTCGTGCGCCGGGATAGACTCGCCCCGTGCCCGAGGCGCGGCTCGAAGACGGCGGATCGGGGCTCGCGCCGGCGAGCGAAGGCTGGTTCATCGTCAACGCGCGCGACGCCGAGTGGTGGACGTCCCAGTCGTTCGGCGCCGGAACCGTGTTCGAGAGCGAAGCCGCCTTGTTCCCGCAGTTCGGGCTCAACATCGCCGTTCTCGAGCCCGGCAAGCCGAACTGCCTCTACCACTCCGAGCTGAACCAGCAGGAGGCGTTCCTCGTCCTGTCCGGCACTTGCAAGCTGCTCGTCGAAGGCGAGGAGCGCGACCTCGGGCCCTGGGACTTCTTCCACTGTCCCGAAGGCACCGAGCACGTCTTCGTCGGCGCGGGCGACGAGCCGTGCGTCGTCCTGATGGCCGGCGCGCGCTCGAAGGACGAGCAGCTCCTCTATCCGAAGTCCGAGCTGGCGGCGAAGTACGGCGCAAGCGCGGAGGAGGACACGCCCGACTCCAAGCAGGCATACGCGCCGTTCGAACGCGCCCAGCGCGGGCGGCCCGACTACTGGGACAAGCTGCCCTGGGCGAAGTAGCGGTCGCCACCGACACCTCCGCCGCGGTCGAGTTCCTGCTCGCCTCGCGCGAGCCCGCGATTCGCTACCTTGGCCCGACGCGACGTGCTCGGAGAGGACGTGACCGTCGATCGCGACGCCTTCTTCTCCGGCCCGCTCGTACGCGGGCTCCTGCGCGGCCAGAAGCGCGACGGCGGTTTCGGTGTGCACCCGTACCAGAAGTGGGGCGGAGCGCACTGGCGGCTCGTCTCGCTCGTCGAGCTCGGGATCCCCGCGGACGACGAGCGCGCGCACGCGGCGGCCGAAACGGTGCTCGACTGGCTGACGTCAGACAGCCACCGCAGCAGGATCCAGGTGATCGACGGGCTCACCCGGCGCTGCGCGATCGCAGGAGGGAAACGCGCTCGCGGTCTGCTGCCGGCTGGGCATGGCCGGCGACCCGCGGGTCGAGCTGCTCGCACGCTCACTCGCCGAGTGGCAGTGGCCGGACGGCGGCTGGAACTGCGACAAGAAGGCCACAGGGCGCCGCTCCTCCTTCAACGAGTCGCTGCCGCCGATGTGGGGGCTGCACGAGTACTGGCTCGCCACCGGCGAGAGCTGGGCGAAGGAGAGCGCCGACCGCACCGCCGAGCTCTTCCTCGAGCACAGCCTCTTTCGCGCCCTCGAGACGTGGGAGCCGATCCATCCCGGCTGGCTCGTCGCGCACTACCCGCCCTTCTGGCACTACGAGGTTCCGCAGGCGCTGCTGATCCTTTCGCGGATGGGCAAGCTGGACGACCCGCGCGCCGCAGAGGGTCTCGACCTGCTCGAGGGCCTCCGGCGCGCAGACGGCCTCTGGCACAAGGGGCCGGCGTGGTGGCGTCCACCGGGCTCGTCGGGGAGCAACGTCGAGGTCGTCGACTGGGGCGGGCGCGGTCCGAGCGAGATGACCACGTTGAACGCTCTGCGGATCCTCAAAGCCGCGGGCCGGCTCGAAGTCTGAGGTCAGCGCGCGAGGTAGCGCGCGAGCGCCTGGTCGCGGTACACCTCTCCGCCCGCGATGATCCGGCCGTCCCGCTGCGCGGCGAGCGCCCCGATCCAGTCCGCGCCCGTTCCGAAGTCGCCGATCACGATCCCGCCCCGTCCGTACGAGCGATCCAGCGTGCCGTTGGAGCGATAGCGGATGAGCGCCCAGGCGGAGCCGTCGAGCTCCGAGCTGTCGTACGACAGTCCGCCGACGAGGATCCCGCCGGCGGGATCGACGAGAACGGCCTGCGCGTAGCCGCCGTGCGCACCCGGCTTGAGCAGGCGCTTGCCGAATCGCCGGTCGAGCGACCCGTTGCGGTTGAGGCGAAGCACGGCAACGCGTGGATCCTCCCGCCGGAACCCGACCGCGGACAGTCCGGCCGCGACGATTCGCCCGTCGGGCTGGAGGGCGATCCCGTACGCGTCGTCGTAGCGGTGGCCGCGAAAGTTGACGCTCTTCACACCGTCGCGAGCAAACGAACGGTCGAGCTTGCCGTTGGCGCGAAGCCGGACGACCGCGAAATCGTTCTCCGTCCTGTACCTGAACGCCGCCACGCCCCCGATGACGATCCTCCCGTCGCGCTGCACGGCAACCGACGAGCCGAAATCGTCGCCGTAGCCGAAATCGAACGAGACCCGTCCGTCGCCCGAGAAGCTCGGGTCGAGGCGCCCGTTCGGGAGGAAGCGGGCGGCTGCGAGGAGCATGTCGTCCTGGGCGTCGCCGCCCTTGAGCAGCCAGCCGACGGCCACGATCCGGCCGTTCTTCTGTACCGCGAGGTCGCGGATCTCACAGGCGCACCTCCAGCGAGGAAAGGTGGCTCGCGCCACACCCGACGTTCCGAAGCTGCCGTCGATCGAGCCGTTCGGGTTGTAGCGGACGATTCCGAAGCACAGCTGCCCGTTGGGACACTCGATCTGTCCGCCGACGAGAATCTTGCCGTCGGCCTGGAGCGCGACGGCATGCGGCATCGGGAAGGCCCCGAGGTCGGTCGCGACCCAGCCCCCGGATCCGAACGAGCGGTCGAGGTCACCGGTCGGGAGCCAGCGGTAGACGCCGTACCACCAGTGGCTTTGCGCGTCCTGAAGCTCGCTGACGGCGAGGATCTTGCCGTCGGGCTGGACGGCGATGTCCTCCGCTCCCTTCGGGAAGAACTGCCTCGAACCGAAGACGTCGTACGTTCGAACCCAGCCGTTGCCGGAGAAGCTCGGGTCGAGCGCTCCAGGCGCAGCGGCCGCGGGCAGCGCGAGCAGGAGTGAGGCGAGCGCGAAGAGGCCGATGCGGCGCACGCGCCGTGTGTACCCGGAACGGTGCTCGGCCAAGCTGACCGACCGCCCATTTCTTTACGACCCTTTTACGTGCGGCCCACGCTGCCATCACGTTTGCGTCCGACCATTTGGCTCGATCGCCCAAGTCCATAGCCCAAGGAGGCTGCAAATGAAGCTCCGCATGCTCTTCCTCGCACTCGTGGCCGTCGCCGCCGTCGGTCTCGGTGCGACCGGCTCGATCGCGGCCGGCCAGCAGGGCAACGTCGCATACGAATTCCGCGGCGAGCTCGCCGCGACCCCGCCGCCCAACTCGCCGTCGCTCCTCGTCGACGTGGCCGGTGGCAACAAGCGCGCGCTGCGCCTGATGGTCGGCCGCCCGTCCGGCCAGGCGTTCTCCGTCGGTGGCAACACCGAGTATCTGCGCTGGGTGCACGGCGTCCCGACCGTCGTCCAGCAGAGCAACCTGGTCGAAGGTGACCAGCTCGTGATCCGGATTCGCGCGCCGCGCGGCTCCAACCTCGGGCAGGTCGAGGCGACGAACGCCAACATCGTCGCCGACCACGGGCCGAACCCCGGCCGCGCGGCCAAGCCGCTGTGGCTCTTCAAGGGGACGCTCAACGCCCCCGCGGCGAGCGGCCACCTGAGCCTGCACGTGCTGGACGGCAACAACCGCGCACTCAGGGCCATGCTCGGCCAGGCGCAGGACCAGGCGTTCAGCTACGCCCGCCGCACGGTGTTCATCAGGTGGACGGGCCGCGTGCCCGAGCTCATCTCGCCGAGCCAGCTCACGGTCGGCGATCGGATCAGCGTCCGGATCCGCGCTCGCGGCAACTCGTCGCTCGGCCAGGTCGAGGCCACGCCCGCGAACCACGTGGGCGAGCACGAGCCTCCCGCTTCCTCCTAACCCCCCGCAGAGCACGTGGCGAGGGTCGGCGCACGCCGGCTCTCGCCGCTGCTTTGCGTCAGGACGAGTCGTTGCGCCGAGGATCCGTCTCCTCGGCGACCTGCTCCACGTCCACGCCCTCTTTCTCGACGATCACGTAGTGGTCGTGGTTCTCGATCACGCGCTCGACCGTCGGATCCTCGTGGCCGACCTTGAGCAGGAACTGCTTCGAGTCGGAGCGGACACGCTCGTACTCGCTGGTCGGGACCGTGATCCGCTCGGCGCAGCCCACGTCGCCGCACTCGCAGAAGATGTCGAACTCCCCCGTGATCGAGCCGAACGCCTCGTTGACTTCCTCGACGCGCTCGTTGACTTCACGGAACATGGCCTCGTTCAGGCCGAGCCGCCGCTCTCTGTCGTCCACGTCTGCAGCCTACAAAGAGAGACATGTCCGGTGCCAGGCACCGGACATGTCCGGGGGAGAGTGGTGGATCGGTCCTAGAAGCGGCCCGCGACGATCGTCGCGCCGCCGGTCGTCTTGACCTTGATCCGGGTGCCGGCCTTGATCGCCGGGAAGCCCGAGCCGCGCTTGTTCACCTGCGCGGCGCCGAGGCCGTTGACCCGTGCGGAGCCGACCTTCGTCGCGTTCACGAAGAAGTTGACCCGCTTGCCCGCGAGGCGCCGGACGTGCTCGACCTCGATCTCGAGCTCGCGCTGGCCCTCGACCTGGGACTTCGCGCTGCCCTTCGCGCCCGCAAAGGCGCTCGTCGGGCGAAGCACGATCCGCGTGCCGCCCTTGCCGCCCTTGGCCTGGACGCTCGGGGCGATCATCGCCGCCGCCACGAGAGCGACCAGAACGAACGGAATCATCAATGTGCGCTTCATCACTGCCTCCTTGATTCGATGCCTGGAGGCTATGAGCGGCGCCCTACGCGCGGGCTAAGCCAAAGCAAAGAAACCGTATGGAAAGGACCTAGGACCTAGGTCTTACTCGGCGACGGCTTCAGCCTGCTTACGCCATGCGGGCGAGGCCGGAATCCTTCTCGCGAAGGTTCCCGAAGACCCCGTGCAGGACGAAGTTGACGATCCAGACGACGATCGCCGCGCCGATGTACGTCCAGAAGCCGTCGATCGAGAAGTCCGGGGCGATCCACTCGGTGAGCGCGAGCATCAGGACGTTGATCACGAGCAGGAAGAGCCCGAGCGTGAGGATCACGAGCGGCAGCGTGAGGAGCGTCAGGATCGGCTTCACGATCGTGTTCGCGATCCCGAGCACCGCGCCGCCGATCACGAGCGGCCAGAAGCCGTCGATGTGGACGCCCGAGAAGATCCAGTCCGCCACGGCGAGCGACAGGATGTTCGCGATCCACGCGAAGGCGAGGAACAGGATCATCGCGCGCCAGTAAATCAGGTGGCTAGCGGTGCCGGTAGACGATCCGGCCGCGCGAGAGATCGTACGGCGAGAGCTCCACGTTCACGCGGTCGCCCGGAAGGATCTTGATCCGGTAGCGCCGCATCTTTCCGGCCGTGTAGCCGAGGGTCTCGTGCCCGTTGTCGAGGAGGATCTTGTACATGCCGTTGCGGAAGGCCTCGATGACCTCCCCCTCGAACTCGATCTTGTCTTCCTTGCCTGCGATTCTCGTCTCCTAGGTCAATCCCCGCGCCGCGACCTGAGATCGCGACGCGGGGAGCTCATTCGGTCTTACCCGACGAGGACGACGTTCGTCGCCTCCGGGCCCTTCTCGCCCTCGCGGGGCTCGTACTCGACCTTCGCGTTCTCGGTCAGGGTCTTGAACCCGTCGCCCGAGATATTCGAGAAGTGCACGAAGAGATCCTTACCGCCGTCTTCCGGCGTGATGAATCCGTACCCCTTCGCGTCGTTGAACCACTTCACGGTTCCGCTTGCCATCTAGTTCCACCTCCCTTACCACTCACGAACACGCACAAGGAGGCGGAGCGCCACCGGTACACGTTCTTTTGCGTTCCGGAGTCTAGCGATCTTCAGGTCGCGTCTTGCAGGAATGCGGCGAAAGCGCCCGCAGAGCCCGCCACGACGAGCACTGCCCACATCTCGAGCAGGACGTCGCACTACCCGGCCGAGCGGCGTGAGTGGATTCCGCATCGGGACGACACGGTGAGGATCTGGGCCGTCGTGAAGAAGAGCGCGTCCCCGAAGGTTTGATGTCCGTGCCGTGCGAATGGCGCTCGGCGAGGTAGATCACGAAGGTGCCGACCGCGTCCACGATCGAGCGTGGCGATCAGGATGAGCAGGAGCCGGCTGATGAGGCGGCGGTGACGCTCCTCCCAGCCCGACACGCGCCTGAGCTCTTCGCCGAGCATGAGTCGAGTTTCGTCCGAGCAGCGGACGGACTTGCGAGACTTCCGCCATGGCCGCCGCGCTTGGAGCATTTCCCGCCGTCGCGGCGATCGTCATCGCGCTCGGCCTCCGCGTCGCGACCGAATCGCGCTAGGTGCACGCGGCTCCGCCTCCGCGTCCCCCGGTGATCTACTCACCCGCTCCTCGTGAGGTCTCGTTCGGCCGGATCGACGGGCGCGTCGGCCCGGGCACGCGGGAGGTCCGTGTCCGGGTGGACGGCCGGCTGGCGGCGACGAAGCCGGTCACGCGGCGCCGGTTCGCGATCGTCGTCCCGCTTCCCGCCCGAGACGTGACGCTGCGGGTGAGCGCGGTCGATGCGCAGGGACGTCACGCGTCGACCCTCGTGGGGCCGGTGTTCGGGCTCCCCGAGGAGATCGCGCCCTATGCGGGGCCGATACCGCCTCTTCGCGGCTACCAGGACGCCGTGCTCTCGCGCCAGGTGCGTGCCATGGCGCGGCGCTTCCCTGGCTCCTGCTCGCTCTTCGTCCAGGACCTACGCACCGGAGCCGGCGCGGCCTGGAACGCGCGCGCCCGCTTTCCCGCGGCGTCCACGCTGAAGCTCGCGATCGCGGTCGAGCTGCTGCGCGAGCTCCGCGGCGTCCCCGCTCCGGGGACTCGCCTCGCCGGGCTGCTGTGGCGGATGCTCGTCTACTCCGACGACCGCTCCGCGAACGAGCTGCTCGAGGTGGTCGGCGGCTCGACCTCCGGCGGCTCGACTCGGGTGAACGCGATGATGCGAGCGCTCGGGCTGGCCGACAGCGACATGTACGGCGGATACCTGATCGAGGACTCGCTGCTGCGCCGCGCGATCCCGCTCGAGATCGTCAGCCGCCCCTCGTTCATCGGCAAGGCCACGACCGCCTGGGACCTGGCCCGGCTCGAGCGCGCGCTCCACCTCGCGGCCGGCGCCCGCGGTGCGCTGATCTGGCGCTTCCGAGGCGCGTTCACGCCCTCCGATGCGCGCTACCTCCTCTATCTCCTCGCGCACGCGCGCACGCGAGGTGGCCTGAATTACGCCCGCGGAGGCGGGGTCACACTCCTGCACAAGGCGGGGTGGACCTCGAAGGTCAGGCACGACACCGGTCTCCTGTACTCGCACCGAGGAGCGTTCGTCGTGACCGTCCTGACCTGGAACGGCCGCGGAGTCGGCTCGGCGTCCGACGTGCTCGCAACCCGCATCGCCCGGGCGGCGACCGCTCGCTTCCTGCGGTGAGACGGTTCCTCCCGCCGCTCCTGCGCGAGAACCTCGTCTTCCGGCGCTTCTGGACCGGTCAGACGATCTCGCTCTTCGGCGACCAGATCTCGTTGATCGCGATCCCGCTGACCGCGGTCCTCGTGCTCGACGCGAACGCGAAGCAGATGGGCTACCTCGTCGCGGCCGAGCTGGTGCCGAACCTGTTCTTCGCGCTGCACGCGGGCGCCTGGGTGGACAGGCGCGGGAACAGGCGCCGGACGATGATCTTCACCGACCTCGCCCGCGCTGCCTTTCTCGCGACGATCCCGCTCGCGTACGCGTTCGACGTGCTGACGATCCAGCAGCTCTACGTCGTCGCCTTCCTCGTCGGGACGATGACGGTCTTCTTCCACGTCGCGTACTCGTCGCTCTTCGTCGCGCTCGTCGAGCGGGACGACTACGTGGAGGGCAACTCGCTGCTCGCGGGCAGCCGTGCGTTCTCGTTCGTCGCCGGGCCGAGCGTGGGGGGCATCCTCGTCCAGTTGCTGAAGGCGCCGTACGCGCTGCTCGTCGACTCGATCTCGTACCTCTTCTCCGTCGGGTTCCTCGCCTCGATCGACCCCGAGGAGCCGGAGACCGAAACGGCCGAAAGAGGACACGTCGTGGCGGGCGTGCGATACATCGTGACCTCGTCGGTCATGCGCTCTTCGCTGCTCGCGACGGCGACGATCAACCTCTTCAACTTCGTCTTCCACGCGCTTTTCATCCTGTACGCAGTGCGCTCGCTCCACGTGCGGCCGGGGACGCTCGGAATCGTCCTCGGCGCCGGAGCCGTGGGCGGTCTGATCGGCTCGGTCGTGACGTCGCGGCTCGGGCGAAGACTGGGGATCGGGCCGACGTACATCCTCGGCTGCATCCTCTTCCCTGTGCCGCTCGTGCTCGTGCCGCTCGCGGGCGGGCCGTACTGGCTGATCCTGGCGATGCTCTTCCTCGCCGAGTTCGGGGCCGGGCTCGGCGTGATGATCCTCGACATCAGCGCCGGGTCGATCTTCGCCGCGCTCGTCCCGCACCGGCTGCGCTCGCGCGTGTCGGGCGCGTACATGGTCGTGAACATGGGCGTCCGACCCATCGGCTCGCTGATCGGAGGCTTCCTCGGCACTGCGATCGGGCTCCAGACGACCCTCTGGATCGGCGTCGTCGGGGCTACGGCCGGGTTCCTCTGGCTTCTGCCGTCGCCGATTCCGAAGATGCGTGAGCTGCCGGAACTGGCGGAGTAGATTGGCCGCAATGGCGAAGAGCCTTCCCTGGAGCTGGTACTCCGACCCGGACGTGCTGCGCCGCGAGCAGGAGCGGATCTTCCGGCACGCGTGGCAGTACGTCGGCCATTCGGGACGGGTCTCGGAGGTCGGCGACCGCTTCTCGGCCTGGGCGGGCGAGATCCCGGTGCTCGTCGTGCGGGCGGAGGACGGGCTCCGCGCGTTCCTGAACGTCTGCCGTCACCGCGGCTCGCTCCTCGTCGAGGGCGAAGGCAACGGGAAGTCGGTGCAGTGCCCGTACCACGCGTGGACGTACGAGCTCGACGGCTCGCTGCGTGCGGCGCCGCGCTCCGACCGCGAGCCCGACTTCGACTCAGAGGGACTGTCCCTCGTGCCGCTGCGGCTCGAGACGTGGGGCCCGTTCCTGTTCGTGAACCCGGACGCAGGCCGCCGCGCCGCTCGCCGACACGCTGGGGCCCGTCACGGAGCTCGTCCCTGTCGACGACCTGGTCTTCCACTCGCGCGACGACTACTCGCTCGCCGCGAACTGGAAGATCGCCTGCGAGAACTACCTCGAGTGCTACCACTGCCCGGTCGCGCACAAGGGCTTCAGCGCGGCGTACGACGTCGACCCGGACGAGTACCGCCTCGAGCCCATCTCCGAGCACGTCCTCTCGCAGTTCGCGCACACCCGGAACGGGGAGGAGGGGCAGGGCCAGTTCCACTTCGTCTGGCCGAACCTCAAGATCAACGTGCTTGCCGGCCGGCCGAACCTCTCGATCGGGCCGGTGCTGCCGGACGGGCCCGACCGCGCCGATCGGCTATCTCGACTACTTCTTCGCTTCGGACGCGGATGGGGCCTGGGTGGAGGAGCTACTCGAGTTCGACCGCCAGGTGGGGGCGGAGGACCGCGTCCTCGTCGAGCGCGTGCAGAAAGGCGTTCGGTCGGGGCTCCTCGACGAGGGTCGGCTGCTGGGCGAGAGCGAGCAGCTGGTCGCGCGGTTCCAGGAGCTCGTCTCGGCCGCTCTTTCCTGAAATGAGCTTTGTCTATAGGCCCGAACGTCGTATCCTTTCGCGGAATGCGGGGGACTCGGGGAGGGCTTCTGGCGATCGTGGTCGGGCTGGCCGCGCTTGCGCCTCTGGTCGGAAACGGCGGCGCCGCGGCACGCCCGAACGCGCTCTTCCTGGCCCCGGTCGGCACCTTTTCCTCGCCGACATACGTGACCTCGCCGCCCGGCGACACGCGATCGCTTGGTCGTCGTCCAGCAAGCCGGCAGGATCATGCTCGTCCTCGACGGCATCGCCCAGGCGACGCCGTTCCTCGACGTCACCACGCTCGTCTCGTACGACGGCAGCGAGCGCGGGCTCTTCTCGATCGCGTTCGCGCCGGACTACGCAACCAGCGGCCTCTTCTACGTCTACTACACGAGAAACCCGCGACGGGGCGATTCAGATCGACGAGTTCCAGCGCGACGCGAACGACCCGAACATCGCCGACCCGAACACGCGTCGGTCCGTGCTCACGGTTCTGCACCCGAGCCAGGCCAATCACAACGGCGGCCAGCTCGAGTTCGGCCCTGACGACCTGCTCTACATCGGGACCGGCGACGGCGGAGGCGGGGGCGATCCCTTCCATGCAGCGATGAACCTGCAGGACCTGCGCGGCAAGCTGCTCCGGATCGACCCGCGCCAGGTGGACGCGCAGCCCTACACCGTGCCGTCGAACAACCCCTTCGTCGGCGTGTCCGGCGCCCTGCCCGAGATCTGGTCGTACGGGCTCCGGAACCCGTGGCGTTTCTCGTTCGACCGCGGCGACCCACGACTCCGGCGCACACGGGACTGGGCAACCTGAATCTCGGCGACGTCGGCCAGAACGCCTGGGAGGAGCTCGATTACCGGCCCGTCGACACCGGCTGGGGAAGAGGCGTCAATTTCGGCTGGAGCTGCTTCGAAGGACGCCACGTCTACCGCACCGGCGACCCGTACTGCAACCCGCCCGACCCCGGCATCGTCCCGCCCGTCCTCGAGTACTCGCACGCGGCGCGGAACGCGTGCTCGGTCACCGGCGGCTACGTCGTCCGCGACCAGGAGGTGCAGAGCCTCCTCGGCCAGTACGTCTACAGCGACTACTGCAACGGGAATATCTACTCGAACGTGCTCGCGATCCCCGACGTGCAGGGCGACGCCCTGACCGGGCTCGACGCGGGCAACACGACGTCGTTCGGAGAGGACGCGTGCGGTCATGTGTACGTCGCCGGACAGTCGGGAGCGCCGAACGTCTGGCGCATCCGCCAGACCGACCCGCCGGGCCAGTACTGCATCCCGCGGTACGACCTCCCCGTCCTGACGGCGAACGTCAACGACGACTTCACGATTCACCTGATGTCCAACGGCCAGGAGCTCGAACGGCCAGACGCTCCCGCAGGGCTCGTACAGGCTCGAGCTCGACGACAACTCCACGTTCCACAACTTCCACCTGCTCAGCGAGACGGGCTCGAGCTCCGTCTCGTGCGTGCCGGTGACGAGCTGCGCGTCGACCGTCGACGAGGTCGGGCATCAGACGTGGACGGTCAACTTCACGACCGGCGGCGGGCCCGTGACGTACCGCTGCGATCCGCACCGCGAGCTCCATGCGCGGCACGTTCACCATCAGTCGGCGCCGCCTCCGCCTCCGCCTCCGCCTCCGCCGCCTCCGCCGCCTCCGCCACCTCCGCCTCCGCCGCCGCCGCCTCCGCCTCCGCCTCCGCCACCGCCTCCGCCGCCGCCGCCTCCGCCTCCGCCGCCGCCGCCACCTCCGCCGCCGCCTCCGCCTCCGCCGCCGCCGCCTCCGCCTCCTCCGCCTCCGCCTCCGCCTCCGCCTCCGCCGCCGCCGCCTCCGCCTCCGCCACCTCCGCCTCCGCCGCCCCGCCTCCGCCTCCGCCGCCTCCGCCGCCGCCACCGCCACCGCCACCACCACCCAGGGTGCGCTGCGTCGTCCCGCGCCTGATCGGGCTCAGGCTCGCGCGCGCGAAGACGAAGATCCGGCGCGCCCACTGCACCGTGGGCCGGGTTCGCCGGGCGCGTTCACGGCTCGTCGGACGCGTCGTCGGCCAGAGCCCGCAAGCCGGCGCGCGCCGCCCGCGAGGCTTCCGCGTCACGCTCGTCGTCGGCCGCCGCTAAAGCTTCGGCCCGCGCGGCCGATTCTTGGGGTAGCGCCATGACGAAGCTCCGCTCCCGACTCGAGAACTACGTCGTCCGCTCCACGGGCGACCTCGTCGACGATCTCCCGGTCGAGCGCAGGACCGAGCTCGCCGATGTCCTGCACGACCTCGAGGGCTACAGCCCTCGAGCGGCCGAGGCCGAGGAGCGCACCGAGGAGCTCGTCGACAAGCTGGAGAACCGCAACGCCGCCCTGGCGAAGGCACGCACCCGGATCGAGGAGCTCGAGCGCGAGCTCGACACGGTCAAGGCAGAAGTCGGCACGAACGCCGACGCCATCGCCGCGGAGCTCGAGACCGAGCGCATCCGCATCGCCGAGCGCGAACAGCATTTCCGCGCGGAGCTGGCGGAGCGCGAGGTCGAGCTGAGCCGGCGGATCGAAGCCGTGAGCGCGCGTGAGCGCGAGGCTCGGCACGCCGACAATCAGCTCTCCGACCGGGAGCGCAGCATCGGCCTCCGCGAGAGCGCTCTCGAGAAGCGCGCCCACGAGCTC
>CAWBPX010000011.1:0-86375 GCA_963790695.1 uncultured Actinomycetes bacterium | reverse complement strand
CTCCCGGGCCGCGGATTCCGGGGCGGCCGGGCTGGTTCTCCCACTGTAATCGGCAACCTGAAGAATCGCTATAGGGTCGCCTCCGCATCGGTGGAGCGGGCGGAGAACCTTTTTGTCGCGCGCTTTTGCGGGCGCGAAGCCGTTTCGCTACCATTCCTCGTTCGGTTGGTAGGCGGCCGCCTGCCGACCTTTGTTGTGTCAGCACGTCCTCTAAGGAGCTCATGCCCACCGTCAACCAACTGGTTCGAAAAGGTCGCCGCGCGCCCAAGAGCAAGACCAAGCGCCCGGCCCTCACCGGCGCCCCGCAGAAGCGGGGGGTCTGCACCCGCGTGTTCACGCACACCCCGAAGAAGCCGAACTCGGCCCTTCGGAAGGTCGCGCGCGTCCGGTTGACGAACGGCTTCGAGGTCACGACCTACATCCCGGGTGAGGGGCACAACCTCCAGGAGCACTCCGTCGTGCTCATCCGCGGCGGCCGTGTCCGCGACCTTCCGGGTGTCCGCTACAAGGTGATCCGCGCCGCCCTCGACACCGCGGGCGTGAGCGACCGCAAGCAGGGCCGCTCGAAGTACGGGGCCAAGAAGAGCTAGCGATGCCTCGCCGCGCAGAGATCCCAGTCCGGCCCGTCGCGCCGGATCCCGTCTACAACTCGCAGCTCGTCACGCAGGTGATCAACAAGGTGATGACGCGCGGGAAGAAGTCTTCCGCCGAGCAGATCGTCTACGGCGCGCTCAACCGCGTGGGCTCCAAGACCGGGAAGCCGCCGGTCGAGGTGCTCGAGCAGGCGGTGAAGACCGTGACGCCCGTGCTCGAAGTGAGGCCGCGACGTGTGGGCGGCGCGCAGTACCAGGTTCCCGTCGAGGTTCCGCAGCGGCGTGCCCGGACGCTCGCCGTCCGCTGGCTGGTGACCTTCGCGCGGCAGCGTCGCGAGAAGCACATGGACGAGAAGCTGGCCGGCGAGATCCTCGACGCACTCGACCAGCAGGGCGGGGCCTTCAAGCGCAAGGACGACCTCTACCGAATGGCGCAGGCCAACAAGGCCTTCGCGCACTACCGCTGGTAACGCTCATGGCGACCGAGACGACAAAAGCACCGCCGGCCCTCGAGCGCGTCCGCAACATCGGGATCATGGCCCACATCGACGCGGGCAAGACGACGACGACCGAGCGGATCCTCTACTACACCGGCCGCACCCACAAGATGGGCGAGGTCCACGAGGGCGCAGCCGTCATGGACTGGATGGAGCAGGAGCAGGAGCGTGGCATCACGATCACGTCGGCCGCCACGACGGCGTTCTGGCGGGACTTTCGAATCAACATTATCGATACGCCCGGGCACGTGGACTTTACGATGGAGGTCGAGCGAAGCCTGCGCGTGCTCGACGGCGCGGTCGCGGTCTTCGACTCGGTCGCCGGCGTCGAGCCGCAGTCCGAGACCGTCTGGCGCCAGGCCGACCGCTACAAGGTTCCGCGCATCGCGTTCATGAACAAGATGGACCGCACGGGCGCGGACTTCTTCGCGTCGGTCCAGACCATGGTCGACCGACTCGGCGCGCGTCCCGTCCCGGTGCAGCTGCCGATCGGCGCCGAGGAGCACTTCCGCGGCGTGATCGACCTCGTCGAGATGAAGGCGATCACCTACCACGACGACCTCGGCCAGAACATGGAGACCGGCGACATCCCGGCCGAGCTCCTCGAGCAGGCGAACGAGTACCACCACCAGCTGATCGACGCGGTCGCCGACCACGACGACGAGCTGACGGAGACCTATCTCGAGGACGAGTCCGCAGTCACGCCAGAGATGCTTCGGCGCGCGCTTCGTGCCGCCACCCTCGACATCACGATCACGCCGATCCTGCTCGGCTCCGCCTTCAAGAACAAGGGCGTGCAGCCGCTCCTGGACGCGGTCATCGACTACCTGCCGAGCCCGCTCGACGTGCCGCCGATCCACGGGATCGACCCGCGCACCGAGCACGAGCTCTCGCGCCGCCCCGCCCATGACGAGCCCTTCAGCGCGCTCGCGTTCAAGGTCATGTCCGACCCGTACGTCGGCCGGCTCACGTACGCGCGCGTCTACTCGGGCCAGATCAAGGCCGGCGACCGGGTGCTCAACGTGACGACGGGCAAGACCGAGCGGATCGGCCGCATCCTCCAGATGCACGCCAACTCACGCGAGGAGCGCGAGGACATCGGCGCCGGCGAGATCGCGGCCATGGTCGGGCTCAAGAACACGTCGACCGGCGACACGCTCGCCATCGAGACGGCGCCGATCCGACTCGAGTCGATGGAGTTCCCGGATCCGGTGATCTCGGTCGCGATCGAGCCCAAGACGAAGGGCGACCAGGACAAGCTCGGCGCGGGCCTCCAGCGGCTCAGCGACGAGGATCCGACCTTCCGTGTCCGCACCGACGAGGAGACCGGCCAGACCCTGATCTCGGGCATGGGCGAGCTCCACCTCGAGATCATCGTCGACCGCCTGATGCGCGAGTTCAACGTCGACGCGAACGTCGGCCGCCCCCAGGTCGCGTACCGCGAGACGATTTCCAGGCCGGTCGAGAAGATCGAAGGCAAGTTCGTGCGCCAGACCGGTGGCCGCGGCCAGTACGGCCACGTCGTCATCAACCTGGAGCCGGCCGAGTCGGGCGAGGGCTACGAGTTCCTGGACAAGATCGTCGGGGGCAAGATTCCGCGCGAGTACATCGGCCCGGTCGACCTCGGCATCCAGGAGGCAATGGAGTCGGGCATCCTGGCCGGCTACCCGGTCGTGGACGTCCGCGTGTACCTCGTGGACGGGTCGTACCACGACGTCGACTCGAGCGAGATCGCCTTCAAGGTGGCCGGCTCGATGGCGTTCAAGAGCGCGATGCAGCGGGCGAAGCCGAAGCTTCTGGAGCCGCTCATGGCCGTCGAGGTCGTGACGCCGGAGGAGTACCTCGGCGACGTCATGGGCGACCTCAACTCACGCCGCGGTCACATCGAGCACCTCGAGCCGCGCGGGAACGCACAGGTCATCACAGCCCGCGTCCCGCTCTCAACCATGTTTGGCTACGCAACCGACCTGCGCTCGACGACGCAGGGCCGGGCCACGTTCACCATGCAATTCGATCGCTACGAGGAAGTCCCTCAGTCGATCGCCGGCGAGATCGTCGACGCCGAAGCCAAGTAAGAGAACCGGAGGAGGAGACTTGAGCAAGGAGAAGTTCGAGCGCACCAAGCCGCATCTGAACGTCGGCACGATCGGTCACATCGACCACGGCAAGACGACGCTCACCGCGGCGATCACGAGCGTTCTCGCCGAGAAGACCGGCGGCACCGCGCGCAGCTTCGAGTCGATCGACAACGCACCCGAGGAGAAGCAGCGCGGGATCACGATCAACACGTCGCACGTCGAGTACGAGACGGACAACCGTCACTACGCGCACGTCGACTGCCCGGGCCACGCCGACTACATCAAGAACATGATCACGGGCGCCGCCCAGATGGACGGCGCGATCCTCGTGGTCTCGGCCGCCGACGGCCCGATGCCGCAGACGCGCGAGCACATCCTGCTGGCGCGCCAGGTCGAGGTGCCCTACATCGTCGTGTTCCTGAACAAGGCCGACATGGTCGACGACCCCGAGCTGCTGGAGCTCGTCGAGATGGAGGTGCGCGAGCTGCTCTCCAAGTACGAGTTCCCGGGCGACGACGTTCCGATCGTCACCGGCTCGGCGCTGAAGGCGCTCGAGGGCGACGAGGAGGCCAAGGGCAAGATCCTCGAGCTCATGGAGGCCGTCGACTCGTACATCCCCGAGCCGGAGCGCGACATCGACAAGCCGTTCCTGATGCCGATCGAGGACGTGTTCACGATCACCGGCCGCGGCACGGTCGTCACCGGCCGCATCGAGCAGGGCAAGATCGAGTCCGGCAACGAGATCGAGATCGTCGGGATCCACCCGCAGATCGAGAAGACCGTCGTCACCGGGCTCGAGATGTTCAACAAGACGCTCGACTACGCCCAGGCCGGCGACAACGCAGGCGCACTGCTCCGCGGCACGAAGCGCGAGGAGGTCGAGCGCGGCCAGGTCCTGGCCAAGCCCGGCTCGATCACGCCGCACACGCAGTTCAAGGCCGAGGTCTACGTCCTGTCGAAGGACGAGGGCGGGCGGCACACGCCGTTCTTCAACGGCTACCGGCCGCAGTTCTACTTCCGCACGACGGACGTGACCGGCGCGATCAAGCTCCCGGACGGCCAGGAGATGGTCATGCCGGGCGACAACACGAACATGGAGATCGAGCTCGGCCAGCCGATCGCGATGGACCAGGGGCTCCGGTTCGCCGTCCGTGAGGGCGGGCGCACCGTGGGCGCCGGGGTCGTGACGGAAATCCAGCAGTAACCACTAAAGGACAGGGATCAGCCGCTTGCCGCAACAGAAAATCCGCATCCGTCTCAAGGGGTACGACCACCAGCAGCTCGACCGGTCGGCCCAGTCGATCGTCGACACCGCTCAGCGCAGCGGCGCGACGATCACTGGTCCGGTGCCCCTGCCGACCGAGAAGAACGTCTACTGCGTGATCCGGAGCCCGTTCAAGGACAAGGACTCGCGGGAGCACTTCGAGGTGCGGACGCACAAGCGGCTGATCGACATCCATTCTCCGACGCCGAAGACGATCGACCAGCTGATGCGGCTCGATCTCCCGGCGGGAGTCGACATCGAGATCAAGCTCTAGCCATGAAGGGGATCCTGGGACGAAAGATAGGCATGACCCAGCTCTTCGACGAAGAGTCGGGCGAGGTGACGGCCGTGACCGTGATCGAGGCCGGCCCCTGTCCCGTGGTCCAGCTCAAGACCGAGGAGACGGACGGCTACGAGGCCGTCCAGCTCGCCTTCGAGGAGATTCCGGAGCGGAAGGCCTCGAAGCCCCGCATCGGACACCTGAAGAAGACCGACACGAAGCCGCACAGGCACCTCGTCGAGTTCCGCGGGACGAGCGAAGCGGTCGTCGGCGAGCCGGTCACGGTCGAGGTCTTCGAGCCCGGCGACAAGATCAAGGTCACCGGGATCTCGATCGGGAAGGGCTTCGCGGGCACGATCAAGCGCCACAACTTCAGCCGCGGGCCCTGTCACGCACGGCTCGCACAACATCCGCAAGCGCGGCTCCGTCGGTTCGTCCGCGACGCCCTCGCGCGTGATGAAGGGCATGAAGATGGCCGGCCAGATGGGCGCGAAGCGTGCGACCCAGGTCGGGCTCGTCGTGCACTCGGTCGATCCCGAGCAGAACCTGCTCCTCGTCAAGGGCGCCATTCCGGGACCGAAGAACGGTGTCGTCCAGATCCGGGAGGAGAAGCGTGGCCGCTCCTAAGGCACCGCTCCTGGGCGTGACCGGCCAGTCCTCTCGGGAAAAGGCTCTCGACGAGGGCGTGTTCGCCTCGGACGTGAAGCCGCATCTCGTGCACGAGGCGGTCCGCGCCGAGCTGAACGCACAGCGTTCCGGCACGCAGTCCGCGAAGACCCGAGGGCTCGTCGCCGGCGGGCGAGGCAAGCCGTGGCGCCAGAAGGGAACCGGCCGCGCACGCGCCGGGACGATCCGCGCGCCCCAGTTCACGGGCGGCGGCGTCGCCTTCGCACCTCAGCCTCGGGGCTACTCGGTGAAGGTCAACCGCAAGGCGTATCGCTCCGCCCTGCGCGGCGCGCTCAGCTCGCATGCGTCGGAGGGCACGCTGGCCGTCGTCGACAAGTCCGCGTTCGAAGAGCCCTCGACGAAGAAGGCCGCCGCGTTCATCGAGGGCTGGGGCCAGGAGCGCCCGGTGCTCCTCGTCGCCAACGAGGACGAGGCGGGGCTCGTGAAGTCGTTCCGGAACCTCGAGCGCGTGGTCGTCATCCGGCCGGCCGAGGTCGAGGTGGCCGCGGTCGTCTGGGCGCGCGCGCTGCTCGTCAGCGAGGCCGCGCTCGACGCGGTGCAGGGGAGGGCGGCGAAATGAGCCTGCATCCGAACGAAGTGCTCCTCGCCCCCGTGGTCTCCGAGAAGAGCTACAGCCTGATCGAGGACCGCAAGTACTCGTTCCGTGTGCACCAGAACGCGCACAAGACGCAGGTCCGGCAGGCAGTCGAGCAGCTCTTCGACGTCAAGGTGATCTCGGTGAACATGGTCAAGGTCCCGCCGAAGCCGAAGATGCGGAACTACCGCAAGGGCATGCGCCCCGGCTGGAAGAAGGCGATCGTCCAGTTGGCCGAGGGCGACGCGATCGAGATCTTCGAGGGGGCTCAGGTTTAGTGGCACTCAAAAAGTTCAAGCCGACCTCTCCCGGTCGACGGTTCATGACCGTCTCCGGATTCGAGGAGGTCACGCGCGCGAAGCCCGAGAAGAGCCTCACGAGCTCGACGAAGAAGACGGGCGGGCGCAACAACAAGGGCCGCATCACGACGCGCCACAAGGGCGGCGGGCACAAGCGCCGCTACCGCGAGATCGACTTCAAGCGAACGAAGGACGGCGTGCCGGCCAAGGTCGCCGCGATCGAGTACGACCCGAACCGCTCGGCGAACATCGCGCTCCTCCACTACGCAGACGGCGCGAAGGCGTACATCCTCGCCCCGGCGAGGCTGCGCGTCGGAGCGAGCGTCGAGTCCGGCCCGAGCGCCGACATCAAGCCCGGGAACGCGCTGCCGCTCGAGAACATCCCGACCGGCACGCTCGTCCACAACGTCGAGCTGAAGCCGGGCCGGGGCGGGCAGATGGCGCGCAGCGCCGGCGCGGGCATCCAGCTCGTCGCCAAGGACGAGGGCTACGGCGTCCTGCGCCTCCCCTCCGGCGAGCTCCGCCGCGTGCTCCTGACCTGCCGCGGGACCGTCGGCCAGGTCGGCAACGTCGACCACGAGAACATCTCCGGCGGCAAAGCAGGCCGCAGCAGGTGGCGCGGCAAGCGCCCGACCGTGCGCGGCTCCGCGATGAACCCCGTCGACCACCCGCACGGCGGAGGCGAGGGCAAGTCCAAGGGCGGCCGCCACCCGGTCACTCCGTGGGGCGTCCCGACCCTCGGCAAGCGCACTCGCTCCAAGCACAAGGAATCCGACCGCCTGATCGTCCGCGGCCGCCGCCGCGGCAAGGAGAAGCGATGAGCAGAAGCTCCAAGAAGGGCCCTTTCGTCGAAGAACGCTTGTTCAACCGAATCGAGTCGATGAACGCCTCGGGCTCGAAGAACATGATCCGAACCTGGTCGCGGACGTCGACGATCTTCCCGGAGATGGTCGGGCACACGATCGCGGTCCACGACGGCCGCAAGCACGTCCCGGTCTTCATCACCGAGCAGATGGTCGGGCACAAGCTCGGCGAGTTCGCTCCCACGCGCACCTTCCGCTCGCACTCCGGTGACCGCAAGGTGGAGGTGAAGCGCACGTGAGCACCACCGAGGTGACCGAGGTGCGCGCCGCCGCCAAGTGGGTGCGGATCACTCCCCGCAAGGCGAGGCTCGTCGTCGAGCACATTCGCGGCCGGCCCGTTCCCGAGGCGCGGACGATGCTCGCATTCACCGAGCGCGCCGCCGCACGCGAGATCGACAAGCTGCTGCGCTCGGCCGTCGCGAACGCCGAGGCGAATCACAACCTGATCGGCGACGACCTGATCGTGAAGACCGCGTACGTGGACGAGGGCCCGACGATCAAGCGCTGGCGTCCCCGCGCCCGTGGCCGCGCCGCCCAGATCCGGAAGCGGATGTGCCACATCACGATCACGCTGGGGCCGGCGACGACGGCTACAGTGACCCGAGCGCCGGGGCCACCTGCCGAGGAGAAGCCGAAGCGGGCTCCGCGCCGGAAGGCCGCGCCGAAGGCGAAGGCCGAGACGAAGCCGAAGGCCGAAGCGAAGCCAAAGGCAAAGCCGAAGGCCGAAGCCAAGCCGAAGGCCGCCGCGAAGCCGAAGACCACCACCGAGAAGACCGAGGAGAAGGACAGCTAATGGGCCAGAAAGTTCACCCAGGCGGGATGCGCGTAGGCGTCATCCACGACTGGAAGTCGAACTGGTTCTCCGGCACGAAGGAGTTTCCGGCGGCGCTGCTCGAGGACATCAAGATCCGCGAGCACATCTACAAGAAGCTCTCCCATGCGGGACTGTCAGACGTGCTCATCCGCAAGGACAAGCAGCGGATCACGATCGACATCTACACCGCGCGCCCCGGGATCGTGATCGGCAAGTCCGGCGCCGAGGTCGACGCGCTGCGCAAAGAGATCCACGCGATGACGCACAAGAACGTGCACATCAACATCAACGAGATCAAGCGCCCCGAGCTCGACGCCAAGCTCGTCGCGCAGTCGATCGCGGAGCAGCTGCAGAATCGCGTGAGCTTCCGCCGCGCGATGAAGCGCTCGCTCGCGTCGGCGATGCGCTCCGGCGCGCACGGCGTGAAGGTGCAGTGCGGAGGCCGGCTCGGCGGGACGGAGATGAGCCGCTCGGAGAGCTACTCCGAGGGCCGCGTGCCGCTGCACACGATCCGCGCAGACATCGACTACGGATTCGTCGAGGCCAAGACGACCCACGGCCGCATCGGCGTGAAGGTCTGGATCAACAAGGGCGAGATCATGCCCGAGGGCTTCGAGAGCGTCGCCCAGCAGAAGGAGACGCGCCTCGGCGACCAGGACACCGCTCGCCGGCTCGGCGGGCGCACCGAGGGTCTCTCCGCCTCGCGGGAGAGCGGACGCAACAGGCAGCAGGACCGCGAGGGCCTCGGCCCCGTTCGTGCCCGGCGCCCGCGGCGCGGAAGCGGTCGACCACGCGGCGCGAAGCAGGACAACGTCGAGCGGCCGCGGACCGACGAGGACGCGACCTCGGCCGAGGGCCGCGAGCAGCCTGAGATCCAGCCCGACGTGCAGCAGGTCGAAGCGCCCGTGGCTGACGCTCCGGACACCACGACCACGAAGAAGCAGGTCGAGGATCCGACGAAGCAGGAGAAGGCCGAGTAATGCTGCTCCCCAAGAAGACCAAGTACCGCAAGCAGCAGCGCGGGCGGCGCGCCGGGGTCTCGAAGGGCCAGACCCGTGTCCAGTTCGGCGACTACGGCATCAAGTCGATGGAAGCCGGCTGGGTCACGAACCGCCAGCTCGAGGCGGCTCGTATCGCCATGACCCGAAAGATCAAGCGCGGTGGCAAGGTCTGGATCAACGTCTTCCCCGACAAGCCGGTCAGCCAGAAGCCGGCGGAGACGCGCATGGGCTCCGGCAAGGGCGCGCCCGAGCACTGGGTCGCCGTGGTCAAGCCCGGCCGGGTCATGTTCGAGCTGGCCGGGGTCCCCGAGGACCTGGCCAAGGAAGCGCTGCGCCTCGCCGGCAGCAAGCTGCCGCTGCAGACGAAGTTCGTGAAGCGGGAGGCCGATCTCTTTGCGCGCTAGAGATCTGCGCGACATGAGCGACGACCAGCTCGACGATGCGCTCGCCGAGCGCCGCCAGGAGCTGTTCAACCTGCGCTTCCAGTCCGCGACCGGAGCGCTGGAGAACCCTGCGCGCCTGAAGCTGGCGAAGCGGGAGATCGCACGAATTCTGACCGTACGAAACGAGCGCGAGTTCGCGAAGGAGACAGGTGGCTGAGGAAGAGAACAACGTAGACGAGCAGGCCGAAGAGACTCCGGAAGAGACTCCAGCCGAAGAGCCGGCCGCCGAGGCCGAGGCTCCGGCGGAGGAGGCTCCCCCGGAAGAGCCGGCTGCGGAGGCTCCCGCGGAGGAGCCCGCCGCCGAGGCTCCTGCGGAAGAGCCCGTAGCTGAGGAAGCTCCTGCCGAGGAGGCTCCTGCGGAGGAAGCTCCTGCCGAGGAAGCTCCCGCGCGAGGAAGCCCCTGCGGAGGAAGCGCCTGCGGAAGAAGCTCCTGCCGAGGAAGCTCCGGCAGAGGAGCCGCCTGCCGAGGAAGCTCCTGCCGAGGAAGCTCCTGCCGCCGAAGCCGAGCAGGCTCCGGCCGCCGAGGCCGAGCAAGCCCCCGCAGAGCCCGCTGCCCCCAAGGCAAAGCTCAAGCGCAAGCCGCGCAGCGAGCGCCGCCAGCGCTCGAAGCCGAAGCGCGAGAAGCCCGAGGGCCGCAAGCCGATCACGCGCGTCCCGAAGCCGGTCAGCGAGCGCGGCCGGCGCCAGGCCCGCCGCGGCGTCGTCGTCTCGAGCGCGATGGACAAGACGATCGTCGTCCGGGTCGACACCGTGAAGGCGCATCCGCGCTACAAGAAGGTCGTCCGCCGCTCGGCGAAGTTCCACGCGCACGACGCGGAGAACTCGGCCAAGGTCGGCGACGTCGTCCTGATCGTGGAGACGCGCCCACTGTCCAAGACGAAGAACTGGCGCCTGGCCGAGGTTCTGGAGGTCGCCAAGTGATCCAGCAGGAATCCCGACTGCGCGTCGCGGACAACACGGGAGCCCGAGAGATCCTGTGCATCCGCGTGCTCGGCGGCTCGCACCGCCGCTACGCGCGCGTCGGCGACGTCATCGTCGGAACGGTCAAGACCGCGACCCCTCAGGGCACGATCAAGAAGGGCGAGGTCGTCCAGGCGGTCGTCGTCCGGACGAAGAAGCCCTACGGCCGGAACGACGGCACCCAGATCGCGTTCGACGAGAACGCCGCGGTGATCATCGACCAGGCGAGGAACCCGCGCGGCACGCGCATCTTCGGCCCGGTCGCGCGCGAGTTGCGCGAGAAGAACTTCATGAAGATCGTTTCGCTGGCCCCAGAGGTGCTTTGAGATGAAGTCGATGAAGATCAAGAAGGGCGACACCGTCCACGTGCTCGCCGGCAAGGACCGCGGCAAGCAGGGCCGCGTCCTCGAGGCGCGCCCGGACGAGCGCCGCGTGCTCGTCGAGAACCTGAACATGATCAAGCGGCACTCCCGCCCGAAGCCGATCAAGAACCCGAGCCGGATGGGCGGCGCCCAGTTCACCCCGGGCGGCGTGATCGAGAAGGCCGCGCCGATCCCGATCTCGAACGTGATGCTCGTCTGTCCGACCTGCAATCGGCCCACCCGCATCGGGTACGTGACGAAGCACCGCAGGGACGAGGACGACATCAAGGTCCGCGTCTGCAAGCGCGAGGACTGCGGCCAGGAGATCGACAAGTAATGGCGACCGCGACGAAGACAGCCCGCCCGCGCCTCAAGGAGCGCTACGACGACGAGCTCCGCGCCCAGCTCAAGGACGAGCTCGAGCTCAGCTCGATCATGCGCGTGCCCAGGCTCACGAAGATCACGCTCAACATGGGCGTCGGCGACGCGAAGGTCGAGGCGAAGGCGCTCGACAGCGCGATCGAGGAGCTGACCACGATCGCCGGCCAGCGCGCGCAGGTGCGCCTGGCCCGAAAGTCGATCGCGAGTTTCAAGCTCCGCGAGGGCATGCCCATCGGGGCGCGCGTCACGCTGCGCGGCGACCGCATGTGGGAGTTCCTCGACCGGCTCGTCTCGATCGCGCTCCCGCGCATTCGCGACTTCCGCGGGCTCGCGCCGGAGTCGTTCGACGGACGCGGCAACTACTCGATCGGAATCCGCGAGCAGATCATCTTCCCGGAGATCGACTACGACGACATCCAGACCGTGCGCGGGCTCGACGTCGCGATCACGACCACGGCGCAGAACGACGACGAGGGCTACGCGCTCTTGCGGGGGCTCGGCCTCCCGTTCCGCGAGAGAGAAGGGAGCGAGAACACGAGTGGCTAAGAAGTCCCTGATCGCGAAGGCCAAGCGAGAGCCGCGCTACAAGGTGCGCAAGTACTCGCGCTGCAACCGCTGCGGACGGCCTCGTGCAGTCTTCAAGAAGTTCGGCCTCTGCCGGATCTGCCTGCGCGAGCTCGCGCACGAGGGCCAGATCCCCGGCATGACCAAATCGAGCTGGTGAGATAGATGCATACCGACCCGATCGCAGACATGCTCACGCGCATCCGCAACGCCAACAAGGCGATGCACGAGTCCGCGACGATGCCGACCTCCAAGATGAAGGAGGAGATCGCCCGCCTGCTCAAGGAGGAGGGCTACATCACGGACTTCCGCGTCGAGGATGGCGAAAGCTTCAACACGCTCACGATCCAGCTCAAGTACGGCCGCAATCGCGACCGCGTCCTGACCAACCTCAAGCGCGTCTCGAAGCCGGGCCGCCGCGTGTACGCTCGAAAGGATCGGCTGCCGCGCGTGCTGGGAGGCATGGGCACCGCGATCCTCTCGACCTCGGGAGGCCTGATCACGAGCAAGACCGCCGAAGAGCGTGGAGTCGGCGGCGAGGTCGTCTGCTTCATCTGGTGAGCCAATGAGTCGAATCGGAAGACAGCCAATCGAAATTCCCGACGGGGTCAATGTCGCCGTGGACCCAGGTCGCGTGACTGTCAACGGACCATTGGGCGAGCTGACGCAGAACGTCCCGCAGCGGATGTTGATCGAGAAGGAGGACGGGCAGCTGGTCGTCAAGCGCCCGACCGAGCGCGGCGACGACCGCGCCCTCCACGGGCTCACCCGCTCGCTGGTCGCGAACATGGTCGAGGGCGTCACGAACGGCTTCGAGAAGCGACTCGAGATCCAGGGCGTCGGCTACCGCGCTTCGCTGCGCGGCACCGCGCTCGAGCTGAACGTCGGCTATTCGCACCCGGTCGTGATCGAC
Organism: uncultured Actinomycetes bacterium; assembly: GCA_963790695.1. Taxonomy (GTDB): domain Bacteria; phylum Actinomycetota; class Thermoleophilia; order Gaiellales; family Gaiellaceae; genus VAXT01. Next base: position 73,802 of record CAWBPX010000011.1, on the reverse strand, counting down.
GCGCCCGCGGGCATCACCTTCGAGGTTCCCGTCCAGACCGAGGTCCTCGTCAAGGGCATCGACAAGCAGCAGGTGGGCGAGATCGCCGCCGAGATCCGCGACGTGCGCCCGCCCGAGCCGTACAAGGGCAAGGGCATCCGCTACCGGGGCGAGTACGTGCGCAGGAAGGTCGGGAAGCGGGCGTAATGGCCACGTTGACCGTCAGACAGGCGCGCATCCGGCGCCACAGGCGGGTTCGCAAGAACCTCTCCGGCACGGCCGAGCGGCCGCGGCTCGTCGTGTTCCGCTCGAACACCGGGATCGAGGCCCAGCTCGTCGACGACCTTTCCGGCAAGACGCTCGCCGCAGCCAGCTCGCTGCACCTGAAGAAGTCGTTCAAGGGCGGCAAGAAGGAGCAGGCGGCCGAGGTCGGCAAGGCGCTCGCGGACGCGGCCAAGAAGGCCAAAATCGAGGCCGCCGTGTTCGATCGCGCCGGCTACCTGTACCACGGGCGCGTCAAGGCGCTCGCCGACGCAGCCCGTGAAGGAGGCCTGAAGTTTTGAGCACGACCCCGGTCGAGAGAGAAGTCATGCGCCGCGAGGAGACGCGCGAGCTCAAGGAGCGCGTGGTCGAGATCAACCGCGTCGCCAAGGTGGTCAAGGGCGGCCGGCGGTTCTCGTTCACCGCGCTCGTCGTGATCGGCGACGAGGTCGATCGCGTCGGCCTGGGCTACGGCAAGGCGCGCGAGGTGCCGCTTGCGATCTCGAAAGCCGTCGACGACGCGAAGAAGAACCTGTTCACCGTGCCCAAGCACGGAACGACGATCACGCACGAGATCATCGGCCGCTTCGGAGCCGCCCGCGTCATGCTCCGCCCGGCCAGCGAGGGTACGGGCGTCATCGCCGGCGGCGGTGTCCGCGCGGTGCTCGAGCTCGGCGGCGTGCGCGACATCCTCGCCAAGAGCCTCGGCACGACGAACCCGATCAACATGCTGAAGGCGACCGTCCAGGGCCTGCAGAGCCTGCGCCGTCCCGAGGACGTCGCCGCCGCGCGCGGCCTGACCGTGAGCCAGGTGCTCCCGGCCGGCGCGAAGCCCGAAGAGGAGCGCGGCGGAGCCCGCACCGGCCGCGAGGTGGCCGATTGAGCCGGCTGACCGAGGCGGCGCCGGAGGAACCACAGGAGACCGAGAGTGGCGAAGATCAAGATCAGGCAAGTTCGTAGCTCGATCGGCCAGAGCCAGCGGCACCGCGGCACTCTGCGGTCGCTCGGCCTGGGCAAGATCGGACGCACGGCAGAGCACTCTGAGAGCCCGGAGCTCGCCGGTAAGCTCAGGAAGGTGCGCCACCTCGTAGAGGTGGTCGAGGACTAGCCATGGCCGAGAAGAAGCTCAGCCTGAACACGCTCAAGCCCGCCGCCGCCGAGCAAGAGCCGCAAGCGCGTGGGCCGCGGCCTGGGCTCCGGCAAGGGCCGCTATTCGGGCCGCGGGATCAAGGGCCAGAAGGCCCGCTCGGGCTCGAAGAAGATGCGTCCCGGCTTCGAGGGCGGCCAGACGCCGATCGCCATGCGCCTCGGCAAGCTGCGCGGCCAGTACTCGAAGGACGCGATGCCCGTCGGCCCGCACCGCACCCGCGTCTCAGCCGTCAACGTGCGCGACCTCGAGCGCTTCGACGGCGAGGTCACGCCCGAGACGCTGAAGGAGGCCGGCCTGATCCGGAACACGCGCCTCGACGTCAAGATCCTGGGCCACGGCGACCTGACGAAGAAGCTGACCGTGTCCGCACACCTCTTCTCGGCAGGCGCACGCGAGAAGATCGAGAACGCCGGCGGGTCGATCACGTGGCTGCGCGGCGAGCCGAAGCCGAAGCGGCCGAAGCGCCGTGAGAAGGCGCTGCCCACCAAGAAGGAGCCGGAGGCCGAGGCACCCGAGGAGCCCACCGCAGAAGTGGAGGAACCGCCGACCGACGAGCCGCCGCCCGAAGGCGAGGACGAGACCTAAAGATGTTCTCCTGGCTGACCAACGCCTGGCGCGTCCCCGAGCTGCGCCACCGCCTGCTCTTCACGGCGATGATCCTCGCGGTCTACCGCCTGGGCTCATGGATCCCGGCGCCGGGCGTGAACCCGAACGCGGTCAACGACTACCTCGACAGCACCGGCGGCACCGTCCTCGGCCTGCTCAACCTCTTCTCCGGCGGAGCGCTGTCGCAGTTCGCGATCTTCGCGCTCGGGATCATGCCGTACGTCACGGCGTCGATCATCCTGCAGCTCCTGACGGTCGTCGTCCCGCGCCTCGAGCAGCTCCAGAAGGAAGGCGAGGCCGGGTACGCCAAGATCAACCAGTACACGCGCTACCTCACGGTCGTCCTCGCAGCCGCCCAGTCGCTCGGCTACGCGTACCTCTTCAAGCGGCAGGGCGCCCTCGACGCGGGGGCCGGCCGCACGCTGCTGATCGTCCTCACGCTGACGGCCGGCACGACGCTCCTCATGTGGATGGGCGAGCTGATCACGAAGCGCGGCGTCGGCAACGGGATCTCGCTGCTCATCTTCGCCTCGATCCTGACGAGCGCGCCCGCCGGGATCAGCGCCTGGTACTACGGCGGCGTCATGGAGAAGCTCTTCTTCCCGCTGATCGCGCTCGCGATCGTCGCCGCGGTCGTCTTCATCCAGGAGGGCCAGCGCAAGATCCCGATCCAGTACGCGAAGCGGATGGTGGGGCGGAGGATGACCGCGGGCGGCTCGACCTACATGCCGCTGCGCGTGAACATGGCGGGCGTCATCCCGATCATCTTCGCGGCCGCGATCCTCGCGTTCCCGCCGACGATCGCCCAGTACTTCCCGCAGACGCAGGACTTCGTCAACTCGCACTTCACGCAGGGGAACCTGAGCTACATGCTCTTCGAGGGCTTCCTGATCGTGATCTTCACGTACTTCTACACGGCGGTCCAGTTCAACCCGGTCGACCAGGCCGACCAGCTCCGCAAGCACGGCGGCTACATCCCGGGGATCAGACCGGGGCCGCCGACCGCGCAGTACCTCGACCGCGTCCTGACGAGGCTGACGCTTCCAGGAGCGCTCTACCTTGCGACCGTCGCGGTGCTCCCGAGCATCTTCATCCGCTACGGCGGCTTCTCCCAGGCGAACTCGCGTGCGCTCGGAGGAACCTCCGTGCTGATCGCGGTCGGTGTCGCGCTCGACACGATGCGCCAGATGGAGTCGCAGATGATGATGCGCTCCTACGAGGGCTTCCTCAAATAGGAGGGGAAATGCCGCTCGACGTCCTCCTGCTCGGCGTCCAGGGGTCCGGCAAGGGTACGCAGGCCAGGCGGATCGCCTCGGACTACGGGCTCGCGCACATCGGAACCGGTGACATGCTCCGCGGCGCGATCGCCGACGGCACCGCGCTCGGGACGCGGGTGCGGCCCATCCTCGAGAGCGGCGAGCTCGTTCCGGACGACCTGATGATCGAGCTCATCCGCGAGCGCCTCCAGTCCCCCGACGCCGAGCCCGGGTTCATCCTCGACGGCTTCCCGCGGACGATGGCGCAGGCGGACGCGCTCGACGCGATGCTGTCGGAGATCGACCGACCGCTCTCGGTCGTGTTCGAGCTCCAGGTTCCGGACGAGGTCGCGATCGAGCGCCTGTACAAGCGCGCCGTCGAGGAAGGGCGCGCCGACGACACGGCCGAAGCGATCGCGAAGCGGATCGAGCTCTACCACCAGGAGACCGAGCCGCTCGTCTCGCACTACCGGCTCGCCGGGAACCTCGTCGGGATCCACGGCGACCGGACCGAGAAGGACGTCTTCACCGAGATCCAGGACGCGCTCGACCAGGCGCGCGTCGTGTCGTGATCATCCGCAAGTCCACGGCCGAGATCGAGACCATGGCCAACGCGGGACGCGTCGTGGCCGACACGATCGCGCTCGTCGGCGAGCACCTGCGCCCGGGAGTGACGACGGCCGAGCTCGACGAGCTGGCGGACGAGCACATCCGCTCCCAGGGCGGGACGTCGTCGTTCAAGGGCTACCGCGGCTATCCGGCCTCGATCTGCACGTCTCCGAACGACATGGTCGTCCACGGGATCCCGGACGGCCGGACGATGTCCGAGGGCGACATCCTGTCGGTCGACGTCGGTGTCGAGCTGGACGGCTTCGTGGCCGACTCGGCGTACACGTTCGGCGTGGGCGAGGTCTCCTCCGAGGCGGAGCGGCTGCTCGAGGGCTGCCAGGCGGCGCTCGCGGCCGGGATCGCGCAGTGTCTGGCCGGAAACCGGCTCTCCGACGTCTCCCATGCGATCCAGGTCGCGACCGAGGAAGCCGGCTTCTCGGTCGTCCGCAGCCTCGTCGGCCACGGGATCGGACGTGCGATGCACGAGGATCCCCAGATCCCCAACTACGGCCCGCCCGGGCGCGGCCCGGAGCTCCAGCCGGGCATGACGTTCGCGATCGAGCCGATGATCAACGCGGGCAGTGCCGACGTGTACCTGCACGACGACGAATGGTCGATCTCGACCATCGACGGAGCGCTTTCGGCCCATTTCGAGCACACCGTGGCCGTCACGGACGAGGGCCCGAGGATCCTGACGACCGCCCGGAATCCGGCCGGAGCCCTTTTGCTACCATAGTTTCTCGCCGCGCAGGCTCTCTGCGCGTGTTTTTGTGTCCTGACAACCGCGTCGCGAGGCGCGGTTCTTACGAGGTGGTTCTTGAAGGTTCGAGCGTCAGTCAAGCCGATGTGTGAGCGATGCCGCGTCATCCGCCGGAACGGGCGGACCATGGTCATCTGCTCCAATCCGCGCCACAAGCAGAGGCAGGGGTAGATGGCCCGTATCGCAGGCGTCAACCTCCCTCGTGAGAAGCGTCTCGAGATCGCGCTCACGTACATCTTCGGGATCGGCCGCTCGACCGCGCAGAAGGTCGGAAACGACATCGGCATCTCGCTCGACACGAAGGTCAGCGACCTCACGGACGGCGAGATCACGAAGCTGCGCGACTACATCGACGCCAACCTCCAGGTCGAGGGCGACCTGCGCCGCGACCGCCAGCAGGCGATCAAGCGCCTCGGCGAGATCGGCGCCTACCGCGGGATCCGCCATCGGCGCGGACTGCCCGTGAACGGCCAGCGCACGAAGACGAACGCCCGCACCCGGAAAGGCCCGAAGAAGACCGTCGGCCGCGGCAAGAAAGCACCCTCCAAGACCTGATGGCGCCTCCTCGCAGACAAGCTGGGCGCGGCCGCACCAGGCGCCGCGTCAGGAAGAACATCGCCATCGGCCAGGCGCACATCAAGACGTCGTTCAACAACACGATCGTCACGCTCACCGACACCGAGGGCAACGTGATCGTCTGGGAGTCCGCCGGCTCGGCCGGGTTCAAGGGCTCGCGCAAGTCGACGCCGTTCGCCGCGCAGGTGACCGCCGACTCGTGCGCCCGCAAGGGCATGGAGCACGGCCTGCAGAAGGTCGAGGTCTTCGTCAAGGGCCCGGGCTCGGGGCGCGAGACGGCGATCCGCTCGCTCCAGGCGGCAGGGCTCGAGATCCTCGGCGTCAAGGACGTCTCCCCGCAGGCGCACAACGGCGTCCGCCCGAAGAAGCGGAGGCGCGTCTAGTGGCCAGAGACCGCAGCCCGAAGTGCAAGCAGTGCCGCCGCGAGGGCATGAAGCTCTTCCTCAAGGGCGAGCGCTGCCTGACCGAGAAGTGCGCCATCGAGCGCCGCAGCTATCCGCCGGGCGAGCACGGCCGCGGCCGGATCAAGCAGTCCGAGTACCTGCTGCAGCTGCGCGAGAAGCAGAAGGCGCGCCGCTACTACGGCCTGCTCGAGAAGCAGTTCCGCACCTACTACGCGAAGGCCGCGAAGGGCTCGGGCATCACGGGCGAGGAGCTCCTGCGGATGCTCGAGACCCGGCTCGACAACGTCGTCTACCGGCTCGGCTTCGCGACCTCCAGGGCCCAGGCCCGCCAACTCGTCCGCCACGGCCACTTCCACGTGAACGGCCGCCGCGTGAACATCCCGAGCTACCAGGTACGTCCCGACGACATCATCACGATGACGCCGAGCAGCTCCGCGGAGCAGGTCATCCGCGACGCAACCGACCTCACCGCCTCGGTGGCGCCCTGGCTCCAGGCCGACCACGAGGCGCTCACGGGCAAGATCCTGAAGCTCCCCGAGCGTTCGGAGATCGACACGCCCGTCCAGGAATCACTGATCGTCGAGCTCTACTCGAAGTAGAAAGGATCACATGGCAACAAGAACGTCTCTGATGGAGTTCCAGGTGCCGCGGATCGTCCACGAGGAAGTGGACGAGCAGCGCGGCCGGTTCACGATCGAGCCGCTCGACCGCGGCTTCGGCTACACGTTCGGCAACTCGCTGCGCCGCGTGCTGCTCTCATCGCTCGAGGGCGCCGCCGTCACCTCGGTCAAGTTCGAGGGAACCGCGCACGAGTTCACGACCCTGCCGGGCATCAAGGAAGACGTGACCGACATCATCCTGCAGCTCAAGAACATGATCGTGCGCCTCGACGGGGAGTCGCCCGAGATCGAGGTGCGTCTGAACAAGAAGGGCCCAGGCAAGGTCACGGCCCACGACATCGAGGCGCCCGCCGACCTCGAGATCCTGAACCCGGATCTCCAGATCGCGACGCTGTCCGACAAGGGCCGCCTCGAGATGACGATGACCATCGGTCGCGGCCGGGGGTATGTCCCGGGCGAGCTGAACCGCGGGCCGGAGCACACGATCGGCGTGATCCCGATCGACTCGATCTTCTCGCCGGTGCGCCGCGTCTCGTACGACGTCGAGGCCGCGCGTGTCGGCCAGCGGACCGACTACGACAAGCTGAACCTCGACGTGACGACCGACGGCTCGATCGACCCCAAGGAGGCGATCGGGGAGGCCGCGGAGATCCTCATCAGCCAGCTGATGATCTTCACGAGGCCCGAGCGGATCGAAGGGTTCACGGAGGCCGAGATGGAGGTCCCCGCGACGGATCTGCCGGCGACGCACGGGATGGAGAACTTCCCGATCGAGGAGCTCGAGCTCGGTGTCCGCTCGTACAACTGCCTCAAGCGCGTCGGCATCGAGACGATCGGCGACCTGGTCGTGAAGAGCGAGAACGAGCTCGCCGCGATCCCGAACTTCGGCAAGAAGTCGATCGAAGAGGTCAAGGAGACGCTGGCCACGCACGGGCTGAATCTGCGGGGAGACGAGTAAGGCCCCATGCGTCACCACCGCAAGGGCAAGAAGCTCGGCCGCGACGCCGCGCACCGCAAGGCGCTCTACTCGAACCTCGCGGGCGCGGTGATCGAGCACGGCCGGATCAAGACGACCGTCGCCAAGGCGAAGGCCGTTCGGCCGATCGCCGAGGAGATGATCACGCTGGGGCGGCGGGGCGACCTCGCCGCTCGGCGCCACGCCCTTGCGTTCCTGCGCTCGAACGACGTGGTCACGATGCTCTTCTCGGACGTCGCTCCGCGGTTCAAGGATCGTCCCGGCGGCTACACGCGGATCGTCAAGCTCGGCCCGCGCTGGGGCGACCGAGCGGAGATGGCGTACCTCGAGCTCGTCGACTACGTCCCGCCGGCGCCGAGGCCGAAGCGCGTCCGCGAGCAGGCCCCGGAAGAGGCCGAGCTCGAGCAGCAGGCCGCGACCTAGAGTCTAGAGCTTCGACTCGAGGTAGACGAAGGCGGGGCTCGGGATCCCCTCCGGGTTCGCCTCGACCCACATCCGCGCGCCTTCGGGCAGGCGGTCGCGAATCCGGTTCGCGAGCTCGTTCGCGTCGTCCTCGGTGCGCGCGTCGACCGTGACGTAGTGCCAGCGCCGGTGCACCGGGTCGGCGGCTTCTACCTGTAGAAGGTCCTCGACCGCGGAGGCGTCGCCGCGGCTGTCGAGCTCGATCGTGAGCAGCCAGGGATAGTCCTCTTCGGCCATCGGCTCGTCGGGGACGGCTTCGGCGCTCTCGCCCGTGGGGTAGATCCACTCTTCGGCTTCGGCGTCCCAGCGGGTCACGTCGATGTCCGCAGTCAGCTCGTCGGCGGCGACGAGCTCGCGGGCGATCCGCTCCGCTTCGCGCGCCTGCGCCTCGGTGCCGGTGTACAGGAAGACGCGCGGGCCGTCCCGGCTGACGATGGCGCGGCGACCGAGACGCTTCCGCGCCTCGTCGTCGAGATCGTGCGAGCGGAAGCGCTCGCCGAGGCCGTAGCCGTGCTGCTCGTCGTCGAGGTCGATCTCGACGCGCCACTCGTCGTCGCTCATGGCAAGGATGATATGCGGCCATGCGTCTACGGCTGACGATCGAGTACGACGGCTCGCGCTTCCGCGGCTGGGCGACGCAGCCGAACCTGCGGACGGTCGAGGGCGTGGTTCGTGACGCGCTCGGCTGGGTCTACGACTCCTGGGAGCGGCTCGCGGTCGCAGGGCGCACGGACACCGGTGTGCACGCGCTCGGGCAGGTCGCGAGCGTCGACGTCCAGGGAGGCCCGCCCGTCGAGCGAGCCGCTGTGGCGCTGAACACGGCTCTGCCGGACGACGTGTCGGTGATCACGACCGAGGAGGCCGCGCCGGACTTCCACGCTCGCCACTCGGCGCGGGCGCGGAGCTACCGGTACCGCATCTGGCGGCGCTCCATTCCTTCGCCGTTCGAGCAACACCGGAGCTGGTGGTTCCCGCACGAGCTCGACTACGAGGCGCTCGCCGACGTGCGCGGACCTGCTGATCGGCGAGCACGACTTCCGGGCGTTCACGCCGACGGTGACGCAGCACAAGGACTTCCGCCGTACGGTGCGCTCAGCGGCGTGGTTCGACCGGGGCGACGTGCTCGAGCTGGAGCTCACGGCGAACGCGTTCCTGCGCCACATGGTGCGGACCCTCGTCGGAACGATGCTCGAACGGCCCCGCAGAGCTGGAGCGACTCCTGCGCGGCGCGTCCCGGGACGAGGCCGGCTCCACCGCTCCGGCCCAGGGCCTCTACCTCGAGCGGGTCGAGTACTAGAACCGGTACGAGTGCCGGCGACTGAGGAAGAGGCCGTGGCCGCTTCGGTTTCTGCAGCGCAATCCCGAAGTGCTCGATTTGCAGGTGAAAGCTCCACGCGCAAGTCTTTCCGTAGCGGATGACCCGAGCGGTGGCGAGACAGACGGCGACGCTAGCATCACTTCCGATGGCGACCAAGACCGTCGAGAAGCGCGCTGCGGAGCTCCGCGAGCAGCTCGACCACCACCTCTACCGCTACCACGTCCTCGACGACCCGGAGATCTCGGACGCCGAGTACGACCGGCTCTACGACGAGCTGGAGGCGCTCGAGGAGAAGCATCCGGAGCTGGTCACGTCCGACTCGCCGACGCAGCGCGTCGGCGCGCCGCTCAGCGGCCGCTTCCAGAAGGTCGAGCACCTGACCCCGATGGGCTCGCTCGAAAAGGTCACGACCGACGAGTCCCTGTACAAGTGGGCCGAGGACGTGCGCAAGCGTCTCGGCACCGACGAGCCGGTCGCCTTCGTCACCGAGCCGAAGATCGACGGGCTCGCGATCAACCTGACCTACGAGGAAGGCCGGCTCGTCCGCGGGGCGACGCGCGGCGACGGATACCAGGGCGAGGACGTGACGGTCAACCTGCGCACGATCCCCTCGGTGCCGCTCAGGATGCGCGGCGACGACGTTCCGCGATTGGCGGAGGCCCGCGGCGAGGTGTACCTGCCCATCTCCGGGTTTCGCGAGCTGAACGAGCGGGTGGCCGAGCTCGGCCAGAAGCTCGCGCCGAACCCGAGGAACGCGGCGGCCGGCTCGCTGCGCCAGAAGGACTCCTCGATCACCGCGTCTCGGCCGCTCGCGGTCTGGATGTACACCCTCGGCGCGGTCGACGGCGTCCAGCTCGAGAGCCAGTGGGAGATCCTCGAGTGGCTGCGCGAGCACGGTTTCCGCACGAACCCGTTCGCCGAGCGTCACGAGTCGATCGAGACCGTCGCCGAGGTCTGCCGGACGTGGGAGACGAAGCGCATCGAGCTCGACTACGAGATCGACGGGATCGTGATCAAGGTCGACTCGGTCGACCAGCAGCGCCGCCTCGCCGACCTGCACGGCCGCCCGCGCTGGGCGCGCGCCTTCAAGTGGGCGCCGATGACCGCGCAGACGAGGCTCAACAAGATCCACATCCGCGTCGGCCGAACGGGAGCGCTGAACCCGTGGGCCGCGCTCGAGCCGGTCCAGGTCGGCGGCGTGACCGTCTCCACCGCGACGCTCCACAACGAGGAGGACATCAACCGCAAGGACATCCGCGAGGGCGACGACGTGATCGTCCAGCGCGCCGGCGACGTGATCCCGCAGGTGGTCGGTCCAGTGCTCCCGCACAGGCGCGGGACGAAGCCGTTCAAGATGCCCGAAAAATGCCCGCTGTGCGGGGAAAAAGTCGTCAAGCCGGAAGGCGAGGCGATGCATCGCTGCCCCAACCCGAAGTGCGAGTCGCGCGGCCTCGAGACGCTCATCAACTGGGTCTGGGACATCGACGGCGTGGGCGAGCAGGCGATCCGCAGGCTCTGGCGCGAGGGGATCGTCACGTCGATGCCGGACCTCTACCGGCTGACGAAAGAGCAGCTGATGGAGCTCGACGGCTACGCCGAGATCTCGGCGGGGAACGCCGTCGCCGCGATCGAGCAGTCGAAGAAGAGCTTCAGGCTCCACCGGATCCTGGCGGGCCTGAACATCCCGCAGACCGGCTGGGTCACCGCGCGGAACCTCGCCGCACATTTCGGAAACGTCGACGCGCTGATGAACGCGAGCCAGGAGGAGATCGAAGAGGTCGAGGGGATCGGGCCGGACCGCGCCGAGGCGATCGCCGAATGGTTTTCCGACGAGGAGAACAGGAAGCTCGTCGAGGAGCTTCGCGAGCTCGGCCTCGACTTCACGGCCGGCGACGAGCTCAAGCCCGTCGAGGGACCGCTCTCCGGCCAGACGTACGTGATCACGGGCACGCTCGAGTCGTACACGCGCGACGAGGCGGCAAAGGCGCTCGAGGCGCTCGGGGCGAAGGTCGGGAACTCGGTCTCGAAGAAGACGGCCGGGCTGATCGTCGGCGAGGAGCCCGGCTCGAAGCTGAAGAAGGCGCAGGACGCGGGCGTGCCGACCCTCGACGAGGCGGCGCTGACGAAGCTACTGAGCGGCTAGAACCGTCGCGAAGCGGTCCTGCGCGCGGCGTGCCCAGTAGATCGACAGCGGCGAGCCGTTCTGGATCACCGAGAACGCATAGCGGCGCCTGACGTACCCCGACAGCGCGGAAGCCTCGTTCAGCGTTCCGGTCTTGGCTCGCACGCGCCCTGCCGCGACGGTCCCGCGCATGCGGCTGTCGAGCGTTCCGCTGCGGCCTGCGACCGGGAGTGACGAGATCAGGATCTCGCGCAGGTCCTGGTCGAGCCAGCCCGAGCGGAGCATCGCGACGACCGCCTGGGTCGTCAGCCGATCGAGCCGCGAGAGGCCCGAGCCGTCGACGATCCGCACGCCGCTCGTCGGGATCTCCTGCTCGGTGAGCAGCTCGCTGACGACCGAGGCCCCGGCCGCGGTCGTGCCCTGGAGCCCGAGACCGGCTCCGAGCTGCTTGAGGAGCATCTCGGCCGTGAAGTTGTCGCTCTCGTGGTCCATGAAGCGCAGCACGAGCTGGAGCGGCACCGACTCGATCGTCGCGAGCGGGACTGCCTCCTGATCGGCCGTCGCGGTCATCGCCCGGCCGGCCACGGTGATCCCGGCGCGGAGGAGCGCCGCGCGGAAGGAGAGCGCCGCAGCCAGCGCGGGCTGGCGCGAGAGATACCCGCGGTACCGCCCGCGGTCGACGACGAGAGCCGAGAGCGCCGGCGACTCGTTGAGGAAGAAGTACGACTTCCAGCCCGGCCCCATGCGCCGCGTGTCGAAGTAGGACTCGTCCCCGACGACGTGGCCGCTGACCCGCCGGATTCCCTGCGAGCGGAGCTGGGAGGCCAGCGAGAGCAGGTCGAGCGTGGACAAGGTCGGGTCGCCGTAGCCCTTGAGGACGATGTCGCCGCGCCAGACGACGCCGTCGAGCTCGCCCTCGCCGAGGACGTCGGTCGAGAACCGGTAGCTCGGCCCCAGAGCCAAGAGGGAGGCGTACGTGACTGCGAGCTTCTCGTTCGAAGCCGGGATCAGCGGGAGCCGCCAGATTGTGCGCGTACAAGAGCTTGCCGTCCGTGAGGTCGACGGCGAGCGCGGACGAACGGGATTTGGCCACGTGCGGCACGGCCAGAGCGCGCGAGAGCTTTCGGGCGAGCGGAGCTCTGCGCCGCAGCGCCTGCGGTAGGCGGCGCGAGGAGGACGATCGCAAGGACGACGGCCGCGAGGCGTGGCACGCGACCATTGTCAGGAGAGTTGGCGGGCCTTCGTCAAGTGGTCTAGGTCCCCCAATCGCAAAGATGGGTCGTTCGGCCCATAGCCCTCGGGCCACCGGCTTGCGCATAATCGAACCCTGGTGGCCGAAGAGCGGGAACTCCTGGATCGCATCCAGGCGTTGATCGACGCGTGCGCTGTGGGGAAGGGCCTCCCCCGGAACGAAGTCGAGCCGACGCTGACCGAGGGCTACGCGCGTGCGCTCGAGCTCGACGGGGAGTGCTTGCGCATCGAACGGCGGATCAACCGACTCACCCGCGAGGTCGCCGAGGGCCGCGAGATTCCGAGCGGCAAGCTTTCGGGGCTGCTCGAGCGGCTGCACGAGACCGAGCAGGAGTCCGAGGGTCTGCGGGCGCTCCTCGCCCCGCTGCGCGAGGCCGTCGCGCAAGCTGCCTAGCTAGACGATCCCGCTCCGCACGGCGTAGACGGCCGCCTGGATGCGGTTTTCGATCTGCAGCTTCATGAGGATGTTCGAGATGTGGTTCTTGACCGTCTTCGGGCTGATGTGGAGCGCTTCGGCGATCTGGGAGTTGTCCTTGCCGTTGGCGATCAGGCGCAGCACCTCGAGCTCCCGGTCGGAGAGCTCGGCGCGGATCGTCTCGGCGCCCTGGTCGAGCGTCACGGCTCTCACGCGCTGGAGAACCTTGGCCGCGATCGGCGGTGAGATGAGCGACTCGCCGACGGCGGCGGACTTGATCCCGCGGATCAGCTCCTGGATCGACGAGTCCTTGACCAGGTACCCGCAGGCGCCCGCCACGATTGCGTCCATCACGTCCTCGTCCTGGTCGGAGATGGTCAGGACGACGACTCGAGTCAGCGGCGCGAAGGACGTGATCTCGCGGGTCGCCTCCACGCCGGTCATGCCCGGCATGTTCAGGTCCATCACGACCACGTCCGGGGCGACCTCGCGCACGCAGCGGATCGCGTCTTGCCCGTTCGCCGCCTCGCCGACGATCTGAACGCCCTGCTCCTCGAGGAGGTTCCTGAGCCCTGTGCGGAAGAGATCGTGGTCGTCCACGAGCAGGACGCGGAGGTCGCTGCCGTCGCTCTTGACCTGCTTTGCGTTCTGGCTCATAGCCATAAGGCTAGTGAAGCGTGACGGTCACCGTCCGGCTTCCCCAGGCGAGGGCTTCGGCACGGGTCGGGAACCAGAGGTCGATGCGTGCTCCCGCCACCGCCCCACCGGTATCGGCCGCGACGCCTTCGCCGTAGCCGGGGACGCTCAGGTGGGTGCCCAGCGGGATCACGCTCGGGTCGACGGCGACGATCCCGTAGCCGACCGGAACCCCTGTCGCCGTGCGGCCGGAGAGCGAATAGCCGGTGGCGAGGACGGTCAGGGTCCGGCCGCGCGGGGACGATGCTGGAACGCCGGCGAGCTCGCGCGCTTGCGACTCGAGCGACGAGATGCGCGCCGAGTTCGACTTCTGCTCCGTCTGGAGGGACGGCGTACCGGGCCTGCTGCTCGCGGCGGGTCGCGTCCAGCGCAGCAACCGTTGCGGCCGTGGCCTCCTCGGTCTCCCGCGCCTGGGCCTCCTGCGAGGCGAGGCGCTGCGTCGCTGCGATCAGCCGCCTCTTTGCGGCCCTGGCCTCGGCGATGACCGCGCCGTCCTGCCTGGCCATCCGGTGTAGGCCCTCGATCCGGGCGATCGCATCGTCGACGGACGTCGCCCCGACGAGCACCGCCATCGGGTCGGTCTCACCCTGCTCGTACATCGCGCGGAGGCGGGCGGCGAGCGCGCCCTGAGAGGCTCTCAGCGTGCGGCGCGCCAGACGGAGGGTCTGCTCGGCCTCGGCCCGGTGCGCGCTGATCTGCTGAGTTCTCGTGCGAAAGCGAACGAGTGCGGCTCGTGTCTGCTCCAGACGGGTGGAGAGCGAGACCGAGCTCAGCCAGGCGGCGTCCGCCTCCCCGGTGAGGGTGGCGTTTTCGGAGCGCAGCTGCTGTGCGCGCTCACGGAGCGACGGTGCACCGGCGCCGCTCGCTGCGGGCAGCTGCAGAGCGACGAGAATGGCCACAGACGCGGTTACGAGCCCAGCCCGAAGGCCGGTACCTGGCTCTCCCACGGGCGGCACCGTAACAATTCTCGATCGGATTCGCGGTGGCTCTCCTTGGGGTTTGCGGTCGTCCGAAGAGGTTGTTAAGGTGCCGTGCTCGTGACGTACCGGCCCCCTTCCGGTGCGCCCGTCGTGGCCGGGAAGCGTATGTCCTCCGGCTTTCGAAGGCAGGCGCTGACGTGGTTCATCGTCGTTACGGCGGCCCTTTCGGCTGCCTCGGCTGCGCATGCCGCTCCGGGGGCGGTCTCGTCCAAGGAGGCCCAGGCGCGCGACGTGCTGGCTCAGATCCAGGGGCTCGACGCGAACATGGAGCGGGCCGTCGACTCGTACAACCTCGCCAACGAGAAGCTCGCGGGGATCGAGAGCGACCTCCGCGAGAACAAGCAAGAGCTCAAGCTGGCGAAGTCGAACCTGCGCCACGCGCAGACGATGCTCAATGCCCGTCTCGTCGAGCTGTACACCTCCGGCGGGGGCCAGGACAACGGCCTCGAGGTGCTGCTCGGCGCGACCTCGATGGACGACCTGATCGCCCGGATCGACACGATGGACCGTGTCTCCGACCAGAGCACGGACGTGCTCCGGCAGGTCAAGACCTTCCGTGCCAAGGTCAAGGAGCAGCGCGCTCGCCTGAAGACGGCTCACGTGCAGCAGGCAAAGCTCGTCGCGCAGCGCTCCGCGGAGAAGGCTTCGATCGAGGGTCAGCTGGCGTCGCGCCAGCAGCTCCTGTCCTCGATCAAGAGCGAGATCGCCCAGATGCAGGCCGCGGAGAAGCAGCGGCAGGCCGAGCTCGCGGCGCAAGCGCGGGCGCGGCTCGCGTCGAACGGCGTCACGGTCCTGAACGCGAGTGCCGGCGCCGTCACGCAGCCGGTCACCCAGCCGGCTCCTGTCTACACGCCTCCTCCGGCCAAGTACGGCGGGGTCGTCGGGATCGCGATGCAGTACCTGGGCGTTCCTTACGTGTACGGCGGGGCGAGCCCGAGCGGGTTCGACTGCTCCGGGCTCGTGATGTACGTCTTCGCGCAGATCGGCGATCTCGCTTCCGCACAACGCGGCCGCGCAGTACGGGGCAGGCATGCCCGTGTCGCGTGACCAGCTCCAGGCCGGCGACCTCGTCTTCTTCAACGGGCTCGGGCACGTCGGGATCTACATCGGCGGCGGCCAGTTCATCCACGCGCCGCACACGGGCGACGTGGTCAAGATCTCGAGCCTCTCCGGCTGGTACTCGTCGACCTACGTCGGCGCGCCGCGCCTCTAGATCGCGCCGATCGCCTTACGAGCTAGTCGGTGTAGAGCGCGTCGAGCTCGCTCGCGAAATTCTGCTCGACGACGCGGCGCTTGAGCTTGAGCGTCGGCGTGACTTCGTTCTCTTCGGCTGAGAAATCCCGGTCGAGGATCTCGTAGCGGCGCACTTGCTCGAAGCGGGCCAGTTCTGTCGTTGATCTCGTCGACCCGCGCCGGACGAGCTCGGCGACGTCCTCGCCGGCATCGAGCTTCGCGACTTCCTCCTCGTCGAGCGTGATCAGGGCCGCCACGTACGGGCGGCGGTCGCCGACGACGAGCGCCTGCGAGACCCAGGGGATGCCCTTGAGCAGGTTCTCGATGTTCTGCGGAGAGACGTTCTTGCCGCCGGCGGTGACGATGATGTCCTTCTTGCGGTCGGTGACGGTCAGGAAGCCGTCCTCGTCGATCGTGCCGACGTCTCCGGTGTGCAGCCAGCCGTCGCCGGGGAGCACCGCGCGCGTGGCCTCCTCGTCGTTGTAGTACCCGGCGAAGACCGTCGGGCCCTTGATCAGGATCTCGCCGTCGTCCGCGGTCGCGACGTCGATGCCCGGGAGCGCGGGGCCGACCGTCCCGAACTTGAAGCGGTTCGGCAGGTTCACGTTCGACGCGCTCGTCTCCTCGGTCTGGCCGTAGCCCTCGAGGACGAGGATGTCCAGCGTGTGGAAGAACTCCGCGATCTCCTTCGCGAGCGGCGCGCCCCCCGAGATCGCCGCGCGGAGCCGTCCACCCAGGCGCTCCTTGACCTTCGAGTAGACGAGCCGGTCTGCGATCCGGTGCTCGAGCGCCAGGAAGCTCGGGACCGGCTCGCGCCGCTGGCGGAGCAGGCTCACCCGCCGGCCCACGTCGAGCGCCCAGTCGATCAGGCGGCGCTTGACGCCCGTTGCGGCCGCGAAGTTCGCGGTGACCGCGGTGTGCACCTTCTCCAGCACCCGCGGCACGGTCGGCAGGACCGTCGGCCTCACCTCCGGCATCACCTCGCCGATTCGGCGAGGGTCCGGCAGGAACGCGATCGTGTAGCCGAGGTGCGCGCCCAGCAGGTGCATGAGCCGCCCGAAGTTGTGTGCGAGCGGCAGGTAGAGGAGCAGGACGTCGCTCGGGAGGAAGAAGTTCTCGATCTGGTCGATCCGTCCGACCATCTCGTAGTAGTTGCGGTTGAGGATCATGCAGGCCTTCGGCGGCCCGGTCGTCCCGGACGTGTAGATGAACGTGAAGAGGTCGTCGTCGTCGATCTGGGCGCGCGCCTCGTCCAGGGCGTCCGGGTGAGCGGACGCGTGCCGGCGCCCGAGCGCCCGGAGCTCGTCGAGTGTCTCGAGCGTGTAGACGTGCTCGGGGCGGGCGGCCTCGATCTTGGCGAGCTGCTCGTCGTCCTCGACCAGGCAGCCGACGACGTTCGCGTGCTCGAGGATGTAGCAGGCCTCGCTCGCGGTGCTCGACGGGTAGATCGGCGCCGCGACGGCTCCGATCTGGGCGAGGGCGAAGTCGAGGAGCACCCACTCGAGCCGCGTCCGCGCCAGGATCCCGAAGGAGTCGCCCTTCCCGACGCCGAGCTCGAGCAGGCCGTGCGCAAGCTCGGTGACCGCTGTTGCGGCTTCCTGCTGGGACACCTCGCGCCAGCCGCCGCCCTCCTCGACCAGATAGGCCGGGTTCGAACGGTTCTCGGCTAGTGCGTCCTGCCACAGAGACCAGATCGTCCGCACCTTGGAATTATGGGAGGAAAAGGGCGGTCCAAGTACAATTCGTTCTCCCCATGCGCACGATCTGGAATGGCTCAATCAGCTTCGGCCTGGTCAACATCCCCGTCGGGATGGCCCTGGCCACGAAGCCCGCGGCTCGGCAGTCGGACGTCTCGTTCCGCCAGCTGCATCGCGAGTGCATGACTCCGATCAAGCAGAAGCGCTGGTGCGAGGTGCACGACCGCGAGGTCGGGCGCGACGAGATCGTGAAGGGCTGGGAGGTCTCGAAGGGCGAGTTCGTCGCCGTCGAGGACGCCGACTTCGAGGCGATCATGGAGATCGACGACTCGAAGTCGATCGAGATCACGCGCTTCGTCGACGCGTCCGAGGTCGATCCCGTGTATTTCGATCGCACGTACTACCTCGCGCCGGCACGCGAGACGGCTGCGCAGCGCCCCTACGTCCTCCTGCTGCGCGCCATGCAGGAGACCGGGAAGGCCGCGCTCGGGCGGTTCGTCCGCCAGGGCGGCGAGCACCTGTGCCTGATCCGCCCCAAGGGCGACGTGCTCGCGCTCGAGACGATGTTCATCGACCGAGGACGTGAACTCGCAGGCCGAGATCGAGGAAGCGGTCGCGGGTAGCGAGGTGAAGGACGCCGAGCTGGGCCTGGCGCAGCAGGTGATCGACAGCCTCGCCGGCGAGTTCGATCCCGCCGAGCTGACGAGCCAGTACCGGCAGAACCTACGGCAGATGCTCGAGGCGAAGCTCGAGGGCCAGGAGATCGCCCGGCCCGAGCCGGTCGCCGACGAGACTCCGGTCGTCGACCTCATGGAGGCGCTCAGGCGGAGCGTCGAGGAGGTCCAGGAGTCGAAACCGGCGCGCAAGAAGGCGACGCGGAAGCCCGCCGCCCGCAAGAAAGTCGCGAAGAGCGCCTAGCGCGAGCTAGGAGGCGAGCGCCTCCGGCGGCGTTGCGGTGAGCGCCTGCAGCTGCGCCTGGAAGAGGGTCTTGTCGATCTTGCCCTGGTAGATGGGCACGCCTTCCTGCATGCAGACGCGGATCACCTCCTGGCGATCGATCCCCATCTCCTTCGAGAGCTCTTCCGGCGTCAGGTGGTTCGCCATGCCACGACCTCCTTTTGGCAACAAAAAACCCGACCGCATGTGGGCGCGCGTCGGGCTCGGTGTCCGGTTTCGTATGTCACGCGGAGCTCAAACACCCCGCGCGTAGGAAACAATCACGTCTCGAACTTTACCGCCGGCTCCCGACGGCTGCAACGGGGGAACCGTCACACGGGGTTGGGAAGGTCGATGAACTCCCAGTCCAGGTCGAACTGCTCCGCGAGGCGCCTGGCGAGAGCCTGGATCCCGATCCGCTCGGTGGCGTAGTGGCCGGCCGCCACGAAGTGGATCCCTAGCTCGCGGGCGGTATGCAGGCTCGGCTCGGCCGGCTCGCCCGTCAGGAAGAGGTCGTAGCCCGCGCCGGCTGCTTCGGCCAGGTACCGAGCGGCTCCGCCGGTGATCACCGCCGCGCGTTCGATCCTCTCCGGCCCGTAGTCGAAGACGACGGGCTCGCTGCCGAGCTTCTCGCGGACACGCGCAGTGAGCTCGTCGATCGAGACCGGCTCGGCGAGCGGCCCTCCGAACCCGATTCCCGCGAACGCCTCCGCCGGGTCGATCCCGAGCTCGCGCGCGAGCAGAGCGTTGTTGCCGACCTCGGGGTGGGCGTCGAGCGCGAGGTGGTAGGCGGCGAGCGTGATCTCTGCGTCGAAGAGGGCCTTCAGGCGCCGCCGGGCGGCGTCGTCGATGACACGCGGGTCGCGGTCCCAGAGGACCCCGTGATGGACCAGGAGCATCTGGGCGTCCGCCGCCGCGGCGCGTTCGAAGAGCTCGAGCGACGAGGAGACCCCGCATGCGAGCCGCCGCACGTCGCGCGCGCCGGCCACCTGCAGGCCCATCGGCCCGTAGTCGGGGTAGGCGTCGAGGTCGAGCAGGTCGCTCGCGAAGGCGAGGATCTCGTCCCGGTCGGCCACGGGCCGACGATTCTAGGCTGGTGTCGCCGCGAAGGGGATGTCGGCCGCCTCCTCCTTTCCGGCGCGGGGCGTCAGGAACTCGACCCGGTTGGCGACGACCTCGACCGCGCTCCGCTTGTTGCCGTCCGAGTCTTCCCAGGAGCTGCTGCGCAGGCGTCCGTCGACGCCGACCTTGCGGCCCTTCTCCAGGTACTGGGCGCACAGCTCGGCCTGCTTGTTCCAGGTCGAGACGCGGATGAAGTCCGCGTCGTCCTTCCCCGGCCTGTCGACGGCGAGCACGAAGTTCGCGACCTGCCGCTCGTCGCCGACATCGCGGAGCTCGACGTCGGTCGCAAGATTTCCGATCAGCGTTACGACATTCACGCGTTCCCTCCTTGTTGACTGATTAGGCAACAGTAGCGGCAAAGAAGTGGCGGCACTGTGTCGAAACCGTGCCGCCTCTCAATCGGGGTGCCCAGATTTGAACTGGGGACCTCTCCGACCCGAACGGAGCGCGCTACCAGGCTGCGCCACACCCCGAGAGGTCACAGATTAGCTCAGATGTCGCGGGTATCCTCAGCGCCATGGCCGACCGTCTTCGCATCGCGTGCGTGCAGCTGACGAGTGGGCGCGACAAGGCCGCGAACCTCGAGAAGACGGAGAAGCTCGTGGCCCGCGCCGCATCGACCGGGGCCGACGTCGTCGCGCTCCCGGAGAAGTGGAACGTGATCGGGCCGCCCGACGTGCTCCACGACACGGCCGAGTCGATCGACGGGGGCGAGTCCGTCGAGGCGATGCGGGGCTGGGCGCGGACGCACGGCGTGACGCTGGTCGGAGGGTCGATCACGGAGCGCCGAGAAGGGCGGGAGAAGCTCTCGAACACGTGCCTCGTCTTCGACTCCGAGGGCGGCCTCGCCGCGACGTATCGCAAGATCCATCTCTTCGACGTCGAGGTCGGCGGTCTCAGCTACCGCGAGTCGGAGGCGGAGGAGCACGGGGACGAGCCCGTCGTGACCGACGTCGAGGGCTGGCCCGTCGGGCTGACGATCTGTTACGACCTGCGCTTCCCGGAGCTGTACCGGGTGCTCGCGCTCGAGGGCGCGCTCCTGGCGACGGTGCCGGCGCATTTCACGCTCTTCACGGGCAAGGATCACTGGCACATGCTGCTGCGCGCGCGGGCGGTCGAGAACGGGTACTACGTGGCAGCGCCCGCGCAGGTGGGCGAAACGGGGATCGGGCGGCCGAGCTACGGACGGTCGCTGATCGTCGATCCGTGGGGAACGGTTCTCGCGCAGGCTCCGGACGAGGAGACGGTGATCTCGGCCGAGCTCGACCGCGCCTGGCTCGAGGAGGTGCGGCGGCGGCTGCCGTCCCTGTCCCAGCGCCGGCCGGAGGCGTACCGGTGGCCGGCTCCGCGGCAACGTGACGCTGCGGGCAGTTCTCTTCGACGTCGACTTCACGCTCGTCAAGCCCGGCCCCGATCTCGGGCCCGACGGCTACGCGGCTCTGGGACGGCGCTTCGGTCTCGAGCTCGATCCGGAGCGGCATGCAGAGGCTCGCGCCGCGGCGGTCGAGGCGGTCGAGCGGCATCCGGAGCTGGATCACGACGAGGAGGTCTGGGTGCTGTTCACGGAGCGGATCATCCGTGGGATGGGCGGCGACTCGGAGCGCGCCTACGAGGCGGCTGTGGAGATGACTCGCGCCTGGGAGAACGCGGCGAACTTCGAGTTGTACGAGGACACGCTGCCCGTGCTGGCGGCGCTCCGGGAGCACGGGCTCAAGATCGGGCTCGTCTCGAACACGGGCCGGGATCTGGAGGCGTTCGTCTCGCACCACGCTCTGGACGTGGATGCGGCGGTGGGGTCCGGGGCGCACGGGAAGTCGAAGCCTCATCCGGCGATCTTTCTCGCTGCGTTGGACGCGCTGGACGTGGGGGCGGAGGAGGCGGCGATGGTCGGGGACTCGCCGGAGGACGACATCGCCGGGGCCGCGGCGCTCGGGATGCGGGCGTTTCTCGTCGACCGGGAGGGGAGGTTCCCCGAGGCGGTCGATCGGCTTCCGGATCTGCTGGCTCTTCCGGCGGCGCTCGGTCTAGCGGCAGATCCGTTGTCCGGGCGCGAGTAGCGCGAAGCCCCAGACCTGGTTGTCGAAGACGTAGATCGCCGTGGTCGTGCGGTGCGTGCGGAGCGAGAGGGCGTAGTAGTTGGTGCAGGTGGTGCGAAGGAGCGCCGGGCCGTAGATGCCTGCGACTCGGGCGGCGGGATCGCCGATCGTGAGGCCGCGGTTCGTTCGCCAGTCGGGTGGGCTCCAGAGGGTGAAGAGTGCGACTGCTCGGCCGTGGCGGAACGTGGCTCCTGCTCCTTGCGGCTCGAACCGCCGGTAGTTGAAGTACCAGGTCTGGTCGGGGCAGCCCCGGCAGCGTCCGAACCGTGTGCCCCATTTGGCGCTCACCTGTGTCGTAGTTGCGCCGAGCGTCAGGCCGCCGAGGCTTCGGCCGGGCACGACGAGCCCCGCAGCCGGTGGTGCGGCGCCGGCCGATGCGCTGAACGCAAGCGCGGCGACCACGACGAGGAGGATTCGCATCGGCAAGACATTGGACCAAACGGCCTCGCCTCACCCGAACAAGTCCCAGTGACTGTCACTGTGACAGTCACTGGGGTGGGGTTTGTTTGTGCCGAATTGGTGCGCCGCCGGGTTGGTGCTGGCGTTCCGCGGCTACGTTCGGGCGGTGCCTCGGTTGCCACGCTCTCGGCTCGAAGACGGCTACTTCCACGCGACCGCGCGCGCGATTCGCGGAGCGCGCCTCTTCGAGCACGACGTCGACCGAATCGACTTCATGAAGCTCCTGCGTGCCACGACCCGACGCCATCACTGGCGCTGCCACGCGCATTGCCTGATGGGCACCCACTACCACCTCGTGGTCGAAGCCTCACGACAGAACCTCTCCGACGGCATGCGGCAGCTCAACGGCGACTACGCCCGCCGGTTCAACCAGCGCCACGGCGCGCGCGGGCACCTCTTCGCCGAGCGATTCTCCTCGTGGGTGATCGCCGACGAGGAGCATCTCCACAAAGCGGTCAGCTACGTCCGCGAGAACCCGGTGCGAGCAAGGCTCTGCGCTCGCCCCGAAGACTGGCCCTGGAGCGGCTAGCCCCGAGCGGCGAGGGCAGGCGCCCACGCGGCGACCGGCGAGACGTCGCCGTCCCGCCCGTTCAGAGCGCGGTACCCGAGCGCGTGCTCCGCCTGCATCATCTTGTGCACCTGCGTCGTGCCCTCGTAGATGATCGGCGCCCGAGCGTTCCGGAAGTACCGCTCGATCCCGTACTCCGCCGAGTAGCCGTACGCCCCGTGCACCTGGATCGCCAGATGCGCCGCGCGAAACGCCGACTCGGTCGCGTGCCACTTCGCAAGCGACGTCTCCCGCGTGTTCCGCTTCCCCTCGTTCTTGAGCCACGCGGCCTGCATCACGAGCAGCTTCGACGTCTCGTAGCCGAGCACCATCTCCGCGATCATGTCCTGCACGAACTGGTACTTCCCGATCGGCTGACCGAACGTCTCCCGCTCGCGCGCGTACTCGACCGAGCGCTCCAGCATCGCCCGCACGACGCCGCACGCACCCGCCGCGACGGTGAACCGGCCCTGGTCGAGCCCGTACATCGCGATCTCGAACCCCTGGCCCTCCTCGCCGACGAGATTGTCCAGCGGCACCTCGACGTTCTCGAAGAACAGCTCGCCGGTCGAGCCCGCCCAGACGCCCAGCTTGTGCTCCGTGTCCGCGCTCGTGAACCCCGGCATGCCCTTCTCGAGCAGGAACGCCGAGATCCCCTTGTGCTTTGCGGACGGGTCCGTCTTGGCGAAGACCAGCGCGTGGTCGGCCACCGTCGCGTACGAGATCCAGTTCTTCGACCCGTTGAGGACGTAGACGTCTCCCTCGCGGCGTGCCGTCGACTTCATCGCCGCCACGTCCGAGCCCGCGGCCGGCTCCGTCAGCCCGAAGCACGCGAGCTTCTCGCCGCGAGCCTGAGGCGTCAGCCACTGCTGCTTCTGCTCCTCGGTCCCGTAGCGCAGGAGCGCGAGCGAGTTCAGCCCGACATGAACCGAGATCAGCGTCCGGAAGGCCGCCTCGCCGCGCTCGATCTCCTCGCAAGCGAGCGCCTCCGCGACGAAGTCGAGCCCCGCGCCGCCGTACTCCTCGGGGACCACGATCCCGAGCAAGCCGAGCTCGGCCATGCCCTCGATCACGCCCATGTCCAGGTGATGGTTGATGTCGTTCTCGATCGCGTTCGGCAGGACGCGCGCGTCCACGAAGTCGCGCACGGTGCCCTGGATCAGGCGCTGCTCGTCGGTCAGCTCGAAGTCCATCGCGCCGCTGAGTCTATGCAGCGCCCCGTTCGGCCCGCAGGAGCATCGATACCATTGACCGATCGGTCAATCGAACGGCCTACTGCGACTGACGTGACCGCAATCGGGCAAAGCACGGAGGCGGGCGTTTCGTTCGCCCTGACCGAGGAGCAGCGCGACCTCAAGGCGCTCGCCCACGACTTCGCGGCCAAGGAGATCAGGCCCAAGGCGGCCGAGTACGACGAGCACCAGACGCATCCGGCGGACATCGTCGAGAAGGCGCACGCGCTGGGCCTGATGAACGTCCACCTCCCCGAGGAGCTCGGCGGGCCCGGGCTCTCGATCTTCGACGGCATCCTGATCGGCGAAGAGCTCTCCTGGGGCTGCTCCGGGATCGCCGTCACGCTCGTCGCCAACACGCTCGGCTCCGCGCCCGTCCTCCTGGCCGGCACCGACGAGCAGAAGCGCGAGTGGCTGCCGCAGCTGATCGAGGAGCCGCTCCTCTGCTCGTTCGCGCTCACGGAGCCGAATGCCGGCTCAGACGTCTCCGGGATCCAGACGACCGCGGTCCGCCAGGGCGACGAGTACGTCCTCAACGGCTCCAAGATGTTCATCTCGAACGCCGGCCACGCGTCCTGGATCGTCGTCTTCGCGTCCACCGACAAGAGCAAGGGGCAGAAGGGCCTCTCCGCGTTCGTCGTCCCGGCCGACGCGGACGGCGTGACGGTCGAGAAGCACCTCGACAAGATGGGCCAGCGCGCGACCGACACCTCCGCACTCGCCTTCCAGGACGTGAAGGTGCCGGCGGCGAACCGGCTCGGCGAGGAGGGCGAGGGCTTCAAGATCGCGATGCGCACCCTCGACCACACGCGCCCGGGCACGGCGATCGGCGCCGTGGGCGTCGCGCGAGCCGCGTACGAGCTCTCCGTCGACTACTCGCGCGAGCGAGTCCAGTTCGGCCAGCCGATCGCGATGAACCAGGGCGTCAACTTCCTGATCGCGGACATGGCCGCGGAGATCGAGGCGGCGCGCCTGCTCACCTGGCAGGCCGCCTGGCTGCTCGACCAGGGCAAGCGGGCGACGCTGCAGTCGTCCTATGCCAAGCGGTTCGCGTCGGACATGGCGATGAAGGTCACGACCGACGCGGTGCAGATCTTCGGCGGCTACGGATACATGAAGGAGTACCCGGTCGAGAAGCTGATGCGCGACGCGAAGCTGTTCCAGATCTACGAGGGAACATCCCAGATCCAACGCCTCGTGATCGCGCGGGAAATCTTTTTCCCGCGCGATTAAAACCGGCCGTCCCCGTCTATACACTGGTCAACTTGTCGGTGCGGGCAGCACAGCTTCCTCGTGCCCGTCGGCGCAGGCGTGCCCGGGTTCGGCTTCTCTGGCAGTGGAGCCTGCTCGTCCTCGGGCTGCTCCTGCTCGGCGGCACCGTCCTCGGGCTCGCGTTCGCGGGATCGCCCGAGCGCTTGCCCGCGGGCACGCAGATCGCAGGCGTCGACGTCTCCGGCCTGACGAGTGGCGAAGCGCGCTCGCTCCTCGAGCGCAAGTCCCGGGAGCTCGCCGACGACCCAGCGGTCTTCACCGCCGAGGGCAAGACCTGGCGTGTGAGGCCGAGAGCGGTCGTCGTCGACGTCGACTGGGGCGCAGCCGTGCAGGCGGCGGAGCGTCAGGGTGAGGGCTTCGGGCCGCTCCGGGGCCTCAAGCGCCTCGGCGTGCGCGTCTTCGGCGGCGAGGTCGCCCCGACGAGCCGGGTCTACCAGTCCGCGGTCACGGCCTACATCTCACGTTTCGCACGCGCCGTCGATCGTCCGCGCGTCGAGCCGTCTCTGAGGCTGAAGGGCTACGAGGCCGAGACCGTCGCCGGGCCGCAACGGGCGCGTCATCGATCGCGCGGCGGCCGAGCAGATCCTCGTCCAGGGCCTGACGAGCCTCTCCCGCGAGCCGGTTCCGCTGCCGCTCAAGATCGACCGCACCCACGTGACGACGCGCGACCTCGCGGGCGCCGAGGTCAAGGCCGACACCGCGCTCTCGGCGCCGGCCGACATCGCCTACGGCCCGGGCGGCTGGCATCTCAGCCAGCGGAAGATCTCCAGGTTGCTCGCGCTTCCGAAGAACGGGGAGACCGATCTCCGGCTCGAGGGGCCGCACGCCAAACGGTTCTTCGCGAACCTCCGCAAGCGGGTCGAGCACGCTCCGAAGGACGCACGCTTCGCGATCGGTGCGAACAACGTCGTCCGCGTCGTCCCGGCGCAGTCGGGGCGCAAGCTCGACGTCGAGGCCACGACGCGCAACATCATGGCTGCGCTCCTCTCGACGTCGAACCGCAAGGCCGACCTCGCGGTCGTGACCGCGTCGCCCGAGCGCACGACGCAGGACGCGAAAGCGATGGGCATCACCGGCCTCGTGGGCGCATACGAGACCTTCTACGGCGGCGTGGCGAACCGGATCCACAACGTGCAGCTCGTCGCGCACCTGATCGACGACCACTACATCGCGCCCGGCGAGACGTTCTCGTTCAATGCGACGACCGGCGAGCGCTCCGAGGACAAGGGCTTCCTCGAGGCGCCGGTGATCATCAACGGCGAGCTGAAGACGGGGCTCGGCGGCGGCGTCTGCCAGGTCTCGACGACGACGTTCAACGCCGCGTACGAGGCCGGGCTCTCGATCACCGACCGGACGAACCACGCGCTGTACATCAGCCACTACCCGCTCGGGCGCGACGCCACGGTCAACTACCCGGACACCGACCTCAAGTTCGTCAACGACACCGGCCACTGGCTCTGGATCCGGACCTTCGTCGGCTCGTCCTCGCTGACCGTCGCGCTGTACGGCACGCCGCAGCACCGGAAAGTCGAGAGCGAGGTCGCGCCGCTCGAGGTGACGGGCTCGATCCCGACGAAGCGAGTGGCCGATTCGAACATGACCGTGGGCACGGAGGTCGTCGAGGAGGCCGGCGCACCGCCGCGCTCGACGCACGTTCGCCGCCGCGTGCTCGACGCCGACGGCAACCTGATGTACGACCACACGTGGTACTCGACGTACGTCGCCGAGCCCGAGGTCATCCGCTACGGGACGAAGCCGAAGGCCGAGCCGCCTCCGCCGCCGCCACCTCCGCCCACGTCCAAGAAGAAGAACCCGCCGCCGCCTCCGCCGCCTCCGCCGTCCCCGCCGCCCGGCTAGAGCAGGGGCGAGAGCCCGGCGAAAGCCGCGGCCTTGGCGCGCTCCTTCAGACCGGTCAGCCTCCTCCCGGGCGTGGAGACCTCTTCCGCCGGCTGCGAGAAGCGCTCGTCGAACTGTGCCGCGACTTCCTTCGATCGCAGCCGGATGTCGATCTCGAAGAACCGCTTCAGGCTCCACGCCTCGAGGTTGCACGTCCCCGCGAGCAGCTCCTCGCCGTCGCGCACGAACGCCTTGGCGTGGAGCATCGCGGGGTGCTCGAGGATGCGGACGCCCGCGTCGAGCAGCGCGCCGTGGTGGAACTGCTGCGCCGCCGCGCAGGCCCAGTTGTTCGCGTTCGCCGGGACGAAGAGGCGGACGCTCGACGCCGCGGCGGGCCGCGTCCTCGATGCGCCCGATCATCCTGCGGTCCGTGACGTAGGGGTTGACGACGTCGAGCGTCTCGCGGGCGCCGTCGAGCAGGCTCGCGATCGCGTCGGTGATCGGCCGGTAGCGCCCCGGTGCGTTGTGCAGCACGACCGCGGGAATGTCGCCGGCGCTCTCGTCCGGGAACAACGCCTCGATCCCGTCCAGCTCCCCGCCCAGCCAGCGCAGGCTCGCGACGAACACGAGCTGGAACTGCGACACGACCGGCCCGGTGACCCGGACGAACAGGTCGTGGAAGCGCCCGTCCTCGAAGTGATCCTCGATCCCGGCGCCGCCGACCCAGCCGATCCGGCCGTCCACGACGACGACCTTCCGATGATCGATGTGCCCGAGCCCCGCGAGGTTCCAGTGCAGGGCGCCGCCGCCGCCCAGCGGGCCGGCCGCCGACCTCGGCTTCGTCGCCCGCACGACGCAGACCTCGGCTCCGGCCGCGCACAGCTCGTCGTACAGCTGCTTCGTCCCGCGCTCGGGGTCGGAGCCCTGCCGGTCGACGACGAGCCGAACCGGGACGCCGTCTCTCGCCTTGGCGAGGAGCGCCTCCGCGAACCGGTCTCCCACTGCTCCCGATCGGAAGCCGAACTGGTTGATGTGGATCGAGGACGAGGCCGCGGCGATGTCCTCGAGCATCGGCGGGTAGAAGTTCGCGCCCTCGACGAGGACCTCCGCCGATGAAGCGGTGCTCTCGTCGAACGCGAGCGCGAGATCGGCCCGCGACACCGGCCCGCTCACGAGACGCTGCGCGTGGCGGCTCAGCTCGTCATTGGGGACGCGCTTCATGCGCTCTCAGCCTCGGCGATCGCCTCGGCGAGCCACGGGGGGACACGCGTGGGCCGGTGGTCGCCGACGCTCACGCACGCGTGCGTCGTCCAGCCTTCCGCGACCCGCTCGCCCTCGCGCTCGACCCGGTAGTCGAAGCGGAACCGCGCGCCGCGGACGTCACCGCAGCGGGCGTTGATCGTGAGCCGGTCGTCGAAGCGGGCGGCGTCGACGTACTTCGCATACACCTCGAGCGTGAGCGCGTCGACCCCGTCTGCGCGGAGGCCCGCGTAGCCGCCGCGGAAGCGCCGGAGGTACTCGATCCGCGTCACCTCGAACCAGACGAAGTAGGAGGCGTGGTGCGCCACGCCCTGCGCGTCGGTCTCGGCGAAGCGGACGGTCACGTCGTTCGCGAAATGGAACTCGCTCATCTGGCCGTAGCATCGCAGGACATGTCCGCGGAGCGTCTCGCCGAGCTGATCCGAACGCACCAGCCGTGCGTCGTCCTCACCGGCGCCGGCGTCTCGACCGAGAGCGGGATCCCGGACTTCCGCTCGCCGACCGGCATCTGGGCGCAGGTCGACCCGATGGAGTACGCCTCGCTCCCTGCGTTCCGCGCCGATCCGGAGAAGGTCTGGAGCTTCTACGCGCTGCGGATCGAGATGCTGACCGGGGCCGAGCCGAACGACGCGCACCATGCCCTCGCGGAGCTCGAGCGCCGCGGTTTCGTCCAGGCCGTCGTCACCCAGAACATCGACCTGCTGCACACGCGCGCGGGGAGCCGCGAGGTCGTCGAGGTGCACGGCTCGATCCGCACCGCGTCCTGCCTCGCCTGCGGGCACCGAGAGCCGCTCGAGGAGTCGCTGCTCCCGGTTCCGCGCTGCCCGGACTGCGGCGCCGTCCTCAAGCCGGACGTCGTCTTCTTCGGCGAGCTCCTGCCGCCGGCGGCGATCGACCGTGCCTACGAGCTCGCCCGTGGAGCGGCGCTTGATGCTCGTCGTCGGCTCCGCGCTCGAGGTCTACCCGGTGGCCGAGCTTCCGCTCGAGACCCTGCGCGCCGGCGGGTCGCTCGCGATCGTCAACCGCGGCCCGACGGCGCTCGACGAGCGGGCCGAGCTCAAGGTCGACGCCTCGGCCGGCGAAACGCTGCGCGAGGTCCTCTCGGCTGCTGCGCGGCCTTAGAACGTCGCGCGGAAGGTCGGCTACGCCGCCGCTCGACGCAACGGCCGCTCGTCAAGCACCCGGCTGCAGGACGAGCAGACCTTGCGCTCGACCTCGTACGGGACACCTGCGCGCTGCCGGAGCACGTGCGTCGTGACGGTCGTGTGGCGGTGTGAATTCGCGGGGGACATCTGTCGAGCCACTTTCTCTCAGGGTAGTGAGGGGATCGGGTCGTTGCATCCCTCAGATGTCGTAGACGAAACGTGCATCCTGTTGTTAGCCCTGAACGGTTAGAGGGTGGTTAACGGCGGTATGGTGTAGCCATGGCTGAGACGAACAAAGGACCTCATGGCCCGCCTCGCCGATCGCGGCGAGCAGGTCGTCGGCCGCATCACCGACCTCCCCGGTGCGAAGACGCTCGTGGACAGCATGGCCACGCTGACGAAGCAGCTCAACGACACACAGCGGCGGCTGCGCACGCTCGACCCGCTGGAGAAGCGCGTCACGGCGCTCGAGAAGCGGCTCGAGAAGATCGAGGGCAAGGGCTCGAGCGCGAAGCGGACGACGACCCGCAAGACGTCGGCGACGGCGAAGGCTGCGCCCAAGCGGACGACGACGCCGCGCAAGCCTCGGGCCCGTCCTCCGGCTCGTCCTCGGGCGCCTCCTCCTAGGGAACTCGCAGGCGGAGCGCGCGCGGCACGACCTCGAAGGTCGCAGGCGTCGTGCCCGGCTGCTCGCCGTCGAGCTGAACCGGGAGCGGAATCGGCGCGTCGATCGCCACGTGACTCCCGCGCAGAAGCTCGGCCTTCGGATGCGGGAGATGCGTCCCGCGGTAGATCTTCGGCAGGTTGACCATCAGGTCGCCCTTCGAGATGTCGCCGATCAGGAGGACGTCGAAGGCGCCGTCGTCCGGCTCCGCGTCGGGCGTGATCTTCATGCCGCCGCCGAGGTAGCGGCCGTTGGCGACGATCACGTCGTACATCGGGCCGCTCCGCTTCTCGTCGCCGACCTCGACCGTGACCTCCGCGTTCCGCCAGCGCGCGAAGACGGCCACCGTGCTCCAGGCGTAGGAGACCTTCCCGCCGAGCGCCTTGCCGGTCTCGTTCACGCGCTTGGCGACGGCGCCGCTCATGCCCGCGCTTCCCGCATTGGCGAACCACTTCGTCTCCTCGCCGCCATCCCAGGTGCGGTAGGTCGCGCGGCCGAGGTCGACCGTCCGAGTGGTCGTTCCGCGAGCGACGTCGAGCGCAGCGTCGAGCTTGTGCGGGATCCCGAAGGTACGGACGAAGTCGCCGCCGGTGCCGCGGTGCACGACCGCGAGCTCTACGCGGTCGATTCCCGCGATCCCGTTCACGACCTCGTTCACCGTCCCGTCCCCGCCGACGGCGATCAGGAGGCGGGCGCCCTTCGTCGCGGCCTCGCGCGCGAGCTCCGCGAGGTGATCCGGGCGCTCCGAGATGAACGCGTCGCCGATCAGGCCGCGCTCGCCGGCGAGCCTGGCGATCTCCGGCCAGCGCTTGCCGGTGGCCCCGTTGTCCGACGCCGGGTTGACGAGAAAGACGGTGCTAATGGTCAGAGGTGACGGTCGTGAGCCCGACTCGCGTCATGCGGTCGACCGCGGCCTGGAGCTCCTCGTCCGAGATCCGCGTGAACTCGCCGCCGATCACGATGTCGCTCACGGTCAGCAGACAGCCGGCCTGCACCTTGCGCAGCGCGCCGAGCGTGAAGATGACCGCCGCCTCCATCTCGACCGCGAGCACGCCGCGCGACGACCAGCGCTCGTGGCGGCCCGTCGTCCGGGTCGTAGAACGTGTCCGAGGAGGCGATCGCGCCGACGCGCATCGGCTGGTCGAGCTCCTTCGCCGCGTGGACGGCTCCGTGGACGAGCTCCCAGTCCGCGGTCGGGCAGTGCGGCTCGTGGCCGACGTAGTGCTGGGCCGTGCCGTCTGCGGGAACGGCCGTCAGCGCGACGATCAGGTCGCCGAGCTCGAGGTCGGGCTGGAGCCCGCCGCAGGTGCCGACGCGCAGGAAGCGCTTGACGCCGAGCTGCACGAGCTCCTCCATCACGATCGCCGCGGTCGGGCAACCCATCCCGGTCGCCTGCACCGAGACCGGGCGTCCCTCGTACTCCCCCGTGTAGCCGAGCAGCCCGCGCTCCTCGTTCCGTTGCACGGGATTGTCGAAGTAGGTCTCGGCGATGTACTTCGCGCGGATCGGGTCGCCCGGCAGGAGGCACGCCTCCGCGTAGTCGCCGGGCTCGGCTCGGACGTGAATCGGCACGGGCGCAGCTTATTGCGAAGATTCCGGCCCGTGCTGATCGATCCCACCCGCGACGAGATGCTCGCCTACTGCGCCAAGGACCCGATCGAGCGCGTGTTCCTCGAAGACGCGGCGCGCAGAGGGCACTCGAAGTTCCGGGCCGTGCCGGGTGAGGAAGGGCTGGACGCGCTCTGCTACTTCGGCGCCAACGTCGTCCCGTCAGGCCGCGGCTGCGACGCGTTCGCCGACGACACGGCCGCCCGTGGGACGCGCATGATCATCGGGAACGAGGATGCGGTCACCCAGCTCTGGACGGTCGCACGCCCTTCCATGCCGCGGCCGCGCGAGGACCGTCCCGGCCAGCCGGTCTATGCGATCGAGGAGCCGCCGCCGGGCGAGAGGACCGGTCTGCGGGCCGCCACGGTCGACGATCTCCCGCTGCTCGTGCCGGCCTGCGCCGCGACGCACTTCGAGGAGCTGGGCGTCGACCCGCTCAAGCGCGACCCGGAGGGGTTCCGCAGGCGAACGGCCGCGCAGATCGACGAGGGGCGGTCCTGGCTCTGGGAGGAGGACGGGACGATCCTCTTCAAGGCGGAGGCCTCGGCGTGGACGCCGAGCGCGGTCCAGCTGCAGCAGGTGTGGGTCGACCCGGCCGCGAGGCGGCAGCGGCACGCGACGCGCGGGCTGAGCCACCTCTGCCGGCTGCTCCTCGAGAGCACGCCTGCGGTCTGCCTCTTCGTCCGGCCCGAGAACGAGGCCGCGATCCGCCTCTACGACACGAGTCGGAATGCGCCGCGTCGGCGCCTACCGGAGCGTGCTCTTCTAAAGGCACACTGTCAGGGTGAACGCGCGAGATTTTCGGAAGGCCGTCGAAGCGGACATCCGCGAGCGCGAGCTGATTCCCGACCGGCGGCGCCGTGACCGTCCTCGTCTCCGGCGGTGCCGACTCCACCTGCCTCTGGCACACGCTCCGCGAGCTCGGCTACGACGTCTCCGCGCTGCACGTGAACCACGGCCTGCGCGGGCAGGAGTCCGATGACGACGCCGCCTTCTGCCGCGACGTGCTCGGCGCGGAGGTCGTCGACGGGCGCGGCGGCAACGACCGAGGACGAATGGCGCGAGATCCGCTACTCGTTCGCGACCGACCGGCTGCGCGCGACCGGCCACACCGCGTCCGACCAGGTCGAGACCGTCCTCTACCGCATCGTCGCCAGCGGCGCGCCCGGGAAGATCGACTGGCGCCGCGCCGACGGCGTCGTCCGTCCGCTCCTCGACCGCTGGCGCGACGAGACCGAGGCCTACTGCCTCGCCGAAGGCCTCGACTTCCGCCGCGACTCGTCCAACCCGGACACGAAGCGCGGCCTGATCCGCGACGAGATCCTCCCGCTCCTCCGCCGGCTCCATCCCGCGGCCGAGGGGAACCTCCTGCGCCTGGCGGACCGCAAGACGGCGCCGCCCGAGCTCGTCCGCCTGCTCGAGTCGATCGACGGCTCGGAGAGGCTCGACCTCGGGCGCGGGCGCCAGATCGTCCGCGAGTACGACCGCGCATGGCTCGAGCGCTCGCCGGTCGACCTCGACAGCGAGGTCCGCTGGGGCCGATGGCGGATCACGGCCGAGGAGAAGGGGCTTAAGGTACGCGGGTGGAGACCCGGCGATCACCTGGCGGGCCGCCGCAAGAAGATCCAGGACGTGTTCGTCGACGCGAAGGTTCCGCGATCCGAGCGCGAGGCGTGGCCGCTCGTCGTTCGCGGGGACGACGTGGTGGCAGTGCCCGGCATCGTCGAGGCCGAAGGAGTGAAGGCGGTTCGTGAGCCAGACTGAGCTCGAACGCAGCGTGGCCGAGGTGCTCGTGGAAGAGGAGTCCCTCCGAACGCGCGTCGCCGAGCTGGGCGAGGAGATCTCCACCGACTACGCGGGCCGCGACCTGCTCCTCGTCGGCGTCCTCAAGGGCGCCGTCTTCTTCATGGCCGACCTCATGCGCCAGCTGACAGTCCCCTGCGAGGTCGACTTCATGGCCATCTCGAGCTACGGGGCCGCGAGCGACTCGTCGGGCGTGGTGCGAATCCTCAAGGACCTGGACATCCCGCTCGAGGGCCGGCACGTCCTCGTCGTCGAGGACATCATCGACTCGGGCCTCACGCTCTCGTAC
Organism: uncultured Actinomycetes bacterium; assembly: GCA_963790695.1. GTDB lineage: Bacteria > Actinomycetota > Thermoleophilia > Gaiellales > Gaiellaceae > VAXT01. The sequence goes on along the minus strand of CAWBPX010000011.1, from coordinate 40,162 downwards.
CTGATGCGCAACCTCAGAGCGCGCCGTCCGGCCTCGCTCGAGGTGTGCGCCCTGCTCACGAAACCGGACCGTCGCGAGATCGACGTGCCCGTCCGCTACGTGGGTTTCGAGATCCCGAACAAGTTCGTGGTCGGGTACGGGCTCGATTTTGCCGAGAGGTACAGAAACCTCCCGTACGTCGGCGTCCTGCAGGAAGACATCGAAGCGGGTGTAACGACGCCGTAAAGGAACCGATCGCGGCAGAAGTACGAAGTAAGGACGCTGCTACTGTGGTACAGGACGCCCTGCTATGAACCGATTTTTCCGCTCCGGACTCCTCCCGCTGATCCTGATCGTGCTGGTCGTCTACTTGGCCAGCTCGCAGCTCATGGGCAACGGCAAGAACGAGAAGAAGGTCACGCTTCTCCGCAGTTCCAGGCGCAGGTCGAGGGCGGGCCAGGTCAAGAGCGCGGTCTTCAACCCGAACAAGCAGTCGATCAGCTTCAAGCTCGACGGACGGCGACGAAGGGCTCGGTGCAACTACCCGAGCGCCGCAGTCGGTCCCGGCGCCTTCGAGAGGCTGCTCGAGCGAGAACGACGTCGACCTACGACTCGAAGGGAGTCGGAGGCTCGGCCTGGTGGTCGATCCTGACCGGGCTCCTCCCGTTCGTCCTGCTCTTCGGCTTCTGGATCTTCCTGATGAACCAGGTGCAGGGCGGCGGCTCGAAGGTGATGAGCTTCGGCAAGTCGCGCGCGAAGCGGATGACGCCGGACTCGCCCAAGATCGGCTTCAAGGACGTGGCCGGAGTGGACGAGGCCGTCGAGGAGCTCCAGGAGATCAAGGAGTTCCTCGAGAACCCGAAGAAGTTCCAGGCGCTCGGCGCGCGGATCCCGAAGGGCGTCCTGCTCTACGGGCCTCCGGGCACCGGTAAGACGCTCCTCGCGCGCGCGGTCGCCGGCGAGGCGGGCGTGCCGTTCTTCTCCATCTCCGGCTCCGACTTCGTCGAGATGTTCGTCGGCGTCGGCGCCTCTCGTGTGCGCGACCTGTTCGAGCAGGCGAAGCAGGCGTCCCCGTGCATCGTCTTCATGGACGAGATCGACGCGGTCGGGCGACATCGCGGCGCCGGCCTCGGCGGCGGGCACGACGAGCGCGAGCAGACCCTGAACCAGCTCCTCGTCGAGATGGACGGGTTCGAGCTGAAGGACAACATCATCTTGATCGCGGCCACGAACCGGCCCGACATCCTCGATCCGGCGCTGCTGCGCCCGGGCCGCTTCGACCGGCAGATCGTCGTCGACCGGCCAGATCGCATCGGCCGCCGGAAGATCCTCGAGGTCCACGCGAAGGGCAAGCCGCTGAACGAGGAGATCGAGCTCGACACGCTCGCGGCCGGGACGCCCGGCTTCACGGGCGCCGACCTGGCGAACCTCGTCAACGAGGCAGCGCTCCTCGCAGCGCGCCGCGGCAGGAAGACGATCGGCCAGGAGGAGCTCGAGGAAGGGATCATGCGCGTGATCGCCGGCCCCGAGAAGAAGACCCGGCTCCTCTCCGAGAACGGAGCGGAAGATCACCGCGTACCACGAGATGGGCCACGCGATGGTCGGCCACTACACCGACCAGGACGCGGAGGTGCACAAGATCTCGATCATCAGCCGCGGCCAGGCGCTCGGCTACACGATCTCGCTGCCGCGCGAGGACCGGTACCTGACGACGAAGACGTCCCTGATGGACGAGCTGGCCGCGATGCTCGGAGGGCGCGCCGCCGAGGAGCTCGTCTTCAACGAGGTCACGACCGGGGCCGCGAACGACCTCGAGAAGGTGACGCACACCGCGAAGCAGATGATCATGCGCTACGGGATGAGCGAGAAGCTCGGCCCGCGCGTGCTCGGTCGAAACCAGGATCTGCCGTTCCTCGGCCGCGAGATGGCTTCCGAGCCCGATTACTCCGAGGAGATCGCGCGCGAGATCGACGACGAGATCCGCCGCGTGATCGAAGAGGCGCACACCCGCGCCCGCCAGGTGCTCGAGCAGCACATGGACGAGCTGCACCGGCTCTCGTCGATCCTCGTCGAGCGCGAGACGATCGACAAGGATCAGTTCCTGCGGCTCCTCGACGGAGCGGCCGAGGAAGAGGTCTTCCCGGAGGAGGCCGAGCCGGAGCCCGAGACGCCGAAGGCCGACGAGAAGCGCAAGCGGCTCCCGACGCCGAAGCCGTTCCCGCTGCCCGGCCAGGCCATGCAGCCGCCGGATCCCGAAGGCGCCAAGGGCTGAGCTCGGCATAGGCTCGGCGCCTCGCTCGTTGCTCCAGGCATGAGCGAGCGACGCACGGCGTACCTGCTCCTCCTCGCGATGGCGGTCTGCTTCGGCGGGACGTGGCCCGCGGGAAAGCTCGCCGTCGAGGACGTGACGCCCTTCACGGTCGCCGCGACGCGGTTCACGCTCGCCACGCTGCTGCTCGCAGTCTGGGCGGCTCGCCGGGGCGGTGTCGTGCGACCTGGCCGCCGGGACATTCCGCTCGTGCTCGCTCTCGGAGCGACCGCGGTCGCCGGCTACAACGCGCTCTTCCTGTACGGCCTCGAGCTCGCGCCCGCCTCGGACGGGGCGATCATCGTCCCCGGGCTCGCTCCGGTCTTCTCGATGCTGATCGCGTGGCCGGTGCTCGGCGAGCGGATCGGAGGGCGCGGCCTCGCCGGGCTCCTGCTCGCGTTCGCCGGGCGTCGCTGCGGTCATCCAGCCGAGCGGCGGAGTCGACCGCGACCGAGTGCATCGGTGCGCTGCTGTTCGTCGCCGGAGCCGCCTGCTGGGGCATCTACTCGGTGCTCGGCAAGAGCGCGACCGCCCGCTTCGGCGCCGTCACGGCCACGCTCTACGCGACGGCGACCGGCGCGCTGATGCTCCTTCCGTTCAGCATCGCCGAGTCGGGCTGGTCGAAGCTCGCAGACGGGGACGCGGCCGCGTGGGCCTCGATCGCTGTACCTGGCGGTGTTCGGGACGGTGCTCGCGTTCGTCCTCTTCTACGAGGGCGTGAGCCGGATCGGCGCGTCGCGGGCCACGGCCTTCGCGCTGCTCGTCCCGATCTTCGGCGTGCTGGGCTCGGTGCTGGTGCTCGGAGAGTCGATCGGCGCGGGCACGATCGTCGGCGGGGTCGCGATCCTCGCCGGCCTCTGGCTCGTACAGTCTCCGGCCGGGAGGAAGGCTTATTCCAAGCCGATTACGGTCTCGCCATTTACAAATCGATTAGGAAATACACGCGAAATTAAGAATGCGTACGGATCCCGTCAATTTTTGCGGAAAACTCTTGTTATGTATTCGCCCGAGGAACACGATCGCTCTTGCCTTCCCCCGAACAAGAAAGGCAGGACGATGCGCTTTCTCCCCCGCTTCTCGCTCGCCGCAATCGCGGCGCTGGCGGTTCTCGCGACCGCCTCCGCCGGAGTGAACACGCCGCAGTCGGGCTGGTACTCCGGTAACCCGCTCCTCGGCCCGAACGCACTGCGCGACTCGACGTGCGGCGGGTCTACGTGCTACGCCTCCGGTGACTTCGGAACCCTGCTGAAGAGCACCGACACCGGCGCAACCTGGAAGGGAATCGTGACCGGCCTCACGCTCGATCTTCCTCGCGTCGAGCTCGCCGGCGGGTCGCCCGCCCACGTGATCGTCGGCGGCGGCTGCGCGCTCAGGCGCTCCGACGACGGCGGCAAGCACGTTCACGCGCCTGCCGTTCAGCGCCCGCGACCAGGGCTGTCCGGCGCCTCTGGTCGCCTTCTCGTTCCCGACCGAGAGCACGGGCTACGTCCTCCTCGTCGAACGGACGATTCCTCGCGACCGCCGACGGGGGCGAAGCTTCTCCCGCAGGACGACGGTCCCCGGCAGCGCCATCGACCTTCTGTGCACTCCGGGCCGCAGACCTGTTTCACCGCCGGGGCGGGCAACATCCAGCGGACGAACGACGGCGGCGTCTTCGTGGACGCAGGTCGTGACCACGCCCGTACATGTTCGATCGCCTCGTATCTGCAGGCCCGCTCACGCTGTACGCCGGTCGGCCAGGCCTTCAATACGTCTCGAAGAGCATCGACGGCGGGCAGACGTGGAAGACGTCATCGCCTGTCCGGCGTGCTCGTTGCGACGAGCTCGACCGGCATCTCCTGCGGCGACGAGCGTCCACTGCCTGATGACCACCCGGGACGGCCCGAAGTGCCCGGTCCGCTGTACCGGACCGTCGACGGCGGAGTCACCGCAACGGCGGTGACGCCTTCGACCGGCCCGGCTCTTGGCGGTCGTCTTCGCGAGCTCATCCCGGGCGATCGCGGCAGGCGGAGTCCGGCAGCTGCCGAGGTCTCGAACGACGCCGGCGCGACGTGGAGCTCCGTCGGCCTCGAGGACCGCGGGCTGTTCGGAGACCCTCGCGGCCACGGCGCCGACGTCGCGTACTCAGGCGGCGCCCAGGGCGCGCTCGCTCCGGACGAATGACGGCGGGCCAGACCTGGGCGAACGTCAGTCCCCCGACCGACGCGACGATCACGAGCCTGGCCGGCTGGGGCCCGTCCGGCTCTACGTCCTGGCGGCCGATGGAACGCTCCAGCGTTCCGACAACGGCGGCGCGAGCTACAGCCTGCTGAACCCGGGCACGTTGCACGTGGCGGACGCCTGGCCGCTCGACCCGAACCGGCTCCTCCTGGTCGGCGGCGGGGCCGCGCTCTCGACGGACGGCGGCGAGACCTTCGACACGCGCAACCGGCAAGATCGCCCGGGCGCGCTTGAACGCGGCCGATCTCGCAACCGGGGCCGTGTTCGCCTACGGCCCCGCGAGCGATCTTCAAGCTCCACCGATCGCGGCGCGCACTGGAGGAGGTCGCTAGACGCCGAAGCGCCGAGCGATCGCCGACCTCGACTTCGTCGGCCGCAACATCGGCTACCTCCTCGACACTCGCGGCGTGCGTCTGGAAGACGACGAACGGCGGCTCGCTCTGGAAGCAGCTCCGAGTCGGTCGAGCTCGGCCTTCCAGGTCGCGTTCTCGAACCTCGCTCGACGGCTACGTCGCCGTGGGCGGTTCGGCACAACCGGGCGGCGGGCGTCGTGATGAAGACGACGGACGGCGGCCGCAGCTGGCACCCGCAGCTCGTGAGCCCGGTCTCAGATCGCCGCTCTTGCCTCCGGCGGGACGATCGACTACGCTGCTCGCCGGGATTACAGCTCGCTGTACGCGACTGTCGTCGGCGGCGACATCGGCTCCGCCTCGACGCTGTCGATCAGCGCGCGTCCGCGGGCGCTGAAGCGCCCGGGCCGCGTGCTCGTCTCCGGACGGCTCTCACCGGCCGACGGCGGCGAGGAGATCGTCGTCTCGACCTGCTCCAGAACGGTCGATGGATCGCACAAGCTGGCGACTGCCGCCTCGAACGGGACGTTCGTCACCCGCTGGTCGATCCGCTCGAAGCGGGCCTTCGTCGCCCAGGTCCTCGGTGATGCCGATCACCGTGGGGCCGGCACGAGGCCTCTCACGGTCAACGTGGATAGCTGAGCGGCGCAAGGCCGGGCTCTGCATTGCGCCACGTGCTCTCGCGATTACGCTGGGCCCGGCCTCGATCGCTTCCCGTTTCCCGCGCCCGTCGGTGATGGGCGTCGTCAACGTCACGCCGGACTCGTTCTCGGACGGCGGCGTCAACTTCCGGGCCGAGGACGCTGTTGCCTCCGCGCGCCGGATGGTCGAGGAGGGCGCGGCGATCGTCGACGTCGGCGGCGAGTCGACGCGGCCCGGCTCCGAGGGCGTGTCCGCCGAGGAGGAGCTCCGCCGCGTCGAGCCGGTGCTCGAGGCGCTGCAGGGCGAGGTTCCCGTCTCGATCGACACGGCGAAGGCCGCGGTCGCGCAGCGCGCGATCGAGCTCGGCGCCGAGCTCGTCAACGACGTGACCGCGCTGCGCGGCGATCCCGAGCTGGCCGGCGTCGTCGCCGTCGTCCGGCGCCTACCTCTGCCTGATGCACATGCAGGGCGAGCCGCGGACGATGCAGGACGACCCGACCTACGAGGACGTGGCCTCCGAGGTCGCGTCCTTCCTCGAGGAGCGCCTGGCTTTCGCGGTCGCCGCGGGCATCCCCGAGGAGCGGATCTGCCTCGACCCGGGCTTCGGCTTCGGCAAGACCGTGGAGCAGAACTTCGAGCTCCTGGCGCCGGCTCGGCGAGATCGCCGCGCTCGGCCGGCCGGTCGCTCGTCGGGCTCTCCCGCAAGCGCTCGCTCGGGCGGATCCTCGGCGACCCCGAGGCGACGACCGGACCGCTCTCCGCCAGCCTCGCGGCGGCCGTCGAGGCCTACGAGCGCGGCGCGGCGATCTTCCGCGTCCACGACGTCCGCGAGCACGTGGAGGCGCTCACCGTGGCGGCGGCGGTCGGATGATCACGGTCGAGCTGCACGGCCTCGAGGTCTTCGGCAAGCACGGCGTGCTCGAGCACGAGCGCCGCGACGGCCAGATGTTCCTCTACGACGTCAGCATCGACGTCGCAGACGCGCCGCCGTCGGATCGCGTCGAGGACGCGGTCGACTACCGCGACGTCGCCGACTGCGTGCAGAAGGTCTCCGACGGGCATGCGTTCCAGCTGCTCGAGGCGCTCGCGTCCGCCGTCGCCGACGCGGTCGTCGAGCGCTTCGAGGTCGAGCGCGTGCGGGTCCGGGTGCGCAAGCCGAGCCCCGCCGGGATCCCGGCGGAGTACGCGGCCGCTACCGTCGAGCGGTCTTCGTCCTGACGATCGAGACGGCGATCCGGTAGCCGACGCCCGCGACGGGCCGCGAGACGTTCCCGCCGCCGTGCCGACGTACGCCTCGACGTAGTAGTAGGCGCCCTTGCCGCCCGTGTTCTTGACGCGAAGCCGCTCGCGCTTCGTGCCGCTTCGCTCCGAGATCCCACGCCTGTCGCGCCTGAGCGCGCGCCCGGACTCGAGCACGCTCGCGGTCCTCGGCCCCCAGAGCGCGAGGTCGACGTCGCCGCCCGTGGGCTGAAGCGCGACGACCGCGCTGCGCTTGCCGGGCACCCAGATGCGGTAGACGTCGCGAGGGTCGTCCCCGACGTCGAGCGCGGGCGGTCACGCTTCCGCTCTTCCGGCGGGCGGCGGTCAGCGGCCTGGCGGATCGGTGCAGGAAGCCGCCCGACCTCACGTACGTGACGTCCTCGTTGGGCTCCTGCGGGTCGGGCGGGGCCGGAGCAACGGTCAGCGCGGCGGGGATGTTCAGGCGGCCGAAGCCGGTGAGCGAGTCGAACCCCGGCGTGTAGAGGTCCTGCGCCGACGCGCGGAGCACCTCCGCGACCTGCGTCCAGTCCAGGTTCGGGCGAACCGTCCAGACCCAGTCGGCGGCGGCCGCGACGATCGGCGAGGCGAAGCTCGTCCCGTCGAAGAAGTCGTAGCTGGTCGGCGGGTGGAGCGTCTTCGGGACCGCCACGTAGATGATCTCGCCGGGGGCCGCGAGGTCGACGTAGGGCGACCCGCTCGTGAAGTAGGTCGGCTGGTTGCCGGAGTCGATCGCGCCCACGGTGACGACATGCGGAAGGCTTGCCGGGTACTCGCGCGGGCTGCCCTGTTGGCGGCTGTTTCCCGCTGCAGCGACTACGAGCACTCCGGCGGCCTGGACGCGGGCGATCATGGTGTCGAGGAGTGGGTTCCTGATCTGTGACCCGAGGCTGAGGTTGACGACGCCGGCGCCGAGGTGCATCGCGGCATCGAGCCCCTGGATGACGTCGCCGGCCGTGATTCCGGCCCGCTGGGGCTCGCGTCCCAGGCGTAGAGGTTGGCCTGCGGATAGGCGCCGAGGACTCCGACGCTGTTCAGAGGAGCGGCAGCGACCGACGCCACCGCGGTGCCGTGCTCCTCGAGGCGCCCCGAGGTGCTCTGCGGGTTCGAGCGCCGTCGTCGCCGGACGGCTCGCGAACTCCTCGTGCGTCAGGTCGACGCCCGTGTCGATGATCGTCAGCGGCTTGCCCGCGCCGGGCGAAGCCGCGCCGTTCGCGCCGACGCTGGCGATCCACCAGTCCGTCCCTTCCGCCGGCGGTGCAGGCGTGGCCATCGGCAGCAGCGGCTGGTCGGCCGCGACGACGGAGACGAGGTTCGATCGCATCAGCCCTGGAAGAACGCGGAGCGCCGGGCGGCTCGGCACGCGCCAGATCGGCAGGGCGTTCGCCAGCTTCACGCCGCCCGCCTTCCGCAGCGCAGGCCCGGCTCCGGGCCGAGCGAGCACGAGACCCGAGTCGTACAGACGAAGCTCGCGCGCCTGAGCGCGCGAAAGCCCGGACGCCCAGGCCGACGCCGGCCCCACGGAAAGCGCGAGGGCCGCGACGACGAGAACGACCCCGAGGCGCCTCAAGACAGCGAACATAGCAGCAGGAATGACCACAGCTTTCGTCGGTATCGGCTCCAACCTCGGAGATCGCGAGGCCAACCTCAGGCGCAGGCGATCGAGCTCCTCTCGGCAGAGGACGGGATCGAGGTCGTCGCGGTGTCCGAGATTCGCGAGACCGACCCAGTCGGGCCGGTGGAGCAGGGGCCGTTCCTGAACGGCGCGGTGAAGGTCGACACGTCACTCGGGCCGCAAGAGCTGCTCGATCGCCTGCTCTCCGTGGAGAATCGGCTGGGACGCGTGCGGAGCGAGCGCTGGGGCCCGCGCACGATCGACCTCGACCTGCTGCTCTACGGCGGCGAGCGCGTCGACGAGGCCGGCCTCACCGTGCCCCATCCCCGGCTCCACGAGCGGCGATTCGCCCTCGAGCCGCTGCTAGACCTGGATCCGGCCCTCGAAATCCCTGGGTTGGGGCCGATTTCAACCTTGCTCGCGAAGCTAGACTAAGCGCGCTATGTCGCACATCGACGAGCTCGACGAGTTCGAGGCGCAGCTCGAGCTCCGGCTGAAGCGGGAATACAACGACGTCTTCGAGCTGTTCCGCTTCTGCGTGCTCACCCAGGACGCGACGTACCTGTGCAACAAGCTCGACCTGAACTACTCGCCGCAGCCCAGCTATCCCTTCTACCACCTGAAGATGGAGGACGTCTGGGTCTGGGACAAGAACCGCCCGACGCGGCTCATCCCGCGTGCGGAGATCTACACCTCGAGCGACGTGACGATCGAGGAGCTCCGCGGCGAGGGCGGCGGCCCGAAGCTGACGGCCGAGGCGCTCGCGCAGCGCATCGGCGAGCCGCTCGCCGGCGAAGACGACATTTAGATATAGCTAACTTGATGTCCGTCGTGCTCGTCTAGACGAGATGCGATGCCAAGACGCCTTTGGCTGTCGCTGGCGATGCTGGCGACAGGAGCAGCGCTTCTCGTAGCGGCCCAGTTCGCGGGCGCGGCGCCCGAGCGGAGCGGCGGGATCTTCCAGGTCGGGAACGTCGGCGCGTCGGTGCAGATCGATCCGCAGCTCGTCCTACACCACGACTGCTTGGTGGCTCGAGTACGCCACGGCGGCGAAGCTCTACAACTACCGAGCCGGGCGGAAGGCTCGTGCCCGAGGTCGCGTCGCGTTTCACGGTCTCGCAGCGGCGGCAAGCGGTACACGTTCTTCCTGCGTAAGGGTTTCCGCTTCAGCGACGGAACACCAGTCACCGCCACGAGCTTCAGATACGCGATCGACCGCGTGCCAACCGACTGGATCGCCGGCGCTCAGTTCATCGTCGACCCTGGCGGCGCACTTCGTCGGCGCCGGATGTGAAGACGCGGCAGGGACGCACGTCAGCGGAGTCCGAGTCGCTGGAAGCACGCTGATCATCCAGCTGAACGAGCGAGAGCCTCGCTCTCGATCCTGGCGATGCCGTTCTTCCAGGCGACGTCGGCGAAGCTGCCGCTCGACCGCGAGGTCGCCGACGTGACGAGCATGGCCGACCTGCCCTCGGCCGGCCCGTATGCCTTCACGCTGAACGACGTCAACCGCCTGACATCGCTCCGGCGCAATCCCGTACTGGAAGCGCGGGCCGGGCCGCACGGCGCCGCGGAACCTCGACGGCGTCGACGTTCAGTGGAACCTCAACGAGCAGGACGGCGTTCGACATGGTGAAGGCGAACCAGCTCGACGAGGGGCCGATCCCGGCGGCAGAGGTGCAGGGCCTCGCGAACCAGTACGGCGTCAACCGGAGCCGCTTCTGGGTGAAGCCGACGAGCGATTGCATCGGCCTAGATCGCGCTCAACAACGGCCGGGGCCTCTTCAAGGGCAACGCCGCAGCTGCGCAAGGCTGTGAACTGGGCGATCGACCGGACCGCCTACATCGGGCCGGGCCTTCACGCCGCAGCCCCTGGACGCACTTGCTGCCACCCGGGTACCCGGGCTCGATCACGAAGCCGTGCGCTTCAGCCGTACGCGCCGACGGCAGACATCGCAAGGGCACACGATCTAGCCGCTGGCCACTTGAAGGACGGCAGGATCACCGTCTTACTACCGCTCGACGGGCTCCCTGAACCTTGCTCAGGCGGAGAACGTCGTGCGAGCGCGATCTACCTCTGGGCTTCGACTCCGACGAACATCACCATGAAGGGCTTCCCGGGCGCGGACTATCTACGACGCGATGGGGAAGCCGGCAGCGATTTCGACCTGGCGTCTCGCTCGGCTGGTGCGCTGACCAGAGCAGCGACTCGGCCGTCCTGCCCTTCGGAGGCGTCCGCCGTTCTTCGCCGGGACCTCCCGCAGTACCGGGGCAAGATCGCCGCCGCGCTTCGCCTCAAGGGAGCCGCGCGAGACGGGCGCTCGGGAAGCTCGACCTCGAGATCATGAGGAACGTTGCGCCCGTCGCGTCACGAACACGTACAACAACCTCTACTTCTTCTCGGACCGCGTCGATCCGCACAGCCTGAGGTTCCATCGCGTCTACCAGGACTGGAGCATCCCGGCGCTCGCGCTGAAGTAGGCTCAGACCCATGCTCCTCGCCGTCGACGTGGGCAACACGCAGACGGTCCTCGGCCTCTACGACGGCGACCGGCTGACCGAGCAGCGGCGCCTTGCGACCGACTCCAGCCGCACCGGCGACGAGCTCGGCGCGCTCCTCGGGGAGATGCTCGACCTCGACTCGGTCGACGGCATCTGCCTCTCCTCGACCGTGCCCGCGCTGGTGCGCGAGTTCGAGCTCTTCGCCGAGCGCTGGGCGAAGGCGGAGATCCTCGTCGTCGGCCCGGGCGCCAAGACCGGGATCCCGGTTCGCTACGACAACCCGCACGAGGTCGGTCCCGACCGGATCGTGAACGCGGTCGCCGCGCGCGATCGCTACGGCTCGCCGTGCATCTCCGTCGACTTCGGGACGTCCACGAACTTCGACGTCGTCTCGGCCGAGGGGGAGTACGTGGGCGGGGTGCTCGCGCCGGGGGTCGAGGTCTCGATGGACGCGCTCTTCGCACGCGCCGCCCGCCTGATGCGGATCGACTTCACCGAGCCGCCCACGGTGATCGGGAAGACGACGGTGCACAGCCTCCAGTCCGGGCTCGTCTACGGGTTCGCCGGACAGGTCGACCGCATCGTCGAGGAGATCCGAGGCGAGCTCGGAGCCGAGGCGCAGACGGTCGCGACCGGGGGCCTCGCGGAGCTCGTCGTTCCGCACACGAGGACGATCGAGCGGGTCGATCCGGATCTGACGCTTGAAGGCCTGCGGCTCGTCTGGGCTCTCAACGAGTAGTGGTCACGCGTGCAGCCGGCGACGCGTGCCGCACCGCGGGCGCGCTAGCCGCCGCCGTAGATCGAGATCGGAAGGTCGAGCAGCACCTCTTCGCCCTGCGGGAGCTCGTCCTGCAGGCGCTCGAGCACGAACCGCGCTCCCGGAGCCGCGGCGAACAGCCGCTCTTCCACCTCGTCCAGCGTCCGAAGCTGAACGAGCTCCTGCTTGAACGGCCTCGGGAAGCGGCCGCGGCCGAGGTACCAGCCGTAGAACTTCTTCAGGAACCCGGTCGCGCGCTGCTCGCCGAGCTCCCGGATGGTCTCGCGCATGAACAGGACGAGCTCGGCGACGACCTCTTCGCGCGACGGCTCGCCCTCTTCGCCCATGATCTGGCTCAGCGCCCACGGGTTGCCCTGCGCGGCGCGCCCGACCATGACCGCCTGCGCGCCGGTCGTCGCCAGCACCGACTGCGCCTTCGCGCGCGAGGTGATGTCTCCGGAGGCGATGACGGGAACGTCCACGAGCTCGACGAGCTCCGCGGTCAAGGAGTGATCCGCCTCGCCGGTGTACATCTGCTTCGCCGAGCGGGGGTGGAGCGTGAGCGAGGCCGCGCCCGCGTCGACGAGCTGCGGGCCGATCTCCAGGCAGGTGCGGGACCCGTTCGCGAGGCCGCGGCGCATCTTCACCGAGACCGGAAGCGAGATCGCGTTCGCGACCGACTCGACGATCGCGCACGCGCGGGCCGGCTCCTCCAGGCAGTGCGCGCCCGCGCCGGTCTTCGTCACCTTGCGGACGGGGCAGCCGAAGTTGATGTCGACGATGTCCGCGCCGGCGTCCTCGACCATCCGCGCAGCCTCCGCCATCACGCCGGGCTCGGAGCCGAAGATCTGCACCGCGAGCGGATGCTCGTCGGCGGCGATGCGCAGGTACCCGAGCGTGCGCTCGTTCTTGTGGGAGAGGCCGGCGCAGCTGACCATCTCCGAGCAGACGAGCCCCGCGCCGAAACGACGACCCTGGCGGCGAAAGGCCTGCACGCTCACGCCTGCCATCGGCGCCAGCACGAGTCGAGACGGGATCTCGACGTCCCCGAGTCGCCAGGATTCGTTGAGATCTACCTGCATAGAGGCCAAATCGTAGCCGGGCATCCGTCAGTTTGACGTTTGACGAAGTCGCAGGTACCATGCTCGCCCGCGACGGCGCCTTTGCGCCGCGCATTTTTTCTGAGGAGGCACGAACGTGAAGGAAGTGATCCTCACTCCTGAGGGCTACAAGAAGCTCAAGGAGGAGATCGAGTTTCTGTCGAACGACAAGCGCCGCGAGGTTGCGGAGCGGATCCGCGTTGCGCGGCAGTTCGGCGACATTTCCGAGAACTCCGAGTACGACGACGCCAAGAACGACCAGGCTCTGCTCGAGCATCGCATCGCCGTGCTCGAGGAGAAGTTCGCCAACGCACGGGTCATCTCCAAGAAGGACGTGGCCAAGGACGTCGTGTCCGTGGGCTCGCACGTGAAGCTGCGGGACGTGTCCGCGAAGGAGACCGTCGAGTACCACATCGTCGGCTCCGCCGAGGCGAACCCGTCCGAGAACAAGCTCTCGAACGAGTCCCCGGTCGGCAAGGCGATCCTCGGCAAGAAGAAGGGCGAGACCGTCGAGGTGCAAACGCCTCGCGGCAAGGCCCTGAAGTACAAGATCCTCGACATCAAAGCGGCGTAGCTTTCGAAGAAAGTCCGGCCGCGCTACGCGCGACCATGATGACTTTCTTCGAGTTTCTCGAGGACCCAGCCGTTCTGAGCGGAGGCGAGCACAGCCCGCCTCCGCGACGAGGAGCTCGGTTCACACCGGCTTCTCGATCGGCATGCTCCGCGGCGCCGCGGTAACGCAGTCGGCCGCGAGACGAGGCCGGAGCAGCGCTCTCGTCTGTGGAGCATTTCCCTCGGGGTCTGACCCCGGGGCTTCGGAACCGTGGCTTGGTGAGGGTGTTCGGCGGAGCTCGTGTGTTACCGACTGTCCACAGGGAGTGTCTTGGGGTGGGCGCTTAGACTCGCGCGGCTATGGCTTTGCCCAAGAGATTTGCCGATCGGGAGCAGATTGCTTCCGTTCGCGCCGACGCCGACCAGGTCGAGCCCGGGGAGGAGGCGGGCGAGCCTCGGCGCGTGGCTGGGCGGGTCATGGCTCGCCGGGACATGGGGAAGCTCGTCTTCCTCGACCTCGTCGACCGCTCCGGGAAGATCCAGCTGCTGGTGGCCGAGGACCGCGCGGGACCAGTGGATCTCGACCTCGGCGACATCGTCGGCGCGACGGGGATTCCCTCGAAGACGAAGCGCGGCGAGCCGTCGCTCGCGGTCACCGAGCTCGAGCTGCTCGCCAAGATCCGCCGGCCGCTGCCTGACACGTTCCACGGGCTGACCGAGACCGAGACGCGCTACCGCCAGCGCTACCTCGACCTGCTGATGAGCGAGGAGTCGCGCGCCGACTTCGAGACGCGCGCGCGCATGGTGACCGCGATCCGCCGGTACCTCGACGACAACGGCTTCGTCGAGGTCGAGACGCCGATCCTGCACCCGCGCTACGGCGGCGCGCTCGCCGACCCGTTCGTCACGCACTCGAACGAGCTCGACCAGACCCTCTACCTGCGCATCGCGACCGAGCTCTATCTCAAGCGGCTGATCGTCGGCGGGCTCGAGCGCGTGTACGAGCTCGGCCGCGACTTCCGCAACGAGAGCGTGTCCTACAAGCACGCGCCCGAATTCACCATGGTCGAGTGGTACGAGGCCTACGCGGACTACGAGGACACGATGCGGCGCATCGAGGAGCTCGTCGAGACCGTCGCCAGGGAGACGATCGGGACGACGAAGGTCACATTCCGCGGCCACGAAGTCGACCTCCAGGCCCCGTGGAGACGCGTGAAGCTCGTCGACGCCCTCGAGGAGAAGGGCCTCTGGACCCGCGACGAGGCCGAGCTCCGCAAGCGCCTCGGAGAACGCGATGTCGACACGGGCGCGAACGACACCTGGAGCAAGCTGATCGACCACGCGCTCAGCCACTTCGTCGAGCCCGAGCTGATCGAGCCGACCATCCTCCACGACTACCCCGTCGAGGTCTCGCCGTTCGCCCGGCCGACGGACGACGACCCGGCGATCGTGGAGCGCTTCGAGTTCTTCGTCGGCGGGATGGAGCTCGGCAACGCGTTCTCGGAGATCAACGACCCCGACGAGCAGGCCGAGCGCTTCGCGGAGCAGGCCGCGGACGCGCAGGGGCAGCAGGGCGACCCGGACTACGTCGAGGCGCTCGCCTATGGAATGCCGCCAACGGGCGGGCTCGGCTTCGGGATCGACCGGCTGGCAATGGTGCTCACCGGCAAGGACAACATCCGCGACACGATCCTCTTCCCGGCGCTGCGCGAGCGGGACTAGCCCGTGCGGGTCGGCCTCGACGTGACCCCCGCGGTGACGGCGAAAGCGGGGCTCGCGCGCTACACGGAGCAGCTGTGGCGCGAGCTCGTGCACCGCGACGACGTCGAGGTGCACGCCTTCGCGCTCGGGCGTGGGCCCGACGGCGACTTCGGGCTCCCGCTCACCCGGAGGCATCTGCCGCTCAACGCGCTGCGGCCCGTGTGGCGGGCCGTGCGCTGGCCGCGCGCGGAGACGTTCGCCGGTGACGTCGACGTCGTCCACACGATCGCGCTGACACCGATCCCGACGCACAAGCCGCAGGTGGTGACGATCCACGACATGCTCCCGCTCACGCACGGCGAGCTGTACCCACCGGGCGCGGGCGACGGCCAGCGGGCGGAGCTGGCGGAGGCGCGCAGGGCGCGGGTGATCCTGACGACGTGCGAGGCGACGGCCGACGAGATCGTCCGGGTCGCCGGGCTGCCGCGTGAACGGATCGTGATCGCGCGACCCGGTGTGTTGCCGCCCCAGGGCGAGGCGCCGATTCCCGCTCGAGCCGCCGTTCATCCTCGCGGTCGGACAGGTCACGCCGCGCAAGGGGTTCGACGTGATCGCGGAGGCTGCGGCCCGGCTCGGTGAGGCGTGCCCTCCGGTCCTGCTCGCCGGCCCCGACTGGTGGCGCTCCGAGGAGATCCGGAGCCGGATCGCAGAAGTCGACGTGCATCGGCGCGTGCAGCTGCTCGGTCCGGTCGATGACGCCACGCTCGCCTCGCTCTACCGCGCCGCAACGATCGTCTGCCACGCGAGCCGCGGCGAGGGCTTCGGGATGACGTGCCTCGAAGCGATGGCGTTCGGCGCTCCGGTCGTGGCCACCGATCTGCCGTCCGTCCGCGAGCTCTCCGCTGGAACAGTCGTGCTCGTACCGGTCGACGACGCCGAGGCGATGGCCGACGCGTTGCGCGGCCTGCTCGACGACGAGGACCGGCGCCGGGCGCTCGGCGAGGCAGCGCGCAAGCGCGCCGCGGAGTTCAGCTGGGAGCGGATGGCCGCCGAGGTCGTCGATGCCTATCGGCTCGCGCTCGCTGCATGAAGACTCTGCTCGTCCTGCCCGAGCCGCCGCTTCCCGAAGGAGGCGCCTCGGGCCGGTGCGCGTTGGCGCTGATCCGCGGCCTGCGCGAGCACGGCGTCGACCTGCGCGTGCTCGCCGCGCGGCAGGCCTGGGCGACTCCCGGAGATCCGCCCGACGGGATCGAGGTCGTCGACGTCGAGCCCGAGCCGCCCGGGATTCGCCCGCGGGCCCTCAGCCTGACTCGGCCGCTCGAGGAGCTCGCGCGGAGCGAGTTTGCCGAACGCGTTCGCGACCGTGCCGCCGAGGCGGACGTCGTCCATCTCGAGGAGATCCCGACGGCCTCTCTCGGCCGTGACCTCTCGCAGCCGGTCGTTGCGCACCTGCACTACCTCGTGCGGCGTGACCGCGCGTTCGGCGTGCCATGGCGAGCGCGAGTTCCGCCATGTGCTCGAGCTCGCGCGGGCCGAGGAGCGCGCGATCCGCCGCTACCGCTTCCTGCTCGCGAGCTCGCCCGTCGTCGCGGACGAGCTCCGGTACCGCGCGCGGCCGCTCACGCGGGTCGTCCTGGCGCCGCTCTCGCTCGAGCCCGAGCGCTACCCGCCCGCCCCGCTCGACGGCCCGCCCGTCGCCGGGCTGATCGGAAACGCCGCCTGGCCGCCGACCGCGGCCGCGATTCGACGGCTCGTGGCGGACGTCTGGCCGCGCGTGCGCAAGCTCGCTCCGGACGCGCGACTGCGCATCGCAGGTCGCGGGACGAAGCCGCTCGTCGCCGGCGCCGAGAACGTCGAAGCACTCGGCGAGGTGCCGTCCGCGGGCGAGTTCCTGCGCGGGCTCTCGCTCCTGCTCTACCCGCTCGAACGCGGGAGTGGGATGAAGGTCAAGGTGCTGGAGACGATCGCCTCAGGCGTTCCCGTGGTGACGACGGCGAGCGGCGCCGAGGGCATCGACCTGGAGGCCGTCGTCGTCGAGGACGACCCGGAGCGGATGGCGAGCGCCGCCGCATCGATCCTCCGCGACGAGGCCGAGCGCAAAGAGCGGGGCGCCACGGCTCGGCGGGTCTTCGAGCGCCTCTACACGCCTGGGCCGGCGACGGCCCCGGTCGCGGAGCTCTACGAGCGGATGACCTAGCCGCGCCAGCGGTCCCAGCCGGGACCGAGGAGGGGATCGTCGAGCCAGATCGGGGCGATTCGCTCAGCCGGCGGGACCTGGGCCTCGGCGCCGAGCGTCTCGCCGCGCTTCACGTGCGAGAGGCCGTGGTGGAGCCAGCAGAGCGTCGCGAGCGGGCCGACCGACTCGGCGGGGATGGCGAGCTCGGACACGTAGCGCTGAATCGTCTCGAAGAGCGTTTGCGAGGCGGGCAGCTCGCCGCGCAGCAGCCGGACGGCATGGTCGGCTCGCTGCTCGGCGGTCCGCGCACCGTCGAGCAACCCGAGCGCATCGACCGAGAAGTACAAGAGGTCCCAGAGCGGTAGGCCGTTGCCGCGCGCGGACTCCCAGTCGAGGACGGTGAACTCCCCGGGCGCGGCCCAGACGGCGTTCCATGTGCCGAGGTCGTTGTGCTGGAGCACGGCCGGCAATGCGCCCAGACTCGAGAGGAGGCTCGGGGGCGCGTTCCATGAAGGCAGGACCTCCCGCTCGAGCCGCCCGACCTCCTCGTCGAGGGCGCCCGAGGTAGCCGTCTGGTTTCCGAGGTCCGAGACCCAGGCGGTGATGTCCGCGAACGCCTCGCCGCCGCGAGTTCGATCCCGCGCGAGCAGCGTCGAGAGCCGCTCGCCGACGGCTGCGCTCTCGACCGACGCGTGGCGCCCCTCGACCTCGAGCCGGCCGAGCAGCCGTGGTGCATGGCGAAGCGCGACGCCGCCGGCCGCTTCGACGAGCGCGAGCCCGGCCTCGTCCTTCGCGAACGGCTCGTCGTAACCGGGCACGCGAGCCGTCTTGACCACCCAGCCCGGGCTCCGGGAGCCGGGGGCGAACACGTGGAAGACCGCGCGAGTCAGGTTGTCGCCCTGACCGAGCGTCAGGAACCACCCCGCATCGGCGGGCACTTCGTAGCGCGCCGCAGCCGCGAGCGTCGCCGGCGGACCGGCCTCGCGCAGTCCGAGCGCCTGCAGCGGGCGCGGGTCGGGCGCAAGCCGTGCCAGCGCTGCGAGCGCGCGGTTGCGCACTTGCTTCGGCCAGGTCTCGGCCGGGCGCCACGTGGTCAGCGCGTACCTGATGGGCTCGCCGTGCTCGAGCGGCAGCAGGAGATCGGGCGCCTCGATGGTCGGGAGGGGGAGATAGCGGCTCGTCGCGTAGCCGGCGCTCCGAAGCTTCCGCGCGCCACCGCGGCCCTCGAGGACGACCGCGCGTGCACCGAGCCCGAGCACCTCGTTCGCGCGCTCGACCGGCGCGACGGCGAGATCGAGGTCGCTGTCCGCGCTGAGCTCCACTCCCGCCTCCTCCAGCCCGGCGCTCCAGTCCTCCAACCCGATCGCGGCAGCGCGGCGCACCTCGTGCGGTAACGCGAAGCGGAGGTCGATCCGCCGCAGGCTCATCGTCGCCACGGCGGCGGCTCGCCCGTCAGGACCTTCCAGAGCACCGCGATCCGCCCGTCCGCCGCGTGCACCGCGATTCTGCGCAGGCACCACGCATCCGTCCCAGCGCCGTTTCGGCCCTTCTCCGTCGTCCACGCGGCGCGAAACCCCGCGGAGACGGCCGCCGTGCGTACTTCCTCGTCGTGGCTCCCATTCGGGTACGCGAAGACCGGGAGACGCGTCCGGAAGCCGTTCCTGAAGATCGAGAAGCGAACCGCCGACCTCGGTCGCGAGCTCGTCGGCTCCGAGGCCGGCAAGAGGCCTGTGCGTGCGCGCGTGGGCGCCGATCTCAACTCCGCGGCGGTTCAGCCGCTCGAGGTCGTCCCAGGAGAGCAGCGGCTCGCCGTCCAACCAGGAGGCCGAGCCGCCGACCTCGCCGGTGGAGACGAAGAGCTGAGGGGCGTTCTCGACGTGCTCGGAGAGCGGCGTCTCGCAGTCGGCGGTGCCATCGTCGACCGTGACCACGAACGCGCGGCCCGGAAGCGTCCCGTTCGCCGTCGTGGAACGCGAGCACTTCGACGGCAGAAAGCGGGCGGAAACCGAGCCGGCGCAGGAACCGAAGCTGGGCGGCGAAACGGCGCGGGTCGAGATCGACGCGCTCCTGTCCTGCCTTGCCGTCGCCGGCGAGCCGGTGGTAGACGAGTGCGCAGTACGAGGCCGTGAGTCGTCGCCACTCGTCGGTCGTCGCGGCTGTCCGCGCACCCGCCCAGAACGCGCGGTCGGCGGCGGCTCGCACGAGCGAGGCGTTGCCGCGCGGCGGCAAGGGGATGCGCCGCGTGAGGCGATGGCGGAGCCCGGCCTGACACCACGCTCCGAGCTCGAGCTCGGTCACGAGTGTCGGGTCGGCCCGGAAGACCTCGATCGAGTGGCGGCCGCGTGCCCGGCACAGTTCGAGCAGCTCGTGCGGCCCGGCCAGCTCGTCCGGCGCGCCCCACTCGAGCTCGACGCCTTGGCGGCGGAGGCGCACTGCGACGGCTTCGGCCTGCGCAGGCCCGGCGGGAAGGCCGGTCGCGGCTTCGTCGACCTCGGATGCCCCCGAGATGCGGTGCACGATCCGCTCGAACGGCCCGACGAGCGCCCGGTGTGTCGCGACGAGCGTCGCGGCTTCCGTGACGTGTCCCGGGCCGGCGACGGAATGGAGCGTGACGTCGCTCACCTGCTCAGCGCCCTGTCGTAGACCTCCACCGTCTCGGCGACCATCTTCTCGACGCCGTACCGCTCGACGGCGCGCGTGTGAGCGGCGGCGCCCAGTTCACGGCGCTTCTGAGGTGAGACGAGCTCCCTGAGCGCGGCGGCCAGCGCTGTCGCGTCTTCGGGCGGAACGACGAGCCCGGCGCCGTCCAACGCAACGCGGACGTCGCCGACGTCGCTCGCGACGCAGGGCAGTCCGCTCATCATCGCCTCGAGGAGTGCGAACGGCAGGCCCTCCCAGCGTGAGGGCAGGCAGAACGCCGACAGCTCGCCATGGAACGCTGACACGTCCTCGACGAAGCCGCGGAGCTCGATCGCGAGCCCGTTCGCCTGCGCGGCGAGGGCCGCACGATCCGGGCCGTCGCCCGCGAACACGGTCTCGATCGGGATGCCCTGCGCCTCGAGTTGGCGCACCGCCTCGATCAGGATGTCGAAACCCTTCTGCTCGGTCAGGCGGCCGATCGCACCGACGCGAAACGGCTGATCGACGCCCGCCACCGCGGGCCGCTCCTCGACGCCGTTCGCAATCACGCGCACATCGGCCAGCCCGAGCTCGTCGCCGAGCTGGCGCTTCGTCTCCTCCGAGACGGCGATGAAACCGGCCAGACGCCCGTAGGCCCTGCGGAGGATCGCGGTCTGGGCCGTGCTCTCGAGCGGGGCGACGACGTGCAGCGTCGCGACGGCGCGTAGGCGGAGCAAGCCGCAGAGCCCGATCACGTGGCGGTTGTTCGCGGCGGTCGCCATGTTCACGTGCACGAGATCCGGCCGGGTCCCGCGCAGAGCCCGAGCCGCTCCTATCAAGCGCACGACGTCCACCTTTCCACGCGGTCGCTCGAACGTGACGAGCGCGTCTCCCGCAGCGTCGCGAAGCTGGTCAGGCACCCCCGGTGTGGCGAGCAAGGTCCGCTCGAACCGCTCGGGAAGCCGCCGAAGCAGGTGAGCCGCGTAGGCCTCGGCGCCTCCGTAGACGTCGCTGTCGACGACGATCGTCAGGCGGGTCGAGCTCATCGCGCGGACGTTACTGCGCGCCGAGGATGCGCTAACCGACCGAGCTACGATCATTCGAGGCCGATGTCCACGTTGCGCGAACGCCTCGAGAGCCGGCTGCGCCACCTGCCGCCCGCGAGGCGTCTCCGCTTCATGCTCGCGCTGCGCTCGCTCTCGAGCCTCGGCGGGACTCCGATCCGCGTCCTCGACGCCGGCGCCGGAGACGGGCTCCTGTCGCTCGCGATCGCCGAGCGGCATCCCGCCTGGACCGTGGTCGCCGCAGACGTGCGCGAGGACGCGCTCGAGCGGGGGCGAAGCGACGCCGACCGCGGCGGCCTCGAGAACATCAGCTTCGAGCAACTCGACCTCACGCGGCCGATTCCCCAGGGCGGCTACGACGTCGTGCTCGCCATGGAGTGCCTCGAGGAGATCCCCGACGACGAGGCCGCGACCGCCGTCTTCGCAGACGCGCTCCGGCCGGGCGGACTTCTGCTCGTCCACGTCCCCGAGCGCGACTGGAAACCGGTGCTGCGGAGCAGCGAGGCGACGTGGAAGGACGAGGCTCGCCACGGCTACACGCGCGACGAGCTGGTCGGGCTCCTCGAACGGCACGGGCTGCAGGTCGTCAACGTCACGCCGACGACGCGCGGGACCGTGAGAGCTGGCGCAAGAGGCGCGCGACCGCATCAAGAACTGCGCGGCTGGCAGTTCGGGCGCTGGCGTATCCGCCGCTGACGCTCGCGTTGTGGCTCGAGCGGTCGGCATCACCTGGGGCCCGGCCCGCGCGCTCTACGCGGAGGCGCGAAAGCCGGCGTGAGGAGGTTTCTCGTGCCCGAAGCCGACGGGCCGGTCGAGCCGAGCGCGCCACCGAGCTTCTCGGTCCTGATCCGCACGTACCAGAGCGCTGACACGGTCGTGGAGGCGGTCGAGTCGGCGCTCAACCAGACGCTTCCGCCCTTCGAGATCGTCGTCTACGACGACGGTTCGACCGACGGCACGGATGACGTGCTGCGCCTGTACGGCGACCGGATCCGCTACTTCCGGCGCGAGAACGCCGGCGCCGCGGCGGCGTTCAACCGAGGCCTCGAGGCGGCCCGCGGCGACTTCGTCGTCGTGCTCGACGCGGACGACGCATTCGAGCCAGAACGGATCGAGGCGCTCTCGGAGCTCGCCACCGCGCGACCCGATCTGGACATCGTGACGACCGATGCGGCCTGGGAATCCGAAGGTCGGGTCGTCGGTCGCTTCAACAGCGAAGCGAATCCGTTCGAGGTCGAGAACCAACGCGCTGCGATCCTCGAGCGCTGCTTCATCGTCGCGCCCGGCGTGCGCCGGTCCGCGGTGCTCCGCGTAGGCGGCCAGGACACGAGGCTCGAGGTCTCCGCGGACTGGGACTGCTGGATCCGAATGATCCTCGGCGGATCGAAGGCCGGATCCGTCGACGAGCCGCTCTTGGTCTACCGCCTGCGAGAGGGAAGCGTCAGCTCAGAACGGCTCAGATCGTTCCAACACCGTGTCGACATGCTCGAACATCTCCGGACGAATGAAGCCTTGCAGGACGATGACCTCGCCGCGCTCGACGTGGCGCTCGCGCGCCACAAGCGGACGCTCGCGCTCGCGAGAGCCCTCGACGCTGCCCACCGTGGCGACGGCGACGCGCGGAAGCTGGCGCTCGCCGTCGTCCGTGACGAGTCGCACGGGCGCAAGACAAGGCTGAGGGCGGCAGTGCTTGCGGCGGCGCCGTCCTCGGTCCGCCCGCGCCTCGTCGACCGGCTCGGCTTCCCGCCCCGTCTGGCTCGCCGCCAGGTTGGGAGCTCGGACTGAGCCTCGAGTCGCCGACCAACCCGCAGGCAGAGGGCGAGGACGCCGCAGCCGCGACGACCGGCGCGTCGGTCCTGCGCGGCGGCAGCTGGAACCTCCTCGGGCTCTTCGTTCCGCAGCTCGCGCTGCTCGTGCTGTCCGTCGCCGCTGCGCGCTTTCTCGGGCCGGATCAGTTCGGCCGCCAGAGCTTCATCGCCTTCGTCGAGGTCTCGGTCGTGATGCTGCTCGCCGGCGGGCTTCCGTTGGCGCTCACGCGGTACTCGGGCGACGCGCTCGGGAGGCGGCGGCCCGGCGTCGTGATCGGTCTCGCCCGCTGGGTCCGCCGTATATCGATCGGGGCCGCCGTGATCGGCGCGGCGATCATGGTCGGCTTCGGACTCGCGGGCGCGACTCCGCGGGCTGCGTGGTTCATCGCGGCAGTCGTCGTCGCGGCCTCGCTGATCCAACGGGTTCCGTCGGCCGTGCTCAACGGGCTGCAGAAGTGGCGAGCGGCATCCGTCGTCGGTGTCGTCATGGCCGTGGTCGCCGCTGTCTCGACGGTCCTCGTGCTCTGGGCCGGAGGCGGGATCGTCGGCATGTTCGCCGTCGAGGCCGCCGTGACGCTCGCGAGCCTCGTCTGGCTCTGGTCGCTGTCTCGCCGCGCAGAGGTCACGCTCGGCGCGCCCGAGCCGGTCGACCCGACCCTCCGCCGCGACTTCCTGCGCTACGCCTTCATCGCCTCGCTGGGCGTGATCCTGACCTTCGTCGTCTGGCGCCGGTCCGAGTTCCTGTTCCTCAACCACTACTCGACCGACTCCGAGATCGCGATCTACTCGGTCGCGTTCTCGTCGGTCGCGGCCCTGCTCCTGATCCCGCAGGCGATCGTCGGCGTGCTCCTGCCGGCCGTGGCGACGCTGCTCGGCGCGGGGGCGACCGAGCGCATCCGCCAGGGCTTCGAGCGGGCGATCAGGCTGCTCCTCGTGCTCACGCTCCCGATGACGGCGTTCGCGATCGCGCTCGGACCGCTGACGCTGCGCGTCGTCTACGGCGCAGGACTTCAGCGGCGCCGGCCCGGTCGTCGTCCTCCTGCTGATTCCGCTGCCGATCGTGACGCTGATGAACCTGAGCAAGGTCGTGCTCGCCGGGATGGGCAGGCAGCGCTTCCAGCTCGCGAGCGGCGCGGTCGGCGCGGCCGCCAACATCGGGCTCGACTTCGCCCTGATCCCGCACTACGACGCCGTCGGCGCGGCGCTCGCGAACGCGGGCGGGCAGCTCGTCTCCGGGCTGCCGGTGCTCGTGTACGCGATTCGGCGGATCGGAGTCGCGCACTGGGAGCCCTGGCCGCTGGCGCGCACCTTGCTCGCGTCGATCGGAGCAGGAGCCGCCGGCTGGCTCGTGCAGGACTGGCTCGGCGGCGTGGCGGGCATCCTCGTCGGGCTCGCGGCCGCGTCGGTCGTGTTCGCAGGCCTCGCGGTGGCGCTCCGGATCCTCACCGTGTCCGACGCCGTGTGGCTGGACGACCTGATCGGGCGCCTGTTCGGAGGCCGTCTCGGGCGCCTGATCCGGATCTGCGCGCGCCCACAGCACGCGGGGGCGGCATGACGACGATCCTCGCTCCGCCCGCGCCGCGCCGGGCTCGAGCCGGGGCCGGAGCCGTCGTTCAGCGTGCTCGTCGCCGCGTACAACGTCGCCGGGCTCATCGGCGAGGCGCTCGAGTCGGCGCTCGGCCAGACGAGGCCGCCGCTCGAGGTGATCGTCTGCGACGACGGGTCGACGGACGATCTCGAGAGCGCGCTGGCGCCCTTCCTCGAGCGGATCACGCTGATCCGGAAGGAGAACGGCGGCGAGGCGACGGCCAAGAACGCGGCCGCCCGCGAGGCATCCGGCGACTTCCTCGCGATCCTGGACGCCGACGACGTCTACCTGCCGGGGCGCCTTGCGGCGCTCGCCGAGCTGGCGCGGGCGCGTCCCGATCTCGACGTGCTCACGAGCGACGCCGTGCTCGAGGTCGACGGCGAGGCGGTCCGGCGCTGCTACACGCCCGAGCTCCCGTTCGAGGTCGACGACCAGCGCTCTGCGATCCTGCGCCGGAACTTCGTCTTCGGCCTGGCCGCCGTGCGCCGCGAGCGCTTCCTCGAGGCCGGCGGCTTCGACGAGTCGATTCGGTACGCGACGGACTGGGACCTCTGGGCGCGGCTGATCCTCGACGGCTCGCGCGTGGGCGCAGTGATGGAGCCGCTCGCCCGCTACCGCCTCCGCGCCGGGAGCCTGAGCGGGAGTCGCGCCAACCTCCTGGCCGGGCGCGTGCGCGTGCTCGAGAATGCGGCCGCCCATCCGTCCCTCTCCGACGAGGAGCGGCGAACCGTGGCCGAGTCGATCGCCCTCGAACGGCGCCGCCTGGCTCTCGCCGAGGCGCGGGCGGCGCTCGAAGGCGAGCTTCCTCATCCGCGGCGCCGCGCGCTCAAGGTCGCCTTCGGCCGCGGGCATGGCCTGCCGACGCGCCTCAAGAGCCTGGCCGCCGCGGTTGCGCCGGGCTGGGCTGGAAGCCGGCTCGCCGCCTCCGATCGCGAGACGACCGGCGGTGTCCGGCTACCTGCGGGCTGAGAAGGCCCGACGTACGGCGCGGGCCGCGCCGGCCCGACATGCGGCGCATCGTCGGCCTTCCTGCGCAGCGCCTCCGCCCGCACGCCGCGTACAGGACGACCGCCTGGGCTGGGCCCACGGTGACCGTCGATCCGACCTGCCCGTTCGGAAGCACGTAGTTGCCGCCGAGCCTCACGGTCTGGGACGTCGAAGGCGACGGGTCGAGGACGACGATCCCGTTCGCGTAGACGCGCTTCCACGCCACGCCGGCCCGCACGCGCGCCCCGGTCGGTGCGCCGATGTCGGTCGTCCAGTCCGCGAAGTAGGGATCCTGCGCCTCGGGCGTCGTCGGCTCGAAGGCGAGCGCGCTCGGGCCCCCGTTCCAGTCGAGCAGGAAGCTTGCACGCGCGTATCGCATCGAGCGCACGTCGTCGGACGGCGCGTAGGTGACCCCGATGAACGGCTTGCCCGCGGCCTGCGTGCGCGCGAACAGCGCCTGCCGCCCGCTCCAGTCGTTGTGCGTCCCGTCGTCCGTGAGCCAGCGGCTGTTGTCGCGGCCCCACTTCGAGAAGTACTCCTGAACCGCCCCCGACGAGTACGAGACCCAGCGATCCCAGCGCGCCAGTCCGCCCTGCGTCCACCAGTCGTCGAGTGCGATGTTCGGCATCGCCATGAACCCCGCGGCGCGCAGGGCGGGGCCGACTCCCGCGAGGAAGCTTTCGCTCGCGGCGGCGTACGCGTCCGCCGTCGGGTACCGCGCGATCGTGCGTCCGCACAGGTGCCACGTCTCGGACTGGTTCACGTCGTCGAGCATCACGCCGTCCCACGGGGCCGAACGCAGGTCGGCCAGGACGTTCGCCAGCCAGGTCTGCTGGTACGAGGCGTCGCCGACGTCCATCTGCCACGCGCCCGCGAAGTCGCAGAACTCGATCCTCGCGCCGGTCGTGTCCTTCAGAAACCAGTCGGGGCGGTTCGCGTCCGACCAGCAGTAGCCGACCCCGGCCGGGAGCTTCGCGTCGTCGACTCCGCCGTGGCACGCGTACGAGAGGCTGGCCGCAGCGTCCTTGTAGACGAGCACCTTGAGGCCCGGGCTCGCGCTTTTCAGCTGCGGGATGAGCCCCGCCTGCCACGAGTGCAGGACGACGTACGAGTACCGGCCCGGGGTCGAGAGTCCGTAGTCGGCGCAACCGGTGCAGATGCGGAGCGCGGCCGTCGTCGGCGGCCCTTGCGCCGTCGGGATGCCGCGCGCATTCTGCGCCCCGCCGAGCAGCGGCAGCGCGAGTGCGAAGGCGGTGAGGAGGGTGCGGCGTAGGCGGCTGGACAAGCTGGGCATTCCTTGAAGACACGCCGCAGCTTCTGTCCTCGCATCGACGCCCAGCCGCACGGGCGCAACACTCGATCTAGTGAAGCAGAGATCAGGTCAGCGCGTCGTAGAGCGCGACCGTCTCGCTGACCATTCGCTCCCGGCCGAACTCGCGCCGGACCCGCTCGCGGCCCGCGTCGCCGAGCCGGGCCGCGCCGTCGGGATCGGCGAGGATCCGCTCCACCGCAGCCGCAGCCGCCGAGGGATCCCCCGGCTCGAACAGAAAGCCGGTCTCGCCGTCCACGACCTGCTCCGGGACTCCGCCGACCCGCGTCGCGACGACCGGCACGCCGGCGGCCATCGCCTCGAGCACCGTGTACGGCAGCCCCTCGTAGTCGCTCGTCAGCAGGAAGCACGCCGCTTCGGAGAGCAGCCCCGCCACGTCCGCGTCTCGGGTCAGCAGCCGCACGTGGTCGTCCAGCCCGAGTTCGCTGACGAGCGCGGCCGTCTCCGCCTCGAGCGGTCCGTGCGCGGCCAGGTCGAGCTTTGCCTCCGGGAACCGCTCACGGACGCGCGCGAGTGCGCGAACTGCGAGGTCGGGGCGCTTCTGGGAGGCGAGCCGCCCGACGACGACGATGCGCCCCGGCACGACACGTCGAGGCCGGTCGAACTCGTCCGCGTCGATCCCGTTGTGGATCACCCGGTACTGGGCCTCCTTGCCGACACCAGCCTCGAGCCCGGCACGGCGTTCTGCCTCCGAAACGCCGACGATCGCGCCACACCAATGGGCGGCACGCCGCTCGAGCGCGAGCCAGGCGCGGGAACGCCGGTCGCGAGCCCAGAACGACCAGGCATGCGGCGTGAACACGGTTGCGCTCCGCTTCCCACGCAGCGCTGCCGCGAGCCGCGTCGTGAATCCGGCCTTCGAGGCGTGCGCGTGGACGATGTCCGCACGAGCGACGAGGCCGAGGAGCCGACTGAAGTCCAGGGCGTCCGACGGCTTCGGCTCCTTGCCCGGCGCCAACGGGTGCAAGGTCACACCGGTCCGATCGACGAGCTCCAGCCACGGCTCCGACCCAGGCGGACAGGCGAGGTCGACCGCCCAGCGCTCGTGGTCGAGCCCGTTGACGAGGTCGATCACGTGCCGCGTCACGCCGCCGTCCGGCGGGTAGAGGCTCAAGAGCAGGCGCCGACGGCCCGACGAAGAAGAGGGGGCTATCCTTCGATTGCCTTTCGGCACGTCGTCCTCGGTTTCATGAACCTCACAGAGATCCTCTCCGTACTCTGGCATCGGAAGCTCGTGGTGCTGGGTGTGACGGTGCTCGTGATCGGGTGCGCGGTCGGCGCCTTGCAGCTGATCACGCCGCAGTACAAGTCGACCTCGACGCTCGCGCTCGAGCCGCAGAGGCTCGGCAACGACCTGCTCTTCTTCCAGACGATCGACTCGATCACGCCGATCTACGCGGCGGCCGCCGAGTCGGAGACGACGCTCGCCGCGGCCAAGGCCCAGAACGGCGGGGAGCTCGCTGACATCTCGGTTCGCACGTTTGCGCAGTCTCCGATCTTCAAGATCGACGCGCAATCGACCGACGCGAGCCTCGCGCAGAGCTCCGCGCAGTCGGTCACCGACGTGCTCCAGGACCGGATCAAGGCCGGCGAGGTCGGGATTTCCTCGCTCGAGCTGACCCAGATCGACAAGCCGACGGTCCCGACGAGCCCGGTCTACCCGAACAAGAAGCTGACGATCGCGGTCGCCGTCCTGCTCGGGCTCGGTCTCGGCGTCGCGGCCGCGCTGCTCATGGAGCGCTTCACGAGCCGCATCCGCACGAGAGCCGATCTCGCCGAGGCGAGCGGGCTCCCGATCTACGCCGAGCTGCCCCGCCAGGGGTCGCTCTCCCGCGTGACGCCGGAGCTCCTGACGAACAGTCCGAGCCTGCGCTCGATCAACGAGGCGTTACGCGACCTGCGGACGAACCTCGCGTTCGCCGGCAACGGCGAGATCGAGACCGTCGCCGTGACGAGCCCCGAAGGAAGCCACGGGAAGACGACGATCGCCTTCGGCCTCGCGGTCGCGATCGCGCGCTCCGGCGCGAAGACGCTGCTGATCGACGCCGACCTCCGGCGCGGCCGGATCGCGGAGATGCTCGACGTTCCGCGCATCCCGGGTCTCTACGAGGCGATGAACGGCTCGGCGCTCGGCCCCGGGGTCATCCGCCAGACGGGCCTTCCGAACCTCGACCTGATCACCGGCGGCCGGCTCGTGAGCGACCCCGGCGAGCTGCTCGCGACCCGCTTCGCGCAGGTGCTCACCGAGCTTCGCCCGCGCTACGACGCAATCGTGATCGACACGACGCCGGTCGTCCCGGTCAACGACGGCCGCGTCGTCGCGAACCTGACCAAGGCGACGGTGCTGGTGGCGAGCGCCGGCGGAGCGACGAGGCGCTCGGTCGAGGAAGCCGTGAGCCGGCTGTCGCTGATCGCGGTCACGCCGACGGCCGCGGTGCTGAACAAGTCCCGGAGCCGTCAGGCGCGCGGCTACTACGCACGTGACGGCGCCGATCACGCGGACGAGGAGCAGCCCGTCCGCGAACGGGTCTAGCCCGCGGCGCCATGGCCTTCGGCGCTTCGGCGACGGGCTCGGTCCGAACCTCGCGGTTGACCGACGCGCTCGCGTTCGTGCTGATGGCGGCGATCGCCGTGCCGCTCGCGATCGGCGCGGCGATGCGGCCGACCCTCGTGCTCGGCGGCCTCGTCGCGCTCGTCGTCATCGGCGTCTGCCTGGCTCGCGTCGACCTCGCGCTCCTGCTCCTGATCGCGGCCGCGCCGCTCGAGGCCCTGTTCCCGGGCGGCACGAGCGGGGGGCTGAGCGTGACGAAGGCCGTCGGCGCGCTCTGCTTCCTGAGCTTCGGGCTGAGCGCGGTCGCCACCGGGCGCCGGCTCTGGTTCGGCGTGCCGCACGCGCTCGTGTTCGGCCTCCTCGGGATCGCGATGCTCTCGACGCTCGGCGCGCAGTCGACGTCGGACGCAATGGCGACGACGACGCGCTACGCGAGCTTCGTCGCCCTCTTCTTCGTGATCAGCCAGTTCGTCGGCGACCACGGGCTGCACACGAGGATCGCCTGGGTGCTCTCGGCGGCCGCGACCGTGGCGGGAGGGGTCGCGTCCTGGTACTTCCTGTCCGGAAGGACGCTCTCGGCGCGACTTCCCTACGGCGACCCGAACGACGTCGCATTCATCCTCGCCACGACCCTGCCGCTCACGTTCTGGCTGCTGCGGGAGCCCGGGCGCCGGCGCGCGCTCGTCGTCGCGATGATCGGCGTGATCTCGGTCTCGACCCTGCTCACGCTGTCCCGCGGCGCCCTGGTCGGGCTCGGGGTGGCGGTGCTCTGGCTCGCTGTCACCGAGCGCCGGCTCGTGAAGCCGCTGCTCGCCGGAGCTCTGGTCGCGGCGCTGATCCTCGGAGCCGTCTACCACGTGAAGCAGAACCGGATCGAGACCGGGCTCCAAGCGAAGGAGAAGGTGGCGGGCGCGAACGTGTCGAGCAGGCTCGAGGCGTTCAGCGCGGCCGCTCGGCTCTCCGTCGAGCACCCGCTGCTCGGAGTCGGCCCGGGCAACTTCCAGTACCACTTCCTCGAGGCGACCGACAGCCCGCCGGGCGCGCAGCGACTCGTCGTCGTCCACGACGCGTACCTCGACATCGCGGCCGAGCTCGGGCCGCTGGCGATGGTGCTCTTCCTCGGCTACCTGGGCGTCGTCTTCTGGCAGCTGAGCGGGGCGCGGCGGCTCGGGCTCGGGCCGCCGGGCATGGCGACGGCGCTGCGCATCTCGCTCGTCGTCGGGACGTTCTCGGCGCTGACGCTGTCCGAGCAGTACTTCGCGCCGTTCTGGCTGATCGGAGGGCTGGCGGCGGCCCTGTGGCAGGAGCAGCACCTGAGCGAGCGGCCCGCGACCGCGTGAGGGTCGTCTACGCCTGCAGCCTGACCGCCGGAGGGCCGCTCACTCACCTTCGCGACCTCGCGCCGAACGTGGCGGCCGAGGGGGTCGACGTCCGAGTCGTCTGTGCGGACGAGGACATCGCAGAGTCGTTCCGCGCTGCGGGAGTCGAGGCCGTGGCGCGGCCGCTTCGGAACAAGCTCGACGCCCCCGGGGCCGCGCGGACGTGGCCCGAGCTCGCCGACGCCGACATCGTCCACACCCACGACCGCCGCACCGGTCTCCTCGTCAGGCCGCTCGCGCGCGGGCGCCACGCGCGGTCGGTGCACACGTTCCACGGCGTCCCGGACGAGCTCTTCGGCCGCGTCGGTCGGCAGACGCGCCGGTCGAGGATCCGACCGCTTCTCGTGCTCGCCTGCTGTGGCTCGAGCACGGCCTGATGCGGATGGAGGCTCTGCTCAGCTACTTCGGGACAGTGGTCGTCCCCTCGCAGGCGCTCGCGGACTATGTCGCCGCACACGGCTTTCCGCGGAAGCGGCTCCACGTGATCCCGAACGGGATCTCGGTCCGGCGGCGCGAGTCCGGCGCCGGCCCACGACCCGGTCGTGATCGGCACTGCCGCCCTGCTCGAGCGGCGCAAGGGGATCGACGTCCTCCTCGAGGCGAGCGCGCGCCTGGCGACGCCGCACCGCCTCGTGATCTACGGAGACGGCCCGCTGCGCGCCGAGCTCGAGGCTGCTCGCGCGCGACCTCGGCGCGCCCGCCGAGTTCCCGGGCTTCGTCTCGGACGTCGAGGAGAAGATCGCCGGAGCTCGACGTCTTCGTGCTCCCGAGCCGCGGCGAGAACCTCCCGATCGCGATCCTCGAGGCCATGGCGGCGGCGCTGCCCGTGGTCGCGACGCGCGTCGGCGGCGTGCCGGAGGTGGTCGTCGACGGCGAAACCGGGCTGCTCGTCGAGCCCGAGGACGCAGCCAGGGCTGGCCGAGGCGCTCGACCGAGTCGCGTCCGACGAGGCGTTCAGGCGGCGGCTCGGGCAGGCCGGCGCCACGCGGATCGTCGAGCACTTCGACGCGCGGTCGACGGCCCGGCAGATGGTCGAGCTGTATCGGAAGCTCGTCTGATGCGGATCCTGCACGCCATCCAGGAGCTGCGGCACGGGCGGCGCCGAGCGGGTCGTCGTCGCGCTCGCGCGAGGGCGCGCAGGCGGCCGGGCACGAGGTCGCGGTCGCTTCCGCCGAGGGCGCTCTCGTCGCCCAGCTCGACGGGCCGCACTACCCGCTGCCGCTCGTCGAGCGCCGGCTCTCCCGGCTGCCTGGCGCGATCTTCGCCGTTCGCCGGGCCGTCCATCGCTTCCGACCCGACCTCGTGCACTGTCACAACCCGGGCATCGCCGCCGCGGCGGGTCCGGCGACGCTGCGCGGCCGGCGCCCGCCCGGGCTCGTCAGCGTCCACGGCGTTCCGGACGAGGACTACCGCCGTGCGGCGAAGGTGCTCCGGCTCGCCGGGCTGCCGGTCGTCGCGTGCGGCCCGGGCGTCGCGCTCGGGCTCGAGGAGGCGGGCCTCGAGCCGACGGCGACGATCCTCAACGGCGTGTCGCCGGCCCCGCCGCCCGCCGATCGCGCGGCGCTCGCGAAGGAGTGGGGGATCGCGCCCGACCGCCCGCTCGTGCTCACCGTCGGCCGCCTCGTGCCGGTCAAGAACCACGAGCTTGCGATCCGCGCTCTCGCCGAGGTCGACGACGCCTCGCTCGCGATCGTCGGCGAAGGGCCCGTCGCTCGACGACTCCGCCGGGCCGCCCGGGACGCGGGCGTCGAGGAGCGCGTCGTCTTCGCCGGCCTGCGGCCCGATGCCCGCGAGCTGATCGGCGCCGCCGACGCGGTCGTCCTCCCGTCCCGGGCGGAGGGCCTGCCGCTCGTCGCGCTCGAAGCGCTGGCCGCGGGCACGCCGCTCGTCGCAACCGCCGTCCGCGGCGTGCGCGAGCTCGTCGACGACCGAACCGCGCTGCTCGCTCCGCCGAACGACCCGAGCGCCCTCGCCGCCGAGCTCCGCCGCGTGCTCGCGGACGAGGCGCTCGCGGAGCGCCTCGAGCCGGGCCGGCCGCGAGCTCGCCGCGCGGCACAGCGAGGAGGCGATGATCGCGGCCTATCTCGACCTCTACGAGCGCCTGGCTGCGCGCGGTTAACGTTCGCCGCCTGTGAGCGACGAGCTCGACGTCGTGGTCATCTGCAGCGGCAACCGCTTCCGCAGCCCGATCGCGGAAGCCGATCCTCCGCCGCGAAACCGACGGGCCTCCCGGTCCGCGTCCGCTCGTTCGGGACGATGGACCTGCCGGAGTCGGGCAGTGCTTCCCGAGGCGCTCGAGCTCGCCCCGGGCCTCGACCTCGACCTCACGCCACCGCTCCCGCCCGCTCGCGGGCCACGATCTGAGCGACGCCGACCTCGTGATCGGGTTCGAGCCGATCCACATCTCGACCGCCGTCGTCGGAGCGCACGCCCAGCGCGAGCAGACGTTCCTCATCACCGAGCTCGTCGCGGGCCTCGAGGAGAGCCCGCCGCAACCCGAGGGCGGCGTCGTCGAGCGCGCACGCGCAGCGGTCCACCAAGCCGACGAGGCGCGCAAGACCGCGCCCGGCGCCGCCCGCGAGATCGGAGACCCGATCGGCGGCCCGTCCGCGGTCTACCGGAGGACGGCGGACGAGGTGCTACGCCTCACGAGCCGCGCTGGCCGAGCTCCTCTTCCGCTAACCCGCGGGAGCCATCCGGACGCTCTCGATCACGTCCGCCAGGATCTCGTCGAGCCCGAGCGTGGGCTCCCAGCCGATCGCCTGCTCGATCTTCCCGATCGCCGGCGCGCGGTGGAACATCTCCTCCGTCACGCCGCCCTCGAAGACCTCGTCGTAGGGCACGAAGGCGAGCTCGGAGCCGGAGCCCGTGACCTCGAGCACCCGCTCGGCCAGGGCGCGGATCGTGATCCGGTCGGTCGACCCGACGTTGTAGATCTCGCCGTCGGCGAGCTCGAGCAGGCCTTTGAGCGCGCGAACGACGTCGGAGACGTGGCAGAAGCACCGCGTCTGGCTGCCGTCGCCGTGGATCTCGAGCGGCTCCCCGGCCAGCGCGCTCTGCACGAAGCGCGGGATGACGTTCCCGTAGCGGCTGTTCTGCCGCGGCCCGACGGTGTTGAAGAGGCGCGCGATCACGCAGCGCAGGCCGCGCTCGTGGCGCAGCGCCAGCGCGAGGAACTCGTCGAGCGCCTTCGTGTCGGCGTACGCCCAGCGCTTCGCCGTCGTCGGCCCGTAGATCCGCTGCGCGTTCTCCTCGAGCAGGACGTCTTCAGGATGGTTGCCGTAGACCTCGGAGCTCGACGCGATCAGCACCGGCTTCTCGAAGCGCGCGCAGTACTCGAGCACGTTCTCGGCGCCCTGCACGTTCGTGAGCAGCGTGCGGCCCGGCTGCTCGACGATCAGGCGGACGCCGACGGCCGCGGCCAGGTGGTAGACGACGTCGCACCGGTGCACGAGCTCGCTGACGACGGACTGCGAGAGGACCGAGTCGACGACGAGGTGGAACCCCTCGCGCTCGCGGAGATGGAAGATGTTCGCCTCCTCGCCCGTCGAGAGGTCGTCGAGGGCGAAGACCTCCCAGCCCTCGTCGAGGAGCAGCTCGGAGAGGTGCGAGCCGATGAAGCCGGCGCCGCCGGTGACCAAAGCCCGCATCTTCCGCAAGATTAACGACCTCCTAACACGAAATAACCCGAACGAGGCATACGGAGGAAGGCGGCTACGGATACGGTGAGTCCAGCCTGGCGGATGAGGCGTAAATCTCCGCGAGCGGGACTAGCGGCGGCGTACGAGGAACTGCGGTCAACGAGGGGTAGAGCGGAAAGGAACAATGAGATCGAAATCTGCGGCACTTCTCGCCTGCGCGGGGCTAACCGCCGGCGCGATCTTGGCCCTCGCCGGATCCGGCGGCGGCGGCGAAACCGGACACGTCACAACGAATCTTCAGCGACCTCGCCGACAACGGGCGGCTCGACGGCCACTACACGCGCGCGCAGATCAACCGTGCGCTGCACTCGCCGTCTCTGCGGGGGTACGACCGGGCCCAGCCGGTGCGCAAGCTCACGTCAGCGCCCCGTTCGTCGCTGCCGAGCTCGTCCGCCGACGGGCCTCTGCCGTTCAGCGCCCTCGACTTCGCGCTCTTCGCCGCGGTCGGCGGCCCGCTGCTCCTGCTCGGCGGCGGCGTCGGGCGCCTGGCCCGCGTGCGGGTGAACGCGAACTGATGACCGACCTAGCCGAACGTCAGGCTCCGCCGGCACTCGCCGGTGCACCGGCCGAACCGGGCGCGCTCCGTGCGCTCGGCCAGCGTGCGCAGACGGCTCACCGGGGTCGGGGTTCGCCCCGGTCGCGCGTGGACCGTCGCGCGCGTCTCGCTCGACGCGTCGATGCTCTTCATCGCCGCAGCCGCGACGACATTCGGGCTCGAGCGCGGCCGGGCTGCCCGCTCCGCCTCCGATCTGGCTCGCCGTCTACTCCGGTCTTCGTCCTCGGGTTCGCCGCGCTCCGGGGCCTGTACGGCACGCGCCTTCGCTACGAGCTCCTCGAGGAGCTGCGCGCGGTCCTCGTCGCCGCCTCGCTCGCGACCGTTCCCGTCCTCCTCCTGCGCGGGCTCGCGTCCGATCCCGGCTCGACCTGTGGCCCCAGGGGATCCGCGCCTGGGCCTTCGCAGCCGCCTATCTCGCCGCCGGCCGCGTCGCGCTCCACTGGTCGCGCACGCAGGCGTACCGCCACGGCGAGTCGTTCCGGCCGACGCTGATCATCGGCGCCGGCAAGGTCGGCAAGGCTCGCCGCTGCACGGCTCCTGTCGCAGCCCCAGCTCGGGCTCAAGCCGATCGGCTTCCTGGACAAGGAGCCGCTGGTCGCCGAAGACGACTCCCTGCCGCTTCCCGTCCTCGGCGCCAGCTGGGACCTCGACCGGGTCGTCGCGCAGTACGGCGTCGAGCAGGTGTCGATCACGTTCTCCCGCGCGCCCCACGAGGTGCTGCTCCGGCTCGTGAAGCGCTGCGAGGAGCTCGGCGTCCAGGTGGCGTTCGTGCCGACGGCTGTTCGAGAAGATGACCAACCGGCTGACCGTCGAGCACTTCGGCGGCCTGCCGCTCATCTCGGCCCGCTCGCCGAATCCGAAGGGCCTCCAGTTCGCGGTCAAGTACGCGGCCGACCGCGTCGTCGCGCTCGGGCTGCTCCTGCTCGCGCTGCCCGTGATGATCCCGGCCGCGATCGGCGTCCTGCTGACCACGGGCCGGCCGCTCTTCTTCCGCCAGGTCCGCGTCGGCCGCGACGGCCGGACGTTCGCGATGCTCAAGTTCCGCACGATGCGCCCGTCGAGACCGCGCCGGCCGCGCAGCCGATCGACCTTCCGCCGGACACGGCTCCGGGCGGCGTCGAGGGCGGCGACCGCCGCACCAAGCTCGGCGCGTTCCTGCGCAAGACCTCGATCGACGAGCTGCCGCAGCTGATCAACGTCCTCAGGGGCGAGATGAGCCTGATCGGCCCGCGACCCGAGCGCCCCGAGTTCGTCGGGCTCTTCGAGGAGAGCGTCTACCGCTACGGCGACCGCCACCGCGTGAAGTCGGGCATCACCGGCTGGGCGCAGGTGCACGGCCTCCGCGGCAAGACGTCGCTCTCGGACCGGGTCGAGTGGGACAACTACTACATCGAGAACTGGTCGCTCTGGCTCGACCTGAAGGTGCTGCTGCTGACCGTTCTCGCCGTCAGCGTCCGCCGACCGCGGCCGACGGCCGGAGTAACCGCACGCGACCGCTTCACCGTGCCTCGTAAAGCCTTTGTGAAACCGCTGCCGATTGACCCAGGTGGGCCATCGGTAGCGCACCGCGGCTCTGAGCTAACATGACCCTCCAGTCCGTCGTTCTGACCGTAGGGAGCGGTTGACCCGCTTGTTCGAACGATTCACAGAGAGAGCGCGCCAGGTAGTCGTCCTCGCACAGGACGAGGCCAGGGCGCTCAAGCACAACTACATCGGCACCGAGCACATCCTGCTCGGGCTTCTCCGCGAAGAGGAGGGGCTCGCCGCGAGGGTGCTGGAGTCTCTGGACATCACGGTCGAAGAGGTGCGCGCCCAGATCGCGCGCATCGTCGGCCAGGGCGACGAGGTCACGACCGGCCAGATCCCGTTCACGCCGCGCGCGAAGAAGGTGCTCGAGCTCGCGCTGCGCGAGGCGCTCTCGCTGGGCCACAACTACATCGGCACCGAGCACATCCTCCTCGGGCTCGTCCGCGAGAACGAGGGCGTCGCCGCGCGCATCCTGCTCGACTTCGACGCGGACGCCGAGAAGATTCGCAACGAGATCATCCGCATGCTCTCCGGCCCGGGACGCCGCCAGCAGGGCGGGGGCCAGGGACCCGGCGAGAAGACGAAGAGCTCGAAGCTCCTCGACCAGTTCGGCCGCAACCTGACCAGGCAGGCCGCCGAGGGCAAGTCCGACCCGGTCGTCGGCCGCCAGACGGAGATCGAGCGCGTGATGCAGATCCTGTCGCGCCGCACGAAGAACAACCCGGTCCTGATCGGCGAGCCGGGCGTCGGCAAGACGGCCGTCGTCGAGGGCCTCGCCGCCCGCATCGCCTCGGGCCAGGTGCCCGAGCTCCTGAAGGGCAAGCAGATCTACACGCTCGACCTGGCAGCCCTCGTCGCCGGCTCGAAGTACCGCGGCGAGTTCGAGGAGCGCCTGAAGAAGGTCATGAAGGAGATCATGCAGCGGGGCGACATCATCCTTTTCATCGACGAGCTCCATAACCTCGTCGGCGCCGGCGCGGCCGAGGGCGCGATCGACGCGGCCTCGATCCTGAAGCCGGCCCTGGCGCGCGGCGAGATGCAGACGATCGGCGCGACGACGCTCGACGAGTACCGCAAGTACCTCGAGCGCGACGCCGCCCTCGAGCGCCGCTTCCAGCAGATCCGCGTCGACGAGCCGTCGGTCGACGACACCGTCGAGATCCTGCGCGGCCTGCGCGACCGCTACGAGGCGCACCACCGCTGCAAGATCTCCGACGACGCGCTGCACGCCGCCGCGGTCCTCGCCGACCGCTACATCCAGGACCGCCATCTGCCCGACAAGGCCATCGACCTGATCGACGAGGCCGCGTCGCGCATGCGCATCAAGAACATGACCGCGCCGCCGCGCTACCGCGAGCTCGAAGAGGAGATCACGAAGGTCCGCGGCGAGAAGGAAGACGCGATCGAGTCCCAGGAGTTCGAGAAGGCCGCGTCCCTGCGCGACAAGGAGCGCAAGCTCACGCAGAAGAAGCGCGAGCTCGAGGACAGCTGGCAGGCCGAGGAGTCGGCCGACCAGCCGCAGATCGGCGAGGACGAGATCGCGGACATCGTCTCGATGTGGACGGGCATCCCGGTCTTCAAGCTGACCGAGGCCGAGTCGCAGAAGCTGATCCGCATGGAGGACGAGCTCCACAAGCGCGTCGTCGGCCAGGACGAGGCGATCGTCGCCGTCTCCAAGTCGATCCGCCGCGCTCGCGCCGGCATCAAGGACCCGAAGCGCCCGACCGGCTCGTTCATCTTCCTCGGCCCCTCGGGCGTCGGGAAGACGGAGCTGGCGCGCACGCTCGCCGAGTTCCTGTTCGGCGACGAGGACGCGATGATCCAGGTCGACATGTCGGAGTTCATGGAGAAGCACTCCGTGTCCCGGCTCGTCGGCTCGCCTCCGGGCTACATCGGCTACGACGAAGGCGGCCAGCTCACCGAGGCCGTGCGCCGCAAGCCGTACTCGGTGCTCCTCCTCGACGAGATCGAGAAGGCGCACCCGGACGTCTTCAACATCCTGCTCCAGATCCTCGAGGAGGGGAAGCTGACCGACGCCCAGGGGCGCAAGGTCGACTTCCGGAACACGATCGTGATCATGACGTCGAACATCGGCGCCGCCCCGATCTCGAAGAACCAGTCGCTCGGCTTCTCGATCGGCGACGACTCCGGCCTGTCGTACGACGACATGAAGGAGCGCGTCATGAGCGAGCTGAAGAAGGTCTTCCGGCCCGAGCTCCTGAACCGCATCGACGAGGTGATCGTCTTCCACAAGCTGACGAAGGACGAGATCAAGATCATCGTCGACCTGCTGATGAAGCGCCTGCGCGACCAGATGGGCGAGCACGCCGCGGACGTGTCCGCTCACGGACGAGGCGAAGGAGCTGCTCGTCGAGAAGGGCTACGACCCGACGATGGGCGCGCGGCCGCTGCGCCGCGCGATCCAGCGCTACATCGAGGATCCGCTCGCCGACTTCGTGCTCGGGCGCGAGCTGACGCCGGGCTCGACGATCCTCGTCGACAAGAAGCGCGACTCCGACGACGAGGTCGAGATCACGATCATCCCGGGCGCTCCGCCCGAGGACATGGAGAAGGTCACCGTTCCGCCGGAGGAGCCTTCCTCCGAGGGCGACGACCACTCCGAAGAGCCCGCGGAATAGCTTCCGCAGCGGTCCTTCACAGTGCCTGGAACGAGGGATTGCGGAACCGCAATCACCCTTTAAGGTGAGTTCGAGGGCCGGTTGGGCCCAACGAATACAGAGGGGGGATTGCGGCAATGGGGGGACTGCGGAAGAGCGCGCTGCGCTGCGCGCACGGCATGCCTCGAGCAGGGGCGTCGCTCGTTTGGGCGGCGCTCCTGCTCGGCGCGCTGGCGTTCGCGCCGTCGGCACTGGCCGACACCGGGCTCGGGAGTCTCGACCGCCCGACCGGCAGCCTCGGACAGACCGGGCGAGGCGCACAACCGGACGAAGTGGACGGTTCAGGTCGGCGACACGATCACCGGGACGATCCGGAACGTGACCGACGCGAACCTGGCCGGCGCGACCGAAGCGGACGTGATCATCAAGAGCTCGGCTCGCGGCAACGTGACCGTGCCGGGAACGAAGTCCGGGACCACGATCACGTTCGTCTGGCACGTTCCGAGCTCGGCCTGCGCAGACGATGGTCGTCGCGTACGGGCCCGTCGGCTCGGATCCGAACGGAAACAACTCGAACAACGACATCATCCGGCAGCTCTTCAACCCGCCGGGTGCGCTGGCCGTGGCCGGCTTCGCGGCCGTGGACGGGTCGGGCGACGTGATCGGTTGCGGCCCTCCGCCGCCGCCTCCGTCGCCTCCGCCTCCGCCTCCGCCGCCTCCGCCTCCGCCTCCGCCTCCGCCTCCGCCTCCGCCTCCGCCTCCGCCTCCGCCTCCGCCTCCGCCTCCGCCTCCTCCGCCTCCGCCCCTCCGCCTCCGCCTCCGCCTCCGCCTCCGCCCCTCCGCCTCCGCCTCCGCCTCCGCCTCCGCCTCCGCCTCCGCCTCCGCCTCCGCCTCCGCCGCCTCCGCCTCCGCCACCTCCGCCGCCTCCGCCTCCGCCTCCGCCGCCGCCTCCACCGCCTCCGCCACCTCCGCCTCCGCCACCGCCTCCGCCTCCGCCACCGCCACCTCCGCCTCCGCCGGCACCACCGAGCCTCCGAAGGCGAAGAAGCGTTGCCCCAAGGGCATGAGACGGATGCACGGCAAGTGCAAGCGCGTGAAGTCGGCGCGCAAGCGGATCCACTTCAAACGACCGCCTTTCACCGGCTAGGCAGATCGAGAGCGGCGCCGGCGTGGCTGACTGTCATCCACGCCAGGCGCCTGCTCGGCGGCGCGGCTCGAAAAGCCGCGCCCACTCGTCGCCTGGCCCTGTTTGACAGCCCTAAAACGGAGTAGTAG
>CAWBPX010000010.1:0-49969 GCA_963790695.1 uncultured Actinomycetes bacterium | reverse complement strand
ATGGCTGTACGAGCCGAGGTTCTCGAGCGGCACAAGCAGGAATGGGAAGAGCTTGCGAGCGTGGATCCCCTCTGGGCGATACTCACGGGACCTGAGCACCGCGGTGGCCGCTGGGAGCTGTCCGAGTTCTTCGCTACCGGCGAGGCGGAGATCTCACAGGTTCTCACGGTCGCTGACAGTCTCGGCGACCCCGTGCGGCGCGAGCGCGCACTCGACTTCGGATGCGGCGTGGGCAGGCTCAGTCGAGCGCTTTCGACGCGCTTTCGCGAATGCGTCGGGGTCGACATTTCGGAAGGCATGGTGAAGCTCGCCCGGGAGCTGAACGAGGACCGGCCACACTGCCGTTTCGTCGTCAACGCCGCGCCCGACCTCGAGCAGTTCGACTCACGCTCGTTCGATCTCGTGTAC
The DNA here is from genome assembly GCA_963790695.1 of uncultured Actinomycetes bacterium. Taxonomy (GTDB): domain Bacteria; phylum Actinomycetota; class Thermoleophilia; order Gaiellales; family Gaiellaceae; genus VAXT01. The sequence goes on along the minus strand of CAWBPX010000010.1, from coordinate 49,561 downwards.
TCGGCTCTCGTGCTCCAGCACATGCCCTCCACGGAGATGGTCGAGGCCTACGTCGCTGAATTCCTCCGCGTACTGCGCTCAGGCGGTCTCGCCGTCTTCCAGATGCTCTCGCACATTCCGCTCGTGTTGCGCCTGCAGCCTCGCCGGCGTGTGTATGCCGTGCTTCGCACAGCGGGCTTCTCCGAACAGTTCCTGCTGACGCGGATGAAGCTCACGCCTGCCCGAGGGCTGGCCGTGACCGAGGCGACGATGCGGCAGTTCATCGAGCGGAACGGGGGAGTCGTCGAGCTCGTCGAGGGGCATGGGGAGCGGACTGCGGACGAGCACGTTTTCAGTCTGCGCTATTTCGCACGGGCCAGGTAAACGCGCCGAGGCCGCGATGACGACATCGGCTGTGATCGTGACGTACCGGCCCGGAGCCACGTTCGCCCGCTGCCTCGAGTCGCTCGCGGGCGAGGTCGACGAGGTGATCGTGGTCGACAACGCAGGCGACCAGGTGGAGCGGGCCGGAATCGACCGGCTGGTCACTCCGGGCGAGAATCTCGGCTTCGCTGCCGGCTCGAACCTCGGTGCGAGCGAGGCCACCGGCGACGTCCTCGTCTTTCTGAACCCGGACACAGTCGTGGCGCCCGGAGCGCTCAGGCAGCTCGCACGCTCACTCGAAATTCCGGATGTCGGGCATCGCCATGGCACGGCTGCGGCTCCTCGACGAGCCGGAGAAGCTCAACTCGGCCGGCGTTCAGGTTCACGTGACCGGCATCGGCTGGGCGGGAGGCTTCGGAGAGCCGGCGGACTCGATCACCGAGCTGAAGGAGGTTCCTGCTCCGAGCGGCACCGCGATGGCGATGCGCGCCGAGACGTTCCACGAGCTGGGAGGGTTTGCGGAGAGCTCTTCATGTACATCGAGGACCTCGAGCTCGGCTGGCGAGCGCGCATCGCCGGGCTACCGCGTCGTCGTCGGACCCCGCGGCGGACGTGCTCCACGAGTACGAGTTCGGGCGAAACCCACGCAAGAACTACCTGCTCGAGCGCAACCGCCTCGTCTTCGTCCTGTCCGCGTACTCCGGTCGCCAACTCGTCCTGCTCGGCCCACTGCTCGTCGCGACCGAGCTCGGCGATGACGGCGCTCGCGATCAAGGAGGGCTGGCTCGGGGACAAGCTCTCGGGCTGGGGCTGGCTCGCCCGGAACGCCGGCGTGGTCGGGCGCACGCCGCCGCTCGACGCAGGGGCTGCGGAAGGTCCGCGACCGGGAGCTTGCGCGCTACCTGACGCCGGTGTTCGACCCGCAGATGATCCCCGTGCCCGGACTTGCTTCGGGCCGCGAACCCGCTCGTCGCGCGCTACTGGTCGCTCGTCAGGCGCGCACTCTGACGACGATCTCCGTCGTGTCCTCGCCCGGAACGGACAGTCGTCGCGCGCGCAGGAACGTCGTCGGCTCGCGGACGCCGTAGCTCGGCGAGTACCAGCCGGGCTCGGGGCGGAACTCGAGGCCATCCGCCGCGACCTCGATCCGCTCCTCCGAGCCAGGCGCGAGCGGGAATGTCCACTCGAGCTCCTGCGACTCCGGCGACGTGACGCTGTCGCGGATCCGGATCTCGTCCTCGCCGAGCTCGACGCGCCGCGTGTGGGTCGCACCCGGGAAGCCGTGGTGGCGCCCCTCGAAGCTCGACGCGTCCCACGAGAGCGCCTCGGCCCTCGCGCGGTCGGCCATCGCGAACAGGTCGTCGGTCCGAAGCTCGTTCTGCTCGCGCGCCGCCGACCCGCAGCGTCGCGTGGAAGGCGGTCGACCGGAATCGGTTGCGCTCGGCCGGGTCGGGCGTGTAGACGTAGGTGCCGGGGTCGACCACGAGCGGGCCGCGGGCATCGGCCAGCTCGAACGAGAGCTGGTCGTTGTGGCCGTGGCCTCCCAGGCCGTGGCGGCCGACGTCGCCGCAGCGGACGATCGCGTACAGAGTCGCCGTTTCGCAGGACGTAGAAGCCGCCTTCCGGGTACGCGGCGCTCCCGGCCGCCTGCTCGAGCGGCCGCCCGGCCTGGGCGAACAGATGGCGGTGGTCGCGCGGATCGGCGCCGTAGTCGCCGAGCGGCAGGAACCGGCCGTCGTCCGCGTCGCCGATCTGCGGCGCGAGCCCGTCGGGCCGCGTGTAGTCGCGCACGAAGGCGAGCATCAGGTCGAGGCGCTCGCGATACCAGTCCGGGATCGAGCCGGGCACGAGCGCATCCGCGGCCTGCGTCCCGCAGACGAAGAGCTCGGTCACGAGCCGGTGGTAGGACGTCGAGGCCTCGTGCGCGACGCCGTCCGGCGCGGACCTGGTGCTCCATCTCCGAGACCAGCTCGTCCGCGGCCCACTGCGCCCAGTCGCGTCCTTCGCGGCTGCCGAAGAAGAGCGCCGCGACGGGGAGCAGGCCGACGACGTCCGAGAGGTAGTGGTTGCCGCGAGCCTCGCTCCACTCGAGGTGGGAGCGGATGAACCGCCCGTGCAGGAGCAGGCTCTCGAGCGTGCGCTCGAACCACGGCTCTCGCGGCCGCGTCGGCGGAGAGCGCGAGCGCGGCCACCCAGTTCGCCGCGCGGATCGCGACGTCCATCGTCGACGTCCAGTTGACGCCGAGCTCGACCGGGTTGGCCTCGATCCAGCTCTCGAGCTGGGCGCCGACCTCGTCCACGTGCCCGGTCGCCGCGAGCAGAGGGCAGGTGCTGGAAGCGGGACAGCTCCCACGGCACCTTGATGTCGGAGCCGTCCTCGTACGCGACCCGCAGCAGCGAGCTCTGATGGAGCGGCCACGTGCGGCCGGACTTGAAGTCCTGGCGACCAGTCGATCTCGCGTCCGAGCTCGGTCGGGCCCGAGCCGAGCAGGTCGAAGCGGTGCTCGCAGGAGGGCGCGGTATGCGCGGATCGGCCGGGTCCGCCTCGAACCGCGCAACCGTCGGCATCGCGAGCAGCACCGGGCCGCGCAGCGCCTCGACAGGATCGGCTCCGCCGAGCGCCGCGCTCAGCTCGTCCTTGCCGACTCGAAGCGGCCGCGCCCGCAGCCGGGCCTCGCGTGCCGCGCCCTTCCGCGAGCTGGGCAGCGCCGCGAAGCGCGGCCCTGGTCCCGACTCGGCGCCAGAGCGCGAGACCCTGGCGGAACCCGACCCTCAACCCGTTGGCACTCGCCCGGCGACCCAGTAGTCGTGCCAGGCGCTCACGTTGTAGATGTTCCAGAGCTGGAAGGCCCAGTCGCCTCGCCCGGCCCGGTGCGCCCGCCAGAGGTCGTCGATCGTGTCGTAGTCGAGCAGCCCGCGCTCGGCCAGCGACGAGTTGCGGATCTCCCGCTGCGCGCGCTCGCCGAGGTCCTCGCGGAACCACTCGCTCACCGGCGCCGAGAAGCCCTGCTTCGGTCGGTACACGATCTCGGGCGGCAGCAGGCCCGAGACCGCCTTCTTCAGCAGGTACTTCCCCTGCCCGTCCCGCACCTTCATCTCGGGCGGCAGCGCGAGCGCGAACTCGACGAGGTCAGCGTCGAGGAACGGGACCCGCGCCTCGACCGAGTTCCCCATCGTCATCTTGTCGACCCGCATCAGCAGCAGCTCGGCGAGGCGGTTCTTCAGCTCGAGGTAGGTCATCTTCTGCAGCAGGTCGGCGTCGCGCGGCCTCGTCCCACAAGCGCCTGACGACGTCGTACGAGTCCGGATGCGCGCGGCCGTTCGTGAGCACGCGGTCCTTGAGCGCGCCCTGGTACGCGATCGCGCCGCCCCAGAACGGGATCCGTCCCGCGGCCGCCTCCTCGACCGCCTGCGCGTGCGGCACGAGCTTCCCGGTCCGGAACGCGAGACCGGTCGCGGCCCGAGCGACGCCGTGAGCGGGAAGCACCTGAGCGCGGGCCGGTAGCGGCTGTGGAAGCGCGCGAACGAGCGGTAGCTCTGGTAGCCGTGGAAGAGCTCGTCCGAGCCCTCGCCGATCTGGACGACGATCGTCCCGTTGTCGCGCGCGAGCTTCGAGACGTAGTGGAGCGGCACGCACGACCCAGTCGGCGATCGGCTCGTCCTGGTGGTAGATCAGCTCCGGGAGGAACGACTCCAGGTCGTGCGCGTCGATCACGACCTCGTGGTGGTCGGTGCCGAACTTGCGCGCGATCGTCCGCGCGTGCTCGAGCTCGTTGTAGCGCTCGTACCGCTCGAAGCCGACCGAGAACGTGCGCACCGGGGCGTCCATCAGCTCGGACATCAGCGCGACGTTCGTCGACGAGTCGACGCCGCCCGAGAGGAAGACGCCGAACGGGACGTCGGACATCATCCGGCTGCCGGATCGACTCGCGCAGCAGCTCGAGCAGCCGCTCCTCGAGCTCGGGCTCGTCCATCGACGCGACCTCGTCCGCGGTCTCCTCGGAGAACGGGCTCCAGAAGGTCTCGATCTCGGTCGAGCCGTCGGCGCCGGACGATCATCCGCTCGGCCGGCGCGAGCTTGCGCACGCCCTTGAACATCGTCATCGGCGCCGGCGTGCAGACGAAGGTCAGGTAGTGGAAGAACGCCTCCTCGTCGAGCTCGGCCGTCAGCGCGGGGTGGGCGAGCAGCGCCTTGATCTCCGAGCCGAAGACGAGGCCGCCCGAGGGCTGCGCGTAGTAGAGCGGCTTCTTGCCGAGGCGGTCGCGGGCGAGGAACAGCTCGCGCGTGCGCGCGTCCCAGATCGCGAGGTGCGAACATCCCGTGCAGCCGCTCGACGCAGCGGATGCCCTCCTCCTCGTAGAGGTGGACGATCGTCTCGGTGTCGGTGTGCGAGCGGTAGCGGTGGCCCTTCGCCTCGAGCTCGGGCCGCAGCGCCAGGTGGTTGTAGATCTCGCCGTTGAAGGTGATCCAGACCGTGCCGTCCTCGTTCGACATCGGCTGGTGGCCGGCCGGGCTCAGGTCGACGATCGAAAGCCGGCGGTGGCCGAGCGCGACGCGGCCCTCGGGCGAGTGCCACGAGCCGCCGTCGTCGGGACCGCGGTGGTGGATCAGCTCGCGCATCGTCGTGACGAGCTCCTCGTCCACGCGAAGTCGTCGCTCGTGCCGAGGATTCCGGCGATGCCGCACATCAGGGCGGCCCCTGCACGTGCGCCGCTTGCCCCGTTGTTATCGACTCGAGCGCGGCGAGCGCGACGCTCTGCGCCATGTAGGCGGCGCCGAGGCCGGGCTCGAACGGACGCTCTCCGCGGCAGGCGGCAAGGACGCCGCGAAGGAGCTCGGCATGCCCCTTGTCGCCGCGACCGCGCTCGTCGCTCGTCCCGTCGGCGCCGAACGAGGTCAGCGTGCGGAAGTCGTCGAGCGCCCACGAGCGGCCGCCGCGCAGGACCTCGACTCGTTCCTTCGGCATCGACGCAGCACCGAGACCCGAGTAGTGGATCGTCGCCACCGAGCCGTCAGCGTACTGAACCGTGATCGACGCGCTTTCGGGCGTGGAGACCCCGGACGAGGGCGGGACAGCGGCCGCGAGGACGCGCTGCGGATTGCCGCACAGCCAGTTCGCGTAGTCGAAGAGGTGGCACGCCTCGCCGAGGATCCGGCCGCCACCCTCGAGCGGGTCGTTGAGCCAGTGCTCCGGCGCGACGGGCGCGTTCATGCGGTACACGACCTGGAGGGGGCCGGCCAGCGAGTGGACCTCCTGGGCGAGCGTGCGGGAGAGGGGCGCGAACGGCCGGTTGAAGCCGATCGCGAGCCGGTCGTTCTCGGTGCCGGCCTGCCAGACCTCGTCGATCTGCTCCCGTGTCAGGCCGAGCGGCTTCTCGACGAAGACGGCTTTGCCCGCGCGCAGAGCCGCGGCGGCGATCTCCGCGTGCGTGTCGTGCCGGGTGCCGACGACGACGAGATCGACGTCCGCCGCCTCGACGGCCTCGCGCCAGTCGGTGCCCGGCCGGGCGCCGTTGAGGGAGCGGGCGAGCGCGTCCGCCGAGGCGCCGCCACGGCTGACGACGGTCGTCACGCGGACGCCGTCTTCGCGCTGGAGGTTCGGCACGTGGGTGCCGCGGACGAAGCTTCCGGCGCCGACGAGCGCGACGCGCACCTCGCCGTTCGCCGGCTCGGGTTGCGCAGACGTGCGCGCCACTCGAGCGGGGCGTTCCGGCCTTTCCGCATAGGTGAGCACGGCCGCCGGCGGAGGAGTGTCGCCCGCGAGCGCCTCGTACGCCTCGGCCGCGCGATCGACCGGCAGCTCGAGCTCGACGAGCGGATCGAGCGTGACGAGCCCGTCGGCGACGAGCCGGAGGTACTCCTCCATGTTCCGGCCCGCGGTCCAGCGGACGTACGGCAGCGGATAGTCGAGCCCGCCCTCCTCGTACGACGGGTCGTAGCGCCCCGGCCCGTAGGAGGTGGAGATGAGGACGTCGGCCTCGCGTTCGTAAAGCGCCTCGCGGTCGAACTCGAGGGCGATGTCCCCGACTGGAACGACGCCGCCCTTTGCGCCGCAGCATGCGCACGGCCTGGTTCGCGAGGTCGCCGCCCTTCGCCGAGGCCGTGACCACGACTGCGTCCGCGCCGGCGCCGTCGGTCCAGGCCAGGACTGCCTCGCCCGCCTCCTCGGGGCTCAGCGCGAGCTCGGAGCCCAGCTCTCGCGCCAGCTCGCGGCGCTTCTCCAGGGGCTCGACTCCGGCGACGCGGCAGCCGGCCGCCCGAAGCGCCTGGACCGTGATCAGCCCGAGCAGGCCCAGCCCGACGACGACCACGCGATCGCCGAGCGAAGGCTCGGCGCGACGCACTCCCTGGAGCGCGATGGCCCCGATCGCCGCGAACGACGCGTCGCGCATCGTGACTCCTTCGGGGACGGGCACGACGAGGTTCGGCGGAACGGACACGACCTCGGCGTGGTTCGCCCGGCCCGCGCCCGCGCAGGCGACACGCTGGCCGACGTGGAGCCCGGCGTGGCCACCGGTGTCGAGGACGGTGCCCGCGCTCGAGTAGCCGAGGGGGTTGTCCTGCGCGACCGCGCCGCGGACTGCGCCGATCGTCTCCCGGACACCGTGCTCGCGGGCGTGCTTGAGCGTCTGGGCGACGAGGTTCGGGTTCTTGATCGCCCGTGCGGCGAGTGAGCCCGACCCGGAGGCCACGACCGAACGCTCCGTGCCGCTCGAGATCGCCGACGCAGCGTTCGCGACGAGCACCGAGCCGGGGCTCGGCGCAGGCTCGGGAACCTCGACCACCTGGGTCTTTCCGCCCCGCAAAACGACCTGTTTCACGGAGGTGAGCGTATCGGGCGCGAAGGCCGCCGCCCGCACTATCCTGGCTGCATGGCCGCGCGCCGCAGAGTGCTCTCGGTCGTCGGCACCCGGCCGAACATGATGAAGATCGCGCCGATCGCCGCGGAGCTGGGCCGGCGGAGCGACGAGTTCGAGCACGTGCTCGTCCACACGGGCCAGCACTACGACCGCGAGATGTCCGAGATCTTCTTCGAGGAGCTCGGCGTGGGCGACCCCGACTACTCGCTCGGAGTCGGCTCGGGATCGCACGCGCAGCAGACGGCCGCGGTCATGGAGCGGCTCGAGCCGGTGCTGCTCGAGGCGGAGCCGGACGTCGTGCTCGTCCCCGGGGACGTGAACTCGACGCTGGCAGCCGCGCTCACCGCCGCCAAGCTGCTCATCCCGATCGGACACGTCGAGGCGGGCCTGCGCTCGTTCGACCGCTCGATGCCCGAGGAGATCAACCGCATCGTCGCCGACCAGTTCTCCCAGCTCCTGTTCATCCACTCGCCCGAGGCGCGCGACAACCTGCTCGCCGAAGGCTGCCCGGCGACCGGGATCCACGACGTCGGCAACACGATGATCGACTCGCTCGTCGCGATGCGGGAGCGGATCGAGGAAGCCGGCGCGCCGGAGGCGCACGGGCTACCGCGCGGCGAGTACCTCGTCGTCACCCTCCACCGGCCTGCGCTCGTCGACGGCCCGCTGCTGGCCGAGGCGATGAGCCAGCTCGCGGCCGTCTCGGAGTCGCTCCCGGTCGTCTTTCCGGTGCACCCGCGGACGCGGGCCGCCCTCGAGGCTCTGGCGATCGACCTCGACCTCGACCGGTTGAAGCTGCTCGAGCCCGTCGGCTACGTCGAGTTCCTGAGCCTCGTCGCCGGCTCGGCGGGCGCGCTCACCGACTCGGGCGGGATCCAGGAGGAGACGACCTACCTCGGGCTGCCGTGCTTCACGCTGCGCGCGAACACGGAGCGGCCGATCACGGTCTCGATGGGGACGAACACGCTCCTCGGCCTCGACCCGGCGCGGATCGCGGACGTGCCGGCGCTGCTCGAAGCTGCCCGCGCGAAGGAGACGACAGATCCCGCCGCTGTGGGACGGCAAGGCGTCGGAGCGAATCGTGGACGTGCTCGGCGTCGTCGCTAGACGAGCCTGTCGAGCAGCTCGGCCAGGCGCTGGGCTAGGCGCGGCCGCTCGTACGGGGCGAGCTTCTCCGGCGGCACGGGTGCCGGTAGCTCTCCGCTGCCGATCTTCGCGAGCGCGGCCTCGATCGACGACTGATCGTCGAGGCGCGCAGCGAGCTGGTCGGCGCCGAGGCGGCGGAGGAGCGCCTCGGTCGCGCCGCCGTCGGTGATCGAGAGCACCGGCTTCCCGAGCGCGAGGTACTCGTAGACCTTCGCGGCGACGGCCGTCTCGTCTCCCGCTCCCGCTCGCCTGCGTGACGAGCGCGACGTCGGCGTCCGCGATCCGGCGGACGGCGTCCTCCCAGCTGGAGGGAGGGACGAGCTCGACCTCGGCGCCGGAGCGCTCGACCTCGGCGTGAATCTCCGGCGCCACGTAGCCGTGGAGCACGAGGCGCAGCGGCGGCCCGATCGCCCGCAGGAGCGGCTCGAGCGGCCGGTCCTTCGTGAGCGTCCCGGAGTGGAGGATCGTCGTACCGCCGCCGCTCGGCTTGCGCATGGCCACCAGCGCGGGCTCGAAGCCGTTCGCGATCTCCTCGACCCGGGCAGCGGGATGCCTCGCCTGCAGGTCTGCGACCGCCTCGGGCGTGACGCCGACGAGCGCCGCCGAGCCGTCCGCGACCCACGACTTCGAGCCGGGGCAGCACCGGGCCTCCACGATCGAAGGCCGGGTTGCCGGCCCAGAGGTCTCGGAGCTCGACCACGAGCGGCGTGTCGCCCGCCGCGCGCCGGGCGGCGATCAAGCGCAGCGAACGGAGGTCCGGTGGCGAGCACAGCGTCGTAGCCGCCGCCGGCCAGCCGGCGCCGGATCTCCTTCGCTCCCTGCCGCACCCAGAGCATCGACAGCGGCATCGCCTCCGGCCGGAGCCCCGCGAGCCGGAAGACCGGGTCCGCGACCTTGCCGGCCGTCTCCATGATCCTCGCCCGCCGCTGGGCACGCTCGGGCGCGGCGAACTCGTCTCCGCCACCCGCCGAGACGACGTCAACCTCCCAGCCGTGCTCGGGCAGGTGCCGCGAGAAGGACCGCCAGCGGGCGGCCGGGCCGCCGGCCTGGTCGATCGGACGATGACTGACCAGCAGAACCCGTTTCAACGGCCAGATCATCACACGGCTCTGCGACGATGGCCCCGTGGAGCCCGAGGCCTACGTTCCGCCTGCGCCGGCCCGGCTGCGGACCGACGTCTTCCTCACGTTCGTCGGCAAGGCCATCGTTCTCGGTCTCGGCTTTGCACTCGTCGCGGTCGTGGCCCGAGAGCTCGGAACGTCCGATACCGGATCGTTTCTGGTCGCCTACAGCCTCACGATCCTGCTCTCCCAGATCGGTGGGTTGGGCCTGACCACGGCCAATCCTTACTTCGCGGCGCGAGAACCGAGCCGCATCCCGCAGATCGTGGCGAACTCGCTCTGGCTCGCCGCCGGTCTCGGGACCGTCCTCGCATTGGCCGGCGCCTCGATCAAGGTCATCTTCCCCGGAGCGCTCGAAGGGCTCGGCTGGGCCCCGCTCATCGTCACTCTCATCGGCCTTCCGGGCGGCCTCGCGGCGTTCCTTCTGCAGAGCGTGCTTCTCGGCGAAGGACGGATGGTCGCGTACAACGGCATCGAGGCCTCCCAGACCGCCCTGACCCTGGTTGCGGTTGTCGCCGGCTTCGTCTTCTTCGACTTCGGGCTGACGGGAACGCTCGCAGTCATCGTCGTCAACCGTTACGTGGCTGCCGCGGTCTATCTGTACCTGCTGCCTCGGCACGCATCGGGGCAGGCAAAGTTCAACCGGCCGCTTGCGCGGCGGATGTTCGCCTATGGGTTCCGCGCCTATGTCGCGATCGTCCTCTCCTACCTGATCGTCCGCGTCGACCTCCTGCTCGTGAACGCGTTCCTCGGCCGAGGGGAGGCGGGCCTCTACGGCGTGGCGGCGACCCTCGCGGACGGGATGATCATCATCCCGATGGTGATCAGCATCAATCTCTTCCCGAGAGTCGCCCGAGGAGACCCGGCGCAGGCCTCCGCGGAAGTATTTCGCTCGACCGCCGTCCTCTACGCCCTGCTCTGCCTCGTCACCGTCCCGCTCGCCGGACCTGCGATCACGACATTCTTCGGCGAGAGCTACGCGGGCGCGACGAATCTCTACTACCTGCTCCTACCCGGGATCTACGCGTACGGGCTGGTCACCATCCTCTCGAGCCACTTCGCCGGGCGCGGTTTTCCGAGAGCCGTGATCCTCGTCTGGGTGTTCGGCATCGCGCTGAACCTCGTCCTCAACGTGCTCCTCCTTCCCGGGCGTGCGGCGTGGGTCGCCTCGGTCACGTCGAGCCTCTCGTACGGGATCCTGCTCGTCCTGCACATGTGGCTGTTCGCGCGTGAAGCAGGCGGTTACGGCGCCCTGCGCCCGCGCCCACGGGAGGTGGTGAGCTTCGTCCGCGTAGCGTTCAGCAGAGGCTGATCGATGTCCGAGCTCCCTCTCTAGTTGCGCGCCTAGGGCGACATCAGAGAAGCCGATCGTAGGCGCGGAACAGATCGCCCAGCACTTCTTCCTCGTCAAACAGCTCCAAGGCCCGCTCCCGTCCTCGGAGCCCGATCGCAGCACGCTCTTCGGGAGCGAGCTCGAGAACCGCGACTGCGCGCTCGGTAAGCGCGTCTGGGTCGCCCGGCTCGACGAGAAATCCGTCGCAGCCGTCTCGGATGACCTCGGGGGCTCCTGCGATGCGTGTTGCGATCACTGGCACTCCGGAGAACATGGCCTGGACGAATGTCAGGCCTAGACACTCGATCGTCGTCAGCGTTGGGAAGACGAACAAATCGGCTGCGGCGTAGTAGTCCGGGAGCACGTCGTCATCGACCATGCCGACAAGGTCGACCGCTTCCGCGACTCCGAGCTCTTGCCGCGATCCGTACGGAGCTCGTCCGAATACCCGTGGTCCGGGCCGACAATCACCGCACGAGCCTCCGGCAGTCGCTCACGGATCCTGGGGAGAGCCTCGAGAAGGACTTGCGGCCCTTTCCTCGGGCGCACTTGGCCGACGAACAGGATCAACGGGTTACCCGCAGGTGCGTGGAGGCGCCGGAGAGCAGTTGCGTCGACTCCCGGATGAAACGGCGTCATGTCGCCCATCACGCGGACGAGCGCCACCTCCTCGGGAAGCATGTCGACGTGACGAACGAGCCTTCCGGCAATGCTCTGTCATGCTCACCACCAGATCGGACCTTCGCAGCACATTGCGGCTGGTCGAGCGGAACGGGCGGCTCACGGAATCGAACTGGTTGAGCTCGTCGAGGTGCGGGAGCACGTCGCCGAAGAGCGAAATCATGCTTTTGCCACCACGGTCATCGGCGAGGAGCAGGGCAGCTGCCCCGTGTGACCACGGCCAGTCATAGGCGTGGGTGATCGATGGACGCTCTCCGTCCAGAAGCTTCTCCGCGGATCGGATCCAGCACGCCGTCCCGGCAAGCTGTTTGGCAGCGAATGTCGGCCCGCCGACGAGGGCTCGCGAATAAAGCGACACAAGCCGGAACGTGATCCTGGGGCGCCGTATGAGCCACGCAACGAGTCGTGCGAATCCGGGGTACTCGAAGACAGCGGTCTTGACATCGGCGTCTGGGGGAAGACCGTCGAGTTGTCGTGCTTCGACGTCCTGGTCGGGTTGAACGATGCGCAGGCGAAATCCCTTGCGGACCATGGCGGGCAAACAGAGCTGCATGTAGCGCGCGATGCCGCCGTACGGCGGCGGCAGAGGCGCGCCGATCAGCAAGACGAGTGGTCGCTCCGGCATGGCGTCTAAAGAGTCAGGCTGACGCAAGCAACCGCTTCGGCGGCGAAGTCAACGCGATAGCGGGCGTCGGCAGCGCTGTCGAGGTCGCTTAGTTGCCAGCCTTGTTCGCCGTAGCGGTAGACGGAAACCGCCACTCCGTCGGGCTCGGCCGCCTCGATCAGCCGCTCCAGGTCGGCGCGGTCGAGCTGCCGCATCGTATTGTGATCCTCGCGTCGACCATAGGGGACGGAGAACAGGAACCGGCCGCCCTTCCGGAGCACGCGCGTGAGCTCTCGGACGGCAACTTCCGCCTCACGGGCCGGCTCGGCCGCGCGCGGAACACTGGAACCGTAGCCCGTGTTGTCCATGCCCACGTGCTCGAGGGTCGAGATCGAAGCGACCGTCTCGAAGTAGCCGCGCTCGTAGGGAAGTGAGCGCAGATCGGCGTAGAGGTACGAGATGCCGCGCTCGGGATGAGCGCTCCCCTCGTAAACGAGGGTCACGATATGGAGCTCGACCAGCCTAGGGAGAAGCGTCGTCGAGATACTCAGCGTGGTTGAGTGCCGAGCCCGCGTCGAGCATCTTGCCGGCAGGGCTCTGAGCGAGGAGCCAGGGGATCTCGACGACGCGCTCGTTTGCGCCGATCCCGTAGCGAGGCGGAAGCCGGCCGCCAGTCGCAAATCGCTCTAGGGCATTGGAATTGGCGAGCTCGCCGCGCACCAGCCGAAGCTGCTTGCGAACGAGCGCCTGGGCGCGGACGTTGATCAGAGGCATTAGGAGCCTGGTCGCCATTTCGCGCGGGCCGTTCGGCATCGCGGGATTGTCGCAGCCGTTCTTCCTCGAGGACTATCGACGGACTTCGGTCGGCTCGAGCTAGCTCGTCGGGCCCGGTGCGCCGACCAGGGCGGCCGGGACCGGCTCCGGCGGACGAGGAGCCACGACGCGCTTGAGCGCCAACGCGGGCCGTTCGACTATGCGCCAGGACAGGAACGCCAGGCCGTAGGTCACCGGGAACGCGATGGCAAACATCACGAGCGGATCGATGCCGGGCCAGATCGCGGCCACTGATTGCTGCACGGGAAAGGCGTAGACGTAGATGCCGTACGAGACGTCGCCTGGAGCCGTCACGCGCCGGAGCCAGGCCGGAGTGCGGAATGCGAAGACGAGGACCGCGAACGCGATCGCCAGAACGCCGGTCGCCCTCGTCCAATCGCCGCCCCACGTCACGACCCAAAGGACCGTGAGCAGGACGAGGACGATCCAGCTCAGGTGCAGCCGGCTGCGGAGCGAGTAGGCCAAATTCCCGAGCACGAACGTGGCGCCCAGCATGACCACGAGCGAGAGGTTCCCCCCGGTCGTCCCCCCGGCGGGTGCGTTCGACAGGGGCGACAGCGGCGAGACGCCCAGGATGAGCAGGAAGCCAAATGCGGCGAGCAGACGGCTGCGTCGCAGCAGGCCGAGCATCCCGAACGCGGCCGCCATGGCGTAGCAGCACGCCTCGACAGGCAGTGTCCACAGCGATCCGTTCACGGCGTCCGGGAACGGGTTGGTCTCGAACACCCCCGGAAGCGTGCCGCGGATGGTGATCAGCAGTGAGCTCCGCACCCAGTACACCCACGTGGTCGGATCGGTGAAGTAGGTGCTGAGCGGCAGCGTGGTGAACAGCGGGCCGACGACGAACACGGTCACGGACACCGCCACGACGAGCGCCGGGAGCAGGCGCAGCGCACGTTTGACGGCGAACGGAACGAGTCGCGGCTGGTCGTTCCAGCTCTTGGCGATGAGAAAGCCGCTCATCGCGAAGAACATCACTACTCCGACCTCGCCGAGCGTCCAGCCGCTGACGTCTGCGAAGGGCTCGGTGCTCGCCGTGAGCGCGTAGGAGTGCGAAAAGAGCACGAGTGAAGCGGCCAGGAGCCGCAAGACGTCGAAGTTGTTCCTGCGATCCTGGAGGCGGTCCTCGAGACGCCTAGCGGAAACACGCCCGACGCTCCGTCCCGCCCACCGCCGACGAGACTCGTGGAGTCGGGCGAGCACGGCCTGATCTTCCCACACACATTCGGCTCACATATCCATGGTCTACTGAAGCTGATGCCGCTCGGGCCACGCGAAAGACTTGCCCCATGAGCGACATCACCGCCGTCATCGCGAACTTCAACTACGGCGCGTACCTCCGCGAGGCGGTGGACAGCGCCCGTGGGGAGGGGGCGAGGGTCGTCGTGGTCGACGACGGATCGACAGAGCCGCTGCCGCGAGCTGCCGTCGGACGTCGAGCTCGTCCGCGCAGGAGAACCAGGGCGTGGCCCGCGCACGCAACAACGGCTGGCGGCGCGCGGAGACCCCGTACGTTCTCTTTCTCGACGCCGACGACCGCCTCGTCCCCGGCGCGCTCGCGCTCCTGCGGGCTCCCCTCGAGGCCGACCGGACGCTCGGCTTCGCATATGGCCGGATGAGGTTCTTCGGCGACTGGGAGGGCGAGCTCCGCTTTCCGCCGTACGACCCGTACGCGCTTCTGTACCGGCACACGATCGGGCTCTCCGCGCTCGTACGCAGGCAGCTCCTCGAGGACACGGGCGGGTTCGATCCCGACTTCCGGCAATTCGAGGACTGGGAGCTGTGGGTGAACGCGCTGGCGCACGGCTGGCGCGGCCTCCAGGTCGACGCGGTGACCGTGGAGTACCGCCGCCATTCGAGCTCGAAGCACGCTCAGGACCGGCGTGCGTACCGCGAAGCGTTCCGTCGCCTCAAAGCGAAGCACTCGGAGCTCTACCGCGACCGCGACCGCCTTGCCGCCGAGAGCAGCCTCGGCTCATCGGGCCGGCTCCTCCACCGCGCGTACTGGGGCCCGAGACCGGTGCCCGCTTCCGTCGAGCAGGGCCTCTACCGCTTGCTCTGGCGGAGAAAGGCCGCCCGGACGGAGCGGTAAGCTGGTTGCCCCCGCTTCGATGACCGAGCCTGTGACGACCGCGCCGCGCGAGGCTGCAGACCCGCGACTCGTGGGCTTGCGAAGACTTGCGATCGTCCCGGCTTACAACGAGGCCGAGGCGATCGAGGCCGTGATCGCGGAGCTCCGGGCCTTCGATCCCGAGCTCGAGATCGTCGTCATCGACGATGGCTCGATGGACGGCACGGCAGGTCGAGCCGCGAAGGCGGGCGTTGAGGTCGTCCGGCTTCCGTTCAACCTCGGGATCGGCGGAGCGATGCAGACGGGCTATCAGTACGCGCGGGACCACGGCTTCGACCTCGCGATCCAGGTCGACGGCGACGGCCAGCACGATCCGCGGGAGATCACGATGCTGATCGAGCCCATCCTCGAGGGGTCGGCCGACATGACCGTCGGAACGCGTTTTGCGGGCGGCGGGCAGTACAAGCCGCCCTTCGCGCGGCGAATCGGAATCCAGCTCTTCGCGCGCTTCGTGTCGCTGATCGTGCGGCAGCGTGTGACGGACACCACCTCGGGCTTCCGCGCCGTCAACCGTCGAGGGATCGCGTTGTTCGCAGCCGACTACCCGCACGACTACCCGGAGGTCGAGACGACCGTCCTCGTGCACCGGCACAAGCTGCGCATGGTGGAGGTTCCGGTCGCGATGAGAACCCGGTCTGCGGGCCGGTCCTCGATCACGTTCTTTCAGTCCATCTACTACATGGTCAAGGTCTCGCTCGCGCTCTTCGTCGGCCTGTTCCGGCGCAACTCGACACTGGAGGAACGATGACCGTTCGCGTTTCCATCTTCGCGGCGATCGCAGCTGTGATCCTGCTCACCGTGATCTTCGAGCTGATCCGGAGCCGTCGGCTGCACGAGCGCTACGCGATCCTCTGGCTGATCACCGGCGGAGTGATCTTCGTGCTCGCGGTCTGGCGCGACGCTCTCGGCACGCTCTCCCACACGGTCGGCATCGCCTACCCGCCTTCGGCGCTGTTCGTGCTCGCGTCGCTCTTCATCCTCGTCGTGCTCCTGCACTACTCGACGGTGATCTCGAAGCTGGCCGACGAGAACCGGATCCTCGCCCAGCGGCTCGCTCTCCTGGAGAGCGGCTTCAGACACGAGAACCAAGGAGGCGACGAGCTATAGGCCGGGTCCTCGTCACCGGGGCGTCGGGATTCGTCGGCCGGCACCTCATGGCCGAGCTCGGTGACGTCGCCGTTTCCGTACGAGGGAGACGTCCGGAATGCCGAGGAGCTGGCGGGAGCTGTCGGCGAGACGGCGCCCACGGCGCTCGTCCATCTCGCGGCGCTGTCCTCGGTCGGCGGATCGTGGAAGAGCCCGGCCGAGACCTGGGAAGTGAACGTGCTCGGGACGGTCAACGTCCTGGAGGCGCTGAAGGAGGCCGCGCCCGAGGCTCGGCTCCTGCTCGTGTCCACGGGAGAGGTCTACGGCCGCGCGGAAGAGCTGCCGACGCCGGAGAGCGCGAGGCCTGCGCCGTTTTCGCCGTATGCAGCTTCGAAGCTTGCCGCCGAGGCCGCCTGCGAGCAGGCCGCGCGCGCAATGGGACTGGACGTCGTCATCGTGCGGGCGTTCCAGCACGAGGGGCCGGGACGCGACGAGCGCTTCGCGATTGGCTCGTGGACACGCCAGATCGCAGAGCTCGAGTCCCGGGGCGGCGGCGAGCTACGGGTCGGAGACCTCTCCGCCGAGCGCGACCTCAGCGACGTGCGGGACGTTTGCCGCGCTTACCGGCTGCTCCTCGAGCACGAGGTGCCGCCCGGGACGTACAACGTGGCATCGGGCCGGAAGGTTGCGCTCCAGGAGGTGGTCGATCTGCTCGTCGAGTCCGCGCAGGCTCCGGTCGAGGTCGTCGTGGATCAGACGCGCCTGCGACCCAGCGAGATCAAGGTCGTGTGGGGGGATCCCTCGAAGATCGAGGGGGCGACCGGCTGGCGGGCAGAGATCCCGCTCCGGCAAACGCTCGACGATGCCTTGGCCTATGCTCGCGACGCCGTCTCAGAAAGGGTTGCGAAGTTATGAGCTCGAAGCCGCGCGCGCTGATCACGGGAGTCACCGGCCAGGACGGCTCCTACCTGGCCGAGTTCCTCCTGGAACGGGACTACGAGGTGTTCGGGATGGTGCGGCGCGCATCGACCGAGAGCGGAGAGCGGATCGCGCATCTGGTCGACCGCATCACGCTCGTCCAGGCCGATCTGCTCGATCCCGCCTCGCTGACCTCCGCGCTCGAGGAATCCCGTCCCACCGAGGTGTACAACCTCGCCGCCCAGAGCTTCGTGCCGACGTCCTGGAACCAGCCCGTGCTCACGGCGGAGTTCACCGGGGTCGGGGTCACGCGCGTGCTCGAGGCGATTCGCCGGGTCGACCCGGACATCCGCTTCTACCAGGCGTCGTCCTCGGAGATGTACGGCAAGGTGCGCGAGGTTCCTCAGAGCGAGCTCACGCCCTTCTACCCGCGCTCGCCGTACGGAGTCGCGAAGGCGTACGGACACTTCATCACCGTCAACTACCGCGAGTCCTACGGGCTCTTCGCGGTCTCCGGGATCCTGTTCAACCACGAGTCGCCCCGCCGCGGGCTCGAGTTCGTGACGCGCAAGATCTCGGACGGCGTGGCTCGGATCAAGCTCGGCCTGGCCGACGAGCTCCGGCTCGGCAACCTCGACGCGGAGCGCGACTGGGGCTTCGCGGGCGACTACGTGCGCGCCATGTGGCTGATGCTCCAGCAGGAAGAGGCGGGCGACTACGTGATCGCGACCGGCAAACCGCATTCGGTGCAGGAGTTCGTCGACGCGGCCTTCGCGCATGTCGGGTCTTGATCCGGCCGCAGCACGTCGTGATCGATCCGAAGTTCCTGCGCCCAGCCGAGGTCGACCAGCTCATCGGCGACGCGTCCGAAGGCGCGGGCGGAGCTGGAGTGGGAGCCGGAGGTGTCCTTCGAGGAGCTCGTCCAGATGATGGTCGACGCCGACCTCGAGCGGTTGTCCGGCGATGCGGGACCGCCGCACCGCCCCGCCGTCGTCCACTGATTCTGTTTACACGGCGAGCCTAGAATGGCCCGATGCCAGCTGACGCTTCCCCTGGCGAGGCGGCCGAGATCGAGGAGGCTCTGACGCGCGTGCGAGACGAGGTGCGCAGCCGCCCGCCGACGCGAGCGCTTTCCGCACAGGAGGCCGCGGCTCTTCGTGTTTCGGCGAGGAACCAGGCGGAGTTGCACTGGGCGGTCACCGCGGAGAGGCGCTTCGCGCGTCGACCCGGGACAGCCGGCCGCGTGCGGGCGGCGGCCGTTGCTCCGTTGAAGCACGCGGTTCGCGGTCTCGTTCGCTGGTATGTAGAGCCTGCGCTCGAGGAGCAGCGTCAGTTCAACCTGGCGATCCTGCAACTCGTCGATGACCTCGCTGAGCGCACGGCGACGATCGAGAGGCGGGGCGACCGCGGTGACGGGGAAACCTGATACCACCGGTGCGAGTCGCTTACTACTCACCGCTGCCTCCCCAGCGCTCCGGGATCGCGGATTACAGCGCGCTCCTGCTCCCTGCCCTCGAACGGCGCGTCGACATCGCCGTCGCGCGGCCCCGTAATTCAAATCCTCCGGCGGACGTTGCCCTCTTTCAGGTCGGCAACGATCCGGAACAGCACGGGTGGATCTACGACGCGCTCCGTCGCCGGCCGGGCCTCGTCGTCCTGCACGAGGTTGCTCTTCACGGCCTGATTGCCGGCCTCACGCTTGGCCGCGGAGACCAGAGCGGTTATCTGGCCGCAGTCGAGCGCGACGGCGGTGTCGATGCGCGAGTCCGTGCCGAGCGCGGCCTCGCCGGGCTCGAGCCACCGCTCTGGGAGAGCCAGCCCGATCGATTCCCTCTAATCCGTGAGGCGCTCGATTTCGCGCGGGGCGTGGTCGTCCACTCCGGGTACGCGGAAAGCAAGGTGCGTGCCGCCGGTTACGCGGGTCCCGTGCACCGGGTCGCCTATCCGGCCCCCTCGGGCGATGGTCAGTCGGCGCTGTTCCCCGCCGGACGCTCGCCCGTGATCGGCTCGCTCGGCAAGCTCAACTCGGCGAAGCGAATTCCGCAGCTACTCCATGCGTACTCACGTCTGCTGCGGCGCTTCCCCAGCGCCCTGCTCGTCCTCGCCGGCGACGGCGTCGCAGACAAGGCGACGAGGATCAGGCTCGAAGCCCTGGGGCTCGAAGCCGGGAACGAGGTCATGCTGCGCGGCTACGTGCCCGCGAGCGAGTTCAGCGCCCTGGTAGCAGGATCCGACATCTGCGTAAGCCTGCGCAGCCCTACCCTCGGCGAGACCTCGGCGAGCGCGATCGCTGCGCTAGCGGCAGGGACGCCCCTTATCGTCAGCGACGTCGGCTGGTTCAAAGAGCTCCCTGACTCGGTAGCAGCCAAGGTTGCTCCTGACGAGTGGGAGGTCGCGCATCTCGCCGCACTGCTGGAACTGTTGGCCTCCGACGCGGACCTGCGGCGGAAGATGGGCTCGGCCGGTCGCTCATACGTCCGGCGGGAGCTCGATGTCGAGCGCTCGGCCGACGAATATGCCGCAGCCCTGGCGGATCTCGTCGATTGACCAGCTCCGGGCCAGTCGTAGCTCGCTCCTCGCTTGCCCGGACGCGCACCTGGATCGCCGCCGTCCCGGCGTGGCTTTGGCTGGGAGTGCTCGTCCTTGCCTCGGCCGGCATCCGGCTTGCGTTGGCGAAGCCACATCCCGCGCCGTGGATCTTTCCCGATGAGCTGATCTACGCGCACCTGGCCGAGAGTTTCGGCAGCACCGGCAGCTTCGCGATCCGCGAGTCGCCCGGGCTCCAGGGCTTCGGTCCTGGGTATCCCCTGCTGATCGCGCCCGCGTTCGCCGTCTTCGACGACCTCGCTCACGCGTACGCGGCCGCGAAGGCGATCAACGCGGTGGTCATGTCCCTGGCGGCTATCCCCGTCTACCTCATCGCGCGCCGCCTCGTCCCGGTCTGGCTCGCGCTCGTCGCAGCAACCCTGGCTCTCGCCATACCGTCCTTCCTCTACACCGGGACGATCCTCACCGAGAACGCGTTCTACCCTGCGTTCGCGGCGGCCGCGTTCGGGATGTTCGCTGCCCTCGAGCGCCCGACGCTGTGGCGGCAACTCGGTGCGCTGGCGCTCATCGGCGTCGCCTTCCTGATCAGGGCCCAGGCCATCAGCCTCGGCGCGGCCTTTCTGACGGCGATCGCGCTCGTGTGTCTCAGTCGAGGCTCGGGCCGAAGGTCGCCTGAGCGTACGCGAGCTTGCGCGGCGGCTGGATGCGTTTCGCGTGACCTGGGTGTTGTCCGGGGTCGGGATCCTGCTCGTGCTCGGCCTCGCTGCGGTCCGCGGCAGTTCGCCTGCGAACGCACTCGGCGGGTACGGGGTCCTTGCCGACTCGAGCTACTCCCCCTCCGATGTCGCGCGCTGGATCGTCTACCACGTCGCGGAGATCGACCTCTACCTCGGGATTCTGCCGATGGCTGCGCTCATTGCCCTCGGTTTCGAGGCGTTCGGCCGCGGGGCGATTCCCAGGCCGTTGCGTCTCTTCGGGTTGCTCGCAGTCTCGATCGTGGTCTGGATGACGCTCGTCGTCTCGGCAACGGCTTCCTACCTCGCTGCCGGCGGAGTCGGCCGAATCGAGGAGCGCAACCTCTTCCATATCGCTCCGCTGTTCCTGATCGCTCTCGTCGTGTGGGTCGCGCGGGGCCTCCCGCGGATCTGGCCCGCCGCTGCCGTCGCTGCCCTGCTCGCGGGCGGGCTCCCTGGTGCCATCCCCTATGACGTCTACGCGAACCTCGGCGCGCTGTCCGACACGCTCGCCCTGATCCCTCTCTGGAACATCGTCTTCTTCGGCCACATCCAGGCTGTGACGCTGCCCGCCCTCGTCATCGTTTGCTCGCTCGCCGCCGCGGGCCTCTTCCTCTTTGTTCCGCGCCGGCTCGCCCTCCTACCGATCGCTCTCGTGCTCGGGTGGTTCGTCCTGCTCCAGGTGCCGGTCGAGCGCCAGATGAAGGCGACTTCGGAGGGCGTTCTCCAACAGGGGCTCGGCGGCCGCCGCGAGTGGATCGACGAAAAGGTGGGTGGCAATGCTCAGGTGGCCACACTCTGGACGGGCAACGGGAACCCGATGACCATGCTCCAGAACGCGTTCTTCAATCGCAGCGTGCATCCGGTCTTCGACCTCGATGGTGCCGCTCCGGTCGCAGGGTTGCTTCCGCAGCAGAGCGCATCGGTCGATCCTGCGAGCGGTGACGTACGGGCCGCCGATGGGGCATCCGTGCAGGCCGGCTACGCCCTCGTCGAACCCGAGGTCGAGGTCTCCGGACAGCAAGTGGCGCGCGACCCCCTCACGGGCCTCGTTCTCTACCGCCTGCCCGGCGGCCGCGTCCGCATACGCGCCCGCGCTGCCGGCGTCTACCCGGACTCATGGACTGGGCCCGAGGCGAGCTACACCCTGTGGGCCTGTCGTGGCGGACGGCTGACGCTCGGGGTTGCGAGTCAGAAAGATCTGTTCACGACTCCACAGACCGTGCTCGCTCTTTCCGGGAAACGCAACGTCGGCAAGCTCAGGATCCGGCCGGGGGAGGAGAAGAGCCTCACCGTGCCGATGAGGTCGGAGAACGGGCATTGCTCGGTCACGTTGCGGGTTTCTCCGACCGCTATCCCTGCCCAGGTACTCGGCACGGCCGGACTCCCGCACATTGGGCGTGCGCCTGACTCGGTTTGACTACCGCCCGACTGGCGGCTGAGAGAATCGCGTCGTCCGACCTAGAATCGGCCGGCGTGGCGGGCGAACAAGACTTCAATACCTTTCTCCACGAGCTCAGATCTCGCGAACTCGAGCGACTGCCGGCCGGCGCTCGGACCGTCCTCCACGGAGGCGCCGCGGGCACGTGGTACTTCGAGTGGTTCGACGAGCGCTACCCGACTCCCGTCGAGCGCCATATCGGCGTCGAGGCCTTCTCGCCTCCACCCGATCCGCTGCCGCCGAAGGTCGAGTGGCTCCAGCGAACCCTTGGCGACCTCTCGCCGATCCCGGACGGATCGGTCGACCTCGTCTTCGCGGGGGAGGTCCTCGAGCACCTCTGGCCTGAGGACGTCGCCGGTTTCCTAGCCGAGGCGCACCGGGTGCTCGCGCCCGGCGGCAAGATCGCGGCTGACAGTCCCAATCGCCTGGTCACGAAGAAGCTTGGCTGGAACCACCCGGAGCACACCGTCGAGCTCACCGTCGAGGAGATCCGGGAGCTTCTCGAGCTCGCCGGGTTCGACGACATCGAGATCCGCGGCGTATGGCTCTGCTACGACCCCGAGCGCGACCGGGTGCTGCCCTTCGACGATCTCGGCCGCGTCGCCGGCTGGAACGCCGAGCGGCGGGCCGCCGAGGCCGCCGATCGGCCCGACGACTCGTTCGTCTGGTGGGCCGAGGCGACACGTGCGGAGCGCGAGCCGGACCACGAAGCGCTGAACCGCCGCGTGCACGAGGCCTATGACGTCTACCGCGCGGAGCGGCTCTCGAGGATGCACCACACTGTCGGCTCTCGGCGCGAGGAGAACGGCCGTAAGTTCGTCTCCGGGCGGCGTCGGCAGGCGGGCGCGCTCCTCTTTGGCCCCTACGTGCCGATGCGTCCGGGGAAGTGGACTGCGCGTTTCCGCATCTCGGCACTCCCGGCACGTTGGCGGAGCAATCCCGAGCCCGATGCGCCGCTTGGCTCGATCGACGTGACGGTGGGCGAGCCCGAGGCCACGCGTTGTCGCGGAGCGGATACTCACGCCGCGTGAGCTTCCGCTGGACGGCCAGGAGCATGAGCTGGAGGTGCCGTTCGAGCTCGATCGGACCGAGTTCGGCGCACAATTCAGGGTCCATACACTCGGCCGCGTGCGCATGAGCGCGCGCTACCCGGTGGAGGTCGAATGAATCGAGTCAAGCAAGCGCTGAAGCGGGTCGCCCTCTTCGTCCTCTGGCCCGTCCGGCGGTTCTTCGACCCGCGGTTCGCCGGGATCGCCGCAGCGATGCAGGCCAACACCCACGCGACCGTCGAGGCGACGGAGCTGCTCGGCCGATCGCTCGACGAGCTGCAAGCGCGTGTCGACGCCCGATTTGAAGAGCAGCAGCGCCACCTCGAGGAGCAGCAGCGCCAGATCGAGGCCACGCGAGACGAGGCCGCTCACGCGAGCGGCCGCTACTTCGAGCGGCTGGTGGGCGGCTCGGTCGGCGACATCGACCAGAGCGTCGCGCACCTCCTGAACTACGCCTCGAGCCACCGCGGCTTCGCGGCTCAGCGTGATCTCTGGCTCAACCCGCCGCTCTCGCTCGAGTACGAGCCGGGCGGCGTTCGGCTGACGAACGTGAACGAGCGGATCGTTGAGATCCCGCACGTGTACCGCGCGCTGTCGCGGGTGAAGCCGGGCGGGAAGATCGCCGATGTCGGTGCGGCGGAGAGCCTCGTCGCGCTTTCGCTCGCCATGCTCGGCTACGACGTGACCGCCGTTGACTTGCGCCCGTACCCGTTCGAGCACCCAAGGCTCCGCTCTGTCATCGGCCCGGTGGAGGAGTGGGATGAGAAGCTGGAGATCTTCGATGCGATCGTCTGTCTGTCGACGATCGAGCACATCGGCCTCGGCGCATATGGCGAGGCCGGGAAGGACGGTCGCACCGACATCGAGGCGATGAAGCGCATGCGGGAGCTCCTGAGGCCGGGCGGTCTGCTCGTGCTCACGACTCGGTTCGGGACTGCGGGGGAGGACGAGTTCCAGCGCACGTACGACCGACCCGGGCTCGAGAAGCTACTCGAAGGCTGGCAGGTCGACGACCTGACGATTCTGCGCCGGGACGGCGACACGAGCTGGTCGCTCGCGGACGGCTCGGCCGACGGGGACGACGGCGTCGAGAAGGTCGCGCTCGTCACCGCCACGCGGCCGTAGCCATGGCCGTCTTCTTCGACATCCAGGGCGTGCAGAGCGCGGCCCACGGGGAACGCGGCATCGCCCGCTATCTGACGGAAGTGTCCCTCGCGCTGGAGCGCTGGCACCCGGATTCGGTCGCCCGCTACCTCCTCGATCCGCAACTCGCCGTCCCCGGCTCGATCGAGCCGCTGGCCGTCACGCGCAAGCTGACATTCACCGACCGGACGGACGCGAGCGAGGCGATGGTCTACCACGTCGGCTCGCCGTTCGAGTTCATCGGGCTCGAGCGGATCTGGCCGCGCTTCGCCCACCGGACGGGGATGCGGCTCGCCGTGACCCTGTACGACCTGATCCCGGCGCTCTTCCCGGACATCTACCTCGCGAACCCCGAGGTGAACGTCTGGTACCGAACACGCCTCGGGCTCGTTCGACGGGCCGACCGCGTGCTCGCGATCTCTGAGGCGACCGCGAGAGACGCGATCGAGCAGCTGGGGCTGCCCGAGGAGCGAGTGGTCGTCGTCGGCGCCGGTGTCTCAGAGCGGTTCCATCCGCCCGCGAGCCGCGACGCAGCGCTGTCGACGCTCCAGGATCGGATGCCGTCGCTCGAGGAGGGCTACGTCCTGTACACAGGCGGCATCGAGCCGCGGAAGAACATCGACCGCTTGCTCGAGGCCTATGCCGGGCTTGCAGGCGAGTTGCGCGCGCGGCACCAGCTCGTGATCGTCTGCCGCGTGCAGCCCAGTGAGCGGGCGCTTCTCGACGCGCGGCTGCGGCGGCTCGGCGTGACGGGCCAGGTTTGGTTCCCGGGCTTCGTGCCCGACGAGGACCTCATGCGCCTCTACCAGGCCGCGGAGCTCTTTGTCTTTCCGGCCCTTTACGAGGGCTTCGGTCTTCCGATCGCAGAGGCAATGGCGTCTGGCGC
Source organism: uncultured Actinomycetes bacterium (assembly GCA_963790695.1). GTDB lineage: Bacteria > Actinomycetota > Thermoleophilia > Gaiellales > Gaiellaceae > VAXT01. Next base: position 24,683 of record CAWBPX010000010.1, on the reverse strand, counting down.
GCCGGTGATCGCAGCGCGCAACTCGTCGCTGACCGAGCTCGTCCAGGACGACGAGGCGCTGTTCGACCCACGCAAGACCGAGTCGATCCGCGCAGCCCTCGAGCGGGCGCTCACCGACGACGGCCTCCGCGAGCACCTGCGCTCGCGCAAGCTCGACGAGCGGCACACGTGGCGGGGCGTCGCCGAACGTATGGCGGGCACGTACGAGGAGCTGGTCGCGAAAGGCCGCCGTCCGGTCCGCGCAAGGCCGAGGATCGCAGTGATCTCGCCACTGCCGCCGCAGCGCTCCGGCATCGCCCACTACACGTATCGCATGCTCGACCAGCTGCGAGAGCACTGCGACATCGACGCTTTCGTCGAAACGGATCCCACCGACGTCGAGGCGCCGTCGGGGGTGTCCGTCGAGCGTGTCTCCAAGTTCGAGGTCAAGGAGCGCGTCCGCGCCGGCTACGACAACGTCGTCTTCTGCCTGGGAAACAGTGAGTTCCACGCCGAGGCTCTTGACCTCCTCCGACGGCGGCGAAGCGGCGTTGTGCTCGCTCACGACGTGCGTCTCAGCGGCCTCTACTCGTGGACCGCGGCCTTCCGCCCGGAGCTGCTCCCACACGGTTTCCTCGATTCGCTGCGGTCGATGTACATGCACCGCGTGCCGCCTGACGTTGGGCTCACGGGCTGGCTCGACTACCACGAGGCCGACAGGTACGGGGTCTACATGGCTCGCGAGGCGATCGGGCTGGCCGACCGCTACCTCGTGCACTCCGACTACGCGGCGCAGATCGCGATGCTCGATTCGGCGCCGGGCGACGAGCGGAAGGTCGAGCGGATCCAGTTCCGTTTCCCCGACTCCCACGAGGTGCCGCAGGCGCGGCCGGACGAGCAAGCGCCGGTGATCGTCACCGTTGGGGTCGTCGCCGAGGTAAAGCAGACGGCGAAGGTCGTCGAGGCGTTCGGCCAAGTCGCCGAGCGGCATCCGAACGTGACGCTCGCAGTCGTCGGACCCTCCGCCTCGGAGGCGGAGACGCAACGCTGCCACGAAGCGGCCCGCAGGTTCGGCGTCGAGGAGCGCGTCCGGATAACGGGTCCAGTCGACGACGACGAGTTTCGTCGATGGCTCGAGCAGGCGACGCTCGCGGTGCAACTTCGGGAGCATTCCAATGGCGAGACACAGGCGACGATCGCGGACTGCCTAGCGGCGGGGATCCCGACGGTGGTAACGGCGCTCGGGTCCGCCCGCGAGCTTCCAGACGACGTGGTCGCCAAGGTCGAGCGAGAAATCTCGGCGCCGGATCTGGCCGACGAAATGTCTGGTCTGCTGGCGGACCGTGGGCGGCGCCAAGCGATGGTCGAAGCCGGCCTGCGTCACGCGGCCGCGCGTTCGTTCGCAACCGCAGGCGCGTACTTCTACGAGCATCTCATGCTCGACGAGCGGCGCAAGAGCGGTGTGAGTCGACCGGCGTTGCCCGGGCGACAAACAGGCTCCCGGCTCTGCAAGCTGTGTGAGATCGAGGACTTCGAGGATCTCGAACTGCGCGAGCTGATGCGCGAGGCGTTCGCCACAGAGGTCGTGCGCTTCGGATCGACCTTCCCGACCGGGGTCGAGTGGCGCAAGTACTGGGAGGTCGCGATGTCGTTGCGTGCGCTGCGTCAACTCGGGGTCCTGCGGCCAGACGCTGAGCTCTTGGGAGTCGGCGCCGGCGCAGAGGCGACGTGCTTCTGGCTGACCCGCCACGTCCGGCGCGTGTTCGCGACCGACCTCTACATCGACAACGAGGAGTGGGCGACGCAGACCCCTCCGGGTATGTTGCTGGACCCGGCGCCGTTTGCCAGCTGCGAGTTCGACCCGCGACGACTGGTCGTGCAGCACATGAACGCACTCGAGTTGGGCTACGAGGACGAGTCGTTCGATGGCGTTTTCTCATCGAGCTCGATTGAGCACTTCGGCGACCTGGCCGCCGTGCGGAGGGCGTTCGAGGAAATGCACCGCGTGCTAAAGCCGGGCGGCGTCGTGGCGCTCTCGACCGAGTACCGGGTCGCGGGCGAAGGTTCGCTGCCGGGCACCCTGCTGTTCGACAAAGCCGAGCTTCTGTCGTTGTGGGAAGGGTTGTTCGAGCTGGTCGAGCCTCTCCATCTCGAGCTCACGCCCGAGACGCGGAGCGTGGTGATCGATTTTGACGAGGCGGCCGCGGAGCTGCGGGCGGGCCGCGAGTGGAGCCGGTATCCACACATCCTGCTGATGCATCAGGGACAGGCCGTGGTGTGGACGAGCGTGCACGTGGCGCTTCGCAAGTTGCGCTGAGTACCACGAGCCTCGACTTGCCGTTGTGCACACTTCGTCGAATCGGAACCAACGCGACCGAACAGCCGGGTTTCTCCGTCCTGGTGCCGACATCTAACCGGCGCGACAATCTTGCGTTGGCACTTCGGAGCGTCGAATTGCAGCGAACCGCGCAGACGTTCGACGTCATCGTCGTCGACGACGGGTCGACCGATGGGACCCCTGAGTTGGTCGAATCGCAGTTCGGGTTTACTTCAACGCTCATTCGCTGGGTAGGCACGGGGCCAATCCCGCGTGGGCTCAGCAGCGCGCGGAACGTCGGCGTCAGGAACCGTCACCCGGCGGCCGAAGTGGTGGTCACCCTCGACGCTGACGTCGTCCTCGCACCGGAGGCGCTCGACCGGCTCTGGCGAGCGGCCCGCTCGCATCCCGACGCAGTGGCGTTCGGCGTCGTCCACTGGCTTCCAGACGAAGCGCGCGAAGCAGTGCACGACGCGCTCGATGACGGCGACGTCACGGCTTTGGGGGCGTTAGTCCCAGGGGGTCCTGCAGTTCGCGTCGAGGGGACGATCGTTGGTGCCGATCCGCGGCCTAGATCACTATTCCGGCCGGTGGAAGAGGCTCGTCCAGTCGAGCTCGACCCTGCGCACGGCCTCAATACGTTCTGTGCGATCCCGGTCTCCGTGCTCGAGCCCGTCGGCGGTTGGGACGAGAACATCGTCGGCTATGGCTATGAGGACATCGAATTCGCGGCCCGGCTCGCCTCCGCTGGGGTCCAGGCCGTCTACGTGGGGGACGCCGTCGGTTTCCACGTCTGGCATCCGAAAGACTGGCGACGCGCGGCTCTCGAAGCCGAACGAAACCTCGATTATGTGTTGAGGAGGCTCGGGCCCGAGGCCATCACAGACGCCTATGCCGACTGGACGGTCTGGTGGCATTACCACCGAGACCGCGGAGGTGCCGTGAAGCGCGACTCCGCCACGCTGTACGCCGTCAACAGGACGGGCGAGCGCGCTCTCGCCTTACCCGACTCGAGTTGGCTGGCCCGGCTTGATTTCGACGGTGGAGAGGTTGCGGAAATGGAGGATGACGAGCTCGCGTCGCTCGAAGTGCACGGCCAGGCACGTGAGCTGCCGCTCGCGAGAGTCACCCAAGTCGAGGCGAGCTTGCCCGGAGAACGTCTCGGCAGCTCCTGATCGCACGTTGAGAGTTCACAGAGAGTTCACAGAGCCTTCAGCCGCTCCGGGTGCTTGCGCACAAAGCGCATGATCCCGCGCCAGTGCCAGAGCGTCCGCCGCGTCAGGAAGCGGCGGTCGGTTACGGCGTCGTGCGCGTGCACTACGACCGCCTGCGGGACGTACCAGCGCTCCCAGCCGGCCTTGGCGGCCCGGTAGCAGAGGTCGATGTCCTCGCCGTACAGCCGGAACCCCGCGTCGAAGCCGCCGAGCTCGTCGAGCATCTCGCGTCGCAAGAGGAGGAACGCCGCAAGCATCCAATCCGCCTGTACCGGTTCCAGCGGTCGATCCTCGAGAAGGTAATGGTCGACCTGGCGCGTCTCCGGCCGGAGGATCGCTCGCAGGGGCGTGCGCCGGACGATCGTTCCGCTGACCGTGGGAAAGCTGCGCCGCGAGGGCTGCCAGCGGCCGTCCGGGAAGAGCATCAGAGGGCCAATCACGCCTGCGCGGGGATGAACCTCGGCAAACGCCTTCATGCGCTGGACCGCGTCCGCCCGAGGCTCCGTATCTGGATTCGCGACGAGCACGAAAGGTGCGGTGGTCGCCGAGATGCCCGCGTTCGCGTTCGCGGCGAAGCCGGCATCCTTCTCGTTGACGATGAGCGTGTCGCCAACGTCCGGCGCGGGCGGGTTTGCGACGACGACGAGCTCATCTACCTGAGGGCGAAGTGCCTCGAGACAGCGCTCGAGCTCGGGATCCGGCCCGTGAGTGACGACGACGCCGGCGACGCTCACGTGAGCTCTCGGTAGACCGCGAGTGTGCGGCGCGCCGTCTCGGACCACGTGAACTGCTTCACGCGCGCGAGCCCGGCCGCAACGAAGCGGTCGCGCTCGGCGAGTGCCTGCCGGATGCCCTCGGCGAGCGCCTCCGGGTCACCCGGCTCGACGAGTACGGCGGCATCGCCCGCGACCTCCGGGACCGCACCGGCGTTGCTCGCGACGACCGGAGTTCCGGAGGCCATCGACTCGAGCACCGGTAACCCGAACCCCTCGTAGCGCGACGGAAAGACGAGGCATGCGGCCCCGCGGTAGAGCGAGGCGAGCCCCTCGTGTTCGACATAGCCCGCGAATTCGACCCGCCGTTCGAGGCCGAGCCGCACGATCGCGCTTCGCACCTCGTCGCCTCCGCGCTTCTCGTCGCCCACGAGCACGAGCCGGAGGTCGCCGTCGACGAGCGCAAGCGCTTCGATTGCGGTCAACGGGTCCTTGCGAGGCTGGATCCCGCCGACGAAGAGCGCGTACGGAGGCGCGTCCGGAGTCGTCCCGTTCGGCCGGAAGGTCGGGTCGACCCCGAGCGGTGTGACCGCGATCTTCCGCTCGGGGATCCCGTAGTGCTCGATGAGATCTCGTTTCGTGCGCTCGGAGATCGCGAGCACCCGGTCCGCCCTTCTTGCCGATCGCGGCACGAACGTGCGGAACATGAATCGGTCGCGCGGGCTCATCAGGCCTGGATCCCATTCGAACGAGAGGTCCTGGACGGTGACGACGGCAGGCCCGCGGTAGGCCGGCGGCACGACGTAGAGGAAGTGACGCGAGCGACGGGCGTAACCGCCGCAGCGCGCGCGGTAGACCGAACAGCATGCGGGTCGCCTGGCTTCTCGCCGGAAGCTCGTGCGCCTCGATCCCGTCCGGGACGAGCTCCGGGTGCCGTGTGAGCGGCGACCAGGCGCTCCTCGTCCGCGATCGGCACGAGCTCGCGTAGCAGCGCCGCAACGTAGGTCTCGTCGCCCGTGCGGCGGCGGCCGAGCACGTCCGCGTCGATCGCGATCAGCGGCTTCATCCGGCCAGCTCCTGGTAGAGGTCGACGTGAGCCTGCACCGCGCTCTCCCAGGTGAAGTCGGCGGCGCGACGCACCCCGACGGGCTGCGATCCCGAGGCGACCGCCCGCTGGATGGCCCTCGCGATCGAATCGGCATCGCGCGGGTCGCATTCGAACGTGATGCCGTGCGCGAACTCGTCGTACGGACGACCGGCAGGCGCGACGACCGGAGTCCCGCAGGCCATCGCCTCCAGCACAGGCAGTCCGAAGCCTTCGTAGAGGGAGACGTAGACGACGGCCGCAGCGCCGCGGTACAGCCGCGCAAGCTCCTCGTCGTCGACGTCGGTCAAGCGACGCACGCGGTCGCCCTCGAGCTCGACCGAGCCCCAGCCCTCGCCGCCGACGACGCGGAGCTCGAGCCCCTCGAGACCCGTGCGGTGAAAGCCTTCGATCAGGCGGTCGAGGTTCTTCCTCGGCTCGAGCGTCGAGACCGTCAGGATGTAGTCGTCTTCCTCGGCCGGGCCGTCCTGGGTGAACGGCGGGCCGACGCCGTAGGGGATCACCCGCACCTTCGCCTCGTCGACCGGCAGCACGTCGAGGAGCTCGTCGCGTGAGAACGCGGAACCGACGACGATCGCGCTCGCTGCCTTGACGACGCGTGGCAGGGACTGGGCGCTGTACCGACGGGTCCAGCTGTTGAAGGCTTCGGGGTGACGGAGCACGGCCACGTCGTGAACCGTCACGACGAGCGGGATCTTCGAGCGCATTGGCGCGCGCATCGTCGGGCAGTGCAGGAGGTCGGCTCCGGCCGCTTTCGCCGCACGGCCGAGCCTCGACGGATACCAGAACATGTCGCGTGCGACCTTCGTCGTCCGGCTGTCTCCGCCCCACGTGAGCTCGCTCACCTCGATCTCCGGCTCCTGCTCCAGCCCCTCGAGGAGCTTCGTCAGGTAGCGAGCCGTGCCGGCTTGCGAGAGCACGAGCGGCGAGGTGTCGAGACCCACTCTGAGCATGGCCGGAAGTGTCTCAGGTAAAGGTCAGGAATCCTCGAAGGTGAGCCTCGCCGCAGGCCCGCCAGGTGAACCGCTTAGCGTGTTCGAGGCCCTTCACGACGAGGCTCTCGCGCTCCTGGAGCGCCCGCCGGATGCCGTCCGCGATCGCTTCCGGGCTCTCGGGGTCGACCCGGATGGCTGCGTCGCCGGCAGCCTCGTCGAGCGAGGGATGCGCAGAGGCGACGACGGGCGTCCCTGAGGCCATCGCCTCGAGGACGGGGATCCCGAAGCCCTCGAAGAAAGACGGATACGCGAAGACGGCCGCGCCGCGGTAGAGATCGGGCAACTCCTCGTCGGAGACGTGCTCGGGGGCGACGAGCCGCAACTCGGGGAGGAGCTTCATCGCCGCGGCGAGGTTCGCGTAGTTCTTCCGCGGATCGCGAGGGCTGAGCATGAGCACGTAGTCGCTCCTGCTGCCACCAGGCGTGAAGCGCTCGTCCACGCCCGGGTAGGCGACGACGATCCGCTCGCGCGGGAAGCCGAGTCGGTCGGCGACGTCGGCGGCGGTGAACTCGGAGTTGACGACGATCAGGTCGCACGTCCGCGCCGCATGTCGGTACTTCGCCGTGTTCTGGCGACGAGTCCGTGGGTGCACCCAGTCGGGGTAATGGAGCGGGACGAGGTCGTGGATCATCGTCGTGCGCAGGCCCGCCCGCTGGCGCGGGTACATCCAGTCCGAGAAGTGGAAGACGTCGAGCGGCCCCGCGACGACGCTCCACCGGCGGTCGCCCGATGCGGCTCCAGAGGGTTCGCCAGAGGTGTGCCGAGGGAGGAACCGTAACGAGGCGCTGATCCACCGGGACACCATCGAGCGCGTCCTCCAGTTGCCCACGCGCGCGCATGCTCACCGGCGCGAAGGCCACGATCTCGTGCTCTCCGCCCGCCGCCTCGGCGAGCCCGCGCAGCGAGCCTCGGATGTAGTTCCCGACCCCGGTCCGCGGGTGCGAGAGCGGCGAGACGTCGACGACGATGCGCACCTCTCTACACTGGCAGCCCGTGCGCGTCTACGTCGATATCTTCCGTTACCGCGACCTGTTTCTGAATCTTTTCCGGCGCGAATTGCGCGTGAAGTACCGCGGCTCAGCGCTCGGAATCGCGTGGACCCTGATCAATCCGATCATGCTCATGCTCGCCTACTGGCTGATCTTCTCCGTCATCGTCCGTGCCGTATCCGTCGACCACTATCCGCTCTTCTTGCTCACCGGCTTACTGGTCTGGATCTTCTTCCAGTCCACGATCCAGATGTCGTGCTCGAGCCTGCTCGGCCATGCGAGCCTCGTGAAGCAAGTCCGGCTGCCACGTCAATTGCTCCCGGTTTCGGTCGTCGCGACGAACCTCGTGACGATGCTGGTGATGCTCGCTGTGATCCTCCCGCTCAACCTGCTGCTCGTACCCGAAACGCGCACGACGTTCTGGGCCGCTCTACCACTCTTCTTCCCGCTCACCGCGCTCGTGACCGCGTTCGGGATCGTGCTCGCATCGGCGACGGTCATGTTTCGGGACATCGAGCATTTGATCGCGACGGTGCTTCTGCCCTGGTTCATCCTGACGCCGATCTTCTACCCCTGGAGCCAGATGCCGGGGATCCAGACACATCCCACGCTCGCTGACATCCTGTACTACGGAAACGTGGTCGCGCCCTTCGTCTCGGCGATTCGCGACCCGCTGTTCTTCGGGCAGCTCCCTCACGTCACCGACGTCGTTTACGCGTTCTCAGTGGCGATCGGCGCGCTCGCAGTCGCCGCGCTCGTCTTCCGGCGGGTCGACGACCAGCTGGCGGCGCAGCTCTAGTGCAGCCACTTCTCGTCAGAGCGGCTCGCCTCGAGCCCGTCGAGCGAACCCCTGTCTGGTTCATGCGCCAGGCCGGACGGTCGCTGCCGGGGTACCGCGAGATCCGCAAGCAGCACACGCTGTTCGAGGTCTGCCGGCAGCCCGAGCTCTGCGCCGAGGTCACGCTGGAGCCCGTGCGCGCCCACGGCGTCGACGCGGCCGTGATGTTCGCGGACATCATGCTCCCGGTGCTCGGGATGGGCATCGACGTGGAGCTGGTCGAGAACGTCGGCCCCGTCATCGCGGAGCCGGTGCGGGCCGAGGCCGATGTCGACCGGCTGCGTGTGGCCGATCCGGACGAGGCGGTCCCGTTCATCCTCGAAGCGGTCCGGCTCGTCCGGGAATCGCTTGCGCCCGAGCAGGCGCTCGTCGGCTTCTGCGGCGGCCCCTTCACGGTCGCCGGCTATCTCGTCGAGGGCAAGCCGACGCGCGAGTTCGCGCGTCACGAAGCGCTGCATGTACGGGGCGCCCGAGGTCTGGCACGGGCTCTGCGAGAAGCTGACCGAGACCTCGATCGCGTATCTGAAGGCATGCGTCGCGGCCGGCGCGGACGCCGTTCAGCTCTTCGACTCCTGGGTCGGCGCCCTGTCGCGCGACGACTACCTCGAGTTCGTCGCGCCGTACTCCCGGCGGATCCTCGAGGCGATGGAGGTGCCGACGATCCACTTCGGCACCGGCACGGCGCACCTCCTGGAGACGATGGCGGAGACCGGAGGCGACGTGATCGGGCTCGACTGGCGCGTGCGCCTGGACGAGGGCTGGGAGCGGGTGGGCCACGACCGAGGCGTTCAGGGCAACCTCGACCCGGCGCTCCTGCTCGGCCCGTTCGACCGCGCCGAGCGGGAGGCGCTGACCGTCCTCGAACGCGCGGGCGGTCGGCCTGGGCACATCTTCAACCTCGGCCACGGGGTGATGCCGGACACCGATCCCGCCGACCTGCGCCGGCTGGTCGACCTCGTGCACGAGCGCACAGCGAGCGTTGCTGCGTGAAGCCCGCGGTCGTTCTCATGGCCTACGGCAGCCCGTCCGACCTGGACGACATCCGCCCCTATCTCGAGGACATCCGCGGCGGCAGGCCGGTCTCGGAGGAGGCGGTCGAGGAGCTCACGGAGCGCTACCGGCGGATCGGCGGGCGCTCGCCGCTCGACGACGTGACGGAGGCGACCCGTGCGGCGCTCGAACGCGAGCTTGGTCTCCCGGTCTACGCCGGCATGAAGCACTGGAGCCCGAGAATCGCGGAGGCGTCCGAGCGGGCGCTCGCGGGCGGCGCGGACACGATCGTCGGCCTCGTCCTCGCCCCGCACTACTCGACGCTCTCGATCGACGGCTACCGCGAGCGACTCGAGCAGGGCCTCTCAGGCCGGGCCAAGCTCCTGTTCATCGAGAGCTGGCACGACCACGGGCCCTACTTGGACGTGCTCGCCGACCGGGTCCGCGGCACGGACGCGCACGTGGTCTTCACCGCGCACAGCCTTCCGGCGCGGATCCTCGACCAGGGCGACCCGTACAAGGAGCAGCTGCTCGAGACGTGCCGTCTGGTCGCCGATCGCGCCGACCTCGAGTCCTGGTCCTTCGCCTTCCAGAGCGCGAGCACCACCGGCGAGCCCTGGCTCGGCCCGGACATCCTCGACGAGCTCGTCGCGCTGCATGCCCGCGGAGTGGAGCGCGTCCTCGCGTGCCCGATCGGGTTCGTGTCCGACCATCTCGAGATCCTCTGGGACCTCGACGTCGAAGGCAGGGAGCGGGCCGCGGAGCTCGGCCTCGACTTCGACCGGATCGAGTCCCTGAACGACGATCCCGAGCTCGTCCGCGGGCTGGCCGAGCTTGTCCGAGAGGCCGTTTCAGTACCCTCGACATAATGGAACCGGGCCAGATCGTCGCCGAGGGAGTCTCTCGGCGCTTCCGCGTAAACCCGCACAGGAACCTCACGCTCAAGGAGGCGATCCTGCGCCCGGAGGTTCGCCGCTCGGAAGAGATCTGGGCGCTGAAGGGCGTCTCGTTCGAGGTCGACCAGGGCGCTTCCGTTGGGTTCATCGGCCGAAACGGGTCGGGCAAGACGACGCTACTCAGGCTGATTGCCGGCATTTTCGCGCCGACGGACGGACAGATCCGGGTGGGCGGTTCGATCGGCTCGCTCCTGGAGCTCGGCGCAGGGTTCCACCCCGACTTCACCGGCCGCGAGAACATCTTCCTCAGCGGCTCGATCTACGGGCTCAAGCGCCGATACATCCGGGAGCGGATGGACGAGATCGTGTCCTTCGCCGAGCTCGAACGCTTCATCGACCTCCCCGTGCGTACCTACTCATCGGGGATGCACATGCGCCTGGGCTTTGCGATAGCCGTCCACGTCGATGCGGACATCCTGCTCCTGGACGAAGTTTTTGCTGTCGGCGACGAGGCCTTCCAGCGTAAATGCATCGGGAAGATTCTCGCGTTCAAGGAGCGCGGCGGGACGGTGTGCTTCGTCTCTCACTCCGCACCCGCGGTGGAGCGGCTGTGCGAGCGCGCGTTGCTCCTGAGTCATGGCGAGGTCGAATATGACGGCCCTTCCGCAGAGGCCATCAGCCTCTACCACAAGCAGCTCGCACTCGAGGAGAGCCCGGAGGAAGTCGGCGCCGGGCTGCGCGAGTGGGGGAGCGGCGAGGTCCGAGTCCAGGGCGTCGAGCTCGTCGGCGGAGACGAGAAGCCCCGCGAGCGGTTCCTCTCGGGTGAGCCCGTCGTGATCCGACTGCGGCTCGTGGGCGAGCGGACCGTGCCGCCCCCGGTGCTGTCGCTCGAGCTGCGTGACTCGGGTGGTTCGTTGCTCGGGGCAAGCAGCCGGGATCTCGGCGAGCTCGGCTGGGACGGCGCCATGGGCGAGCGGGAGCTCCGCTTCGCGATCGACCATCTGCCGCTCGGGGAGGGCGAGTTCCAGGTCAGCGTCGCGCTGACCGACGCGGCCGGCGGGAAGCGCTACCACCGGATCGACGCAGCGACGCACTTCGCGGTCGAGCCATCCGATGGCGCGCGCGGCGCCCTGCGCCTCGAGGGTGAGTGGTCGCTGGCCGACGCGGGTACGAAGGTCGAGGCTGGATGAGCTCCCGGACGTGCCCAGACTGGCCCGAGCTGACGGAGATCGCGCCCGATCTCCAGTTCAAGCACTACACGGTCGCCGAGGCGCGGCTGCCGGCGGATGCGCTCGTCCAGCTCGGGGACTTCCCTCAGGGGGCGGTGGCGATCTGCGCCGACCTCGACAAGAACGTCTTCTACGCAGTGCACACCGACCCGCAGGTGGCCGAGGCGCTCCGCGACACGCACTGGTACGAGGTGCGCGAGTGGGCAACGAGCGGTCAGGGCGGTGCGGCCTAGCCCTAGTCGGTAGAGCTCAGAGGAGCTCGGCGAGGGGTCGCGTGTTCAGGATGTTCGCCGCGGTCGCCCAGCCTCGGCGGGCCGTCGCCACCGACAGCTGCATGTTCCCGAGGCCGCGCACCGAATGCGCGTCCGTCGAGCACACGATCGGCACGCCCGCCTCGACCGCGGCCCGGACGTGCACGTCGCGCAGGTCGAGCCGCGGCGCGAGCCCGTTCACCTCGACCGCGACGCCCGTCTCCAGCGCGACCTCGAACACGCGCTCGAGATCGACGGCGTTCTCGGGCCGGTGGTTGATGATCCGCCCGGTCGGGTGGCTGAGGCAGCGCACCGCCGGATGCCGCATCGCCTCGAGCGTCCGCTTCGTGATCTCGGCCTTTGCCGCACGCTGCCCCGCGTGCACGCTCGCCTGCACCCACTCGAGCTCCGCGAGCACGTCGTCGGGAAGGTCGAGCGATCCGTCCGGGAGGATGTCGCACTCGATCCCGCGCAGGATCCGGAACGGCGCGAGCCGCTCGTTGGCCGCCGCGATCTCCTCGCCCTGGCGCCTCACGTCGTCCGCGTCGAGCCCCGGCACGACCCGCACGTTCCGCGTGTGGTCGCAGATCGCCAGGTACTCGTAGCCGAGCGCGATCGCCGCCTCGCCCATCTCCAGCACCGTCGCCTTCCCGTCCGAGGCCGTGGTGTGGACGTGGAGGTCGCCACGGATCTCGCGTAGCTCGACGAGCGGAGGCGGGTCGCCGCGGAAGGGCTCTTCCCGCAGCTCGGGCGGGCAGAACGGGATTCCGAGCGCGCGGTAGACGCCTTCCTCGTCCGGCGACTCGGGCAGCGGCTCCAGGGCCGCGACGTATGCCTCCGAGCCGGTCGCCCGCACCAGCTCGGTCCCGAACCGCTCAGGCTCCGCCACGATCAGCTCGACCGGGACGCCCTCGACCGTGATCCCGATCGCGCGCCGCTCCGACCGGTCGACCACCGAGACGATCTGCGGCAGCGACTCGAAGCGGTCGAGCGCCGCCCGCGGCTCTCCGGTGCACACCACCGCGAACACCTCGTTCGAGTCGCGCCGGCGCCGCGGGTCGCCGGCGATCTCTCCACCGAGCGCCTCGGCAACGCTGTCGCTCAGCGCGAGCGCCTGATTCAGCAGCATCCCTCGACGCGGACGCGGCCGATCCGCCTGCGCCAGCGCGGCCAGCAGCTTCGCCTCCGTCTTCGGCCCGACTCCCGGGACGCTCTTCAGCCGACCGGCGGCAGCGGCCTCGCGGAACTCGTCCACCGTCCGCACTCCGAGCGCGCGCCCGATCTCGACCGCCCGCTTCGGCCCGAAGCCGAGCAGCCGGCCGAGCCCGACCAGCTCCGGCGAGACCTCGCTCTCCAGCTCGTCGAGCTCCGCGATCCGCCCCGTCTCGACCAGCTCCTTCAGCCGTGCCTCGATTCCCGGCCCGATCCCGCGCAGCTCGCGCACGCGCCCCGCGCGGACGAGATCGGCGACCGGCGCCTTCGTCTCGCGGATCATCTCGGCCGCGCGCCGGTACGCCCGCGCGGTGTACGGGTTCGACCCCGCGAGGTCGAGGAGCGACGCGAAGGCCTCGAGCCGGTCCGCGATCTCCGTGTTCGAGGTGCCTTTCTCGGAGGACACGGGCAATAGTTTCCCGATGGCTCTCGAGTTCAGCGACGAGTTCGAGCACGGCTTCGGTTGGAAGGAGCAGGACGAGAAGATCCCGCGCACCTCCCATGCGGTCCGCTCGGGCGGCGGCGTGTGGCTCACCGACCCGGTCGACGGCCCCGGACTGGACGAGCGCGTGCGGGAGCTGGGCGAGCCTGCGGGCGTCGTCCAGCTGCTCGACCGGCACAACCGCGACTGCGCAGCCATCGCGGCACGGCTGGGGGTGCGGCTCTACGTCGTCGAGGCGCCCGAAGGAACCGAGGCGCGCCAGATCGTCCAGACGCGCTTCTGGAAGGAGATCGCCCTCTGGCTCCCCGAGGAGCGCGTCCTCGTGTGCGCAGACGCCCTGGGCAGCCTCGGCTACTTCCGGGCGAAGAACGAGCCGTTCGGCGTCCATCCGCTGCTCAGGCTGTTCCCGCCGAAGCACGCGCTCGCGGGGCTCGAGCCCGAGCACATCCTGTTCGGGCACGGGCCTGGGTACCACGGGCTCGGACGCGCCGGAGAAGCTCCGGGAAGCGCTGGCGACCTCGCGCCGCCGACTGCCGAAGGCGCTACTCCCGGGCTGAGCGGCGCCGCAGCGCGATCCCGGTCATCAGCTCGCGCACGATCCGCTCGGCGACGAGCGCCGTCACGTCCGCCGAGCCGACCGCGGTCGGGAGCACCTCGACGACGTCCGCGCCCACGACCTCCAGGCCGGCGGCTGTCGTGCGCACGGCCCAGAGGAGCTCGCTGGAGGTGAGCCCGCCGGGCTCCGGCGTGCCGGTCCCGGGCGCGAACGCGGGGTCGAGCACGTCGACGTCGATCGACACGAACACTGGACCGTCGCCGACGATCCCGATCGTGCGCCCGACCACCTCCTCGATGCCGAGCTCGCGGACGTCGTGCGCGAAGAAGCTCGTGATCCCTTTCTCCTCCTGCCAGGCGAACTCGGCTGGGCCGGGCCAGTAGCCGCGTAGCCCGATCTGCACGTACCGCGCGGGGTCGACCGAGCCCGCCTCGACGAGGCGGTACATCGGCGTCCCGTGCGAGACCTCGACCCCGAAGACCTCCGTCCCGGTGTCCGCGTGCGTGTCGAAGTGGACGAGCCCGACCGGGCCGTGCTTGCCCGCGCACGCCCGGATGTCCGGCTCCGCGATCGAGTGGTCGCCGCCGAGCACGATCGGGATCGCGCCGGCCGCGAGCACCTGGCCGACCGTCGCCTCGATCGCCGCGTGCGACCGAGCCGCGTCCGCCGGAAGCACGGGCGCGTCGCCGAAGTCGACCATCTTCAGCTCGGCGAAGGCGTCGATCTTCGCCTCGAGATGCTCGCCCGAAGGGCAGCTCGCGGCACGGATCGCCCGCGGCGCGAACCGCGTCCCGGGCCGGTCGGACACGAGATCGTCCGTGGGCGCGCCGACGATCGCGACGTCCATCCCCTCGAGCTCGGCCGGATCCTCGGTGTACGGGAGCCCGCCGAAGGTGAGCAGTCCCGCGAAGTCGGGCTTCTCGCCGTGCTCGCGCCAGCGCCGGAGGGGATCGATCACGGGGCGATTCTCCCACTCACCTGCGCGACCTCGTCCAGCCGCCTGTCGATGAGCGTGTCGAGTGCACCGGCTGCGTGGCGGCTTCCGCCCAGGGCCTCGAGGAACGCCTCGCGCTCGAGCTCGTACAGCCGGGCGTCGCCGATCGCAACGACCTCCGCGGTGCGAGGGCCGCCGCGCAGGAGCGCGATCTCGCCCACGATGTCTCCACGGCCGAGCACCGCCAGCTTCCTGCCGCCGGCCGAGACTTCGAGCTCGCCGTCCGCGACCAGATACGCGGTGTCGCCCAGCTCGCCCTCGCGGATCAGCGTTCCGCCACGCTCGACGGTCACGGGCGCCATCCCGCGCGCGAGCCGCTCGAGCTCGGGAGCGCCGAGCACGGAGAAGGTCGGCGACGAGCGCAGGAGCGCGATCTCGGTCACCGGCACCGTCGCGCTGTGGTCGAGCCGGAGCAGCGAGCGGCCCGCGAGCACCGCGATCAGCGGCAGGACGAGCCCGACGCCGATCAGCGCGCCCCGTGTGCCCGCGATCGCGACCAGGATCGGCACGAGGATCGATCCGAGCGCGAGCCCGGCCATCGTCAGCCCCTCGAGCACGCCGAAGACCCGCGAGAGGAGCTCGGTCGGAGCAGTCCGCTGCAGGAGCGTGCGCCCGGAGACGTCGAGCAGGCTGCGCCCCGCGCCGGCCGCGCCGAGAAGGACGAACGCGCCGACGGTCGTCGCCCAGGCCCCGAGCGTCCACATGGTCAGTGACCACACGGCCAGTCCGGCGATCAGCGGCGGAACCAGCCGCGAACGTCCCGACGAGCGCGGCCGTCGCGGCGATCCCGAGCACCCCGCCCAGGCCGAATGCGGCGTTCAGGTACCCCGCGCCGCCCTCGCCGAGCCCGAGCGCACCGAGCGCGAGCACGACGTAGAGGACGTCCAGCGCCCCGATCGCGATGTACTGGGCTCCGAGCAGGCCCACGAGGAGCGACGAGGGCCGGTCGCGCGCGAGCAGGCGGAATCCCGCGACGGTCTCCTCGACCGGCCCCGCCGCCGGTGCGCCGGCCGGCCCCGGGAGCCCGATCGTCAGCAGCCCGCCCGCGGCGGCGGTCACGGCCATCACCGCGAACACCGACGCCGGCCCGCTGACGCCGAGCAGGACGCCCGCCGCGGCCGGCGCGAGGAAGATCCCCAGGCTCTCGATCCACGACGAGACGACGTTCGCGGCCGTCAGCTCCTCGGGCGTCCGCGCCAGCGCGGGCACGAGCGCCGCCTGTGCGGGGCGCGTGAGCGTGAACGAGGTCGCCGCCGCCGCCGCGAAGGCGTACACGAGCAGCGGCTCCACGTCGGCGAACAACGCCACGGCGGTCGCACCCATCGTCACCGCCTGCGCGACGTAGCTCACGGTGAGCATCCAGGAAGGCCCGCGGCGATCAGCCAGCACCGCGGCGAACGGGCGCGCACAGTCCCGCCGGGATCAGCTGCGCCAGCGCCACGAGCCCGGCCGTCGTCGTCCCGCCCTGCTCGTAGGCGAAGACGAGCATCGCGATCCACGTGCCCCACTCGGCCGCGTTGAAGGTGACGAACGCGAGCTCGACGCGCCGCAGCTCCGGGTTTCGGAAGACCGCTGAGAGCGCGCGGCCGACCACGGTCAGCGCACGGCGAGCCGGTGCTCGACCGCCGCGCGGATCACGCGCTCGACCTCAGGCACGATCACGAACAGCTCCCGCAGCTTCTCGCTCGGGTAGACGAGCACCTCGAGCGGATCGACCGCGACCACCTGCGCGATCCGCGGATACCCGAACCCCGCGCCCCAGTCGAGCGCCGCGATCTCGCCGAAGAACTCGTCAGGGCCGAGCTGCGCCACTCGCTCGCCGTCGACGAAGACGTCCGCGCGCCCGGACTGGATCAGGAAGAAGTCCTGCGACGTGTCCCACTGCTCGACCACCGTCTCGCCGGCGTCGATCTCCCGCTCCTCGCCGCGATCGACGACCCAGCCCGCCTCCTCGTCCGAGAGCCCTTCCAGGAGCGTGAACCGCGCCGGCCCATCCGTCGCGCGACGACGGATCCCGCTCAGGGTCACGTCCGGATGCCGCTCGTACGCGCTCACCGCGCCGATACGCCCGGCGCCGACGTCCGCCTGCTCGAGGAAGTCGAGCACGCGGTCGACGTCCTCCTCGCCGCTCGTGTGGCTCATGATGCACATGCGGATCGTGTACCGGCCCTTGAGCCGCGTCGCCGACACGAGCCCGATCCCGCTCTCCTCGAGCTCGGTCACGAGGCGCGCGTTCAGCAGATCCTCGTCCTCCTCGAAGCGCCGCCGGAAGCTGACGATGCCGAGGCTCGGCGTCGCCGCGAGCTCGAGCCGGTCGCTGGCCTCGATCCGCTTCTCCGCGCGCTCCGCGAGCTCGAACGTCCGCTCGATCGCGCGCCGGAACGCGCCGAGCCCGAAGTACTGGATCGAGCACCAGACCTTGAAGGCGCGCGCCATCCTCGTCAGCTGGAGGCCGAGGTCGGAGAAGTTGACCTCGCTGTCGATCGCGCTCGCTTCCTTCAGGTAGTCGGGCGTGATCGTGAACGCGTTCCGGAGCTCGGCGCCGTTGCTGACGAGCAGGCAGCCGCACTCGTACGGTTGGTAGAGCCACTTGTGCGGGTCGAGCGTGATCGAGTCCGCGTCCTCGATCCCGGCGAGCTGCCGGCGCCCGCGCTCGTCGAGCACCGCGAAGCCGCCGTACGCCGCGTCCACGTGCAGCCACACGTCGTGCTCCTCGCACAGCTCGACGAGCTCTTCCAGCGGGTCGACCGCGCCGCTGTTCGTGGCGCCGCCGTTCGCGGAGACGAAGAGCGGCTTGCGACCGGCGGCGATGTCGGCCTCCATCGCCGACTGGAGTAGGTCGATGCGCATCACGAGCCCGTCGCCCGTCGGGATCACGCGAACCTGGTTCTGCCGGAACCCGAGCCCGCGTGCGGCACGCGCCACGGACGAATGCGCCTGATCGGAGACGTAGACGACCAGGTCGTCGGACATCGAGCCGACCTGTGCCTCGCGCGCGCACGCGAGCGCCGTGAGGTTCGCCGCGGAGCCGCCGCTGACGAGGAGCCCGGCGGCCTCCTCCGGGTATCCGAGCCAGTCCTTGAACCAGCCGATCACCTCGAGCTCGACCTGGCTCGGCCCCGCGGCCTCCATCCAGGAGCCCGCGTAGACGTTCGTGGCGCTGGCGATAAAGTCGCCGAGCGCCCCCGGCCAGGTGCCGGCGAAGGGGACGTACGCGAAGAACCCTGGGTGGTCGCCCTTGCTCATGAACGGGAGCACGTCCTCGTCGAGCCGGCGCAGGATCTCGTCCCACTCCTGCGGCTCCTCGGGCGGGGGCCCGCTCAGGCGTGCGGCCATCTCCTGCGGAGTCGCGCGGCGAAGCGGCGGGATCGACGGGTCGGTGAGCCGGTCGACGAGCATGTCGACCGCGCGGTACCCGAGCTTGCGCATGGTCTCCGCGTCGAGGGCGAGAGGATCGTTCGTCACCGCGCCGCCTCCTCGAGCGGCATGGCGTGTAGCGTGCTCGCTGCGCGAATCAGGTCGCCTGCGAGCTGGGTCGCCAGCCAGACACGCGCGAACTCTGGAGTGACGAGGCGGGCTCCGCTCACAAGCGGCACACTAGAGGCATGCGCCTGGCTGTTCTAGCAGCGATTCCCGCGCTGGCGCTCGCCGCGCTCGGCACCGCGTCGGCCGCGCCCGAGCTGCGCGTCAAGGCCTACTGCAGCGGGACCGGCGACGTCTGTTACGGGATCTTCAGGACGAACGGCCAGTACCGCTTCAAGCTCACGCTCGCCGCGAAGTACTTCTCGCGCTACCGGATCTGCGTGACTCCGCTCGGCCAGAAGGCGACGTGCAAGAGCTTCCCGGTCAAGAAGACCGGCGCGCAGTGGGGCGGCACCGTGATCTGGCAGAAGAACTACCCGGTGCGCGGCCCGCGCGGCTACCGCGTGGCGTGGCGCCAGGGCGCGCAGCGTCTGGGCCCGCCGCTCACGTTCTACTTGCCGGCTCCCTGAGCCGGTAGCGCAGCGCGATCGCGATCGTCGTCGAGCACACGACGAAGGCGACGGTGTTCGGCACGACGAGGAACCAGTTCTCGATCGAGAGCCCGTACGCGACCCAGAGCGTGAAGCCGACGAGCAGCACCCAGAAGTACGCGATCGAGACCTCCCGCGAGGAGTGATGGTGCAGCATCTTGCGGATCTGCAGGCCGGGGGAGACGGCCATCAGGACCCCCCAGAAGGCAGCCGCGACACCGAGGGCGTCCTCGAGCATGCGACGGACTTCGTGCCTCCGCGATCATCCCCTTGGTGATCGCGTTCCGGCCGGTGACCCGCGAGGACCTTCCGCTCGTCCACGAGTGGCACCAGCGCCCGCACGTCAAGCGCTGGTGGACCGCGCGGGACACGCTCGAGGAGACCGAGGAGCACTATGTCCCGACGATCGACGGCAGCGAGCCGACCGACCACTACCTGGCGCTCCTCGACGGCGAGCCGTTCGGGATGATCCAGACCTACCTCGTTTCCGACTATCCGGACTACGCGGCCTTGATCGGCGAAGGCGAGGGCACGGCGGGTGTCGACCTCTACATCGCCGACGAGTCGCTGACCGGACGCGGGCTGGGCACCGAGCTGCTGCGGCGCTTCGTCGAGGAGATCGTCTTCGCCCGCCCGGAGAACGACCGCGGTCACGGCCGACCCGGACAAGCGCAATATCGCGTCGATCAGGGCGTTCGAGAAGGCCGGCTTCCGGGTCGTGCGCGAGTTCCACGACCCGGAGGACGATGCGCCGCACGTGCTCGTCCGGCGCGAGCGCAGCTGATGTCGGCCTACGCTGCGACGGCGAGTCGGTCGGCCGCCTCCGCGCACACCTTCTCGTGCTCGGGCTCGCGCTCGGTGACGAAATGTTCCGCAATCCGGACGACCTCGCTCCCGAGCATCCTCAGCTGGCGATCGACGCCCTCGTCCTGCAACTGGCCGCGGGACACGGGCACTACGAGCGGCACGGCCCAGGCGCGAAGAGCGCGCACGCAGAACTCCATCGTGTTGACCGCCTGCAGCCCCTGCGTCCCGCCGGCGACGCTGATCAGGCCGATCACCTTGTCCGTGAGGTACACGTTTCCGCTCGGCAGGTGCAGCCAGTCGAGCGCGTTCTTGAACGAGCCCGAGATCGATCCCTGGTAGAGCGGGCTGCTCCAGACCAGGCCGTCGGCGCTCTCGAGGATCTCTGCCATGCGCAGCGCGTCGGCCGGCGCATCCGCCTCGGAGTTGTAGAGCGGCAACTCGAGCTCGCGGATGTCGAGGAGCACGGTCTCGGCTCCGGCCTCCTGCGCGCCCGCGAGCGCTATCGCCAGCGCGGCGCGACTCTTCGAGCCCGATGCCAGCGACCCGCCGAGCCCGACGACCTTCACGGCCCTACGCGCTGACGTTTCCGGGGCGCAGCATCGTGTAGAGCAGGAGCCCGATGAAGGGCAGGATCAGCATGATGATCGTCCAGGCCGACTTCCCCCCGACGCTCAGGTCGTGTCGCCGCTTCCAGACGTCGATCACCGCGCGCACCCAGAGCACGAGGAAGAAGACGATGACGATCCCGAGCAGGATCCGCATGGTGCGACCCTATCCCACCGCTGCGGGGTCTTCGTCGAAGTAACCGATCAGGCGAGCGACGGACTCCGACTGGCGCGCGGGCAGGTGGTCGTGGAAGCGCTGTCGATGCTGAGCCGCCTGCTCCCAGGCCTCGAGGCCGCGGAGGTAGGCGAAGATCTCACGGGTTCCGCTGAAGAATTGCCCGTCTTCCGTCTCGAGCGCGGGGATCTCGTCGGAGCCCGACACGGCCTGGAGGCCGGCGCGCTCCTCCGGCCACGCCTCGACCTGCCGCGCAACGAAGTCGAGGCCGAGCTCGGTGAGGATCTCGCGGACCGCGGAGGAGAACGGGCACCACTCGGCCTGGTACAGCGTCAGCATCGAGCCAGCCTATCCCCGGCCAAGAGGCGCAGCTACGATCGGAGCCATGAGGCGGGTAGCCGGGCTGCTCCTACCAGTGATCCTGCTCGCGGGGTGCGGTCAGGACAATCCGCACGAGGGCATGAACGCGAAGTTCGAAAGGCTCGACTTCCAGATTGCGGCCCGGGAGACGGTCGCCGCTCCTTCCGACCCGAGCATCGCCCGGCTGATACGGCAGTACGTCGCGCTCGTTCGGAAGTACGCACCCCAGATGGCCCCGGGGGAGGCCAAGCGGCGCCTGACGCAGGAGGCGGACGAGGTCTCCCACTACTGCCTGGGATGCGCGGCCACGCTCTACGACGCGGCAAAGAAGTACTGATCTGGTTCGTGCCGACGCTCGTAACGGGTGTTGCGATCGCGGTGCTAAAATCGAGGCACGGCGAGCCGCAGCTTCTCCTCGTCTGACGTTTCGAGCAGCACGGGGATCGAGGAAGCGATGACGACCGAATCAACCGAGGTGCGCGCCGCACGCAACGAGTCGCTGTTCCGTGAGGTGAACGAGCGGATCGACTCCGCCGGGTCGGGCGCCAGCCCGATGTTCACGGAGTTCATGTGCGAGTGCGCGGACGATTCGTGCTTCGAGCACATCTCCTTGACCTCCGAGGAGTACTCGTCGGTGCGAAAGATGGGAGCGGTCTTCTTCATCGTCAAGCCCGGTCACGCTCTGCCCGAGGTGGAGCGTGTGGTCGGGGGCGAGGCCGATCGGTACGACATCGTCGAGAAGGTCGGCCTCGCGGGCGTGGTCGCCGAGAAGCTCGAGGCCGACTCCTAGCCCAACTTCCCCTCGAGCGCGCCGTCTATCAAGACAGGTGCGTGTTGTCGCGCTCACGGTAGGGCTCGGAGTCCTGCTTGCTGCCGGAGTGGGGTGGGCGGCGCACGATCGGACGTCCGACTCCGCGACGCGTTCGGCCACACCGACCGCGGGCGCTCGCGCGGGCGATCACGCCCACGCGGCTGAGGGCGCACCTCGTAGCGCTCCAGGCGATCGCCAGGCGGAACCGTGGAACCCGCGCCGTCGGCACTGCCGGGTACTCGCAATCGGTCGCCTACGTCGTGCGGAAGCTCCGCGCCGTCGGCTATCGGCCCAGGCTGCAGACGTTCTCGTTCGACTTCTTCCGCGAGACGAAGCCGCCGGTCCTCGAGCGCGTGAAGCCTACGAATCGGCGCTACAGGAAGGGGCCGGACTTCATCGTCATGCGCTACTCGGGCGGCGGGAACCTCACAGCGCGGGTCGTCCCGGTTCGCATCATCCTCGGCTTCGGGCGGGTGCTCGGCCTCGGACTTCGCGGGATTCCCGAACGGCGCGGTCGCCCTCATGAAGCGCGGGGAGTGCCCGTTCTCCCAGAAGGCGGCGAACGCCCAAGGGGCAGGCGCGGCAGCTGCGCTGATCGCGAACGACGGCACGCCCGGACGCACCGCGCCGATCTCGGCCACGCTCTTCGCGCCGTGAACATCCCGGTCCTGGTCGTCTCGTCGGCGGTGGCGGCCGACCTGGCTCCCTCGAGCACCGTGCACATCGAGCTCTCGGTCTCCACCCGCACTGCCCGGGCCTCGAACGTGATCGCCGACCTGCCCGGTCGGCAGAGCGGAGTGGTGCTGCTCGGCGGGCACCTCGATTCGGTCGCGAGCGGGCCGGGAATCAACGACAACGGCTCAGGCTCGGCGCTCGTCCTCGAGGTCGCGCGGCAGGCCCGACGGCTGCACGTGCGGCCCAGGCACGGGCTGCGGTTCGCGTTCTGGGGCGGAGAGGAGCTCGGCCTCCTCGGCTCCAGGAGCTACGTGCAGAGCCTCAGCGGGCGGCAGCGTTCACGGATCCTCGACGTCCTGAACTTCGACATGGTCGGCTCGCCGAACTTCGGACGCATCGTCTACACCGCCGACGACGCACCGCGGGGCTCGGCCCGGATCGAGAACGCGTTCCGGGCGTACTTCGCGGCCCGCCGGCTGCCCGTTCAGGAGGAGTCGCTCGGCGGAGCGTCCGACCACGCGTCCTTTGCGAACGCGGGGATCCCGGTCGGCGGCCTCTTCACCGGAGCGGACGAGCCCAAGTCGGCAGACATGGCCAGGCGCTTCGGGGGCAAGGCCGGGACGTCGTTGGACGCGTGCTACCACAAGGCGTGCGACTCGGTTGCGAACGTCGACTTCGGAATCCTCGGCCAGATGGCCGACGCGGGCGCCGTCGTCGCGGTGCGCCTCGCCGGCTAGCGGCGGACGAGCCCCCACGCCGAGACGAGCGTCCACACGCCCTCGAGGAGCAGGAAGCCCCACTGCCGCTCGTGCCAGGCCACGATCGCGAGCACGAGCGCTCCCAGGACGTTGAGCCACAGGTAGGCCCGCGAGCGCACGTCGAAGACGCCGCGCTGAGCCGCGACGAAGGCGGCGAGAATCGCAAGCGCTCCGAGGATCTGGACGAGTTGGCTCATCTGCGAGAGAGTGACAGGCGATGACCGCTCGAGACTGGGCACTCGCGGTTCACCTTCTGGGCGTCGTGTTCCTGTTCTCGGGCATGTCGATCGCAGGCGTCGGCCACGCGGCAGCGCGAAGGCAGGAACGCCCGTCGCTGATCGCTGTGCTCCTCGGCCTGACGAGGGTCGGCGTGCTGTTCGTCGTCGTCGGCAGCCTGTTCGTGCTGGTTGGCGGCTTCTGGCTGATCGGGGAGTCCGACGGCTTCTACTCCCTGAGCGACGGCTGGATTGCGGCGGGACTCGTCCTGCTCATCGCCTCGTTCGTGCTCGGCGGCATCGGAGGCCAGCAGCCGAAGCGGGCGCGCCTGCTCGCGGAAGACCTCGCGCGGACGGGTGACACTCCGACTCCCGAGCTGCGGAAGATGCTCGACGCTCCCGTTCCTCTGGCGCTCAACTATGCCGCTGCTGCGGCGATCTTCGCGGCTTTCATCCTGATGATCTGGAGGCCCTGAGGAGCCAGGTTCCGTTGCGTGGCCGACGGGTAGGGGAGGCACATGCGAGTCGTCGTCGTCGGAGCCACCGGGAACGTTGGACGAGCGTCCTGGCCGCGCTGGCCGAGGAGCACCAGGTCGAATCGGTCCTCGGTGTCGCGCGCCGGCGTCCGGAGCTTCAGGTGGACAAGGTCGAGTGGGCGGAGGCCGATGTCGCGTCGTCGGACCTCCGCCGCTCTTTCGGGGGGCCGACGCGGTCGTCCACCTCGCGTGGCTGATCCAGCCCTCGCGCGACCTGGAGCCGCTGTGCCGCGTGAACGTCGACGGCTCGGAGCGGGTCTTCCGGGCAGTGGCCGGAGCGGGGGCCCGCGCTCGTCTACGCCTCTTCCGTCGGCGCCTACTCGCCCGGGCCTAAGGACCGCCGCGTCGACGAGTCGTGGCCGACCGACGGGCTTCCGTCTAGCTTCTACGGCCGGCACAAGCGGCTGTCGAGCGCCTGCTCGACCGCTTCGAGCGAGAGCAGCCGAGAGTCCGAGTCGTGCGCCCGCGGCCGGGCCTCATCTTCAAGCGCGACGCCGCGTCCGGGATCAGGCGCCTCTTCGTCGGGCCGTCCCGCCCGAGCCCGCTCCTGCGCCCGAGCCTCCTGCGTCTCGTGCCAGACATCTTAGGATCTCCGTTTCCAGGCAGTGCATTCCCTGGACGTGGGAGAGGCGTATGCCCGCGCCGTCGTCGGCGACGTCGCCGGAGCGTTCAACGTCGTTGCGGAGCCGGTGCTCGACCCCGAGCGGCTGGCGTAGATCCTTAACGCTCGCCCGGGGCGCCTGCCGCCGCGGGCTGCTCGCGCGGCCGTCGACCTGACGTACCGACTGCGCCTTCACCCGATGCCTCCCGGCTGGCTCGACCTCGGGCCGAACGCCCCCCTGCTCGATGCGGGCCGCGCGCACCGCGACTGGGCTGGGAGCCGCGTCGAAGCGCGGAAGAGGCCTTGCTCGAGCTGATTGCAGGGCTGCGCGAGCGAGCCGGCCTGGAGACGCCGCCGCGGCACCCAGCACCGGCGGCCCGCTTCGCACGCGCGAGGTGCTGAGCGGC
>CAWBPX010000009.1:0-56500 GCA_963790695.1 uncultured Actinomycetes bacterium | reverse complement strand
GAGCACACGACGAAGGCGACGGTGTTCGGCACGACGAGGAACCAGTTCTCGATCGAGAGCCCGTACGCGACCCAGAGCGTGAAGCCGACGAGCAGCACCCAGAAGTACGCGATCGAGACCTCCCGCGACGAGCGATGGTGCAGCATCTTGCGGATCTGCAGGCCGGGGGAGACGGCCATCAGGACCCCCCAGAAGGCAGCCGCGACACCGAGGGCGTCCTCGAGCATGCGACGGACTTCGTGCCTCCGCGATCATCCCCTTGGTGATCGCGTTCCGGCCGGTGACCCGCGAGGACGTTCCGCTCGTCCACGAGTGGCACCAGCGCCCCCACGTCAAGCGCTGGTGGACCGCGCGGGACACGCTCGAGGAGACCGAGGAGCACTATGTCCCGACGATCGACGGCAGCGAGCCGACCGACCACTACCTGGCGCTCCTCGACGGCGAGCCGTTCGGGATGATCCAGACCTACCTCGTTTCCGACTATCCGGACTATGCGGCCTTGATCGGCGAAGGCGAGGGCACGGCGGGTGTCGACCTCTACATCGCCGAGGAGTCGCTGACCGGACGCGGGTTGGGCACCGAGCTGCTGCGGCGCTTCGTCGAGGAAATCGTCTTCGCGCGCCCGGAGAACGGCCGCGGTCACGGCCGACCCGGACAAGCGCAACGTGGCGTCGATCAGGGCGTTCGAGAAGGCCGGCTTCCGGGTCGTGCGCGAGTTTCAAGACCCGGAGGACGATGCGCCGCACGTGCTCGTCCGGCGCGAGCGCAGCTGATGTCGGCCTACGCTGCGACGGCGAGTCGGTCGGCCGCCTCCGCGCACACCTTCTCGTGCTCGGGCTCGTGCTCGGTGACGAAATGCTCCGCAATCCGGACGACCTCGCTCCCGAGCATCCTCAGCTGGCGATCGACGCCCTCGTCCTGCAACTGGCCGCGGGACAGGGGCACTACGAGCGGCACGGCCCAGGCGCGAAGAGCGCGCACGCAGAACTCCATCGTGTTGACCGCCTGCAGCCCCTGCGTCCCGCCGGCGACGCTGATCAGGCCGATCACCTTGTCCGTGAGGTACACGTTTCCGCTCGGCAGGTGCAGCCAGTCGAGCGCGTTCTTGAACGAGCCCGAGATCGATCCCTGGTAGAGCGGGCTGCTCCAGACCAGGCCGTCGGCGCGCTCGAGGATCTCTGCCATGCGCAGCGCGTCGGCCGGCGCATCCGCTTCGGAGTTGTAGAGCGGCAACTCGAGCTCGCGGATGTCGAGGAGCACGGTCTCGGCTCCGGCCTCCTCCGCGCCCGCGAGCGCTATCGCCAGCGCGGCGCGACTCTTCGAGCCCGATGCCAGCGACCCGCCGAGCCCGACGACCTTCACGGCCCTAGGCGCTGACGTTTCCGGGGCGCAGCATCGTGTAGAGCAGGAGCCCGATGAAGGGCAGGATCAGCATGATGATCGTCCAGGCCGACTTCCCCCCGACGCTCAGGTCGTGGCGCCGCTTCCAGACGTCGATCACCGCGCGCACCCAGAGCACGAGGAAGAAGACGATGACGATCCCGAGCAGGATCCGCATGGAGCGACCCTATCCCACCGCTGCGGGGTCTTCGTCGAAGTAACCGATCAGGCGAGCGACGGACTCCGACTGGCGCGCGGGCAGGTGGTCGTGGAAGCGCTGTCGATGCTGAGCCGCCTGCTCCCATGCCTCGAGGTCGCGGAGGTAGGCGAAGATCTCACGGGTGCCGCTGAAGAATTGCCCGTCTTCCGTCTCGAGCGCGGGGATCTCGTCGGAGCCCGACGCGGCCTGGAGGCCGGTGCGCTCCTCCGGCCACGCCTCGACCTGCCGCGCAACGAAGTCGAGGCCGAGCTCGGTGAGGATCTCGCGGACCGCGGACGAGAACGGGCACCACTCGGCCTGGTACAGCGTCAGCATCGAGCCAGCCTATCCCCGGTCAAGAGGCGCAGCTACGATCGGAGCCATGAGGCGGGTAGCCGGGCTGCTCCTACCAGTGATCCTGCTCGCGGGCTGCGGTCAGGGCAATCCGCACGAGGACATGAAGGCGAAGTTCGAAAGGCTCGACTTCCAGATTGCGGCCCGGGAGACGGTCGCCGCTCCTTCCGACCCGAGCATCGCCCGGCTGATACGGCAGTACGTCGCGCTCGTTCGGAAGTACGCACCCCAGATGGCCCCGGGGGAGGCCAAACGGCGCCTGACGCAGGAGGCGGACGAGGTCTCCCACTACTGCCTGGGATGCGCGGCCACGCTCTACGACGCGGCAAAGAAGTACTGATCCGGCGGGCCGACGCTCGTAACGGTTGTTGCGATTGCGGTGCTAAAATCAAGGCACGGCGAGCCGCAGCTTCTCCTCGTCTGATGTTTCGAGCAGCACGGGGATCGAGGAAGCGATGACCACGGAATCAACCGAGGTGCGCGCCGCACGCAACGAGTCGCTGTTCCGTGAGGTGAACGAGCGGATCGACTCCGCCGGGTCGGGCGCCAGCCCGATGTTCACGGAGTTCATGTGCGAGTGCGCGGACGATTCGTGCTTCGAGCACATCTCCTTGACCTCCGAGGAGTACTCGTCGGTGCGAAAGATGGGGGCGGTCTTCTTCATCCTCAAGCCCGGTCACGCTCTGCCCGAGGTGGAGCGCGTGGTCGGGGGCGAGGCCAATCGGTACGACATCGTCGAGAAGGTCGGCCTCGCGGGCGTGGTCGCCGAGAAGCTCGAGGCCGACTCCTAGCCCAACTTCCCCTCGAGCGCGCCGTCTATCAAGACAGGTGCGTGTTTTCGCGCTCACGGTGGGGCTCGGAGTCCTGCTTGCTGCCGGAGTGGGGTGGGCGGCGCACGATCGGACGTCCGACTCTGCGACGCGTTCGGCCACACCGACCGCGGCGCTCGCGCGGGCGATCACCCCGGCGCGGCTGAGGGCGCACCTCGTAGCGCTCCAGGCGATCGCCAGGCGGAACCGTGGAACCCGCGCCGTCGGCACTGCCGGGTACTCGCAATCGGTCGCCTACGTCGTGCGGAAGCTCCGCGCCGTCGGCTATCGGCCCAGGCTCCAGACGTTCTCGTTCGACTTCTTCCGCGAGACGAAGCCGCCGGTGCTCGAGCGCGTGAAGCCCGCGAGCCGGCGCTACAGGAAGGGGCCGGACTTCATCGTCATGCGCTACTCGGGCGGCGGGAACCTCACAGCGCGGGTCGTCCCGGTTCGCATCTCCTCGGCTTCGGGCGGGTGCTCGGCCTCGGACTTCGCGGGATTCCCGAACGGCGCGGTCGCCCTCATGAAGCGCGGGGAGTGCCCGTTCTCCCAGAAGGCGGCAAACGCCAAAGGGGCAGGCGCGGCAGCCGCGCTGATCGCGAACGACGGCACACCCGGACGTACCGCGCCGATCTCGGCCACGCTCTTCGCCGCCGTGAACATCCCGGTCCTGGTCGTCTCGTCAGGTGTGGCGGCCGACCTGGCTCCCTCGAGCACCGTGCACATCGAGCTCTCGGTCTCCACCCGCGTTGCTCGCGCCTCGAGCGTGATCGCCGACCTGCCCGGTCGGCAGAGCGGTGTCGTGCTCCTCGGCGGACACCTCGACTCGGTCGCGAGCGGGCCGGGAATCAACGACAACGGCTCCGGCTCGGCGCTCGTCCTCGAGGTCGCCCGGCAGGCCCGACGGCTGCACGTGCGGCCCAGGCACGGGCTGCGGTTCGCGTTCTGGGGCGGAGAGGAGCTTGGCCTCCTCGGCTCCAGGAGCTACGTGCAGAGCCTCAGCGGGCGGCAGCGCTCGCGGATCCTCGACGTCCTGAACTTCGACATGGTCGGCTCGCCGAACTTCGGCCGCATCGTCTACACCGCCGACGACGCACCGCGGGGCTCGGCTCGGATCGAGAACGCGTTCCGGGCGTACTTCGCGGCCCGCCGGCTGCCCGTTCAGGAGGAGTCGCTCGGCGGAGCGTCCGACCACGCGTCCTTTGCGAACGCGGGGATCCCGGTCGGCGGCCTCTTCACCGGAGCGGACGAGCCCAAGTCGGCAGAGATGGCCAGGCGCTTCGGGGGCAAGGCCGGGACGTCGTTGGACGCGTGCTACCACAAGGCGTGCGACTCGGTTGCGAACGTCGACTTCGGCATCCTCGGCCAGATGGCCGACGCGGGCGCCGTCGTCGCGGTGCGCCTCGCCGGCTAGCGGCGGACGAGCCCCCACGCCGAGACGAGCGTCCACACGCCCTCGAGGAGGAGGAAGCCCCACTGCCGCTCGTGCCAGGCCACGATCGCGAGCACGAGCGCTCCCAGGACGTTGAGCCACAGGTAGGCCCGCGAGCGCACGTCGAAGATGCCGCGCTGAGCCGCGACGAAGGCGGCGAGGATCGCAAGCGCTCCGAGGATCTGGACGAGTTGGCTCATCTGCGAGAGAGTGACAGGCGATGACCGCTCGAGACTGGGCACTCGCGGTTCACCTTCTGGGCGTCGTGTTCCTGTTCTCGGGCATGTCGATCGCAGGCGTCGGCCACGCGGCAGCGCGGAGGCAGGAACGCCCGTCGCTGATCGCTGTGCTCCTCGGCCTGACGAGGGTCGGCGTGCTGTTCGTCGTCGTCGGCAGCCTGTTCGTGCTGGTCGGCGGCTTCTGGCTGATCGGGGAGTCCGACGGCTTCTACTCCCTGAGCGACGGCTGGATCGCGGCGGGACTCGATCCTGCTCATCGCCTCGTTCGTGCTCGGCGGCATCGGAGGCCAGCAGCCGAAGCGGGCGCGCCTGCTGGCGGAAGACCTCGCGCGGACGGGTGACTCTCCGACTCCCGAGCTGCGGAAGATGCTCGACGCTCCCGTTCCTCTGGCGCTCAACTATGCCGCTGCTGCGGCGATCTTCGCGGCTTTCATCCTGATGATCTGGAGGCCCTGAGGGAGCCAGGTTCCGTTGCTTGCCCGATGGGTAGGGGAGGCACATGCGCGTCGTTGTCGTCGGAGCCACCGGGAACGTTGGGACGAGCGTCCTGGCTGCGCTGGCCGAGGAGCACCAGGTCGAATCGGTCCTCGGTGTCGCGCGCCGGCGTCCGGAGCTTCAGGTGGAGAAGGTCGAGTGGGCGGAGGCCGATGTCGCGTCGTCGGACCTCGTGCCGCTCTTTCGCGGGGCCGACGCGGTCGTCCACCTCGCGTGGCTGATCCAGCCCTCGCGCGACCTGGAGCTGCTGCGCCGCGTGAACGTCGACGGCTCGGAGCGGGTCTTCCGGGCAGTGGCCGAAGCGGGCGTGCCCGCGCTCGTCTACGCCTCTTCCGTCGGCGCCTACTCGCCCGGGCCCAAGGACCGCCGCGTCGACGAGTCGTGGCCGACCGACGGGCTCCCGTCGAGCTTCTACGGCCGGCACAAGGCGGCCGTCGAGCGCCTGCTCGACCGCTTCGAGCGAGAGCAGCCGGGAGTCCGAGTCGTGCGCCTGCGGCCGGGCCTGATCTTCAAGCGCGACGCCGCGTCCGGGATCAGGCGCCTCTTCGTCGGGCCCTTCCTGCCGAGCCCGCTCCTGCGCCCGAGCCTCCTGCGCCTCGTGCCCGACATCGAGGATCTCCGCTTCCAGGCAGTCCATTCCCTCGACGTGGGAGAGGCGTATGCCCGTGCCGTCGTCGGCGACGTCGCCGGAGCGTTCAACGTCGTTGCGGAGCCGGTGCTCGACCCCGAGCGGCTGGCGAAGATCCTCGACGCTCGCCCGGTGCGCCTGCCGCCGCGGGCTGCTCGCGCTGCCGTCGACCTCACGTACCGACTGCGCCTTCACCCGACGCCTCCCGGCTGGCTCGACCTCGGGCTGAACGTGCCCCTGCTCGATGCGGGCCGCGCGCACCGCGAGCTGGGCTGGGAGCCGCGTCGAACCGCGGAGGAGGCTTTGCTCGAGCTGATTGCGGGGCTGCGCGAGCGAGCCGGCCTGGAGACGCCGCCGCTCGCACCCGACACCGGCGGCCCGCTTCGCACGCGCGAGGTGCTGAGCGGCGTCGGTGGCCGCCAGGGCTAGAACTCCGCCCCGCCAAGGTGATACAACCCGGCCCTTCGAGAGGGAGGGAGATTGGCGAACCGACGAGTGGCCGTTCTTGCTGTTGCGCTCTTCGCGCTGCTCCTGCCTGCCGCCGCGCACTCGGATCGCACGGCTCCGAGCGGCGCCCCCTTCTGGGTGCAGACGGCCGGTCCACAGGGCGGCGACGGGATCGCGATGGCCTCGAACGCCGCCGGCGACGTCTTCGTCGGGACTCAGGGCGGCGGCATCTTCCGCTCGACGGACGACGGCGCCACCTGGTCGGCCGTGAACGACGGCCTGACGGGGACGAACGTCCGCGCGCTGGCGATCAACTCGAGCGGCGACATCTTCGCCGGCACGTACAGCGGGGTCTTCCGCTCGACCGACAACGGCGACAGCTGGACGCCCGCGAGCGACGGGATCGAGATGCCGTTCGTGATCTCGCTGGCGATCGACGCCGACGACACGCTCTTCGCGGGCACGTTCGAGGGCGGCGGCGTGTATCGCTCGACGGACAACGGCGACTCGTGGCAGCCGGTGCTCGACGGGCTGACGAACACGTACGTCACCGCGCTCGTCGTCGCCCCGAACGGGAACGTCTTCGCCGGGACGTTCGGCGGCGGGCGTCTTCCGCTCGGCGAACGACGGCGACCACTGGGATCCGGTCAATAACGGCCTCACCGAATCCGCGATCCTCTCGCTTGCGACGAACCCTGCCGGTGACCTCTTCGCGGGCGCGGACTTCGGCGCCGGCGTCTTCCGCTCGACCGACAACGGCGACCACTGGGCGCCGATCAACGAGGGACTGACCTCGGGAAACGGCGTCAACGCGCTGCATCTCGAGCGGCGGGAACCTCTTCGCGGGGACGTACGGCGACGGGATCTTCCGCTCGACCGACAACGGCGACCACTGGTCGCCCGCAGGTAACGGGCTGACGACCCCGTTCGTCCTCTCGTTCACCGCGGCCGGCGGCAACCTCTTCGCGGGCACGTACTTCGGCGGCGGCGTCTTCCGCTCGACCGACAACGGATCGACATGGACGGAGCAGA
Source organism: uncultured Actinomycetes bacterium (assembly GCA_963790695.1). Taxonomy (GTDB): domain Bacteria; phylum Actinomycetota; class Thermoleophilia; order Gaiellales; family Gaiellaceae; genus VAXT01. Next base: position 49,485 of record CAWBPX010000009.1, on the reverse strand, counting down.
ACTCGGGCCTGATCGCCACCGACGTGCGCGCTCTCGCGGCGAAGCCGAACGGCGATCTGTTCGCGGGGACGTACGGCACCGGCATGTACCGCTCCGGTAACAGCGGCCAGAGCTGGTCGGAGATCAACAGCGGCCTGCCGCATGCGTTCTACGTGAGATCGCTGGCGATCAACTCCGGCGGCGCCGTGTTCGCGGGAGCCGACTTCGTCAACGGCGGGGGCGGCGTCTTCCGCTCGACCAACGACGGCGCGACCTGGCAGGACGTGACGGGCCCGATCTCGACGGACGTGCGCGCGCTGGCCATCGACTCCAGCGGACGGATCTACGCGGGCACGTATTCCGGCGGCGGCGTCTACCGCTCGACGAACAACGGCGACAGCTGGGAGCCCGTGAACACCGGCCTCGACTGCGGAAGCATCTGGTCGCTCGCGGTGAACGCTGCGGGCGACGTGTTCGCGGGGAGCGCGGGGTGCGGGACGGGCGTCTACCGGTCGAACGACCACGGCGATCACTGGCAGCTCGTGAACAACGGCCTGACGTCGACGGACATCGCCGCGCTCACATTCGCGCCGAACGGCCACCTCTTCGCCGGGACGATGTCGCAGTTCGGCGAGGGCGGCGGCGTGTTCCGCTCGATCGACAACGGCGACAGCTGGCTCGACCGGAGCGTCGGGATCACGTTCCCGGACGTTGGCGCGGTCGCGGTCAACTCGCTCGGGCATCTCTTCGCCGGTGCGGGCGGCTCGGTCTTCGATTCCACGACGGACGGAGACAGCTGGAACGACGTGAGCTACGGCCTCCCGGGCGGAACCGTCTCGGCGCTGACGATCGACCCCGCGGGTTACGTCTATGCGGGCACGGCCGGCGGTGGCGTCTACCGAAGCGCGCAGTCGACGACGCCGCCTCCGCCGCCTCCGCCACCCTCCACCTCCGCCGCCACCTCCGCCTCCACCGCCACCTCCTCCGCCTCCGCCACCTCCGCCGCCACCGCCACCTCCGCCTCCGCCGCCACCACCTCCGCCGCCTCCACCACCGCCCGGGCGCTGCGTGGTGCCGAGGGTGATCGGTCTGCCCCTTGGACGCGCGAAGCAGCGGATCCGAAGCAGCCACTGCTCGGTCGGACGAGTCCGCCGAGTGCGCTCGCGCCGAGCAGGCCGCGTCATCGGCCAGAGCCCGAGGCCCGGAGCGGTGCGCCGCCGGGGCTTCCCGGTCAAGCTCGTCGTCGGCCGCGGCTAGCGCTCGGGCGATTTCGACAATTGGCAGCCTGGTAGTAGCATCAGCCTGTCCCCGAAGAGGGAGCGAACGTGCTCTATGCGAGATGCGCGTTCTGCGGCTACACAGCAGCTCTGAGCTGCTCCGGTTCGTTCATGCCGCACCCGACGATGCTCGTGGAGTTGACCTCCATGGGCCCGACCTGCCCCTCGTGCGGCCCACTGCCGCCGGCCTTCATGTGTCCCTATGGGCATGCGCAGTACCTCTACGTCCCTGGAGTCAGCCCGATGCCGCAACAGGGCTACGCATATGCCCCGGTCGTCCAGGCTCAGCCGGGCGCATCGGACCACAGCCTCACGAAAGCGTTCGTCCAAGCCGTGGGGAAGGCCGTCGGTGAGGGCGCCAACGAGGCCATGTTCGGCGGCGGGCAGTCCTGGTGATCGACCTGCTGAGAGTCGGGTTCGACGAGCGGATCTCCGCCGACGCGATCGCGGAGGGTTTGCGCCGCCACGCGGGCGATGTCCCGGGCGAGGACGTAGACGAGCTGGCGGCTGTGCTCGCGGGCTATCTCCGCGCCGTGCCGGATGCGCTCGAAGCGGCGCTCGCCATGTCGAAGGACCGGCATTTCGGCCGGGCGGTTGCGTTCGCGACCGGAACGATCCTCACGTACATCTTCGACGAGGAAGATCTCCTGCCCGAAGCGTCCTACGGCGTGGTCGGGCTGCTGGACGACGCGTACCTCGTCCATGGGTTCGTCGACTCGCTGAGGCGGATGTATCCGATGGCGGCGACCGCGAGCGAGTATTCGGCACCGGACGCGCGCACGACGGAGGTCGTCGCGGCCGTCCTTCCGGAAGGCGTCGCGGAATCGTTGCGCCGGACCTGCGAGAGCACGATCCAGGTCGCGCAGGCGCTCTTCCCGTCGGGACAAAGAGTCGACGGCGCCGGCGCACCCAGCGAGCCCCAGCTCCGAGTGGCGGAGGCGGTAGGCGCCAACGCCTCGGAGCCGGTCCGGTCGCCCTGAGTCTTCCTGCCTCGCTAGACGAGCATCTGGAAGCCGTTCTCGAGATCGGCGTCCCCGGAGCGGTCGTCGTCGCCGGCCGTCCCGGCTTCTCCTGGGAGCGGGCCGTAGGCGTGGCCGATCTTTCCAGCGGAGCGCCCATGACCCTGGAGCATCGCTTTCGGATCGCCAGCGTGACCAAGCTCTTCGTGGCCGTGGCGGTGCTCCAGCTCGTCCAGGAAGGCGCGCTAGAGCTCGATCGCGAGGTCGACCTGATCGAGGGCGGCGTCACCGTTCGGCAGCTGCTCAACCACACGAGCGGTCTTCCCCATGCCGCTCGAGCTCAGCGAGCTGTTGGAGCCGTATCGAGAGAACCTCGCACACCGCTCCGAGCTGACGCCCCGCGCCGTGCTCGAGCTCATCGAGAACAAGCCCCGGCTGTTTGCGCCGGGCGAGGGGTGGTCCTACTCGGGCAGCAACTACGTCGTGCTCGGGCTCATCGTCGAGGAGACGACCGGCGCGACTCTGCGCGAGGAACTGCGGCGGAGGATCATCGATCCGCTGGAGCTCACCGACACGGACCTCCCAGACCTGTCTCAGACGCCCACCGGTCTGGCTCACGGATACCTCCCTGCGGACAATCCGGTTCTTCCGGGCACCGGTCCGGACCCGGTCGACGTGACCAACGTCGAGCCGTTCGGCTGGGGCGGCGGCGGGATGGTGTCGACCGCGCGGGACATGGCGCGCTTCATGCAGGCCTTGCTGGGCGGGGAGCTCCTGTCGCCCGAGGTGCACGCGGAGTTCCTCAGAACCGTCCCCTCGGACTGGGAGGAGAGCGACGGATACGGCCTCGGAATCGAGGAGGTCACGTCTCTGTGGGGGCTCGAGGCGTCGACCTGCGGGTCGGCCTGGGGGCACTTCGGATTCTCGATCGGCTATACGACGATCGCGCTCGCGAGCAAGACCGGCGACCGCCATGTGGTCGTCATGTTCAACACCCATCCACTGTCCGAGGAAACGTGGGTGGCGCTCGGCCGCCTGACGTGGGCCGCTTATTGCGGCTGAGTGCTGGACTGAGAGGTGACGGCCGCGACGAGGAGCGCGGCCCGATGGCCTGCAGGTAGGCGATGATTCTCCCCTTGTCTCGGCCGTTTCTCCTCGCGCAGCTGAGCGATCCGCACATCGGTGCCACGTGGTTCGACGATCAGTCCGTGCCCCGGCTCGCCGCGGCAGTCGAGTCGATCCGTGCGATCCGGCCGCGGCCCGATGCGGTGCTCGTCTCCGGCGACATCGCGGATCACGCGACCGATGGGGAATACGAGCAAGTGCGCGCGCTGCTCGCTCCGCTTGAGGCACCGGTGTACGTGCTGCCGGGCAACCACGACGACCGCCTCGCGCTCCATCGCCAGTTCGGCGTCCCCGGCGCGGACGGCGAGCCGGTGCGCTATTCCGTCGATCTCGGCCCGCTGCGGCTCGTCGTACTGGACACGACGCGACCCGGAGAGGATGGTGGCGCGCTGGAGGGCGGACAGCTCGACTGGCTCGACGCCGAGCTGGCCGCGGCCCCGGAGCAGCCGACGCTGATCGCCATGCACCATCCGCCGCTCGTCATCGGGGTGCCGGTGTGGGATGAGATCGGCCTGGCCGCAGCCGATCGACGCGCGCTAGGCGATGTGATCGAACGCCATCAGCAGGTACGGCGACTGGTCAGCGGTCACTTCCACAGCACGATCACCGGCGAACTCGCGGGGCGCGGCGTGCTTGTCGTTCCGAGCACCTATGTCGCAGACACGGCTGGATTTCGACGTGAGGGAGCTCGAGCTCACCTCGGAGCTTCCGGGCTTCGCCTTGCACGCGGTCGTCGACGGCGAGCTGGTCTCGCACGTCAAAGCGGTGCACTAAGCCAACAGCGATGTCCCCGCTCTCAGGCGACGAGGTTGAGGATCAGGATGATGAAGAACACGCTCTGCACGCTGTGCACGGCGATCCCGATCAACGAGCTTCGGTAGCGCTTCGAGGGATACGCGATGATGAACGTGTCCAGCAGGGTGGCCGGGATCGCCCACGGGACGTGTAGGTGGTAGGCGGCGAACAGGACGCCGTTCGCAGCCCAGTCTCCTCGTCCGAAGGCGCGGTTCATGCGCGGCAGGAGCAACCCGCGGAAAAGCAGTTCTTCGCCGAGCACGGTGTTGAAGATCTGGAGGACGACGATGAGGGCGAACCAGCCCCAGGCGCCGCTGAGGAAGTGCTTGCCCACGTCCGAGTCGATGAAGTCCGCGAGGTCGCGGTCTGACGGCACTCCTGCCGCCGGAATCATCGATTCGATCGCGAAGAGCAAGATCAGCGGAATCAGGATCAGCCACAGTCGACCCCCGCGACGGCCGGTCTTCGGGCTCCGGGGCGCACGGAGCCAGAGCGCCTCGCGGACAACTGGCCAGGCGAGGGTCCCCTGCTCACGCCGGACGAGGATGACGACGAGCACGAACTGCCAGATGAGTCCGGCGGTGAGGCAGATGAGCAGCGCCTTCACCAGGGGCACGTTCTCTTCGCCGCCGAAGCTGTCCTCGAGGGCGGGAGCTACCAGCCAGGCCAGCGCCGCCATGGGGACCGCCGCGGCCGCCCACACGGCCAGGATCTTCAGAAGCGAGTACTGCGGAATCTCGACCGAGTCCGCAGGATCGTGATCTACGCGCGTTTCTTCGGGAGCCGACGGATCCACGTGTTGCGGATCCTCTTACATCTCGACGAGCTGTTTCAAGGCGGCCGGCCCGCTCGCTTCGGTCAGCTGACGTGAAAAGCTCGCCTAGGCAACTCCAGCGCAGAGCGAGATCATGTCCGCATGCGGCAGCTTCCGAGCGGGACGGTCACGCTCCTCTTCACCGACATCGAAGGGTCGACGCGCCTGCTCGAGGAGGTCGGTGACGGCTACGCGGACGTCCTCGCCGAGCACCGCCGGGTGCTCCGCGACGCGTTCACGCGGCACAACGGCGTCGAGGTCGACACCCAGGGCGATGCGTTCTTCGTAGCCTTCTCGCGCGCGACCGACGCCATGGCCGCGGCTGCAGAAGGCCAGGCCGCGCTCGACGGCGGACCCGTGCGGGTTCGGATCGGGATCCACACCGGCGAGCCGACCGTGACCGGCGAGGGCTATGTCGGCCTCGACGTCCACAAGGGCGCGCGGATCGCGAGCTCCGGTCACGGCGGCCAGGTCGTGATCTCCGAGGCGACGAGACAGCTCCTCGACGCTGACGGCGATCTCCGCGATCTCGGCGAGCACCGGCTCAAAGACCTCGGCGCGCCGGAACGGCTCTACCAGCTCGGCACGACCGAGTTTCCGGCGCTCAAGACGCTCTATCGGACGAATCTCCCCATCCAGGCGACGCCGCTCGTGGGACGTGAGCGCGAGCTCGAGGAGGGAGGCGCACTCCTGGCCTCGAACCGGCTCCTGACGCTCCTCGGCCCGGGCGGCAGCGGCAAGACGCGGCTCGCGCTCCAGCTCGCGGCGGAAGCGCAGGAGGACTTCCCCGACGGCGTCTTCTGGGCTCCGCTGTCAGCGGTGCGTGACCCGGCGGTCGTGGGGCGCGCAGTCGGCGCGGCGATCGGCGCCGACGGGGATCTCGCCGACTTCATCGCCGGGCAAGCGGCTGCTGATCCTGATGGACAACTTCGAGCAGATCGTCGAGGCCGCTCCGATGGTGTCCTCGCTCCTCGCCGAGACGCCGAACGCGAAGGTCCTGGTGACGAGCCGCGAGCCGTTGCACGTGGACTCGGAGCAGAGGTACGCGGTCGAGCCGCTTCCGGAGACCGATGCCACGATCCTGTTCGTCGAGCGGGCGCAGGCCGTCGATGCCGGGGTTCGCGCCTCAGCCCGCTGTGACGGAGATCTGCCGGCGCCTCGACGGGCTCCCGCTTGCGATCGAGCTCGCCGCGGCGCGCGTCGCCATGCTCGACCCGGACGAGCTGCTCGAACGGCTCGAGGAGCGCCTCCCGCTACTCACCTCGCGGTCGCACAGCGCGCCGGAACGCCAGCGGACGTTGAGCGCGACGATCGAGTGGAGCTACCAGCTCCTCAGCGACGAGGAGCAGAGTCTCTTCCGCCGGCTCGCCGCGTTCCGAGGGAGCTTCTCGGTCGAGGCGGCCGAGGCCGTGTGTGGATGCGATCTCGACCTGCTCGAGTCGCTCGTGCTGAAGAGCCTCGTACGCAGGTGGGGCAGCGGGCGCCTCGGGATGCTGGACACGATCCGAGAGTTCGCGATCGCGGCCGTGGAGGAGTCGACCGAGGCCGATGTCGTCCAACGCGCACACGCCGAGTACTTCCTGCGGATCGCCGAGGACGTGAACATGAACGCGCACAGCCTCGACGCTCGCAGGCCCGTCCGCGTCGACGTCGCCATGGTCGAGCAGGACAACTTCCGGGCCGCGCTCACCTGGGCGGTGGGGGAGACGACGTCACCCTGGGGCTCCGCATCGCGACCGGGCTCGAGCAGTTCTGGACGCTCATCGACCCCGCCGAGGGCATGCGTTGGTACGAGCGCCTCTTCGGGGCGCCCGGAGCCGCGGACGTGCCGCTCGAGACGCGGGCCGACAGCCTACGCTCGTACGGGAGCTCGGCCGACATCGCGGGCTTCCAGGAGGAGGCCGGACGCTGCTACGCGGAAAGCCTCGCGCTCTACGAGGAGCTCGGAGACGAGCACGGTCGAGCCGTGCTCCTTCACCGGCTCTCTCTCCACGCGATGCGGAGCGGAGATCTCGCGAAGGCGCGCCGGCTGGTCGGCGAGAGCCACGAGATCCACGAGCGGCAGGGCGACAAGTGGGGCCTGACGCAGACGGTCGGCACGATGGGCGCGATCGAGCGCGACGCCGGCAACCCGGAGCGGGCGCGCGAGCTGATCGCCGAGAGCGCGGCGCTCGCGAACGAGGTCGGCCATGCCTGGTGGGAGAGCGGCATGCTCGCCGAGCTCGCGCAGCTCGATCTAGCCGCGGGGCGTCTCGAGGCGGGGCGAGAAGCCGCTCTCAAGTCGCTGGCGATGAAGGACGAGATGCGCGACCACGCGGGCCGAGTGTTCGGCGTGGGCCTGATGGCGCGAGCGGCGGCCGAGGCGGGCGACTACGAGCGTGCGGGCCTGCTGTGGGGCGCGATCGAAGACGAGGACGCGGGCGCCCCGCTAGGCGGCTGGCGGCGCCATCGGCAGGAGAACGAGGAGCGCATCAACGAGCTTGCCGGCCCCGAGTTCGAGCCGGCGCGCGCCCAAGGGCGCGAGCTGACTCTCGACGAAGCCGTCTCCCTCGCGCTGGAGAATTCGCGGAATCCTCGCTAGGAGCAGGCGTCCGCGTAGAAGTCGAGGTAGTCCTTGAAGTGCCGGTCCCAGTAGGGCCCCTCGTGGGCTCCCTGCCACATGTGGAAGGTGACGTCGGCGCCGTTGTCGCGGAGCTCGTCGGCCAGTTTCTTCGCTGTGAACCGGAGTCCGTCCTGGTCGCCGACGTCGATCCAGACAGGCGCCTTGTAGAGCGACTTGCTCCGCGCAAGGGTCAGCAGGTCGTGGTTGTCGAAGTCGGCCTGATTGTCGAACCCGAACAGGGTGTCATCGGCGCGCCGCTCGTAGACGGCCGGCGAGTGGCCTCCGACCGCGCAGAATTCTCCCGACGCGAGCCGGCCGAGGTCGAGCGCGCCGAAGCCGCCCATCGAGATCCCGCCGATGCCGGTCGGGGTCGGCGCCGCTGCGCCTGAGGGCGGCCGGGATCGCCTCCGCATGCGCGATGCTAGTGCTCGCGTCTCGGGCAGGCTAGACAGAATCCCCGCATTCTTGATCATGTGCAGCGCTTGACAGGCCCAACGGCAACGCGCGACGGTTGCTGGGAATGACAGGCCTAGCGCTCCCGACCGGCACCGTCACCTTCCTCTTCACCGACATCGAGGGCTCGACGCGGCTGATCGAGGAGCTCGGCGAGGAAGGCTACGTCGAGGCGCTTGCGGAGCACCGCCGTCTCCTGCGCGGCGCCTTCGCCGCCCACGGCGGCGTCGAGGTCGACACGCAGGGCGACGCCTTCCTCTACGCCTTCGCCGATCCCGCGGAGGCGCTCGCGGCGGCGGCCGAGGGCCAGCAGGCGCTCGCGCTCCGGGCCGGTCAAGGTGCGGATGGGGCTGCACACGGGCGAGCCGCGTCTGACCGGCGAGGGCTACGCCGGCCGCGAGCTGCACCGGGCCGCGCGGATCGCCGCCTCCGGGCACGGCGGCCAGGTCGTCGTCTCGGCGGCGACGCGGGCGCTCGTCGACGGCGAGCTCGACGCGAGCTCGGCGAGCACCGGCTGAAGGACTTCGCCGAGCCGGTCGCGCTCTTCCAGCTCGGGCAGGAGCGCTTCCCGCCGCTGAAGACGATCTCGAACACGAACCTGCCGCGGCCGGCCTCCTCCTTCGTCGGCAGGCGAGCGGGAGCGGACGAGCTGGTCGACCTGCTCGGCAACGGCACGCGCCTCGTCACGCTCTCGGGCCCGGGCGGCTCGGGCAAGACGCGGCTCGCGGTCGAGGCCGCGCCGAGCTCGTGCCGGCCTTCGCGGCCGGCGTCTTCTGGGTCGGGCTGGCGCGCGCTGCGCGACCCGGCGCTCGTGACCGAGACGATCGCGCAGACGCTCGGCGCGAAGGACGGCCTCGCCGAGCACATCGGCGAGCGCGAGCTGCTGCTCCTGCTCGACAACTTCGAGCAGGTGGTCGAGGCGGCGCCCGAGCTCGGCGGCTGCTCGAGCGCTGCCCGAACCTGAAGCTCCTCGTCACGAGCCGCGAGCTGCTGCGCGATCGGCGGCGAGGTCGAGTACCCGGTCCCGCCGCTCGCAGAGCCCGAGGCGGTCGAGCTCTTCTGCGACGCGCTCGCGGCTCGAGCCGGACGAGACGATCGCCGAGCTCTGCCGGCGCCTGGACGACCTGCCGCTCGCGCTCGAGCTGGCCGCCGCCGGACGAGCGTCCTCTCGCCGGCCCAGATCCTCGAGCGCCTCGCGCAGCGGCTCGACCTGCTCAAGGGCGGCCGGGACGCCGACCCGCGCCAGCAGACGCTGCGCGCGACGATCGAGTGGAGCTACGACCTGCTCGACGACCGGACGAGCAGCGGCTCTTCGCCGCGCCTGGCCGTCTTCCGCGGCGGCTGCACGCTCGAGGCGGCCGAGCAGGTCGCGGACGCCGACCTCGACACGCTGCAGTCGCTCGTCGACAAGAGCCTGCTCCGCCACACGGACGAGCGCTTCTGGATGCTGGAGACGATCCGCGAGTACGCGCGCGAGCGGCTCGCGCGGAGCGGCGAGGAGGCGGAGCTCTGCGCCGGCGGCACGCCCTCTTCGCCCTCGACTTCGCCGAGGCGACATATCAGCGAGATGGAGGAAGGCGGCGACCAGGCCGACGATTTCTGCGCGCATCGGCAGCCGAGCACGACAACCTGCGGGCCGCGCTCGAGTGGGCGCGCGACGCGGACGAGGACGAGGTCCTGCTGCGCCTCGCCGCGGCGCTCGCCGGCCTACTGGCCCGGCCGGCGGCCTCTACCAGGAAGGCGGACACGTGGAATGGCGCTCGCGCTCGAGCGGGCCGCTCGTCGCGCGTCGAGCGCGCGGATGGCTGCTGCTGCGTCGGGCCGCCGATGCTCGCGCAGCCGTCCATGGGAGAACTATGCGCGCTCGGACGCCCTTATTGCGGAGTGGCGCCGGCTGGCCGAAGAGCAGGGCGACGAGACCCGAAGTGCTCCGGGCGATGAACTCGGCGGCGCTCAATGCGAGCGAACAGGGCGAGCTACGAGGCCGCGCGCGCGCAATTCGCGCGATCCGTGAGACGGGCGCAGGAGATCGGCGACCGCATGATCGTCTCCTTCGCGACGATCAACCTCGGGAGGTTCGGCGTGGCGGGCCGGCGACTTCCGTGCAGGCCTCGAGGAGTCGACCGAGAGCCGTCGAGTTGTTCCGCGAGAACGGGGACGAGGGCGGCGAGGCCACGGCGCTCGAGAACTGCGGCTGGAACAGCCTCGGCCTGTCCGATCCGGCGAGAGCGAAAACCTTCTTCCGAGAAGCGCTCGAGATCTTCGGGCGCCTCGGCGGGATGCGCGGCATCGCCGTCAACGCCGTCGGCTTCGGTGCGTCCGTGATCGCTGAGGGCGACGCCGAGCGCGGCGTGCAACTTTTCGCCGCAACAGCCTCTCTACGCGCCGAGCTCGGGATCGAGCTCACCGAGGATGAGGAGAAGCGACCCCACGACGAGGCAGTGGCGAGAGCAAAGGTCGCCCTCGGCGAGGAGGGTTCGCCGCAGCCTGGGCCCGAGGCGAGGACATGAAGCCGGAGGAGATCGTGGCGTTCGCTGTAGCCGGATAGGCAGCCGAGAGGCCAGGCGCGATGCCCGGTTCGGCGGGAACAGGGGCACGCGATCAGCTCGTGGCGGGCACGATGCTCTACCTGCCGGTCGAGGTTAGGTTTCCCGGGCACATGGCGACGACAACATCTGGGGCCGAGACGTGGGGCGAGGACGGGTCGGGCGGCGGCGCCAAGCGGCTGCCGCGTGGCGACGACCTCGGCGCGACCGTCTACGAGCTCGGGCCGAGGAACTGGTACTCACGCGCGCGCAGAGTATGTCAGCCTCGTTCGAGCCACGCGATAAGCGGATCTTGCGTGGAACAGGTCTTTATTAGTCAAATGATATGAGGTCTAGCTACAGCCGGGTTCGTGCCGCAGTCTCGGCACGTGTAGCAGCTGCCCGTGCGGATCATGCGGCCGCCGCACCTGGCGCACTCGACTGCGTCCTCGAAGGCATTGAAGAGCGCGGTCTGGCCAGGCGGTGGGGCTTCGGCGGGCTCCGCCGCGACCTCCGTGCCCGTGTCCTTGTACCGCTGCGCTAGCCGGGCCTTCACCTCCGGCGAGAGGATCCCGATCTCCTCCTGCTGGTCGGCGTTCAGGAACTTCTTGCCCATCCAGCGGAACACGTAGTCGACGATCGACTTCGCGATTCGGATGTCCGCGTCGTTCGTCTGGCCGCTCGGCTCGAAGCGCATGTGGGCGAACTTCGAGACATAGACCTCGAGCGGCACGCCGTACTGGAGGCCCAGCGAGACCGAGATCATGAACGAGTTCATGAGGCCGGCCAGCGTCGTGCCCTCCTTGGCGATGTCGACGAAGATGTCGCCGGGCGTCCCGTCCTCGTAGAGGCCGACGTGGATGTAGCCCTCGTAGTCGCCGACGCGGAACTTGCGGCCGACCTCGACGCGGTCCTCCGGCAGCCGGCGGCGCTGCGTCAGCGGCACCGGCGGGGCGGCGACACCGGTCACGTTCTCGATCGCGGCCTGGCGCTTCGACGACAGCGGCTGCGCGACCTTGCAGTTGTCGCGGTAGATCGCGATCGCCTTCACGCCGAGCTTCCACGCGTCTCTGTAGAGACCGGCCACGTCCTCGACGGTCGCGTCCTCGGGCATGTTCACCGTCTTCGAGATCGCGCCCGAGATGAACGGCTGGACGGCGCCCATCATCTTCACGTGGCCCATGTAGTGGATCGCGCGCTCGCCGACGGCGCAGTCGAAGACCGGGTAGTGCTCCTTCTTCATGTGCGGAGCGCCGATCACCGAGTTCTTCTCGTCGACGTAGGCCACGATCTCGGAGACCTCGTTCGGCGCGTAGCCGAGCCGCTCGAGCGCGGCCTTCACCGTCTGGTTGACGATCGTGATCTCGCCGCCGCCGACGAGCTTCTTCGACTTGACGAGCGAGAAGTCGGGCTCGACCCCGGTCGTGTCGCAATCCATCATGAAGCTGATCGTCCCGGTCGGCGCGAGCACGGTCGCCTGCGCGTTCCGGTAGCCGTGCACCTCACCGAGGTTCAGCGCCTCGTCCCACGCGCGCCGGGCCGCCGACAGGAGATCGGCCGGAACCGCGTCGGAGTTCTCGATGTTCCCGACCGCGGCGCGGTGCTGCGCCATGACGCCGATCATCGCGGCGGCGTTCGGCCGGTAGCCCGCGAACGGGCCCATGCGCCCGGCGATCTCGGACGACTTGCGATACGCGCGCCCGGTCATCAGCGCCGTGATCGCGGCCGCGTACGCGCGACCCTCGTCCGAGTCGTACGGGAGCCCGCGCGCCATCAGCAGCGCGCCGAGGTTCGCGTAGCCGAGGCCGAGCTGCCGGAACGCCTTCGCGTTGCGCTCGATCTCGGGCGTCGGATACGAGGAGTAGCCGACGAGGATCTCCTGCGCGAGGAACATGACGTCGACGGTGTGCTCGAACGCCTCGACGTCGAGGTCGCCGTCCTCGCGGCGGTACTTGAGCAGGTTGATCGACGCGAGGTTGCAGGCCGAGTCGTCGATCGACATGTACTCCGAGCACGGGTTCGACGCGTTGATGCGGCCCGTGTTCGGGAGCGTGTGCCACTGGTTGATCGTCGTGTCGTACTGGACGCCCGGGTCGGCGCACTTCCAGGCCGCCTCGGCCATGTCCCGCAGGAGCTTCTTCGCGGGCATCGTGTCGACGACGGCCCCGTCCGTGCGGGCCGTGAGGTTCCAGTCGGAGCCCGCCTCGGCCGCCTGCATGAACGTGTCGGTGACGCGCACCGAGTTGTTCGCGTTCTGGTACTGGATCGAGGCCCAGTCCGGCGAGTCGAGGGACATGTCGTAGCCGGCCGCCTCGAGGACGCGCGCCTTCTCCTCCTCGTGCGCCTTGCACCAGATGAACTCCTCGACGTCCGGATGGTCGATGTCGAGGACGACCATCTTCGCCGCGCGCCGCGTCTTGCCGCCCGACTTGATCGTGCCGGCCGACGCGTCGGCGCCGCGCATGAAGCTCACCGGGCCGGACGCGTAGCCGCCCTTGGAGAGCTGCTCCTTCGAGGAGCGAAGCCTGGAGAGGTTGACGCCCGAGCCCGAGCCGCCGCGGAAGATGACGCCCTCACGGCGGATCCAGTCGAGGATCGAGTCCATCGAGTCGTCGATCGAGAGGATGAAGCAGGCGCTGCACTGGGGCTTCTCCTCGAAGCCGACGTTGAACCAGACCGGCGAGTTGAACGCCGCGTACTGGTTGACCAGGATCGCCTTCAGCTCGGCCTCGAAGGTCAGCGCGTCGTCCTCGTCGGCGAAGTAGCCGCCCTCGCGGCCCCACGTGCCGACGGTGGCGACGATGCGGCCGATCATCTGCTTCACGCTCGACTCGCGGTCGGGCGAGCCCATGCGGCCGCGGAAGTACTTCTGCGCGACGATGTTCGTGGCCGTCTGCGACCAGAACTTCGGGAACTCGACGCCCTTCTGCTCGAAGACCGGCTTGTCCTTGCCGGGGATCAGCGCGTCGCGGAGCTCCCACTCGACCTCCTCGAACGGATCGCGTCCAGGGATCGTGAAGAAGCGCCTGAGCGCAACGTTCTGAGCCGCGTCGACGACCTCGTTCACGACGTCGTCGAGGGCTGTGTCAGCAGTCTGGGCTTGCTTCGCGGACGCCATTCCAACCTCCTGGTCGTAGCGTAGTGATTAGCGCCCAGGCGGCGGAACGGCCGTCGTCGAGCGGACCAGCGAGGTTAGGAGTTGTGTCGGACGGATTGGGAAAAGCCCGCTAGGAACGGACTTTTCGGGCTCTGACGCGCTTCGTGACGAGGCCTGCGCCGCCGGCTGTCATGAGGATCAGCGAGAGGCCGGCGAGGATGAGGAGCGGAAGCGGCATCGAGTCCGCGTTCGTCGGGCTGAGGCTGTCGATCGCCTCGTTGTAGAGCCCGCTCTGGGGGTCGCGGTTCTGGCTCTGATTCGACGAGCTGCCGTGCCCGGCCAGGACGCGATCTCCGCGCCGGGCGGCCTGCTGGCGGGCGGCGCGGATGTCCTCCTCGATGCTGCTGTACTGGCGCAGGTCGTTCGGCACGTGCGCGATCGCCTCGCGGTAGCAGTGCAGCGGATAGGTCGCCGGAGACCCGGTCGCTCTTGACCCAGTCGTTGATCACCTGGCGCCAGCACGCTCTCTGAGCCGCCGCCGGGGAGGTGCCGAAGGCAAGCGCCGCCGCACCAAGAGCGGTGACGACGAGCGCGCAGACGGCGGTTGCGCGGGCTGGTCGGATGTTCACGAGCCTACCTGCTAGGGGTCGGAAGCATTGGTTACCGAGTCTCACGGACGGGATTGATGCCCCGGTAAGCCTGTTGTTAAGCCTTTGTAAGCGGATTCCTACCCGGTTCGACGCGGGTCGCGAGTCCATATCCTCCGCCGTGGTGGCCGCTCCCCGCCGTCAACGCGCGTGACCGCCCGGGCCCTGGTCGCCGCGGCTGCCGTGCTGCTCGGCGCGGCGCTCCTCTTCGGCGGGGGCTCGGGGGACGGCCGCGTGGCCTGGATCGGCGGTGCCGCGCTCATCGTCGCGGCGGTGCTGTGCGGCGCTGCGCTCTGGGGGAAGCTGCCGCTGCCGGCGATCGGGCGCGAGGGCGTGGCGTTCGCGCTGCTCGCGGCCGGGTTCCTCGTCTGGAGCGGGATCACGATCCTGTGGTCGATCCTGCCCGACCGCTCCTGGGACTACTTCAACCGCGGGCTCACCTATCTCGTGTTCGCGGTTTTGGGGGCCTTCGTCGGGTCACTGGTCGCGCCTCGGCTCGTCGCCTGGACGCTCGGCGGGCTCATCGCGCTGACGTGCGTGTGGGCCCTGGCCGGGAAGGTCGTGCCCGCGCTGTACGGCGACTACGGACGGCTGGCGCGCCTTCGGTCTCCCGTCGGGTACTGGAACGCGCTGGCGCTCGTGACGGTGTTCGGGATCCCGATCGCGCTGTGGGCGGCGACGCGGGGCCGGCGGCCGGTGCGTGCGGGCGCGGTCGTGGGGCTGTACGTGCTCCTGCTCGCGCTGCTCCTCACGTACTCGCGCGGGGGGATCCTGTCGGCGCTCGTCGCGCTCGCGATCTGGTTCGCCCTGACTCGGGACCGCTTCGACGGCGTGCTCGCGTTCGTCGCCGCCGGCGCTCCGGCCGCGCTCGTGTTCGGAGTCGCGCTGCTCCTGCCCGGGATCACGGAGGACGCGCAGTCGCACAGCGTTCGGGTGCACGACGGGCTCGTCTTCGCGCCGGCGGTCCTGCTCGGTGCGGGCGCCGCCTTTGCGCTCGCGTACTTCGTGCGCTACCGGCCTGGCCCGGAGCGCGAACGGCTCCTGTTGCGGGTGGCTCTGGTCGCGGCGATCGCGTGCCTGGCCGTGGGCGGAGCGGTGGTGGCGGCGAGCGGAAATCCGTTCGGGGCGCAGACGGAAGTCGCCCAGGGGCCGAGCCGGCTCTCCGAGGGCAGCCTCAACAACCGCTGGGAATGGTGGAAGGAGGCGTGGCACGGCTGGGTGGACGAGCCGCTCGGAGGGACCGGGGCGGGGTCGTTCGAGCTCGTCCACCGGAAGTTCCGCGACTCGAGCGTGGACGTCCGCGAGCCGCACGACCTGCCGCTGCAGTTCGCGTCCGAGACGGGTCTCGTGGGCCTGCTCCTGTGGGGAGGGGCGATCGCGGCGGCGCTGCTCGGGGCCTGGCGTGCTCTGGGACGGCTCCGCGGCGACGACCGGGAAGCGGCGCTCGCGGTGGGCATCGCGCTGCCCGCGTTCCTCGTGCACGGCCTGCTCGACTACGACTGGGACTTCGTCGCGCTGTGCGCGGTCGTCTTCTTCGTGACCGGCTTCCTGCTGGCGACCGGCCGCGAGCCGATCCGCATGGGCCGGGAGTACGCCTGGGTCGCGGCCGTCGTCCTGGTGACGTGGGCGGGGCTCTACTCGATCGCGGCGCCGCGGATCGCCGACCGCCAGGTCAACGAGGCCTACTCGCAGATCGAGAACGGCTCGTCCGACGCGGCCGAGACCGCGAAGAGCGCGCACTCGCTGAACCCGCTCGCGATCGAGCCGCTCGTGGCCTGGGCCGCGGCGGAGGAGACCTCCGGACGGCTCGTCCCCGCGCGCAGGCTCTATGTTCGCGCGATCGACCTCCAGCCTCTGAACTGGCAGACCTGGTACGAGCTCGGGCTGTTCGACAAGCAGGTGCTCGGCGACAATGCCGCCGCCAGGCGCGAGCTCCGCCGGGCGCACGAGCTCGACCCGCACGGATGCCCGCCGCTTCGCGCACTGGGACGGCCTTGCGACGACTGACCCGCTGGAGCGAGGCCGGAAACGCGGCGCTCGCAGCGGGGCTCTCGTTCCTCTTCGGCGCGCTCGTGCTCAAGCCGTGGAAGGGCGCGCTGGACGTGCCGTACCTCTACCTCGGCGACGCCAACCTCTACCAGGCCTCGATCAAGGGCGTCCTCGACCACGGCTGGTACTGGCACAACCCGAGCCTGGGCGCGCCGGGGGAGGCGCAGCTCTTCGACTTTCCGTCGCTCGGCGGCGATCCGCTGAACGTCCTGATCTTCAAGTTCATCGGGCTCTTCAGCTCGGACTCGGCGGTCGTGATCAACGTCTTCTTCCTGCTGACGTTTCCGCTGGTCGGTCTGGCGGCGTACCTCGTGCTGCGGCGGTTGACGCTCTCGCCGAACGTCGCGATCGTGTGCTCGATCCTCTACGCGCTGCTGCCGTACCACTTCCTGCGGGGCGAGGGGCATCTGCTCCTGTCGGCGTACTACGCGGTGCCGCTCGGAGCGTGGCTGGTGCTCTCGGTGCTCGCGGACCGGCCGCTCTTCGGGACTCGGCGCGCGGCTCTGGTCACGGTCGCGCTGTGCGTGGTGATCGCGTTCGCCTCGGCCTCGTACTACTACTCCGCGTTCACCGTGGTGCTGGTCGCGGCTGCTGCGGTGCTGCGCGCGGCGGCGACGCGGAGCTGGCGGCCGCTCGTGCACGGGGGAGCGGTGGTCGGCGTGATCGTGGCGCTGTCCCTCCTCACGCTCGTGCCGTCCTTCGTCTACTGGGCCGCGAACGGGACGAATCCGGGCGTCGCGCACCGGACTGCGTTCGAGTCGGAGGTGTACGCGCTGAAGTTCGCGCAGCTCGTGCTGCCGATCGAGCATCACCGGATCGGTGTGCTCGGGCGCGCGCGCGAGAAGTACGACACCTGGTTTCCGCGGACCGAGGCGACGGTGGACACGCCTCTGGGGATCGTCGCGACGCTCGGCTTCGTCGGGCTGCTCGGCCTGTGCCTTCTGCAGCTCGTGTCTCCCGGGCGCCGGCTCGCTTCTTCGTTGTACGGGAATGCGGCTCTCGCGGCCCTGCTTGCGCTGCTCTTCGCGTGGGTCGGAGGGCTCTCGATCTTCGTGGCGGCGGTCGAGCCGCAGATCCGGTCCTGGAATCGGCTCTCGGTCTTCATCGGGTTCTTCGCGCTGCTCGCCGTCGGGCTCGTGCTCGATCGTCTTCTCGGCCGGCTGCGGCCGCGGCGGTGGGGCGCGTTGCTCGGGGCCGGGCTCGTCTTCGCCGTGCTGACCGTGGGCGTGCTCGACCAGACGAGCTCGAGCTACGAGCCGCCGTACGACTCGCTGGCGGCGAGCTATCGCAGCGACGGCGACCTGGTCGAGGCGATCGAGGAGCGGCTGCCCTCGAAGGCGATGGTCTTCCAGCTGCCGTACTCCCGGTTCCCGGAGGCCCCGTCGATCTTTCGGATGGCGGACTACGACCTGATGCGCGGCTACCTGCACTCGCACGACCTGCGCTGGTCGTACGGGCACACGAAGGGGCGCGGCGACGATCCGAACGTCGCGATCTCGACCGAGAAGGTGCCGGACATGGTTCGCGACCTGAAGGCGTCCGGGTTCGCGGGGATCTACGTCGACCGTTTCGGCTACACGGACGGCGCCGCTGCGCTCGAGAAGGAGCTCGCGGAGGCGACGGGCGCCCAGCCCCTGGTCAGCCGGGACGGCCGCCTCTCGTTCTTCGAGCTCCCCGGCTAATCGGACACGTCCGGTGCCAGGCACCCAACATGTCTGGTTGGGCCGGTGCTCGAGGACATGACTAGGACTGGCGTCATCCTGTAGGCGACGCGGCTCGCAGTCCCCGGCTAGTCAGACAGGTCCGGTGCCAGGCACCCGACATGGCTGGTTGGGCTAGGTGCCGAGGACGATGACCAGGTGGGCGCCGTGGAGCTCGCGCAGGGTGATGCCGTCGAGCGGGCCGACGAGTGGGATGCCTTCGTCGGCCGCGAGGCGCTTCGCTTCCGGAAGCCTTCCGGGCCGGTAGAGGACGACGCTCTGCCCGTAGCTCTGGGCGGCGTTGCCCGTCCCCGAAATTTTGTACCCGCGCGCGCGAAGAGAGTCGGACTCTGCGGCGGCCGCCCCGGTGATGCCGTTCCCGTTCAGGACGAGCACCCTGGTCTGCGTCCGCGCGATCGTCGGGCGCTTCGGCTCGGCGCGGCCGACGCCGTGCTTCTTCGGCGCACCGCTCTTCGCAACCGCGGACGACGACTTCGAGAGCACTCCGCCGAACACGATCAGGAGCAGCAGGAGGAACGCGACGATGCCGGAAACGACGATCGCCGCGGTGCGCCACCGAGTCGGGCGGACGGCTGGGGCCGAGATCTCCACGGGACGGACCGGATTCGGCCCGACCTGCGCCGTTCCTGCTAGCCCTTGAAGAACTCCCAGGTCTCGCGGAGGCCGTCCTCGAGGCTCTTCTCGGGCCGCCAGCCGAGCTCGTCGACGGCGCGCGCCGGGTCGAGCACGCTGCGCTGCAGCTCCCCGGGCCGAGGCTCGACGAACTCCGCCTCGATGCTCGTGCCCGCAGTCCGCTGGCACACCTCGAGCAGCTCGACGACCGACGTCCCGCGCCCGGTCCCGACGTTGAAGACCCCGCCGTCGTGGCCGCCGGCCGCGACCGTCGCGCGCATCGACGTCTCCCACGTACACGTAGTCCCGCGTCGCCGAGCCGTCGCCGAAGATCTTCGGCCGGTCGCCCTCGCGCAGCCTGTTGAAGAAGATCGCCACGACCCCGGCCTCACCGTGCGGGTCCTGGCGCGGCCCGTACACGTTCCCGTAGCGCAGCGAGACGTGCCGCGTCCCGTGCAGCCGGTTGAACGTCGCCAGGTACTCCTCCCCGGCGAGCTTCGACGTCCCGTAGGGGGCGATCGGCCGCCGAGGCGCGTCCTCGGAAGCGGGTCCGTCGCACTCGCCGTAGATCGCGCCGCCCGTGGAGCTGAGGACGACCTGGGTGCCGAGCTCGAGCGCCGCCTGGAGGATGTTGACCGTGCCGAGGACGTTGATGTGCGCGTCGTGATCGGGCCGAGCGACCGAGACGCGCACGTCGATCTGCGCCGCGAGGTGGTAGCAGACCGTCGGCTTCACGCCCGCGAAGAGCTCGTCCTGCGGCTCGCGCACGTCGCCTTCGACGAAGTCCACCCCTTCCGGGAGGTTCTCGCGCTTGCCGGACGAGAGGTCGTCGAGGACCACGACGTCCTCGCCGCGCGCGACGAGCGCCTCCGCGACGTGTGAGCCGATGAACCCCGCGCCCCCGGTGACCAGGACAGTCAAGGGCTCGTATCCTAGACGCGTGTTCGTCACCTTCGAGGGCCTCGACGGCTCCGGGACAACGACCCATTCGGAGCTTCTTCGGCGGCACCTCGAGGAGTCGGGCCGGGAGGTCGTCCTGACCCGCGAGCCGGGCGGGACGGACCTCGGCGAGCGCGTGCGGGAGCTCGTCCTCGGCGACACGCAGATCTCGCCGTGGGCCGAGGCGGCGCTCTTCGCGGCTGCCCGGGCGGAGCTCGTGGCCGAGGTCATCCAGCCGGCGCTCGAGCGCGGGGCGGACGTCGTCTGCGACCGCTACCTCGACTCGTCGCTCGCGTACCAGGGGATCGCGCGCGGCCTGGGCGTCGAGCGCGTGCTCGCGCTGAACCTCGAAGCGATTCGCGGCATCCTTCCCGATGTGACCTTCCTGCTCGTCGTCGACCCGGACGAGGCCAAGCGGCGATCGGGCCCGCCCGGCGACCGGATCGAGCGCGAGGGCGATGCGTTCCTGCGCCAGGTCGACCAGGCCTACCGCGAGCTGGCAGGCATCTTCGCGGGCAGGATCGCGACCGTCGACTCGTCCAGGCCCGTCGACGAAGTGGCGAAGGAGGTGCGTGACAAGCTCCCAGGTCTTTCCTGAGCAGGCCGAGGCCCGCCGGCTGCTCGACGCGGCCCTCGCCGAGGGGTCCGCGCACGCGTACCTCTTCCACGGGCCGCCGGGAGTGGGGAAGCGCCGCGCCGCGCTCGGGTTCGCGGGCGCGCTGCTCGGCGACCCGGGCCGGGTCGAGCGCCGCGCCCATCCCGACCTCTACGTGCTCGAGCCGCTCGGCGACCAGATCCGGATCGACGCGATCCGCGAGCTCCGCCACGACCTGCACATGCGGCCGTTCGAGGCCGACCGCCGCGTCTACCTCGTCTTCGGCGCGCACACGCTGAACGAGGAGGCCGCCGACGCGCTGCTCAAGGATCTCGAGGAGCCGCCGCCGTACGCGGTGGCGGTGCTCGTCGCGGACGATCTCGGGCCGCTCCCGGACACGATC
The DNA here is from genome assembly GCA_963790695.1 of uncultured Actinomycetes bacterium. Lineage (GTDB taxonomy): Bacteria > Actinomycetota > Thermoleophilia > Gaiellales > Gaiellaceae > VAXT01. The sequence continues at coordinate 28,893 of CAWBPX010000009.1, read as the reverse complement.
CTGTCCCGCTGCCAGCTCGTCTCGTTCCGGCGGCTGTCCGACGCGACGGTTCGGGAGGAGATCGTGGCGCGCTCTCCTGAGCTGTCCGACAACCAGGCGACTGCGCTCGCACGCGTGGCCCGCGGTCGACTCGACCGTGTCGAGCGCCTGCTCGACCCGCAGGCGGCTAGGCGGCGCGAGGCCGTGCTCGAGGTCGCGCGGTCGGTCTATCGCGATCCGGGCTTCGAGCCGCATGACGCGGCGGACGTGCTCATGGGCATCGCCGCCGAGCGCGCGGCGGAGGCGAAGGAGCGCGCCCAGGCCGAGAACGAGGAGCTCGACCTGACCGGCCGCGAGAAGGAGCAGCGCACCAGGCGCGCGATGCGCGGGGCCGAGCGCGACGAGGTGCTCCTCTGCCTCGAGGAGCTCGAGGCGTGGTACCGCGACCTCGTCGTCGTGGCCGCGGGAGCCGAGACGGCCGCGGCGCACGTCGACCGCCTCGACGAGCTGCGCGAGGACGCAACGGTCGAGCGGCTGGCCGGTGCCGAGGCCGCGGCCGAGGCGGTCCGCGAGACGTGGCGCCTCTTCGAGGAGCTCCAGCTCCAGGCCGGGCTCGCGCTCGAGGCGCTCTTCGTCAAGCTCCACCGCGAGCTGGCCGGCGCGCCCGCCCCCGCGTAGCTACTGGGCGTCGATCTCGTCGAGGATCCGGTCGGCGGGCGCCCAGAACGCAGCCTGGGCCGCCTTGGACGTGTCCATCGGGGCGAAGTGGTTCGCGTTGAAGGAGCCGTGCGACATGATCTGCTCGACCTGGATGTTCTCGCCCGGGAAGCCGCCGCGCTGGAGTCGACGGCCCAGGAGCACGGCGCCTGCGTTGCCGACGATCTCGTCGTGGTCGCCGACGAGGATCACGAGCTGTGTGAAGTGCGGGACCTGTCCGAGGTCGATCAGCTGCTTCTGGTTCCCGTACGGCGCCGGGAAGACGCTCATGATCCAGTCCGGAGGGGGCACGCCGTTTCGCTGGGCGGCCGCCGCGTACTCGACCGCGATCGCCCCGCCGCGCGAGTAGCCGATCGCGAGCACCGGGAGGCCCTTGACGTCGACCTTCTTCTCGGCTGCCTTGACGCCGTCGACGATGTACTTCATCGGGTCGGCCTCGTACGCCATCTCGTAGCGCGGGTAGACGACGATGCTGCCGCGCTTGACGAGGTGGTTGATCCACGGCAGGTGGTTCTCGGGCGTCGCCTCCTTCGGGCCGCCCTGGCCGTGGAAGTAGACGACGACGTTCTTCGGCTTGCCTGCTGGGCGGAAGAGCCAGACGCCCGAGGAGCCCTTGCCGATCGGGCCTTCCGAGGTTGCCTTGCTCAGCTCGTCGCTCTTGCCGCCGCCGCAGCCCGCCAGCGCGATGCCGAGGGCGAGAACGAGTAGGCCGGGGCCGAGCCTCATTACTCACTTCCGACGCCGCGCGGGCCGTCCGGGTTAGTGCAAGCGAAAGGGCCAGACCCCACGAGGGTGCCTGGCCCTATTCGTTTTCAGCTGGCGATCGTCCTTAAAACACGTAGAGCACGAGCAGGACGATCAGAATGATCAGCAGGACTGTTCCGATTCCGATGTACATGTCCCACCTCCTCTCGGGGTGCCAGCAGTTCATTTCCGGAGAGGCCCCGCGTCAAACATCGCGCCTCCTGTAACGAGGGACTGTCCCTCTAAGAAGTCTAGTCGAGGCGAGGGCTTCGTCGAGCTTCTCGAGGCCTTCGTCGAGCTCGTCGCGCGTGATCGTCAGCGGCGGCGCGACGATGATCACGTTCCAGTGGGTCATCAGATAGAGGCCGTTCTGCAGCGCGGCCTTCCCGATCTTCGCCATCGGCGCGAACGCTTCGCCCGAGGCGTTGAAGGGCACGAGCGGCTCGCGCGTCTCACGGTCCTTGACGAGCTCGACGCCGTAGAACAGGCCCAGCCCGCGCACCTCGCCGATCGACTCGTGCTTGTCGGCGAGCGCGGCCAGCCCGTCGCCCAGGACCTCGCCCATCTCGGCCGCGTTCTCGACGATGCCCTCCTCGCGGAACGCCTCGATCGACGCGACACCCGCGGCGCACGCGAGCGGATGCCCCGAGTACGTGAGGCCGCCCGCGAAGTACTTGTCGCGCACCCAGTCGGCGATCTTCTCCGAGATCGTCATCGCGCCGAGCGGCACGTAGCCGGAGTTGATCCCCTTGGCCAGCGTGATGATGTCCGGGACGACGTCCCAGTTCTCGCAGGCGAACCACTTGCCCGTCCGCCCGAAGCCGGCCATCACCTCGTCGAGGATGAGCAGGATCCCGTGCCGGTCGCACACCTCGCGCACCGACTGCAGGTAGCCGGGCGGCGGCGGGATGACGCCGTTCGTGCCGGTGATCGTCTCCATGATCACGGCGGCCACGTTCTCCGGGCCTTCGTACATGAGGATCTCCTCGAGGTGCGGCGCGCCCGTGCAGACCGGGCACGGATCCGGATGCCCCGCCGGGCAGCGGTACGTGTACGGGTCGAGGAGGCGGACGAAGCCGGGAACGCCCGGCTCGGCGGGCCAGCGGCGCGGATCGCCGGTCGCGGACACGGCCCCGGCGGTCGCGCCGTGGTACGAGCGGTAGCGCGCGACGATCTTCTGCCGGCCGGTGTACCAGCGGGCGAGCTTGATCGCGTTCTCGTTCGCCTCCGCGCCGCCGTTCGTGAAGAACGACATCGTCAGGTCGCCCGGCGTGACCTCGGCGAGGAGGCGCGCCAGCTCGGAGCGCTGCTCGTTCGCCATCATCGGCCCGATCGTCGTCAGCCGGTCCGCCTGCTCCTTGATCGCGGCGATCACCTTCGGGTGCTGGTGCCCGAGCGAGACGTTGACGAGCTGCGACGCGAAGTCGAGGTAGCGGTTGCCGTCGAAGTCCCAGAAGTAGCGGCCCTCGGCGCCCGCGATCGGAATCGGGTCGATCGCCGAGCGCACCGACCACGAGTGGAGGACGTACTTCGCGTCGTCCGCTTTGACTCGGCTGGTCTCGGTGGTCGCCATTAGCGCGGGAACTCCATGGGGATCTTCGCAGGCGCCGTGCCGATGACGATGGCGATCTCGCGCAGGTTGGCGAGCTCGATCTCGTTCGGGTCGCCGGTCTCGACCTTGCCGTCGACGTAGATCTTGATCGGGGTCTTCGGCTTGCAGTACGCGCCGATGCAGTCCGGAGTGAGCCGGACGGCCCACTCGGTGAAGAACTGACCGAGCTTGTTCGGCGCCGGTTTCTCCGTCTCCGTGTGCAGGAGACCGGAGAGATCGTGCGTGTGCAGCGGCGAGATGCAGGGCTGGCTGCACTCCTGGGTGAGGCCCGCGCCGATTACCTGGCCGTTCGCGCCGGTGTCGGCCTGCACCGCGGGATTTTCGGTATCGATCCCGATTCCGGCCGGGACGAGGACGGGCCTGCCGTTCGACGAACACGTCCAGGTGCGCGTGGACGTGGTACTGGAGGAACTCGGCCTTCTCGGGGACGAGGCCCGCCGCGCAGGTGAGCTCCATCGGGTTGTCCGGCGCCGACCACGGCGCCTTCGTTTCGCGCGGCGCCGCGACGTCGCCGAGCTGGGCGCAAACGCCCTGGTCGCCGCTGTTCGAGCTCTTGTCGCCGCCGCCTGTGCCGCAACCTGCGGACACGACCATCAGGAGAGCGCAGATCGCAGCCGCGCGGAGCGCCATGCAGCAACCCTAGCCGCGCTAGGCTGAGCCTCGTGACAGAGGTCGCACAGGCTCCGGACAGGTCCGACGACGGAAGTGCGCCGGATCAGCCACTGGATCGGCGGTCGCTCGGTCGCCGGCGAGTCGGGCCGGAGCGGGCCGGTCTACAACCCGGCGCTCGGTGTGCAGACCGGCGAGGTCGACTTCGCCTCGCGCGAGGAGGTCGGGCGTGCGGTCGCCGCCGCGAGGGAGGCCTTCCCCGCCTGGCGCGAGCTCTCGCTGTCGCGCCGCCAGGAGCTCCTGTTCCGGATCCGCGAGCTCGTCCACGACCGGCTCGACGACATCGCCCGGATCCTCACCGACGAGCACGGAAAGGTGCTCTCCGACGCGAAGGGCGAGGTGCAGCGCGGGCTCGAGGTGATCGAGCACGCGTGCGGGATCCCGACGCTCCTGCGCGGGCACTTCTCCGAGCAGGCCTCGAGCGGGATCGACGTCTACTCGATCCGCCAGCCGCTCGGAGTCGCCGCGGGGATCACGCCCTTCAACTTCCCCGCGATGGTGCCCATGTGGATGTGGGCGCCGGCGCTCGCGTGCGGGAACACGTTCGTCCTCAAGCCGTCCGAGAAGGACCCGTCCGCGTCGATCTACGTCGCGGAGCTGCTCAAGGAGGCGGGCCTCCCCGACGGCGTCTTCAACGTCGTGCACGGCGACAAGGAGGCGGTCGACGCGATCCTCGAGCACCCGGACATCGACGCGGTCAGCTTCGTCGGCTCGACGCCGATCGCGAAGTACATCTACACGACCGGCTCCGCGGCCGGGAAGCGCGTCCAGGCGCTCGGCGGGGCGAAGAACCACATGATCGTCCTGCCGGACGCGGACATCGGCATGGCCGCCGACGCCGCGGTCAGTGCGGGCTACGGCTCGGCGGGCGAGCGCTGCATGGCGATCTCCGCCGTGGTCGCCGTGGGCGACGCGGCCGACCAGCTCGTCGACGCGATCAAGGAGCGCCTGCCGAACGTGAAGGTCGGCCCCGGAACCGAGCCGGACTCGGAGATGGGCCCGCTGATCACGCGCGAGCACCGCGACAAGGTCGCCGCGTACATCGACTCGGGCCGCGAGCAGGGCGCGACGGTGGTCGCCGACGGGCGCGAGACGAGCCCCGACGGCGACGGCTTCTTCCTGGGCGTGTCCCTGCTGGACAACGTGACGCCCGAGATGGACGCCTACAAGGACGAGATCTTCGGGCCGGTGCTCTCGGTCGTCCGCGCGGAGACCTACGACGACGCGGTGCGCATGGTCAACGAGAACCCGTACGGGAACGGCGTCGCCATCTTCACGCGCGACGGCGGCGCGGCCAGGCAGTTCCAGTTCGAGGTCGAAGCGGGAATGGTCGGGATCAACGTCCCGATCCCGGTGCCGGTCGCGTACTACTCGTTCGGCGGCTGGAAGTCGTCGCTCTTCGGCGACGCGCACGTCTACGGGCCGGAGGGGATCAACTTCTACACGCGCGGCAAGGTCGTCACCTCGCGCTGGCCCGACCCGGCCACGAGCCAGGTCGACCTCGGCTTCCCGCAGACGCGCTAGTCCTGTGGCCGAGGGGCCGTTTGTCCCATCCGGCTTCGTCGCCCGCTCGTTCTGACGACGCCGAGCAATTCAGGCTTGACATATTCCGATATGGGCATATATTTGGGAACATGGCCCGCTCGTCCACGACGTCGGACGTCTTCAACGCAGTCGCCGAGACGCGGCGCCGCGACATCCTGGACACGCTGATTGCGGGCGAGAAGGCGGTCGGGACGATCGTCGACGACCTTTCTCTGTCCCAGCCTCAGGTCTCGAAGCACCTACGGGTGCTCAGCGAGGTCGGGCTCGTCAGCTGCCGGGCCGAGGGGCGTCGCCGGCTGTACCGCCTGGAGCCCGCGCACCTCATGCCGCTTCGCGACTGGATGGCCAAGTACGAGCAGGCCTGGAACGAGCGGCTCGATCGGATGGACGACTACCTCAAGGAGCTACAAGAAGGAGACCGCAATGACACCTGATCGGCATGGATCCGCAGTCGTCGAGTTTCCCAGCGAGCTCGAGATCGTCACCACTCGAGAGTTCGACGCTCCGCTCGAGCTCGTCTTCGACGTGTTCACGAAGCCGGAGCACGTGCGGAACTGGTTCGCTCCGTTTGACGATGTGGTGACCGAGTGCGTGATCGACCTGCGCGTCGGGGGGAGCTACCACGTCGTCTTCGTCACCAAAGACGGAACGGAGTGCTCGTTTCGGGGAACCTACTTGGAGGTCGAGCCGCCGACCCGGACGGTCGCGACGTGGCTGTTCGAAGGGTGGCCGGACGCGGAGGCCGTTGAAACCGTGGAGCTGCGCGAGAAGGACGGCGTGACGACGCTGACGATGACCATGGTGTTCCGCGACCAGGCCGGCCGTGCCCACATGACGGGCGAGCACGGCGGCCAGCAGAGCAGTTTCGACCATCTGGAGGACTACCTGAGCTCACTGCTCGAGACTGAGGGCGACCGTCGCTCGGTAGACGTCCGAACTGGACATCTTGCGACGGTCGGCCGTTCTCGGGCACCCTGGAACGCGTCGACGACGAGCTCGATTTCGCGCGAAGAGCTGACCGCTACGCTGCTTGCGATTCACGACATTCGCGAGGAAACGAGGCGGATCCGCCGACTACTCGAGGAGGAAGGCGATGGGGAAACGCCGGAAGATGACGCCTGAGGAGCGCGCTGAGTACGAAACGCGCGAACGAGAGCTTGATCAACGCTCCCGAGAGTTCAGGGAGCTACTCGATCGAAGAGTAGAGCGCGACAAGCAGCTCGCCGCCGAGCCCAAGGAGCGCGAGGCTTCCTACCTTGCGACAGCGGTTTCGGGCTTCAGCTCTTCGCCGAACTTCGCGCGCGGCACGAACTGGCCGATGCCCGGTGACGCGACGAGCTCGCCGTCCTCGACCAGGACGTTGCCGCGGAGCAGCACGACCTCGGGCGACCCGGTCACCTCGGTGCCCTCGAACAGGTTGTAGTCCGACTTGGAGTGGTGCGTCGCGGCCGAGATCGTGACCGTCTTCTCGGGGTCGAAGACGACGATGTCCGCGTCGGAGCCGACCGCGATCGTCCCCTTGCGCGGGTAGAGCCCGAAGAGCTTCGCCGGGTTCGTCGACAGCAGCTCGACCATGCGGTTGAGCGAGATCCGGCCGGCGCGGACGCCGAACTCGTGGATCATCTGCAGCCGGTTCTCGAGCCCGGGCCCGCCGTTCGGGATCTTCGAGAAGTCGTCTCTGCCCATCGTCTTCTGCCCGTCCCAGAGGAACGCGCAGTGGTCGGTGGAGACGACCGAGAGGACGTCCGTGCGCACGGCGTTCCAGAGCACGTCCTGGTTCGCCTTGTCCCGCGGAGGCGGCGTGTAGACGTACTTCGCGCCCTCGAAGTCGGGCCGCTCGAGGAACGTGTAGTCGACGAAGAAGTACTGCGTGCAGGTCTCGCCGTGGACGTTCCAGCCCTTCTCGCGCGCGATCGCGATCGGCTCGACCGCCTCGGCGCAGGAGACGTGGACGACGTACAGCGGTGAGCCGGCCACGCGGGAAAGCTGGATCGCGCGGTTCGTCGCCTCGCCCTCGGTCTCGGGCGGCCGCGTCAGCGCGTGGTACTTCGGCTCCGTGTGGCCCGCGGCCAGCGCCTCCTTGACGAGGACGTCGATCGCGTCGCCGTTCTCCGCGTGCACCATCACGAGCGCGCCCGGTCTCGGCCGCGACCTCCATCGTCCGGAAGAGCGTCTCGTCGTCGACCATGAGCGCGCCCTTGTAGGCCATGAAGAGCTTGTACGAGGTGATCCCCTCGTCGGGCAGCGTCGCGAGCTCCTCGAGCGTGCCGCCCTCCTTCAGATCGGTGACCGCCATGTGGTAGCCCATGTCGATCACCTGCTTGCCGTTCGCCTTCGCGCGCCACTCCTCGACCGCGGCCGCGAAGGTCGAGCCCGGCGGCTGGATGATGAAGTCGACGTGGCAGGTCGTCCCGCCGAACGCGGCCGAGGTCTGGCCGGACTCGACGTCGTCGATCGTGACCGTGCCCCCGAAAGGCATGTCCAGATGCGTGTGCGGGTCGACCGCGCCCGGGAGGACGTACTTGCCGGTCGCGTCGATCACCTTGTCCGCCTGGACGTCGAGCGACTCGCCGATCAGCGTGATGCGCTCGCCCTCGGCGTAGACGTCGCCCACGTAGTCGTCGGCGGCGGTCACGACCCGTCCGCCCTTGATCAACACGGACATCTAGGCGAGCGTAGACCCAGGGTTCCGCAGAGACAAGTCCTGCCAGTAATCGACCGTGGGCACCTGGCGGTCGAAGCCGGTTGCCTCGTAGGCGCGCCTCGCGGGGATATGCGCGTCGTCCAGGCCGGTGTCGACGTGCGCGAAGCGCAGGCCCTCCTGGCGGAAGCGGTCGAGGACGTGGCGGTACATGAACGTCGCCCAGCCCTGTCCGACGCGGTCGGCGCGCAGGCCGTTGTTGTCGATGTGCCCGTACGACTTCTCGGGGAAGAGCCAGAAGCTGACGAACCCGAAGACGTCGCCCTCCTCGTCGAGCACCCACAGGCGGTCCGGGTGCTCGTCGTAGAGCCGCCGGTTCTGTTGGATCTTGCGCTCTTCCCAGCTGAGCTCGGGCTCGAGGCGGACAGCCTCGTAGCAGTCCTCGCCGACCATCGCGAGATAGCTCTCGAAGATCGGCCGGTAGCTCTCGACCGTCAGCGCGTCGACAGCGGCGAGATCGTCTTCGCCCGCGTGCCTGAGGACCGCTCCGCCTTTCGTCGCGACAACCACGGTGAGAAGCTACCGCCATGCTCGACCCGAGCCGAACCGTGGCGGAGCTCCGCGAGCTGCAGGAGCTGACCGGCGACGAGAACGGCGCGCAGCGCGTCGCCTGGACGGACACGTGGGTGAAGGCCCAGGACTGGATGGCCGGGAAGCTCGACGGGATCGAGATGGAGTTCGACGAGGCGCGGAACCAGTGGTGGACGGTGCCGGGCGACTCGGAGCGGACGCTGATCATCGGCGGCCACCTCGACTCCGTGCCCAACGGGGGCTGGCTCGACGGCGCGCTGAACGTCGTCGCGGGCTCGGAGGTGCTGCGGCGGATCGCGGAGGCGGGCCGGCCGCCCGTCACCGTGCGGCTGGTCAGCTGGGCCGACGAGGAAGGTGCGCGCTTCGGCCGTTCGCTCTTCGGCTCGAGCGCGGCCGCCGGGTCGATGGCCGACCAGGACGAGCTCCGAGAGCGGAAGGACGCGGAGGGGACGTCGCTGCCGGACGCGATCGGCGCGCACGGCGTCGACCTCGACCGGGCCACCGACGCGCGCCGCCAGCTCGAGAACGCCGCCGCCTACCTCGAGCTGCACATCGAGCAGGGGCCCGTCCTCGAGAGCATGGATCTCCCACTCGGGGTCGTGCTCGGCACCTTCGGCGTCGAGCGCCACCTCGTCACGTTCCGCGGCCAGGCCGCGCACGCCGGCTCGACTCCGATGGGCCAGCGCCGCGACGCGCTCGCGGCGGCCGGCCTCCTTGCGCTCGAGCTCTACGACATCGCCGAGCAGGGCGGAGGCGTCTGCACGATGGGCAGCGTCGTCACGAAGCCCGGGATCGTCACCTCGGTCGTCGAGACCGCGGAGTGCCTCCTCGACCAACGCAACCTCGAGGCGGACAGGCTCGCGTCGATGCTGGAATCCGCGAAGACGGCAGCTGCGAAGTTCGCCGAGCAGCGCAACGTCGAGGTCGAGTGGGAGCGGATCTGGAACATCGAGCCGATCCTGTTCGACGACGAGCTGATCGAGCTCGCCGACGAGTCGATCCGCGAGGTCGCCGGCACGTCGCACCGCCTGCCGAGCGGGCCGCTCCACGACGCGGCCGAGGTCTCGCGCGCGGGAATCCCCACGGTCATGCTCTTCGTCCAGAGCCTGCGCGGCCTCTCGCACACGAAGCTCGAGGACACGAAGGAAGAGCACCTCGAGCTGTCGGTGCAGGCACTTGACCGCCTGGCCGACCGAGCGATTGAATGGATCGGGTCGCGATGAGCCTCACGTTCGGCATGACGGTGATGCCCGACCCGCCCTTCTCGCGGATGCTCGAGCTGATCCAGCTCGCCGAGCGGAACGGCTTCGAGTACGCCTGGACGTACGACTCGCACATCCTCTGGCAGGAGTCGTACGCGCTGCTCCCGCTCGTCGCCGACAAGACCGAGACGATCAAGCTCGGCCACTGCGTCACGAACCCGGGCATCCGCGACCCGACGATCACGGCCAGCTGGTACGCGACCATGCAGGACCTGTCCGGCGGCCGGATGGTGATGGGGATCGGCCGCGGCGACTCGTCGCGGCGCGTCGTGGGCCTGAAGCCGGTCCGGGTCGCCGAGTTCGAGCGGCGCCTGCGGATGATGAAGGACCTGATGAACGGCCGGCAGGTGGAGTGGAACGAGAAGGAGCTGACGCTCGAGTGGGCCAAGGGCCGCCCCGAGATCCCGATGCACGTCGCCGGCTACGGGCCCAAGGCGCTGGCCGTCGCGGGCCGCGTGGGCGACGGCGTGATCATCCAGCTCGCCGACCCGCAGATCATCCAGTGGATCATGGAGACGGCCAGGACGGCCGCGAAGGAGGAGGGCCGCGACCCCGACGCGCTCCAGTGCATCGTCTGCGCGCCGAGCCACATCTCGGACGACATCGCCGACGCACGCGACCAGGTTCGCTGGTTCCCGGCCATGGTCTCGAACCACGTCATGGACCTCGTAGAGCGCTACGGCTACGACTCCGAGATCCCGGAGGCGCTGACCGACTACGTCAAGGCCCGCGAGTTCTACGACTACAAGGACCACAGCCGCGTCGGCGCCAAGCACGGCGAGTTCGTGACCGACGAGATCTGCGACCGCTTCTGCGTGCTCGGCACCCCCGAGCAGGCGACCGAGAAGCTGAAGGAGCTCGAGTCGATCGGCGTCGACCAGTTCGACGTCTACCTGATGACCGAGGGCCAGGAGCAGACGCTCGAGACCTACGGCGAGCAGATCATCCCCGGGTTCGCCGGGGTCGCGGCCTAGCCGCGAGAAGCGCCTGCAGAGCCGCGAGGCCGGTAACCCTCGTAGATCGCCTCGGCCCCGGCACGAGGCCGGGGCCGAGGTCGAAACGGGCTTGGGTCGCCTAGGGAGAGCCCGCCACTCCGAGCTGGTGCGCCCTCATCAGCAGCGTCTTGCCTTCGAACGTGAGCGCGTCCACGTCGTCCTGATCGGGCTGGACGCCGCCGAACGCGGCCTCGTTCAGCATGTGACGCATCTCGCCGGCGAGCGCGTCGCGGTCGGCGGTCAGCGCCGCGATCCGGTCGGAGATCGCCGTGTACGTGCTGTCGTCGGTCGCGCTCCCGCTGGACAGGGCCATCGTCGATGCGTGGAGCACATCGAAGGAGAGCTGCCCGAACGGCGCGTTGATCTGCTTGTAGATCGACGCGAGCTCGGTCAGGTCCGGATCGTGCCCATGCCCGTGTCCGTGGTTCTCGAGGAACTCGGTCAGCACGCGGCCGTCCGTCTCGTAGCTGTCCTGGAGCCCGACGAGCGAGAGAATCGTCGGCTGGATGTCCGTGTGATCCGACCAGACGTCGCTCGTCATCCCGAGGTTTTCCACTCCGGGCCCGGCCATCCCGAGCCAGGTGCGTCCGATGTCCTCGGTGGCGTCGCCGTGGCTCCACGCGAAGTGGTAGTCGATGCAGACGAACGCCTGGTTCGCCGAGTTCGGGCAGTTGAACCTGGACGGCGCCCCGGTCGAGGTCTTTCCCGCGGTGAGGAAGTAGTCCGGGTTGGCGAAGAGCGTGAACGACGGCGTCCGCTGTGGATCCGCGGTCACCATGTGGAGCGTCTTCTCGCCCACCTTGTCCGCGAGGTAGAGCGTGATCGGCTGCGGCGAGCTCGACATGTACGGATCGGTCGCCCTGGCTGCGGCCACGTCACGCTCGAGCTTGCGGAGCGCCGCGTCCGTGCGCGGTGGATCGCCGTTCACGTAGACCGTCGGAGCCGAATCGTTGTGCATCGAGAAGTTCGGCTGCCCGCTCGGGATCAGCGCGAGCAGGTTCGCGTTGACCTCGCCGATCTGATTCGCGGGGCACTGCTGGCCCGCGTCCACGTTGCAGAACGTGTGGCTCCATGTGCCGTCGGTCGAGTTGCCGCCGGCGAAGTGGTCGTTCTCGTCGGCGGTGAAGACGAACAGCGTGTTCTGCCTCGTGATCCCGTCGTGGCGGAGCCGGTTGAAGAACGTCGCGAACGCCTGGTCGTACTCGTGCAGCGTCTGGACGTAGTCCGACTCGCCGGGGCCCGAAGCGCGCGGGAACACGCCGTTCGGGTCCGGCGGAGCCGGGAACGCGTTCTGGTGGTTGTCGTGCGCGTCCGAGATGTAGCCGAACGTGATCGGCACGCCGGCCTCCTGCATCTGCGCGACGTACCCGAGCGACACCTTCGCGGGGACTCCGTCGAAGCCGGGGAAGCCGGGCTGGCCGAACGGGTCGACGATCGGGTCACCGTTCGTGTCCTCGACAGCGGCTGCGCCGTCGTTGATCGCCGGGTTGACGTACTTGGCGCCGAAGAGCCCCTCGAAACCGGTGTAGCCGCCCGGCTCGTCCGGGAGGCGGTCCGGCTTGGCGTTGGCGTCGTGGCGGCAAATGCCTCCGTCTGCCGCGCAGTGGATCGCGATGCCGACGAAGTCGGTCAGCGCCTTCGCGCGTGCTGCCGTCGCGAACGGGGCGATCTGCGAGTCACGGCCCTCGTTCCACTCCGGCGAGCCTTCGCCGAAGACCTTGGTCATGTCGCCGGTCGGGTCGGTCGCCGTCGGCCCGTAGAACGGGACGCCGTTCGCGTGGCCGTTCGCGAGCGCGGTCGTGAGTGTGATGCCCGTGCCGTTCGGGCCCGGAGTGCCGACGGACTCGATGATCTTCGACTCGGCGAGCGCGCCGGTGTCGATCGTGACGTGCATGCCGACCGTGAAGCCGTTGACGCTCGCCACCTTCACGTTCGTGTCACCGGCCGACGCTGCCGCCGCCGTCACGGTCGGGCCGGCCGCGAACACGATGGCGTTGTTGTTCTCGAGCACCGCATTCGCGGTCGAGACGTTTCCGACGTCGCAGCCGGCGCGTGTCCACGGTACCCATGGGGCGGGCGTGTTCTTCGGCTGGCCCGAGTCGCCGTTGACCATGTTGTAGTTCGTGTCGCCGGGCGGAGTCGGCGGGTCGGTGGCGGGGTTGCCGCCGTCCGTGATGTCCGTCCAGTACTTGAACGACGACGAGAAGCCGACGCTGCCGTTGGGGCGGAAGAACCCGTACGAGTTCGTGACGGCCTGCCCCATCCGGTCGGGATAGAGCCCGGTCAGCGCGCTCAGGATCCCGCCCGCGGTGTGCGAGATCAGGATCGTGTGCTCGTTGTCGCTCAGCGTGCCGTTGTCGCTGAGGAAGTTCTTCAGATGCGGCATCAGCTCGAGGTCGGACGCGAAGTTCGTCCGGTCACGCAGCAGGTGCGTGTTGTCGAACTGGATATAGACGAGGTGCCTGATGCGGCCGTGACCGTTCGAGCCCAGGTCGCACCCGTGGTGGTGCCTGTTGTGGCCGGCTGAGCGTCGTGCCCCGGCGCCGGACGCGGCCGCGGTAATCGCGAGCGCGACGACGAGGGCGATCGCGCCGCCCACTTTGAAGCGTGTTCTCATCCTCCCCCTCCTTGCGAGTGAACCTCTTGACCTTAGGTCAGGGGCCGTCCCGGGAGAGCATCAATCTGGCGTAGAAACGGTAGGGATTTGGTGAGTTTCAGCGGCCGGGAGGCGGGCCCGGAGGACCCATTCTGAGCGGATGAAGGTCGGGCGAGAGCACGTCCGCCACGACCCGAAGCGTCTGCTCGCCGACGGAGCCGGTGATCTCCCAGCATCCCGGTTCGGGGACGAGTATCGAGCTCGGCTGGTATCCGACGTGCTCGTAGCCGGACGGAACGTCAGCGGAGAGGACCGCGCCCTCGGCGTCCAACCGCCTTCCGGTGACCCGGAGCTCGCCGGCGACCTCGGAATACCACAGCACTTTCAGGGCGGGCTCGCCGGCGTACCAGCGGCCTTCGTAGGGCGGGGCGAGAGCGAACCAGATTCGATCGCCGTGGTACCACCAGCGCGAGAACGATGCGGTGTTCGGATCCGGAGGGCGCTCTTCGGAGTAAGGCGTCGCCGGACAGCTCACGACTCGTCGGCGGCCACGGGCTCCACGGTCGGGGCTGCGATCGGCTGCCAGTGGCGGATCGTCCCGAGCCACGGCGCGCTCATCGACGACGTCCCCGCGAGCCGGAAGACGCCGGACCAGACCCTCCCCTGCTTGCGGATCGTCCACCGGACCGCGTCCACATGGGCCTCGAGCGTCGTGAATTGCACCACAGCGAGCTCATCCCGCCAGAGGGAGACGAACAGCAGCGTCGCGTTGCCGCGAATGCTGCAGATGCGCGTCGACGAGGCCCGGGACCGTCCTGCGACCGAGACGACGGAGCCTGCGGAAGCGGAGCACCGCGCCGGGAATCGACCGCCAGCTGGCGAAGGTGATCCTGGTCACGACACAGACCGGCTCTTCGGAGGAGGTCGGCCCGATGCTTCCTACGACCACGGCATGCCGAGGGTCAGGACGATCGTGACCGTGAGCAACCCCAGAACCGCGACCGCGGCGAGCCGAACACGCGCCGCGGCGTGGAGGAGGCCCAATCCGGGCGACATCGCGGACGACGCGCTCCGCTTCTGCGCGACGACTGCGCCCGCAAGCGCGACGCCGAGACCGAGCCCGTAGAACGCGAGGACGAGCGGAGCGAACACCGGCGGCACGAACGCCGCGACGAACAACACCATGAGCCAGTAGAGCGAGCTGAGCCGGATCGTCGAGAACCCGAGGCCCAGGTCGAATCCCCAGAGCGTCCAAGCGGTCCCCGCGCCGCGCTCTCGGTACCACGTCGAGCACGTCTGCCGCTTAAGGGTCGGCGTTCTCATGCGGAGGTCGGCCAGCAGCAACAGGCAGCCCGCCGCGCCGACCGCGACTGCCAGCGTCCGCTCGCCCGCGAGCGCCTGGGCAGCGCCTCCGAGCAGCCCGATCGCCGATCCCGTGATCGCTGCGCCGACCATGGCGCTGAGCGCGAAGACCGTGACCGTCCCGACCGAACCTCGTACCTGACGCGTCCCACGCACGCGGGGACCGATGACTCCCACCATCGAGGCCCCTCAGGGGCTGCAGAGCTGAGGAAGAGCCGCCAGGAACGCGATCGCAAATGCGGCACCTAGCATCACGGCTGCTTCGGACCACCCGGTTGTCGGGACGCCATCTGTCGTCGTCAAGTCGTGGCTATTCGTCACGATTACGCGTGCGCCACAGGAGCAGCCGGCGCACCCGCTGCCGGCGTAGCACTCGCCGCACAACCAGTAGTGATGTGCTGGATCGACGCAGTACCACGCCCACCGCGTGCAGCCGCTGCCACAGTCGTATCCTCGACCGGTGCAGTTCGGGCATTGCGTCTGGTAGGCGAGGACGCAGCAGCCGGCACCGGCCTGCGCCGTCCCTGCCTTCGCGAGCCCGGTCGCGACGATCGCCACTCCGAGGCAAGCCTTCGCTGCTCGCCCCAGCAATCGACGTCGCGTCGTCACCGGGTTGTCGACTTCGCTGAGTTTTTCGAACCGCTCGTAGAGCGACACCTGATACCTCCACTAGGTCGGAGTAGAAACGGCGGAGTTGCCGGGCACCTCCTCTCGCGGCGACGACCCCAGTGTTTCGAGGAGCTGGTGGAGCTGGCGCGGATTGCGGACGACCGCCCCCTCGCTGACGATTCCGTCGCGAACGACGACGGCGGCGGGGCGCATCGCGATCCCGAACGCGGTCCCGAAGTCCCCCTCGAGGTCGACCACGACCGAGTCTCGGGCCAGGCCTGCTTCGGAAAGCATCTCCGTCACCTCGTCGTGATGGCGCGCCTGGAGAACCACGACCACCTTCTGCCGCTCGAACTCCGTCAAGAGATCCGGGAGCCCTGCCGCAACGAGCCTGCACGTCGCACAGTCCGTGCTGAGCAGGACGAGAACGCCGTCGCCAGAGGAGCCGTTCCCGGACCAGATCGCTCGCGCCGGTTCGGGCAGTGGCTTGCCCGCGAGCCTGCCCACGCTGACCGGAACCGGTCGATCGTCGAAATCCAGCTCGCGCCTTATCTGCGACAGCTGCCGAACGACTTCGAGCAGGACGAGCCCCTGGAAGATCACGAGCGCAGCCAGGACCACGAGGCCGGCCACGATCAGTGCCGTCATCGAGCGACTCCTCCAGTCGCTTTCGCGAGATCGCTTTCGAGCACCTTCCGTTGACGGACGATTCCGACCAGCTCTCCCGCGCTGAAGGCCCACCGGGCACCGAGCACCACGAAGGCCCCGAGCACCACGGCGAGAGGCAGCTCGCCGAGCGTGAGCGACTCGTCCGTCTGTCGAAGAAGGGTCCAGTACGCGACCGTTGCTCCCGCGAGCAGGAGCGAGGTGACGAGGCTGTCCTTTCCGAGCTCACGCTCGCTCTGGCCGAAGCAGTTGCAGCGGACATGGACCTCGTGTCGCGCCGCCCACAGCGAGACCGCGGCGAAGCCGAGGAAGAGAGCCAGTGTTCCCAAGGACACGGCGTTCACCCAGACACCTGCCGCCAGCAGCACCGACAGCGCCGCCTCGACGGCGATGACTGCAGCCGCGGCCGCCCGCGCGGGCCGCTGCCAGGGCACGATTGCGTCGACCGTTCGCACGAACGCGCCGAAGCTCCGAGCCTTCGCAACCGCGGCCACGGCGAGCACGATCGCAAGGGCGAAGCGCAACGTGAATGCCGCGACTGCGATCACGCCAGGAGGATGTCAGCCCGGCCGTCCGCCTTCAAGGTTTCGCTGGCAACCAGCGGTCGAAGAATTCCGTGACGCGGCGTTCGTACTCCTTCGGCTGGGCCTCCGTGCCGCCGATGTGCCCCGAGCCCGGCACCTCCCAGATCGCCTTGTGGCCGCGCGCAGCTGCATAGAAGGCCCGGTTGGCGGGTCGCTCGGCCGGCTGGCCGTGCTCCCCGTAGACGAAGAAGACGGCTCCGCTGATCTCGGGCACCAGGCTCCTGAGTGTCCGGGGCGGCAGGTTGTTCGTGAAGAGAGAGGTTGCTGCGGTGGCCACGCCGTTGCCCACCAGCTCCTGCCATCCGCTTCCGTTCGCGAACTCGTCCCGTACGGACCGGCTGCTCGCGCCTTCGGAGACGACCGCCCTGAGCTCATCTGACTCCGCTGCCGCCTCGATCATCATCTCGCCGCCGACGGAGAGCCCGATGCCGCCGATCCGCCGGGGATCGACGTCCTTCTGCCGCTGCAGGAACGCAACTGCCCCGTGGATGTCCCGCTCGCCCTGCCAGCCGAAGGTGTTGGGGTCCCCCTCGCTCTCGCCCTCCCCGCGGCGATCGAACAGCAGGACGCCGTACCCGTGCCGCGCGAGCAGCCTGGCCCGTTTCTGGGAGGAGGCGCGGCCCGGGAACGAGATGACCGCGGCCCCGTTCCGCGACCGGATGTACCAGCCCTTCAGGAGCAGCCCGTCGGCGGTCCTGAACTCCACGTCCTCGTAGGGCGCGCCAAGCTCGGCGGTCGGAACCGTCGCGCGTGCCGCATGCGTGACGATGTACGCGATCGAGAACGGGAGGAGGGCGGCGGACAGGAGGAGGAAGACCCCTGCCACGAGGAGGAGGCGGCGGGTGTAGCGCCACCAGAGACGGTCATCGGTCCGCCGCGATCTCCATAGCGTGACGGCGCCGAGACCGAGCAAGAGGAAGCCGGCCGGGATCGACAGGAGCCCGGTGTAGTCGTCGCCGGAAGCTCCGACGCTCCTCGTGTAAACGACGGCTTCCGTTCCCGCGAGAACACCGAAGAAACCGGCCAGCAGCGCGATCGTCGCACGCGCGCCCGCGCGGACTCGCGGGTAGACGAGGCCGGCGAGGACGAGGAGCCCGAGCGGGACGAGCCCGCTGACGAGATGGTCGCCGGCCGAGGTCCCGGGGTTCGGCTGCAGGAAGTTGTCGTCGATGACGTGCAGAGAGACGACCGCGAGGCCGAGCCGGGCCAGGCCGACCTCGGTGCGCAGGGCCGCCGCGACCCGTGTCGCAACGGCCCTCCGCGAGTCGGCCGAGGGATGAGCGACGCTCGACACCGAGGCCCTAGGCGCCGCTCACCGGCACGGCCGGCGCTTCCGGTGCCTTCTCGTGCTCCAGGCGAGGGAGCCACTCGAGCCACTTCGGCAGGTACCAGTTCCAGTCGCCGAGCAGCTTCATGGTCGCCGGCAGGAGGATCGCCCGGATCAGCGTCGCGTCGATCAGGATCGCCGACGCCAGGCCGACGCCGAACTGCTTGAAGATCATCATCTGGAGCGTCGCGAAGATGGCGAACACCCCGACCATGACGATCGCCGCGCTCGTCACGACGCCTGCAGTCGACTTGATGCCGTGCCTGACTGCCTCGTCCGTCGTCATCCCGCTCTCGTAGCCCTCTCTGACGCGGCTGAGAACGAAGACGTGGTAGTCCATCGACAGCCCGAAGAGGATCACGAACAGCAGGATCGGCAGGAAGGGGTCGATCCCTCCCGTGAACTCGAAGCCGAGGAGCTGCTTGCCCCAGCCGTGCTGGAAGACGAGGACGAGGATCCCGTAGGCCGCGCCGATCGAGAGCAGGTTGAGGACGATCGTCTTGGCGGCGATCACGAGCGAGCGGAACGTCACGAGCATCAGCACGAAGGCGAACAGCAGGACGAATGCGAAGACGAGCGGCGCCACGGTCTTCATCTGGTCGTTGAAGTCCTTGGACTGGGCGGTCTCTCCGGTCACGCCGACCTCGGCGCCGGGGAGGCTGCCGACCGTCGGAGGGACGATCTCGTCCCGGAGCGCCGCCAGAGCCTTGTTCGACGTCGAGTCCGTGCCGCTTCCCTTCATCGGGATCGAGATGTTGGCGACGGTCTTCGCCTCGTTCACGTCGATGTCGATCGGCTCGTACATGAGGTAGGTGGACAGAGCGCGCCACTGGAGCTGGCCGATCGCCTCCTTGACCGCGGGCGCCTCGACGTTCGGCGCCTTGACGACGACGTTGGCCGCGACTTCCGTGCCGGGGAATGCCGTCTTCATGCGGTTGTAGGTCTGCAGGAGGTTCTGGGGGTAGGTGTCGATGCTCGGATTCGCCGTGTGCAGCTGCCATGCGGGCACCGCTAGGAGAAGGAGCACGCCCGCGGCGAGGCCGGCGGACAGAGCCGGGTGCCGCAGCACTCGATCGATGATCGCCCCCCAGAAGCGGCCTTCACCGTCCTCGCGACGCAGGCGGTGCACGAACGGCACCCGCAGCCGGTCGACGTTGTCTCCGAGCTTCGAGAGCAGTGCCGGGAGGACGGTCAGCGAGCCGAGCATCGCGACTGCGACGACGGTCATCGTCGCCACGCCGAACGACGCGTAGTCGGCGTCGCCCGTGAAGACCATCCCCGCCATCGCGACGAGGACGGTGCAGCCCGAGATGAGCACCGAGCGTCCGGAGGTTGCTGCTGCGACCTCGAGCGCCTCCTCTGCGCTGCGCCCCCTGGCGCGTTCTTCGCGCTCGCGCTTCAAATAGAACATCGTGTAGTCGACCCCGACCGCGAGCCCGATCAGCAGGATGATCGACGACACCGTGTCGGACATGGGCAGCGCCTGGCTGATCAGCGCAACGATGCCCAACGTCGCGAGCACCGCGCTCAGGGCGAGCAGGAGCGGGATGCCGGCCGCGACGAGCGCGCCGAAGGCGACCACCAGGATGATGAGCGTCAAGGGGACCGAGAATTCGCCCGGCCCGCTTCAGGTCGTCGAAGAAGCCGGCCTGGACTTCCTTGCCGGTGCTCGTGCCGAACGACCCGATGTAGAAGTCGGGATTCGCCTTCTGCACCTGGTCGACGCGGTCGACGACGGGATCGATGATGTCCGCGGCGTTGTCCGGATCGCCGCTGAGCTCGAGCCCGACGAAGGCGGAATGCCTGTCGGCCGAGATCTGGCCCTCGTTGCCGGCTTCGAACGGGGACTCCACCTTGGCGATTGCGTCGAGCGGAGCGACTCCGGCGACGACCGCCTGCACGGCCCGCGCGAACTCCGGCTGGGTGGCCGTCAGCGTGCGGCTCTGAACGAGGACCGCCTCGCCGCCGGGCTGGCGGAAGTCCTCGTACAGGATCTTGTCCATCCGACCCGACTCGCCGGGCCCGGAGGTCTCGAAGACGATGTTCTTCATCGGGGAGACCATGCTGACCGCGAACAGGGCGACCGCGAGCCCCAGCCAGCCGAAGATGGCCGTCTTGCGGTGATGGGCGCTCCACCGCGCCATGCGGAGCGCGATGTTCGACCGCTGGCTCGGTGGCCCCGGCCGGGGGTGGGCTCGGGCGCGTCCTGGATGATCCGTGTCTTCACAAGGCCTCCCTCGTTGGATGCCAATCCAGCCTCACAGCCTCGGATCGGCCGGGGAAGACGGGAGACTTGCCGTTCGACGGGCGGTTTTCTGGTGTCTTCAGGAGCGGAGGTAGAGCAGCACTGCGAGCACCCGGCGCGACTCGCTGCCCGTCGAGGGCAGGCCCAGCTTGCCGAAGATGCTGGAGACGTACTTCTCGACCGCCCGGAGCGTGATCACCAGCGCGTCGGCGATGCCCTGGTTGGAGCTCCCCGCGGCCATCAGCTCGAGCACGTCGCGCTCTCTCGGCGTCAGCTGCGAGATCGGGTCGTCCGCTCGTTGCCGGGCGAGGAGCGTGGAGACGATGATCGGATCGAGTGCGGATCCTCCCTCGGCGACGCGCCGGACCGCGGCGACGAACTCCTTCACGTCGGCGATCCGGTCCTTCAGCAGGTAGCCGACTCCTTCGGCCGATTCGGCGAGCAGGGTGAGCGCAAGGCCCACCTCGACGTACTGGGAGAGGACGAGCACGCCCATCGAGGGATGGCTCTTGCGGATCTCGAGCGCTGCCTGGAGGCCCTCGTCGTTGTGGGTCGGCGGCAGCCGGATGTCGACGATGGCCACGTCGGGCGAGTAGTTGCTGGACCTTCGCGAGGAGATCGTCGGCGTCCTCGCACCGGGCGACGACGTCGAAATCGGCTTCCTCGAGCAGGCGGGCCAGCCCTTCACGCAGCAGGACGCTGTCCTCGGCGATCGCTACGCGCATGGGATCTCCGCCTGCACACGCGTGCCGCCGCCGACCGGGCTCCAGACGCGAAGCCGGCCGCCGAGAGCCTCGACGCGATCGGCCAGACCGCGAAGGCCGGAGCCCCGCTCGGTGTCCGCTCCGCCGATCCCGTCGTCGTTGACCTCGACGACCAGGACACCGTGCGACCGCGACAACGTCCACGGTGGCTGCGGTCGCCTGCGCGTATTTCCCGACGTTCGTGAGGCTTTCCGCGACGACGTAGTACGACGCCACCTCGACTGCCTCGGGGAGGCGCCCGCTGGACCCCGACCGTGAGGCGGATCGGAACCGCAGCGCGCGCCGCGAGCTGCTCGAGCGCCACTGCCAGGCCGTGGCCCGTGACGACCGCCGGGTGAATGCCGCGTGCGATCTCGCGCAGCTCTTCGAGAGACGCGGCGACCTCTCTTCGCGCCCTGTCGATCCGCTCCGTGGCGTCTCGGTCACCGTCGAGCTGCTCCTCGAGCAGGCCGAGGTCGAGTGACAGGGCCACGAGTCTCTGTTGAGCCCCGTCGTGGAGGTTCCGCTCCAGGCGCTGGCGTTCGCTCTGGGCGGACTCGAGGATCCGCGCGCGCGATCCGCGGAGCTCCTCGAGCCGCGCTCGAAGCTCGACGTGCAGCTGCGTGTTCTCCAGCGAGAGGCTGAGCGCGGCGGCGACGGAATCGAGGAGCTCGGGCTCCTCCTGGAGAGAAGGGTCGTGAAGAAGCGCGGCGACCCGCTCACCGTCGCGCTCGATGTGCGTGACGGCCCGGGTCTCACTCGGCTCGGGCAGCGTGACTGCCCTGCCTTCGGGATCCGCGTAGCGTGCCGAACTCCGGCAACCAGTAGACGAGAGTGAGCGGATGGGTCTCCCAGAGCGCGGGCGAGTGCCTGCTCCAGCTCGGCCGGGCCGGGGTCACGCCGCAGCTCGACGAAGAGGTCCCCGACCGCAGAGCGCGCAAGCCTGGCCCGGAGATGTCCGACAAGGAGCAGCACCGGGCGCCATGCCCACCAGGGCGAACGCGACCCAACGGGCTTCGTCCCTTCCAGGCGCTCCGAGCGACACCATGATGATCGCAGCGACCAGCGCCGCCAGCGCAAGGCTGAAACAGGCAACGAGGAACTCGAGCGAGAGCCGGACCGGACGGCCCGACGCCCTCCTGCGCGAGACGAGGGCCACGACAGCCGCGAGGCCGACGACTCCGATCGCAGCGCGTTGAGCCGCGAAGCGACGTCACCGCTGCGGCCCGTCACCTCGCACAGCAGCCTCACGAGATCGAGACACAAGAAGACCGCGTACCCGGTGATGACGACGAGGCGATCGAACCGGCGAACGAGTCGTCCGCTCGGATAGGCGAGGAAGACGTGTATGAACACCAGGGGAGGCAGCACGAGGAGCGATTCGCCGATCACCTGGAGCACCGCGGCGTTGGCCTCGGCCAGCCGCGAAAGCGCGGGGACGAGACCGGCGGCCACCAGCAACGGCCCGAAGAGGCTCTCGGGCCGCCTCGACCAGGCGATCAGCCCGCAGCCGACGTAAGCGACGACGATCCAGGCAACGAGAGCCGCGTGGATGTGAGGGAGGCGACCGTAGTCGCCGGCCAGGCTCAGCCGGTACGCGCCGATCGCGGCGGCGAATCCGGCAAGTCCCACGCTGAATAGGAGCGATCGGCGCGGCGGGCCGCGAGCCGGCCTCGAGTCTGCGACGAACCCTGCTGCGTGTTGGACCGCCGTGGCGGCTCCATTCTCCCCCGGGGTTTAGACGATACCCCTTCTCGACTGTAGTCCCAAGGGCTGCGACTTCAGGCAGCTGGGCGGCCCTGTGCCGTGTGCTCAGCGGCGGCCGACTACGAGCCGGACCGGGAAGCCGCGTCGCCTGAGGGAGCCTGGCCGCGGCGACTGGTTGATCACGCGGCCGCGCAGCGCGCGCCTGGACCGCGCCCTGCGGACTCGTCCGACCGAGCAGTGCCTGGCCCGGATCTTCCGCTTGGCAGCTGCGAGCCGTAGGCCAAGCACGCGAGGCACGCGGCAGCGGACCGGGGGCGGCGGAGGTGGTGGCGGTGGGGGCGGAGGTGGTGGCGGTGGCGGTGGAGGCGGTGGCGGTGGCGGGGGCGGAGGTGGCGGTGGAGGCGGAGGTGGTGGTGGCGGCGGTGGAGGTGGTGGAGGCGGTGGTGGTGGCGGAGGTGGTGGTGGCGGCGGCGGTGGCGGCGGCGTCGACGTTGACCGTCGCGGTCATGAACGGATGCGGTGCGCAGTGGTACGGATAGCTCCCGGGCAGGTCGAAGGTGTGCAGGTAGGTCTCGCCGGGCTGGAGCACGCCGGAATCGAGCTCACCCCCGACGTCCGAAGTGACCGTGTGCGGTATGACGCCTGCGTTTCCCCAGCACACGGTCGTCCCGACCGGGATCGTCCAAGGTATCCGGATCGAAGAAGAAGTCTCCGATCGTCACCTGAGTCGATCCCACCGGGCACTCCGGTGGCGGAGGCGGAGGCGGCGGTGGAGGTGGAGGAGGCGGCGGCGGAGGCGGGGGCGGTGGAGGCGGAGGCGGAGGTGCGGCGGCGGAGGCGGCGAACCGAGGCACTCGCTGATCTTGATCGTGTCGATGCGCCAGCCTGGCGCCCCGATGGCGTTGTCGGTGCCCAGGCGCCAGCGCAGCACGACGTTCTGTCCGGCGGCGGAGGGCGGCAGGGTCACGACCGAGGTGATGAAGCCGTTGTTCGAGTTGCCGGTCCAGGCGAGGCGCCCCGAGAGTGGGTTGTCGAGGCCTGTCTGGAGCGTGCCGCTGTAGGTGCCGACGACGAGACTTCCTCCCGCGGCGCGGATGTCCTGGAAGGGCTCGCCGCCGATGCTGATCTCCAGCACTCCGCCGTCGAACGTGGTCTCCGTGTAGTAGTTGTTGCGGAACGTGAGCTGGGCGGAGCCCGTCGCGATCGGGATGCTCGGCGAGTCGAGTCGCTTGTCGCTCACGACCTGGGGGTTGTCGACGAAGGCCGCGTTCGGAGGAGTGTCGAAGGGCGGCGAGGGCATTCCCGTGTTCGACGTCGTCCAGAGCGGCGGCGGGCCCTGGTGCGTTCGTCGCGGTCCAGCCCGCCGGCAATGCGGGCGGCGTCACGCCGTCGAAGTTCTCGCTGAACGTGGTCGTTGGATCGGCGCAGGAGGCGGTCCGCGCATCCAGCACTTCGGTCGTCGCGAGCGGGGTCGAGTCGTTGCGCCCGCCGGCGGCGACGAGCGGTGTTCGCTCGATCGCCGCTCCCGCCACGCCCGAACGAGCGCACGCTCAGGCTCGGCCCGCTCGACCAGCTATCGGCGACGGGGTCGTAGGCGACGGTGCTCGCGGTCGGGCTCGACGAATCCTCGCCTCCGAAGACCCAGAGCTTGCCGCTCGCCGCGGCGCTTCCGGGGACGTCCCTCGGAGTCGGCATGGCGGATCTCGCCGTCCAGGTGTCGGTGCCGATGCTGTAGTCCCAGGTCGTGTCGAGGACACCGGAGGCGTTGTGGCCGCCCGCCACGTAGAGATGGCCGGCGACGATTCCGGAGGCGGAACCGGCAACCGGTTGCGGGATCTGCGCGCGGTTCGTGGTGAACGTGTTCGCGCCGGGGTTGTACTCCCACGTCGTCTGCTGCGGGCCGGTGGAGCTCTCCCCGCCGACCAGGTAGATCCTCCCGTTCGCGCTGTTGTAGCCGGACGCCATGAACGCGCGCGGCGCCGGCATGTTCGCGGCGGAGGCCCACGTGTTCCCGGTGATGTCGAAGACCCAGGTGCCGTTGCTGAACGTGCCCCCGTTCTTGCCGCCGAAGACGTAGATGCTGTTCGTCGTCGGGTAATAGACGGCCGAAGCGCCCTCGAGTGCGACCGGCATCGGGGGTGGGTACGTGTCCCACCGCTCGTTCACCGGGTTGTAGCGGTAGAAGGTGTCCAGGGTCGCACCGCCGGCGTCGACGCCTCCGGCTGCGTACGAATAGATGCCGTTGGAGGCCCCCGCGGCGCCGTGCAAGGGCTGCGGCATCGATGCGACGAGGCTCCAGTTCGTCTCGGGGCGGACTGCCGCGGGCCCTTGACGCTCGGCCGCGCCGGCGAACGCGCTCAGGCCGAGCGCCAGGGCGCACAGCAAGCACGCAAGCATCGCCGCCCAAAGGATCCTCGCCCTCATGCCCTACCTCTCCCCCCGTTCGTGTTGTCGGCTTTTACCGCTGCGAAGCGCGAAAGGCAAGCACGCCTCGTGCTTCCCGGGCTGCGAAAGACCGAGTTCCGCTTTGTTTCGCAACCCTGCGTTGACGGGAACGTGAGGGGAAATCAGAGGAAACGGAGGGAACACCGGTGGCCAAAGAATCTGAAGCTCTTCAAGAGAATTCGACGGACCAGGGAGACGAGGACCTCGACACCGAGCGAGGCGACGAGGAAACGGGTGGCGGCTCCGACCCGACAGCGACGAGTTGGGCAGTACGCGGAGCGGTCGTCGGCGCGATCGCCGGCAGCGTGACCGGAGCGGCGCTCGGGATGCTGTTCGCGCGTCGGCCCGAGACGCTCAAAGAGATAACCAGCGCGATCGGCGGAAGTGGCGGGCACGTCGCCAAAGCCGCAGCCGTTGCTGCGGGCGAGGCGATGACCTCGATGCAGATCAACCAACTCCTGAAGGGCGAGGGCAGCGGCGATCGCGGCGAATTGATGAAGCACGCCGCGAAACAAGCGGGCTTCGCGGCTGCGACGGCGGCACGCGACCAGATCGTCACGCTCCGGAGTGAGGCGGAAGGAGGCGGGAATGGCTCAGGATCGTGAACAAGAGGGCGTCGGGAACGACAGCGCTGAGGACGCTGGCAGCGGCCTTGGTCGGCCGCTGATCATCGCCGCGACGTTCGCCGCGGGAGCCGCGGCGGCCCTTGCCGCGAAGGCCGTCCTGTCGCGCCGCAAGGGCAGCGCCGGCACATCGGCGCTCGGCTCGGAAGAGGGGTCGAGCGAAGACCTGGCCACCGTGCTCCATCGGGCGGCTCTGGACGTCGCGCTCGCAGCCACGAGCGAGGCCGCCGAACGCCTCTCCGACGACGAGCAGTCCGAGGCGCAGGGTCGAGAAGCTGCACTAGAGCGTTCGTAATCCGGGAGAGAGCCGACGCCCGGACTCGAACCGGGGACCCCTTCATTACGAGTGAAGTGCTCTACCAGCTGAGCTACGTCGGCGGGGCGTCTAGAGAGTAGCCCTACTTCGAAACCGGCGGAAGCGGAATCGGGCAGCGCGGCTCGTGCTTCTCGGCGAGGCGGAGCAGGAGCGCGTGCAGCTCCGCGCGCTCCTCCTCGTCGAGGGGCGCGAGGAAGTCGTCCTCGATCTGGCTGGCGAGCGCGCGGAGCCGCCTGAGCGTCTGCTTGCCCTCCGGAGTGAGGCTGACGAGATGCCGGCGGCGGTCGTTCGGATCGCGCCGGCGCTCGACGAGGCTCTCGCTCCTCGAGCTCGTCGAGCAGGCCGACCAGCTGGCCGCGGTCGTAGCCGAGCGCGTCGGCGATCGAGCCCTGCGTCTCGTGCGACGCCCTCGCCGAGCACGATCAGGATCGCGTAGTGGTACGGGTGCAGCCCCGTCTCCTCGTACGCCTCCATGCGCCCGCTCCTTGGCCGCGAAGCCGAGCCGCTTGAGCAGGAACGTCGTCGAGGCGACCAGGAGCTCTCGGGCAGGCGCGGAGGCGCCGGCGGTCGTGGGCGATTTGCGGAGGATCGCCGGTGCTCATGCGAAATAGTGTAGCGCGCCCAAGCGTTGTTGTGCTATATAGTTGTGATCGTCAACGATTTTGGAGGTCAACTACGTGAGCATCTACAACGAAGAGCGACCGCCGCTGGAGCGCACTCGCGCTGATCGTCACCGCGCAGTTCATGGTCATTCTCGACGTCGCGATCGTGAACGTCGCGCTGCCGTCGATCAAGTCCGATCTCGACTTCTCGCAGACGAACCTGCAGTGGGTGATCTCGGCCTACGCGATCATCTTCGGCGGCGTGCTGCTGCTCGGCGGCCGGCTCGCCGACCTGCTCGGGCGTCGCAGGCTGTTCGTCGCCGGGCTCGCGCTCTTCGCCGCGAGCTCGCTCCTGTGCGGCCTCGCCTGGTCGGAGGCCTCGCTGATCGCGTTCCGCGGCGCTGCAGGGCCTCGGCGGCGCGCTGCTCGCCCCGGCCGCGCTGTCGCTGCTGATGACGACCTTCGCCGAGGGCCGCGAGCGCAACCTCGCGCTCGGGATCTACGGCGCGGCATCCGGGCAGCGGCGCGGCCGTGGGCGTCCTGCTCGGCGGCGTGCTCACCTCGTATCTGAGCTGGTCGTGGGTCTTCTTCATCAACGTGCCCGTCGGCCTCGCCGCGATCGCGCTCACGCCGGTGCTGCTGCGGGAGAGCCGCGCGCCGAGCTCGCGCACCGCCACTTCGACTTCCCGGGCGCGGCCTCGATCACCGCCGGTCTGATGCTGCTCGTCTACGCGACGACGCGCGCGACGACCGACGGCTGGGGCGCGCCGACGACGCTCGCGCTGCTCGCCGCCGCGGTCGGCGCTCGTCGCTCGCGTTCGTCGTGATCGAGCTGCGCTCGCCCTCGCCGCTGCTGCCGCTGCGGATCTTCCGGCTGCGCACGCTCACCGGCGCGAACGCCGCGATGGCGATCGTCGGCGCGGTCGCGTTCTCCGAGTTCTTCCTGCTGACGCTCTACCTGCAGGACGTCCTCCACTACTCGGCCGTGCAGAGCGGCGCTCGCGTTCGCCGGCTTCGCGCTGACCGTGGTCGTGGTCTCGAACGTCGCGCAGGTCGTCGTCGGGCGGATCGGCGTCCGGCCGACGCTCACCGCCGGCCTGCTCGTCGTCGGCCGCTCTCGGTCGCGCTGGCTCACGCGGCTGCCGGTCGACGGGCAGCTACTTCTGGGATCTCTTCCCGGCGTTCGTCCTCGGCGGCGCCGGCATGGGCCTCTCGTTCGTGCCGGTGACGATCGCGAGCCTGACCGGCGTCGAGCGCTCCGACGCCGGCGTCGCCTCGGGCCTGATCAACACGAGCCGGCAGATCGGCGGCGCGATCGGCATCGCCGCGGTCAGCGCGATCGCCGCGACGTCGACGAGCAACTACGCGCAGGCACATCCGCCGTCGTCGCCTCGAGCGGCGTCCGCTCGACCACGGCTTCCAGACCGCGCTCTACGTGCTGACGGGCCTGCTGCTCCTCGGCGCGGCGATCGCACTCACGTCGTCAGGTCGGCGCCCGTCGCCGGCTCCGGCGCCGCAGGAAATCGTCCTCGAGGAGGCAGCGTGATAGGCGAGATCTCGAAATTCCACGAACTCGACGACCTGGTTCTGCACCTGAAGGGTCTCGTGCTCGTGCGAAAAGTCAGGGAAGCGCGAGGCGCCGAAGCCGACGAGCTCGACCTGTACGGCGCGGAGATCGAGCGCGTTCGGAACCGGCTCGCCGAGGTCGTGAAGACGAGCAACTAGGCCGACATCGGCGACTGGGCGGAGGAGCATCGAAGCCACTCGGATCGCCGTTCACGCGCGCGCCAGGTACGGCCCGAGCTCCTCGCTCAGGCTCGGTGTCCGGGCGGCGGTGCCGTCGAGTCGCGGACGACGAGCCGCGTCGCGAGCTCGACGTGCATCGCCTCGAGGCTCTGACGCTCCATCAGCCGGCTGAGCAGGCTGACCGCGGTGCGGCCCATCTCGGCGAGCGGCTGGCGGACCGTCGTCAGCGCCGGCGTCACGATCGTGGCGTGCTCGACGTCGTCGAAGCCGACGACCGATAGGTCCTCGGGAACGCGCAGCCCTCGAGCGCGGGCGGCCTGAATCGCGCCGATCGCGGTGTCGTCGTTGAACGCGAAGATCGCCGTCGGCGGGTCGGGCAGCGCAAGCAGCGATGCAGCGGCTTCTCGCCCGGGGTCGACCTCTGGAATCGAGTAGACCTCGAGCGCGGGGTCGGGGAGGATGCCTGCTGAAGCAAGCGCTGCCCGGTACCCGCGGCGGCGATCTTCGGTGGCGAGCCAACCGCTCGGGCCCGCGATCTGCGCGATGCGCCGGTGCCCGAGCTCGAGC
>CAWBPX010000008.1:0-25908 GCA_963790695.1 uncultured Actinomycetes bacterium | reverse complement strand
TGCCCGCTCGAGCCGCACCAATTCCGGGAGCAGGACTGAACCGAGGTACGCTGCCCGCGTGATCCCGTGGATCATCTTTGCCCTCGTCGTCGTGCCGTTGGTCGTCGTCGCCTTCGTGGCCTCACGCCGCAGAACGGCCGCCGGCGAGCATCCCGCGAACGAAGACGCTGAAGCAAAGGCGCGAACGGAACAGGAGTTCGCCGACGCAGAGGCCTACGAAGCGAAGTGGCTCGAGGAGGACAAGGCGAGGCACGACAAGGAGCGCTTGCCCTAGCGACAGTCGGTTCGGTCGACCGGCTAGGCGCGAAGCCGCGCAGCGACGCCGTAGTCCTCCTGCTCGCGCTCGATCCAGCGGGCGAGGAACGGCTCGATGATCAGGTACTCGCCTCCTTCGCTGCGGCCGACGAGCTCTTTCTTGATCAGCCCGGCGAGGGCGTTCTGGAGGGTCGGGTTCGCGGGAAGCTCGTGCCGCTCGTGGTAGACGGCTGCGTACGGTGAGGAGGTCGGCTCATCGGCGAGGGCGCTCAGGAGGAGCCGCTGCGGGTGCGGCGCGTCGTCCCAGACCTGCACGAGGTGGTTGTGCTCCGAGCGCAGGACGCGGGTCAGCGCCTCGTCGACGGCCTCGAGCGTGACCGCGCCGCCGGCCGGGACGAGCTCCCACGCGAAGTAGGCGAGCTCCTGCGTTCCGTACGGGTGGCCGCCGGTCGCGGCCAGGAGTCGGTCGACGGCCTCGTCCGTGATCGCCTTGCCGCTCTGCTTGAACCGCTCGACGATGAAGCCCTTGAACTTGACCGGCGAGATCATCCCGACCTCGAGCTGCTTCGCGCTGCGCCAGAACGCCTCGTTCTTGTCCTGGAAGATCCGCTCGAGCAGGTGCCGCTTGCTGCCCAGGTAGACGTGGCTGACCTCGGGCTGGGTCTGGAAGACCGCGCGCATCAGGTTCGGGAAGCCCTTGTCGAGGGCGAGGATCTCCTGGAACTCGTCGAAGATGATCACGACGCGGCGCTTGCGCTCGGCCGCGAGCTCGCCGAGCTTCTCGAGGAGCTTCTCGATCGTCTCGTCGAG
Source organism: uncultured Actinomycetes bacterium (assembly GCA_963790695.1). Classification (GTDB taxonomy): domain Bacteria; phylum Actinomycetota; class Thermoleophilia; order Gaiellales; family Gaiellaceae; genus VAXT01. The sequence goes on along the minus strand of CAWBPX010000008.1, from coordinate 24,843 downwards.
GTCGCTCTTGCGGCGCCCGGCGCTGAAGGCGAAGCGGAGGGTGCCGTCGCTCGGGTCGACCTCGATCGTCGGGCGGACGCGCAGGTCGCGGAAGAGGTCGGCGGCCTTCTCGAACGCTTGGCCGATGGGAGACGCGATGTCCGAGTAGATGGTCTTGGCGAGCGCGGCCGCGAGGCGCTCCTTCGTGGGGGTCTTCATGAGGTCGACGTAGCCGACGAGGAGCTTCTTGGAGAGCGCCGCCTGGGCCGCCTTCAGGACGAGCGACGACTTGCCGTAGCGGCGCGGCGCGTAGACGAGGACGTTCTGCCCGTTGCGCATGTCGGCGAGGAGCTCGGCCACCTCGTCCTCGCGGTCGGTGAACGCCTCGTCGAGCGCGAGGTCGCCGAAGGTGAAGGGGTTCGTCCGGTTCTTATTCATCTATAGATAATGTATCAATCGATAACGATCTACGCGCACTGCTTATGGATGCACCGATAATCGGGTGTTCCATAACAGCCTCGGCACTCAGGTGGTAATCCACGCGAATACGCCTTTCGGTCAATGTTCAGGGAGCCGAGGCGTTGTTAGCGTCGGCGGCATGGCACAAGTACTGACCGAGAGGGAGCTAAAGATCACAGAGCGGCAGCGCGAGGTGGTCGAGCTGATCGCAGCCGGTCTCTCGAACGACGAGGTCGGCGAGCGTCTGGGCATCTCCCCCCGCACCGCGAAGGCGCATTGCGACGTCCTGCGCCAGAAGCTCGGCGTCTCGCGACGGCGGCAGATTCCTGTCGCCTATCGACTGCTGACCGGTGACGACCCGCTCTCGAGAAGCCTCGGATCGGAAGCCTCCGCATCCGGGGACTGACGGCCTGTACCTGCGTCCCGGGCGCAGGTACAGGTTCCCCTCGCAGCTCGAAATCTCGGGGCACCGCGATTAGCGTTCGACGCGGACACAGTGATGGAGGCCACACCGGAGCCCGTTGCCAGCCGTCGTCGGATCATCAAGCGACCCCGGCTGACGCGAATACTCGACGCGAGCGAGGCGCGGCTGATCCTTCTCGTCGCTCCGGCCGGGTACGGAAAGACGACGCTCGCGCACGAGTGGCTCGACGCGAAGCGCGCAGCCTGGTACCGAGGCACGCCCGCGTCGGCGGACGTGGCGGCACTGGCGGTCGGTCTCGCGACCGCGGCCGCCGAAATCGTCCCAGGCGCGGGAGAGCGCATGCGCCAGCGCCTGCGTGCTGCGACCGTCCCGACGAAGACGTCGGGGTCCTGGCCGAGATGCTGGCCGAGGACCTCGCAGCTTGGCCCGAGGACGCTTGGCTGGTGGTGGACGACTACCAGTACGCAATGGATTCGCCCGCTTGTGAGGATTTTGTTGAAACGCTCTGTACCGCAGATTCGCTCAGCATCTTCATCACGACGCGTCGAAGGCCACGCTGGGCAACCGCCCGGAGACGTCTCTATGGGGAGCTAGAGGAAATTGACCGTCATCTGCTCGCAATGAGCGGCGAAGAAGCAGCCGAGGTGCTAGACGCCAGGAGCGAGGATGCGTCGAGGATGTTCGCGGACACAGGCGGGTGGCCGGCTGTCATTGGCCTAGCTGCCCTCACCAAGTCCCCACTACTGCCGACCGAAACGATCCCACAAGCTCTCTACGACTATTTCGCCGAAGAGCTCTATCAGGCAGCAGACGAGGAACTTCGGTGGGGTCTCTGCCAAATCGCGATACCGCCCGTCCTTGACCGCGACCTTGCGAATGAGCTCTTTGGCGAGGGCACATCCGATCTCCTTTTAAACGAAGCCGTCAGGCTCGGAATTCTCGATCCGGATCGGGAGAAATTCGACCTCCATCCTTTGCTTCGCGCTTACCTTCAGACCAAACTCAGGGAGTTCGGTACTGCGTCTGTTCGTTCTGTCGTAAGCGATGTCGGGACCGTGTTGATCGAGCGCAAGGATTGGGACGATGCGTTCTTTGTTGCCGATGCCTTCGAGGACGCGGAACTCCTAACGGCACTCGTCACAACAGGCTGGGAGGATCTACTGCGGTGCGGGCCGTGTCGCAACTCTCGCGAGTTGGCTCCAGCGAGCGGATGACCTGCATGCTCGTTCGCCAGTTTTCGATTTCGTCGGAGCCGAGGTCGCACTTCGAGAATCAGCTCACAGTCGTGCCGAACAGCTCGCGCTAGCCGCTGCTGACGCCCTTGGGCCGGAGCATCCGCTCACCTCACGCGCCTACTTTCGCGCTGGTCAAAGCGCTCACTTTCAGGCTCGAGAAGAGATCGCCTTCGAGCATCAGCGGCAGGCCCGAATCACGGCACGAACGAAAGCGGACTTCGCGAATGCGCTTTGGGGAGAGTTCATCTCAGGGCTAGAGCTTGAGCGCTCGGATACCGCAGACACCCTTGACGAACTCGCATCACTCGGTTCTCGGCGCCCAATCAAGCCGCGAGAGTCTCTGCAGGACGGCTCTTTCTCGGGCTGCGCCGCGGAACGGGGACTGAGCGACCGCGATCTCGACGTTGCGAGCGTGATCGAGCGGGTAGACGATCCATTGGTTCGGCTTTCGTTCATCCACGCTTATGGCGGCGCATTGGTGTTCACCGCCCAATACGAAAAAGCGCTAAGCACCATCGTCGGCCAGATCGCGGAGCTGGAGAGATTTGGTCTCTCGTTCGCGCTTCCCCATTCTTACCTGGTCAAGGCGGCCGCATATCAGGGCCTACGCAGATTTGCCGACGCAGTGGCCGCGCTGGACGTCGTCGATGAATCCGGCGCAGACGAGCCCTACGCGGCAGCGTCAGCAAACATCATTCGCGCGCTCATACGTCTCTCTCTTAACGACGTTCAGGGGGCGCTGGCCTTCTTGGGGCCGAGCAAAGTCCGACGACGCATTGCCGGCAATGCGCGCTGAGCACCTCGCCTGCGTCGCGCTTGCGCTTGCATCCCGCGGTGATCGCTTGGAGGCGATTCGATGCGCAGATGAAGCACGTGAAACCTCTACGGCGATCGAGCCCCAGGTCCTTGCGGCCTTTTGCTAAGGCAATTGCCCTGATCCGTGATCAAGACGCATTCGCAACAGATGCCGTCTTGGACGCATTCGCGCTGGTCAGGCAAGCATCCAACTTCAACAGCCTGGTGCGCGCCTACCGGATCTGCCCTGAGATCGCCCATGTACTTGCAGCCCGCGAAGACCTAAGAAGCGAACTTGGAGACGCGATGGCGCGGGCGGATGACGCTCCGCTCGCGAAGAGTTTGGGACTACCGGCCCCCCTGCTGAGGAAGAGGCGCCCGGGCCCAGCTTTCTCCCAGGGAAGTGGAGGTATACGAACTCATTGCGCAGGGCCTCTCGAACAAAGAGATCGCCAGCACGTTGTTTATCAGTGAGGCAACGGCGAAAGTCCACGTTCGCCACATCCTTGAGAAGTTCGGAGCAAAGTCCCGAACAGAGGCAGTGGCCCGTGGGCGGCAGTTGGATTAGGCCGCTCCCGCAACGGCGTTCCCCGGGGGCTGCGTCAGAAGTAGGAGCACGCCGCAATCTGCTGCGCTTGTCTTCCTGGACTAAGTCGAGAACATCCAAGGACTGCGCCTGATTTGTACTGTTCTGGTGCGGACGCGAGAATCGCTTCGAACGCCGCGACTGACAGACGTGTCGAACTGGCTCTCGACCGCCTGAGCCAAGACGCATGCGCGCCACCTGACTCGGCATCGCATCGCGATAAGGCCGATCGGACGTCATCGCGTTATAAGCGTCCGCCACGGCGATGATGCGCGAAAGAGCGGAATCTCTTCGCCAGACAGGCCGTCCGGATAGCCCTGTCCGTCGACGCGCTCATGGTGGTGGCGAACGACCTTCGCGATCTCGGCGTAGTCATCGACGTTCGCGAGGATCCGCTCGCCGATTTCGGAGTGCGTTCTCCATCTCGCCGTCTCTCCTCGAGAGTTAGCGCACCGGGCTTTTCCAAGAGTCCGGAGGGTAGCCCGATCTTGCCGATGTCGTGGACAAGGCCGCACAGGTGCGCCAGCTGCACCTCGCTTCTGAGAGGCCCATGCGCTGCGGCAATGTCCCGCGCGTAGACGGCGACCGCGGCGGAGTGGCCGGCCGTGTACCGATCTCGCGCGTCCAGCGTCGCGACAAGAGCTGTCGCGAATGAGAGGTTGGCTCGTTCAAGGTGCTTGTTCACCTCCGCGAGATCGCTCGCGAGTCGTCCGCTCCGCTTGGTAGAGCACGAACGATCTCTGCGCGGCAAGCGCCGGAGCGAGGAAGAGAGGAAGCACCCAGGGGGAAACCGCTTGATAGCCGAACGCCAGCAGCGCAACGCCGGGCACGTAGACCGGGAGCGCCGTCAGAGAAAGGGGCGCCATCTCCGCGAACGACTGCGACGGGCTTCCATATCCTCTCAAGCGTGAATACGACCGCAGCAAAGACGAGATCGAGAGCTTGCGTACAGAGCGCCGCCGCGGCGGTGGCGGCCAGTATCGACGCGAGACTCTCGCCGCCAAGTCAGCGCGACTGCAGAGCCAGCCGCGGCGCCCGTCAGTGATCGACTCGATGCGTATAGCGACCCACCGTGTACGCGGAGTCGGCTCCTCGCCAACATCGACGCGACAGAGACAGCCATCGCCCCGATCGGCCCGAACAAGACAGCCGCCAGCAGGATCGGGAACAGCGAGATCGACACCTTCAAGGCCCCAGACATCTGGACCTGCCCGCGCTGAGCGAGCGCTGCGGCAACGCAAAGCGCGCCGACCGCAAACGGATCTCTCGAGCCTGTAACCACCGGCTAGAAGGCGCAGACGCGACGACGACGCTCAAGCGCAGCCAACAGAGCCCGCATAAGCCTCGACGCGCGCTACCGGGTTCGCGCCGTCGCACTGGTAATGCGCTTAGCCATCTGTTTCAGCGAAATTTCAGTCAAGCTCTTGATTCCTCCCCCGAAAGGGTTACCTCGAATTTGCCGTCAGTCCCCATAGAAGAAGGAGTGACAGATGCGGAAGATCGTGCTTCGATTGGCTTCCCGGGCCGCAAATCCCGGTGGCGTCATCGCTTGGTAGCTACTCGCAACGCAGCTTGCGTTTTCCACAGCCAACGGGCATCCCCCTGTTGAGGGATATCCACACGGTGTGGAAAGCCACACAGAAGGAAGCTGCGAAGCGGAAGGCGCTAGGCAATCAGGCCGCGGCGGAAGCCGACGGCGACTGCGTGGGCTCGCGAGCGAGCCTGGAGCTTCGCCAGCAGATGCCGCACGTGGCTCTTCACCGTCTCCTCCGACAGGAAGAGGCGATGGCCGATCTCACGGTTGACGAGACCTTCGGAGATCAGCTGAAGGACCTCGATCTCGCGAGCGGTCGGCTCCTGCTCGAGCTCCCGGAGCGGAGCGGCGAACGGAATGACCTCGGCGTTGCCCTGTCCTCGCTTGGCCGCCACCTCGTCGAAACGCTTCGAGTGGCTTACGTATCGGGACAGGATCTCTTTGCGCTCTGCAGCGTCCACAGTTCACCGCCTATCGGCGCCGCCTGTCCCGCGCTTTAGGTCTTTCGCCCCCAGAACGAGGGTTACCGGTTTGCGGTACTCGTCCCGGCTAGTCGGGAGGCGGGCTCTTCGATCGGGCGCACGACGCCCGGATCGAACACCGGCGTGATCTCTTTCGGCTGGATCCGGCCGGCCTTGATGTCCTCCGCCCAGTGGCACGCGACGACGTGCCCGTCCCCCAGCTTGCGCAGCTCGGGCACGTCCGTCTTGCACCGGGTCTCCTGCACGTACGGGCAGCGCGTGTGGAAGCGGCACGCGGGAGGCGGGTTGGCCGGGCTGGGCAGGTCGCCGGCGAGCAGGATCGTCTCGCGCTGCGTCTCGACCTCGGGATCGGGGATCGGCACCGCCGAGAGCAGCGAGATCGTGTACGGGTGCAGCGGGTTGTCGTAGAGCTCGTCGGCGGGCGAGATCTCGACGATCGAGCCGAGGTACATGACCGCGATCCGGTCGGAGATGTGCCGGACGACCGCGAGGTCGTGCGCGATGAAGAGATACGTGAGGTCGAACTCGTCCTGGAGGTTCTCGAGCAGGTTGATGATCTGCGCCTGGATCGAGACGTCGAGCGCCGAGACGGGCTCGTCGGCGACGACGAAGTCGGGATTCAGGGCCAGAGAGCGCGCAAGGCCGATGCGCTGACGCTGGCCGCCCGAGAACTCGTGCGGGTAGCGGCTCGCGGCGTCGGCGGGGAGGCCGACGATCCCGAGCAGCTCGCGCACGCGCGACGCGGCCTGGCGCCGGTTCGCGAGGCCGTGCGTGCGAAGAGGCTCGCCGACGATCCGGCCCGATCGAGTGGCGCGGGTTCAGCGACGCGTACGGATCCTGGAAGACCATCTGCATCCGCCGGCGCAGCGGGCGCAGGTCGTCCTCGCCGAGGTTCGTGATGTCCTGCCCGTCGAAGACGATCGAGCCGCCGGTCGGCTTGTACAGCCGGAGGATCGCGCGGCCGACCGTCGACTTCCCGCAGCCCGACTCGCCGACGAGCCCGAGCGTCTCGCCGCGCGTGATGTCGAGCGACACGCCGTCGACCGCCTTCACGTCACCGACGTGGCGGTCGAGGAGGATGCCGCTCTTGATCGGGAAGTAGACCTTGAGGTCGCGGAGCTCGAGCAGATTGCCGTCGACGCTCACGGCGCGACGACCTGCTTGCGCAAGTTCTGCCACTCGTCCTCGGGCACCGGGTTGAAGCACGCGACCTTGTGCCCGCGCTCGATCTCCTCGAGCGGCGGCACCTCCTGGCTCGACGCCTCGACCTCGAAGCGGCAGCGCGGCTGGAACGGGCACGCGGCCGGCGGACGGAGCATGTCTCGAGGAGCGCCTTCGATCGGGTGCAGACGGGTCTTGCGCGCGGCGTCGAGCCTCGGAATCGACTGCAGCAGACCGAGCGTGTACGGGTGGCGCGGCTTGGCGAACAGCTGCCGCGTGGTACCCGGTCTCCATGAACATGCCCGCGTACATCACATTGACGCGCTCGCACATGCCGGCGACGACGCCCAGGTCGTGCGTGATCATGATCAGCGCCGCGTTCTCCTCGGCGACGAGCTCGCGCAGCAGGTTGAGGATCTGCGCCTGGATCGTCACGTCGAGCGCGGTCGTCGGCTCGTCGGCGATCAGGACCTTCGGCTTGCAGGCGAGGGCCATGGCGATCATCGCGCGCTGGCGCATGCCCCCCGAGAACTGGTGCGGGTAGTCGCGGAGCCGCTGGTGCGCGCTCGGGATGCCGACGCGGTCGATGAGCTCGGCGGCGCGATCCTCCGCCTCGCGCTTGCTCATGTCGAAGTGCGTCTCGATGGCCTCGCGGAGCTGGCGCCCGATGGTGAGCACCGGGTTCAGGCTCGTCATCGGGTCCTGGAAGATCATCGCGATCTCCCGGCCCCGGATGTCCCGCATCTCCTTGTCGGAGAGCTGGATCAGGTCGCGATCGCCGAAGAGCGCGCTGCCGGTGGGCACGCGACCCGCCCTGGGCAGGATCCCCATCAGCGCCAGCGCGGTCACGCTCTTGCCGCAGCCGGACTCGCCGACGATCCCGAGCGTCTCGCCCGGGGCGATGTCGAACGTGATCCCGTTGACGGCGTGGACCGTCCCGCGCGAGGTCCAGAACTCCACACGGAGGTCCTCGACCGACAGGAGAGCGCCTCTCTCGGCCACTAGGCCCTCCCGCGGAATCTCGGATCGAGGGCCTCGCGCAGGCCGTCGCCGATCAGGTTGAAGCCGAGCACCGAGATCACGATCGCAGCGCCCGGGGATCAAGGCGAGGAACGGCGCGGTCTGGAGGTAGCGGGTCGTGTCCGTGAGCATCGTCCCCCACTCCGGCGTCGACGGATCCTGCGGCCCGAGCCCGAGGAAGCCCAGGCCGGCCACGTCGATGATCGCCGTCGCCAGAGCGAGCGTCCCCTGCACGATCACCGGCGAGATCGAGTTCGGAATGACGTGCGAGGACAGGATCACCCGGCCGCGGATGCCGACGGACCGCGCCGCGAGGATGTAGTCCGCCTCCTTCGTCCCAAGGATCGAGCCGCGGAGGAGCCGGGCGAAGATGGGGATCTGAGTGACGCCCACCGCGATCATGATCTGGACGAGGCCCGGGCCGAGCGCGGCGACGATACCGATCGCCAGCAGCAGGCCCGGGATCGACAGCATGATGTCCATCAGCCGCATCAGCACGGAATCGACCCAGCCGCCCGGCATAGCCCGCGACCGCGCCGATGAGCAGCCCGATCGAGAGGCCGACGGCGACCGAGACGACCCCGATCAGAAGCGAATAGCGAGCGCCGTACACGACCCGCGAGAACAGGTCGCGGCCGAGCGGGTCGACTCCGAAGAGGTGCTCGGCGGACGGCCCCGGGCAGCAGCCCCCGTTGAGAAGCGAGAGATCCTGATGGAGCGGGTCGTAGGGGGCGATCAACGGCGCGAAGAGCGCGACGAAGACGAACGTCCCCACCATGAAGAACCCGACGACGGCACCGTGGTTGTGGCGCAGCCGCCGCCAGGCCTCCGACCAGAGGCCGCTCGACGGACCCTCGAGCCCGACTTCTCTGGCTTCGATTTCGGCGACACTCATGAGACGCGGATCCGCGGGTTGACCAGGGCGTACGTGACGTCGACGGCCAGGTTGACGAGAACGAAGATGACCGAGACGAACAGGATCCCGCCCTGCAGGACGGCGTAGTTCCGGCTCCTGATCGCGTCGACGAGCCAGGTCCCCATCCCGGGCCAGGCGAAGACCGTTTCGGTGAGCACTGCCCCCGACAGGAGCAGCCCGGTCTGGAGCCCGATGATGGTGATGATCGGCAGCATCGCGTTCCGCAGCACATGGCGAGAGTCCACCTCGTACGGCGAGAGCCCCTTGGCCCGCGCCACCCGGACGTAATCCTCGTTCTGCACGTCGAGAACGGCTGCGCGGGTGATGCGCGCGATGATCGCGAGCGGGATCGAGCCGAGAGCGATCGCCGGCAGGATCAGATGCTTGACGCAATCCCAGAAGATCGAGAAGTCGCCCGTCCACAGCGAGTCGATCAAGTAGAAGTTCGTCGGGTGGTCGAAGTCGATGCGGGCATCGACCCGGCCGGTCGTCGGTAACCAGCCGAGCTGCACGGCGAAGACGTACTTGAGCAGGATCGCGAGGAAGAAGATGGGTATCGAGACGCCGAGCAGCGAGATGAACAGGCTCGCGCTGTCGATCGCGCGTCCGTAGTGCTTCGCCGCGAAGAACCCCAGGGGTATGCCCAGCAGCGAGAAGAGCATCGCGGCGAAGGCGAGCTCGATCGTCGCGGGGAAGCGCTGCTTCAGCTCGTCGGTCACCGGGCGACGGGTGGTGACGCTCGTTCCCAGGTCGCCGCTCGCCGTCGTCTTCACGTAATCCCAGTACTGGACGTGAATCGGCTTGTTGAGCCCGTAGTCGCGCTCGATCTGGGCGATCGCCTCGGGGGTCGCGCGCTCGCCGAGCAGCGCCTCGGCCGGCCCGCCCGGAAGCGCTCGGATCCAGATGAAGACGAGGAAGGAGAGCCCGAGCAGGATCGGGATCAGGAGCAGGAGCCGGCGGACGATGAACTTGAACATCGGTCCGCCGGCCTCTGCTGGCTCACATCCCTACTTTTCGATCGAGACGATTGAGAACGGCTCGAGCGAAACCGGGCTCGGCACGTAGCCCTTCACGTTCGACTGGAACGCGAGCGCGGGCTTCGTGTGCACGTATGGGACGCCCGGGAGGAACCTCATGATCTCCTCGTTCGCCTCCTTGTAGAGCTCGGTTCGCTTCGAGGCATCCGTCTCACGCTCGGCCTTGTTGAGCGTGTTGAAGATCTCCTCGTTCTGGAACCCGAACTGGTCGGTCGGCTGCTGGAAGAACGTCCCGATGAAGTTGTCGGGATCGCCGTAGTCGCCGGTCCAGCCGATCAGGTTCAGAGCACCGGCCTTCCCTTCGTCGACGCGGCCGACGTAGTCGGGGCTCCACGGCGCGCTGTGCGGCACGACCTTGAAGCCGGACTTGTTCAGGCTCGCCGCGAAGGCCTCGAAGTTGCGCTTCGGGTCCGGCATGTACGGACGTGACACGTCGGTCGGATACCAGAAGTCGACCTTGAGCGGCATCTGGACACCGGCCTTCTTCAGCAGCGACTTCGCCTTCGCCGGGTCGTATGGGTACTTCTCGACGTTGTCCGAGTAGCCAAAGAGCGACGGCGGCATGAACTGCGTCGCCACCTGGCCGCGGCCGGCGTAGAAGTTCTTGACGACGGCCTCGCGGTCGAGACCCGCTGCGACGGCCTGGCGCACCTCGATCTTGTCGAACGGCGGAACCTTCTGGTTGATCGTCACGTAGCCGACGTTGAAGGCCGGCCGGTCGAGGACCTGGAGGCTGTCGTCGCCCTCGATCGTCTTGATGTCCTGCGGCTCGACGAGGTCGTAGCCCTCGATCTCGCCGCTCTGCAGCGCCTGCAGGCGGGCGGCGTTGTCGGAGATCGGCCGGAAGATGAGCCGGTCGAGCTTCGCCTTGTCGCCCCAGTAGTCGTCGTTCCGCTCCATGACGAGGCGATCGCCACGCGTCCAGGAGACGAACTTGAACGGGCCGGTGCCCGTCGGGTGCTGCGTCGCGTAGGAGCCGGTCGGCTTGAAGCCGGTCTCCTCGTCGACCGAGCCCTTGTCGGCGTCGTACTTCTTGAGCGCCGTCGGGCTCGCCATCGTGAAGTTCGTCAGCGCGAGCGCGCCGAGGAACGAGGCGGACGGCTTCGTCAGGTTGATGACGACCGTGTGGTCGTCCTTCGCCTCGCAGCTCTTGTAGAGGCTCGGCGTCTTCTTGTCGGAGAAGCCGCCGAAGACCGTCTGCCAGTAGTAGGTCGCGCTCTGCTGCTGGAACGGACCCTTGAAGTTGTACCAACGGTCGAAGTTGAAGCAGACCGCGTCGGCGTTGAAGTCCGTGCCGTCGTGGAACTTCACGTTCTCCCGCAGGTTGAACGTCCACGAGGTGCCGGCCGCGTCGGCCTTCCAGCTCGTCGCGAGCGCTGGGACGACCTCGGTCGTGCCCTCCTTGAGGGTGACGAGACCCTCGAACATCTGGTCGATCGGGCGGAGCGACTCGCCGTCGGAAACGAGTGCGCCGTCGAGGGCGACCGGATCGGATGCGGTGCCGAAGACGAGCTCGCCTCCGTTGCCGCTGCTGCTATCCGATTTGCTGCTTCCTCCGCAGCCCGCCGCGGCAAACGCGAGCGCTAACGCAGCGAGTGGGAAGACGAACCAAAGCCTGCTCAACTTCATGCTGCCCTCCTGGGTGCTGGATGCGAAACGCCAGTATCGCCACGCCTGACCCAGGCGGCAAGCGGAACCGCGAAGATCGTCCGCCGCTAGCCGCTGAAGATCGGCGTCTCCTCGAGCGCGAGCCGGTCCTGCAGGTTCTGCTCGCGATAGAGCTCGAGGACGACGCGGTAGCGCTTGCGCTTGTCGGGGACCGGGACGAAGAGGTCCTTGCCTCCGGTTCCGGAGCATGAGTCGGGGGTGACGAGCATCGCGAGCGCCCGGTCCTGCCCGGGGACGACTGCACCGAGCGTCCCGTCCTTCTCGATCGAGACGAGCGACCACGTGATCGGCAGCTTCTCGCCGCGCAGGTCGTCGGTCTTGTAGCTGAAGCGGACCTCGGCGCCGAGGACGTTCGGCTCGCCCCGCATCTCCGCCCGGGACGCGCCCGACCGGAAGAGATGGTCCCGGAAGCGCACGTGCGGGAAGACGGGCACGCCGGTGAACTCCGCGCCCGAGGCTCCGACGCATGGCTTGAGGCTGGGCCGGACCGTGAAGACGAGGGCGAGCGTGGCCGCGACGAGCGGAATGATCACGGCCAGCGCCTTGACGAACCGCATCGAAGTTCCGTCAGCGGTGGCGGCGGCGGAAGACGGCCTGGACGGTCTTGGGCGCGGTCACACGCAGGGTGCACGTCTTCTTCTTGCCGGTGCAGAAGCCGCCCCAGAAGACGAAGTTGCCGCGCCGTGCCCGGCTTCGCCTTCAGCGTCACGGTCGACGCCTTGCAAGTACAGCGCTTCGCAGTCGAAGAGCGTGGTCCGGCCACAGCGGATTCCACCGCCGGCCGAGACGAGGCCCGGGCCCGACACCGAGACGTTGAGGCCCAAGCTCCTCGCCGGCGGGGGCGGAGGTCCCCCCGTCCCAGTGCCGTCGGAGTTGTCGAGGATGATCGCGCACTGGCGCGCGACGCCCACGCACAGGCCGTTCCACTTCGTGATGTCGCCCTGAATCGTGACGATCGTGCCGCTCGGGAACTCCGCCTGGCACGTCGGCGGGCAGTCGATGCCCGGCGGGTCGCTGGTGACGTGGGACCCGTCCGGAACCACGGTCAGCAGCGGCGCGTCCGGATCGGGATCTTCGTGTGCGAACGCGGCCAGCAGCTCGATGTCCCGGTCGAGGACGAGCGAGCACTGTGCGCCGACGCCACAGGGGTCGCTCCATCGGCCGAAGAGGCCGCCGGACTCGGGAGTGGTGCTGAGCGTGACCGAGGTCCCGGCTGGGAACTCGGCAGAGCATTGATCGCCGCCCTTTCCGCACACGATCCCCGCGGGGTCGCTCCTGACGGTGCCCGGGCCGCTGACCGTGAGCGCAACCTTTGTCGTCCTCCTGACGAAGGCCGCTCGGACGGTCTTCGCTCCGTCGACGGACACGAAGCACCTCGAGGAGGTTCCGACGCAGCCGCCGCTCCAGTGGTCGAACGCAAAGAAGCTCTCGGGAGTCGCTCCGAGCGAGACGACGGCTCCGGACCGATACCGGGCCGAGCAGCGTCGGCCGCAGTCGATTCGCCCGTCACGGCTCGCGACTCTGCCGTCGCCGTCGACGCTCACGCCGAGCCTCGGTTTGGCGACCGACGCGCCGGCGGCCGACGTCAGAGCGCCGAGCGCAAGAGCCGCAATGATGAGCCGCAGGAAGAGCGGTCGTCCCATCGGGACCTCCTCCTGATCGCACTCAGTGTCGCGCGCAGCCGGGCGCGCGTCAACGCAGCGGCGCGATTACCGCCTAGGCGACGGCGACGGAGCTGAGCTCGCGCAGAGCCGACAGGCGCGCCAGCGCCTGAGCCTCGAGCTGCCGGACGCGCTCGCGCGTCAGGTCGAGCTCGTGCCCGATCGCCTCGAGCGTCCACGGCTCGCCCTCGAACCCGAACCGCAGCTCGAGGATGCGCCGCTCACGCTCGGGAAGAGCGTCGAGCGCCTTGCGCACGCCCTGGCGGCGGAGCGACTCCTCCGCCTCGTCGAACGGATCGGCAGCCTCGCGGTCCGCGAAGAGATCGCCGAGCTCGCCCTCGTCGTCCGCGCCGACCGTCTGATTGAGGGAGACCGACGCGTGAGCGGCGCCGAGTGCCTCGTCGACGTGCTGCATCGGCAGCCCGGTCGCCTCGGCCAGCTCCTCCTTCGTCGCCTCGCGGCCGAGCTCGACCTCGAGCCGGCGCGCTGCGCGCGAGAGCTTCTGCTGGCGCTCGACCACGTGCACCGGCACGCGGATCGTCCGCGCATGATTCGCCACGGCGCGCTGCACCGACTGGCGGATCCACCAGGTCGCGTAGGTCGAGAACTTGAAGCCGCGGCGCCAGTCGAACTTCTCGACGGCGCGGTTCAGCCCCAGGGTTCCCTCCTGGATCAGGTCGAGGAACGGGACGCCGAGCCCTCGGTAGCCCTTCGCGATCGAGACGACGAGCCGAAGGTTCGACTCGATCATCCGGCGCTTGGCGAGCATGTCGCCGCGCTCGATCGCCTTGGCGAGGGTGACCTCCTCGGAGGCGGTGAGCAGCTTGTGGCGGCCGACGTCGGCGAGGAAGAGCTGGAGCGAGTCGGCGGACCCGACGATCGCGTCGGGATCCGGCGCCTTCTGCGCAGGCTCGGCGGCAGGCTTGGCTTCCTCTTCGGCCCGCGCCTCGCTGACCTCGAGGCCGATCGCCTCGAGCTCGCGCATCAGCTGCTCGACATCACCGTCGTCGAGGTCGTGCTCGACCGCGAACGCCTCGATCTCGGTCGGCTCGACGTGACCACGCTCCTCGGCGGCTTCGACGAGTGACCGGGCGCCCTCAGTCTCGAGTAGCTCGGAAATCTGCTGGTGCGTCAACTGCGGTTCCTCTTCCTTTCGTCCCTGCGGGTTCATCTGCACTGTAAGACGGCGAGCGGTCATTCGAACTTTCTTACTGTAGGCGGCGTTTCCTCGTGATGCCAGGAGGAAGCGGCCCTCTATTGCGGCTTGCCTACGAAAACGAGTGTTCGTACCTGCTTATTCCGTTGCGGCGGGCTCTTTGGATCTCGCTCGAGCCGGAAACTCGAACTCGACCTTGCCCTCATCATTCAAGACGAGCCGCGCCCGAAAAGGTTTGCCGGCTCTGGAACGGAAGCCTGACAAAACTTCCTTCGTCTTGCCCTCCTCGAGCAGCTGCCGCGCGACCTCCGGCGTCAGCGTCCGTCCCGCGACGCGCTTCCAGATGACGAAGCCGCAGCCGGTCTCCTCGCGGGACTTCCAGCTCGTGCAGCCGTAGGCCTTCGAGTTCTCGCGGATGATCTCGCCGGTTTCGGCGCCGCAGCGGGGGCAGAGCCCAGCTCCACGCGCTCGGGCCGAAGCTTCTCCTTGTCCAGCGCGGCGATCGCCTCGACGGTGGAGCGAGCGAAGTCCTCGATGCCCTTGATGAAGTCGTCCTTCTGCCCGTTGCCGTGCTCGATGTCGCCGAGACGCTTCTCCCAGTCGCCCGTCAGCTCGGGCGAGGTGAGCTTGTTCTCCTCGAGCATCGTGATCACCTGCAGGCCCTTCGGGGTCGGCATCAGATCCTTGCCGCCGCGCTCGATGTACTCGCGGCGGATCAGCGTCTCGATCGTCTCGGCGCGCGTGGCCGGAGTGCCCAGGCCGCGCTCCTTCATCGCCTCGCGAAGCTCCTCGTCGTCGACGAGCTTGCCCGCGGTCTCCATCGCGGAGAGGAGCGTCGCCTCGGTGTAGCGCGGCGGCGGCCGCGTCTCCTTGGCCTCGCTCTCGGCGGAGACGACCTTGATCTGCTGGCCCTTCTCGAGCGGCGGCAGCTCCGTGCTCTCGGGGTCGTCTTCCTTCGATGCACCCTCCGCGTCGGCCTCGAGGCCGTACACGCCGCGCCAGCCGGCTTCGAGCGTGACCTTGCCGCGGGTGCGGAAGCGCTCGTCCTCGACCACGGTGATGACGGTCGTCCGCGCGTAGCGCGCAGGCGGATGGAAGACGGCCAGGAAGCGGCGGGCGACGAGGTCGAAGATGCGGCGCTCGTCCGGGCGAGAACTCGCTGACGTCGTGCTCGACGTCCGTGGGGATGATCGCGTGGTGGTCGTCGACCTTGGCGTCGTTGACGACCCGGGCGAGAGGAAGCGAGTCGAGCTTCAGCACGAACTGCGCTCCCGCCGCGTACTCGGGGATGTCGACGAGCGTCGCCGCGGTCGGCTTCAGCTGCGGGACGAGGTCGCCGGAGAGCCAGCGGGAGCTCGTGCGCGGATACGTGATCGCCTTCTTGCCCTCGTACAGGGACTGGGCGGCCGAGAGCGTGCGGCGGGCGGAGAAGCCGAAGCGCCGGTTCGCATCGCGCTGGAGCGAGGTCAGGTCGTAGAGGAGCGGCGCCCGCTCCGACTGCTCCTTGCGCTCGACGTCCTCGACGGTGCCGGTCTTGCCGGAGACCTTCGTGACGATCTCCTCGGCGCGCTCCGCCTCCTTGAGCCAGGTCTCCTGACCGGTGGGCGTGTCCTTGTCGTCCGCCCGGACCGGATCGAACCAGAGCCCCTCGTAGCGCGGGTCGAAGCTCGCGTGGACGAGCCAGTACGGCTCGGGGACGAAGGCCTGGATCTCGCGCTCGCGGGCGACGATGATCGCGAGCGTCGGGGTCTGGACGCGGCCCAGCGAGACGACGCCGCCGACCCACGCGCGGCCGCGGATGGTCGCGGCGCGGGTCGCGTTCATGCCGACGAGCCAGTCGGCCTCGGAGCGCGCTCGGGCGGCCGACTCGAGCGGCTGCAGCTGCATCTCCGGGACGGAGCTGCTCGAAGCCGTCGCGGATCGCCGACTTCGTCATCGAGCTGATCCAGAGGCGCTCGACGGGCTTCGGCGCGTCCGCGCTCGTCGGCGGCGTGCCGAAGACGGACTCGTAGAGGTACGCGAAGATCAGCTCGCCCTCGCGGCCGGCGTCGCAGGCGTTGATCACGTGGTCGATGTCGTCGCGCTTGAGGAGCGTCTCGACGAGCTTCAGCTGCTTCTTCGACTTCGCGTCGCGGGGGACGAGCTTGAACCCGTCGGGCGGGACGATGGGCAGGTCGGCCATGCGCCACTTCTTCCACTTCTCGTCGTACTCCTCGGGCTCGGCGAGCTGCACGAGATGGCCGACCGCCCAGGCGATGACGTAGTCGTCCGACTCGAGAAAGGTCGGCTCGTCCTTCGCCGCTTTCTTCGCCTTCGGGCTCAGGTCGGCGAGCGTGCGCTTCTGGAAGACACCGTCCAGCGCGCCCGCGATGTCGCGGCCGACGGATGGCTTCTCGGCGATGATGAGCGTCTTCATTCCGTCCCTGACCTTAGCGTTGCGTGTCAACTTCACCTCTCTACCGCCTGGCCGGATACCTCACAGGGCCGCCTGTGAAGCTGCTTTTCCGGCTGCAGGCGTCCGGAACGGAGCATCTTCCACGCGAGGGTGGGTACGTCCTCTCTCCGAACCATCTTTCGAATCTCGACCCGTGGCCGCTCGGATTGCCACTCTTCCCGCGGAGGCAGATCCGATTCATGGCGAAGGTGGAGCTCTTTCGTTCGCCTCTGTGGCCGGTCCTGAAGTTCGGCGGAGCGTTTCCGGTGCGGCGCGGCGAGGGCGATACGGTGGCGATCGAGACCGCGGTGCAGCTGGCGAAGGAGGGTGAGGTGGTGGCGATCTTTCCGGAAGGCACGCGAAGGAGGAAGGGGCTCGTGAAGAAGCACCAGGCGCGGGCACACACCGGCGCCGCTCGGGTTGCGCTGGAGGCGGACGTGCCGTTGATTCCCGCTGCGATCGCGGGGACGGACCGGATCACGCGGCTCGGGCCGCTGCGTGTGGCGTACGGCGCTCCCGTCCAGCTCGACGACCTTCGGGACCACGGACCTGCGCGAGGCGGCGCAGATCGGGACCGACCGGCTGATGGCTGCGATCGGGGAGCTGGAGGGGTCCTTGTGAGACCGCTGCTCGTCGTCGATGGAGACTCGCTCGCTCATCGCGCCTACCACGCGCTGCCGAAGACGATCAAGCGGGCCGGAGGCAAGCAGTCCGGCGCGATCGTCGGCTTCACGAACTTCATCGTCCGGCTCTGGGAGGCCGAGCAGCCGCGGAGCGTGGTCGTCGGCTGGGACACGCTCGAGGTGCCGACATATCGGCACGAGGCGTACGAGGCCTACCAGGGCGGCCGAGTCTTCGACCCGGCGCTCCTGGAGCAGCTGCCGATGCTCCCCGAGCTCGTGCGGGCGCTCGGGTTCACGGCGGCGAAAGCGCCGGGCTACGAGGCGGACGACTTCCTGGCGGCCGCTGTCGCGGCGGCGAAGAAGAAGCGCTGGCCTGCGCTCGTCGTCACCTCCGACCGGGACTCGTTCCAGCTCGCGGCGAAGGCCGTGACCATCCTCACGCCCACCCGCGGCGTGAGCGAGCTCGCGCGGATCGGGCCGGACGAGGTGCGCGAGCGCTACGGCGTCGAGCCGAAGCAGGTGCCGGACTTCATCGCGCTTCGGGGCGACCCGTCGGACAAGCTGCCGGGCGCCCCCGGGGTCGGGCCGAAGGGAGCGGCGCAGCTCCTCGGGCAGTACGGCACGCTGGAAAAGGCCTTGAAAGCAGGGAGATTCGCGCCGATAGCGGAGGAGCTCCGGCTCTATCGCCGAATTGCCACGCTAGACGCCTCCGCTCCTCTCTCTCCCCTCGAAGATCAGTCCCCTCTATGGGCGGAGGCGTCCGCTCTCCTCTCCGACTGGGGCATGAACCAGATGGCCGAGCGCCTGGCCGCCCGCGCGGAGTAGCGATCGAGGTCTTCACGCACCCCGACATGGTCCGGCTGCACCCGACCGGGCACCATCCGGACACGCCGCAGCGCCTCGAGGTGCTTCTCGAGGCGCTTCCGAACTGGACCGAGGCGGGACCGGCCACGGTCGAGCAGGTCGAGCGCTGCCACGCGCGCGACTACATAGAGCAGGTGCGGGCCGTGGACGCGCCGACGTGGCTGGACGGGGACACGATCGCGTCCGAGACCTCGTTCGAGGCGGCGCTCCTCGCCGCCGGTTCCGCGATCGCCGCGGTCGAGCGCGGCGGCTTCGCGCTGGGCCGGCCCCCCGGGCACCACGCTCGGCCGGCCGCGGCGATGGGCTTCTGCATCTTCGACAACGTCGCGATCGCCGCCCGCCACGCGCAGGCCGAGCTCGGGATCGAGCGCGTCGCGATCGTGGACTGGGACGTCCACCACGGGAACGGCACCGAGGAGATCTTCCGTGACGACGACTCCGTGTTCTTCGTCTCGATGCACGAGTGGCCGTTCTATCCCGGATCGGGCGGCCCGCAGGACCAGGCCGAGACGACGCTCAACGTCCCGCTCGGGGCGGGTTGCGGAGACGAGGACTACGAGCGTGCGTTCGACCACGTCGTCGAGCCCGCGGTTCGCGCGTTCGAGCCGGAGCTCGTGCTCGTCTCCGCCGGGTTCGACGCGCACGCCGAGGACCCGCTCGCGGGGATGAACGTCACCGAGGACGGGTTCCGCGAGCTGGCCCGCCGCAGCGCTGCCCTCGCGCCGCGTTGCGCAGTGGTGCTCGAGGGCGGCTACAACCTGAGCACGCTGCCGGGCCTCGTCGCCGCGGCGTTGGACGGTTTCTCCTGAAGCGAGCCCGCACCGGCGAATTGCTCTCGGCCGCCCGGTCGCGTACTCTGGAGAAAGACCCGCGACGAAAGGAGGTTCGACGATGACTGAGTTTTCCGTTGCCCGAGCCTCCGGCCGCGCCCACTAGAGAGCGCGTACTCCTGAGGCTCGCCCATTGCGCCCCGAGAGGGGCGTCGTTCGTGTTCCCAAGCCAAAGGAGCTTCAGTTGCAGTTGAAAGACCTCGGCTGGGACGCGTTCTTCGAAGACGCGTTCGAGCCATACGCAGCAGACAATCTGATCCCGGCGCGCGTGTCGGCGCGCCACCACGGGCCGTGCGAGCTCCTGACGGAGATCGGACGGATGGGCGGCCTGCCCGCCGGCAAGCTGTCCGACGAGGAGCTGCCCGCGGTCGGCGACTGGGTCGCGGCCCGTCCCGTCGAGGGCGAGCGCAAGGCGATCATCGAGGCCGTCCTGCCGCGGCGCACCTCGTTCTCCCGCAAGGAGGCGTTCCAGCGAACCCGCGAGCAGGTCGTGGCCGCGAACGTGGACACGGTGTTCATCGTCACCGCGTTCGGTTTCGATCTCAATCCAAGGCGGCTCGAGCGCTACCTGACCGCGGCCTGGGACAGCGGGTCGACTCCGGTGATCGTCGTCAACAAGCTCGACACCGCCGACGACCCCTGGGGCGAGCTCGCTTTCGTCGAGCCTGTCTCGATGGGCGTGCCCATCCACTCGGTGAGCGCGGTCACCGGCGAGGGCCTCGACGAGCTCGACGCGTACCTGCACGTCGGAGCGACGATCGTCCTGCTCGGCTCGTCCGGAGTGGGCAAGTCGACCCTCGTCAATCGCTTCGTCGGGAGCGAGCTGCTGGAGACCTCGGCGACGAGCGCAGCTGGGCGAGGGCGGCACACGACGTCGCACCGCGAGCTCGTGCCGCTTCCTTCCGGGGCGCTCCTGCTCGACACCCCGGGGATGCGCGAGCTGCAGCTCTGGGCAGGCGAGGAGGTGCTCGACACGACGTTCTCGGAGATCGCCCAGTTCTCGGCGGAGTGCAAGTTCTCGGACTGCTCGCACACGAGCGAGCCCGGGTGCGCGATTCGGCGGGCGCTCGGGGACGGCTCGCTCTCGCAGGAGCGCTGGTCGAGCTACACGAAGCTCCAGCGCGAGATCCGTGCGCTCGAGGTCCGCAAGGACGCACGGCTTCGCTCCGAGGAGCGCAAGAAGTGGGCGAAGTTCTCGAAGAGCCGGAGGAAGACGGTCTATTGAGCCAGGGACGCGTACAGGCTCACGTCGACGCCGCTCGGGTCCTTGAGCACGGCGTAGCGCTGGCCCCAGAACGCGTCCCAGGGCTCCTTCTCGCCGTGGAAGCCCGCTTCTGTTACACGCGTGTAGATCTCGTCGACCTCGGCGGGGCTCGCGCACTCGAATGCGATCCCGACCTGGTTGCCCGTCTCACGCGACCAGCCGTCCATGAAGCTCCGCATGGTCTCCTCCGAGTCGAGCATGAAGCGAACGCCGTTCGGGAGGAAGGTGTCGACGTGGCCCTCGTCGGGCGTCTCCGGGACGTCGAGGCCGAGGAGGCGATAGAAGCGGATCGACTCGGCCATGTCGGAGGCGACGATCCCGATCGCATTCAGCTGGGCCATCAGCCGCATTCAAGCGCATCTCGAGAGGCGGCGTGATGCCCGAGAACCACTTCGGCGGGAAGGTCGCCGAGCGCTACGACGAGTCCGCCGCGGACATGTTCGATCCGGTCGTGGTGGATCCGGTCGTCGACTTCCTGGCCGAGCTGGCAAGAGGCGGCGCGGCGCTGGAGCTCGGGATCGGGACGGGCCGGATCGCGCTCCCGCTTTCGCAGCAGGGCGTGCGCGTGCACGGAATCGACCTGTCCGAGGACATGGTCGCGAAGTTGCGGGAAAAGCCCGGAGCCGAGGCGATCGAGGTGGAGATCGGCGACTTCGCGACGACCAAGGTCGACGGGACGTTCTCGCTCGCGTACCTCGTCTTCAACACGATCAACAACCTGACCACGCAGGACGAGCAGGTCGCGTGCTTCCAGAACGTCGCGGAGCACCTCGAGCCGGGCGGCTGCTTCGTGATCGAGGTCGGAGTGCCCGGGCTCCGCACGCTTCCACCCGGCAAACGGTTCCAGGTCTTCGACTTCAGCGACACGCACATCGGGATCGACGAGTACGACGTGGCGAACCAGGGGCTGATCTCGCATCACCTGTCGCCGGTCGACGGTCGCTGGGAGATCGTCTCGGTGCCGTTCCGCTCGGTGTGGCCGTCCGAGCTCGACCTGATGGCGCGACTCGCGGGGATGACGCTGCGCGAGCGCTGGAGCGGATGGAAACGCGAGCCGTTCACGAGCAAGAGCACGAAGCACGTCTCGGTCTGGGAGAAGCCCGCCTAGCTGGGCGCAGGTACGGAAGAGAGCCCCGCGAGTGCGAGGCTCTCTCCGATCGAGGCTCAGCTGCAGGGGTCGTCTGCGTCGATGCGCCTCGCTGCTCCTGACGGCACGAGTTGCACGGCGACCGTCTTCGCCTCGACGCCGCCGTTGTTCTTGATCATGTGCATGTTGCCGTCACCGCCGGGGTCGACGAAGCCCTGGCCGGCTGTGTAGTCCTGCTGCATGCAGTGGTGCCCGTCGGACATGTACGTCGTGACCGTGCCGGCGGTGACGAAGATCAGGCTCGGGCCCGGATGCGAGTGCCAGCCGCTCGTGCCGCCGTTCGCCGCGAACGTGTTGCCGACCACGTACGCGTCCGACAGGCCGTGGGTCCTGAGCTTCAGCCGCCAGAGATTCGCGGGGTCCGACTGCACTTTGAGCTTCATCGGCTCGAACGGCGCCCTGGCGAGCGTCGTCGTCGTCTGGCCGGACGGCGGAGTCGCCAGAACGGTTCCCGCGAAGACTCCGACAACAGCCAGAATGCCGAGCAGCGCGAACATCCACTTCGACTTCATCTCTCCTCCTTTGCTGGTGAGGACGAGATCGCTTCGACGACGCGGATCGGGTCGAGCTCGGCCTGCTCTGCCGCAAGGAGCGCGTCCCGGCTCGATGGTGCATCGAAGACGTAGAAGCAGATCTCGTCCTCTGGAACGTGAATCGAGCGGTCGAAGCTGACGCAGGCCAGCTCGCTCCGCCGCCGAGCGTGCGCGCTGCTCGCGAGCTGCGCGCTCCCCCGCCTCTCCGCGAGCGAGGTAGGTCTCTACGAGGTAGCTCGGCATGCGTTCGACGCTATGGCGGCGGCCGCCCCGTGGAAACGTCAGAACGTCTGAACTTTGCTCGCGGCTATTCGGGCAACGCGCGGGCCAGCTCCGTCCGTGAGCGGATTCCGAGCTTGGCGTAGATGTGCGTCAGGTGGCTCGCGACGGTGCGCTCGCCGAGGAAGAGCGCAGCCGCGACCTCGCGGTTCGTCCGGCCCTCGGCGACGAGTGCTGCGACCCGCTGCTCGGCCGGGGTCAGCCCCTCCTCGCGTGTGCGGCCGCCGATGCTTCCGAGCTCCGACCTGGCTCGCTCGATCCATGTCGCTGCGCCGAGCTGCTCGAACCCTTCGAGCGCCTCGGCGATCGCGTCGCGGGCCGGGCGCTTCTGCCGGGCGCGACGACGGACCACGCCCAGCGCGAGGAGCGCACGGGCTCGCCCGTACGGATCGCCGAGCTCGCCGTGCTGCGACGACCGCCTCTCCAGCAGCACCATCGCCTCGCTCGATTCTCCGCGAGCGGCTGCGATCTGAGCCCCGGCAACGAAGACTGCGCGAGGACTCTCGTCGTCCGAGTCGCCGCGCGTCGGCCTCCCATCTGTCGAGGACTTCCCACGGCCTCGTCGATCCGCCCGAGCTCGAGCAGCGCCTCGACGTAGTCCTCGGTCCACGGGCGGTTCGCGGGCTCGAACCAGCCGAGCTCGAGCGCTCGCGAGTGCGCCCGCCCGAGCCACTCCGCTCCGGTCGAAGCGTCTCCACGCCAGAGTGCGACGAGCCCGATGACGGCCAGGTGGTAGGGCGGATGAAGCCCGAACTGCGTCCTCGGCGAGGTCGAGCGCCCGCATCGACGTCTCTCGCGCGAGTCGAGCTGACCGCGATGAAGCGCGATCCAGGCAATGGGAAGATGGTGCTGGGGTATCTCGATCCCGTACTGAGACGCGATGTCGCGCGCACGAGCCGCATGTCCGCGGCAAGCTCCCAGTCGCCCGCTTCGAGCTCGACCAGCGACAGCTCCCAGAGAGCGTCGGCGCTCCGCAGCTCGTCGCGGTCCCGCCAGCGCCCGTAATCCTCCTCGAGCAATCGGCGAGGACTGCGTTTCATCGCCGAGCGGGATCAGCGCGAGGTAGCCGATGACCGTGCTCCAGCCTCGCGTCGCCGGACTCCCCGGCGAGCTCGAGCGCCCGGGCGGCCTGTGCAGGAGCCTCTCGTCGCCCGTCGCCGCACCGAGGTCGGCGAGCACGGCGAGTGCGAGCGCCCGAAGCGAGTCGTCGTCGAGGTCCTCGGCGAGCTCGAGCGCTCCGACGGCGCGCTCGTGCGCCTTGACGAACCCTTCGCGGAAGCGGATCGCGGAGGCAAGCCGGATCTGGATTCGGCCTGGAGCAAGGGCTCGACGCCGCCTCGCCGAGGGCATCCTCGAGCAGCGCGATCGAGCCCGTCGATCGACTCGAGGTCGGCGAGAAGGATCAGCGCTTCCGCGCGGAGCGGCCCTTTCTCGGCGTCGGCGAGTGTGGTCGCAATGGTTCGAGCGTGCGTCCATTCTCCCGGCGGCTTGATGCGCACGGGCCGCCGCCAGCGCTCGACGACCACGGTCCTCGACCTCCGTGTCGGGGGTCAGGCGCAGAGCTTGCTCTGAGAGCTCGGCCGCGATGGCTGAGGCACCTCGCTCGCCTGCGAGGATCGCGGCCTCGTCGAGGATCGTCGCGATGTCTGCGTCCGGCTCGTCCGGGACTGCGCGAGGTGGCGTGCGCGAACGACGGGATCGCCGACGACCTCTGCGATGCGGGCATGAACGCTCTGGCGCTGATCGCCCAGATCGTTGTAGAGCGCCGAGGACAGCAGCGGATGCGTGAAGCGGATCGTTCCGTTCTCGCGCTCGACGACGTGCTCGGCCAGCGCGGGATCGAGCGAGCCCTCCGCAACGCCCACTCGTGCGAGACTTCCTCGGAAGATGTTCCGAGCGCGGACACGAAACCGAGCGCATCGCGCGTAGCCGGCGGGAGGCCCCTCGAGCCGCACACGGACGAGGCCATCCAGGGTTTGAGGCACGGGAAGCGGCTCCAGCGGGTCGACGTCGCCCTCGAGCGCGCGGGCGATCTCGAGCGCAAAGAACGGGTTTCCAGCCGACCGCTCGTGGATCCGGAGGAGCGTCTGACGCGGGAATGCCCTACCCAGCCGGTCGCTCAGCAGCCGATGAACCGCGCCGACACTCAGCGGCTCCGACCTGGACGCGCTCCGGCGGGAGGGCCGACTCCAAGTCGGACGGCTTGGCTCCGTCGACGAGCCTTCGGGCAAGGAGGACGCGGACATTTCTTTCCTCGAGCCTTCGGAGCGCAAAGGCCAGGGCGCCCTCCGACGACGCGTCGAGCCACTGGATGTCGTCGACCGCGATCACGACCGGCTCGCGTTCGCTCAGCGCGACGCAGGGCGCCACGCACGGCGACCGCCAGCGCCCGGTGATCGACAGGATCTTCGCGCGCTTCGTCGAGCAGAAGCGCGACCTCGAGTGCATGACGCCGCGGAGGCGCGAGGCTCGGCAGCACCTCGTCGAGAACGTCCTCGAACAGATCTCCGAGCCCCGCGTGCGCGAGGCTGCGCTCGGCCTCAGATGGCCGCGCCGCGAGAACGCGAAGCCCGCGTGCGCGGGCGTGCTCCACGCCTGCGAGCCACAGCGTCGACTTGCCGATCCCGGGCTCGCCTTCGAGCACCAGCGAGCTCAGGCCGCCTTCGTCCTGCTCCACGAACGTGCGAACAGCGGCGAGCTCCGTCTCTCTGCCGACGATCTCGAGGGTCATCGTCCTGCGACGATGGTGACGGAAT
>CAWBPX010000007.1:0-194818 GCA_963790695.1 uncultured Actinomycetes bacterium | reverse complement strand
TGGTCCCCGGCTCCACGCGGTCACCGGTCGAGCGCGCCCGCCAGAGCTCGCCGCGGACGAAGACGAGGCCGACCGGAGCGAGCGGCTCGCGGACGACTCCGACCTGGCCGACGAGCTCGCTCTGACCGGTCACGACCGGAGCTTTCCGCACCTGGACGATCTTGAAGGCGACGAGCGCCATCAGCCCGGCGAGCGTGGCCGCGATCGCGATCACCGCAGGCACGGAGACCTCGTACGTGCTGCCCGCCGGCTCGAAGAGGAGCAGCGCACCGATCACGAAGCACACCGCCCCGGCGACCGTGATCGCCCCGTGCGTCGGCACGAACGCCTCCGCCGCGAAGAACGCGAAGGCGAGCAGCATCAGCAGCGCCCCCGCGGCGTTGATCGGCAGGACCTGCAGCCCGAAGAGACCGAGGATCAGCGAGATCGGCTCCGACGGTGCCCGGGAAGATCAGGCCGGGGTTCCAGAGCTCGACGATCAGCCCCAGCGTCCCGAGCGACATGAAGAGGACGATCAGGTTCGGGTCGATCAGCGTGTCCAGGGCCTTCTGCCAGAGGGACATGTCCACGTTCGTGATCTCTGCGCCCTTCGTGTGCAGGACGATGCCCTTGGGCACGGTCTTCGTCCCGTCGACCTTGTCCAGCAGCGCGGGCAGCGTCGGCGCCATGGCGTCGATCACGTTCCGTTCGAGCGCTTCCGTCGCGCCGAGGTTCGATGCCTGGCGCACCGCGGAGTCGGCCCATTCGACATTTCGGCCGTGCGAGCGCGCGAGCTCGCGGAGGGAGGCGGCCGCGTCGTTGACGACCTTGCGCCGCAGGTCGGACTGGATGTTCCCGCCGCCGACGTCGATCGGCGTCGACGAGCCGATGTTCGTGTTCGGCGCCATGGCCAGGAGGTCGGAGGCCTGGCCGATCCAGACACCGGCCGAGGCGGCCCTTGCGCCGGGCGGCGACACGTAGACGATCACCGGCACCTTCGAGGCGAGCTCGGCCTTGACGATCTTGTTCATCGCGGTGCTCAACCCGCCCGGGGTGTCGAGCAGGATCACGACCGCGTCGTAGTGCTCCTCGTTCGCGCGCTTGATCTGGTCGTTGATGTAGTCCTGCGTGACCGGGTTGACGTCGTTGTCGAACTTCGCCGCGAGGACTCGCGGCTGCGAGGTCGTAGCTGAGGCGGTGGCGCAGACGACGAGAACCGCGGCGATCGCGATGAAAAATCCGCGCAAAAGCGGGGCTTTCACTTGTAAGAATTCTATCTGGGAGCTTGAGGCCCGCTCCGGTCTTTGCTTCCGTAGGGTTCGCCGCCCATGAAGTCCCTCCGTCTCGCCGTCCTCCTGCTCCTGCTTTGTCCGGGCACCGCGCTCGCCGCCGGCACGTCGCTCTCCTCGCACGAGCTGAAGCCGGGAGTCAACAAACCGGCGCACCGCTTCGACCTCGTCGGCCTGCACTGGAAGGGCGACGGCGCCGTCACGTTCAGGACGCGCTCGGTCGAAAGGCCGCTGGAGCCCGTGGCACGAAGCCGCTGCCGAAGAGGATCGCCCGGACGCCCGAAACCACGAGCTCCGCGCGCGCGGCTGGAACCTCGGCAGCCCCTACTGGACGGGCGCGTCGAACCGCATCCAGGTGCGCACGTACGGGCACGTGACCACGGGTCCGCGCCTACTACGTCTCGAGCCCGGCCCGGAAGTCACGGCTTCGCCGCACGTCGATCGCGGGATCGCCGCTGATCCTGACCCGCGCGAGCTGGGGCGCCGACGAGCGGATCCGCCGCCGCCGCAAGCCGGACTACGCGGACTCGGTGCGGTTCGCCGTCGTGCATCACACGGCAGGCTCGAACTCGTACACGCGGGCCCAGTCGGCCTCGATCGTCCGCGGCATCGAGCGCTACCACGTGCTCGCCAACGGCTGGGACGACATCGGCTACAACTTCCTCGTCGACAAGTACGGCCAGATCTTCGAGGGCCGCTGGGGCGGGGTCGACAAGAACGTCGTCGGAGCGCACGCGCAGGGCTTCAACAACGGCTCCTCGGGCGTCGCGCTGATCGGCAGGTACGACTCGGCGTCGATCACACCGGCTGCGCGGGCGGCGCTGATCAAGATCATCGCCTGGCGCCTGGACGTGGCCCACGTCGATCCACAGTCGACCTTCAGCTGGCGCTCGACGGGGAACCCGAAGTACCCGGCCGGGCGCATGGTCACGCTGCGCACGATCTCGGGCCACCGCGACACCGGCTTCACCACCTGCCCCGGGAGCCAGCTGTACGGCGAGCTGCCGAGCATCGCGCGCGCGGTGGCGCAGACCGGCCTGCCGAAGCTCTACTTCCCGAAGGTGACGGGAGCGCCGGGCGGCATGGTGCGCTTCACCGCGACGCTCACCCAGGACGCTGCCGTGGTCGGTGGTGGTCACGCAGGCGGACGGGAACATCGTCGCGTCGGGCGACGGCGAGGGGACCACGGTCGACTGGACGTGGGACGCGCGCACGGTGCCCGCCGGCAAGTACCTCTACGCGATCGACGCGGGCCAGAGCGTGCGGCCCGCGACCGGTGTCGTGCTCGGGTCGAACCAGACCTCGGCGCTGACCGCTCTGGCGAAGCCGGCCTTGATCACGCCCAACGGCGACGGCCGCAACGAGGCGACGGTCGTGCGCTACCGCCTGCGCGAGGCGGCGACGGTCACCGCGACGCTCGTCGACGCCAACGGGGTGCCGCTGACCACGCTCTTGATGGAGGCGAAGAACGCGGGCAACTACAGCTTCGGATGGGACGCCGCGGGAATCGCGGACGGCCGCTACGGGATCGTGCTCACGGCCAGGAACGCGCTCGGGGTCGTGACGACGGCCACGCTGGCGGTCATCGTCGACCGCACCCTCGCCGGCTTCAGGGTCTCGCCGCAGGTCTTCTCGCCGAACGGGGACGGCAGGCTCGACCGGACGCGGTTCAAGTTCACGCTCTACAACCCGGCGCGGGTGACCCTGACGGTTCGCCGCGGGAAGAAGACCGTCGGCCAGGTGTCCTCGGGCGCGCTCCAGCCCGGGCCGCAGTTCATCGAGTGGAACGGCCGCTTCGCCCGCGGGATCGGCGAGCACGAGTTCAAGGCGGACATCCGGGTGACGTCGACGGTGACGACCCTCCGGGACACGGTCACGTTCGCCACCGACACGACCGGACCGAAGCTGAAGATCGTTTCGCGGGCGGCTCCGCGGCTCTCCATCAACGAGCCCGGTGACGTGACCGTCGTCTTCGACGGGGCGAGGACGGTGACGCTGCGACGGCTCGTGCCGGGCAAGTTCAGCGTCCCGCCGGGTGGAGCGTTCACCTCGTTCACGGCAGTCGCCCGGGACTTCGCCGGGAACGACGGCCGCCCGGTCAGCTCGCCGTAGCCGTCCAGCGGTCGTAGTGCCGCTCGAGGCGGTCGAGGATCTCGACCAGGAGCTCGGCGCGGTCGACCTCGACGCCTTTCTCGACGAGGAGCGACGTCGCGGTGGGCTCCGGGAGCACGTCCTCGGGCAGGTTCACGTTGACGCCGATCCCGAGGACGACGCGGCCCTCGCGCGCCTCGGCGAGGATGCCCGCGGTCTTGCGGCCCTCGATCAGGATGTCGTTCGGGAGCTTGATCTCCGGATCGAGGCCGGTGACGTGTGCGATCGCCTCGCGAACGGCTTCGCCGGCGACGACCGTCAGCTCGGGGAGGCGCGCCGTCTCGACCGGGAGGCTCGAGGAGCGTCGAGAAGAGCAGGCTCATCCCGGGCGGCGAGTGCCAGCTTCGTCCGAGCCGTCCGCGGCCTTCCGTCTGCTCCTCGGTGAGCGCGACGGCGCCCTCGGAATGCTCGTCCGTGAGCATCCGCTGCGTGGACGGACACACCTCCGCGTAGAGGTAGGGATGCCCGAACCGGCCGCGCAGGCGCGGGACGACCGAATCGGGGCGCAGTGACGAAGCCATCGCCGACTACACTAGGCCGCCCGTGCCGACCCAGGCCCCGCTCAACAAAGCGGAGATCGAAGAGATCCTCCCGCATCGCGACCCGTTCCTCCTGATCGACGAGGTGACCGAGCTCGAGCCCGGCAAGCGCGTCGTCGCCAGGAAGACCGTTCGCGCCGACGAGTGGTACCTGGCAGGTCACTTTCCCGGGCGCCCGATCATGCCCGGCGTCCTGATCGTCGAGGCGATGGCGCAGACGGGCGCGGTCGCCGTGCTGTGTGCCGAGGAGAACCGCGGCCGGCTCGCGCTCTTCGCGGGCATCGACGGCGTGCGCTTCAAGCGGATCGTCGAGCCGGGCGACGAGCTCGAGCTGACGTGTGACCTCGAACGCGTCCGGGGGCCGATCGGCAAGGGTCGTGCCGAGGCGAGGGTCGACGGGCAGCTCGCCGCGCGCGGAACGTTGACGTTCGCCGTGGAGCAGGCGTGATCGGCAGCGCGACCTCGAACGGCCACGTCTCGATCACGGGCATCGGGTCGCAGGTGCCCGAGCGCGTGATGACGAACGACGAGATCGCGAAGATGGTCGACACCTCGGACGAGTGGATCCTCGAGCGCACCGGGATTCGGGAGCGCCGCGTGGCTGCTCCCAGCGAGGCGCTCTCCGACCTAGCGCTTCCTGCCGCGACTCGCCGCTCTCGAGCAGGCCGGAGTCCAGGCTTCTGCCATCGACCTGATCGTCGTCGCAACGGTGACGCCGGACATGATGTTTCCCTCCACCGGCCGCGATCCTCGCCGACCAGCTCGGAGCGAAGGACGCCGCCGCCTACGACCTCTCGGCCGGCTGCACCGGCTTCGTCTATGCGATCGCCCAGGCGCACGGGATGGTCGCGAGCGGTCTCGTCGACCGCGCGCTCGTCGTCGGAGGCGACGTCCTCTCCAAGGTCGTCGACTGGACGGACCGCAGCACGTGCGTCCTGTTCGGCGACGGCGCCGGCGCGGTCGTGCTCGAGCGTGTCCCGGACGGCGGGTTCCTGGGCTTCGAGCTCGGCGCGGACGGATCGGGCGGGCCGCAGCTGTACATGCCCGCCGGCGGCTCGCGCGCGCCGGCCACCGCCGAGACCGTGGCCGAGCGGCAGCACTTCGCGAAGATGAACGGCCGCGAGGTCTTCAAGTTCGCGACGCGAGTCCTCGTCGACTCGGCGGAGAAGGTGCTGCACGAATGCGACGTCCAGGTGGACGAGATCGACGTCTACGTCCCGCACCAGGCGAACGTGCGGATCATCGACCACGCGAGGAAAAAGCTCGGTATCCCGGAAGAGAAGACCGTGGTCAACGTCGACCGCTTTGGCAACACTTCCTCGGGATCGATCCCACTGGCTCTCGGAGACGCGGAGGCCGACGGGAGGCTTGCCGCAGGTGAGATGGTTCTGATGACGGGAATGGGCGCCGGACTGACATGGGGCTCGGCCTTGATTGAGTGGACGGCGAACGGGAAAGGTGGAGAGTCATGAGCAAGGTCGCGTTCTGCTTCCCAGGACAGGGGTCGCTCGAGGCGGGCATGGGCCGCGAGATCGCCGAGGCCGTCCCGGAGGCGATGGAAGTCTTCCGCGAGGGGAGCGAAGCCTCGGGGCTCGATCTCAAGCGCCTCTGCTTCGAGGGATCTCTCGAAGACCTCGTGCACACCGAGGTCCAGCAGCCGGCGCTCGTCGCCACGAGCCTCGCCATGCTCGCGGCGCTCAGGACGCGTGGCCTCGAGCCGGACTACGTCGTCGGCCACTCCGTGGGCGAGTTCACCGCGCTCGCCGCCACATCCTCGCTGACGCCGTTCGAGTCGATCGCGCTCGTTCGCGAGCGCGGTCTTGCGATGGCCGAGGCGGCACGGATCAGCAACGGTTCGATGGCCGCGATCCTCGGGCTGGACGACGAGCTCGTGGAGCGCCTCTGCGACGACGTGGAAGGCGTCTGGCCGGCGAACTACAACTGCCCGGGCCAGATCGTGATCTCCGGCAAGCAGGCCGCGGTCGCCGAGGTCTGCGCGAAGGCGGAAGAGCTCGGCGCGCGGCGTACGGTGAAGCTCAAGGTCTCGGGCGCGTTCCACAGCCCGCTCGTCGCGCGTGCCGCGGATCGGCTTCGACCCGCGGTCGAGCGCGTGAAGTTCCGTGACCCGATCGCGCCGTTCATGTCGACGGTCACGGCGAAGATCGAGCCGGCGCAGCGGATGGCATCGCTTCTGGTCGAGCAGCTGACGGCGCCCGTCAAGTTCACGCAGGCCGCGCGCGGTCTGGTCGAGGAGGGCGTGAAGGTCTTCGTCGAGGTCGGTCCGAGCAACGTGCTCTCGGGCCTCGTGAAGCGGATCGACCGGACCGTGAAGACGATCTCGGTCAACAACGTGGCCGGGCTGCAAAAGGCAGAGGAGACCGTCTCTGCCGCCTGAGTTTTGCTCGCTGGAAGGGCGCACGGCCCTCGTCACCGGAGGGTCGCGCGGCATCGGGCGGGCGATCGCGGTCGAGCTCGGCAAGGCCGGGGCGTCGGTCGTGGTCGGGTACCGCTCGGGCGCGGAGGAGGCGGAAGCCGTCGCGCAGGAGATCGGCGGCCGCGCGGTCCAGGCGGACGTGTCCGATCCGGCCGACGCGCAGCGGCTCGTCGAGGAGGCCGGCGACCTCGACATCCTCGTCAACAACGCGGGACTGACCCGAGACACGCTCCTCGCGCGCATGAGCGACGACGACTGGCGCGCGGTGATCGAGACCAACCTGAGCTCGGTCTTCTACACGTGCCGCGCGGTGGCCCGGCCGATGATGAAGAAGCGCGGAGGCGCGATCGTCAACGTCTCGAGCATCGTCGGGCTGCACGGGAACATGGGCCAGACGAACTACGGAGCCTCGAAGGCGGGAATCATCGGCTTCACGAAGTCGCTCGCGCGTGAGCTCGGAAGCCGCGGCGTGCGTGCGAACGTCGTCGCCCCGGGGTACATCCACACGAGATTGACGGACGTCCTCCCCGAGGAGGCCACGAACGCGATGCTGGTCAACACCCCGCTCGGCAAGCTCGGCGATCCGGAGGACATCGCCGGAGCGGTACGGTTCCTGTGCTCAGACGAGGCCTCGTTCATCACGGGTGAGGTGCTTCTCGTCGACGGCGGATTGGGGATGTGAGTGGCTGACTATTCGCAGAACGGGCGCAGGCGCGTCGTCATCACCGGGCTGGGGTGCGTTTCCCCGCTCGGGAACGACGTCCAGACGACCTGGGACAACCTGATCGCCGGCAAATCCGGTGCGGCCCCGATCGAGCAGTGGGACGCGAGCGAGTACCCGGTCACGTTCGCCTGCGAGCTGAAGGAGTTCGATCCGAAGGATTGGGTCGAGCACAAGCAGGCGCGGCGCATGGACCGTTTTGCGCAGATGATCGTCGCCGCCGCCCGGCAGGCGGAGGAGGACTCGGGGCTGGACGTCGAGCCCGAAGCCGAGCGCATCGGCGCCTCGATCGCGACCGGGATCGGCGGGCTCCAGGCGTTCCAGGACTGCTACGACGTCCTGCTCAAGCGCGGGCCCGATCGCGTGAACCCGTTCTCGATCCCGCAGATCATCCCGAACATGGGCGCGGCCTGGGTCTCGATGGAGCTGGGGACGCGCGGGCCCTTGTCGTCTCAGTGCACGGCGTGCGCCGCGTCGAACATGGCGATCGGCGACGCTGCGGACATGATCCGGCTCGGCCGCGCGGACGCGGTGTTCGCGGGCGGGACCGAGGCCGGGATCACGCCGGTCGGAATCGCCGGCTTCAGCGCGATGCGCGCGCTGGCGCGGCGGAACGACGAGCCGGAGAAGGCGAGCCGTCCGTTCGACGCCGGCCGGAGCGGGTTCGTGATGGGCGAGGCGGGAGGCGTGGTCGTCCTCGAGGAGCTCGAGCACGCACGGTCGCGCGGGGCCAAGATCTACGCGGAGCTTCTCGGCTACGGGGTCTCGTCGGACGCGGCTCACGTGACCGAGCCGGACCCGAGCGGCTCGAACCCCGCCCGCGCGATGAAGATGGCGTTCAAGGACGCGGACATCGAGCCCGGCGACGTCGACTACATCAACGCGCACGGAACGTCGACGCCGCTCGGTGACGCGAGCGAGACGAAGGTGATCAAGCTTGCGCTGGGCGAGGAGAACGCCGCGAAGACACCCGTCTCCTCGACGAAGGGCGCCACCGGGCACTGCCTCGGCGCGTCCGGCGCGGTCGAGGCGGTCTTCACGACGCTCGCCGTGACGGAGGACGTGCTGCCGCCGACGATCAACTACGAGACGCCCGACCCGGAGTGCGACCTCGACTACATCCCGAACGAGGCGCGCAAGGCCGAGGTCAAGGTCGCGGTCTCGAACTCGTTCGGCTTCGGCGGGCACAACGCGTGCATCGTCTTGCGCGAGCTCGACGACTGAGTCTCGGCGCAGAACCGGCTCAGACACGTCGCACCTTCGCGAATATGCTCGTCGCGGGGAGGAGGCTGGGCGCGCCTAATAGCGCCTCGTGTGCGCCGGGGTAACTCCGTTTCGCCCAGACCCCCTTCCGGTCCGCTTCGCGGACAAGCGCTCCGCACGCCCGTAACGAGCCGGGCATTTCCTCAAGTACCGTGCAGCGTTGTATGACAGCTACCGCTGGGCCACGTTCGACTGCTACGGCACGCTGATCGACTGGAACCTCGGGATCCGGACCGAGCTCGAGCGCCTGTTCGGGGTCGAGGCGGCGCCGCGACTGCTCGAGCGCTACCACGAGATCGAGCCGGAGATCGAGTCGGAGCCCTTCCACACCTACCACGAGGTGCTCACGCTCTCGCTCGAGCGGCTGGCCGAGGAGGAGAGCATTCAGCTGCCCGAAGGCGAGGCGGGCGCGCTCGCGAAATCGCTTCCCGAGTGGCCTCCGTTCCCCGAGGTGCCGGCCGCGCTGGCCGAGCTCAGGAACCGCGGCTGGAAGCTTGCGCTTCTCTCCAACACCGACCGTGACCTGATCGCGGCGTCCCAGAAGCGGCTCGGCGTGCCGATCGACCTCGCAATCGTGGCCGAGGACGTGGAGTCGTACAAGCCCGCGCACGGGCACTGGGAGCGGTTCTTCGAGGTGACGACTGCGGATCGCGCGTCGCACGTCCACGTCGCGGCGAGTCGCTTCCACGACATCGCTCCGGCGCGCGAGCTCGGGCTGAAGAGCGTCTGGATCAACCGGCTCGGCGAAGAGCCCGAGCCGAAGCCCGACCGTGAGCTGACCGACCTCTCGAACCTGCCGGACACCCTCGACGGGCTGGTCGAGCGATGAGCGCGACCATCCGCCCGGCGGTCAAGGACGATCTCGAGCCAACCGCGGCCATGCTCAACGAGCATTCGCGGCGGCTCCACGGAGTCGACGACGCCACGCCCGGCGACCTGCTGCTGTACTGGGAGTCGCCCGACGTCGACTTCGACCAGGACATCCTCGTCGCGGAGAACAACGACGGAATCGTTGGCTACGCGGACGTCGGGCTCTACGCCGAGCACGTCTGGCT
The DNA here is from genome assembly GCA_963790695.1 of uncultured Actinomycetes bacterium. Taxonomy (GTDB): domain Bacteria; phylum Actinomycetota; class Thermoleophilia; order Gaiellales; family Gaiellaceae; genus VAXT01. The sequence continues at coordinate 185,387 of CAWBPX010000007.1, read as the reverse complement.
CGACGTGCGCGCGACCGATGACGAGTCGCTCCCCGACCTGCTGCCGGCGATCGAGAAGGTGGCCGCCGCGAAGCAGCCGGACGCCGGCCTGATGGCCTACACCTCCGAGGACGACGAGCCGTTGCGCGATCTCCTCTCCCGCTCCGGCTACGAGGTCGTCCGCCACTCCTACCGGATGCGAATCGCACTCGGCGGCGAGCGCCCCGAGCCCGAGTGGCCCGACGGCTTCACCGTCCACGCGATGCGCGAGGGCGAGGAGCGCCGGGTGTACGACGCGCACAACGCCTCGTTCGCCGGCACGTGGATGTTCGAGCCCGAGCCCTACGAGCTCTGGCGCCACTGGTTCATCGAGGACCCGGCCTACGACCCGTCGCTCTGGTTCATGGCCGAGCACGGCGACGATGTCGCAGGGATCGTGATCGCCCGCGCCGCCGAGTACGAGCCGGGCCTCGGGTGGGTCCGCGTCCTCGGAGTGCTGCCGGAGTACCGCCAGCGCGGGCTCGCCCAGGCGCTCCTTCGGCACACGTTCGCCGAGTTCGAGAGCCGCGGCTTCGACGCGGGGGGCCTCGGCGTGGACGCCCAGAACCCGACGGGCGCCGTGCGCGTCTACGAGCGTGCGGGAATGCATGTCGAGCGCACGAACCTGCTCTTCCAGAAGGGATAATCGAGAAGCCGTGGCCGAGCCCCGAATCGACGTCTCCATCGAGCACACGAACCGGCCCGAGTCGTCCGACGGCGAGCGCAAGCATCCGAACACGTGCCCGTCCTGCGGGTCCCACTACCGCGACGACGAGCTGAAGGCGAACCTCTGCCTCTGCCCGCAGTGCGGACACCACTTCCCGGTCGGAGCGCGCGACCGAATCGCGCAGCTCGTCGACGACGGCACGTTCGCGGAGGAGGCGTCCGACCTGCGCTCCGAGGATCCGCTCGGCTTCTTCGACCTTCGGCCCTATCCCGAGCGGCTCGCCGAAGCCGAGGTCTCGACGGGCCTCGGCGACGCGATCGTCATCGGTTCGGCGCGCGATCGAGAACGAGGCGTGCGAGCTCGCGGTCATGGACTTCTCGTTCATGGGCGGCTCGATGGGCAGCGTCGTCGGCGAGAAGCTCTCGCGTGCCGTCGACAGCGCGGTCGAGCGCAGGTTGCCGCTCGTCTCCGTCACCGCATCGGGCGGCGCACGCATGCAGGAGGGCATCCTCTCGCTGATGCAGCTCCCGAAGACGGTCTGCGCGATCGAGGACCTGCGCGACGCGCGCTGTGGCTTCATCAGCGTCATGTCGCACCCCACGACCGCCGGCGTGCTCGCGAGCTTCGCCAGCCTCGGTGACGTGATCGTCGCGGAGCCGGGCGCGCTGCTCGCGTTCACCGGTCCGCGCGTCGTCCAGCAGACGACCCGGGAGAAGCTCCCCGAAGACTTCGGCCGGGCGGAGTCCAATCTCCGCTTCGGCCACCTCGACGCGATCGTGCCCCGCAGCGAGCTGCGGGCCTTCCTCGCACGTACCCTGCGGCTGTTCAGCAATGGCCGGTGAAGACGAACGACATCTCCGTGAGCGCCTGAGCCGCCTGCGCGGCCTGCCGCTCCTGCGCGGCGCTCGGCTGCGCGGCGACCTCGACCGGTTCAAGAAGCAGCTCGACCGGATCGAGGCGCAGCCGTCCGAGGAAACCTGGCGCCTCGTCGAGCTCGCCCGCCACTCGCAGCGCCCTTACACGCTGGACTACGTCGAGCGGCTGTTCGACGACTTCGTCGAGCTCCACGGCGACCGCGCGCGGGCCGAGGACCCGGCGCTGGTCACCGGGCTGGGCCGCTTCAACGGCAGGACCGTGGCGATCATCGGCCAGCAGAAGGGCCGCGACCTCGGCGAGCGCCAGAAGCGCAACTTCGGGATGCCGCACCCTGAGGGCTACCGCAAGGGCATGCGCATGATGGAGATCGCCCAGCGCCACGGCTTCCCGGTCGTGACGTTCCTCGACTCACCCGGCGCCTATCCGGGCGTCGCGGCGGAGCAGCACGGCCAGGGCGGGGCGATCGCCCGCTCGCAGGCGTTGATGGCGCGGCTGACGGTTCCGCTCGTCGCCTGCATCATCGGCGAGGGCAACTCCGGCGGCGCGATCGCGATCGGCCTCGTCGATCGCGTGCTGATGCAGGAGTACGCGATCTACAGCGTGATCTCGCCCGAGGGCTGCGCGGCCATCCTCTGGCGCGACGGAGCCGAGAAGGTGAAGGCTGCGGTCGCGCTCCAGCCGGACGCGCTGCACTGCCTGAATCTCGGCGTGATCGACGACATCGTCCCCGAGCCCAAGGGCGGCGCGCACCTGAACCCCGACGAGGCGGCGCGCCAGCTCGGCGAGTCTCTCGGCGACACGCTCGACCAGCTTTCCGCGCTTCCGGGCGAGCATCTTCGCGAGCAGCGGCGCGAGCGCTACCGGCGCATCGGGGTCTATAGCGCCCTCGGCGCGGAGCCCGCTCTGCACCGCGGTTCCTGAGGGTTTTCCACAGACCGCCGGGTTTCTGATATCCACAGCATCCACAGCGTTTTCCCCTGACTCCAGACAGCGCGGAGGCCGGCAAAAACCGGCCTCACGCGCTGACCCCCTGGTGTTAGGGATGAGTTTTCAGGACCCTCGAGTCCTGATTGTGCGGTGATTTTGTCCGTGCTTCCAAAAGTGAAACCTCCGCTCCGCGATTCTCTTCGCGGGCCTCCGGGTACCACACGAAGATGCGACCGATCTGGAGTGGGACGATCTCGTTCGGGCTCGTCAGCGTGCCCGTTCGAATGTATTCGGCGACCGAGTCGAAGGAGCTGCGCTTCCACTTTCTGCACAAGGACGACCTGCAGCCGATCGGCTACGACAAGGTGCGGAAGGACACGGGCGAGCACGTCGATCCCGACGACGTCGTCCGAGGCTTCGAGATCGACAAGGGCCGCTACGTCCCGATCGAGGACGAGGATCTCGACCGGCTCGACATCGAGCTGACGCACTCGATCGACATCTGCGACTTCGTCGACCTCGAGGAGATCGACCCGATCTACTTCCGCAAGGCGTACTACCTGAATCCGCAGGACGGGGCCGAGAAGCCCTACCGGCTGCTGGTCAAGGCGCTCGACGAGACGGGCAAGGTCGGGATCGCGAAGGTCGTGATCCGCAACAAGCAGCACCTCGCGGCGCTGCGCTCACACGATGGCGTGCTCGTGCTCGAGACCATGTACTACGCGGACGAGGTGCGGAAGCCGGAGAAGGTCGACGGCTCGGCGAGAGTGCAGAAGGCCGAGGTCGACATGGCGAAGTCGCTCGTCGAGAACCTGAGCAGCGACTTCAAGCCGGAGAAGTACGACGACACGTACCGCAAGGAGCTGATGGACCTGATCCGCGCGAAGGCCAAGGGCGCGAAGCTGCCGGAGCCGCAGGAGGAAGAGGAGGGAGAGGTCGTCGACCTCATGGAAGCGCTGCGCGCATCCGTGAAGGAGACGCAGAAGGGCACGAAGCGCAAGAAGACGGCGCGCAAGGCAAGCTAACCGCGTGGCCAAGCCCAAGCTCGCCGAGTACAAGCGCAAGCGCGACCCGAAGAAGACGCCCGAGCCCTTCGGCTCGAAGAAGCGCGGCAAGAAGCCGATCTTCGTCGTCCAGCGCCACGACGCCCGCCGCCTGCACTACGACTTCCGCCTGGAGCGAAACGGCGCGCTCGCGAGCTGGGCCGTCCCCAAGGGCCCGCCGCTCGAGCCCGGCCAGCAGCATCTCGCCGTGCACGTCGAGGACCACCCGATCGAGTACGGAACCTTCGAAGGCGAGATCCCGAAGGGCCAGTACGGCGCCGGCACCGTCGAGATCTGGGACAACGGCACGTACGACCTCGTCGAGGAGAAGAAGGACGGCGGCCTGACCGTCCGGCTCCACGGCAAGCGCCTCAAGGGCACCTACGCGCTCGTGCCCGCGCACCTCTCCGGCGACGAGAAGAACTGGCTGATCATCCGCAAGAAGGACGACTCGGTCCCTTCGCCGCGGCCGGCGGGCAGCTACCGACCGATGCTCGCCACGCCTGGCCGAGAACGTGCCGCACGGCGAATGGATCTACGAGATCAAGTGGGACGGCTACCGGATCGTGGCCACGGTCGCCGGCGGCGAGCCCGAGCTGCGCACGCGCAAGGACCAGGACTACACGCAGCGCTTCGAGAACGTCTCGAAGGAGCTCGTGAAGGCGCTGAAGACCCCGGACTGCGTCGTCGACGGCGAGGTCTGCGCGCTCGACGAGGAAGGGCGGCCGAGCTTCTCCGCGATGCAGCAGGGCAAGCGCGGGACGCCGATCGTCTACTACGTGTTCGACCTGCTCGAGGTCGAGGGCGAGCCGACCGTCGACCTGCCCCTCGAGGAGCGCCGCAAGCGGCTCGAGAAGCTCCTCGACAAGCGGAACCGGACCGTTCGGTTCTCGGAGAGCTTCGACGACGGCGACGCACTGTTCGAAGCCGCGAACCAGCAGGGCCTCGAGGGGATCCTGGCCAAGCGCCTCGGCTCGAAGTACCTCCCGGGCAGGCGCTCACCGGAGTGGCTGAAGGTCAAAGGGCACGGCCGGCAGGAGTTCGTGATCGCCGGCTACACGCGCGGCAAGGGCAGGCGCGAACGCACGCTCGGCTCGCTCGTCCTGGCGACGTATCAGGGCGGCGAGCTCGAATACGTCGGCAACGTCGGCACGGGCTTCAACGATCGCGAGATCGACCGGCTGCTCGAGAAGCTGAAGCCGATCGAGCGCGACACGCCTGCGTTCCCCGAGGTGCCGAAGATGCCGCGCGTGAAGAAGGCCGACGTCGTCTGGGTCGAGCCGAGGCTCGTCGCCGAGGTCGAGTTCGTCGAGTGGACGCACGACGGCCGTCTGCGCGCGCCTGCGTACAAGGGGCTGCGCGAGGACAAGGAGGCGACGGAGGTGCGCCGCGAGGAGCCGGAGCCGTTCCCCGCCGAGATCCGCAAGGGCAAGCGCGTCTTCAAGCCGTCGAACGTGGACAAGCTCTTCTGGCCCGACGAGGGGATCACGAAGGGCGACCTGCTCTCGTACTACCACCGGGTCGCACCGGCGCTGGTCCCGCACCTGAAGGACCGGCCCTTCACGATGAAGCGCTACCCCGACGGCTGGCAGGGCAAGTTCTTCTTCCAGAAGGACGCGCCGAAGGGCATGCCGGACTGGATCCGGACGGCCTCGATCGTCGTCTCCACGCGGGACAAGCCGCGGCAGCGCAGACGGATCGACGCGCCGCTCGTGAACGACGAGCTCGCGCTCCTCTGGATGGTGAACATGGGCTGCATCGACCTGAACGCGTGGTACTCGCGGATCGACAAGCCCGACCGGCCGGACTGGGTGCTCTTCGACCTCGATCCCTCACCGGACGTCGGTTTCCCGGAGACGATCGAGGTCGCGCTGCTCGTGAAGCAGGCGCTCGACGCGTTCGAGCTCGAGAGCCTCGTCAAGACGAGCGGCTCCGAGGGGATCCACATCCTCGTCCCGATCGCGCGGCGGCACACGTACGCCGACACGCGCGAGTTCTCGGCGATCGTGGGCAACGCGCTGGCCCGCACGCATCGCGGGCTCGTCACCACCGAGTGGACGAAGTCGAAGCGGCGGGGCGTGCTCGTCGACTCGAACCAGAACGGCGAGGGGAAGACGATCGCGTCGGTCTACTCGGTACGCCCGAAGGCCGGAGCGCTCGGTCTCGACGCCGCTCCGCTGGGACGAGGTGAACGACCGGCTCGACCCGTCGGCGTTCACGATGGAAGAGGTGCTACGGCGGGTCGAGAAGCACGGCGACCTGTTCGAGGGCGTGCTGAAAGGCAAGCAGTCGCTCACCGCCGCGCTCAAGGCACTGCGTTAGTGCTTCAGGTCCTCCTCCATCCAGCCGGTGCCTCGAAGCCGCTCGTCGAGCATGCGGTCGCCCTTCATCCCCTCGAAGTCCCCGCCCTCCTCGGGAGCGTGATCGGGATGGTCGCGAACCTCTTCCAACTCGCGATCGACCGAGTCGCCGCTCGTCAGCTTTCTCCAGAACTCGCGTAGGCCCATCGGTCCTCCTTCCGAGGTCTTCCGATGGTACTGCCTACGCCGGCTTCAGCGGACGGTGCGCTATTTGGCTCGGGGCAACACGAATTCCCAGATCCGGCCGACCTCGTCGAAGCCGAGCTTCCCGTAGAGCTCCTTGGGCCAGTCGCGCTGGTCTGCGATCAGGAAGATCAGGTCGTGGCGGCCTTTCCGTGCCTCCTCGAGAGCCTTGGAGACGGTTGCGCGGGCCAGGCCTCGCTTTCGGAACCTGCTGAGTGTGAGGACGTTCTCGATCTGCGCGGTCTGCCCGTCGGAATAGAGCTCGCAGTAGCTCGCGACCTCCCCGTCCACGCGGGCTGCGAAGAACCTCGTGTCCACGACCTCGCTCAGTCCCGCGCTTGCTCTCGACGAGCTGGCGCATGACCTCGGCGCCGAGGACCGCCGGGTCGGTTTTCCAGCCGTCCGTCCAGGCAGGGCACGAGGTCGTCGAGGGAGACCTCGTCCACGATCGACGTGTCGACCGGCCGGTCGAGGTCCCGTCCCGCGACCATGATCACGTCGCACTCGGAGACCCAGCCGAGCGCGCGGAAGCCGGGCTCGAGCCGTTCACCCGCCGCGTCGTCGGACAGCTCGACCTTGCGGTGGCGAAGGCCCGCGCCGCCCATGATGCGATCCGCCTCCGCGGCGAGGTCCTCGGCCGAAGCCTCGGCGACGTTCTCCGTCGCCAGCAGGTAGTTGCGGCTCCACACGTTCGGCACGTCGAGGTTCAGGTAGGCGGCTCCGAACCGCCAGGGGACTTCTGTCGAAGCGGCTCGTCGGGTGATCCCGTGCACGAACTCGACCGCGCGCTCGAAGTCACTCATCGCCGAGCCCCCGCGGGTGGCCGAGCATGCCCAGCTCGGCGATGTCCCTTCGGAAGAGGAGCGCGACCGTCCAGTCGGCCACGACCCGCAGCTTTCTGGAGAGCAAGGGGAAGCTGGTACAGGTGGTACGTCCTCGTCACGAACCAGCCGATGAAGCCCCGCAGCGGCAGGCCGAAGACGAGGGCGATGCCCTTGTAGCGGCCCAGGGTGGCCACCTGGCCGAGCGTCCGGTAGCGGTACGGCTTCACGTCTCCCCGCAGATTCTTGGCGAGGCGGCGGGCCTGGCGCAGAGCGTGCTGCGAGGTGGGCGGATCGGGCCGGCCGGGCGTGCGCTCGTTCGGGACGCGGGCGCAGTCGCCGAGCGCCCAGAGGCCGTCGTGCCCCTCGACTCGGAGCGTGGAGTCGACCGAGACGGCTCCGCGGTCGTCGGTCTCGAGCCCGAGGTTGCGGAGGACCGGGTTCGGCCTCACGCCCGCTGTCCAGACGAGCGTGTGCGTGGCGATGCGCAGGCCGCCCGAGAGCGCGACCGTGCCCGGGCCGACCGAGGCGAGCGTCGTCGACGTGTGGATCTCCACGCCGCGGCCGGCCAGCTGCTCCGCCGCGTAGTCGCCGAGCCGCGAGGGGATCTCGGGAAGGATCTTCGGCGCCGCGTCGACGAGGACCCAGCGCGCCCTCGGGCGCTGGAACTCGGGGTAGTAGCGCATCGCGTCGCGGACGAGGTCGGAGAGCTCGGCGAGTGCTTCGACGCCCGCGTACCCGGCTCCGACGAAGACGAACGTGAGGTGCGCCTCGGCGCGCTGGCGGTCACGCTCGGCCGCGGCGAGCTCGAGCTGCCGCAGGACGTGGTTGCGCAGATGGATGGCGTCGGCGAGGTCCTTGAAGCCGAGCCCGTGCTCGGCGAGCCCCGGGATCGGGAGCGACCGCGCGAACGAGCCGAGGGCCAGCACGGCATCGGCGTAGTGGACCGTGAAGCGTGTCCGTTCCGGCGACGACGGTCGCCGTCTTCCGCGCGTGTCGAGCGCGGTCAGGCGGCCGAGGAGCAGCTCGGCAGTGCGGGCACATGACCCGCAGCGGCACGACGACGTGGCGCGGCTCGAGCGTCCCGGAGGCGGCCTCGGGCAGGAGCGGCGTGAAGAGCATGAAGTTCTCGAGGCTGACGATCGTCGCGCCGCGCTTGCCCAGCAGGCGCGCGACGTACGAGCCGGCGAAACCGCCGCCGAGCACGAGCGTGCCGCCTCGCGCGTGCCGGGCTTCTACCATCGCCGCGTGCAGGTGTCGGTGATCGGAAGCGGTGCGGAGCACGAGGCGAGGGCCGAGGCGGTCGGCCGCTCTACTCGCGGAACGCGGCTGCAAGGTCGTCACGGGCGGGCTCGGAGAGGTCATGGCCGCTGCGGCGCGCGGCGCGAAGGAGGCTGGTGGAACCACGATCGGCATTCTTCCCGGCCGAGACCGCGCGGAGGCGAACGAGTGGGTCGACCACGCCGTCGCGACCGGCCTCGGGCACATGCGCAACTTCGCGGTCGTCGCGTCGGGCGACGCCGTGATCGCTGTCGGAGGGCAATGGGGCACGTTGTCCGAGATCGCCTTCGCGAAGATCCTGGGTCGCCCGGTCGTGATCCTCGAGCCCGGCCTGGAGGCCGACGGCGTCGACCGCGCGGCCACTCCCGAGGAGGCGGTCGACTTCGTCCTAGCCCGCCTGGAGCATCCGGCTTAGCAGCTCGAGCGCGCCGGCCTTGTCGAGGGGCTCGTTCAGGTTGCCGCACTTCGGTGACTGGACGCACGAGGGGCAGCCGGACTCGCACGGGCAGCCGTCGAGCATCTTGGCGGTGTCCCCGACCCAGCCCTCGAACTGGTCGAAGCCGCGCTCGGTGATGCCGACCCCGCCGGAGTGGCCGTCGTAGACGAAGACCGTCGGGCGGCCGGTCTGGTAGTGGATGTTCGTCGAGAGCCCGCCGATGTCCCAGCGGTCGCACATCGCCCAGAGCGGGAGGATCGCGATCATCGCGTGCTCGGCGGCGTGGAGCGTTCCGAGGAGCTTGGGCATGTCCGTCAGACCCTCGAGCTGCTCGGGCTCGGGCACGTACCAGATCGCCTCGGTGTCGAAGGTCGTCTCGGGGAGGTCGAGGCCGACGAGCTCGAGCGTGGACTGGTCGCGGATCGACTTGCGCTGGTAGCCGACGACCTGCTCGGTGACGCTCACACGGCCGAAGCAGAGGTCGAGGCCGAGGCGCCGGTCGGTGCGGAGCGTCTCCTCGATCGTCGTCATCGTCTCCTTCTTCGCCTGCGTGTAGTAATCGCCGGTGAACGGCTCGACGAGGGCGCTGCGGGCGACGAGGTCGAGGGCGACGACGCGGTAGCTCTCGCCGAGGTGCAGGTAGATCGCGCCTTCGTGGACGGTCGAGTAGGCGCGCTCCCGCTCGATCGTGCCGAGCACGGAGCCGTCACTCGTCTCGACGACCGTGAAGACGTCCGGGCTCGAGGAGCGGAGGCCGAAGCGGCCGGCGGGGTAGTCGCGTCCCGCCCAGACGTAGCCGGCGGCGGTCTTCTTCAGGTCCGGGATGGACTGCGGCGCGGCGGAGTGCCTCTGCGCCCAGGATCTCCGCGTCGGCGTCGTCGAGCGGCGCCTCGAACGCGGCCGCGGCCACGTGGCCGTCGAGCACCCGCGGATTCTCGTGGTCGAGGATCGCCGCCTCCACCCGGCGGCCGAGCAGGGTCTCCGGCTCGCGCATGAAGTACTGGTCGAGCGCGTCCTCGCTCGCGACGAGGACGGCCAGCCCGTGTCCGCGGCGGCCGGCGCGGCCCCACTGCTGGCGCATGCTGGCGACCGTCCCCGGGAAGCCGACCGAGATCACGGCGTCGAGCATCCCGACGTCGATGCCCGAGCTCGAGCGCGTTCGTCGCGCTCACGCCGAGAAGCTCGCCGGCGAAGAGGCGCTGCTCGATCTCGCGTCGCTGCGCGGGCGTGTATCCCGCGCGGTAGGGCGAGAGCCGGGAGGCATCGCCGAGCCGGTCGGCCGTGAACTTGTGGATCAGCTCGGCGGAGCGGCGGCTCTTCGCGAACACGAGCGTGCGCAGGCCGCGCGCGACGAGGTCGGCCATCAGCTTCGACGCCTCCGCGAGCGCGCTCGCCCGCTGGCCGAGCTCCTCGTCGATCAGCGGCGGGTTCCAGAGCGCGATCGTCCGCTCTGCCTTCGGCGCTCCGTCCGCGCCGATCACGGTGAAGTCGAGGCCGGTCAGGTCGCGCGCGAGCTCGCCGGGGTTCGCGATCGTCGCGGAGGCGAGCAGGAACTGCGGCTCGGCTCCGTACACGCGCGCGAGCCGGCGCAGGCGGCGGAGGACGTTGCCCACGTGCGAGCCGAAGACGCCGCGGTAGACGTGCGCCTCGTCGACCACGACGTAGCGCAGGTTGGAAAGGACGTCTCCCCAGCGGTCGTGGTGCGGCAGGACGCCAACGTGGAGCATGTCCGGGTTGGTCAGGATCAGGTTCGACCACTTGCGGATCTGCCAGCGGCGCTCGCCCTCGGTGTCGCCGTCGTAGATCGCGGCGCGGACGTTCTTGACCTTCAGCGCGCCGAGCGCGCGAACCTGGTCCTGGGAGAGGGCCTTCGTGGGGTAGAGGTAGAGCGCGCGGTGCTTCGGCTGCTCGGTGAGCGCGCCGAGCACCGGCAGGTTGAAGGCGAGGCTCTTGCCGCTCGCGGTGCCGGTCGTGATCGCGACGTGCTCGCCGCGCCGCGTCGCTTCCCACGCGGCGGCCTGGTGCGAGTACAGGTCCGTGACGCCCGAGGCCTCGAGCCGGTCACGCAGAGTGGGAGGAAGGTCGTCGGGAAGGGGCGCGGCGATCGCATCCCGCGCAGGCTCCGATCCGAGGTACGCGAGCTCCTCTCCCTGGAGCAGATCGTCCCAGTGCGCCACCCCGACGGCCACTTCGCCGATGGTAGCCTTGGCCGACCGGGGTGCCTCGTCGCCGAGGCTGAGAACACACCCGTCGAACCTGATCCGGGTCATGCCGGCGAAGGGAGCACATGCCAACACCGAGATGTCTGACGATCGCGGGCTCCGACTCCGGCGGCGGAGCGGGGATCCAGGCGGACCTGAAGGCGTTCGCCGCCGCAGGCTGCTTCGGGACGACCGCGATCGTGGCGCTGACCGCGCAGAACACACTCGGTGTCACGGCCGTGCAGGAGATGCCGCCGGGCTTCGTCGAGGCTCAGCTCGATGCTGTCTTCTCGGACATCGGCGTGGACGCCGCGAAGACCGGGATGCTGTTCTCGAGGGAGCTGATCGAAACGGTCGCCGATTACCTCGCAGCGCACCCGGTCCCGCTCGTCGTCGACCCGGTGATGGTCGCGAGCTCCGGCGCGAAGCTGCTGCAGGACGACGCCGTCGAGTCGCTCGTCGACCGGCTGTTCCCGCTCGCCACCGTGGTCACGCCGAACCTGCTCGAGGCGCAGGCGCTCGCGGGAAGCGGATCGCGCCGTGAGCTCGCCGAGCGCATCCACGAGCTCGGCGCGCCGGCCGTGATCGTGACCGGCGGCCACGGCGACGACCCGGTCGACCATCTCTTCGACGGCGAGCGGCACGTCGAGATCGAGGTCGAGCGCCACGACGTTCCTGCGACGCACGGCGCCGGCTGCACGCACTCGGCGACGCTCGCCGCCGGGCTGGCGAAAGGCCTGTCCCTCGAAGAGGCCGCGCGGGAGGCTGCGCGCGTGGCCTCGGCGGCGGTCGAGAACGGGCTCGTCGAGATCGGAGCCGGCGATGGGCCGGTGAACGTGCTCGCATGAGGACGGGCTCGGATCTCGCTGCGATCCGCGAGCGCAAGCCGCTCGTCCACCAGATCACGAACTACGTCGTGATGAACGAGACCGCGAACGCCACGCTCGCGCTCGGCGCGCTACCGGTGATGGCGCACGCGGTCGAGGAGGTCGAGGAGATGGCGGCCGTTGCCGGAGCGCTCGTGCTGAACATCGGGACGCTCTCCCAGCACTGGATCGAGGCGATGCTGCTCGCGGCGAAGGCTGCGAACCGTTCCGGGGTGCCGGTCGTCCTCGACCCTGTCGGCGCGGGCGCGACCACGCTGAGGACGGAAACCGCGAAGCGGATCCTGGACGAGACCGAGATTGCCGTCGTTCGCGGAAATCAGGCCGAGGTGGCGACGCTCGCCGGCCGCGAAGCCGAGATTCGCGGGGTCGAGTCGATCTCCGCGGAGCCCGGCGCCGAGCTCGCCGGCGCCGCCGCTCAGCAGCTCGGCTGCGTGGTCTCTGTCACCGGCCCGGTCGACCACGTCTCGGACGGCCGGCAGACGATCGCCGTGGCCAACGGTCACGAGCTGCTCGGCACCGTGACGGGCACGGGCTGCATGTCCACCGCGATGACCGGCTGCTTCCTCGCGGTCGCGGGCGACCGGCCGCTCGAGGCCGCCGCCGAAGCGCTCGTCGCGTTCGGCGTGGCCGGAGAGGACGCGGCTGTCGGCGCCCAGGGGCCCGGCTCGTTCCACGTTGCGCTCTACGACGCGCTGTACAACCTCGATCCGGAGACGCTCGACTCCAGGGCGAAGGTGGAGGAGTGAGGCTGCACGCGATCGTCAGCGACCTTCCCGCCGCCCTCGCCGCCGTCGAGGGCGGGGCGACGGTCATCCAGCTGCGGCTGAAGAATGCGCCGACCGAGGAGGTCGTTGACACGGGGCGCCCGTTCCGGGACCTCCCCGCGACCTTCGTCGTCAACGACGACGTGGATGCCGCGCTCGAGCTCGGGGCCGACGGCGTCCACCTCGGCCGCACCGATCCCGGCGCCGAGCGCGCGGTCGAGCAGGGCTTGATGCTCGGGACGTCCGCGGCGAGCGTGCAGGAAGCGCGTGACGGAGAGCGGGCCGGTGCGACCTACATCGGGGCGGGCCCGATCTGGCCGACGCCGAGCAAGCCGGACGCCGATCCTCCGATCGGGCTCGACGGCCTGGCCGAGATCTGCGCGGGTGTCACCGTGCCGGTCGTGGCGATCGGAGGAATCGACGCCTCCAACGCGGCGGAGTGCATTGCGGCCGGCGCGGCGGGCGTCGCCGTCGTCCGGGCGGCCAGCGACACGCGAGCGGTCAGTGAGGCTCTCGGAGCTCGGTGAGCTCGGCCTGCTCGCCGAGCTGGAGCAGCGCGGCCTCGCGCAGCGGATCGAAAACGACGCGGCACAGCTCGGCGACGGGCTCGTCGTTACGCAAGATGCGCTCATCGAGGGCGTTCACTTCCGCTTCGACCTGCTCGACTGGCGGGAGTTGGGCTACCGCGCGGCTGCGGTCAACCTGAGCGATCTCGCGGCCTCGGGAGCCGATCCGGAAGCGCTCGTCCTCACGCTCGCAGTCCCGCCCGACACCGAGCTCGACGACCTGCTCGCGCTCTACGAGGGCCTGAACGAGCCGGGCGTGCCGATCGTCGGCGGAGACACTTCACGCGCCGAGGGCGTGCTCCTGAGCGTGACCGCGCTCGGCCGCTCGGAGCGCGTGCCCGGGCGCGGAGGCGCGAGGCCCGGGGACTTCCTCGTCATCACCGGCCCGCTCGGAGCCATGGGTGCAGCGTTCCGCGGCGGGCGACTGGCGCGGCCGCCCCTGAGGCTGGCCGAGGGCAAGGAGCTGGCGAGAGACGCGCACGCGCTCCTCGACGTCTCGGACGGGATCGCCGTCGACGCGGGCCACGTCGCGCAGCGCTCCGGCGTGCGCTGTGTGATCGAGCTCGAGCGCGTGCCCCTCGCGGACGGAGCCGAGCTGCGGGACCTCGAGTTCGGCGAGGACTACGAGCTCCTGGCGGCGGTCGCCGATCCGGGCCCGTTCACGGTCATCGGGCGGTGCGCAGAGGGCGAAGGCGTGGAAATCCGCCGGAACGGCGAGCGAGTAGCTCTCACTGGTTGGGCGCATTTCGGTTAAAACGGCGCTGCGCACTTGCGCTCCGGCGCGCGAGAGTGAAGGCTGTGGGCTAGGTGCTGGCGTTCGTGTTCAAGCGGCTGGTGTGGGCGGTCATCCTGGCTTGGCTCGTCACGCTCATCTGCTTCGTCATCTTCTTCATCCTGCCGCCGAACCAGCCCGGCTCGAACCGCCAGGGGATCGTCGCTCCGAACCTCAATACGGCGTACGACCTGCACAGCGACTCCTTGCCCAGGCAATACGTGACGTTCATCGAGCACGTGGTGCGCGGGGACTTCGGCGAGTCGCTCCGCACGCCTCGAGAAGGTGCGGCAGATGATCCACGACGCCGCGCCCGTCACGCTCTCCCTGATCATCGGCGGGACGATCTTGTGGCTGCTGATCGCGTTCCCCATCGGAATCCTCTCGGCGGTCTACCCGCGATCGTTCATCGACAAAGGGTTGATGGTGGTCGTCCTGATCGGGGTTTCGGCGCACCCGGTCTGGCTCGGCCTGATCTTCTCGTACCTGCTCGGCTACAAGGCCCACATCTTCCCCATCGGCGACTACTGCAACTTCGTCTACGACGCGAACAGCCCGTATCAATGCGGAGGCCCGCGCTACTGGGCGTACCACATGGTGCTGCCGTGGTTCACCTTCGCGCTCCTGTTCGCGGCGCTCTACGCGCGCATGATCCGGGCGAGCCTGCTGGAGACGATGGAGGAGGACTACGTGCGCACGGCACGCGCGAAGGGCGCTTCGCAGTTCCGCGTCATCAGGAAGCACGTCCTCCACAACGCGCTCATCCCGGTGATCGCGATGCTGAGCATGGACATGATCGTGATCTCGTTCACCGGCGTCGTCTTCATCGAGACGGTCTTCCAGCTGCCCGGGCTCGGCACGACCATGTACCGGGCGCTGACGAGCGCCGACCTGCCGGTGATCCTCGGGATCTCGATCGTGATCTGCTTCGCGGTCGTGATCGTGAACCTGATCGCGGACATCCTGTACTGCCTGGTCGATCCGCGAATGAACCTGCGCGGGCCGACCCGCAGGCGGTCCAGCTCGAGGCTCCGGCTGGGCATGCGGCCGTCGCCGAGCGTCACCGAGTCGTCTACGACGTAGGGCCGAGCCACTGCGCCCACGCGTCCTCGTAGTGGGAGCGTGAGCGGGCGCCGACGACGGTCTCCTTCGCCTCGCCGCCCTCGAACAGGATCGCGGTCGGGATCGCGAGGACGCCGTAGCGCGACGCGACGAGCGGGTTCTCGTCGATGTTCAGCTTCGTGAACTCGACGCGGTCGGCGTGCTTCTCGGCGAGGTCTTCGAGGATGGGCTCGACGGCCTTGCACGGGCCGCACCAGGGCGCCCAGAAGTCGATCACGACCGGCTTGCCGGCCTGGGCGACCTCCGCCTCGAACGTCTCGTCCGTGATCTCGCGCACGCTCGCCAGCTACCGTAGCCATGTCCGGCGTCAGACGCTCGGACAGGTCCGCTTCGGCCGCGGCCTAGGCATCGTTGACCCGATTTCCGAGCTTCGACGTCCGCGTTGGCCATGGCCCGGCGTCTGACGCCCGGACATGGCCGTTAGAGACGGCCTGCGAGGGCTCGGAGGCGGAGGGCCGGGACCTTCCAGATCGCTTCCAGCACGATCGCGTTGCTCATCTTCGAGCCGCCCACCTCGCGGTCGGCGAACGTGATCGGCACCTCGACCACGGAGAAGCCGGCCCTGATCGCGCGGTACGTGGTCTCGATCTGGAAGGCGTAGCCGCGCGAGTGGATCGCCTCGAGGTCGATCGTCTCCAGCACCCGCCGCCGGTAGCACTTGAACCCGCCGGTCAGGTCGCGGATCCCGAGCTGGAGCAGCACCTGCGCGTAGAGCGAGCCGCCGCGTGAGATGAACCGCCGCACGAGCCCCCAGTTACGCGTCCCGCCGCCCTCGACGTAGCGCGACCCGAGCACGAGATCCGCCCGCTCGGCCGCCTCCGCGAGCCGGGGCACGGCCGCAGGGTCGTGCGAGAAGTCGCAGTCCATCTCGAAGACGAGATCCGCGCCGAGCTCGAGCGCGCGACGAAACCCGGCGAGATACGCAGGCCCGAGCCCCTCTTTCCGCTCGCGGTGCAGCACGTGCACCCAGTCGAGCTCCGCGGCGAGCCGATCCGCGATCTCACCGGTCCCGTCCGGCGACGAATCGTCGATCACGAGCACCTCCAGCCCTTCGAGCCCGAGCCCGCCGAGCGCACGCAGCATCGACTCCAGGTTCTCGCGCTCGTTGTACGTGGGGAGGCAGATGAGGCGGCGCACGGTCCATATCATCGCGTTGGTGGCGAAGACGCTCCCCCGCAACGCCGATGTGGCCGAGCAGTTCGAGCTGTTGGCCGACTTCCTCGAGCTCGAGGGCAGCGACCAGTTCCGCCCGCTCGCCTACCGCCGGGCAGCGCAGCGCATGCGCGAGACGGGCGGCTCGATAGCCCAGCTCGCCATCGAGGGCCGCGCCAAGGACCTGTCCGGAATCGGCAAGACGATCGAGGAGAAGATCGTCCAGATCGTGGAGGACGGCCGCATCGAGGCGCTCGCCAAGCGCGAGCAGCGCGTCCCGCCCGACGTCGTCCAGTTCATGCACCTGCCGGGGCTCGGGCCGAAGACGGCGCGCCGCATCTGGCAGGAGCTCGGAGTCGAGACGCTCGACGACCTCAAGCAGGCGGCCGAGTCCGAGCGGCTCCGCACGCTCAGCGGCCTGGGCCCCAAGACGGAGGAGAACGTCCTCAAGGCGCTCGCCACGCCGCGGAAGAAGATCGAGCGGAAGCCGCTTCTCGGGCAGGCGCTGCCCGCGGTGCGCGCGGTCGTCGAAGTGCTCCGCGAGCATCCGGCCGCCGACCAGGTCAGCGAAGCCGGCAGCGTCCGCCGCCTGAAGGAGCAGGTGCGCGACCTCGACATCATCGCCACCGCGAGCGACCCGAAGGCGCTCATCGACTACTTCACGAGCCTCGCCTGGGTCGAGGAGATCGTCGCCAAGGGCAACACGAAGGCCACGGTGGTCGCGAACGACGGCCTGCGCTTCGACCTCCGGGTCGTTCCTCCCGACTCGTACGGCAACCTGCTCCAGCACTTCACCGGCTCGAAGCAGCACAACGTCGCGCTCCGCGAGGAAGCCGTGCGCCGCAAGCTCTCGATCTCCGAGTACGGGATCCAGAACACGGAAACGAACGAGGTCTTCACGGACAAGACCGAAGAGGCCATGTACAAGCGGCTCGGCTATCCCTGGATCCCGCCCGAGCTCCGCGAGAACATGGGCGAGCTCGAGGCCGCGCGCGAGGGCCGCCTCCCGCAGCTGGTCGAGCTAGCCGAGATGCGTGGCGACCTGCACACGCACTCGACGTGGAGCTCCGACGGGAAGAACACGATCGAGGAGATGGCCGGCGAGGCCAAGCGCCTGGGCCGCTCGTACATCGCCGTCACCGATCACTCCCACTACCTCCGAGAGGGGCGCATGGAGGCGCAGAGCCGCGAGCTCGACAAGCTCCAGGAGAAGCTCGGCCGCTTCAAGCTGCTCAAGGGCGTCGAGGCCAACATCCGGGCGAACGGCGAGATCGACGTCCCCGACGACGTGCTCGCCGAGCGCGACTGGGTCATGGCCTCGGTGCACTCGGGCTTCGACAAGGACCTGACCGAGCGCGTCCTGGCCGCGATGGAGAACCCGCACGTCGACTGCATCGGCCACCTCACCGGCCGCAAGCTGAACCGGCGCGGGCCCGCCGACGTCGACTTCGACCGCGTCGTCGAGAAGGCGCTCGAGACCGGGACGTTCCTCGAGATCAACGCGCAGCCGGACCGGCTCGACCTCCGCGATGCGCACGCGCGCATGGCCGGCGAGGCGGGCGTGAAGATCGTGATCTCGTCGGACTCGCACGAGATCGCCGCGCTCTCGAACCTCGAGTTCGGCGTCGCGCAGGCCCGGCGCGCCTGGCTCGGCCCCGATCAGATCCTGAACACGCGCCCCTGGGGCGAGGTCAAGAAGCTCCTCAAGAAGGCGTGAAGCACCGGGCCGTCATCTTCGACCTCTGGCAGACCCTGGTCCCGTGGGACCAGGAGGAGTCGACACGCTTCAACACGGAGCTCGCTCGGTCGATCGGCGTCGAGCCCGAGCGCTACCTGGAGGCGTGGCTCACGGCGAGCCATCTGCCGAATCGCAACACCGGGCCGGCCGCGGACCACTTCGCGGCGCTGTTCGGCGAGCTCGGTGTGGACGCAAGCGTCGACGACGTGCTCGCGCTGCGCCGCGAACGGGCGAGACGCGTTCTCGTCCCGCGACCCGATGCCCTCCCCACACTCGACGAGCTTCGCCGCCGCGGCCATCTGCTGGGGATGATCAGCGTCTGCACGCAGGACGTCCCGCAGGTCTGGGACGACACACCGCTCGGCGGGAGGTTCGACGCCACGGTGTTCTCCTGCGACGTCGGCGTCTCGAAGCCCGATCGCGCGGATCTACGAGATCGCGTGCGAACGACTCGGCGTCGAGCCCGGCGACTGCCTCTTCGTGGGCGACGGCGCGAACGACGAGCTTCCCGGCGCCGAGCGGGCCGGGCATGACCGCGCTCCAGCTCAGAGCCCCGGGAGAGCCGCTCACGCCCGACGGCGAGGCCTGGCGCGGCGCCTCGATCGAGCACCTGGCCGAAGTGCTCGACCTTGTCTAGCTAGAGGCTCTTGAGCAGTTCCACGAGCTCGGCAGGCGACGAAACGACGAGGTCGGCGGCACTCACCAGCTCTTCGGGCGCCTCGTCGGATGAGACCGCGACCCGCACCGCGACCTCCAGCCCGTCGAGCCCTCGGAACGCGTCGAGGTCGGTCGTGTCGTCTCCTGCGTAGAGCGCACGACGGAGCCCCGCCTCCTCGAGCAGCTGCCTCACGGCGGTGCCTTTGTGGGCCTCGACGGGCGGGCGGATCTCGAGCACCTTGCGCCCGAACCGCGGAACGAGACCTGCTGCCCGCGCCCGCTCGGCAACCTGCTCCAGGTACTCGAGGGCGGCGTCTTCGTCCTCGGCCTCCCGGTAGTGGAAGGACACCGTCAGCCCCTTGTCCTCGACGGGCCAGTCGACACCGGCCGCGAAACGGTGGATCTCCTCGCTCCACCTGGCGGCCTCCGGCTCCAGCTCGAGGCCGTGGGATCCGACGTAGCGGACGCCGTCCACGCCGACCAGCCGCGCCGCGTCGTCGCCGGTGCGGCCGCTGACGCACGCGACGAGCGCGTAGCGGCCGGCGAGCCGCGCCACCTCTCGGCGCGTCTCCTCCGGAACCGCAGCCTCCTCGGGGCGCGTGACGATCGGCGCGAGTGTCCCGTCGACGTCCAGGACGATCGCAGCCCGGTCGGGAGCCTCGGCGAGACGATCGAGGGCGGACACGGCTCGTACGATACGGCCGTGCTCGTTCTCATCGGCCTCGTCGCCGGCTTCTTCAGCGCGCTCTTCGGAGTCGGCGGCGGGATCGTCGTCGTGCCGCTGCTGATCCTGCTCGCGCGGTTCCAGGAGCGGCCCGCCATGGCCACGTCGCTCGCGGCGATCGGCTTGATCGCGGCGGTCGGGACGATCTCGTACGCGATCCGCGGCGACGTGCACTGGGGCTACGGGCTCCTGCTCGGGCTCCCGGCGGCGGTGGGAGCGGTCGGTGGGACCGCGCTCCAGCAGCGGGTCGGCGGTCCGCTGCTCAGCTATGGATTCGCGGTCTTGCTCGCCGCGATCGGCGTCTGGCTCCTCGTCTGATGGTGAACCGTGCTCCTCGCGATCGCGATCGGCCTCCTGGCGGGCGCGTTCGGCGGGCTGTTCGGCGTCGGCGGCGGGATCATCTTCGTGCCGTCCCTCGTCCTGCTGTTCGACCTCGGCCAGGTCGACGCGGAGGCGACGTCGCTCCTGGCGATCCTGCCGGTCGTGGCCGCGGGAGCCTGGAGCCAGCACCGCTACGAGAACGTCCGCTGGCGCGCGGCGCTCATCGTCGGGCTCGCGGCCGTCGCGGGGGTCGAGCTCGGAGTGTTCACGGCCAAGTCGCTGTCCGAAGCCGCGTTGCAGCGGCTGTTCGCCGTGCTCCTGCTGATCGTCGCCGCGCAACTCGCGTGGCGCGCTCACCGTTTACCCTGAGATGGTGACCGAGCAGGACGATCTCTGGCTGGGGCTGGTCGACGAGCCGATCGGCGCGATCGTGAGCGAGCTCGAGGCCGAGGATCCTGAGCTGCGAGCCCTGTGTCGCAACGCCCGAGAAGCTGCTCGCGTTCCGGACGTTCGCGAACATCAGGGTCGGGATCGTTCTCGGCCGGCTCCTGATGGAGGAAGAGGTCGATGCCTACGACGGCTCCGAGACCTGGGTGGAGGCGCTCCTCCGCAACCCGAAGCACCGCGACGAGATCGCGGCCGAGGTCCGCTCCGTCGCCGAGGAGCTGGCGGATGAGGACGGCGAAAGCCCCGGGCCGGACGAGGCGGCCCGAGACCGCTTCCAGGAGTTCGCCCGCCGTGAGCTCGGCGGCTAGCTAGGCCGATCTGGCGAGGGTCGCCACGCAGAAGATCGCCACGAACCCCGCTGCGGTGAGCCCGACCCGTAGGCGGGACGGGTGCTGGTGCGCTTCCGGAAGCAGGTCGGTCGCGCCCATGAACAGGAAGAAGCCCGCGTAGAGCGCGAGCAGGTGGCCGAGCGCGTACTCGGACACCGAGATCGTCGCCCCGACGGTCGCACCGACCAGCGGCGCGATCGCATCCACCCCGAGCCAGGTCATCGCCCGCCGGCGGTTGTCGCTCTGGCTGAGGATGAAGCTGACCGTGTTCATGCCGTCCGCGAAGTCGTGCGCCACGACGGCGACGAAGACGAGCATCCCCGTCGTCGTGTTGACGCCGAACGCGAGCCCGATCCCGAGGCCGTCGATGAAGCTGTGCATCGAGAGCCCCGCCGCGCCCAGGACGCCGACCTGCTCGTGAGCTCGAGCCTGGTCGACGTCGTCGCGGTGGTGCAGGACGAGCGCCCGCTCCGCGAGGAAGAAGAGCAGGAATCCGAGGCCCGACGAGCCCCGTGACTCGAGCGGCGTTGTCCACCGCGTCGATCGCCTCCGGCAGCACTTCGAAGAGCGCGACTCCGATCACGATCCCGCCCGTGAGCGCGATCAGGGTCGTGAGCTCGCGATGCAGCCGCAGCGCGACGATCCCGCCGGCCAGCGTGGACAGGACGGTCAGCGACGCGAGCGGGATCGCGATCCAGTTCACACGCAGTTCCGGCAGGTGCCGTAGATCTCGAGCTCGTGCGACTCGGCGCGGAAGCCGTGGCGGCGTGTGAGCACCTGCTGCGACGGAGTGGCGCACAACTCGGTGTCCTCCACGGAGCCGCAGCTGAGACAGACGAGATGGTGGTGATGCTTCGGCGAGCAGCGCACGTAGGCGGCACCCGGAAGCGCGTGCAGTGATCCGGTTCGACGGAGCAGCTCGAGCGTCCGGTACGTGGTGGCGAGGCCGAGCCTCGCATGGGCTCGACGTGCCCGCTCGAAGAGCTCGATCGCGGTGAAGGGGCCGTTCGAGGCCTCGATCGCGTCGAGGACGGCGCGGCGCTGAGCCGTCATCCGCGTGCCGGTCGGAAGAGCCAGCTCCGCCATCGCTCCCGAGCCTATATGAGAACGATTCTCATTGTCAGAGCGAACCCTCTCGCTGTCGCTCGGATCGCCCATAATGATTCCCGTGGCTCGCCTGGCTCCACTTGCGCTCGCGCTCGGCGCGATCGTCGCGCTGGCCGTCGGGCCGGCGTCGGCGACTCGTACCCGAGTCGCGGCGGCCGACCTGACCACCGCGCGCGCGTTCGCCGTGCAGGTTGCGGTACCCGGCCAGGCCGGAGCCTCGGCGGCCTCCGTGGCGGCACCACCGGACGCGGTCGGCGTGGGCGGCTCGTTCGCCTACCCCTCGGACGGCACCGTCGTCAACGCGGGCTCGGTCACCTCCGGGGCCTTCGCGAACCCGGGGACCGCGGCGACGGCGACTTCCTCCGCGGAGGTCTCGACGATCTCGATCTTCGGCGGAGACGTGACGATCGGCACCGTCACCGCCAAGGCCAGGGCCTCGGCGAGCTCGACGAAGTCCTCGGGAGACGCGGGCGGCTCGGGTGTGTCCGGCCTCGTCGTCCAGGGGCAGGCGGTCGCTGCCGGCGTCGGCACGTCGTTCCCGCTCGGCGACTGGGGCTCGGTCGTCACGCTCCAGCAGGGCCTGACCTCGCTCGACACGAACGGCTCGCCCGGTACCCGCGCGTTCGTGACGGGCGTGCAGGTCACGCTCAGCGCCGACCACTACGGCTACCCCGCCGGAACCTCGGTGATGATCGGCTACGCCGAGGCGGGCGCGAAGGCCGCCGCGATCGCGCAGAAGCCGCCGTCGAACCACAACCGCAGGTCGAAGGCGCCTCCGAGGCAGACGAAGCGTGTGAAGAAGCACAAGACCGCGCCGCCGCCCGTCGCTCCCGAGAAGCCGAGCCTGACGATCCGGCCCCCGCCGGACGTGACGCCTCGCCTGACCGCAGGCGGCTACGTCTTCCCGGTCTACGGCCCGTCGTCGTTCGGCGACACGTTCGGCGCCCCGCGCGGCGACCTCACGTCGGGCTGGCACCACGGTGCGGACATCTTCGGCCAGATCGGCGAGCCCCTGCTCGCGGTGGCCGACGGAACCGTGTTCTCCGTCGGCTGGAACGACATCGGCGGCTACCGCCTCTGGCTACGCGACAGGGCCGGCAACCAGTTCTACTACGCGCACCTCTCGGCCTACTCGCCGTTCGCGGTGAACGGCCGCCAGGTCAAGGCGGGCGCCGTGCTCGGGTTCATGGGCAATACCGGGGACGCCTCCACGACGCCGTACCACCTGCACTTCGAGATCCATCCGGTCGGAATGCTCTACCTGGGCTACGACGGCGCGGTCAACCCGACCGCGTACCTGATGGCCTGGCAGCACCTGCAGGACGTCGACTTCGCGCAGGTCGCGGGTTGGGCGCCGCCGGTCTCACCGACATCGAGCGCCCCGAAGCCGGGCGCGATCCTGCTTTCGCAGACCGACATCTCGACGGCCGACGGCCTCGACCCGGGCTCCCTTCAGCGAGCCCTCAAGCAGGCAGCGAAGCAGTCGAACCGCGGCTAGCCGAGGGACAGTCCCTCGCAACCCTTGAAACAAGGGACTGTCCCTCGTAGGGACAGTCCCTGTTAACGGGCTACTTCGCGTTGTCCTGTCGGTACTCGAACTCCTCGCTGTCGCCGAAGAGCTTGTCCTGGAGCCAGCGGCGCGTCCCCGGGCCCGTCACCGGGTTGAAGAGGATCCCGAGCGTGATCCCCGTCAGCAGGAGCGTCGTGTTCCGACCGGAATGCGAGCTCTTGCCCTGGATGCGGTCGGCGGCGTCGCGGAGATCGTCGATCGCGGCGCGCAGCGCCTCCTGGATCTCCTTGTCGGTCGCCATGCGTGCCGCGGCTGCCGTCAGCTGGCGCCCGCCCATCAGCTGCTCGTAGATCTCGCGCGCCGTCGAGACGGCGCTCTTGACGTCCTCTCGCACGCGCTCGTCCTTGAACGCGCGCTCGATGTAGGGCCTCATGTCCTGGGCCCGGTCCTTCGCGCGGTCTTGGATCTTGGCCATCGAAACAGTCCTTTCGAGTCGTGTGTCCAAGCGACTCTACCCGGCGGCAACGGGCTGCAAACAGCTAGCGCGAGGCAGCGGCCTTGCGTTCCGGCGAGAGCGTGCGCGCGGGCGCCGGCTTCGGCAGCGAGCCCTCGAACGCCACCGCGAGCACTTCTTCGATCCAGTCCACCGGGACGAACTCGAGCTCCTTGCGGATCTCCTCCGGAAGCTCCTCCAGGTCGGGCTCGTTCTCGCGCGGGAAGATCACCTTCGGGATGTCCGCCCGGGAGGCGGCGAGCACCTTCTCGCGCAGGCCTCCGATCGGCAGAACCTGGCCCGAGAGCGTGATCTCGCCGGTCATCGCCACCTGCTCGGAGACCGGCTTCCCGGTCGCAACCGACGCGATCGCCGTCGCCATCGTGATCCCGGCAGACGGCCCGTCCTTCGGCACCGCGCCCGCCGGGACGTGGATGTGCACGTCGTTCTCGCCGAACCACTGCGGGTCGATCCCGAGCTCGACACCGTGCGTGCGCACCCACGAGTGCGCGGCCTGCGCGGACTCCTGCATCACCTCGCCCAGCTGGCCGGTCACCTTCAGCGACCCACTCCCGGGATAGGCGGTCGCCTCGATGAAGAGCACGTCTCCGCCGACCGACGTCACCGCCAGCCCGGTGGCCACGCCCGGCTCCGAGGTGCGCTTCCGGACATCGGCCACGAAGCGGCGCGGGCCGAGCCACTCGTGGACGAGCTTCTCGTCCGTGCTCATCTTCTCGCTCTCGCCCTCGGCGATGCGGCGCGCCGCCTTCCGGCACACGGCCGCGAGCTGGCGCTCGATCTGCCGCACGCCCGCCTCACGCGTGTACTCGCGGATGATCGTGCGCAGCCCCTTGACCGTGAACGTGAGTTGCGAGCGCTTGAGGCCGTGCGCCTTCAGCTGCTTCGGGACGAGGTACTTCTTGGCGATCCCGAGCTTCTCTTCCTCGGTGTAGCCGGAGAGCTGGATCACGTCCATCCGGTCGAGGAGCGGCGGCGGGATCGTCTCCAGCTGGTTCGCCGTGCAGATGAAGAGGATCTTCGAGAGGTCGAACGGCAGGTCGAGGTAGTGGTCGCGGAAGGACGAATGCTGCTCGGGGTCGAGCACTTCCAGCATTGCGCTCGCCGGATCGCCGCGCCAGTCCGCGCCCATCTTGTCGATCTCGTCGATCAGGAAGACCGGGTTGATCGTCTCCGCATCGCGGAGCGCGCGGATGATCGTCCCGGGCATGGCCCCGATGTACGTGCGGCGGTGGCCGCGGATCTCGGACTTCGTCGCGGACGCCGCCGACCGAGATGCGGACGAACTTGCGCCCGAGCGTCTTCGCGATCGACTGTCCGAGTGACGTCTTCCCGACTCCCGGGCGGCCCCACGAAGCAGAGGATCGGCCCGGAGAGGTCGCCTTCCTTGAGCTTCGAGACCGCGAGGTGCTCGATGATCCGCTCCTTCACCTTGTCCAGGTCGAAGTGGTCGGCGTCGAGCACCTTGCGCGCCTGCTCGAGGTCGAGGTTGTCCTTCGTCTCCTTGTCCCAGGGCAGGCTGAGGATCCAATCGAGGTAGGTGCGGATGACGCCGTACTCGGCCGAGGCGGCCGGCAGCCTCTCGAGGCGCGCGAGCTCGCGGTCGACCGCCTTGCGCGCCTCTTCGGGCAGCTTCACCTCGTTCGCCCGGTCGCGGAGCTCGTTGACCTCCGCCTGCTCCGGGTCGCCCTCGCCGAGCTCCTCCTGGATCGCCTTCAGCTGCTGGCGCAGGAAGTACTCGCGCTGCGAGGACTCCATCTCCGAGGCGACCTGGTTCTGGATCTTCGAGCCGAGCTCCGCGACCTCGAGCTCGCGGTTGAGGATGACGAGCACCGAGCGCAGGCGCTTCTCCACCTCGTCCTGCTCGAGGAGCTGCTGCTTCTCCTCCGTCTTCAGGCGCAGCGTCGACGCGACGAGGTGGCAGAGCGCGCTCGGGTCCTCGACGTTCGCCGCGGCGAGCGCGAGCTCCTCCGGCAGGTACGGCACGAGGCCGATCAGGCGCGCGAAGAGCGACTGCACGTTCTGGGACAGCGCCTGGGTCTGGGGCGTCTCCTCGTAGACGTCCGGGATCTCGAGGAACCGCCCGACGAGGTACGGCTCGTCCCCGATCCTGTCGATGAGCCGGATCCGCCGGATGCCCTGGACGAGGATGCGCAGCGACCCGTCGGGGACGCGGATCATCTTCTGGACGACGGCTGCAGTCCCGACCTCGTGCAGGTCGTCCCAGCCGGGCTGCTCGATCTCCGAGTCCTTGGTGGCGACGAGCGCGACCAGCCGGTTGCCCCCGACCGCTGCGTCGACGAGCCTGACCGAGCGCTCCTGCCCGATCGCGAGCGGGAGCACGGAGTCCGGGAAGACGACCGTGTCCTTGAGCGGCAGAACCGGGAGCTGCGACGGGAGCTCGAGCTCGTCGACGTCGACCTGTTCTTCGATCAGCTCGCTCACGGCGCGATCCTGACCCGGATCTCGACCCGCTCCGCGCTCGCCGGCTTCTTCGCCAGCGGCAGCAGGATCGTGAGGATCCCTCGCTCATACGTCGCCTTGGCCCGCTCGACGTCGATCTCGGCTCCGAGCGCGATCTGGCGCGTGAAGCGGCCGTAGTCGATCTCCATCTGCTGGTAGACGCGCCCGGAGTTGCGCGGGCGGCGCCGCTCGCCGACGACGATCAGCGTGCCCTCGTCGGCGAAGAGCTGGACCTTCTCGGGGTCGACCCCGGCCAGGTCGACGACGACGTGGAACGCGGCGGGGCGCTCGGTGCGGTAGCAGTCGATCTGGGGCCGGAACCCGCTGTGGCGCCGCGTGAAGCGGGGCACCTGCCAGACCTCGGCGAAGAGCTCCTCCATCTCTCCGCGCAGCCGGTCGATGGGGTCGCGGGGCATGGGCCGATGGTACCGCCGCTGGCCGTTTGACGCTCTGGCTAGTCGTTACTAACCTAGTCGGCGCCGTGGCTGCGTGGGCCCGCACGATGATCCGATTCCGCTGGGCGGTGCTCGCCGTCTGGGTCGTCGCTGTCGTGGCTGCCGGATCCGCGTCGGCCGGCCTCTCGGACCTGCTCACGAACCGCTTCGTGCTGCCCGGCTCGGACAGCGAGAAGGCCGCGAACATCCTCAAGGACCATTTCGGCCAGAAGCCGGAGGGCTCGTTCACGCTCGTCGTCGCGACGCCGCCCGGCCAGGCCCAGGCGCTGCTGCCGAAGGTGCGGGCGGCCGGCGAGCGCGCTGCGGAGCAGCTGCCCACCGGGCGTCTCGCAGGAGCGCGCGCGGCCTCCGACCACGTGGCGACGGCCTCGATCGTGTCGAAGCTCCAGACCGCGGACGCGAAGGTGCACGTGGCGGCGATGCGCAGGGCGGCGGGCGAGATCCCCGGCTCGACGACGTACCTCACCGGCCAGGCGGCCATCGAGCACGACCTCGATCCCGTTCAGAACCACGATCTGCTCGTGGGCGAGCTCTTCATCGCGATCCCGATCGCGATGCTGATCCTGATCTACGTCTTCGGGTCGCTCGCCTTCCTGCTCCCGTTCATGCTCTCCGCGGCCGCGATCCCCGTGACGCTGGGCGTCGTCTGGATCTTCGCGCACTACATGACGCTCTCGACCTATCTCCAGAACATGGTGATGCTGATCGGGCTCGGGATCGCGATCGACTACACGCTGCTGATGGTCTACCGCTACCGCGAGGAGCATCGCTCCGGGCGGTCGCGCATCGAGGCGGTCGAGCGGACGATGGAAACGGCGGGGCGCGCGGTCGTGTTCAGCGGGACGGCCGTTGCGATCGGGCTCGCGCTGATGCTCTTCATGCCCGTGCCGTTCATGCGCGGCTTCGGGCTCGCGGGGCTGATCATCCCGCTCGTCTCGGTGCTCGCGGCGGTGACGCTCCTGCCGGTGCTCATGTACTGGCTCGAGGACCGGCTCGACCGGGTGCGCTTCATCCCGAAGCGGCTCGCCGACCGGCGCGCCGACCCGGTGAACAGCTTCTGGCCGCGCCTCGCGCGCTGGATCATGAAGCGCCCGGCCCGGGTCGCGGCCGCGACGATCGCCGCGCTCCTGCTCGTCGCGCTGCCGATTCTCAAGATCCAGCTCACGCCCGGCTCGAACACGGGCGTCCCGCAGGACATCCAGGCCGTGAAGGGCCTCAACGTGGTCGCGGCGGCGGTCGGCGAGGGAGCGATCGCGCCGACCGACCTCGTCGGCGACACCGGCCGGGCAGGCGGCGTCTCGGATCCAGGCGTCCAGGCGGCGATCCAGCGGCTCGGCGTCGGGCTGCGGAACGATCCCGAGGTCGCGGGCGTGGTCTGGGGCAAGGGGCCGTCGTTCGTCGACTCGACGGGCCGCTACT
Source organism: uncultured Actinomycetes bacterium (assembly GCA_963790695.1). Classification (GTDB taxonomy): domain Bacteria; phylum Actinomycetota; class Thermoleophilia; order Gaiellales; family Gaiellaceae; genus VAXT01. Next base: position 157,630 of record CAWBPX010000007.1, on the reverse strand, counting down.
TCCACGTCTCGGCGATCGGCCGGGACGACTACGGGATGCCTGCGAGCCAGAAGTTCGTCGACCGGGTGCGCGACGACATCGTTCCCGCGGCCGGCTTCCCCGGCGGAGTGACCGTCCTCGCGGGCGGCGGCCCGCCGGGCGGCGTCGACTTCCTGGACATGACGTACGGAGCGTTTCCGTGGCTCGTGCTCGCGGTGCTCCTCTTCACCTACGTGCTGCTCGTGCGCGCGTTCCGCTCGATCCTGCTGCCGCTGAAGGCGATCGTCATGAACCTGCTCTCGATCGGCGCCGCGTACGGGCTCCTGGTGCTCGCGTTCAAGTTCGGGCTCGGCGAGCCGTTCGGGCTGCAGCAGTTCGACCAGATCGAGGGCTGGATCCCGGTCTTCCTGTTCGCGATGCTCTTCGGCCTCTCGATGGACTACGAGGTGTTCCTGGTCTCGCGCATGCGCGAGGAGTGGGACCTGCAGCACGACAACGAGGCGGCCGTGGCGACCGGGCTGGCGAAGACCGGACGGCTGGTGACGGCGGCCGGGATCATCATGTTCGCCGCGTTCATGGGCTTCGTCGCGGGATCGCTCGTCGGGCTCCAGCAGTTCGGGTTCGGGCTCGCGGCGGCGATCATCATCGACGTGACCGTGATCCGGGCGCTGCTCGTCCCGAGCGTGATGAAGATGTTCGGCCGCTGGAACTGGTGGCTTCCCGACTGGGCCGCCCGGGTCGCGCGGGTGAAGCCGTCGCCGCTCGCGCGGAGCAGCACGCCCGCAATGCGCCCCGCGGGTCGCTAGACCGTACGATCCCGCGGACATGAAGGGCGTCATCCTCGCCGGAGGGACCGGCAGCCGACTCCACCCGCTGACGCGGATCACGAACAAGCACCTCCTGCCGATCTACGACCGGGCGATGGTCACGTACTCGATCGAGGCGCTCGTCTCAGGAGGGATCACGGAGATCCTGCTCGTGACCGGCGGCACCCATGCGGGCGAGTTCTTCCGGCTGCTCGGCGACGGGCACGGTCACGGGATCGGCCTCCTGCAGTACGCCTACCAGGAGCGCGAGGCCGGGATCGCGGACGCTCTCGGTCTCGCCGAGCGCTTCGCGGGCGACGACCGCGTCCTCGTGATGCTCGCGGACAACATCTTCGAGCGCTCGATCAAGCCTGCGGTCGAGAACTTCGAGCAGCAGGAGCGCGGCGCGCGCATCGTGCTCTCCAAGGTCGAGGAGCCGGAGCATCTGCGGCACCTCGGCGTGGCCGAGCTGGACGGCGACAAGGTCGTCCGGATCGTCGAGAAGCCGGAGACGCCGCCCTCCGAGTACGCCGTCACGGGCCTCTACTTCTACGACCCGACGGTCTTCGAGTTCCTGCCGACGCTGTCGCCGTCCGCGCGCGGCGAGCTCGAGATCACCGACGTCAACAACTGGTTCGTCGAGAAGGGCGAGATGGAGTACGACGTGGTCGAGGGGTTCTGGGGCGACGCGGGCGAGTCGATCGACGCCTACTACGAGGTCAACGACTTCGTGCGGCAGAACGGCGCCAACCGGTGATCGACGGCCTCCGGCGGATCCCGCTGCGCCGGTTCGAGGACGAGCGCGGCTGGTTCATGGAGCTGATGCGGGCCTCGGGCCTGCCGAAGCCGGTGCAGCAGTCGAACCTCTCGTACTCGCGGGCGGGGGTGATCCGGGGGCTCCACTACCACGAGCGCGGGCAGGACGACCTCTTCGCCTGCGTTCAGGGGACGGTGCGCGTCGTCGTGCTCGATCGCGCGACCGGAGAGACGTTCACCGAGGACATCGGCGACGACAACCCGGTCGCCATCTACATCCCGGGCACCAACGCGCACGGGTACGAGGCGCTCACGGACTGCCTGTTCCTCTACCACGTGACCGAGGAGTACGACCCGGCCGACCCGGACGAGCACGGCGTTCCCTGGGACGACCCGCGCGTCGTCGACCTCTGGAGCACGAGATCGCCGATCCTGTCGGAACGGGACCAGGCCGCGTCCTGATCACGGGCGCCGGCGGCCAGCTCGGCGTCGCGCTCGCCCAGGTCTTTCCCGATGCGGACGCGCGCACGCGCGGCGAGCTCGACATCACCGCTTCTGCGCTCGACTTCGGGCCGAGCCTCGTTCTGCATGCGGCGGCCTGGACTGCGGTGGATGACGCGGAGACGCACCCCGCGCAAGCCGAGCTGGTCAACGTCCAGGGAACGCGGAACGTCGTCGCTGCGGGCGCGCCGGTCGTCTACTACTCGACGGACTACGTCTTCGACGGAGCGAAGGGCGAGCCGTACGTCGAGTCCGACGAGCCGAATCCGCTCTCGGTGTACGGACGCACGAAGCTCGCGGGGGAGCGCGAGGTCCGCGAGGGCTGGATCGTCCGCTCCTCCTGGCTCTTCGGCTGGACGGGCACGAACTTCGTCCGGACGATGCTCGAGCTCGGCGCGAAGCAGGACGAGGTGGCGGTCGTCGACGACCAGCGCGGCTCGCCGACGTTCGTCGGTCATCTGGCCGAAGCGACGAAGTCCGGTGCTGGAGCTTCCTTACGGCACGTACCACGTCGCCGCCGCGGCGAGTGCACCTGGGCCGGAGTTCGCCGAGGCGATCTTCGAGGAGGCCGGCCTCGACTGTCGGGTCCGCCGGATCACGACCGCGGAACTGGGTCGTCCGGCCCCGCGTCCGGCGAACTCCGTCCTGCGCAGCGAGCGCGGCGCGCCGGAGCTCCCGCATTGGCGCGACGGCCTTCGAGCCTGCCTAGCCCGTCTCTAAAGGCCATCCCGGTGTCAGACGCCCGAACATGTCTCGCTGGGCGATCGCTCCTCTGCCTGCGACATGGCCTGCGAGCGGGTCGATCTTTCGGACGCGGCCGAGACATGTCCGGCGTCTGACGCCTGGGACAGGGCTGTTAGCGCCAGGCGGTTTCTTCGACTTGCAGGCGCTCGCGGAGCGGCTCCCACCACGCCCGGTTCGCGGCGTACCACTCGACGGTCTCGCGGAGCCCGTCCTCGAAGCCGATCTCCGGCGCCCAGCCCAGCTCGCGCGAGATCTTCGACGAGTCCAGCAGGTAGCGCCGGTCGTGGCCCGGCCGGTCCGGGACGATCGTCTTCAGCGACTCCGGCTTGCCCGTGAGCTCGAGCACGCGGTCCGCGATCTCCTCGATCGACGCCTCGACCGCGCTGCCCACGTTGTAGGTCTCACCCGGCTCGCCCTTCGTGAGGACGAGCTCGATCGCGCGGCAGTGGTCGCGCACGTGCAGCCACTCGCGCTTGTTCTGCGTCGACGCATACATCGGCAGCGGCCGGTCGTCGAGCGCGTTCGTCACGAAGAGCGGGATCACCTTCTCCGGGAACTGGAACGGCCCGTAGTTGTTCGAGCAGTTCGTGATCGTCGTGGCCAGGCCGTAGGTCTCGCGATACGCGCGGACGTAATGGTCCGCCGACGCCTTGGACGCGTTGTAGGGCGTCCGCGGCCGGTAGGGCGACTCTTCGCGTGAAGGCCTCGTCCGAGTCGAGCGGGAGATCTCCGTAGACCTCGCAGGTCGAGATGTGGTGGAACCGTTCGACCTCGACCTTGTGCGCCGCCTCGAGCAGGAGCTGCGTGCCGAGGACGTTCGTCCGCGCGAAGAGCGGCCCGGGTCCATCACCGCGAGGCTGTTGTGCGACTCGGCCGCGAAGTTGACGACCGTGTCGATCTCGTGCTCGCGCAAGACGTTCTCGACGATGTCCAGGTCGGCGATGTCCGCCTGGACGAACGGGACCTGCTGCTCCGTGCCGTCGAGGTTCGCCCGGTTGCCGGCGTACGTCAGGAGGTCGAGCGCGACGAGCGAGTCGTCGGGGTGCCGTTCGACCCAGTAGTGGACGAAGTTGGAGCCGATGAAGCCGGCCGCACCGGTGACGAGGATGCGCACGCGGGCCATCGTACGCAGAAGCTCGATCGCCCTCGTTGCCCTAGCGGTGCTTGCACGCCTTTCGTGCGCGATCGATCTCCTTGCGATGTCCCTGAAGCTGCTCGGAGCGATCCAGGTGCGGTAGCGCCTCGTCGCAGCGGCCGAGCGCGGCCAGAGCGGCTCCGAGGTCGTACTCCGCATATGCCTCGTAGAGCTGGCCGGTCCCGTTGAGCGATCGGAGCGCCTGAACCGCGAGCAGGGCCGCGCCCGCGTAGTTGCCTTGCTCGAGCAGTCGCGTCGCCTGATCGGTCAGCGCGGTGCCGCTTCGAGCCGGCGGCGGTGGTGGAGGAGGCGGCGGCGGTGGCGGGGGCGGCGGCGGCGGAGGCGGCGGTGGTGGCGGGGGCGGCGGCGGTGGTGGAGGCGGCTGGGGAGGCGGAGGTTGCGGAGCCGTCGTCGGCGGCGCGGTCGTGCGAGGCGCGGTCGAGTCGTCCCCGCCTCGGGCGAGGACCGCTGCCAGACCGGCTCCTGCGAGGAGAGCCGCGACGCACGATCGCCGCGATCAGCGGCCAGGGCGAGCGGCGCCCGACCGGCAGGACGCGAGTAGTCGCAGTGCCGTCCCCGAGTGCGCTGCGTAGTGCCGCCACGAACGCGGCGGCCGTCGGGAACCGCTGCTCCGGATCCTTTGCCAGCGCGCGCTGGAGCACCGGGTCGAGCTGAGGCGAAACCGACGGGACCTCGGCCTGCACGTGAGCCGTCGCCTCCGCGGTCGGGCTCTCCGACTCGAACGGACGGGCTCCGGTCAGGAGCTCGAACGCGACCACCGCAAGGGCGTACCGATCGCTGGCCGGCGTCGCCTTTTCCCCGCGCGCCTGCTCCGGCGAGAGGTAGCCGGCGGTACCGAGGACGGTCCCGGTGATCGTCAGCGACTGCAGGCCCGCGGCGCTCGCGATCCCGAAGTCGGCGACGCGCAGAGCACCGGCGCTGGTCAAGAGCAGGTTCCCGGGCTTCACGTCGCGATGGACGACGCCCTTCGCGTGCGCAGCGTCGAGCGCCGCGGCCGCCTGCCCGAGCCAGTCGAGCGCCTCGTCCGTGGAAGGGGGGCCGGCGCGCAGGCGGTCCTCGAGCGACCCGCCGTCCACGTACTCCATGACGATGAACGGCCGTCCCTGCCATTCGCCGACGTCGTAGATCGTGACGGTGCTCGGGTCGCCCGAGAGCCGAGCCGCGGCCAACGCCTCGCGCGTGAAACGTTGCCGGAGCGACGGGTCCCGCGCGAACCGCTCGGCGAGAACCTTGATCGCCACGGTCCGGCCGAGCTCCGAATCCTCGGCCCGCAGGATCTCGCCCATCCCGCCGAAGCCGATCGGGGACGGATCGCGGTAGCGGGGAGGAAGGATTCCGGTCAGAGAGGTCATTCTTTGGGGGTCAGTCCATTCCATAGCCCGTCGACGCTCTCGAGAAACCTCCGTTTGCTGGGGCTTTTCCTTGAAGTTCCTGTAAAGAAGGGTGCTTTCCGAAAGATCATGCGCTAGCCTCAGAATTGCTCTGCGGTCGGGCTCGCGAAGCGATGCCCGGACGCCGACGACACTGAACATGGCCCGTTCCAGTCTCCTCGTCGCACTCGTTCTCAGCGTCCTCCTCGCCTGCGCCTCGGGGGCCTCCTCGAGTACCCAAGAGCCGAGAGCGAAGCGCGCGATGCCCGGCCCGCCGACCTTCGTGATCAGCGGCCGCGGCTGGGGACACGGGGTGGGGATGGCCCAGTGGGGCGCCTACGGCTTCGCGCAGCACGGCGCCTCGTACCGGGACATCCTCGCGCACTACTACCGCGGCACGACTCTGGGCCCTGCGGAGATCAGCAAGGTGCGCGTCTACCTCGCGGCCGGACGCTCCCAGCTGAGCCTGGGCTCGAACGCGCCCTACACGGTCCGCGACGGGATCGGCCAGACCTGGCACATCGCCGCAGGCACGGCGACCTTCGGGCCCAAACTGAAGATCAGGACCACCGACGTGCAGCAGCCGCAACGGCTTCCGGCGCCGCTGACCTTCATTCCCGGCGGGTCGCCGCTCCGCTTCGGCTCGACCGCCTACCGCGGCCAGCTGCAGGTGTCGGTTGCGAACGGCCGGCTCCGCGCGATCAACCTCGTCGGCCTGGAGGCCTATCTCTACGGCGTCGTCCCCTCGGAGATGCCGAAGGACTGGCTGCCCGAGGCGCTGAAGGCGCAGGCCGTCGCCGCGCGCTCGTACGCGCTCGCGGTGCGCAAGACCGGCTCCTGGTTCGACCTCTACCCGGACACGCGCAGCCAGGTCTACCTCGGGATCGCCCACGAGGCGCCTTCCGCGACGGCGGCAGTCCAGGCCACCGCGGGCCAAGTCGTGCTCTACGGTGGGAAAGTGGCGACGACGTACTTCTTCTCGAGCTCGGGCGGCCGCACCGCGTCCGCCCCCGAGGTGTTCCCCGGCGCGCCCGCAACCCCGTACCTGGTCTCGGTCAACGATCCGTACGACGCGATCTCGCCGCACCATCGCTGGGGCCCCTTCGTCGTCTCGGCGCCGCGCCTGCGCCGGATGCTCGGCGTCCGCGGGGCGCTCTCGGATGTCACGCTCGAGCTCGGTCCTTCGGGACGAGTCGAGACGATCACCGGAGTCGGCGCGCAGGGCGCCTCCTCGATGAAGGGCTGGGACTTCCGCCGCGCGCTCGACCTCGACTCGACCTGGTTCCGAGTCGGAGTCCTCTCGCTCGGCAACCCGCAGGAAGCACCGGTCACGTACGGCACGCGCGTGGTGATCGACGGGATCGCTCGCAGCATGCCGTCGGTCCGGATCGATCGCCGTCAGCCGGGCGCGTCCTGGGAGGTTCTGCGCTCGGTCACACCCGGCCCGGGCGGGTCGGTCGTGATCAAGGCCAAGCCGAAGCTCCCGACCGACTACCGGCTCGTCAGCGGCCAGGTGCGCAGCCGCGTCGCGCACGTGTCGGTCGCGCCGCTCGTCCGCTTCCACGGCATGCCGAACGCCTCGACGCTTCGTGGCTACGCACGACCGGTGTTCCCGGGCGCGAGCGCGGCGCTCCAGCGCAGCACCGGCGGCGGCTGGAAGACCGTCGCGCGGGCGACTGTCGACCAGAACGGCGACTTCGAGGCGCACCTCACCCTGACTCCAGGTGACTACCGGTTCCGGCTCGCCCCAGGCCACGGCTTCGTCCCGGGCGTGAGCACGACGCTGAAGGTCGGCCCGGCATGAGGCGCCTCCTGCTCGTCCCGCTGCTCTTGCTCGTCGCCGCGCCGGGCACGGCCGAGGCGGCGCGTTTCTCCCTGGGGATCCACAAGGGTGCGGACCCGAACGCCGTCGCACGTCAGGTCGAGGCCGTGAGCGGCCATCCGGTGACCAGGATCGGATCGTTCGCGCTCTCGGTGCGGGCGCGTCACGCAGGCGCGCTCGGATCCGTGAAGGGCGTCTCCTGGGTCGAGCGCGAGCATCCCTCGCGGCGGCTCTCGTTCACGCCCAATGACCCGCTCGCTGCCCGCCAGTGGTACCTCAGCCGGATCCACGCGTTCGACTCGTGGCCGCAGTTCCCGGCGCTCGAGCCCGTGCGCGTAGCGATCCTGGACTCCGGCGTCGATTCCACCCACCCGGAGCTCCAGGACCAGATCGTCGAGGGCCGCAGCCTTCGTCGCCAGCTCCTGGGACAGCGACACGAACGGCCACGGCACGTTCGTCGCCGGCGAGATCGCAGCAGCGCTGAACAACGGCCAGGGCATCGCGGGCGTCGGCTTCCCGGCCGAGCTCCTGATCGCCAAGATCGTGCGCTCGGACGGGACGATCTCGCCCGACGCCGAAGCTCGCGCGATCCACTGGGCGGTCGATCACGACGCTCGCGTCATCAACATGAGCTTCGGCGGCGTTCGCGACCCGCGCGATCCGAGCCAGGACACGTATTCGCGCCTCGAGGCCGCGGCCGTCCAGTACGCGGTCGACCGGGGCGTGCTCGTCGTGGCGGCGGTCGGGAACGCGGACGGCGCGCCGGCCGAGCCGTGGGGCTACGCCGGCTATCCGGCAGCGCTGCCGCACGTCCTCGGCGTCAGCTCGATCGGGCGCGACGGGACCGTGCCGACCTTCTCGAACCGCGACGTCCGCTACAACGACATCGCTGCGCCCGGCGAGGCGATCCTCTCCACGCTGCCCCGTGCGCTGACCGCGAGCGCGCGACCAGGCTGCCTCCCTCAGGGGTACTCGGACTGCGGGCCGATCGAGTTCCGCCGCGGCGAGGGCACGTCGTTCTCGGCGCCGCTCGTCTCGGCCGGAGCCGCGCTCCTCTTCGCGTCGTACCCGTCGCTGCAGGCCGACCAGGTCTCGAACCTCCTCACGCGCTCGGCCGCGGATGCGAATGCCGACACGGGCTGCATTCGGTGCCCGGTCGGCCGCGACGCGATGACCGGCTGGGGCCAGCTCGACATCGGGAACGCCCTGGATGCTCTCGCCAACCAGCGCCCGGCGGCGGATCGCTACGAGGGGAACGACCAGGTCGCGAACGCCGCCTCGCTGTGGGGGCGCAAGGGCCAGCGGATCCACGGCACGATCGACTACTGGGACGACCGTCAGGACGTCTACAAGGTCCGCTTGCGCGGTGGGCAGCAGATCGTCGCGAAGCTCCGCGGCCCTCGCGGGCACGAACACGAACCTCTTCCTCTGGAAGCCGGGCACGAAGACCGTTCGCGCCGCAGTCGCCGACCGCCGCCTCCTCGCCGGCCAGTCGAAGACTCCGGGCTCCAGGGAAAAGATCCGCGTGACCGTCACGCAGACCGGCTGGTACTACCTCGTGGTGCGCGCTGCGACGCCGGGCGCCGGCAGATACGGGCTCAGGTACCGGAAGCGGTTCCCGGGCGCTCGGGCAGCAGCTCGTCCGTAGCCACCTCGCGGATCTTCCGAGCCGGGTTCCCGACCACGACAGCGCGCGCGGGCACGTCCTGCACGACGACGGCGCCCGCCCCGACGAACGCCTCCTCGCCGACCTCGATCCCCGGGCACAGCACCGCTCCGCCTCCCACTCGGGCGCCGCGCCTGATCGTCGGGCCGCGCCGCAGCTCGTGGCGCTTCTCCGTTCGGCCCATGTAGTTGTCGTTCGTCGTGATCACCCCGGGGGCGATGAAGACCTCGTCCTCGAGCGTCGAGTACGCCGTGACGTAGGCGTTGGCCTGGATCTTCGTCAGTGCTCCGATCGTCGTGTCGTTCTCGACGAGCGTGCCGCGCCCGACGACGACGTCGTCGCCGATCTCGCACCGCTCGCGCACGCAGGCCTGGTCGCCCACGATCACGCGCTCGCCGATCCTCGTGCCGGCGAAGACGATCGCGCCCGCCGAGACGATCGTGCCCGCGCCGAGCTCGAGCGGCGGGAGCTCCTCGCGAGAGGCGGTCGAGCGCGGAGACAGGGCCGGCTGCTTGCCGACGACCGCGTGGTCGCCGATCACGCAGCCCTCGCCGATCACGGTCCCGGGATAGACGACTGCCGTTTCCGCGACGTCGCTCACGCGGGGGCGCGGTTCAGCGATTCCTGGAGGAGCTCGAGCGTGCGGACGACGGCGAGCCCCTCGCGCGCCGCCGCGAGCGGGTCGCCCTCGCCCTCGACGAGCGAGAGGAAGTGCGCCGCCTCGCGCCGCAGCGGCTCCTCGCGCGAGAGCTTCGGGATGCGGATGTCCCCCTCCCGCACGTGCCAGTCGGCGGCAGGCCGCTGCACCGGGCCCTTGTCGTAGACGGTGATCTTGCGGTCGGGCTCCATGTCGTCGAAGACGGCCATCTTGTCGCGGCCGACGACGGTCAGCTTCCGCATCTTGTGCGGGTCGAGCCACGAGACGTGCATGTGCGCGACGACGCCGGACGCGAAGCGCAGGTAGCAGAAGACGACGTCCTCGATCCCGCTGCGCAGGAACGACTCTCCGCGCGCCCAGGCCTCGACCGGCTCCTCGCCGACGAGGTGCAGGATCATCGACAGGTCGTGCGAGCCGAGCGACCAGAGCGCGTTCTCGTCGCGCCGGATCTGCCCCAGGTTCTGGCGGTTCCCGTACAGGTAGAGCAGATCGCCGAGGTCGCCCGAGTCGACGGCCTGCTTCAGCTCGAGGAGCGCCGGGTGGTAGAGGAGCAGGTAGCCGGGCATCAGCACGAGCCCGCGCTCCTCGGCCAGCGCCAGGAGCTCCTCGGCCTCCGCGCTCGACTGCGCCTGCGGCTTCTCGACGAAGACGTGCTTGCCCGCTTCGAGAGCCGCCTTGGCCAGCTCGTAGTGGGTGATCACGGGCGTTGCGATCACGACCGCGTCGAGCTCGGGGTCGGAGATCATCTCCTGGAAGTCGCTCGTCGTCCGAGCGTTCGGGTGCGCCTTCGCCCCCTCGGCGAGGAGGTCCGGCGAGAGGTCGCACAGCCAGCGGAGGTCTCCCAGCTCTCCGAAGTTCCGCGCGAGGTTCGGGCCCCAGTAGCCGAGCCCGGCATGGCCCGACGCGGACGGTCACAGCTTCCAGACCTTCCCGTTCGACGCGCCGTTCGAGCCGGTCGCGTTACGGAGGTCGACGACGAGCGGCGCCTTCGCCACCAGATCCTCGTAGTCGATCCCGGAGTGGGCGGTCACGATCACGACGCAGTCCACTCCGGCGGGGTCGAGCGGGCTCGACTCGAGGCCGTGCTCCGGCAGCGATGCCACGTGGGGGTCGTGATACGAGACGTCCGCACCGTCGGCCTGGAGGAGCTCGATCAGCTTCAGCGCCGGCGACTCGCGGGTGTCGTCGATGTCGGCCTTGTAGGCGACGCCGACGATCACCACCTTCGAGCCCTTGAGCGCCTTCTCGTGGGAGTTCAGCGCCCGGGTGATCTTCCCCAGGCACCAGTAGGGCATGTTCTCGTTGACCTTCCCGGCGAGCTCGATGAACTCGGTGTAGAAGTCGTATTCGCGGGCTTTCCACGTGAGGTAGAACGGGTCGATCGGCATGCAGTGCCCGCCGAGGCCCGGGCCCGGGCTGGAAGCTCATGAAGCCGAACGGCTTGGTGGCGGCGGCGCCGACGACCTCCCAGACGTCGATCTGCATCCGGTCGCAGAGCTGCGCGAGCTCGTTCACGAGCGCGATGTTGACCGAGCGGAAGATGTTCTCGAGGAGCTTCGTCAGCTCGGCGGCCTCGGGCGACGAAACCGGGTGGACCGTCTCCAGGGCGCTGCCGTACAGCTCGGCCGCCCGCTCCGTGCAGGCCGGCGTGATCCCGCCGACGATCTTCGGCGTGTTCTTCGTCGTCCAGTCGTCGCGGCCCGGGTCGACGCGCTCCGGGGAGAACGCGAGGTGGAAGTCCTCGCCGGCCTTGAGCCCGCTCTTCTCGAGGATCGGCAGCAGCCGCTCCCGCGTCGTTCCGGGGTACGTGGTCGACTCGAGCACGACGAGCTGCCCCTTCTGCAGGCGCGGCACGATGTCCTCGACGGCGCCGAGGACGACCGACAGGTCCGGCTCGCGCTGCGCGGAGAGGGGCGTCTGGAGCGCGATCAGGATCGCCTGCGCCTCCTTCAGCGCGTCGTAGTCGGACGTGACCTCGATCGAGCCGGCTTCGACGTGGCGCCGGAGCGCGTCCGTGTCGACGTCGGCGATGTAGCTCTCACCGCGCTCGACTGCTGCGATCTTGCTCGGATTCGACTCCACGAGCACGACGCGATGGCCCGCATCCGCGAACACCTGGGCGAGCGGCAGGCCGACGTAGCCCGCGCCGATGATCGCGACTGGTCCGTTCACCGGGGGCGATAGTACAGAGGGCCTAGGGCCGTATTCGCTGCGGCCGGGCCACGTACCAGCGCTTCGCGGTGGGGTCGCTCTTGAAGAACGTCGTCAGGAGCGTGACCACTTTCTGGGCCCCGTCCTTGGACGGATGCGTGCCGTCGTTGTCGACGTCCTGGCAGGTCCACTGGAGACCGTCGTTGCGGCCCGCGAGGCCGTCGGTCCAGAGATACGGGCCCCAGGCCAGCCACGGGCCCTTGAGCTTGCCGCTCATGCGCTCCTGGATCACGGCGCGCACGGCGTATGCGCTGTCGTAGGCGGCCGGCTCGGGATTGAGGGCGGTCACCGCGTACCCGCCGTACGTCCTGCTCGAGAGATAGACGATCTTCAGGTTCGGATAGCGGAAGCGCATCGTCCTGATGATCTGGCGGAGATTCTTCTGGAGCGCCTTCATGTCCCGCGGGAACGGGCGGTCCTCGCCGGCGATCGCCTCCTTGAGCCAGACGACCTGCACCTGGTTGGCCGAGACCCCCTGGGCCGCGAGGCGTGCGTCTGCGTTGTCCCAGTAGACGGGGCGCTTGATGATCTTGACGGCGTCGAACCCGTCCTGCGCGCCGTCGACGACGACGACGCTCGGGTTGACCTGCGTGTCGCGGTCGGAGGAGCGCTTGAAGGCGGAGAACTCGGCCGTTGCGTTCGACATCCCGACGGAGAGCAGGACGATCTTCCCGTTGATCGGGCGGATCTGCTTGGACGCGGTCTGGCCCTTGCGCAGGTACTTCGGCGCGGGCGTGTTGCGGCCGGCGGGATAGAGCCCGCCGCGGTAGCCGTGGTATCGGCGGCTGCCCATGTCCGTGAGCGGAATGAGCCCCGTCGAGGTGAGCGAGCAGTCGGCGCTGGTGCGCGTTCGCGCTCGCCGGCGCGTCCCTCGTAGACAGGGTCGCCGACGCAGCCGCCAGTGCGGCCATGAGAGCCAGGAGCGCCGCGAGCCTCACGTCGGATCGAAGCCTAGTTCCCGCCCGTTAGGGCGCTGTTAAGGCCTCCGGGCTCGGCTAGACTCGCGGCGAGCGGGCCGTTAGCTCAGTTGGTAGAGCAGGGGACTCTTAATCCCAAGGTCGAAGGTTCGAATCCTTCACGGCCCATTTCGGCTGCTCCGCCGACGAGGCCAGATAGACCACGACCACGACCATGAGCAGCATGACGATCAGGACGATCCAAACGAGCGGTTTCCGCCAGATCGCTGTTGCGTTCCAGACACCTGAGCGCAGTATCGCGCAGGGCGACGATCCCGCGCGCCTCGCCCGCATAGCCAGCGAGATGGCTGATTCGCGAGCCGCATGGGCCGTGAAGGATTCGAACCTTCGACCTTGGGATTAAGAGTCCCCTGCTCTACCAACTGAGCTAACGGCCCGGGGCTCCGAGTGTAGCCGCTTGCGGCATCACGGCCAGGCGAGCTTGGAGGCTTACGCGACGAGCTCCTCGATCAGATCCGCCTGCACGTCGGCGAACGCATCGACCACCTGCGGATCGAACTGCGTCCCCGCGCAGCGGACGAGCTCGCGGATCGCCTCCTGGCGGGACAGGATCGACGCGTACGGGCGCATCGACGTCATCGCGTCGAAGGCGTCGCAGACCGCGATGATCCGCGCCCCCAGCGGGATCTCCCCGCCGCGGAGCCGGTCCGGGTAGCCCTCGCCGTCCCAGCGCTCGTGGCTCGAGCGCACGATCTCGCCGGCCGGCCTGAGCGCGGACGCGGAGGCGAGGATGCGCTCGCCGATCAGGGTGTGGCGGCGCACGAACTCCCACTCGTCCTGAGTCAGCGGCGCCGGCTTGGTGAGGATCTCCTCGGGGATCGCGAGCTTGCCGACGTCGTGCAGCTCGGCCGCCTGGCGGATCGTCTGGAGCTGCGCAGCAGGCACGTTCAGCCTGCGGCTGACCGCCTCGGCCAGGTCGGCCACGTCCGCGAGGTGGTGCGCGAGCAGCGAGTCGCGTTCGTCGAGCGCGCTCAGCAGCACCTCGGCGGTCTGCTGGTGCGCGCTCGGACGGTTCCGCTGCTTGTGGAGGTACATGCGGTCGTCGGCCATGCGCAGCGCGTCCGTGAGCGCGGACGCCTCCGCGGGCATCAGCACTGCGCCGTACGAGCAGCTGACCGCGAAGCCTTCTCCTTCCTCGGTCAGCGCTTCGGCGGCTCGTTCGATCACGCTTCCGGGGCCGGCGTGCTCGATCGAGGCGAGAACGCAGAACTCGTCGCCGCCGAGGCGGTACGCGGTTCCGTAAGTCAGCAGTCGCGAGCGCCCAGGCGGCCGGCGACCCGGCTCAGCAGCGTGTCGCCCGCAGCGTGGCCGAACGAGTCGTTGTACGCCTTGAAGCCGTCCAGGTCGAAGACCACGAGCGCGGTCGGATCGGACGCGGCGAGCGCGCGCCCGAGGTCGGCCAAGAATCGCCTCCGGTTCCCGAGGCCGGTCAGCGCGTCGGTGAGCGCCTCTTCGCGGCTCGCCGCGAGCAGGCCGACGCGCTCGCGGAACGTGAGCACCGCGCGGACGATCACCGCGGCGATCGTCGCTGCGGAGAGCACGACCGCCACGGTGTTGATGCGGATGAAGTGGTCGTACACGAGGACGATGAGCCCCGCTCCGGCGAACACCGTTGGAACCGTCAATGCCGCCCAGCTCTCGTCGCGTACGCCCTCGAGCTTGCGGATCGGCTGCCAGGCGGAGCAGGCGATGAGGACGAGCGCCGCGGGCCAGCCGACGTCGAGCGGCCCTCCTTCGACGTACGTCCCGGCGGCCGTCTCGTAGAGGTAGATGCTGTCGGCGATCGCAAACACGGCGAACCCGAGCGCCACGAGCGCCCAGGTGGCGTCGAAGCGCCAGCCGGTTAGCCCGAACATCGCGACGACGAGCGAGAGCAGGAGCAGGTCGGCGAGCGGGTAGGCGAGGTTCGTCGCCACGACGAGCGCGCTCCCGTCGGTCGTGCTCAGGACCTTCGTCGAAGACGACCGCCGCTCCGAGGGCGGCCACGGCCAGCGAGCGCGATCACGCCGTCGAGCCAGAGGTCGTCCGCGGAAGCCCCGCATGCGCTTGCGGAGGAGGAGCGCGAGCGCGACGTAGCTGACCGGGTAGAACGCCAGGTAGAACGGGTCGGCAACCGACGGGATCGGCACCTCGGCCGCACCGCTCAGGAAGAAGTAGTAGTAGAGGTCGCCCGTCGTCCAGAGCGCGAGGGCCGTTCCGAGGAGGAGCCACGGGAGCCGCTCGGCGCGCACGAGGAGACCCCGGGCCAGACAGACGAGCGAGGCTGCGACGAGCAGGCCGTTGTAGACGAAGGCTGTCGAAGAGCGTGTCGAGGCGCCCCTGCGGGACGACGAGCGTCTCGATCGCGTAGATCGCGGTGGCCACGAGCAGGCCGGCGCAGAGCATCCGCCCCAAGGGAAACGCCGCCCCATCAGGCGTGGCCTGAAACTCTCGAATTCGCCGCAGCACTTTCTCTCCTCTGTCGAACGGGCCGCCTGAACGCAGTATCAGGACCGTTCGGCGCCCGCGCGTCCCCCGAGTTGGGGATTTGATCCCTCGATCGAAGTCCCCCTTTTGGGGGATGGGACCAGGCCGAAACTTGCCGATTCTCGTCCCAGGATGGGGGTCCGAACGGCAACGGTTTCCGTGCTGTCCCTTCTGGCGCTGGGCTTTGCGAGCAGCGCTTTTGCGGGCGGCAACCCCGACGTCGCGGCGCTTCAGGTCGGCTTGCGGGCGCGCGGGCTGTACGCGGGGACGGTCGACGGTGTGCTCGGTGCCGGGACCGAGCAGGCGCTGCGACGCTTCCAGCGGCGCGCAGGCCTGGCCGCCGACGGCGTGCCCGGGGCGCGCACTCGCAAGGCAATGGGCCGCTACGGGCGCCGCGGGCCCCTCGGGCGCAGGCAGCTCGCCTTCGGCTCTCGCGGCTGGGACGTCGCCGCGCTCCAGTTCGCGCTCGCCTGGCACGGCTTCCCCTCCGGGCCGTTCGACGGCGACCTCGGCGCGCGCACGGACACTGCGTTGCGGCGCTTCCAGCACTGGGCCGGGCTCGCGCCTGACGGAGCGGCCGGGCCGTCCACGTATGCCGCGCTGCGCAGGCCTCTGCCTCGCTCGGCTGTCCGGCTCGCGCTTCCGCTGCAGGGACCGGTCGGCGACCCCTTCGGGCCGCGCGGGAACCGCTTCCACGCCGGGATCGACATTCCGGCTCCGAAAGGGACGCCCGTCGCGGCCGCCGGCTCGGGCCGGGTCGTCTTCGCCGGCTCGAGCGGCACCGGCTGGGGGAGGATGGTCCTGATCGCGCACGGCAGCGGCGTCAGGAGCCGTTACGCGCACCTGTCGCGGGTCGGCGTCCGCGTCGGCCAGCAGGTCGGAACCGGCTCGATCATCGGTCGAGTCGGCGCGACGGGCGAGGCGACGGGCCCGCACCTGCACTTCGAAGTGCTGATGCGCGGCGCGAATGTCGATCCTTTGTCCGCCCTCTAACCAGCGGACAAAGCCGAAGCCCACGGCGAAGCCATGGGCGAGGCCGAGGTGCGTGCCTATCGAGTCGCCTGCCTGAAATGACGCAGGCCCGCCCAAAGCACTACCGGGCGAGCCTGCTCACTACTTGAGGTCGAGTAGCCGACCTAAGCCGGCGGCGGCCCTTCCTCGACATAGGTCGCGCGGCGACGAGCTCCGCCGTAGCCTCCCCACGACGACCAGAAGATCAGCGAGAGGATCAGGCCGATGATCCCGATGACGATCAGGATCACGCCGATGGCGTCGACGTTCAACCCCGCGACTGTGGCGTTGACGCCCCAGACGAGGATTGCGCCGCCTGCGATCAGAAATAGACTTGCTCCGAGTCCCAAGGGGGAACCTCCTTGTTTGCTGGTTCCCTAGTACCCGTGTTGCGTTAGTCGCTAACTAGGCACTCCCGCGTGGCGTTCAGTAGTCTCGCTAGCGGTGCGCAGGGGAGCAATCGTACGGGTCATCACGATCGCTTTGCTCGCGGCAGCGGCGGCGACCGCGGTCGCCATCTTCATCGACTGGCTGCCCGCCGCCGACTCGAAGGAGGCGGAGCGGATCGACGTCGTCTTCTGGGTCGTCATCGCCATCTGCATCGGCGTCTTCGCCGTCGTGGCGGCGATCACCATCTACTCGGTCGTCAAGTTCCGCGTGCGCCCGGATGACGACTCCGACGGGCCGCCCGTCCACGGGCACACAGGGCTCGAGATCGTCTGGACGGCGATCCCGACGATCCTCGTCACGCTGATCGCCGTCATCAGCGCGGTCGCCCTCGCCGAGAACGGCGACCTGAAGTCGAACCGCCTAGAGGTCGACGTGACCGCGCAGCAGTTCGCCTGGACCTTCAAGTACCCGCAGTACGGCGGCTTCCAGTCGCATCAGCTGCGGCTCGTCGAGGGCCGCCAGGTGCAGCTGACCCTGCGCGCGCTGGACGTCATCCACTCCTTCTGGGTCCCGGAGTTCCGGCAGAAGCAGGACGCCGTTCCCGGGATCGTCACGCATCTGCCGATCACGCCCACGAAGACCGGCAAGTACACGGTCATCTGCACCGAGCTCTGCGGGCTCGGGCACGCGCTGATGAGAGCGCCGGTGATCGTGATGACGCCGGCCGCGTTCGCCGTGTGGGCGCGTGCGCAGCAACGACGAAGCGCGCAGGGAGCATCCGGATAATCTGAGCCGCCTGTGACCGAAGTCGTCGAGCACACCCCGCACGCACCGCCCGCCGAGCCGTCGACGGGCTGGCGCCGCTACGTCCTCGGGCCGGGCTGGATCCGCGCCGCGTGGATGATGCCGCTCTTCTTCGCGATCGGCCTCGGCATCGTCGTCGGCCTCCGTTCGCTCGGCCACTACGAGCCGGTCTGGGACTGGCTGATCATCGTCACGGTCGCGGGGCTGATCACGGCTCCGCTCGGATTCCTCGCCGGGATCGGCGCCTTCGACTACTGGGTCTACTACGCCCTCGGCTACCCGACGCGCCCCGAGGACCACTCGAGTCACGGCGCCCGCAGCTGGAAGGACTACTTCCGGATCAACACCGACCACAAGGTGATCGGCGTCCAGTACGTCGTGACGACGATCTTCTTCTTCCTCGCCGGCGGGCTGATGGCGATGATCTTCCGCGCCGAGCTGGCCAAGCCGGGCATGCAGTTCCTGGACAACCAGGAGTACAACGGCCTGATCTCGGTCCACGCGTCGCTGATGATCTTCCTGTTCGTGATCCCGGCGTTCGCGGGCCTCGCCAACTTCGTCATCCCGCTGATGATCGGCGCGCCCGACATGGCGTTCCCGCGCCTGAACGCGCTCTCCTTCTGGCTGCTGCCGATCGCCGGGATCATGATGCTCTCCAGCGTCGCGGTCCCCGGCGGCGCGTTCGGAGCCGGCTGGACGGGCTACGCGCCGCTCTCGGTCGTCGGGACCGACGGGAACATCTGGTTCAACATGGGCGTCCAGTGGGCGGGCGCGTCGTCGATCATGACCGCGCTCAACTTCCTGGTCACGATCATCACCATGCGCGCGCCGGGGATGACCTTCTGGCGCATGCCGCTCCTCGTCTGGGCGAACTTCACGACCTCACTGCTCGTCGTGCTGGCCACGCCCTTCGTCGCCGGCTCGCAGTTCTTCGTGATGTTCGACCGGATCATGCACACGAACTTCTTCAACTACCACGAAGGCGGCTACGTCCTCGGCTACCAGCACATCTTCTGGTTCTACTCGCACCCGGCCGTCTACATCATGATGCTGCCCGGCTTCGGGATCGCCTCGGAGGTGATCTCCGTCTTCTCGCGGAAGCCGATCTTCGGCTATCGGCTGATGGCGCTGTCGCTGTGCGCGATCCTCGTGCTCGGCTTCTCGGTCTGGGCGCACCACATGTTCGTCTCGGGCATGGCCTCGTGGCTGCGCGTCCCGATGATGATCACGACGCTGCTGATCGCCGTTCCGACCGGGATCAAGGTGTTCTCGTGGCTGGCGACGACCTGGGAAGGGCGGATCCACCTGGCGACGCCGATGTTATGGGCGCTCGGGTTCGTCTCCATGTTCGTGATCGGCGGACTGTCCGGGATCATGCTGGGCGCGGTCCCGATCGACATCCACACGTCCGACACGTACTTCGTCGTCGCGCACATCCACTACGTGCTGCTCGGAGGATCGTTATTCACGATCTTCGCCGGGATCTACTACTGGTTCCCGAAGATGACCGGCCGGATGTACAACGAGCGGCTCGGGAAGTTGCACTTCTGGCTGACCTTCGTCGGGTTCAACCTGACGTTCTTCCCGATGCACATCATCGGCGTGCAGGGGATGCCGAGGCGCGTCTCCGACTACGACCCGCAGTTCGGGACCTGGAACATGGTGATCTCGATCTCGTCGTTCTTCCTGGGCGTCTCGTTCCTGGTGTTCCTCTACAACGCGATCACGAGCTGGATTCGCGGGCCGATCGCCGAGGCGAACCCGTGGCGGGCGATGACGCTCGAGTGGCAGGTCTCCTCGCCGCCTCCGATCTTCAACTTCGACGAGATCCCGCAGATCGTCGGCGGGCCGTACGAGTACGGCGTGCCCGGTGCGCGCCACGCGGTCTTCAACGGCGACCGGTCGGCCGAGCTCGAGGAGGCGCGTTCGCCGTGACCCACGTCCTCGTGATCGCGAACGAGACGGTGACCGGGCCGGGCCTGATCGAGGCGGTCGAGGCCAAGCAGCCCGATCTCGTGACCGTGGTCGCGCCGGTCAGCCATCCGCACGAGGGCTACGTCGTCTACGAGGACACCCGCCGCGCGGCAGCCGGGCGCCGGCTGGAGCGGACGCTCGCCGCCCTTCGCGAGGCCGGGATCCCCGCGCACGGGCTCGTCGTCGAGTCCGACCCTGCCGAGGCGGTCCGAGACGCGATCGCGATGCTCGACCCGAAGCCGACCGAGGTCATCGTCTCGACCCACCCGCAGGAGAAGTCCGGTTGGCTCCGCCGGAAGGTGATCGACCGTGTCCGCGATGCGGCCGGCGGCCTACCGGTCGAGCACGTCGTCGTCGACCTGAAGGACGCGGACGGCGAGGCGAACGTGCTCGTGATCGCGAACGAGACGGTCGTTGGCGACCCGCTCCTCGATCGCATTCGCGAGCGGGCGGCTCGCTCACCGGCCAGCTTCCTGATCATCTGCCCGCAGAGCGATCCGTCCAGCGCCGACCATCCGGAGGCCGAGCGGCGGCTCAGGCGTGCGCTCGCGGTCCTGCGCGCCGCGGGGATCGACGCGCACGGACAGGTCGCGCACCCGGATCCGTACACGGCCGCGATGCAGGCCGTCCACGACGAGCGGATCGACGAGATCATCGTCTCGACCTTCGCGCCCGAGCGATCGCCCTGGATGAGGAAGAACCTCGTCCAGCGGCTGCACAACGAGTCCAAGCTCCCGGTCGAGCACGTCGTGCTCGAGGAGGCCGCGGTTTGAGCGCTCACGCCGAAGCGCATCACGGCCCGCCGATCGCGAACCAGAGCTCCCGCGTCGACTCGGCGACCCTCGGGATGCTGCTCTTCATCGCGTCGGAGATCATGCTCTTCGGCTCGTTCTTCACGATCTATTTCTTCGTGCGGGTCGTGAACAACGCGCCCGAGTGGCCGCCGGCGCCGTTCCACCTTCCGGTCTACGTGGCCGGCGTGAACACGATCATCCTCGTCACGTCGAGCTTCACGATCCACTGGGCGCTGCAGTCGATCAAGCGCGGGAACCGCGCGGGCCTGCAGGCTGGGCTCGTGCTGACGATCGCGCTCGGGCTGACGTTCCTGCTCACCCAGGCGCGCGAGTATTCGCGCATCGGGTTCGCGCCTCACGACGGCGCCTTCGGCTCGACCTTCTACGGCCTGACGGGCCTCCACGGCGCGCACGTCTTCGTGGGCTTGACGATCCTCACGTTTGCCGCGATCAGGGCGTTTCGCGGCCATTTCACGCCCGAGGAGCACCACGGAGTGGAGATCGCGGGGATCTACTGGCACTTCGTCGACGTAATGTGGATTGTGGTCTACACGACGGTGTACATCCTCTATGCTATCTCGGGTTCCTGGGACGTCGCGAGAGCACCGAGCCGCCAGCGGCGTCAGCGGTCGCAGCCCGGCTTCGCCCGAGCGGCTGCCGGCCAGACCGGATGATCAACTCGCAGGAGGGCCGAGGCGTATCGCTTTCTGCTCCTGACGGTGGGGTATTTCGCTGCGATCGCGCTCGCGGCGCTCGTGATCGGCACGTGGGCTGGGGTGATCGTGTTCCTCGTGCTCACGGTGGCGGCTGCGGTCTACGTGGCGCGCGCGCACCGCAGCGAGCCGCCGCGCCAGACGGTGCCTTCCAGGCGCGGGAAGCGAGCACGAGCGGCGGATCCTCGTCATCGCCAACGAGACGGTCGGGGGCGAGCGCCTGCGCGACGAGATCCGGCAGCGCTCCGAGGGCTACGACGAGCAGGTCTTCGTCGTGACGCCCGCGCTGAACTCACCGCTTCGCCACTGGGCCTCGGACGAGGACGGTGCGCGGGTTTCCAGCTCAGGAACGCCTGAACACGAGCCTCGACCGCCTGCGCTCGCTCGGGCATCGACGCCAAGGGCGAGATCGGCGACGGCGAGCCGCTGCAGGCGATGGAGGACGCCCTCCGCCTCTTCGGCGCCGACGAGATCATCATCTCCACGCATCCCGAGGGCCGCTCGCACTGGCTCGAGAAGAAGGTGGTCGAGTCGGCCCGCGAGCGCTTCGCGGTCCCGATCACGCACGTGGTCGTCGACCTGAGGCGGAGTGCGAAGACGTCCAGGAACCGACCTCGGAGACGCGATGAAGCTGACCTCGCTGCTCAAGCTCTTCCGGCGGAGCGAAAGCCGCAGACCGAGGCGGACAAGGCCCACGACCGGATGTGGGACGCGAGGACGAACGACATGGTCGACGGCAAGGGCCTGAGCCCGACCGGCGCGGTCATGGACTTCGAGTCGGACTCGAAGCGTTCTCCCTGAGCCGCGCGGCTAGTTCGCCGAGACGCTACAGCGTGGGCTTGACCCTCTTGATGAACTCGACTAGCTGCTTGGCCTGGTCCTCCGGGACCTGGCCCTTCTTGATCACGGAGCTCATCACGCCCGGCTGGTAGCCCTGCACGATCTGCTTGTCCGGGTCGACGATCGACTCGAGCAGGTACGCGTCGTCGGCGGTCACCGTCTGCCCGTTCGTCAGCTGCACCTTGCTCCCGGCGAGGCCCTTGAAGGTCGGGCCGCTCGACTTCGAGCCGTCCAGCGAGTGGCAGCTCTGGCAGCCGAGTGCGGCGTAGAGGCCTTGACCGCCTCCGCCGAGGGCGGTCCCGGGGCAGGTCTTCTTGTCCACGCTCGCGGCGCAGAGGGCGACATACGCGGAGACGTCGTCCGCGTCCTTGCCCTCGACGAGGTCCGCGGGCATTCCGCTGCCGGTCGTCGGGTAGCGGATCTGGTCGAGGACGACGTTCTGAATCGTGCTCAGCTTGAATTTCTCCTGCTTCGGTCGTTGAAAGGCGTCGTCGAGGTTCGGCCCGACCGTTCCGCGCGACCCGGCGTCCCGCATCGTGTGACAGCTTCCGCAGCGCGCCTCGCCGACGAAGAGCTTCTTGCCCTGGGTCGCGTTGCCGCCTTCCGCCGGCCCGCCGGTGCCGCACGCCGAAACGAGCGCGACGATCAGCGCAGCGAGTATGGCGCTCGCCGGCTCCGCGCAACCTACGACTGCGCGGACGCGCCGGCCTTGGCCAGGGCTTCTTCGCGGGTGGGATAGATCGTGAAGACACGGTCGAGCCCGGTGATCTCGAAGATCTTCGTGATGTTCCGGTCGCTGGAGACGAGCGACAGCTGTCCATCCTGGGAACGGAGACGCTTGACGCCGCCGACGAGCACGCCCAGCGTCGTCGAGTCGATGAACGTCGTGGTCGAGAAGTCGACGATCACGTCCTTGGCGCCCTTGCCGATCACGTCGAGGAGCTGCTGCTTGAACTCGGGCGCCGTGTAGAGATCGACCTCGCCCGCGAGCGCGATCACGTAGGTCGAGTCGTCGACCTGGTCTGTCTGCACATCGAAGTTCACGGACCCGCCCACTTGGGGGAGAGTCTAACCAGACGGCTGGGCGGCGGCCTGCGCCTTGATGAGCTGGATCAACTGCCGCGCCTGGCGCGCCTCCTGGGTGCCCGGAGCGAGCTTGATCACGCGCCGCGAGGCGTCGATCGCAGTCTGGTTGTCGCGAGACTGGTACGCCGCGTTCGCCAGGAGCTGGAGGACGAGCAGGTCCTTCGGGTTGGCGGCGGAGATCTGCTTGTAGAGCTGGGTCGCGCGGGTATAGCTCCCCTGGAGGCCGGAGTAGAGCTCCGTGAGCTTCTGGTTCGCGGCCGTCTGGAGCTCCTGGTCGATGCGGCCGGTCCCGACCGCGCGTCCCAGCTTCGACGTCGGGGACAGCCCGAACGTGCTGCCGCCCGTGCTCGCGGTCACCGAGTCCTGGATCGCGCTCGCCTCGTCGCGCTGCCTGGCGGCCCTGCCTTCGTAGTCCGCCGCGACCGTCTTCATGTAGTCGTAGTCCTTGGGCCGCGCCTTCAGGTACTGCTCGTCCGCGGTGATCGCGTCGTCGGTCTTGTTCTCGTTCCGGTACGCGTCGGCCAGCTCCTTGTAGGCCGCGCGATCGCCCTTCTCGATCTTGTCCTTGGCGTCCCCGACCGAAGGGCCGCCGGTGGACGAGCCGTTGCCCTGGAGGATGTCGCCGATTCCGAGCCCGCCTCCTCCGACTCCGAAGCCGACGAAGCCGACGCCGAACGCGAGCGCGAGGAAGACGAACATCCACTTGGCCTGGCGGCGCAGCTTGGGGAAGAACATCTCCCCTTCGACGTCCCTGTATTCGGTGCGGGGAGCGGTCCGCGCGCTCTCGCGCCGCCGCTGCGGGCGTTCTGGGGTGGTCGTTCTACGTTTCGCGCCGGATCGGGCCACGTTCCTAGACTAGCTCGGCTTCGGAGATTTGGGCCCAGTCGAAGGCGTCGAGGATGGTTCGCAGGCGCTCCGCGGGTCGCCTCGTCGCAGAGCGCGCCCGTGATTCCGGCCTCGAACGCGGCTCGCGGGTCGACACCGATGGAGCGCGCAGCCTCGTACTCGCGCGTCAGGTCCGTGTCGAACATGGCCGGGTCGTCCGTGGAGATCGAGCAGGGCACGCCGGCCTCCACGAGGCGTGGCAGCGGATGCTCCGGCAGCGACGGCACCGCGCCGGTGCGCACGTTCGAGACGGGCGAGACGTCGAGCACGATCTGCCGCTCGGCGAGCTCCGCGACGAGCTCCGGGATCCTCGATTGCGCGGAAGCCGTGGCGGATGCGATCCGCCTGGAGGGCCTCGAGCGCTCCGCGCACCGACTCCGGGCCCGCGACCTCGCCTGCGTGCGGGACGGAGCCGAGCCCCTCCGCCTTCGCCGCTGCGAACACCTCCGCGTACGGCTCCGGCGGGTACTGCGCCTCGAGCCCGCCGAGCCCGACCCCGACGACCCCCCGGTCCGCGTGCTCCACGGAGTAGCGAACGACCGGCTCGCACTCCTCCATCGGGAACCCGCGCACGATGTCGGGCGTGAGCCGAACCTCGACGCCGTGCAGCTCCCGTGCCTCCTCCGCGCCGTCGCAGTAGCCGCCGAAGATGTCCTCCCAGCGCACTCCGCGGCGGACGCGCTCGGCCGGCGAGAAGATGCCCTCGACGTAGACCGCGCCGTGCGAGGCCGCCTCGGCCGCGTAGTCGACGACGACCTGCCGGAAGTCGTCGCGCGTTCGCAGCGCGTTCGTCGTCAGCACCCAGACCTCGATGAAGTGCTCGAAGTCGCGGTACTCGTAGAGCTCGGCGAGCCCCTCGACCGTGTCCGCCGGGAGCGGGTAGTCGTTGCGGCGCGCGATCTCGAGCAGGGTCTCCGCCCGCACCGTCCCCTCGAGGTGGACGTGCAGCTCGATCTTCGGATACATCATTCGGCCAGCGGCTCGCCCGGCAAGCACGCCCTGCGCGGCCCAGCGCTTCTCGAAGAAGACGGCCGCCCAGATCGATCCTTCGAAGAGCAGGAGCACCGGAAGGGCCTGCAGCCCCATCGACACGAAGTCGACGCCCGGCAGGAGCACGACGACGATGATGCAGATGCCGACCCCGATCCGCCGGTTGTTGCGAAGGCGCGCCGCGGAGACGATGCCCAGGCGCACGAGCCCGAGGATGAAGATCGGAAGCTCGAACAGGATCCCGCAGGCCAGGATCGTGACGATCGCGAACGAGTAGTACTCCTTCGCGCGCACCTGCGCGTTGTAGAGGTCGGAGTCGTAGTTGAGGAGGAACGGGACCGCGGTCGGGAGCACGATCCAGTAGGCGAAGGCCATCCCGATCGCGAGCAGGACGGTCGCGACGATCACGAGGTGGACGACGGTGCGTTGGGCGCGCTCCTCGAAGGCCGGCGCGAGGAACGCCCAGAGCTGCCAGACGAGGATCGGGATCGCGAGCGCGACCGCGGAGTAGAACGCGACGTTGAACGACGTCGTGAACGGCTCCGTCGGGCTCAGCGTGAGCGGCTTCGTCCCTTCGGGCAGCGGCTTCGAGAGCCAGCCGATGATCGTGTCCCGGAACGCGTACGTGAAGATGAAGAGCACCGCGACCGAGCCCAGCGAGATGATCAGGCGGGTGCGGAGCTCCTCGAGGTGCTCGACGAGCGACGCTTCCTCACCGTGGCCGAGGCGCCGCGGCATCCTGGCCATCGACTACGAGACTGAGTCGTCGCGCGGGCGCGTGGTGACGGGCGGCTCGTCCTCGGTCGTCCGCGGAAGCTCGTGCGGCTCGTCGTCCTTGCCGGTGACCGAGTCCTTGAACTCGCGCATGCCCCTGCCGAGCGAGCGCCCCATCTCCGGAAGCCGCTTCGGCCCGAAGATCACGAGGAGGACGACCAGGATGATGATCGCGCCCTGCCAGCCGATGTTTCCGGGCATGCGTCAAGAGTAGCACCGGCTGCGGGCGGGAAAGGGTCAGCTACGATGGACAAAGCGAAGCGAAAACCCGCTTCGGGAAAGGGTTTTGGACCGCACAAAGTGGCACTTCTGGAACTGAAGAACCTGCGCGTCTCGCTCGAGGACGGCACCGAGATCGTCAAGGGAGTCGACCTCTCGGTCGATGCGGGTGAGATCCATGCGCTGATGGGCCCGAACGGCTCGGGCAAGTCGTCCCTCGCCTACGCGCTGATGGGGCACCCCGCCTACGAGATCACGGGCGGAGAAGCGCTCTTCGACGGCCAGGAGCTCTCGGACCTCGGCGCGGACGAGCGCGCCCAGCTCGGGCTCTTCCTCGCGTTCCAGTACCCGCACTCGGTTCCCGGCGTCACCGTCACGAGCTTCCTCCGCTCCGCCCTCAACTCGCTGCGCAAGGCGCGCGGTGGCGGAAAGGACGACCCCGTGCCGGTCAAGGAGTTCCGCACCGACATGCTCGCCGCGATGGAGCGTCTGAAGATCCCGCGCGAGCTCGCGCAGCGCTACCTGAACGACGGGTTCTCGGGCGGCGAGAAGAAGCGCATCGAGATCCTGCAGATGGCGATGCTGAAGCCGCGGATCGCGGTGCTCGACGAGACCGACTCCGGCCTCGACATCGACGCGCTGAAGATCGTCGCGACGGGCGTGAAGGAGCTCGTCGGCCCCGAGACCGGCGCGCTCGTGATCACGCACTACCAGCGAATCCTCAACTACGTGGAGCCCGATTTCGTGCACGTCTTCGTCGACGGGCGTATCGTTGAAGAAGGCGGGCCGGAGCTCGCTCACAAGCTCGAGGCGGAGGGCTACGAAGCCTTCCAGCCGGAAGGAGCAAACGCCTAGTGGCTCTCACCGAGACCGAAGTCGTCGGCGGAATCAAGACCGAGTACAAGTACGGGTTCAGCGATCCCGAGGACTACTTCTTCAAGTCCGGCCGCGGGCTCTCGCACGAGCTCGTCGCTGCGATCTCCGAGCACAAGAACGAGCCGGACTGGATGCGGAAGTTCCGCCTCAAGTCGCTCGACTACTTCCTCGCGCGCCCGCTGCCGGCCTGGGGCGGGAACGTCGCCGAGATCGACTTCGACAACATCTTCTATTACATCCGCCCGACCGAGAAGCAGGCGAAATCCTGGGAAGACCTGCCGCCGGACATCAAGAACACCTGGGACCGGCTGGGCATCCCGGAGGCCGAGAAGAACTACCTGGCCGGCGTCGGCGCGCAGTACGAGTCCGAGGTCGTCTACCACAAGCTGAAGGAGGATCTCGAGGCCCAGGGCGTCCTGTTCCTCGACATGGACTCCGGCCTGCGCGAGCACGAGGAGCTCGTCAAGGAGTACTTCGGGAAGATCATCCCGCAGAACGACAACAAGTTCGCCGCGCTGAACTCGGCGGTCTGGTCGGGAGGCTCCTTCATCTACGTCCCGCCCGGGGTCAAGGTCGAGATGCCGCTTCAGGCCTATTTCCGCATCAACGCGGAGAACATGGGCCAGTTCGAGCGCACGCTGATCATCGTCGACGAGGACGCCTACGTGCACTACGTCGAGGGCTGCACGGCGCCGGTCTACTCGACCGACTCGCTGCACTCGGCGGTCGTCGAGATCATCGTCAAGCCGGGCGGGCGCTGTCGGTACACGACGATCCAGAACTGGTCGAACAACGTCTACAACCTCGTCACGAAGCGCGCAGTCGCCTACGAGAACGCGACGATGGAGTGGGTCGACGCGAACCTGGGCTCGAAGCTGACGATGAAGTACCCGGCGATCTGGCTGCTGGGCGAGGGCGCCCACGGCGAGGTGCTCTCGATTGCGTTCGCGGGCGAGGACCAGCATCTCGACGCGGGCGGCAAGGTCGTCCACATGGCGCCCAGGACGACGTCGACGATCACGTCGAAGTCGATCTCCCGGGGCGGCGGCCGGGCGAGCTACCGCGGCCTGCTCGAGGTGGGCAAGGGCGCCGAGGGCGCGAAGTCCAAGGTCGTCTGCGACGCGCTGATCCTCGACGAGGAGTCGCGCTCCGACACGTATCCGTACATCCGGATCGACGAGTCGAACGTGGACATCGGCCACGAGGCGACGGTCTCGAAGATCGGCGAGGAGCAGCTCTTCTATCTGATGTCGCGCGGCCTGTCCGAGTCGGAGGCGTCCGCGATGGTCGTGTCCGGCTTCGTCGAGCCGATCACGAAGGAGCTCCCGCTCGAGTACGCGGTCGAGATGAACCGGCTGATCCAGCTCCAGATGGAGGGCTCGGTCGGTTGATCACCGTGGAGCGGACGGACTTCGTGTCCGTTCCGGTTCAGGACATGGAGCGGGCGAAGCGGTTCTACAGCGAGAAGCTGGGAATCCACTCGCCGAACCTCGACGACGGTTGGCCCGAGTTCGAGACCGGCAATGTGTCGCTCTATCTCGTCGATCCGACGGCGTTCGGGCAGGAGTTCGCGCCGCAACGTGCGCATATCGCGCTCCGAGTCCCCGACGTCGAGGGCGAGCGCGCGCGGCTCGAGGAGGCCGGGATCGAGTTCCACGGCGAGACCCTCGACACCGGCGTCTGCCACATGGCGTTCTTCTCCGGACAGCGAGGGGAACGCGCTCATGCTCCACCGGCGCTACGCGCCGATGATCGAGGCGCAGCGCGTCGATTTCATCGCCGTCCCGACGAACGACGTTGCGAGGGCGGAGGCGTTCTACCGCGACGTGCTCGGACTCGAGAAGAACCCGAACTCGCTGCACGACTGGATCGAGTTCGAGACGGGCAACGTGACGCTCGCGCTCGTTTCCGCCGAGGGGCACGGCATGGAGTTCTCGCCGCTGCCGCACGGCTCGATTGCGCTTCGCGTGCCGGACGTCGAGGCCGCGAAGGCGAAGCTCGAGGCCGCGGGCGTCGAGTGCGGCGACATGTGGGACTCCGGCGCCTGCAACGGAGTCTCCTTCGCGGATCCCGACGGCAACGGGATCATGCTCCACCACCGTTACGCGCCTTATCCAGACGGGTCGCTTCCCTGATGCAAGTCGAGCACGTCGACTTCGTGTCGAGTGCCGACGCGGGACCTGCCCCGTGCGACTCGCGTTCTACCGCGAGGTGCTCGGCCTACCCGAGAGCGAGTACAGCGATGGCGAGCTCGAGACGCCGAACGTGACGCTCTCGTTCTGGAACCCCGAGACAGACGGCGAGCCGTTCCAGCGCCAACAACGCCGGGCTTGCGCTGCGGGTCGACGACGTCGAGGCCGCGGTCGAGGAGTTCCGGGCGGCAGGTGGCGAGGTGATCGGCATCCAGGACAGCGGCGTCTGCCACATGGGCTTCGTCAAGGACCTCGACGGCAACGTGCTCATCCTCCATCGCCGCTACGCGCCGAAGGAGAAGCGTGAGCAGGACTGAGCTCCTCGAGCGCTACCGGGCGCTGCCGATGCCGACGACGACCGACGAGTCGTGGCGCTTCACCGACCTGAAGGGCTTCGACCCGGACGCCTTCGTCCAGAACGGCCATGTCGAAGCGCCTGACCCCGGGACGATGCTGGAGATCGACGTGGCCGGTCTGGCCAGGGTCGCCGGAGGCATCGAGATCGAGCGCGCGCCGGAGGGGATCCGGTTCGAGCCCCTCGACGAGTCCCATCCGCAGTTCGGTGAGCTCGTGGGCGCGGACGAGAAGTTCGCGGCGCAGAATGCCGCGCTCTGGAAGCACGGCCTGCTCGTCCACGTCCCGAAGGGCGTCGTCCTCGAGCAGCCCCTCTACGTCCGGATCGCGAACCCCCCCGACGGGAGCGCGCTCTTCTGGCGCCTGCTCGTCGTCGCCGAGCCGGGCAGCCGTTTCAGCATCATCGAGGACCTCGCCACGTCGGATCCGGGCCTCGAGGGCTACTCGAATTCCGTCGTCGAGCTCTTCGTCGGCCAGGACGCGAAGGTCGAGTACGTGTCGCTCCAGAACCTCGCCCGCGAGACGTGGCACTTCGCGTCGCACCGCGCGCGCGTCGGGCGCGACGCCGAGCTCGACTGGGTCGCAGGCGGCTTCGGCTCCAAGAAGGGCAAGGTCCGGATCGAGAACGACCTCGCCGGCCAGGGCGCGACCTCGCGCGTCACGGGCGCCTACTTCGCCGACGGCGACCAGCACCTCGACTACGACACGCTCCAGGAGCACCAGGCGCCGAACACGACGTCCGACTTCGCGTTCAAGGGAGCGCTGCGCGACGCCGCGACCGCGGTCTGGCGCGGAATGATCCGCGTCGAGCCCGACGCGCAGAAGACGAACGCGTACCAGGAGAACCGGAACCTCCTCCTCTCGCCGACCGCGCACGCGGACTCGATCCCGGGGCTCGAGATCCAGGCCAACGACGTCCGCTGCACGCACGGCGCGACGGTCAGCCAGGTCGACCGCGACCAGCTCTTCTACGCGATGGCGCGCGGGCTCACGAAGTCCGACGCGGAACGCCTGATCCTGCGCGGCTTCTTCCAGGACGTGCTCGACCGGATCGAGCTCGAGCCGGTACGGGAAGCTCTCGGCGAAGCCCTCGAAGCCCGCATCCCGCAGGCGTAGGCCGCTCTCGACCGCTAGCGGCGGCCGACGACTAGTCTGATCGCGAGGCCTCGACGGCCGACGGTGCCGGCCGGTGGGCGCTGGGAGACGACCCGGCCCGGTCGCCCTGAGCGTGCTCTCCGTACTCGGCCGACCGCACAATGCCTCGTGCGGATTCGACTGCGGGCTCGGGCGAGCGTGAAGCCGATCACCCTGGGCACACGGCAGCGCACCCGTGGAGGCGGTGGTGGCGGGGGCGCAGGCGGCGGCGGTGGTGGTGGTGGTGGAGGAGGTGGAGGAGGAGGAGGGATTGCTCCTTCGAGATAGGCGCTCTCCGCCAAATCGAGACAGCCGGAAACCGGGGCATTGAAGTAGTCGTCCCGTCCGTAATCCAGGACCGACGGATTCCAGCTCCCAGTTCCGGCCCACATGATGTCAGTCGGATCGTCGGAGACGTGGCCTGCCTGCGTGTGGTGCGGCGCGCAGGTCGGGACGAGCCCGATCGTGTGGAAGGTCTCGTGCAGAATCGCGAAATCCATGATCTGGAGGCCGCGTCTGGAAAGCGCGGGGTCGTAGCAGGTGAATCCCGCGCCATAGGTTGCGCGCAAGTAAACCGCGCTGACCGTCCCGGGGAGCGCGGGGGGCCAGGCGCCGCCGCCGCAATGGTCGTGCGGCCCGGAGCCGTCGTAATAGACCGAGTAGAGCTTCCCCGGCGCGCGGAATCCGGCCGAGCGCAGCCGGGCCTCGATCGCATCTCGCAGATTGATGCCGTAGGCGGCCAACTCCGCGTCCGTAGCACTGAACCGGTGGAACGAGATGTCAGGCTCGCCCTGGTACGTGTCGACGTGGAGGCCGTGGCCGCCGGTCTGTCCTCGCAACCAGCCTCTGGAAGTTCAAAACCGACGCGGCGAGCGTTCCGTCAGTGTCCAAAGCTCGATCACTTAGGTCGCTCGGTAGCGCGTAGATCACGTGTACCTGGGGGCCGAACAGATCGTCGGGACGGTCGGTCGTCGACCGCGGAAGCGCGGCCCCGTTCGCCGCGGCTCTGAGCGCAAGCGCCAGACTGATTGCCGCGAGTACGGCGACCCCAACCATCGCCTTTCTGGCCATCTCCGGGGAAGTCAAGCGCGTCTTCGACTCGCGTGCCAAGGGACGACCTGCGGCTCGTCGGTAGTCGCTAGGCGTTTTTCATGTTCGCGGCTACCCTTAGAGATCTCGTGGGTCTCGACCTGAAAAGGCCGCGCGGGCCTTGGCTCGCTCTCATCGTGGTTGGCGCCGTCCTCATCGTCGCGGCGATCGTCGGGGTGGTGGCGCTCGCGGCCGGCGGAGGCGACGATGGAAGCGCATCGAGCTCGAAGCTCGACACGAGCTTCACCGAGCCTGCTCACTTCGACAGCATCGACGCCGTCTACAACGAGGAGGACTTCTCGTGCGGCGCCACCGACAGTCGAGTGCATCGAGAAGTACATGATCAAGGTGACTGACGACTACGGGCCGCGCGCATCGCTCGGAATCCTCGAGCGACTCCAGCATGAGCAGAAGGTCGAGCATGTCGGTCAACGACCATCAGATGGCGCATGTCGTCGGACGGGACACCGCGAAGGACTACGGCTCGAACTTCAAGGCGTTCGATCTCTGCCCGACGACCTTCAATTACGGGTGTTCACACGGCTTCTTCGAGTACGTCCTTGCGAGGACGCCTGACGCGCGGAAGGCCGCGACCACGATCTGCGAGTCGCTGAACCCGAAGACGAACCTCCTGATCGCCGGCTTCACGTGCTACCACGGCGTCGGGCACGGAATCATGATGGCCCAGGGTTACGACGTCCAGAAATCGCTCAAAGAGTGCAACACCATGCCCGCCGCGAAGGACAAGGACGGCTGCTGGCAGGGTGTCTTCATGGAGAACGTGAACGCGGGCATGCAGGGACGTGCTCTGCCCGGGTACTTCAAGAAGTCGGATCCCCTTCTCCCTGCGACAAAGTCGGCAACCGCTACAAGCACGAGTGCTTCATCAACCACGCGGGCTGGCTGATGACGGTTGCGAACGACAACATGAGCAAGGGCAGCCGCTACTGCCTGAAGGCCAAGCCGGCGAAATACAAGTCGAGCTGCTGGCAGTCGCTCGGGTTGATGGTCACCAACCCGGTCTGGCAGTCCACGCTCGCCGCGGATCTCGCCGGCGACTCTCCCGCGAAGATCGCCGCCGTCCTCTGCAAGCGCTTCCCGGAAGCCGGCCGCAAGGACTGCGTCGTCGCAGGCGTCGACAACCTCGCGAACTTCGACCAGTTCAAGGTGAAGCGGGAGAACGCCCTTTGCCAGGAAGTCTCGGGGAAGCTGCAGAAGGACTGCTACAGCAGGATCGGCCTCGACATCGCCGCTCGCACGCAGGATCAGTCGTTGATTCGGCAAAGCTGCGCGCCGCTTGGGGACAAGGCGAAGTACTGCCTCCAGGGCGCCAACATCGCCGCATGAAAGCTCGACTCGGCGCGATTCTCGTCGTTGCTGGTCCTCTTGCTCGCGGGCTGCGGCGGTGGCGGAGGCGGCGACGACGACAGCGGCGGCGGGAACGTTGTGAAGCTCACCGACAACGGCTGGGAGCCCTCGACGCTGACGATCAAGTCGGGCGATACGGTGCAAGTTCGAGAACGACAGCAGCGACGACGGGTGGCCCGCATCGAACGTCCACCCCACGCACCTGCTCTATCCCGGCTTCGACGCCAAGAAGCCCCTGCTGCCCGGAGATTCCTACTCCTTCACCTTCACGAAGGTCGGCAGCTGGGGGTATCACAACCACCTCGAGCCCGACACGCAGGGCACGATCGTCGTCAAGTAACGCCGAAACGCGATGGGAGACATGAGTTCGCGGCTCGCTCGACTACCGGGTCGCGCCCGAGGTCGACCGCTCGCCGGTTGGTGCCATGACCGTCGCGCTGGTGCTCGGGGCCTTGGCCGGCGCGGTTCGCTCGTGGCGTACGCAGCGAACGGCTTCAGCTACTGGATGCTCTTCGCCTGGTTCGTCGGCCTCGCCGGGCTGTCCGTCTACTTCTGGAGCACGAGCCGCGTCCTTCCACGAATTCGCCTTGCGGACGTTGCCGCGTCCGCGGGCGCTGGTCGTCGCGTTCGCACCCATCTACCTGGTTTCGCTGTACCGCAATCCGATCCAGGTGAGCTCGGACGAGGTCGCCATCATCGGCGTCGCCAAGCACTTCGCGGAGGCGCACGGGTCGATCCGTTCGGCGTGAGCTACTACCTGGGCCGCCCACGCTGCTCTTCATGGCCTGGGGCCGGCTCGGCGAGCTGCTCGGCGGATTCGACCTCTACCACATGCGCCTTCTGCATGCGATCTTCGGACTGCTCACGATCGCGGCTTGCTACGCGCTATTGCGCCAGCTGCTCCCGCTCTGGTGGGCGGTCTTCGCCTCGGCAGTGGTCGGTGCGTGTCACTCGATGTTCATGATCAGCCGGCTCGCGATGCGCGAGAACACGTCGATCCTGACGGAAGTCGTCGCGCTGGCGTTCCTGCTCTGGGGCCTTCGGACAGAAACCTGCTGGCCACGTTCTGGGAGGCGTCTTCTCCGGACTCGCCTTCTACGTCTACTTCCCGTCTCGCGCCACCTTCCCGCTCTGGATCGCCTTCCTCGTGGCGCTCACGCTGTTCTCCCGAAGGTCGTTCCCCCCGCGTCAGGTCGCTCTTCTCGGTGCGACGGGCCTCGCGGGCTTCGTCCTCATGGCGGCGCCGATCGTGATCGCGGAGACCAAGGCGCCGAAGACGAACGACACTCAGCCGCAGAAGGACTCGGTGATGCTCTTCAAGCTCGGGCGCGACAAGCAGCAGTCCTGGGTGTTCAAGTCCATCGTTCCTGGACGCATACAAGATCAACGTCAAATGGGGCCTGACGGCCTTCAACAACGACATCGTCGACCACGGCTTCATCTACGACAACCCCGGCCACGGTTTCGTCGACCCGCTGACCGGGATCCTTCTGTGGCTCGGCGTAGGCGTTGTCGGAGTCGGGCTCATCCGGCGCAATGCAGACGAGGGTGCGCTCCTCGCGCTTCTCTCGTTCGTGATCCTCGCCGATCGTCTACGCCGAGTCCCAGATCCCGCCGGGAGAGCACAGCGGCCAGGGCGACAGCCTGATGATCTTCAAGGACGCCCGCGTCGAGCAGCAGAGCTGGGTCTTCGCGGACAGCCAGTTCGACGGCTGGTGGACGAACGTGAAGCACGGGCTCGGCGCGTTCAACAGCGACACCGTCGACCACTCCTGGATCTACCCGAACTACGGGCACGGCTTCCTCGACCCGCTGATGGGCGTCGCGCTCTGGGTCGGCGTCGCGATCGTCGGGCTCGCGATCATCCGGCGGCGCCGCGAGGACGAGGGCGCGCTGCTCATGGTCGGCGGCTTCCTCGTGCTGTGGCTCTCGTTCGCGCTGCTCGTCAACAAGGCCCCGAACTACACGCGGCTGTTGATCGCGCTGCCGTTCGTCGTCGTACCTCGTCGTCGAGGCCCTTCGCTGGGCGACGAATCGCTGGCGCTCGGTTCGACCACGCTCCGCAGCTGATCGTCGGAGTGTTCGTGGCCGCGGTCGTCGCGCTCAACGTGTCGGCGGCCTGGGACTACGTTCAGCTGGGCGCAAGGAAGGTGAGCCGATCGGCAGCACCGGTCGCTACGTCGCGCGCGCATACGAAGTCCGGCGAACGAGCGTTCTACATCGCGTCCGGGGACACCACGCCCTACTACGTCTGGGGGGACGTCAGCGCCTCGCTCGACCGGCTGAGCCTCTTCGCGCGCGGCAACCAGATCGGCAGCCCGTCGACCCGTCCCGCTGCAGGTCGTTCACGGCGGTGCCGCCGCTTCGCCTGTTGATGCGCCGCGAGGCGTGGCAGCCGGCCGCGGCGCAGCTCGCCGACCGCTATCCGCGCGGACGGATCCGCAACATCACGCCCGACGGCGCGCGGGTCGTGCTCGAAGTGCCCGTCCTGAGCGGTCAGGCGCCGGCGCCGGACAGGCACTGGGTCAGGTCCTCGCCCTTGGCCCACTGCTCGCAGGCCTGGCGCTTCCCTTCGCTGTCCGCGTGCTGCGTCCCGAGGATCGTGCCCATCCCCCAGAAGCAGTAGTTCCGGAACTTCGCCTTGACGACCTCGCAGAACGCCTTCCCGTTCGGATCCCGCGCGTTGTTGTTCATCACGTCGCGGATCGCGCCGTAGACGCACTCCTTCTCGCCGCTCCCGGCCTGGCGCGCAGAAGTCCTTCATCTGCTGCGGATTGTGGACGGCGGCGCCGGACACGTCACGGCCCATCGACTGGAAGCAGTACTGCGACCCAGCCGGGGTCGCTCTTGCGGCACCAGTCCGCGGTCTTCGTCCAGCTGCCGTGGACGTACGGGAGGATGTGCGACGTGATCAGCAGGTAGCAGTAGAGCTTGTCGCTGCGGCTTCACGAGCTTGCTGTTGCAGGGGTAGAGCAGGTTCTTCTTGCTCAGCCACTTCGAGTGGAGGCCGAACGAGGAGCTCTGGTTCTCCATGAAGACTCCGCCGCTGCACATGATCGAGTCCTCCTCGGTCTGCAGCTTGTGGCAGTAGTCGAGCGCCTGCGGAAGGTCGAGGCCCGTGTAGAGCATCAGGCCGTGGCCGAGGCCGTGGTTGCACTGGTAGTAGATGAATGCGTTCGCCTCGATGGTCGCGTCCTTGCAGACGGAGCTCGCGATCGCGGACACCTGGTCGGCGGCCACGCCTGCGAGCTTCCACTGGAGCAGGCCGTGGTAGTAGCCCGAGCCGCACGTGGCGTCGCCGTCGGCGAACGCCTTGCCCACGTCGCCCTTGAAGTGGAGAAGCCCGCCCGCGCCGATCTTGTGCGCGATCGGGTGGCAGTCGGCTGCGACCGCGCCGTTCGTGCTGGATAGCTGCGCCAGCTTCTGGAGCGCCGCCTTGGGGCTCTCGTCGTAGGCGAGGTTGCCGAACGCCTGCTCGTAGCAGCTCGTGTCCTTGCAGTCGTCGACCTTCTGGTCGTTCGGCTCGAACGAGATCTTTCCGGCCCGCCCGGTGCCGGCGGCCGTGGAGACGAACGCCGCGACCTGGTTGATCTCCGTCGCGCTCAGCTTGTCCTTGAAGGACGGCATCCCGTTGCCGCCGTTTCGGACCTGGCGCGCGACGGTCTGCTGGTTCGGCCTCAGCTCGTCGAGGTTCGGGCCGACCTTCCCGGTCGCTCCCGCGGCCTCCAGCGTGTGGCAGCCGCTGCAGCCTTCGGAGGTGAAGATCTTCTCGCCGGGGCTGCCCGCTCCGGCGGCGTCTTTCGACCCTGAATCTCCGCTCTTGCCGCCGCCGCAGCCGGCTGTGGCGATCACGAGCGCCGCGACGGAGAGGGCGGCGACCGTCACGCGGACGATCGCTGAAGGGGCGATACGACGCATCCGAGAACATTGAAGCGGAAAGCCCTGCCGACCGGAAACGGGTACCGACAGGCCCGCGCTGCAATATTCAGGCGTGGCCGAGCCCGAATATTCGCTCGTCATTCCGATCTTCAACGAGGAGGACACGGTCCCGGAGCTCGTCACCCGGCTCAGCGGCGTCATGGAGCGACTCGACGGCGATGCGGAGGTGATCCTCGTCGACGACGGCTCGAGCGACGCGAGCTACGAGCGGATGCAGGCGGCGCACGAGGCCGACCCGCGGTTCAAGCTGCTGCGGCTCTCGCGCAACTTCGGGCACCAGATCGCGGTCACCGCGGGTCTCGACGTCGCGGCCGGGAATGCCGTGATCGTGATGGACGCGGACCTCCAGGACCCGCCCGAGGTGGCCCTCGACCTCGCGGCTCGCTGGCGAGAGGGCTATGACGTGGTCTATGCGGTGCGCGAGGAACGGGACGGCGACACGGCGTTCAAGCGCGCGACCGCCTCGGTGCTTCTACCGGCTCTTCCGCAAGGTGAGCGACGTCGACGTGCCCGCTCGACGTGGGCGACTTCCGCCTCGTCGACCGCCGCGCCCTGGACGCGTTCCGCTCGATGCGGGAGTCGAACCGCTACGTGCGCGGCATGTTCAGCTGGATCGGCTTCCGCCAGGTCGGCGTGCCCTTCCGGCGCGAGGAGCGCTACGCGGGCGAGACCAAGTACCCGCTGCGCAAGATGCTCCAGTTCGCGACCGACGGGATCGTGAGCTTCTCCGCCTACCCGCTGAGGCTCGCGCTCAAGGTCGGCTTCGTCATGGCGGGCCTGTCATTCCTCCTCGGCATCGTCTTCCTCGTCTCGAAGATCGCCGGCTTCTACGAAGTGCCCGGTCTCGCTTCGATCGCGGTCTTCGTTGCGTTCCTGGGCGGGATCCAGCTCCTGCTGATCGGGATCATGGGCGAGTACGTCGCCCGCATCCACGACGAGGTCAAGGGGCGGCCTCTCTATCTCGTGAGTGACACGGTGGGGCTCGACCGCCCCGGAGTACCATAGGTTCGATGGCGGTGACGAGCCCTCCGAAGCTCGACGCGAAGAAGCTGCGCGCCGATTTTCCGATCTTCGAGCAGGAGATCAACGGAAAGCCGCTCGCCTACCTCGATTCGGCGGTCTCGACGCACAAGCCGCGGCAGGTGCTCGACAAGCTGCGCGACTTCTACGAGACGTCGTATGCGAACGTGCACCGCGGGGTGTACACGCTGTCCGAGCGCTCGACGGCCGAGTACGAGGGCGCGCGCCAGAAGATCGCCGACTACGTGAACGCGCCTTCTCCGCGCGAGATCGTCTTCGTGCGCGGCGCGACCGAGGCGCTGAACCTCGTCGCGTACGCCTGGGGCCTCGTCAACCTGAAGCCCGGCGACCTCGTCGTCGTCACCGAGCTCGAGCATCACTCGAACTTCGTGCCCTGGCAGTACATGGCGAAGCGGACCGGGGCGACGCTGCGCATGATCGAGCTCGACGAGAACGGGGAGCTCGACCTGTCCGTGCTCGACGCGATCGCCGCCGAGGGCAACGTGAAGGTCGTCGCGAACAACCTCGTCTCGAACGCGCTCGGGACGATCAACCCGATCGAGAAGCTCTCGGCGTGGGCGCACGAGCAGGGCGCGATCATGGTCGTGGACGGGGCCCAGGCGGCGCCGCACAAGGCGATCGACGTCCAGGCGCTCGGCTGCGACTTCTTCGCGTTCTCCGCGCACAAGATGTGCGGGCCGACGAGCGTCGGCGCGCTCTGGGGCCGGCTCGAGCTGCTGGAGTCGATGGAGCCGTTCCATCTCGGCGGGCACATGATCCGCAAGGTCACGCTCGAGGAGACGACCTGGGGCGAGGTGCCGGCGAAGTACGAGGCGGGGACGCAGCCGATCGCCGAGGCCGTCGGGTTCGGCGCGGCCGTCGACTACGTGAACGCGATCGGGCGTCGAGGCGATCGAGGGCCACGAGCACGAGTTGACCGTGTACGCGCTCGAGAAGCTCGGCGAGGTTCCGGACATCAAGCTCTACGGGCCGCCGGCCGACCGGCGAGCGGGGATCGTGTCCTTCAACCTCGGCGACATCCACCCGCACGACGTCGCGCAGGTGCTCGACGCGGACGGTGTGGCCATCCGCGCGGGACACCATTGCTGCCAGCCGCTGATGCAGAAGCTCGGAGTCGCGGCCACGAACCGGGCGAGCTTCTACCTGTACACGCTGCCCGACGAGATCGACCGGCTCGTGGACGGCCTGCACAAGGCCCGCAAGGTCTTCAGCTAGACCCTCAGCGGGTACGCTCAGTGGCGTGAGCGACTTCTACCGCGAGGTCATCCTCGACCACTACAAGAACCCGCGCGGGCACGGGCCCATGGAGGGCCCCGACGCGCAGGCCGAGGGCATGAACCCGCTCTGCGGCGACGAGGTCACGATCTCGGTCGCGCTCGCCGACGACGGAGAGACGATCGACGAGGTCAAGTTCGAGGGCCGCGGCTGCGCCATCTCGCAGGCGGCGACCTCGATGCTGACCGAGATGGTCAAGGGCCGCTCCGCGACCGATGTGGCGACGCTCCCCAAGGAGGAGCTGCTGGAGGAGATCGGGATCCCGCTCACGCCGATCCGGCTCAAGTGCGCGCTGCTCGGCCTCGGCGTGTTGAAGGTGGCCCTGCACCGCGCGAAGGGCACGCCCCTGCCGCCGGAGTGGGCGGGGCTCGCGAGCGAGCTCGAGATCTCCTAGCTAGTGGCGCTCTTCACCGTCGCGCCGCTGGAGGAGTTTCCGCCGGGCTCGGTCAAGATCGTCACCGCGGGCTCGATCTCGGTCGGGGTCTACAACCTTCGGCGGGAAGCTCTGCGCCCTGGAGGACCGCTGCTCCCACGACGACGGCCCTCTGTGCGAGGGCGAGTTCGACGAGGAGGAGGGGGTGGCCATCTGCCCCCGGCACGGCGCCAACATCGAGATCTGCACCGGGAAACCGCTGACCCTGCCTGCGGTGTTCCCGGTGGACACGTTCCCCGTCGTCGTCGAGGACGGAATCGTCAAGGTGGACGTGACCTGATGATCGACGACAAGGTGAGAGCGGTCCTGGCCAGGCTCGAGGCCGAGGATGCGCAGGAGCGTGAGGAGGGCGTCGCGCGAGAGCTTCGGGCCCGCCAGGTGGCGCGGACGACGGGGCAGTTCCTCTTCTCGCTCGTCGCGCCGCAAGTGGACTGCGAGGTGCTCGAGATCGGCGGCTCGCGCGGCTACTCGTCGATCTGGCTCGGCGCGGGCGTCCGCCACTTCGGGGGTCGGGTCCTCTCGCTCGAAGCAGATCCCGCCAAGGTGGAGGCCTGGCGCGGGAACGTCGCGGAGGCCGGCCTCGAGGAGACGGCCGAGCTGATCGACGGCGACGCCTTCGAGACGCTCCCGCAGATCCAGGACGTCTTCGACCTCGTCTTCATCGACGCGGAGAAGGAGGACTACGAGCGCCTCTTCCAGCTGGCCCGCGGGAAGGTCGAGCCGGG
The DNA here is from genome assembly GCA_963790695.1 of uncultured Actinomycetes bacterium. GTDB lineage: Bacteria > Actinomycetota > Thermoleophilia > Gaiellales > Gaiellaceae > VAXT01. Next base: position 117,612 of record CAWBPX010000007.1, on the reverse strand, counting down.
TGGGCTCTTCGTCGCGGACAACGTCCTCTCCCATGCCGACCCCTTGGCCGAGTACTCCAGGGCGCGGCAAGCCGACCCGACCCTGGAGAGCGTCACCGTCCCGCTGGACCGTGGTCTCGAGCTCTCGGTCGTCCTCTCCGAGATCGAGTAGCGGACGTCCTGCCCGAGCGGCTACAGTTGGGGCAACCGCGGAAAGGAGGTGGTCCGGCTTGACAGATTCCAGTACGGGCAGTGGAGGTACCAGCGGGTAGAGGCGTGTCCCCGGGACCTACGGGGAATCGCCTAGCCAGCGTAGGGGGCTCGCATCGAGCGCCGCCGGTGAGCTAGCAGCCGGCAGGAATCGCCTCTACCAATACGACGCTGGGAACCGGATTGGGGGCCGCCTTCGTGCGGCCCCTACTCTTTTTCGAGTAGGCGCGGGGCGATCGCGGTCTCGTTCCCGGGCTCGACGCGGTACGCGTGCGCGCCCTCGCGGACGGTGACCGCCTCTCGAAGCTCCGTGCCGACGTAGTGCAGGCCGACGGCGTCGTCGGCGGCCATGCCGGCAGGGAAGCCGTTCGCGACGAGCCGGGTGTAGACGGGCCGACGCCGTTCCTCCCCGTCGTAGTGCGGGCATGCGCTCCCGGGTAGGAACCCGAGCCCGTCGCGCATCCCCTCGAGCTGCGGGCCGAACGAGTCCGTGACGCCGGCCTCGAACCAGCAGATCATCCCCGCGCTCGAGCCGGCCAGGACGATCCCCTGCTCCCAGGCTTCGCGGATGATCTCGTCGAAGCCGTGCGCGCGCCAGATCGCGAGCAGGTTCGCGGTGTTGCCGCCGCTGACGAAGATCGCGTCCTGGGCCAGCACGTGCTCGCGCAGGCCGGCTCGGGGCCAGGGGAAGAACGAGACGTGCGAGCAGTCCGCGACTCCGCTCAGGTTCTCGTAGAAACGAACCGTGTACTCGGGAAGCTCGTTGGTGGCCGTGGGCACCAGGCAGACGCGCGGGCGCTCCTTCCCGGTGAGGCTGAGCGCGAAGCGGACGAGCCGGCCCGCCGAGTCGTCGTCCTCGCCGAGCCCTCCGAGCGCCACGATCTGCGGCTCGGCCATCTAGGCGGCGCGCCTGAGCTGCTCGTCGAGCGGCATGAGTGGAAGCTCGAACGTCTGCTGAGCGTCGTCGTTCGAGACGACGTTGTCGGCGTGCTCGAGCATCTTCAGCAGGTCTCGGGTGAGCGGGATGTCGCCGGGGAGCCGCTCCGTGAGCAGGGCGTTCGCCTTCATGAATCCGACGGGCACGTGGATGCTCGGCCGACGGATCCCGCGCGCCTTCTTCAGCCGCTCCCAGAACTCGTTCCAGGTGACGACGTCCGGCCCGCCCAGCTCGAACGTCCTGTTCGTCGCGGCTTCGAGGTCGATCGCCTTGTCGAGGTAGGCGCCCACGTCGCCCGCCCAGATCGGCTGCAGCTTGCGCTCGCCCGAGCCGATGATCGGCGTCACGGGCGCGAAGCGCGCGAGCTTGGAGAAGGTCGGGAGAATCCCTCCGTCGCGCTCGAAGACGAAGCTGGGCCGGAAGATGACGTACGGGAGGCCGCTCTCCTTGACGGCCTGCTCCATCTCCCACTTTGCGCCGTAATAGGGCACGAGGTCCTTCGACTCCTCGCTCGTCCCGAGCGCGCTCATGTGGACGAAGCGCTCGACGCCCGCTTCCTTCGCCGCCGCGAGCAGGTCGCGCGTGCCCTGCTTCATGATCCGCTCGAACTTCTCGTCGCTCCCCTGCCGGATCGCGACCAGGTGGACGACCGTGTCCACGCCCTCGACGGCCTTGCGCAAGCTCGCCGGATCGGTCATGTCCCCCTGGACGAGCTCGCACTCGAGGCTCGCCTTCGAGGGGCTCCGAACGAGACAGCGCACGGGCCGCCCGGATGCTCGCAGTGTCGCCAGGACGTGGCCCCCCACGAACCCGGTGCCGCCGGTCAGCAGGATCACTTCGCCGGCTCGCGCTCGAAGTTCTGCCAGTAGCGGCTCGGCGTCGGGCCCTGCTGGCCCTGGTACTTGGAGCCGAGCCCTCCCGAGCCGTACGGCGTCTCGGCGGGCTCGGTCAGCTGGACGAACGAGAGCTGGCCGATCTTCATTGCGTAGTAGATCGTGATCGGAAGGTTCGCCACGTTCGAGAGCTCGAGCGTGACGTGGCCGTCCCAGCCGGGGTCGATGAAGCCGGCCGTCGAGTGGATGAGGAGCCCGAGGCGGCCAGAGACTCGACTTCCCTTCGAGCCGGGCGACGAGGTCGTCGGGCAGCGTGATCCGTTCCAGTGTCGAGCCGAGCACGAACTCGCCCGGGTGGAGGATGAACGGCCGCTCGTCGTCGATCTCCACGAGCTCGGTGAGGCCCTCCTGCGGCTCCTTGACGTCGATGTACGGGTAGCGCGCGTTGTGGAAGACGCGGAAGTAGCGGTCGACGCGGACGTCCACGCTCGACGGCTGCAGGAGCTCGGGGTCGTAGGGATCGATCCCGATGCTGCCCTTCGTCGAGGAGCCGGGAGATGGTTCGGTCGGACAGGACCACGGGCGCGATTCTATGGTTCACGCGTGGCGCTCTACGACTCGGTCAAAGACCTGACGCTCGAGATCGACTCGTACGAGCTCGAACGGCTCGAGCTCGTCGTCTCTCCGGAGTTCACGCGCGTGACGACGCTCGTCCACCTCCGGGGCGGAGGAGAGGAGGGCATCGGAGAGGACGTGACCTACACCGCCGAGGACCACCCGCCTCCTTCGGATCTCCCGCTCGCAGGGGTCGTTCACGATCGACTCGTTCTCGCAGCTCCTCGACACGCTGACGCTGTTCACGAGCCCGCCGCAGATGCCGGCGTGGCACGACTACCGTCGCTGGGCGTTCGAGAGCGCCGCGCTCGACCTCGCGCTGCGCCAGGCGGGCCGCTCGCTCGCCGATGCCGTCGAGCGCGAGCCGCGCCCCGTCACCTTCGTGACCTCGAGGCGCCTGGTCGATCCGCCTTCGGCCGACCAGGTCAGGCGCTGGCTCGACCTCTACCCGACGCTCCGCTTCAAGCTCGACCCGACCAGCAACTGGACGGACGAGCTCGTCACCGAGCTGGCCGCGACCGGGGCGATCGACTCGGTCGATCTCAAGGGCCAGTACGAGGGCACCGTCGTCGACCAGCCGCCGGACCCGGAGCTCTATCGGCGCGTCGTCGAGGCGTTCCCGGACGCCTGGATCGAGGATCCGCGGGTCACCGACGAGACGAGGCCGATCCTCGAGCCGCAGGCGGCTCGCATCACGTGGGACGCGCCGATCCACTCGATCGAGGACATCGAGGCGGTGCCGTGGCCGCCGCGGACGATCAACATCAAGCCCTCGCGCTTCGGGGCCGTGCAGCGGCTCTTCGACGCCTACGACTACTGCGCCGAGAAGGAGATCAGCCCCTACGGAGGCGGCCAGTGGGAGCTCGGCCCGGGCCGCGGGCAGATCCAGTACCTCGCGGCGCTCTTCCATCCGGACACGCCGAACGACGTCGCTCCCGGCGGCTACAACTCGCCGGAGCCGCAGCCGGGGCTGCCGGACAGCCCGCTCGAGCCTTCGATTTCGCCCACCGGCTTCCGCTGGGCGGGTTAACGTACTCCGCGCTTCACCGTCCACAAAGGAGTTGCGGCCAAATGAGCGTTTTCCGGAGTCTCTACAAGTACTGGGTCTCGATCTTGACGGCGGCTGTCGTCGTCCAGATCTTCGCCGCGGGGTACGGCGCGTTCGACACCGCAGACAAGACGACCGGCGGCGGGACCGTGGACGAGACATCGTTCGAGGACTCGTTCGGGCTCCACATCGGGCTCGGATACCTGATCTTCCTCGGCACGATCGTGCTCCTGCTCCTCTCGTTCGGAGCGCGCGGCAAGCAGCGAATCATTCGCTCCGCCGCGGCGGTCGGGCTGCTGATCGTCCAGATCCTGCTCGCCTGGACGGGCAGCGCTGTGCCGTACATCTTCGGGGGGCTGCACCCGATCAACGCGTTCATCATCCTCGGGCTCCTCGGCTCGACCGCGTACATGGAGTGGAAGGGCCGCATGGATCGCGCCGAGCCGGCCATGGCCGCTCCGCGGCGTAGCTACTCCGGATCGTTGTGAGCTGACTTCCCGGCCCTGAACGGGGTCGTCGCTCCTGCGTACATGAGGTGCATGCTCAGCCCGTCGGCCGCGTGGTCGAGGTTGTGGCAGTGCAGCATCCAGAGCCCGGGGTTGTCCGCGCGGAACGCGACCGTGTAGCGCTCGTGCGGGAGCATCTCGAGCGTGTCGGTCGACCAGGGCGCGACCGCCTTGCCGTTGCGCGAGAGGACGAGGACGTGGTGTCCGTGCAGGTGCATCGGATGGACTCCGGAGGAGTCGTTGACGAGGTTGATGCGCACGAGGTCGCCCTTCTCGACCTCGAACATGGGCACGCGTGGGTAGAGCTTGCCGTTCAGCGCCCAGTGCCGGCCGGGACGGCCGTCGAGAAAGCCCACCTTCTTGCTGATCTCGAGCTGGAACGTCCGGTCGAAGCGCGAGCCGAGCCCGGCCGGCTTCGCTCGGGTGCGCGAGGCCGGGTCGAACACGGGGTTGAACGGGCCGCGACCGGCTCGCCCTTTCCGTCCGGGCTGAACAGGAGCCCGGCCTTCGACCCGACGACCTCGACGGCGGCGACTCCCCTTCGGCTGCTGGAACCAGAGGTCGTAGCGGCCGCCTGCGCCGATCTCGATCGCCTCGCCCGCCGGGACAGGAGCCGGTGCGATCTCCGCGCCGTCGATCGCCACGACGAACGGCTTCATTCCCGACAGCCGGAACCTCGCAGGGCTGCTGTCCGTGTCGATCAGCCTCAGCCGCACGGGCACTCCGGCTTGTACTGCGCGGCGCTCCAGGCCGTCGTTCGTCCCGATCGCGGCGTGCCCGGAGAAGGTGTGCACCGGCGCGGCGATGTCCTCTTCCTTCTCCGGGGGCGTCTCGCGCATGACCACGAGCGCTCCGTAGAGGCCCTTCTCCACGCCGTCAGAGGCGTTCTGATGCGTGTGGTACCAGAAGGTCCCGACCTGCTCCGGGCGGAAGCGGTAGACGTACCGCCCGCCGGGCGGCACCGCATCCTGGGTCACTCCCGCAACGCCGTCCTCGGTGTTCGGGACGTCGACGCCGTGCCAGTGGATCGTCACGCCGTCGTCGATGTCCTTGTTGACGAGGGTGACCTCGAGGAGCTGCCCGCGCTCCACGCGGATCTCGGGGCCGGGCGCGCGGCCGTTGAACGTCCACGCGTCGACCTCCTTCCCCGAGGCGAGGCGGATCCTCGACTTCTCCGCGGTCAGCGTGACTCGGACGTCCGGCTTCCCAGTGGCCGGGACCTTCGTGTCGGCGACGCTGAAGTGCACGTGCTCGGCGGGCGGGCCGCCGCCGCGGTCGACGACGCCGTAGTCCATGACGTCGTAGCGCGCGGGCAGCCGGCTCTGCCACCACTGCCAGCCGAGGAAGCCGAGAAAGGCGAGGCCCGCCAGCATGACGACGGTCGTCCCGATCGTGACGAGTCGGTCCTTCATACGAGCGCGAGCTGCTGGTGCGGCTCGAAGCCGGAGAGGCCGACGCCGACGAGCCGCAGCGCCCCCGGCCGGTCGTCGAGCGCGCGGTCGAGGAGCGCGCAGGCCAGCTCGGAGATCCGGTCCGGATCGTCCGTGCCCACGGAGAGGCTCGTCGAGCGGCTGCGGATGGCGAAGTCCGGGTAGCGCACCTTCGTCGTCACGGTACGCGCGGTCTCGCCCTTCTTGCGCAGGTGCTCGGCCAGCGAGACGGACATGCGTCGCAGCTCGTCCTTCAGCTGCTCGCGGTCGGCGATGTCGCGCTCGAAGGTCTCCTCGGTCGAGATCGAGATGCGCTCGGCGGCGGTCTCGAGCGGCCTCGGGTCGATGCCGCGCGCCCGGTCACGGAGCAGGAGGCCGACCTTTCCGGGCAGGAGGCGCCTCAGCTCCGCGTCGCTCAGCCCCGCGAGCGCGCCGATCGTCTCCAGGCCGGCGGCGCGCAGCCGGGCCTCCGAGCGAGGGCCCACGCCCGGGAGCCTGCGCACGTCGAACGGCGCGAGGAACGACGCCTCGCGGCCGGGTGGGACGATCGTCAACCCGCCGGGCTTTCGGCGGTCGCTCGCGATCTTGGCCACGACCTTGGAGGTCGCCACGCCGATCGCCGCGCTCAGGCTCGTCGCGCCGCGCACCGAGGTCTGGACCGCCTCGGCGAGCGCTCGCACCTCGCCGAAGCTCTCGGCGATCTCGCCGAAGTCGAGGTATCCCTCGTCGAGCCCGGTGCGCTCGACGGTCGGCACGACCTCGCGGACCGCCTCCCAGACCGTGGCCGAGTACTCGCGGTACACGCTGTGCCTCGGCCGGACGAAGATGGCCTGCGGGCAGCGCCGCAGCGCCTCGGCGCAGGACATCGCCGAGCCGATCCCGAACTTGCGCGCCTCGTAGTTCGCGGTCGCGACGACGCCACGGCCGCGCGGGTCGCCGCCGACGATCAGCGGCTTCGGCCGCAGCTCCGGGTTCTCCAGCTCCTCCACGGCGGCGAAGAACGCATCCAGGTCGAGATGGCCGACGATCACGCTTGAACGGTAGTCAGGGCTGCAGCCGTTCGACCGCCCAGCCGTCGCCCTCGCGGCGGTAGCGAACCCGATCGTGGAGGCGGTTGTCGCGGTGCTCCCAGAACTCGTAGCTCTCCGGGAAGAGGCGAAAGCCGCCCCAGTGCGGCGGGCGGGCGAGCTCCTCGGGATGGGCCGCGTCGAACTCTCGCGTATCGCCGGTCGAGCTCCTCTCGCGACTCGATCGGCTCGCTCTGTCTCGACACCCATGCTGAGATCTGGCTCTCGCGCGGCCTCTTCTCCCAGTAGATGTCCGATTCGGCGGGATCGACCTTCTCGACGCGGCCTTCGACCCTGATCTGGCGCCCGTCCAGGTGGAAGAGCATCGCTGCCTGCGGGTTCTCCGCGAGCTCGCGTCCCTTGCGTCCCTCGTAGTTCGTGAAGAAGAGGAGCCCGCGCTCGTCGGCGCCTTTCAGGAGCACCATGCGGAGTGACGGGGCGCCCGTCGAAGTCGCTGTGGCGAGTGCGACGACGTCCGTGTCCAGCCAGGCGCGGAGCTGCTCGATCGGGTCGGCTGAATATTCGTTATTCATCTATCCAAAGGGCCGGTTGGCTGGTGTATCTTCACCGCATGGCCGTGACGAAGTCGATCGAGCTCCGCACCGAGGTCCCGGGGCCGCGGTCGCAGGAGATCATCGAGCGCAAGGAGCGCGTGATCGCGCAGCCGCTCTCGCTCGTCCACCCGATCGTGACCGCCGAAGCCAGCGGCGCGACGCTGACGGACGTCGACGGCAACACCTTCATCGACTTCACTGGCGGCGTCGGCTGCCTGAACGTCGGCCACTCGCACCCGCGCGTCGTCGAGGCTGCGCAGGAGCAGCTCGCCAAGTTCTCGCATACGGACTTCACGATCATCCCCTACGAGGTCTACGTCGAGCTCGCGGAGAAGCTGATCGCGGTCTCGCCGTTCACGGGCCCCGCCAAGGCCGCGTTCTTCAACGCGGGCACCGAGGCGGTCGAGAACTCGATCAAGTTCGCGCGCTCGTACACGAAGCGGCCGGCCGTGATCGCCTTCGAGGGCGCGTTCCACGGCCGCACGATGCTCTCGATGACGATGACCTCGAAGACGCACCCGTACAAGGCGGGCCTGGGCCCGTTCGCGCCCGAGGTCTACCGCGTGCCGTATCCGCACGAGTACCGCGGAATCAGCACCGAGGACGCCCTCAAGTCGCTGCGCCGCGCGTTCGTGACGCAGGTCCCGGCCGAGAGCGTCGCCGCGATCGTGATGGAGCCGATCCTCGGCGAGGGCGGTTTCGTCGTCGCGTCCACGGAGTTCGTCGAGGGCGTGCGCGCGATCTGCGACGAGCACGGAATCGTCTTCGTCGTCGACGAGGTGCAGACCGGTTTCGGGCGCACCGGGCGGATGTGGGGCATCGAGCACCACGGCGTCGAGCCCGACCTGATGTGCGTCGCGAAGTCGATCGCCGCCGGGCTCCCGCTGTCGGGCGTGATCGGGAAGGCCGAGATCATGGACGCGCCGCCCGACTCGTCGATCGGCGGCACGTACGTCGGCAATCCGGTCGCGCAGGCGGCCGCGCTGGCGGTGCTCGAGGTCTTCGAGGAGGAGGGGATCGTGGAGCGGGCCGGCACGATCGGCGAGACGATCCGCTCCCGGATGACCGCCTGGCAGGAGCGCTGGAGCCAGATCGGCGACGTGCGCGGGAAGGGCGCGATGCTCGCGATCGAGCTCGTCTCCGACCCGGCGACGAAAGAGCCGGCAGCCGATATCGCGTCCGCGGTGATCGAGGAGTCCTTCCGGAACGGACTGCTCCTGATCAAGTCGGGGACGGACGGGAACTGCATCCGCGTGCTCACCCCGCTCGTGGTCACCGACCCCGAGCTGGACGAGGCGCTCGGCGTCTGGGAAGACGCGCTGGCCACCGTTCTCGGCGCGTAGCTCCGCCGTCCTCAGGGAAACTTGTGGGTCGTGGTCGGTGAGCTCATCGATGGCCGCTACGAGCTGGAGGAACTCGTCGGCTCGGGCGGGATGTCGAACGTGTTCCGTGCGCACGATCGTCTGCTCGAGCGCACGGTCGCGCTGAAGATCCTCCACGAGCAGTTCACGCGCGACGAGGACTACGTCGAGCGCTTCCGCCGCGAGGCTCGCGCCGTCGCGCAGCTCGCGCATCCGAACATCGTCACGGTCATCGACCGAGGCGAGCAGGACGGTCGCCAGTTCATCGTCTTCGAGTACATCCACGGCCAGAACCTCAAGGAGCTGTCGGCGGGTGGGCCGCTCGACGTCCGGGAGGCGATCGGACTGGCACTGCAGGTGGCGCGGGCGCTCTCCTTTGCGCACGAGCGCGGTCTCGTGCACCGCGACGTGAAGCCGCAGAACGTGCTCCTGAACGACGACGGCCAGGCGAAGGTGACCGACTTCGGAATCGCCCGTTCGCTGGACGTGCACGGCGTCACGCAGACCGGGACCGTGCTCGGGACCAGCGACTACATCGCACCCGAGCAGGCCCGCGGGCAGCAGGTCGACCCGAAGACGGACATCTACTCGCTCGGCGCGGTGCTGTACGAGCTCCTCACCGGCGAAGTCCCGTTCAAGGGCGACAACTTCGTCGCCGTTGCGATGCGGCACGTGAACGAGCCTCCGCCGAGCGTCCTCGACCGCCGGCCGGATTGTCCGCTCAGGCTCGACCTGGCGATCCAGCGCGCGATGGCCAAGGACCCCGAGGAGCGCTTCGCGTCGATGGACGAGTTCTGCGCCGAGCTCGAAGCGTGCCTCGCGGAGCTGGACGGTCGCGGGGACGAGGGCGCGACGATGATCGTCCCGCCGCCGCCTCGCCAGCAGAGCGCAAAGCAGCGCCGTGAGCGCCGGATTCCGTGGATGCCGATCCTGCTCGTCCTGCTCGCCGCGCTGCTGGTGGCGGGCGGCGCGTATCTGCTCACTGCGCGACGACGGCGGCACTCCACTCGTCGGAAAGGCTCCCTCTTCGAAACCGGTTCGCCTCCTCGGAACCGGCGCTTACGACCCCTTCGGCACCGGCGGCGAGCACGACTCCGCGGCGGGTCAGGCGACCGATCGCGACCGCGAGACGTTCTGGGACAGCGAGCACTACGACAGCTTCACCAAGGAGGGCGTCGGCCTGGTTTTGAAGGCGCCTGCTTCGACTGCACTCTCGAAACTGACGGTGAACAGCGTCGGAACGAGCTTCGACGCCCAGATCAAGGGTGGAGACTCACGCCACAGGCCCGTTCACGGATCTCAGCGGGGCTTTCCAGCCGGTTGGATCGACCAAGGCCTTCGAGGTCGACACGCACGGCAAGAAGTACCTCTACTACATGGTCTGGCTGAAGCTTCCCAGCGAAGGGGGTCAGGCGCAGATCAGCGAGGTGACCGCTAGAACCTGAGCTTCGCGCGGCGCTCGTGGCGCTCGAGGGCGAGCTGGACGAGCCGCTCGAGGAGCTCCTCGTACGGGATGCCGGAGGCTTCGAAGAGCTTCGCGTAGACGCTCGTCGCCGTGAAGCCGGGAATCGTGTTCAGCTCGTTGATCAGCACCTCGCCGTCCCCGCGGACGAAGCAGTCCACGCGGGCCATGCCCTCGCAGTCGGTGACGCGGAACGCCTCGACGGAGAGCTCCTGCACGCGCTCGGATGCCTCCTGCGAAATGCGCGGCGGGATCACGAGCTGCATCCCGCCCTCGTCGTACTTCGCCGAGTAGTCGTACCAATCGGCGTTCGCCTCGATCTCGCCCGGGATCGAGGCGATCGGCTTCTCGTTGCCGAGCACGCTGCACTCGACCTCGACGCCGTCCACGAACTCCTCGACGAGCACCTTCTCGTCGTGCTGGAACGCGAGCTCGATCCCGGCGCGAAGCTCGTCCTCCGTGCGCGCCTTCGTGATCCCGACGGACGAGCCCAGCCGCGCCGGCTTGACGAACACCGGGTAGCCGAAGGGGTTCTCGAGCTGGCCGGGCGCGCGGAGCGTCACGCTCCGCGTCACCGGGATCCCGTTGTCGCGGAGCACCGACTTGAAGAGGTCCTTGTCCATGCAGAGCGCGGAAGCAGTCACGCCCGCGCCCACGTAGGGCACGTCCGCGAGCTCGAGCAGCCCCTGCACGGTCCCGTCCTCGCCGAACGGCCCGTGCAGCACGGGAAAGACGACGTCGACACCGGCGAGCGTCTCCGGGACGCTGGAGGTCGGAACGGGCAGCGTCTCGACGGCCGAGCGTCCGTCTCGCTCCAGCTCAGCCTGCGATCCCGAGCCGAGCTCCCAGCGCCCGTCGCGGCCGATCTCGACCGTCACCGTCTCGTACCGCGCCGGATCGAGCGCGTCGATCACCGAGCGCGCCGACGCCATCGAGATCTCGTGCTCGCTCGAGCGCCCGCCCATGACGACGGCGACGCGGACCCGCGCCATCAGGGCGTCGCGACGAGTCGCCCGACCGTGATCGTCACCGTCGTCCCGGGCTTGGCCTTCGTCCCACCGACCGGATCCTGCTCGAGCACGATGCCGTCCTGGTTCGGGTCGGTCGTGTCCTGCTCCTGCACGTCGACGGTGAACCCGGACTGCTCGAGCGTCTGCTGCGCCGAGGCCTCGTCCTGGCTCGTCACGTCCGGGATCGTGGCCTCCTTCGGGCCCTTGGAGACGTAGAGGGTGACCGTGCTGCCGCGGGCCGCCGAGTCGCCGCTCTTCGGTTGCTGGTCGATCACGGTGTCCTTCGGCTGGCTCGAGTCCACGTCCCGCCTGGCGACCGCGAAGCCTTCTCCCTGCAGCTGGCCGGCGGCGCTGTCGTACAGCTGGCCGACGACGTTCGGGATGTCGAGCGGCTGGAGGCCCTTCGAGACGTTGATGTGGACGATCGAGCCCTGCGCCACCTCCTTGCCGCCGACGGGCGACTGGGCGACGACGGTGTCCGGGTCCTCCTTCGAGAAGACCTGGAGCATCTTGAACTTGAGCTTGGCCCCGGTGAGTTCCGCGATCGCGTCGTTTCGGGACTTGCCCATCACGTCCGGCACCTTCACCTTGGCCGGGCCGAGCGAGACGTAGATGTCGACCACGCCGTGCTTGTCGATCCGCACGCCTCCCTCGGGGCTCTGGTCGAAGACCTGGCCCTCCTTGGCCGTCTCGTGCGTCTGACGGTGGACGCTCGCCTGGAGCCCCTTGTTCGACGATGTTCGTGACCGCGAGGTCCTCGCGCTGGCCTTCGACGAACGGCACCGAGGCGGTCGACTCGCTGCTCAGGGAGTCCTGGATCTGCCCGAACGCGTACCAGCCGGCCACGAGCGCGAGCGTCACCAGCAGCAGCGCAAGCAGCCAGGGCCAGATGGCACGGCGGCGCGGAGGCGGCTCCGCGTACTGGTACGAGGGGCGCGCGCGAGTGGGCGGGCGGCGGGGCGGCACGATGGCCGTCGGCGCGTTGGCCAGAGCGGTTCCGGACAGGACGGCCGTCGCGGCATCCGCGGTCTCTGCGGTGACGCCGGCTCCTGCCGCGACCCGCTCGAGCTCCGCGTCCATCTCCTCGGCCGTCTGGAAGCGATCCTCCGGGCGCTTCGCCAGCGCACGCAGGACGACCATGTCCAGGTCGGGCGGGATCTCCGGGCGAATCAGCGAGGGCGGCCGCGGCGTGTCGGAGAGGTGCCTCATCGCGATCTCGACCGGCGAGTCGCCCGTGAACGGCACCTCTCCGGTCAGCATCTCGTAGAGCACGATGCCGACCGAGTAGAGGTCGGAGCGCTGGTCGACCGCCGTGCCGCGCGCCTGCTCGGGCGAGAGGTACTGCGCCGTGCCGATGATCGACCCTGCCTCGGTCATCTGGCTCACGCCCGCGCGCGCGATCCCGAAGTCCGTCACCTTCAGGCGCCCGTCCGCGTCGGCCATCACGTTGTGCGGCTTGATGTCGCGGTGGACGACGCCCTTGCGATGCGCGAACCGCAGCGCTCCGAGCACCTGGCGCATGGCCGCGATCGCGTCCGGGATCGGCAGCGGGCCCCGCGCGACGACGAGCTCCTTCAGGCTCCGGCCGTCGAGGTACTCCATCGCGATGTAGTAGGTGCCCTCGGCCTCGCCGCGGTCGTAGATGGAGACGATGTTCGGGTGCGAGAGCCCGGCCGCGTTCTTCGCCTCGCGGCGGAAGCGCTCGACGAACTGACTCGTCGTTCGCGTGCCGGTCGTTGAGGATCTTGATCGCCACGCGCCGGCCGAGCTCCTCGTCCTCGGCGAGGTAGACGTCGGCCATCCCGCCCGAGCCGAGCTTGCGCATGATTCGGTAGCGCCCGTCGAAGAGCGTGTTGATGAGCGTGTCGAAGACGGTCATCGGATCAGTGCTTCCATGATCTGCTTCGCGATCGGCGCGGCGACCTCTCCTCCGGTTGCATGCTGCCGCTCGACCACGACGGCGACGGCGACACGCGGGTTGTCCGCCGGCGCGAAGGCGATGAACCACGTCGTGTTGACGTGGTTCTCACCCGTTTCCGCGGTGCCCGTCTTGCCGGCAACCGTGATCCCGGGGATCTGCGCGGCCGTGCCCGTGCCGCCCGCTGACGACGGCCTGCATCATCTCGTTCACCTCGGCGGCGTGCTGCGGGCTGACGGCGCGGCCGAGAGCGTCGGGCTTCGTGTGCACGACCGTGGAGCCGTCCGGCGCCGCCACGCGCTCCACGACGTACGGCCGCATGACGACGCCGCCGTTCCCGATCGCGGCGGCGACCATCGCCATCTGCAGCGGCGTGACCTGCATCCGCTCCTGGCCGAACGCGAGCCTGCCCGGGTCGACCTGGAAGTCGTTCTTCGGGAAGAACAGCTTCCCCTTGTTGTAGAGGCCGCTGATGGCGCGCTCGTTGACCGGCGTCTCGAGCGGCGGCACCGAGTAGAAGCCGAAGTTCTTTGCGTGGTTGAGGATCGCAGTCGCGCCGATGGTCTTCCCGATGTTGCAGAAGACCGCATTGATCGAGTGTTGCATCGCCTGCGTGAACGTCACCCGGCCGAAGCGCTCCGGGCCGCTCTGGTCGGCGAAGTTGAGCACCGGCTTGCCGTACTCGGTGCAGAAGCCCGGGTCGTAGAAGGTCGAGTCGATCGTGTACTTGCCGCTGTCGAGGGCGGCGGACGCCGTCACGACCTTGAAGGCGGAGCCGGGGATGTACAGGCCCGCCTCGGCGCGGTTGAAGAGCGAGGAGCAGCCGAACTTGGGGCGCGTGGCGAGGTTGTAGTGGTTCTCGATCAGGTTCGGGTCGTAGGTCGGGCTGGAGACGCTGACGAGCACGCGCCCGGTCTTCACGTCGAGCGCGACCGCGGCCCCGCACTTGCCTCCGAGGGCGTTGAGCGCGATCGCGCTGTGCTCCGGGCCGGAGCGTCAGGTGCAGGTCGTTGCCCTCGATCGTCTCGCCCTTGAGCTTGTTCAACGTCGTGTCGACCACGGTCGAGAGATTCGTGTTCGACCCGGTCAGGAAGTCGTTCTCGGACGCCTCCAGCCCGGCGCGTGAGCGCACCTGCGTGGAGTAGCCGACGATGTGGGCGGCGAGGCCCCGCTGCGGGTACTTGCGGAAGTAGAGCTTCTGGTTCCCGGCCTTGCGCGTGTAGTTGTCGGCGAGGATCGTCCTGTCGTCGGCGGCGAAGATCTTCCCGCGCTTGACCGAGAACTCGGCCACGCGCTGGATCGCGTTGTCCTGCCGGTCGGCGAGCCCGCTCGCGGCCCACGCCTGCCAGTAGGTCGTCCCGACGATCAGCGAGGCGAGCAGGACGAGGCCGACGACGGCTACGCGGGTGATCTGGCGGTTCACGTGCCGCCCCCCATCCCGATCCGGTTCGCCGAGTTCGCGCGATGCGAGACGAGCAGGAGGCCCGCGAGCAGGACGAAGTTGGCGACGACGCTCGACCCGCCGTAGCTGATGAAGGGGAGCGTGATCCCGGTCAGCGGGATGATCCGCAGGACGCCGCCGACGATGATGAACGTCTGCAGCGCGAAGCCGAACGTGAGCCCGACCGCGAGCAGCTTCGAGAAGCCGTCCTGGGCCAGCATCGCGATCCGGAAGCCGCGCAGGCAGAAGACCATGTAGACGAGGAGGATCGCGGCGGCGCCGACGAGACCGAGCTCCTGCGCGATCGCCGAGTAGATGAAGTCGGTGGGCAGGAACGGGATCAGGTTGTGCCCGTCCGTGGTCGCGAAGACGCCCTTGCCGAAGCCCTTGCCCGCGAAGCCGCCGTTCGCGATCGAGTACGAGGACTGGACGATCTGATACCCGGTGTCGTGCGCGTGCGGCCACGGGTCGAGCCAGACCGTCACGCGTTGCTCGACGCGTGGAACCGTCTTGTAGATCACGGCCGCGCCGGCGATGAAGAGCGCCAGCCCGCCCAGCGCGTACCAGCCCCGCGCGGTCGCGACGTACAGCATCGCGAGGAAGATCCCGAAGTAGAGGAGCCCGCTCCCGAGGTCGTTCGTCTCGACGAGGACGAGCATCGCCGCCCCCCAGATCGCGAGCAGCGGCCCGAAGTCCTTGATCCGGCCCTGAGCCAGCACCTCGCGCTTCTCGCGCAGGTAGCCCGCGAGGAAGATGATCAGCATGATCTTGGCGAGCTCGCCCGGCTGGAACCGGATGCCGCCGACCTGGACCCAGAGCCGCGCCCCGTTGACCGTCTGTCCGATCACCGGCAGCGCCGGGAGCACGAGCAGCCCGATCGCGGTGAGGCCGAAGAGGTACTTGTAGCTCTCGAGCCGCCGGTAGTCGTGGCGCAGAAGGAGGAGCGTCGCCGAGAACGCGGCGACGCCGACGACGATCCACAGGCCCTGGCGGAACGCGTTGTCCGGGTTGAGCCGGTAGATCTCGGTCACGCCGACCGCGGTCAGCAGGCCGGCCATCGGCAGCAGGTACGGATCGGCCTGGGGGACCGTCACCCGGGCGACGACGTGCGCGGTCAGGTAGAGCGCGAAGAAGAAGAGCGCGTACGAGAGCGACCCCGTCGAGACGACGTCCTGACGCGCGATGTAGACGCTCGCGAACCCGAAGGAGGTGAGGAGCGCGACTACGAAGAGGTTGAGGAGCTCCCTGTTGCGGTAGCTCAGCGTGAACATCACTGGCTCTGGCCGAGCAGCCAGATCACGAGCAGGAGCAGCCCGGCGACCACGGCGAGGGCGATCACCATGCGAGCCGCCTGGACGCCGAGATGAGGCTTCGGCTCGGACCGGCTCGGCCTGGCGTGCCTGGATCATGTCGCGGGCCTGCTCGGGCGGAACGACCATCGTGTCGATGGCCGGCACCCTGTCGGCCTCGGTCAGCGTGTCCTCGTCGGGCTCCGGCTGCGGCTGTGCCGGGTCGCCGTCGATCGCGGGCATCGGCTTGGTCTCGCTCGGTGCCTGCGCTCCCTCCTCGACGACCTCGAAGAAGACGACCGTGATGTTGTCCTCGCCCCCGCTGCGGTTGGCGGCCGCGACGAGCTCCTTGGCGGCGCTGTCGAGGTCCTCGCGGTTGCGCTCGACGACGTCGAAGATCGCCTCGTCGTCGAGCATCGACGTCAGCCCGTCGGAGCAGATCAGGAACAGGTCGCCCGGCTTCGCCTGGACCGAGAACGAGTCCACGTCCACGTCGGGGTCGGTTCCCAGCGCGCGCGTGATGACGGAGCGCTGCGGGTGCGATTCCGCCTCCTCCGGCGAGAGGCGGCCCGTGCGGACGAGCTCCGCCACGAGCGAGTGATCCTCGGTCAGCTGGTCGACCTTGCGGTCGCGGATCAGGTACGCGCGTGAGTCGCCGACGTGTCCGATCGCGACGATGCCGTCCTCGAAGAGCGCGACCGTGATCGTCGTGCCCATGCCGGCCGCGTCCGAGTCCTCGCGCGCCCGGTCGTAGACCTGGCGGTTCGCCTCCTGGATGAGCGCGACGACCCGCGCCTCGCCGCTGCCGTCGACCGACTCGCCGAGCGCAGTCGCCGCCACGCGAGAGGCGATCTCTCCGCCTCGTGCGCCGCCCATGCCGTCGGCCACGGCGAAGAGCGGGGGATGGCAGACCCAGGCGTCCTCGTTGCGCCGACGCTTGCGGCCCGGGTGGGAAAGGCCGGTGCTGCGGCCGAGCGCGCTCACGCCTCGAACCTCAGGTCGGTCTCGCCGACGCGGACGAGGTCTCCCGCCGCGAGCTTCCGCGCACGGCTCAGGCGGACGCCGTTCACGAACGTCCCGTTCGTCGAGCCGGTGTCCTCGATCCACACGCCGTCGCGGCGTGGCTCGACTCGCGCGTGGTTCGCGGACGCATAGTCGTCTCCGTCCAGCCGGACGTCGTTCGGGTCCCCACGCCCGAGCGAGATCCCCTTCGAGTCCAGCTCGTACTCGGTGTTCTCGTCGATGACCTGGCTCTTGATGACGACGAGGCGGCCCATGTTCATCGGCGGCTCCGGTCGCAGCCCGGCGGCCGCGGCCTGCTGCGGGCCGAGCACGAAGCTCTCCTGCGGGAGTCGCAGGTCGCGGCTCGCGGTGCGGACGATTCGCCAGATGAAGAGATACAGGAGCACGAGAAAGGCAGCCTTGAGTATGAGGAGCGCGCCCTCGACGTCGACGGATGCGGCGATCATGCCGCCGATCGCCGGAAGACGAGCTCGGTCGACCCGACGGTGATGCGGTCCTCGTTGGTGAGCTGTGCGCGCTGCTGCCTGCGGCCGTTGACGGTGATGCCGTTCGTGGAGCCGAGGTCGAGGATCCAGTACGCGGCGCCTTCGTGGCGGAGCTCGGCGTGCCTGCGGGAGACGTTCGGGTCGGCGAGGCGGATGTCGCAGTCCTTGGAGCGGCCGATGACGACGCTGCCCTTGTCGATCCGGTGCTGCTTTCCGTTCGCGTCGAGCGTGACGACCTCGGGCTCCACACCGAGCTCTTCGGGCGTCGCGGCCTGCGTCGCGGGGGACGACGGGCGGTAGACCATCGTCGCGCCCGGCGCCGGCTCGTGGACGGGCTCGTTCGGCGGGGGCCTCGCCCGGCTCCGGCTGAACCATGCGGGTCGCGATCCCGAACTCGCCGACCGCGAGGTCCGAGTCCGTGTGCAAGAGCACCTTGGGCGAGCTCAGCAGCACGTAGGACTCGCGCTTCGCGTGCTCTCCGAGGTAGTCCTGGAGCTCGCTGAGCAGGGAGTCCTCGTAGCTGTCGAACTGCTCGCGGTCCTGCGGCGAGAGGTAGACGGAGTATTCGTTCGGCGCGTAGACGCGCGACACCGAGACCATCCGGTGGTCGTCCATCTCCTTGGCCAGCTTGCGCGCGAGCTCGACCGGCTGGACGTGTGTGCGGAACGCGCGACCGAAGACGCCCTCGAAAAGCGCCTCGATTTTCTGCTCGATGTTTCGAAGCACGGTCACGGGCCGAGGTTTACCTCGGGCCGAGTTTACCCAGCACCCGCGCCGCGAAATCTCTGCTGCGGGCGGGGCCACCGCGGACCACCCGCCGGTTTCACCCTATCCAGGAAACGCGCGCATGTCTGTTTCGCGCGCGCGCCGAGTGTGTGACTTTGCGCAATTCGCTCCGGCAAGCGCCTCGACAGCACCGTGAGCGTGACGTAGACCGCCCATCCACTGAGCACGAGCGGCAGCGCGCTCACCGCCGGTGCGGCGATCAGTGTTGCGGCCAGGAAGAGCGACGCGAACGATGCGATCGTCAAGTCGGAGCCGCGGGCGACGAGCGGCAGTGACGCAGCAGCGATCGCCAGGATCGCCGCTTCGAGCCCGAGCGCAGGTGTGGCCAGCAGCCACTGCCAGATCGCCTGCAGCACGGCGACGGGATGCTCGCTGGTCGCGATCCCGAGCGGGGCAGCGGCTTCGCCGGTGAACGGCACCGTGCGGCCGTGGATCCCGGCTGCGGCACCGGCTAGCAGCACCGCGGCTCCCGCCTGAGCGGCGCGACGCACGAAGCCCCGCGCCTGCAGCGCGACGATCGGCATCAACCCGAGGAGGGCGACCGGACCCAGCAACAGGCCGGTGCAGAAGAGCAGCCCGCGCCGCGCATCGCCCCACATCAGCGCCAGCCAGGCAACGGCGAACGCCGCGTATAGCACTGCGAGCCCGAACGAGAGGTTGCCGAGCGGGAACACCGGCACCGCGAGCGCGAAGGCGAGCCCGGCCCGCGCGCGGAAAGCCGTCAACCCACCCGCGACGACCGCGAGCAGCACCGGCCACGACGCGGGATAGAACGGGAGGGAGGACGCGATCCAGCCCACTCCGAGCGCCGCGAGCGCGGGCGGGCCGCTCCTGCCGAGGATCCGCCGCGGCTCCAGCCGGAGGCGCGCCTTCGGACGTGAGCGACCCTTCCGCGGCGACCGCTCCAACCATGCGTCCCGGAGCTCTCGTGCGAGCGCAGCAGCCTTCGGCCGCCGCGCAGGATCGACCGAGAGCGCAGCATCGACCGCCGAGATCAGCCGGTCCGGCAGGTCGGGCCGAGCCTCGCGGATCGACGGCGCTCCGGTCTTGATCTCCTCCCCGGTCTCGAGCGGCGAGGTGCGCCAGAACGGATGGTGCCCGGCGAACGCCTCCCAGAGCAGGACGCCGACCGCCCACACGTCGGCAGGCGGCCCGGCCGACTCGCCGTGCAGGCGCTCCGGCGAGATGTACGCGAGCGTCCCGGGCACGTCTCCGACCGCCGTCAGCGTGTCCGCGTCCTCCAGCTGCGCAAGCCCGAAGTCGAAGAGCCGCACCGATACGTGCTCCTCCTCGGTGACCAGCACGTTCGAGGGCTTCACGTCGCGGTGCACGATCCCGCGCGCGTGGGCGAAGGCGAGCCCCTCGAGGATCTGCGCCGCGGCCTCGACCGCGCCCTCGTCGTTCAGGTCGCCGGCGCGCAGAGCCTGACGCAGCGTGCACCCCGGGACGTACTCGTACGGGATGTAGAGATGCTTGTCGTCTGCCTCGAGCCCGTACGCGCGCAGGCAGTGCGGATGGTTGAGGCGCGCGGCCGCCGTCGCTTCCCGCTCCGCGCGCGGGCCCGCGCGGCCTTCCTTGGCGATGATCTTGAGCGCGACGTCGCGGCCGGCCTTCTCGTCCCGCGCCAGCCACACCGAGCCCGAGCCGCCGCTTCCGAGCGGGCGCAGGGGCCGGTAGCGGCCGAGGACGAGGCCGTCCGGAGGCACGGGTTCGACGGCGCTTGCCACCGTGGCCCCCTTGGCTCTGACCGTCCAAAGTCCTGCAGCGACCGGGCGACGCGTTACAGTGACCCGCTCCGCACCGTTATGAGCGAAAACGACATCGAGTTCGACTTCTTCGAAGAGCCGGACACGAGGGAGACAGCCGAGGAGCGCCCCCGGCGGCGCGGCCAGCGGCCCCCGGTCCGGCCGCCCACGGGCCTGACGCCGCTCCTTCGGCTCATCGGCCTGATCAGTTTCGCGATCCTGATCGTGCTCCTGCTCGTCCTCTGGGTGAACGGCTGCCGCGAGGACAAGCGCAAGGACGCGTACCGCGATTACGTGACGACCGTCAGCGACTACGCGAACCAGTCCCAGCGGCTGGGCCGCCAGTTCAACACGCTCCTCACCTCGACCGGAAAGAAGGAGTCCGACGTCGAGAGCGAGCTTGCGGGCCTCGCCGGGCAGCAGGACCAGATCACGAACAACGCGCGCAACCTCGATCCTCCGGGGCATCTCCGCGACCAGGACTCCCACATGCTCGAGGCGTTCGAGCTTCGTTCGAACGGGCTGCGCGCGATGAGCGATGCGTTCCGCTCGACAGCGAGCTCGAAGAACGCGGATGCGGCCGGGTCTGACCTCGCCGTCCAGATGCGGCGCTTCATCGCGAGCGACGTCCTCTGGCAGGACTTCTTCAAGGAGCCGACCAAGGAGGAGCTCGAGAAGATCGGCGTCACCGGCGTCAACGTGCCCGACTCTCTCTTCCTGCGGAACCCGGACATCGCCACGCTCTGCGTCGATGAAGGCCGTCTGGCAGCGGGTCCACGGCGCCGCTACCGGCGGGGCGACCTGCAGCCCACGCGGGACGCAGCTGGTCTCGACGACCGTCCTACCGGCCGGCAAGGAGCTCTCGGACCAGCGACACGAACACGATCCAGCAGAGCACCGACCTCGCGTTCCAGGTCAAGGTCAAGAACTCGGGCTGCGCGCAGGAGGTCGGCCTGCGGGTCACGCTCACGATCCAGCAGAGCCCGAAGCCGATCAAGTCCCGCAAGACGATCCCGCTGATCGACTCCGGCGCCGAGGAGACCGTCGAGTTCAGGAACCTGCCGCTGCCGCCGCTCGACCAGAAGACGTCGGTCACGGTCGAGGTCGATCCGGTTCCGAGCGAGACCACGACCGACAACAACTCGGCTACCTACCCGGTCCAGTTCTCCTTCGGTTAAGCCGGCCATTGCCTTTTCGACCGCCTGCTGCTCCTCCGGTGACAGCCCGACGTTGGGCTGCCCGCGGTCGAGCTCCTTCACGTAGATCCGGGCGTAGTCGCGGCCCTGGATCGCGGTGACGATGATCCCGGAGCGGTTCGCGTCGAGGAGGGCGATCGAGGCCGACTGGTGCCCGCCGGCGCCTTCGTAGGCGTCGTAGCGGACGAGCGAGGTGTTCGTGACCGAGCCGTCGACCCGCCGGTCCACGCGGGACAGCGCGGCCGCCACCTCCGAGACCGCGCCGTGCAGGTCGTCCATCCGGGCCTGCAGCGAGACCGCGAAATCGACGAGGTCGTCCTTCCCGCCGCCGAGCAGCACGACCTGGTTCGCGCGCAGCCGGTGGATCTGGGCGAAGAGGTAGACGGCGACGCCGAGCGCCAGCACGGCCGCACAAGCCGCGCCGATCGCGATCCAGCCAGCCGCGCTCAGGCCCACGCGCGCATCCTAGAAGCCTTCGCGAATCCGGCTGCCAGTCGCTACATTTTTCGTGCGATGTCTCAGGTTCTCGTCCTGAACGCGAGTTACGAGCCACTGAACGTGACGTCTGTGAGACGTGCGCACGTGCTCGTGTTCAAGGGCAAGGCCGAGGTGATCGAGGAGCTCGACAAGCCTCTGCACTCGGCCAGCGACACGTATCCGTGGCCGCACGTGATCCGGCTCGTCCACTACGTGCGGGTCCCTCGCGCGGTGCAACGCAAGATCTCCCGGCGGGCCCTGTTCGCGCGGGACGGGTGGCGCTGCGTGTACTGCGGGACGACCGCGGGCCGCCTCACGCTCGACCACGTCGTGCCGCGAAGCCGGGGCGGGACCTCCGTCTGGGAGAACGTCGTCACCTCGTGCGCGCCGTGCAACCTGAAGAAGGGCAACCGCCTGCTCGAGGAGGCCTCGATGAAGCTCCAACGGCCTCCGCGGCCGCCGCAGCCGGTGCTCTTCATCCGCCTCGCCGCGCCCAAGATCCCGCACGGCTGGCGCCAGTATCTGCCCGATCTCGAAGCCTCGACCGCCTAATCGCGCTCGACCGGGAGGTCGCGCTGCTCCCACTCGCTCCAGGAGCCGGGGTAGAGCTTGCCTTCCCGCCCCTGGAGCGCCAGTCGATGCAGCGTCACGCACGAGGTGACGCCCGAGCCGCAGTAGGCGACGAGCTCGCCCTCCGGTAGGTCCGGGAGCAGGCTCGTTCCACGGCGCATTGAGCGCGCCCGGAATCCGACCGGGGACCTTGTCGATCGGGTTCGCCTCGCCTCGGTAGCGCGACGGGAATGCGCGCGTCGACCACGACGAGCTCCTCGAGGCGGGACGCGAGCTCGTCGGCCTCGATCGTGTCGTCCGTCCGAGGTCGGAGCGTGAGGTCGGCCGGCTCGATCTCCTCCTCGCCGGAGCGGAGCGGCCCGCGCCAGGCCTCGAAGTCGAGGACCGCGCAGTCGTCGTGGCCGAAGTGGCGCAGGAGCCACCAGAGACGCTCCGCGCCGCCCATGTTCCCGTAGGCGATCACGAACACGCTCGTCGCCGATCCCCGCGCGCGTCGGCCGCCTGCGGCGAATGCTCCAGGCTCGGGAAGCGGGTGGCGTCCCGCGCTTCCCCGGCGGCGCCGACGAGGTCCTCGTCCACGTCGAGGAACGACGCGCCTGGAATGTGCCCCTCGAGGTAGAGCTCGCGGCCCCGACCGGGGTTCCCGAGCTCCCAGCGGCAGTCGACGAACTGGTAGCGCACGGGCGCAGTGTGACGGGGCGAGGCCGCGGCGGCGTATCTGAGCCGAACCTCGAAAGGAGCAGTCATGAAACCGATCCGAATTGCAGCTCTCGTCGTCGCGGCTGCGGCGGTCGTCGCATTTGCCGGCGTGGGCCGGCCCGACTCGGCCGGCGGAGCAGCGAAACCGAGCGGCGGGATCACCGTCAACGGGACGGGAACGATCACGTCCGTCCCCGACGAGGCGACCTTCACCGTCGGTGTCCAGACGCAAGGCTCGACCGCCCGCGAGGCGCTGGCCGCGAACTCCGAGCAGATGCGGCGGGTGATCGCGGCCGTCCGCTCGGCGGGCGTGGCGAAGGACGACGTCCAGACGCAGGACGTCTCCGTCTCCGCCAACTACTCGGAGGAGAACCGGATCGACGGCTATACGGCGCGAACAACTCCGTCCTCGTCACGATCCACGGCATCTCGTCTGCCGGCAAGGTGCTCGACGCGGCCTCGAACGCCGGCGCCAACCAGGTCTACGGCCCGACGTTCAGCCGGAGCGACGAGGACGAGCTGCAGGCGAAGGCACTTCGCGAAGCCGTCGGCGACGCGCAGAAGAAGGCCGAGGCGCTCGCGGCCGCGGCAGGAGTGAGCCTGGGCCGGGTAACCGCGATCACCGAGGGCTTCTCGGGCGGGGCCGAGCCGTACTACGCCGGCGATCTGCGCCTCGCCAAGTCGTCGGACGCGCCGATCGAGCCGGGCACGCAGGACACCCGGGCCACGGTCTCGGTCACGTTCGCGATCGCGTAGTAGGAAACGGCGAGGCGCGGTGCTACTTTCAAAGCACATTGCCGCGCCTCGCCGTCGCTCTCTCAGCCGCCGCGCTCCTCGTCGCGCTGCTCGGGGCGACGCCGCTCGGGAACGCCGCGCAGAAGACGGTCAAGCAGGTCGTCCGGGCCGGTAAGGCGGAGAAGTCCGGCGCGCGGGGCCCGCGCGGGAAACGAGGGCCGCGAGGCCCCCGTGGGCTGCGAGGCTTCCAGGGGCCGCCCGGGGACAAGGGCGATCCGGGCAGCCCGACGGACGGCTTCGAAGCGCGCGACACGACGCCGACCAATGTGACCGGCACCGCGGCCAACGACGCGACCACCGTGTTGGTGAGTGCGCCGCTTCCGGCCGGCAAGTACGCGTTCAGCGGCCAGGTCGTCCTGCACGACACCGGCGCCGCGACCGTGACCTGCCAGGCGCACGGGCCGGGCTCGACGGGGCCGCTGCTCGGCGTTCCTGCTTCGGCCCGCGTCGGATCGGGCCCGGACGCCGCGCGGGACGCGACGGTCGCGCTCGCCTTC
Organism: uncultured Actinomycetes bacterium; assembly: GCA_963790695.1. Classification (GTDB taxonomy): domain Bacteria; phylum Actinomycetota; class Thermoleophilia; order Gaiellales; family Gaiellaceae; genus VAXT01. The sequence continues at coordinate 93,679 of CAWBPX010000007.1, read as the reverse complement.
GGAGCGACGTTCGCCGACTCCGGGCCCGGTCTACATCGGCTGCTGGGTCGACGTTGCGAGCACTCCGGCGCCGAGCGCGACGGCCAACCTCGTGGCCGTCACCGTCCTGAGCCTGTCGCAGTCGGGCTCCTGACCTAGCTCCACGGGAGGTCCGGCCATTGCGGCGGGCGCTCGACCTTCCACGTGCCGGGAGGCGGCCGCTCCTGGTCCCCGCTGACGCCGTAGCGCCGCGCGTGCTCCGAGGAGCGGTACTCGCGCCAGAACGTCTCCTCGTCGAAGTCCCGGTTCCCCGAGCAGACGATCACGCACGGGCCGTCGCCTGCGCCCACGAACGTATGGCCGGTTCCGGGCGGGCAGTGCACGAAGTCCCAGGTGCGCAGGTGCCGCTCCTCGTCCTCGACGAGCAGGGTGCACTCGCCGGCGACGACGAGGAAGTCCTCCTCGACGGACTCCGCGTGGAATCCTCCTGTCGGCTGGCCGGGCGAGACGACCCGGATCACGAATCCGGCCCCGGGCTTGACGTACTCCTGGAGATCGGGGCGACCGCGCAGGACGAACTCGTCGGACTCGAAGATGCAGACGCCGCCGTGCTGGTCGTTGTTGACCCAGGCGGCGTCTCCGGCGTTGACGACGAACCAGCCGCCCGGGCGCGACGGGGGCGAGCCCGGAGGCAACGGATTCGAGACGTGCTTCTTCAGGCATTGGAGCTCCTTCCTTCGAGATGGACGGTCGAGGGGATCTGGATCAGGAGCTCAGCGCGGCGGCACGGCGAGATTATGTCGTTAGATTCGCCTCGATGGCGACGGCGCGCACCGACGAGCTTCTCGAGCTCGCCGAGCGGATTGCAGCGAAGCTTCCGCCCGTTGTCGAGGAGGTCGTGGTCACGGGCAGCGTTTCGCGGGGAGTCGCCGACGACGTGTCCGACATCGAGATGCTCGTCGTCACGGCCGAGCCGCTCGAGCTCGAAGAGTGCTTCGAGCACGCGCGCGCGGCCGGGCTCGAGAGCCTCGACACCTGGGGGCCGCAGGGAACGGAGGCGAAACGCGTCTTCGGCTACCGCGAGGGTGTGCCGATCGAGCTCGTCTGGTGGTCGCGCGACCTCGCGGAGACGTCCGTCGCCGGGATCCTCGCCGGAGAGCCCTCGGGGTCGGGTGACGCGCTCGTCGAACGGCGTCGCGATTCGGTCGGCCGGGCTGCTCGAGCAGTGGCAGAAGCGCCTCAGCGAGTACCCGGAGGAGGTGGCGGCAGCGCGGATCGAGGACGCGGCCCTCACCTGGGGCGGCTACGCGCCCGAAGGCTGGCTCACGCTCCTGCGACCCGGCGAGCGGTTGGCGCTCGTCGAGCGGATGTACGACGACGCCGTGCGCGTGCTGCAGATCGTCTACGCCCTGAACCGCGTCTGGCCGCCGACGACCAAGCGGCTGGCCGCCCGGCTGGACGGGCTCCCAGTGAAGCCCGAGCGGCTTGCGCGGCGGATCGAAGAAGCCCTCACCGAGGCCGACCCTGCCCGCGCGGCGCTTGTCATGAACGAGCTGCAGCTGGAGACCGTCGAGCTGGCCCCGAGCGGGCCGAACGTGGACCGCGCCCGCCGCTGGCTGGGCGACGTGGTCGAGCTCCTGCGCGCCCGCGTTGACTGACGGCCGCTCGTCTCGCTGATTAGGGAACTGAGAGCCAACCTGCGAGAGTGGCTGGTGTAAGCCGCCTCCGATCCGTGTCCCACTCTCATCGGGGCCGGTGGCGCCAAGGCAGGAGTCGACCGGACTCGAGCTGGCTCACCTCATCGAAGGAGCGACACGGATGACCGAAAGCCGAACGAAGCGACGTCTAGCTCTCGCCCTCCTCGCGACGGCGCTCGCAGTCGCCGCGACAGCCCAGGCCGCCTCAGGCGTCGCGAAGACGGGTGCGACCACGGGGTCGCTCACCTTCGAGGCTGTGCTTGGGATGAATTCGACGCCGGGCCCGTGCCCGCCCGGCTCGCCACCGGACGCTGACGTCTGCGCGGCGCGCACGGGCGGCGGGGCCGTCCGCGGCCTCGGCGAAGTCTCGGAGACGTACACGTTCTTTGTGCGTGAAGGAGACTGTGACTACGTGTTCGAGACGACAGCCCGTCTCGTGGTCGCCGGCAAGGGCGAGCTCCAACTTGCGCTCGATCGATACCGGGGAGTGTGCACCTCGGAGGCGTTGAACTCGGACGCCGCGTTCACAATCACGGGCGGCTCGGGCGTCTATGCAGGGGCCTCCGGAGGGGGCACGGTGACTCATCTGGCTTCTCAGGCGCCAGGCGGCGCAGTCGGGACGGACACGTGGGCCGGCACGTTGAGTGTGCCTGGGCTGGAATTCGACGTGACGCCGCCCACGCTCAGCGGCGCCGTCAACAAGAAAGCTCGGGCCCGAAGGGGATCGAAGCGCGTGCGCGTCATCTACAGGGTTACCGCCAGCGACGCCGTCGACGGTTCGGTCCCGGTCTCCTGCAAGCCGAGGTCGGGGAGCCGCTTCAAAGTCGGCCGCACCATCGTCAAGTGCTCAGCGACGGACACCAGCGCGAACGCACAGGCGGGACGCTTCAGGGTGACGGTGAAGCGCGGCTAGGGTCAGGCCGCCTCTAACTCGGCGTTCTCGACGGAATCTGGTTCCGGCTCGCGCGTGCGCGTGTGCGGGTGGCCCACCAGATGGCCGTGCGACTCCGTGCCGTAGCCGCCCGGGACCGGGATGTAGAACTCGGGATAGCCCCACATGCCGTGCTCGGCGACGTCCAGGCCCGCGGTCTCGACGTGCTCCTCGACCCGGATGCCCCAGAGGCGGTTCAGGCTCCACAGGCAGCCGAACGACAGCGTGAACGTGAACGCCTCCGACCGCCACGAGCCCGAGCGCCTGCACGCCGAGCTGGTGGAACGAGCCGGTGTAGACGAGCCCGCCCGTGCCCGGTCGCGAGGTTCGACGCCAGCGCCGGCACCGCGAAGAGGCCGGTTGCGAGCGTCCCCCAGACCCCGGCCATTCCGTGCACTGCGACGGCGCCGATCGGGTCGTCGATCCCGATCCGCTCCACCCAGAGCACTCCGACGACGGCGATCGAGCCCGCGACGGCGCCGATCACGACGGCCGCCCACGGTGCGACGAAGCCCGACGCCGCGGTGATCGCCACGAGCGCCGCGATCACGCCGTTCAGCATCATCGAGACGTCCGGCTTGCGCAGCACGAGCCAGGCGGCGCCGATCCCGCCGAGCGCGCCTGCGGCCGCCGCGATGTTCGTCGTCAGCGCGACGTAGCCGAAGTAGCCGATCTTGTCGCCCGTGACGACGCCCAGCGTCGAGCCCGGGTTGAAGCCGAACCAGCCGAACCAGAGGATCAACGTCCCCAGCACGGCGTACGGCATGTTGTGCCCGGGAATCGGGTTCGCGCGGCCGTCCTGGCCGAACTTGCCGATGCGCGGCCCGAGCAGCAGCGCGCCCGCGAGCGCGGCCAGAGCCCCCTGGTAGTGCACGACCGTCGAGCCGGCGAAGTCCTGCATCCCGAGCGAGAAGAGCCAGCCTCCCGAGTGCCAGACCCAGTGCGAGACGACCGAGTAGAGCACCGTGAAGAAGGCGCCGAACGCGAAGTAGACCCAGAGCTTCGCGCGCTCGGCCATCGCGCCCCAGACGATCGCCAGCGAGACGCCCGCGAAGACGACCTCGAACAGGTAGCCCGCCGAGCCGGGAATCGTCGAGAAGAACGAGAACGGAGCGGCGCCGATCGACAGGAGCTCGTCGGTCGACGGGAAGAAGCCGCTCGTCCCGATGAGGCCGTTGCCGTCGCCGAACGCGATCCCGAACCCGACCGCCCAGTAGACGATCGAGCAGACGCCGAAGATGAGCACGTTCTTGCCGGCGATGTGCGCGGCGTTCTTCATCCGCGTCAGGCCCGCCTCGAGGAACGCGAAACCGGCCTGCATGAACATGACGAGGACGGCCGCGAGCACGACCCAGACGGTGTTGACCGCGATCACGAGGTCGGCGGTCTTCATGCGACCTCGACCTCCGCGAGCGGCAGCCCGGTGCGGTTGTGCGTGACGTTCTCGATCGGCGACGTCCAGACGAGCCCGTCGCCCGACTCGTGACCCGAGCGCGCCGCGTCCGCGATCGCGGCGACGACGGCCGGCGCGAGCGCAGTCCTCGACGACGAACGTGAGCAGCGCCTTCGGCAGGAACCGCGACTCGAAGACGCGCCCACGGTATTCGTGCGTGACTCCTCGCTGCCGGCCGTGGCCGATCGCCTCGACGACCGTCACGCCCACGTGCCCCGTCTCCGCCTCGACCGCGTCGATCACCGTCTCCACGCGCTCGCGGATCACGACCGCCTCCACCTTCGTCATGTGATCGCCTCCGTCGTCGTCTCCAACACGACGACGTCGCGCCAGACGCCGTCCAGCTTTCCGAGCCTCTCCTGCGTGCCGACGACCCGGAACCCGCACTTCACGTGCAGCGCCAGGCTCGCCTCGTTCTCGGGGAAGACGCCCGTCTGGATCGTCCAGATCCCGTCCGCCTCGGTGCTCTCGAACAGCCGCTCGAGCAGCGCGCGGCCGATGCCCTTCCCCTGCCAGGCCTCGTCGCACGTAGACGCTGTGCTCGACGACGCCTCGGTAGCAGGGCCGCGACGACACCGGATGCGCCGCGACCCAACCCACGACCCGCCCCTGCTCGACGGCCACGTAGCGATGGCCGTCGAGCTGTGAGCGGTCCCACGCTTCCCAGGAGGGAGCCTCGGTCTCGAAGGTCGCGTTCCGGCCGGCGATGCCCTGCTCGAAGATCTCCCGCACCGCCGGCCAGTCCTCCTGCCGCAGCTCCCTGATCTCCAGATCTACGCGTCGAAGTAGAGGGCGAACTCCGCCGGGTGCGGCCGGAGCGCGACCAGGTCGACCTCGTTCTCCCGCTTCCAGCCGATCCAGGTGCGGATCAGCTCCTCGGAGAAGACCCCGCCGCGAGTCAGGAACTCGTGGTCGGCCTCGAGCGCGTCGAGCGCCTCGGCCAGCGAGCCCGGCACCTGCGCGATCGGGCCGCGGTTCTCCTCGAAGAGGTCGTAGTCGGCCGGCTCACCGGGCTCGAGCCCGCGCTGGACGCCGTCGATCCCGGCCATCAGCATCGCCGCGAAGGCGAGGTACGGGTTCGCCGCCGCGTCCGGGCAGCGGAACTCGATCCGCTTCGCCTTCGGCGAGTCGGAGTACATCGGGATCCGGATGCACGCGGAGCGGTTCCGCTGCGAGTAGACGAGGTTGACCGGCGCCTCGTAGCCGGGCACGAGCCGGCGGTACGAGTTGGTCGTCGGCGCGCAGAACGCGAGCAGCGCCGGCGCGTGGTCGAGCAGTCCGGCGAGGTAGGAGCGGGCGAGCTGCGAGAGCCCCGCGTACCCCGACTTGTCCGCCATCAGCGGCGTGTCTTCCTTCCAGAGGGACTGATGGGTGTGCATGCCCGAGCCGTTGTCGCCGAAGAGCGGCTTGGGCATGAACGTCACGGCCTTGCCGGCCGCGCGGGCCACGTTCTTGACCACGTACTTGTAGGTCATGACCTGATCGGCCATGCGGGTCAGCGTCTGGTAGCGGAGGTCGATCTCGCACTGGCCTCCCGAGGCGACCTCGTGGTGATGGAACTCGCACGGGATCCCGAGCCGCTCGAGCGTGAGCACCATCGCCGAGCGCAGGTCGTGGAGCGTGTCGTGCGGCGCAGGCGGGAAGTAGCCCTCCTTCTCGCGGATCGTGTTCCCGAGCCCCGGCTTGCCGGAGTTCCAGTGCCCCTCGGCCGAGTCGAACGCGTAGTGCGAGTGGTTCGGGCCCAGGTCGTAGGAGACCTCGTCGAAGACGAAGAACTCGCACTCGGGCCCCATGTAGGCCGTGTCCGCGATGCCCGTCTCGTTCAGATAGGCCTCGGCCCGCTTGGCCACGCCGCGCGGGTCGCGCTCGTACTGCTCGCGGGTGAACGGATCGGCGATCTCGCAGATCAGCGAGAGCGTCGGCGCCTCGGTGAACGGGTCGAGGATCGCGCTCGCCGGATCGGGCATCAGCAGCATGTCCGACTCGGAGATGCCCTGCCAGCCGCGGATCGACGAGCCGTCGAAGCCGAGGCCCTCGTCGAACGCCGACTCGTCGAACGCGCTCAGCGGCAGCGTCATGTGCTGCCAGCGCCCGAGTAGGTCGCAGAACTTCAGGTCGACGAGCTGCGCCTGGGTCTGGCCGGCCCACTCGATCGCTTCCCGTGCGGCGGGAGCTTCCTTCGCCCCGTTCGCGATGTAGTGCTTCGTCTCCAGCTCGGACATGCCGCTCCTTCCTGTCGGACCAACGAAAAAAGGCCCGGGACTCCAAGAAGTCCCATGGCCTCATTGCCTCGGCGCCCGCCTTCTGCGGCGTGCGCCTAGCGCCAATGTAAGCACGACGCCGGACGAAGCGCTAGGCGATCGGGCACGAGCGTTCTACGCTTGACCGGATGTCCGCGCGCACCGCGCTCGGGTGTGTCTTTGCAGCGGCCGGCTCGCTCGTCTCTCGTCACCGGGCTGGCCGGCGCCGGCCCCGGCGACCTGGACCCGACGTTCGGGAACGGCGGAAAGGTCGTCGTGCGCGGTTGCACCGTTCGGCGCGTCGTCCGCACGTCCATCGGCGCTGCAAGCGGACAACAAGGTCGTGATGGTCGGGACGAACCTCAGATGGCGCCGCCACCGCCGCCTCCGGCGCCGCCCACTCGCGCCTCAGCTCGAGGACGAGGACTTCTTCGCCGTGCGCCTGGACGCGAACGGGGCCGTCGACCCCTCGTTCGGGTCGAGCGGAATCGTCCGAACTCCGATCGACCTCGACCCCGGCGCCCGGGACGGGCGCGAGGCGTGGCGGTCGGGCCGGACGGATCGATCGTCGTGGTCGGAGACGCTTGGCGGGCCAACTTCGACTCGGACGTCGCTTTCGTTCGCTACACGCCGGCCGGCGAGCTCGATCCGAGCTTCTCCGGCGACGGGATCCAGACCGTCGACCTCGGCCCGCAGGACATCGGCTTCGGCGCGAGTCGTGCAGCCCGACGGGAAGATCGTCGCTGTCGCGACGACCCCGACGTACAGCGGGTTCGAGGTCGTGAGACTGAACCTGCCGACGGGTCGCCCGATCCAGTCGTTCGGCTCGGGCGGCGGATCGTGCGAACCCCGATCGGAAACCCGTCCCTCGGCGACGAATCGCTCACGGTCGCGCTCGACGGCGGCAGGATCGTCGTCGGCGGGGACGACCGACTCCGGCACCGGTGCCAGGAGACTTCGCAGTCGCTCGCTACCTCGCGGACGGCCAGCTCGATCCGAGCTTCGGGACCGGCGGAATCGTCGTGACGCCCGGCGCCGAGGACGAGCTGATCCGAGCGGTCTCGCTGACGAGCGGAGGGAAGATCCTCGTGGCCGGCTACGGAGGAAGCGGCTCGCCGCAGTATTCGCCTCGTCGCGCTTATCTCGGTGACGGAAGCCTCGACACGACGTTCGGCGGAACCGGAGTCGTGACCACGTCGATCGGCAACTATGCCGGCGGCGGCCTTCGCTCGCGATCCAGCCCGACGGAAGACCGTCGCCGGGCGGCTGGTCGAACGCCGAGTCCTCGTTCGCGCTCGCTCGGTACAACGACGACGGCTCGCTGGACCCGTCCTTCGGAGACGGCGGAGTTCGCACGTACCCGGTGGGGACGCACGGCGGTGACGGAACGTCCGTCCTGCTGCAGCATCTCCCCGACGGCCGAGACCGGCTCGTCCAGACCGGCACGGCCTGGGAGGACGAAGGCGGCCGGTTCGCAGCGATCGGCCTGCAAGTCGACGGAGCTGCGGGCCCGCCGCCTCCTCCGCCGCCCGTTCCGCCGCCTCCCGTGCCTCCGCCTCCGTCCTCGCCGCCTGTCCCTCCGCCGCCGCCGAAGCGGCACTGTCTCGTTCCGCGGGTGATCGGCCAGCGCCTCGCCCGCGCGCGTGCGCGGATCCGGGCGCGAGGATGCTCGGTCGGCCGCGTGCGGCGAGCTCGTTCACGCCGGGCTCGCGGCATCGTGCTGCGTCAGAGCCCGAGGGCCGGAGCTCGCAGGCCGCTCGGAGCCCGCGTCTCGCTCGTCGTCAGCCGGGGCCGACAGCGCTAGCCGGAGCCTTGTGTTCGTCCAGCCCGCAGGTAACGTGATCGCCGCAATGTTGCGCCTCGGTTGACACAGGTCTCCGCGCGCACCGGCTGACGACAACGCTGGTGCGCCTTCTCCGTGTCCCTGCAAACCGAGTTTGGAGCAGCACGTGCCCGCAGTCGAAGTCCAACAGTTGCGCAAGGAGTTCCGCCGCAGTGACGGCAAGCGCTCCGGCCTGCGCCGCCGCCGCGAGCGGGTCGAGGCGCTGCGCGGAATCAGCTTCGACATGGCCCGCGGCGAGTGCGTCGCCATCCTCGGCCAGAACGGCTCGGGCAAGTCGACGCTGGTCCGGCTGCTCTCGACGCTGCTCCTGGACGACGGCGGAACCGCAACGCTCTTCGGGCACGACCTGTCCGACACCCGCGCGGTGCGCCGGCTCGTCAACCGCGTCTCGGTCGAGGCCTCGTTCTTCAAGAAGATGTCGTCGACCGAGAACCTGTCCTATGCGGCCAGGTTCTACGGGCTCACCGTCAGCCAGACCCGTGACCGGATCCCGGAGATCCTCGAGCGCGTCGGCTTCCCGGCCGCACGCCGCAACGAGGCCATGGAGGACCTGTCCCGGGGCATGCAGCAGAAGGTCGCGCTCGCCCGCGCGCTCCTGACGCAGCCGATCCTCCTGCTCCTGGACGAGCCCACGACCGGGCTCGACCCGCGCTCGAAGCTCGAGGTGCAGGACTTCATCCGCGAGATCCGGCAGACGCACGACGCGACGATCCTGCTCTGCACGCACGACCTCGACGAGGCTGAGGCGCTCGCGGACCGGATCGGCATCCTCGACGACGGCCGGCTGCTCGCGCTCGAGCCCGTCGACCAGCTCAAGCGGCGCTACAACGCCGAGACGCTCGAGGAGGCGTTCTTCTCCGCGACCGGGAAGGCGTTCGAGGACGAGAAGCCCGAGGAGGACGAGAAATAGTGCCCGGCGCCGCAGCAACCCTCCGCCACGAGCTGATCGGCCTCGCCGGCGTCTTCGAGCGCAACGTCTACCTGGTCAAGCGCTACGTCTGGTGGGACGTCGCGTTCTTCATCTGGACGGTCGCGAACACGCTCACGATCGTCTTCATCGCCAAGGGCATCGAGGCCGGAGGCGGGCAGATCGACGTCGACCAGGTGACGACGATCCTGCTCGTCGGCGCGGTCGTCTGGGCCTACCTCGGGATCATCTTCGAGATCCTCACGGAGACGGTCGCCTGGGAGCGCTGGGAGGGCACGATCGAGTACACGTTCATGGCGCCGCTCTCGCGCCCGATCCACCTGTTCGGGATGGGGCTGTTCGCGATCGTCTACGGCGTGATCCGGGCGATCTTGCTGTTCGCGGTGGTCGCCCTCTTCTTCCACCTCGAGCTCGCCCACGCGAACTACGCCGCCGCGCTCGTCGTGCTCGTCGTCGCCTCGATCTCGTTCATCGGGATCGGGATGATGACCGCCGTCCTGCCCCTGATCTCGCCGGAGAAGGGGACGCAGCTCGGGTTCGTCGCGCAGGGGATCCTGCTCGTCGTCTCGGGCGTCTACTACCCGGTGAGCGTGCTTCCGGACTGGATGCAGGCGCTCGCCAAGATCTCGCCGGCCACCTACGCGCTCGACGGGATCCGCGACGCGATCATCAACGGCGCCGGCGTCAGCGACATGTGGCCGAACATCTGGCCGCTGATCATCATCGGCCTCGTCTCGGTGCCGCTCGGGCTCGAGGTCTTCCGGCGCGGTGAGCGCTACGCGAAGCAGCACGGAAAGCTGAAGAGGTCGGGATGATCGAGGTTCGGCGCGCTGAGAGCGACGCGGACTTCGAAGGCTGGATCCGCGTCAAGCGCGCCGTCGTTACCGAATGAGTCCGCGTGGACCGTGCAGGAGTTCCGCGAGCGTCAGGAGCCGGACCAGCTCGTGGTCGTTGCTGTGCTCGACGGGGAGGTTGTAGGCGCAGGGCTGGCCGGGCGCTCGGACGTGCAGGGTCGAGGCTTCGTCGCGCCGCGTGTTCATCCCGATGCTCGCCGCCGCGGGGTGGGCACGGCCATGCTCTACCGGTTGACCGGGCACGTGGCCGGCCTGGGCTTCGACAAGGCGGCGGCGTCCGTCGACGACGAGGGATCTCAGGCATTCGCCGAGCGTTTCGGCTTCGAGGAGGTCGACCGCGAGGTCGAGCAGGTGATCGCGCTTCCCGCGGAGCTGCCGGAGGCTCCGATTCCCGACGGAATCGACGTCGTCTCGATCGCCTACCGGCCCGAGCTCCTTCGCGAGGCGTATTCGCTTGCGCAGGGCGAGGGCTACGCGGACCTGGCGATCGACGGTGACGTCGTGATCCCGCTCGAGGTCTGGCTGCGTGACGAGGCCACGCATCCCGCCGGCTCGTTCGTCGCGCTCGACCGAGGCAGGATCGTCGGCTTCTCCGGCCTGATGCGACACGACAACGCGGGCGTCGCCGAGGACGGTCTCACGGTCGTTGCCCGCGACTGGCGCCGGCGGGGGCTCGCAATGGCTCTCAAGCGGCTCGAGCTCGCCTGGGCTGCGGAGAACGGCTTCTCCGAGGTGCTTACCTGGACTCAGCGCGGGAACGAGGGCATGCGCAAGGTCAACGAGCGGCTCGGCTACGCGTACCGCACGGTCGGGCTGAAGATGATGGCGTCGGTGCCCCTCGAGCCGCTTCGATGACCGTCACCGACGAGCGCAAGCGGACCGTCGAGGCGGGCTACGACGCTCTCGCGGATCGCTTCGGCGAGTGGATGGCGCGGGTGGAGGGAGATCCCTGGGAGCGCTTCGTCGACGAGCTGGCAGACCGCCTTCCGGCAGGGCGCTCGCGTCCTCGATCTCGGTTGCGGGAACGGCGCGAAGATCGCTCGCCTCGCCGGCAGGTTCGAGGTCACCGGCGTGGACATCTCGGAGCGGCAGCTCGAGCTCGCCCGCGCCGCAGTGCCGGGGGCGTCCTTCGTCCAGGCCGACTTCGCGGAGCTCGACTTCCCAGCCGAGACGTTCGACGCGGTCACCGCGCTCTACTCGATCGTCCACGTGCCCCGTGACGAGCAGCCGGCGCTGTTCGCCCGGATCCTGCGGCTGGCTGAAGCCCGGCGGTCTCTTCCTGGCCTCGCTGAGCCATGTCGGCGGCGAGGACCGCGTCGACGAGTGGCTCGGCGTCGACATGTTCTTCTCCGGCTTCGACGCCGACACCAACCGCCGGCTCGTCCGCGAAGCCGGTTTCGAGCTCATCGTCGACGAGCTCGTCTGGATGCAGGAGCCGGAGAGCGAGGTCGCATTCCTCTGGGTGCTGGCGCGGAAGCCGGAATGAGACGCCTACCGGCGACGACCGTCTACTACGGGCTCGAGCTGCTGCTCTCGATGCCCACGTGGGTCGTGATGTCGGTCTACCTCGTGAGCGAGCTCGACCTGTCTCCTCTGCAGCTCGTCCTCATGGGAACCGCGATGGAGGCTGCCGTGTTCCTCTTCGAGATTCCGACGGGCGTCGTCGCCGACACGTACAGCCGCCGGCTCTCGCTCGATCGTGGGCTTCCTGGGGATGGGCGTCACCTGGATGCTCGTCGGCGTGATCTCGGCGCCGTGGGCGATCATCGCCCTCTGGGGCCTGTGGGGCCTCTCGTACACGTTCACGAGCGGCGCCTACGAGGCCTGGATCACGGACGAGGTGGGCGTCGAACAAGGTCGGCCGGCTCTTCCTGGTCGGCGCCCGTCTTTGGTACGTGGGGGCGGTTATCGGGCTGATCGCTGCAGGTTGCGATCGGCATCGTCTCGCTGCGTGCCGCGGTGATGGTCGGCGGCGCGACCACGGTTCTCTGCGGTGTGCTCTGCGCCTTCCTGATGCCCGAGACCGGTTTTCGCCGCCGCCCCCGCGCCGAGCGCGGATCCGCGCTGGGCGAGATGCGCAAGACCGCCGTCACGGGAGGCCGCTACGCCTGGGCCGCGCCGGTGATCCTGCTCCTCGTCGGCGTCCAGCTCTTCATGGGCATGTCCGCCGAGGCGTTCGACCGGCTCAAGGAGGCTCACTTCCTGCGCGACGTCGGCCTCCCGGCGGTCGGGACAGCTCGATCCGGTGGTCTGGTTCGGGCTCTTCTGGCTCGCCGGCATGATCCTCGGCTTCATCGCGACCGGCTGGCTGATCAAGCGGTTCGAACGTCACGGCCGGCGGTTCGTCACGGGTGCGCTCTTCGTGCTGACGGCGATGGAGATGGTGACGATGCTCGCCTTCGCGCTGACCGGGTCCACGTGGTTCGCGATCGCGGCGCTGCTCGGAGTCTTCTTCGCCCGCGACCTTGCCGGGCCGCTGTACACGATCTGGCTGAACGAGCAGATCACGGAGTCGAGCGTCCGCGCAACCGTGCTCTCGATCTCGGGGCAGGCGAACGCGGTGGGTCAGGCCGGCGGCGGTGCTGTCCTGGGCGTGATCGGCAACGTCTGGGGCATCCGGGCCGCGCTCACGACCGGGAGCCTCGCGATCGCGCCCGCGCTCTGGCTCTACGGCCGGGCGATCGGGCACGAAGGCGGGGAGCCCGAGCTCGAGGAGCTACCCGCCGAGGCGTGAGCCCTGCTACGCTCCCGCGACATGAGAGGCAACGGGGCCTCGGGCGATCGCCGCCCGGGGCTTTTTGCATTTAAAGGAGGCTTTTCAGCATGGCGCAGCAGGTCGAGTCGAAGAACCGGGCCACGTCCAGCGAGGAGGCACGCAAGGACGCGCTCGAGAAGATGAAGGCGGACGGAGTCGAGTTCCTGCTCCTCTGGTTCACCGACCTCGAGGGGCACCTCAAGAGCTTCGCGGTCACCCCGAGCGAGATCCCGGCCGCGCTCGACGACGGCATGGGCTTCGACGGCTCGTCGATCACCGGCTTCAACGCGATCGAGGAGTCGGACATGGTCGCCATCCCCGACCCGGGCACGTACCGGATGATGCCCTGGAGGGAGGGCGAGACGAAGGTCGGCCGGATGATCTGCGACGTCGTCACGCCGGACGGCGAGCCCTACGAGGGCGACCCGCGCTACGTGCTGCGCCGCGCGCTCGACCGGATGCGGGAGATGGGCTTCGACACGTTCAACGTCGGCCCCGAGCTCGAGTACTTCCTGTTCAAGGACGACAAGGGCACGGAGACGCTCGACGAGGGCGGCTACTTCGCGATGACGACGATGGACGCGGCGAGCGAGCTGCGCCAGGAGACCGTCCGCGGGCTCGAGCAGATGGGCATCCCCGTCGAGTACGTCCACCACGAGGTCGGCCCCTCGCAGCACGAGATCGACATGCGCTTCGCGCCTGCTCTGGAGATGGCCGACCACACGCTGACCTACCGGCTGATCGTCAAGGAGATCGCGAAGAAGGCCGGCTTCCACGCGACGTTCATGCCGAAGCCGATCTTCGGCGAGAACGGCTCGGGGATGCACACGCACCAGTCGCTGTTCACGGACGGGCGCAACTCGTTCTTCGACGCCGACGACGACTGGAACCTGTCCGAGGCCGGCAAGGCGTTCATCGCCGGCCAGCTCCGGCATGCGCGCGAGATCTCGGCGGTCTTCGCCCAGTGGGTGAACTCCTACAAGCGGCTCGTTCCCGGGCTACGAGGCGCCGGTCTATGTCGCGTGGTCGCGGCGGAACCGCTCGGCGCTGATCCGGATCCCGCTCTACAAGCCGGGCAACGAGCAGGCGACGCGCGCCGAGATCCGCTGTCCCGATCCGGCCTGCAATCCGTACCTGACGTTCGCCGCGCTGCTCCATGCGGGGCTCGAGGGGATCGAGAAGGGCTACGAGCTGCCGGATCCGATGGAGACGAACCTGTACCACCTGACTCCGGAGCAGCGGAAGGAGCGCGGGATCGTGTCGCTGCCGGAGACGCTCGGTGAGGCGATCGACGCGCTGGCCGACTCGGAGCTGGCCAAGAAGGCGCTCGGGCCGCACATCTTCGACCGCTACGTCGAGCTCAAGCGCAAGGAATGGGACGACTACCGCGTCCAGCTCACCGACTGGGAGCAGGAGCGCTACCTGGCGGTGCTCTAGCGCGTGAACGTGCGTCCGTCGGACCCGGCTTCTTCGACGTCACCCTTGCGCAGCCGCCATGCGCCGCGGATCGCGGCGTAGACGAACGACGCGAGCACGAGGACGACGATGATTCCGAAGACGATGTCGAACACGGCTAGTGAGGCGGCCGGCCTTCTTCGTTCGACGGGTTCGGCAGTGACTTGTCGTAGACCGCGTCGGTGGCACGAAAAGTCTTGCCCACCGTTTTCCAGTCCTGGCTTGTATCACCCTCCGTCGGGGGCGCCACCCGCTTGCGCCGCCAGGCCTTCATCCGTTCGAGAATCCTTCGCATGGCACGGATTATGCGCCTGTTCGCACTTGTATGCGAGCGCGCGAATGAGCACGGGTCGGCGCCGGCCGGCGTGGAAAGTGACGCTGAGGGCGCGAGCGTCTAGAGGAAGGTCAGAACGGCGTCGCGGTCGACGCTGAGGCCGATCACGCCCGTGCGGTTGTCGATCTCCGAGATCGCGTCCGCCGGGACGAGGCGGCGTCCGCGGGAGAAGAAGCCCGAGCGAACCGAGACCGCATCCGGGACATCCGGCGCGCTTCCGTACATCGGCGCTTCCACGGTGCCGACGACGCGGCCTTTCGCATCGGCGACGAGGTAGCCGATCGTGCGCAGGAGGTCGGGGCGGGCGGCACTCATTGGGCTGAACCTATCCAGGCCATGTGATGGAGAAGCGCAAGGCACGTAAGCGTTTTGTTAAGCATCGAGACGGGCTTTCGCAGGGGCGGACGCGGTCCTTCCTACAATCGCTCCGTGGACGTCTCCGCTCGTCACCTTCGGCTGTTGACGGAGACGAGCGCGGCGGTCAACTCGACGCTCGACCTGCAAGAGGTGCTCGGTCTCGTGGCGAGCAAGGTCGCCGACGCGCTCGAGGCCGACGCGTGCTTCGTCTACCTGTACGACGAACAGGGCGACGAGCTGGTCCTGCGCGCGACGCACGGCACCCGTGTCGAGGAGATGACCCGCACACCGCGCATGAAGCCGGGTGACGGGATCACCGGCACCGCGGCCGCAGATCGCTCACCGATCATGATCCCCGCGCAGGCGCACCTGGACGAGCGTTTCAAGGCGTTCCCGAACCTCCCGGAGGATCAGTACGAGTCGATCCTCGCGGTTCCGATCCTGGCCCGCGAGAAGCTCGCCGGCGCGCTGAACGTGCGGACGATCAGGCCGCGGGAGTTCTCCGAAGCCGAGATCGACCTGCTCGTGGCGATCGCAGCTCAGGTCGCGCAGACGATCGAGCACGCGAAGCTCTACGCGGACGCGCAGGCGCGAGTGGCGGAGCTCGAGGCGCTGGCGAAGATCTCCGAGGCGGTCTCGGAGTCGCTCTACCTCGAGGAGTCGCTCGAGGCGATCGTGAACACGACGGTGGAGGCCGTCGGGGCGACCGGCGCGGCGCTCGTGCTCGAGGACGGGAACATCGCGTGGCCCGAGGGGCGTCCCGGGAAGCACGCGATCCGGCTGCCGCTGCGCTGGAAGGGCCGCGTCATCGGCGAGCTCGTCTGCGACCGCGACCTGCCCTTCACCGACCAGGAGCGCGCGTTGCTCGCGTCGATCGCGCACCACGCGGCCGTCGCGCTCGAGCACGGGCGCGCGGTCATGCGCGGCGTCCTCGCCCAGGAGATCCATCACCGCGTCAAGAACAACCTGCAGACCGTCGCGTCGCTCCTTCGGCTCCAGGCGCGCTCCGACGGCGTCGATCCGCAGAAGGCGCTCGAGGACTCGGTCAACCGGATCCTCGCGATCGCGGCGGTGCACGAGGTGCTCACGGAGCGCCGAGACGAGGAGGTCGACCTCGACGAGCTGCTCGACCGGCTCCGCGCGATGCTCGTTCAGGGGCTCGGGGCGCAGAAGACCGTCGAGGCGCGGTTGGCCCACGTCTCGCTCGCGGGCGGCCGGGCGACTGCGCTCGCGCTCGTCTTCAGCGAGCTGCTCCAGAACGCGTTGGAGCACGGCGGCGACTCGGTGCGGGTCGAGCTGGCACGGCGCGACGGAGAGGTCGTGCTCGCGATCGCGGACGACGGCGGCGGGATCGACGACGACGCGACCGGCACCGGACTGTCGATCGTCCGGGCGCTCGTGCGCGACGAGCTGCGCGGGACGCTCGACCTCCACTCGAACGGCGGCCTCCGAGCCGAAGTCGTGTTCCCGGCCTGATGGAGCTCGAGAGCTACACGTTCGTCCTGCTCAGGCGCGGCCCGCGGGCGGCCGAATACTCGGACGAGGAGCTCGACCGGCTCCAGGAGCAGCACCTCGGCCACCTGGCCGCCATGAAGGAGCGCGGCGCAATGCTCCTCGCGGGGCCGTTCTCGGAGCAGCGCGACGAGACGATGCGCGGCTTCTGCCTCTACCGGACGGGGCTCGAGGAGACACGGCAGCTGGCCGAGTCGGACCCGTCCGTCCAAGCCGGGCGGATGGCCGTCGACGTGATGACCTGGTGGACCGCGAGCGGGCGCTCTCGCCGGGTTAGCCGACGAGCTCGCCGACGAGTGACGCGAGCCGCCGCGCGTCGGCCGCGAGCCGGTAGCTCGTCGCCGGCGGATAGTCCTCCGTCACCCGCCGCTCGACGATCCCCGCGGACTCGAGCTCCTTCAGGGCGAGCGCCAGGGCGCGAGGCGAGATCCCTTCGAGCCGGTCGCGCAGCTCGGAGAAGCGCAGCGGCTCGCTCGAGAGGGCGTAGACGACCGGCATCGACCACTTCTTGAGACCGACCTCCTCGAGCCCGCGGGCACGCAGGAGGTCGACGAGCGGCCTGCTGCGCGCCGCGATCCGGTCGCCCCGCGTGGTCAAGACGTACTCCGGACGGAGCGGGTGTCCGTACCCGGGGTTGCGGCCGACGAGCCCGCCTTCGATCAGGGCCGCCAGCGTGCGGCGCAGCGACTCGCGATTCATCCCGAGCATTCGCGCAAGCGTCGCGAACCGGCTGCCGCGCTGGCGATGCAGCTCGGCGAGGATCGGCACCGACCAGCGGTTGTGGAAGAGAGCGACGAGAGTTGACATAGAAGTATTCGTAGTATAAAAACAGGACAGGATGGAGCAAGGAAACGAGAGGAGGAAGCGGTGAGCCAGGAAACACAGGTCGCTCCGGTGGCCACGAACACGCCCTTCGAGTACAACGAGAACCTGACGATCGCGATCGGCGTCTCCGACATGGAGAAGGCGATCGAGTGGTACGGCGAGGTGCTCGGCCTCGAGCTCGTCTACAAGCTCGAGGAGCACGGCTGGTGCGAGATGTCGACGGCCACGAGGCACGTGACGATCGGGCTCGGGCAGACCGAGGAGGTCAAGCCCGGCAGCACCACTCCCACGTTCGGCGTCAAGGACATCGACGCGTCCCGGAAGCACCTCGAGTCCCACGACGTCCGCTTCGACGGCGACACGTACGAGATCGAGGGCATGGTCAAGCTCTGCATGTTCTACGACCCCGACGGAAACTCGTACATGCTCGCGGAGAGCCTCACGACGGAGATTCCCTCGTAGACTCGTTCTGATGAGAGTCCTCATCGCCGAGGACGAGACGATCATCAGGCTCGACCTTCGAGCCCTGCTGGAACGAGCGGGGTTCGAGGTCTGTGCGGAGGCCCGCGACGGCGAGGAGGCGGTCGAGCTCGCCCGCACCGAGTCTCCGGATGTCGCGGTGCTCGACGTGAAGATGCCGCGCCTGGACGGGATCGAGGCGGCCAAGCGCATCCTGGACGAGCGTCCGATCCCGATCGTGATGCTCACGGCCTACGGCCAGGACGAGCTCGTCTCCCGGGCGATCGAGGCGGGCGTCTTCGGGTACCTCGTCAAGCCGTTCCGCGAGCAGGACCTGCTGCCGGCGATCCACACGGCGCGCGCGCGGCACGAGGAGCTCGCGGCGCTCCGCGAGGAGGCCGACTCCCTGTCCGAGGCGCTCGCGGCGCGGAAGGTGATCGAGCGGGCCAAGGGACTGCTCATGGAGAAGGAGGGACTGGCCGAAGACGAGGCCTTCGCGCGGCTGCGGAAAGCGAGCCAGGTCTCCGGTCGTCCGCTCAGGGTCGTGGCGGAAGCGGTGCTCGCGACCTTCGGTTCCCAGTCTTGAAGATTTGACGCTGCGGGAACAATGATCGTCGGTGCGTTTTTGGGATTCACCCCGGCGGCGCAAGCGGGTTCTCCGCTGGTCCGCCCTGGTCCTGGCCGTTCCGATCGTGTTCCTGGCGCTGCACTTCTCGTCCCCGGGCGACCCGGGGAACGCCAACGGGCCCGTGATCCCGAACTACGTGCAGCCGAAGCGCTCGCCCTTCACCGCGGCTGAGAAGCAGGCCGTCCACCCCGTCCTCGCCGAGTTCATCCGCCACGCCGTCGCGCGTCAGGACCCGGGGAAGGCCTGGGACGTGGCAGGCCCGGACCTGCGGGAGGGGTCGTCCGAGAAGGACTGGGACAGAGGGCGACATGCCCGTCGTCCCGTACCCGGCGGCTCGACAAGGGTCTCGGGCAGTGGAGCTACGTGAAGTACTCGTACACGAACACGGTCGGCCTCGAGGTCTTCGTCTTCCCGAAGCCGGGGTCCGGCTACTCCGCGATGACCGCGGACGCCGAGGTCGTGAAGGACAACAAGGGCAAGTGGTACGTCAACTACTGGCTGCCCGAGAAGTTCCACGGGCCGCCCGCGCTGTCGGCGGCGCAGAAGACTGCCGAGAAGAAAGCGGCGGCCGCAGCGGCGAAGAAGGCGAAGACGCACCGCGTGGCCGCTCCCGCGCAGCCGCCGCTTCCGCAGTCGACCCGCACGAAGGGGCTCTGGCTGCTCGTCCCGCTCGGGCTCATCTCGCTGATCATCCTCGGACCGTTGGCGGCGATGATCGTGATCTGGCTGCGCAACAAGCGCGAGCAGCGCCGCTTCATGCGCTCCAGGCCTAGGCGGTCTCGAACAGCTCTTCCCAGCGCGCGAGGAGCGTCTGAAGGTCGTCTCGCGCGCGGCGATGCGCGGCGACGACGTCGACGTTCGACCAGTCCTCGGCGAGCTGGCGCTCGAGGTCGGCGATCTCCGCTTCGCGGCCGGCGATGTCCGCCTCGAGCTGTTCGAGCTCGGTCGGGCGCTTCCGTCTCGGCGGCGGCTTTGCCTTCTCCTTCTTGGGCTTGCGAGCTTCCGGCTCGGACGGCGCCGGCGCAGCGCGTTCGTCCCTCGCGGCGACGTACTCGGCCCAGCCGCCGTCGTAGGAGCGAATCGTCCCGTCCTCGAGCGCGAGCGTGCGCTCGGCGATCGCGTCCAGCAGGGCGCGGTCGTGGGAGACGAGGAGGATCGTGCCGGGGAACGCGTCGAGCGCCGCCTCGAGGGCCTCGCGGCTCTCCAGGTCGAGGTGGTTCGTGGGCTCGTCGAGCAGGAGCAGGTTCGCGCCCGAGGCGACGACGAGGGCGAGCGCGAGCCGGCGCCGTTCCCCGCCCGAGAGCGCGGAGACGGACCGCTCGTGCATCTCCCACCCCGAGAAGAGGAATCGTCCGAGCAGGTTCTGCGCCTGTGGACGCTGGAGCCCGGTCTCGTTCTGGACGAGCCCGAGCACCGATCGGCTCTCGTCGAGCTCGATCTCGTGCTGCGAGAAGTACGCGGCCTCGACGCCGTGGCCGAGCTTCAGCTTCCCGGCCTTCGGCTCGCGCCGCCCGAGCAAGGTCTCCAGGAACGTCGTCTTCCCCGAGCCGTTGGGCCCGACGAGGGCCACGTGCTCGCCGCGCTCGACGGCGAAGGACACATCGGCGAGCAGCGGCTTGTCGCCCGCCGCGAGCTCGATCCCTTCGGCCTCGATGACGATCCGCCCGCTTCGCTTCGGCTTCAGGAAGTCGAAGCCGAGGCTCTTCGCGCGGCGCGTCAGCAGGTCGATCTCGCCGCGCAGCTCGGAGCGCTCCTTCTGCAGGCGGCCGATCTGCGTCAGCTTGGCCTGGGCGCGCTTGGCGAGGTTCTTCTTGTAGCGGAAGCGCTCGACGAAGCGCTCGAGCCTGACGATGTCGACGTCGATCCGCTGCGCCTGGGTCGTGGCGGCGGACAGCCGCGCGGCCTTCTCGCGGCGCCAGTTGTGCCACGGGCCCGCGAAGTAGGTCGAGCGGCCGGCTTCGAGCTCGAGCACCGCGGTCGTGACCGCTTCGAGGAACCAGCGGTCGTGCGCGACGAGGATCACCGCGGCGTCGATCGACTGGAGCTCGCGCTCGAGCCACTCCAGGCTCGCGACGTCCAGGTGGTTCGTCGGCTCGTCGAGGAGCAGCAGGTCGGGGTCGCCGCCGAGGGCGCGCGCGAGTGAGGCGCGGGTCAGCTCGCCGCCGGAGAAGGTCGAGAGCGGCCGGTCGAGCTCGGCCGTCGTGAAGCCGAGGTTCCGCGTCACCGAGTCGAGCCGCTCGCGCCAGGCGTAGCCGCCCGCGTGCTCGAGGCGCGCCTGTGATTCCGAGTAACGGCGCAGCGTCGCAGGATCGTGGTCGCCCGCGGCCATCGCCTGCTCCAGGCGGCGGAGCTCGGCCTCGGCCGCGGTCAGGTCGGCCGCGCCCGAGAGGACGTAGTCGCGCAACGGGGCGCGGCTCTCCGCGGGCGGGCGCTGATCGTGGAGCGCGATCCGCGTCCCCTTGGCCATCGAGATCGTGCCCCCGTGGAGCTCGGTCTCGCCGTTCAGCAGGCGAAGCAGGGTCGTCTTGCCGGCGCCGTTCGGGCCGGAGAGCGACATGCGGTCGCGGCGCTCGACCTTGAACGACACGCCGTCGAACAGCGGATCGCCGGAGAGCTCCTTGCGCAGGTTGGTTGCGGTGACGACGGCCATCGGCCTAAGGGTAGAGCCGGAGCGGTGCCGGGTTTAGGCGCGGACGCCGGCTTCGACGAGCTTCCGCGCTGCGGAGGCGATGTGCTCCGCGTCGATCCCGGCCGCCGCGAGCAGCTCCGCGGGCTTGCCCGAGCCAGGCATCTCTCGAACGGCCAGGTGCTCGACCCGCGGCCGCTCGTCCGAGTCGGCGAACACCGAGAGCACGGCCTCGGCGAGGCCGCCCTCGGGCCAGTGGTCCTCGACGACGACGAACAGGCCGGTCGCCTCGGCCGCCGCGCGAAGCGTCTCCTCGTCGATCGGCTTCACCGAGTAGAGGTCGATCACCCGCGCGGTGACGCCCTGCTCGGACAGCGCGTCGGCCGCCTTCAGCGCCTCGTGCAGCGTGATGCCCGCACCGATCAGCGTCACGTCGTCGTCGTCCGAGGAGCGAACGACCCTGGCGCCTCCGACCGGGAACTCCTCTCCGGGCTCGTAGAGGACCGGCGTGTTCGCGCGGGTCGTGCGCAGGAAGACGATCCCGTCGAGGTCGGCCATGGCCTCGACGAGCTGAGCCGTCTGGTTCGCGTCGCTCGGGTACAGCACGGTCGAGCCGTGCACCGCGCGGAAAGCGGCGAGATCCTCGAGCGCCATCTGCGAAGGGCCGTCCTCGCCGATCGAGACGCCCGCGTGCGAGCCGCAGAGCTTGATGTTCGCGCGGCTGATCGCGGCCATCCGGACGAAGTCGTACGCGCGCGAGAAGAACGCGGCGAAGCTCGACGCGAACGGCTTCCAACCGCGCACCTGGATCCCGACCGCCGCGGCGACCATCTGCTGCTCGGCGATGTACATCTCGAAGTACCGCTCGGGGTGCGCGTCGCGGAAGATCTCCGCGTAGGTCGAGTTCGAGACCTCGCCGTCGAGCGCGACCACGTCCTCCCGCGCGTCGCCGAGCGCCTTGAGCGCGTCGCCGTAGGCCTTGCGCGTGGCGACCTCGTCGCCGCCGACCTCGTAGGCCGGCAGCTCGACCGCCCCGCCGCCGCTCGGAGGGACGTTCGGCCTCTCACCCTCGGGCTTGGCGACGTCGATCTCGAGGTTGCGGATCCCGCCGAGCTCCTCGATCGCCTCCTCGGGGTCGTCGAGCGCCTTGCCGTGGAAGCCCTCCTTGTTCTCGACCGCCTTCACGCCCTTGCCCTTGATCGTCTTGGCCACGATCACGGTCGGCAGGCCGGTCGTCTCCTCGGCCTCGCGGTACGCCTGGTCGATCGCCTCGACGTCGTGCCCGTCGATCTCGATCGCGTGCCAGCCGAACGCCTCGGCCCGCTTCGCGTACGAGTCGAGATCCCAGCCGTGCATCGTCTCGCCGCGCTGGCCGAGCCGGTTGACGTCGATGATCGCGATCAGGTTGTCGAGCTTCTCGTGCCAGGCGTGCTCGAAGGCCTCCCACATCGAGCCCTCGGCCATCTCGCTGTCGCCGCACAGCACCCAGACCCGGTACGGGATCTTGTCCAGGCGCTTGCCCGCGAGCGCGATGCCGACGCCGTAGGGAAGCCCCTGTCCGAGCGAGCCGGTGGCGACGTCCACCCAGGGCAGGACCGGGGTCGGATGCCCCTCGAGCCGGCTCCCGAACTGGCGGAACGTGAGCAGCTCTTCGTCGCTGATCGCGCCGGCCGCCTTGAACATCGAGTACACGAGCGGCGACGCGTGGCCCTTCGAGAAGACGAGGTGGTCGTTCCGGGGGTCGTCCGGATCGTCGAAGTCGTAGCGCAGGTGCTCTGCGAGCAGGACCGCCATCAGGTCGGCGGCGGACATCGAGGACGTCGGATGCCCGGACTTCGTGACGGCGGCCGCGCGGACCGAGTCGACGCGCAGCTGCTGGCCGAGCTCACGCCAGAGTTCCGGGCCTTCCATGCGGGTAACGTAACGCCTCGATGCGGGTAGCCGTCGCCTTCGACCATCGCGGCGTCAAGCTGCGCGGCAGCGTGCTGGAGGAGATCGAAGCGGCCGGCCACGAGACCGTCGACCTCGGCGTGTTCGAGCCCGAGCCGCGTGTCGACTATCCGGACAAGGCGCGCGAGCTCGGCGAGGCGATCCAGTCCGGCGGCGCAGAGCGCGGCGTCCTCGTCTGCGGGTCAGGCGTGGGCGCGTCGGTGGCGGCCAGCAAGCTCGCGGGCATCCGGGCCGCGACCTGCCACGACACCTACTCCGCCCACCAGGGGGTCGAGCACGACGACCTGAACGTGCTCTGCATCGGGTCCGAGGTGATCGGCGCAGAGCTCGCAGCAGAGCTGGTTCGCACGTTCCTTGGTGCGAAATTCGACGGTGGGGAACGCTACGTGCGTAGGCTGCAGAAGATCGAGGAGATGGAGAAGACGCATGGCTGAATCACGCCTTGACCAGGTTGCCGAGCTCGGTCAGTCGGTCTGGATCGACTCGCTCTCGCGCGAGTGGCTCAAGACCGGCGAGCTGAAGCGGATGATGGACGAGGACGCCGTCACGGGAGTGACGTCCAACCCGACGATCTTCCAGAAGGCCATGGCCGAAGGGGATTGGTACAACGACCAGCTCCGCGAGGTCGATCGCGCAGGAGGACGACGTCAAGGAGATCTTCCTCCAGCTCGCGATGTCCGACATCGAGGAAGCCTGCGACCTCATGCGCTCCGGTCTGGGACGAGGGCGACGGCAAGGACGGCTACATCTCGATGGAGGTCGATCCGAACCTCGCCTACGACACCGCCGCCACGATCGAGGAGGCGGCGCGCTTCCACGACTGGGTCGAGCGGCCGAACCTCTACGTGAAGATTCCCGCCACCCAGCCGGGGCTGGCCGCGATCGAGGAGATGATCGCGCGCGGCCGGAACATCAACGTGACGCTGATCTTCTCGCTCGACCGCCACATGGAGGTCGCCGACGCCTACATTCGCGGTCTCGAGCGGCTGGTCGAGGCGGGCGGCGACCCGTCGACCGTCGGCTCCGTGGCCAGCTACTTCGTCTCCCGCGTGGACACCGAGGCCGACCGCCGTCTCGACGAGGCCGGGCACCCGGAGCTGAAGGGCAAGCTCGCCGTCGCGAACGCGAAGCTCGCGTACCAGAACTACAAGGAGAAGTTCTCGGGCCCGCGCTGGGAGGCTCTGGCCGAGAAGGGCGCAACCCCGCAGTGGTGCCTCTGGGCCTCCACTTCGACGAAGAACCCGGACTATCGCGACGTCCTCTACGTCGAGGAGCTCATCGGCCCGGGGACGGTGAACACGATGCCGTACGAGACGGTCGAAGCCTTCCAGGATCACGGCACCGTGGCGCTCACGCTCGAGGACGGCGTCGAGGAGTCGAGGCAGGTCTTCGAGCAGCTCGCGGCCGCCGGAGTCGACTACGCCGACGTGACCGACACGCTCGAGCGCGAGGGCGTCCAGAAGTTCATCGATTCCTTCAGCGAGCTCTTCGAGGGCATCGAGTCGAAGCGCGGACAACTAGCGCCGGCGTGAGCGACCTGTACGTGGAGCAGGCCGGCTCGGGGTCGCCGGTCGTGCTGATCCATGAGGGGATCGCGGACAGCCGGATGTGGGAGCCCCAGTGGGCGCCCTACTCGGAGCGATTCCGGGTCGTCCGGTTCGATCTGCGCGGGTTCGGCCAGTCGCCGCCGGCGGTCGGGACGTTCTCGTTGTCGGGCGACGTCGCCGAGCTCCTCGACGAGCTCGAGCTGGGGCCGGCGACGCTGATCGGCGTCTCGCTCGGCGGATCCGTCGCCATGGAGACGACCATCGCCCGCCCCGATCTCGTGTCGCGGCTCGTCGTCGTCGCACCGGGCCTCCGAGGCTTCGAGATGAGCGACGAGACGAAGAAGGGCTGGGAGGAGGAAGAGGCGGCGCTCGAGCGCGGCGACGTCGACGAGGCGGTGGAGGTCAACATGCGGATGTGGGTCGACGGGCCGTCGCGCTCGCCCGACGAGGTCGATCCCGAGGTGCGCCGCAAGGTCGCCGAGATGCAGCGGCGCGCGATCGAGATCTGGCTCGAGGCAGGCGAAGAAGGCGAGCACCAGCCGCTCGCCGAGGACTGGGGCGACCCGGCTCTCCGAGATCTCGGTGCCGACGCTCGTCCTCGTCGGCGAGCTCGACCGGCCGGAGATGCTGGAGATCGCCGAGCGGCTCGAGGCCGAGATCCCGAACGCGCGTCGCGAGACGATCGCCGGGCGTCGCGCACGTCCCGAGCATGGAGCGCCCGGACGAGTTCGACCGCCTCGTGCTGGAGTTCCTGTCGTGAGCTCTCTGGAAGCGATCGAGCTCGTCGACCGGATCTGGGCCCGTGACCCGACGATCTGGAGCGGCTCGGACGAGGGCCACTGGCTCGGCTGGCTCGACGAGCCGGGGCGGATGCTCGAGCGGCTGGAAGAGCTCGACGGGCTCGAGTCCGACTTCGAGCACGTCGTGCTGCTCGGGATGGGCGGGTCGAGCCTCGCCCCGGAGGTGATCCGGCGCACGTTCGCGGCCGACAAGCTGCACGTGCTCGACACGACGCATCCGAGCGCGATCCGGCGGCTCGAGGATCGGGTCGACCTCGGGCGGACGCTCTTCATCGCGGCGTCGAAGTCCGGAACGACCCTCGAGACGCGATCCCAGCTCGACTACTTCCTCGAGCGCGGAGGCGGCGCGTCGTTCGCGGCGATCACCGATCCGGGCACCGAGCTCGAGCAGTTCGCGCGAGACCACGACTTCGCCTGGGTCGTCCACGGCGAGCCGACGATCGGGGGCCGCTACTCGGCGCTGTCGCCGTTCGGCATGGTGCCCGCGGCGCTGCTCGACCTCGACGTCCAGGCGATCCTCGAGCGCGCCGACGCGATGGCGGGCTGGTGCCGCCTGGGCGAGGAGAAACCCGGGCTTCCAGTTCGGGCTGGAGCTCGCCGAGAGCTGGAACGAGGACCGCGACAAGGTCTGCATCGACGAGACTCCGGGCGGGTTCGGGCTGTGGGCGGAGCAGCTGCTCGCGGAGTCGACCGGGAAGCGGGGCAAGGGGCTCGTGCCGGCTCCCGGCGAGAATCCGGCGGCTGGGCCCGACCGCCAGCAGGGGCCGGTGCGGCTCGACGACCCGTACGACCTCGGCGCCGAGTTCTTCCGCTGGGAGTTCGCGACCGCGGTCGCCGGCTCGATCCTCGGGATCAACCCGTTCGACCAGCCGGACGTCCAGGCCGCGAAGGACAAGACATCGGAGCTTCTGTCACAAGGGACAGTCCCTCAGCCAGGGCCGGAAGGGTCACTCGACGACCTGCTCGCGCAGGCGGAGCCTCCGCAGTACATCGCCATCCAGGCGTTCATCGACCCCGAGCGCGAGGGCGAGCTCGATCCGCTCGTCGTGCGCGCGCGCGAGACCGGCTGCGTCGTGACGAAGGGCCTCGGCCCGCGCTACCTGCACTCGACCGGCCAGCTGCACAAGGGCGGCCCGAACACCGTGCTCGCGATCCAGGTCGTGGACGACCTCGGCGAGGAGCTCGCCATCCCGGGCAAGGACTTCGGCTTCAAGCAGCTCATCTCCGCGCAGGCGACGGGCGACCTGGAGTCGCTCAAGGAACGCGGGCGAACGGTCTGCCGTGTGAGACTGGAGGACGTATGAAGCTCGGGATGGTCGGCCTCGGACGGATGGGCTCCGGGATGACGGAGCGGCTGCGCAAGGACGGGCACGAGGTGATGACGTACGACCCGCAGGTCGAGTCGACGGCCTCGTCGCTCGAGGAGCTCGCGCAGCAGCTCGAGCCGCCCCGCGTGGTCTGGATGATGATCCCCGCCGGCGAGATCACCGAGTCGACGACGAACCAGCTGCTCGGGATCCTCGAGCGCGGCGACGTGCTCGTCGACGGCGGCAACTCGAACTTCCACGACTCGCAGCGACGCAACGCCGCGGCCGCCGAGAAGGGGATCCACTTCCTGGACGTCGGCGTCTCGGGCGGGATCTGGGGCCTGAAGGAAGGCTTCTGCCTGATGGCCGGCGGGCCCGACGACGCGGTCGCGCTTGCTCCAGCCCGCGCTGGAGACGCTCGCGCCGCCGAACGGCTGGGCGCACGTCGGCCCGTCCGGCGCCGGGCACTTCGTGAAGATGGTCCACAACGGCATCGAGTACGGGCTCATGCAGGCCTACGCCGAGGGATTCGAGGTCATGAACGCATCGGAGTTCGACCTCGACCTCCAGGAGATCGCGAGCATCTGGCGCTACGGCTCGGTCGTCCGGTCGTGGCTCCTCGAGCTCCTCCGCGACGCGCTCGAGCAGCACGGGAACGACCTCGGCGACATCGCGGGCTACGTCGAGGACTCCGGCGAGGGCCGCTGGACGATCTTCGAGGCGATCAACGAGGACGTGCCGGTCCCGGTGATCTCGGCGGCCCTCTACGCGCGCTTCGCCTCGCGCCAGGACGAGTCGTTCGCGGCCAAGATCGACGCCGCGCTCCGCCAGCAGTTCGGCGGCCACGCGGTGAAGACGAGGAATGACGCGCAGCGATGCCAGGTCTGGCACCGGCCATGCGTGGACGGTCCACGGCGCCGCGTACCGCGGACTGCGGCGTTTCGTCTGAACTGGACCGTCCGGTGCCTGGCACCAGACGGTCCAATGACCGAGACGCAGGTTCAACCGAATCCGCTGCTCGACGGGCTCGGCCCGCGGCGGGCGCCCGAGCCGTGCGTGCTCGTCATCTTCGGCGCGTCCGGCGACCTCACGCACCGCAAGATCTTCCCGTCGCTGTACGCGCTCGCCTGCCGCAAGCTCCTCCCCGAGAAGTTCGCGATCGTCGGCGCCGCCCGCTCGCAGTGGACGGACGACGAGTTCCGCGACCAGATGGAGCACGCGGTCCGCGAGTTCGGACGCGACGACTTCAAGCCCGAGGTCTGGAAGTGGCTCGCCGAGGCGACCCGCTACATCTCGCTCGACTTCTCCGACGAGAGCCGCGAGAACGAGCTCTCCGACCTGCTGAACGAGATCGACGAGGAACGCGGAACGCGCGGAAACCGCGTCTACTACTTCGCGGTCCCGCCGCAGGCGATGCCGACGCTCGTCAGGGAGCTCGGCGAGCGGCGCACGACCGAGGGCTGGACGCGCCTGATCGTCGAGAAGCCGTTCGGCCACGACCTCGCCTCCGCGCGCGAGCTCACCCAGCTGATCGGCGAGCACTTCGCCGAGAACGAGGTCTTCCGCATCGACCACTACCTCGGCAAGGAGACCGTCCAGAACATGCTCGCGCTGCGCTTCGCGAACGGCATCTTCGAGCCGATCTGGAACCGCCAGTTCGTCGACCACATCCAGATCACGGTCGCCGAGACGCTCGGCATCGAGGGGCGCGCCGACTACTACGAGCACGCCGGCGCGATCCGGGACATCTTCCAGAACCACTTGCTCCAGCTCGTCGCCCTGACCGCGATGGAGCCGCCGATCGACTTCACGGCCGAGTCGGTGCGGAACGAGAAGGTCAAGGTGCTGAAGGCGATGCCGACCCCCGGCCCGAGGCAGGTCGTCCGCGGCCAGTACGGGCCCGGCTACATCGAGGGGAAGGAGGTGGTCGGCTACCGCGACGAGGAGAAGGTCGACCCGGCCTCGATGACCGACACGTTCATCGCGGCCAAGCTCTACGTGGACAACTGGCGCTGGGCGGACACGCCGATCTACGTGCGCCTGGGCAAGCGCCTCGCCCGGCGCGAGACGACGATCGCGATCCAGTTCAAGCGCGCGCCGCACCCGCCGTTCGAGGACGCGACGACCGAGGAGCTGCAGCCGAACCTGCTCCTCGTGCACGTGCAGCCCGACGAGGGCGTCTCGCTCGCGATCGGCGCCAAGGTGCCCGGGCAGGGAATGCGGATCCGCACGGTGCACATGGACTTCCTCTACGGCGGCGCGTTCCGCACCGAGCTGCCGGATGCGTACGAGCGGCTGATCCTCGACGCGATGCTCGGCGACCAGACGCTGTTCACGCGCTCGGACGAGGTCGAGGAGCAGTGGTCGCTCGTCGACGCGATCGTCGCCGCGTGGGCGCGGGACCGTCCCGCCTTCCCGAACTACGCGGCCGGGACCTGGGGGCCTGCCGCGGCCGACGAGCTGATCCGCCGCGAGGGACGGGAGTGGCTGCGCCATTGAGCGCGACGCATGCCCACGTCGAGGAGTGGTCGGGCGAGGACGTCGGCGTCGACGACGTCGTGCGCGCCCTGTGCCGGCTGCGTGAGGAGTCGGCGCACGAGACCGAGGGACCGGATCTGCGGACGAGCGTGATGACGCACATGGCCTGGGTGCCCAGCGAGTGGGAGGAGGCGGCGGTCGAGACGCTCGCGGGTCTCGGCGAGCGCCATCCCTCGCGCGGGATCCTGCTCTTCCCCGAGCCCGACGCCGAGGACGGGATCGACGCGACCGTCCGCATGCTCGCCTTCCCGCTGCGCGAGCAGCGCCGGCACATCGCCGCCGAGGTCGTCTCGCTCCGCCTCCGCGGCCTGAGCACCCGCGCCGCCGCGAGCATCGTCAACCCGCTCCTCGTGCCCGGGCTGCCCGTCTTTCTGCGCTGGCGCGGGCGACCGCCGTTCGGAGAGCCCGAGGCCGACGAGCTGATCGAGGTCTGCGACCGCTTCATCGGCGACTCGCGGGAGTGGCCCGACGTGCCCGACGCCTACGCGGAGCTGCCCTTCGAGAGCACGGCGGTTTCGGACATCGCGTGGCGCCGAACCGAGCCCTGGCGCCGCGAGCTCGCGGGCCTCTGGCCGGAGATCGCCGAGATTCGACAAGCTCGCAGTGCGGGGGCCGCTCGCCGAGGCGACGCTGCTCGCAGGCTGGCTCAGGTCGCGGCTCGACCGCGACGTCGAGCTCGAGCACCACGAGGCCGACAGCCTCGAGCAGGTCGAGATCGACGGCAGGGAATGCCCGACTCCGGTCGAGCGCCTGAGCGGGAGCGACCTGCTCTCCGCCGAGCTCGACGAGTTCGGTCGCGACCGCGTGTACGAGGCCGCGGCCCAGCGCGCTGCCGGCTGAGCGTTACGTTCTGACGTTCTGAACGAGAAAGAGGATGTGAACGGAGTTGCCGAGGGCGCGTTTCGTCGCCATTACGGCCATGTCTACGGATACTTCCGGCAGGCGGCTGGGCGACCCGCATCGCGCCGAGGAGCTGACCCAGGACGTCTTCGCCGCCGCCGCGGCGGCCCTGCCCGAGGAGCGGCCGGGCGATCCACCCGTCCTCGCGTGGCTGTACACGGTCGCCAGGCGCCGGTTCGCCGACGAAGCCCGCCGCCGCAGCCGCGAGCGCCGGCTCGCCGGGCTGCTCCCGGTGCGCGGCTCCTCCGAGTACGAGCCGGTCGCCGGAGCGATCCGCGACGCGATCGCCGCGCTGCCCGGAGGGCAGGCCCAGGTCGTGCTGCTGAAGCTCGTCCGCGGCCTGACGTTCGCCGAGATCGGAGCCGAGGTCGGCCTGACGGAGGCCGCCGCCAAGATGAGATTCGTGCGCGCTCTCGAGCGGCTGCGCGCCGAGCTGAGCGAAAGGGGGATCGAGCCATGAGCGTGCGAGACCGTGAGGTCCTGGAGCTGCTGCGAGACGAGCCGGAGCTGCTGGCGATCGCCGACGGTGTCGCGGAGACGGAGGCGCCCAGGCACCTGAGGCCGATCCGCGCCATGCTCGCGGTCGCAACGGTCGCCGTCGCGCTCTTCGCGCTGGTCCTCGCTTCGCCGTGGGACCGCGGCGGGGGAGACGGCTCGGTCCTCGGGCGCGCGCTCGCGGCGATCCCGGCCGGCGGGCCGGTCGTCCACCTCACGGCCAGGCTCGACTCGCCGGGCGCGGAGTCGATCACGTCCGAGAGCTACTACGAGCCGGGCAGGCACCTCCTGCGGGTCGTCACCCGAGACGAGGGCCAGGTCGTGAGCGACTTCACGACCCGGGCGACCGAAGACGAGTTCACCACGTTCCCAGGCTTCCTCGACCAGGCCGCCTTCTACCGGACGGCGCTTCGTCAGGGCCGGGCGAAGCAGGTCGGCGAGGGCACGTGGCGCGGCCGGCCCGTCTACTGGGTGCAGCTCGAGAAGGGCGGCGGCCTGCAGCTGCGGATCGGGCTCGACCGGAGCAGCTACCGGCCGATCGTGTTCCGCGGCGTGAACCCCGACGGCACGCCTGCCGGCTTCCAGCTGGCCGTGCTCGGTCTCGACTACGTGTCGCCCGACGTCGGCCGCGTTCGACACCGACGCTCCCGTGCTCGTGCGGGGAACCGTGCTCGGCGAGAGCTGCCGACCGACGCGGGCCCGGATCGACGCGTTCCTCACGGGAAGCACGTACTCGAAGGCGGCGATCGCGTCGGGCCGCTCCGGGACCGACGGCACGTTCACGCTTCGGGCGAACCCGGACAATGTTCCCGGCGGAGGCCTCCGGAATTTCCGCCTGAACGTCCAGAGCGCAGACGAGCCTCGTGTTCCGACCGTTCTCGCGCACCGTCCGGGATGGGCGCTGGTCTCCGGCCGCCCCGATCAGGATCGAGCTCGACCCGGCGAGCTGCTAGCGGAGTGACTCCACCCGCGCGCCGGCTGCCAGGACGAGCGCGTCGGCCCCCGGTCGGCCCACGATCTGCAGCGAAGCGGCGACGCCGTCCTCCGCCGGGCCACATGGGAGCGCGAGCGCGGGCCACCCGAGCGCGTTGAACGGATACGTGAAGCGGATCGTGTCCGCACGGATCTCGAGGTCGTCGACCGGGAGCTTCGGCGCGACGAAGCCGAGCGTGGGCGTGAGGAGCAGGTCGAGGCCTTCCATTGCGCTCTCGGCCCGCTCTCGGAGCTCCTCGCGTGCGCGCAGCCCGGCCTCGTACTCGCCGTCGCCCACCGCGAGGCAGAGCTCGACCTTGACCCGCACGTTCTCGCCGTAGGAGTCCGCGAACTCGGCGAAGAGGTCTCGGTGGACGCCCGCCACCTCGCGCATGAAGACCGGGCCGATCTTCTCGGCGAGCGGGAAGTCGACCTCCCGCAGCCGTGGGAAGAGCCCGGCCGCCTCGCGCACGCGCGCGCCGACCAGAGGCTGCGCGCGGTCGACCCAGGCGAGCCCCACGTCGAGGTCGTCGAGGGAGTCGAGCGTCTCCGGCTCGAAGCCGTCGGCGAGCACCTCCATCAGCTCGGCGCACTCGGCGACCGTGCGTGCCATCGGGCCGGCGTGATCGAAGCTCGGCGCCAGCGGGAAGACACCGTCCAGCGAGACGAGGCCGTACGTCGGCTTGAAGCCGACCGTCCCGCAACATGCAGCCGGGATCCGGATCGAACCGCCGGAGTCCGTCCCGAGCGCGTAGTCCGCGAGCCCCGCCGCCAGCGCGGCCGCCGAGCCGCCGCTCGAGCCTCCGGCCATCCGTCCGGGGAACGCCGGGTTCGGAACCGTCCCGTAGTGCGGGTTGACGGACGTGATCCCGTACGCGAACTCGTGCAGGTTCGTCTTGCCGACGTTCGCGTAGCCCGCGGCCTCGAGCCGCGTCACGGCCTCCGCGCTGCGCTCGGGGACGTGGTCCGAATAGACGATCGAGCCGTAGGTCGTCGTCAGCCCGGCCGTGTCGAACAGGTCTTTGACGGCAAGGCGCTTCCCGTCCGGAGCGTCCGGCGGTTTCGCGAGGAAGATCCCGCTAGGCTCGGCTGCTGCCATGAGGGTGCACGACCTTAACTGGATGCAGCTCGAGGACTACCTGAGCCGCGACGACCGGATCGTGCTCCCGATCGCCTCGACGGAGCAGCACGCGTACCTCTCGCTCGGCACCGACTGCATCCTGGCCGAGCGCGTGTCCGTCGAGGCGGCCGAGCCGCTCGGCGTTCCCGTCCTCCCGGTGCTCCCCTACGGGCTGACACCGCGCTTCGCCGCGTACCCGGGGAGCCCGACGCTGCGGATCGAGACCTTCCTCGCGGTCGTCACGGACCTCCTCGACTCGCTTTCGGGCCAGGGCTTTCGGCGCATCCTGATCGTCAACGGCCACGGCGGGAACACGCCGGCGCGCTCGGCCGCGGCGCAGTGGGGCGCGGCCCATCCCGAGACCGCGTCCGCTACCACGACTGGTGGGACAGCCCGCGCGTGATGGACGTCGTGCGCTCGGTCGACCCGGACGGCTCGCATGCGTCCTGGATGGAGAACTTCCCGTGGACGAGGCTCCCGGGCGTCGAGCTGCCGGACGAGAAGAAGCCGGACGTCGTCGACCTCGATCCACGATCCGGTGGAGTTCCGCAAGCGCGTCGGCGACGGTTCCTTCGGCGGGGCGTACGCGCACTCCGACGAGGACATGCTCCGCATCTGGGAGGCCGGCGTCGAAGAGGTGCGCGACCTGCTCGAGCGCTGGGACTAATCGAGCGCCAGGTAGATGAACCCGACCGCCACCGTTCCTCCGAAGAGGAGCAGCGCGATCGCGAACAGCCCGAGCCCGAAGAGCGTGTTGCTCGCGCCCTCGGACGCGGTCGGCTCCCGCGGCGGGGTGGTGGGCTCCGGCGGGTAGTCGCTCACGCGAGCACCGAGTCGACCGCCATCGCCACGAACAGCAGCGCGAGGTAGGCGAGCGAGTAGTGGAAGAGGAGCGCGGCGCGGCGCGGGGTCCGCTCGCGCTTGAGCCTCCACGCGAGCCAGAGGAACGAGGCCCCGAGCGCCGCGGCGGAGACGAGGTAGACGAGCCCGAACTGCCCCAGAGAGCCGGTGCGAGCGTGAACGCGACGAGCCCGAACGTGTAGAGGACGATCTGCCGCGCGGTCTCGCGCTCTCCGCGCACGACCGGCAGCATCGGCACGCCGGCGGCCGCGTAGTCGCGCTTGATCAGCAGCGCGAGCGCCCAGAAGTGCGGCGGCGTCCAGAGGAAGACGACGGCGAACAGGACGAGCGCGGGCAACGTCAGGTTCCCGGTCGCGGCCGCCCAGCCGACGAGCGGCGGGACCGCTCCGGCCGCGCCGCCGATGACGATGTTCTGCGGCGTCGATCGCTTCAGGTAGCGCGTGTAGACGAGGACGTAGAAGAGGTTCCCGACGAGCGCGAGCACCGCGGTCAGCGTGTTCACGACGCCGGCGAGGAGCACGAACGAGAGCGCCGACAGCGCGAGCCCGAACTCGAGCGCGTACGGCGCCGGCACCCGCCCCGCGGCCACCGGGCGCGAGCGCGTGCGCTTGCCCATCAGCCTGTCGATGTCCGCGTCCAGCACGTGGTTGAGCGCGCTCGCCCCGCCGCATGCGAGCGCGAGGCCGCCCATCGTCGCCGCGACGAGCCAGGCCGCGAGGCAGCCCCTCGGCCCCGACGACCATCCCGCAGAGGCCGGTCAGGAGGAGCAGGGACATGATCCGCGGTTTCGTCAGCGTGACGTAGTCGCGAATCGAGCCGGGCGCCACGGCTTCGCCCCTGAACGTGGCCGCGGCCGACACGACTGCGGCCGTGAACGCGAGCGCGGCCAGCGCGAGATGGAGCCCCGGCGCCGTGACCGCTGCCGCGAGCCCGAACAGCACGAGGGCGGCCAGCGACGGGTACAGCAGCCGCCGATGCTCGACCCAAGCAGCCGCAACCACGGCAGCCAGCGGTGGAAGCGCCAGCGCGGCGAGCACCCGGTGCCCCGCGCCGAGGCTCGCCGACCCGGAGATCACCGCGACGAGGGTCCCGGCCGCGCCGAGCACTGCGGTCAGCCGAAGCCAGAAGCTCGGCCTCATACGCGCCTCTCCGCGAGCCGGCGGCGCAGGTCACGCAAGGGACGCGCGCTCGTCACGTAGGGAACCTTGTCGAAATTGTGCGGAGGCGGAGGCGAGGTCGTGTACCACTCGAGCGTGTCGCCGAGCCACGGGTCGTTCCCGGCCCGCACGCCGGCGCGCTTCCGCGTCCAGAGCACGTTGATCACGAACACGAGTATCGCTGCCGCCATCACGTAGGCGCCGATCGTCGAGATCAGGTTGGACACCTCCCACGAGTGGTGGGAGTACGTGTAGATCCGCCGCGGCATCCCCTGGAGGCCGAGCAGGTGCTGCGGGAAGAACGCCAGGTTGAAGCCGATGAACAGCAGCCAGAAGTGCCATTTCCCGAGCGTCTCGTCGAGCACGCGTCCGAACATCTTCGGCCACCAGTAGTAGAGCCCGCCGAAGATCCCGAACATCGACCCGCCGAAGAGCACGTAGTGCAGGTGCGCGACGACGAAGTACGAGTCCTGCGCCTGCCAGTCGAACGGGAACGCGGCGAGGAAGATCCCCGACAGGCCTCCGATCGTGAACAGCGCGATGAACCCCAGTGCGAACAGCATCGGCGTGTCGAAGATCAGGTTCCCGCGCCAGGTCGTGGCGAGCCAGTTGAGGATCTTGATCCCCGTCGGCACCGCGATGATCATCGACGAGATCATGAAGAACCCGAGGAGCGGCGTCGCGAGCCCGACCGTGAACATGTGGTGGGCCCACACGAGCAGCGAGTAGAAGCCGATCGCGACCGTCGAGAAGGCGATCGCCGTGTACCCGAAGATCGGCTTGCGGGCGAAGACGGGGATGATCTCCGAGATGATCCCCATCACCGGGAGGATCATCACGTACACCTCGGGGTGCCCGAAGAACCAGAAGACATGCTGGAAGAGGACGGGATTCCCGCCCTGCGCCGGATCGAAGAAGTGCGTCCCGGCCTGGCGGTCGAGGAGGAGCATCGTCAGGCCGGCCGAGAGCGCGGGCAGCACGACGATCAGGAGCGCCGCGTAGACGTCGATCGACCACACGAAGAGCGGAACGCGCATCCAGGTCATTCCCGGGGCGCGCAGCCGGTGGATGGTGACGACGAAGTTGATCGCACCGACGAGCGACGACACCGAGAGGATGTGCAACGAGAGGATCAGCAGGTCGATCCCGACGTCCTTGCGATTGCTCGGAGAGCGGCGGATAGATCGTCCAGCCGGTCTTGGCCGCCCCGCCCGCGGCGAAGAAGCTGGAGAAGAGGACGAGCCCGCCGAACAGGAACAGCCAGTACGAGAGCGCGTTCAGACGCGGGAACGCCACGTCGCGCGCGCCGATCATCAGCGGCACCAGGTAGTTCCCGAAGCCGGCCAGGATCGGCACGACGACGAGGAAGACCATCGTCACGCCGTGGATGGTCATCACCTCGTTGTACGAGTCCTTCGTCAGGAAGCTCTCGTTCGGCTGCGCCAGCTGCGTGCGCATGAGCAGCGCGAGGATTCCGCCGGCGCCGAAGAAGACCAGGCACGTGACGAGGTAGAGGATCCCGATCCGCTTGTGGTCGACGGTCGTGATCCAGCTGGCGACCCGGCCGCGGTACCAGGGGACCTGGTAGGTGGGCGTCTCGGCCCTAGCTGCCACCGGCGAATCCCTTCTTCAGGTACGCGGTCAGCTCGGCGAGCTCGTGCGGCGTCCAGCCCTTGCCGACCGGAGGCATCTTGCCCTTGCCGTTCTCGAGCAGGTCCTTCAGGCGCTCCGGATCGGCCAGCGTCGAGTTCCCCTGCAGCGACGGGCCGATCAGGCCTTCGCCGTTCAGGGCGTGGCACGGGGCGCAGGCGCCCTCGAAGGTCATCCGGCCGATGTCCTCATTGATCTTCAGCTGGGTGGTGAGCCAGCTCTGGTACTCGCTGCCCTGGACCACCCGGACGCGGGTCAGCATCATCGCGTGCTGGATCCCGCAGAACTCCGCGCATTGTCCGACGAACACGCCCGGCTCGCTCGGCGTGACGAAGCTCAGGTGGTTCACCTTGCCCGGGATCGCGTCCATCTTTCCGGCGAGGGTCGGGACCCACCAGCTGTGGTTCACGTCGTAGTCGGGCGCCGTGATCACGAGCTCGACGGGCCTGCCGACCGGGAGCCGGAGCTCGTTGATCGACACCGCGCCGTTCGGATACCGGTAGCGCCAGTAGAACTGCCGGCCCTCGACGTTCACGGTCAGCTTCGAGCCCTGCGCCGTCGCGGCCGGCACGTCCTTGATCCCCGGCAGCTTGTAGAAGACGAACGTGATGATCCCGGCGAGGATCAGCACGGGGATCGCCGTCCAGAGGAGCTCGAGGCGCGTGTGGCCGCGGATCTGCGGGCCTTCCGCCTCCCGCGGGCGGCCGGCATTGCGGAAGCGGACGATGAAGAGGATCAGCGCGCCTTCGACGAGGACGAAGATCACTCCCGTGACGCCCAGGAGCACCCAGTAGATGTCCTGGATGCGGTCTGCCTGCGGGGTCTCCGCCGGCGGCCCGACGCCCCCGTTGCCGGCGAACGCTGCGCCGGCGAGTACGAGCGCCGCCCCGATGAGGCTCAGACAGGCGAAGAAGAGCTTGCGGCGCACAGGCGCTGGCATTCTAAGAGGGTGCCTGGGAGGCGGCCACATTGAGACGCGTGCCGCATGGCTGAACGCTCGGTCGTGGAGCTGCCGCCGGAGGTCTCCGAGCCGTACGAAGTCTTCCTCAACGGCGTGCCCCAGCGGCCCGGAAACGACTTCCGGGTCGAGGGCCGGACGCTCGTCTTCGAGCGGCCGCTGGCGAAGGAAGGCCGTCTCGGCTTCTGGCGCTGGTTGTCGCTCTTCCTCGGGATCGCAGGCACGTATCGGCAGAACGACAACGTCGACGTCGTCTACAGCTCAGCGGGTAGGCGCGTGGTGGCGACCCTGGCTATCGAATCGTCAGCGACTCGTTCGCCGAGCTGACGGCGAGACCGGTCCGCGAGCCTGCCGCCGACGGGATAGACACGCCGGCATCGCACGCATGCCGACAATGGTACGAGCCGAGCGACTCGACGGAAACCAGAAGCTGCCAGTGCCGCATCTGCGCCTTCCGGCACGCTCGCCGAGTCACCCGGCTCGTCGGATAGATGCCGCGCCGGACGGGTTCCTTGCGGTTTGCCCCGTCGCTCGGTTGAGGAAGACTGACGTCCATGGCCGACCCGTATCCGCCGATCTCGGACTACGCGCTGCTCTCGGACTGCCACTCGGGAGCGCTCGTCTCGCGCGACGGCTCCATCGACTGGTGCGCGTTCCACCGCTTCGAGGCGCGGCCCGTCTTCGCCCGGCTCCTCGACTGGGAGAGGGGCGGCTTCTTCCGCATCGCCCCGGCAGACGACTACGAAGCGACCCGGCGCTACCTCCCGAACACGAATGTGCTCGAGACGAGGTTCGAGACCGCGAACGGCGTGATCACGCTCACGGACGCGCTCGTCGTGCGGGTCGAGGAGGGCCACCCGGACCACCGGCTGATCCGGCGCGTGCAATGCGAGTCGGGAGAGGTCGCCGTGAAGGCACGCTTCGAGCCGCGGTTCGACTACGGGCTGACCGAGCCGCGCGTGGAGCTCGTCGAGGACGACCTGGCGATCGCCTATGGCGGCCCTGACGCGCTCGTTCTCCAGACCGAGCTTCCGATCGGCACGGCGGAGGTCTCGGCTTGCGAGGCTGCACGCACGCTGACCGAGGGCGACGACGCCCTCGTCGCCCTGACGTGGTGCCTGCCGCAGGAGCTGAAGGCCGAGCGCCAACCGCGTGAGCTGATCCTCGGCGAGCTCGACGGCACGATCGGCTACTGGCAGGCGTGGGCCGAGCGCTGCGGATACGCAGGGCCGTACCGGGAAGAAGTGCTTCGAAGCGGCCTCGTCCTCAAAGGGCTGACGAACTCGCCGACGGGAGCGATCGTGGCCGCGGCGACCACGTCGCTCCCGGAGGAGATCGGCGGCGAGCGCAACTGGGACTACCGCTACTCCTGGCTCCGCGACTCAGCGCTCACGGTCAATGCCCTTTTCATGCTCGGCTACAAGGACGAGGCGCACGACTACGTCACCTGGCTGAAGCGCACGACGGCCGGGAGCGCGAAGGAGCTCCAGATCATGTACGGCGCCGGCGGGGAGCGCTTCCTGCCGGAGGTCGAGCTCGATCATCTCGACGGGTACCGCGGGTCGCGGCCCGTGCGGGTCGGGAACGGGGCGGCGTCGCAGTTCCAGCTCGACGTCTACGGAGAAGTGCTGGACGCGGCCTGGCACTACAGGCGCAACGGCGGCGAGATCGACGACGTCTTCTGGGACTTCCTGTGCCGGGTCGGCGACGCCGTGATCGAGCGCTGGGAGCAGCCGGACAGCGGGATCTGGGAGATCCGCGGCGAGCTCAGGCACTTCGTCTCGTCCAAGGTCATGGCCTGGGTCGCGCTCGACCGGCTGGCGCGGATCGCCGAGGCCGACGAGCGCGACGGCGACGTCGATGCCTGGAAGAAGGCGTGCAAGGCGATTCGCGAGGCGGTCGACGAGCGCGGCGTCGACCCGGAGACGAACGCGTTCCGTCAGTACTTCGGCGACGACGGGCGGGCGGACGCGGCGAATCTCCTGATCCCGATCGTCGGATTCGTGGAGTTCGACGACCCGCGTGCGAAGGCGACGATCGAGCTCGTGTCGACCGAGCTGGCGGAGGACGGCTTCGTGCGGCGCTACCTGACGGACGGCATGGACGGCGTCGGCGGAGACGAGGGCGCGTTCCTCATCTGCTCGTTCTGGCTCGCGGAGTGTCTGGCGCGAGGCGGCGAGGAGGAGCAGGGGCGCGAGCTCTTCGAGCGGCTCGTCTCGCACTGCAACGACGTCGGGCTGCTTGCCGAAGAGATCGA
Source organism: uncultured Actinomycetes bacterium (assembly GCA_963790695.1). Lineage (GTDB taxonomy): Bacteria > Actinomycetota > Thermoleophilia > Gaiellales > Gaiellaceae > VAXT01. The sequence continues at coordinate 54,291 of CAWBPX010000007.1, read as the reverse complement.
TCCGTCGTCCGGCGAGCTGCTCGGAAACTTTCCGCAGGCGTTCTCGCACCTGGGCCTGATCCAGGCCGCGATCGCCCTCGACATGCCCGAAAGCCTGACCCAGGAGGTGCTCGAGTGACTCACTACGACCTGATCGTGCTCGGCTCCGGCTCGGCGGCCCGCGACGGAGCGGCCAAGGCGGCGCAGCTCTGCGACGCGAGCGTCGCGCTCGTCGAGAGCACCCGCTGGGGCGGCAGCTGCCCGAACGTCGCCTGCAAGCCCACGAAGGCCTACCTCGTCGTCGCGGAGCTCATGCACGACATCAACGTGCTGGCCGGCAAGCTCGGGATCGAGGTCGGGCCGGGGCGGATCGACCTCGCGCGGGTGAAGGCGCGCAAGGACACGCTGAAGAAAGGCGACGCGAAGTGGACGGAGGACCTGCGCGGCGCGGGCTTCGACACCTACGCACGGCGAGGCCGAGCTCGTCGGACGCGGGCACGGTGCGTGTCGGCGGGCGAGGAGCTGAGCTCGGAGCGGGTCCTGATCGCAACCGGCTCGCGAACGGCCGTGCCGCCGATCGAGGGGATCGGCGACGTGGACTGGATCGACCATGTCTCCGCGCTCGAACTGACGGAGCTCCCGGAGTCGATGCTCGTCGTCGGCGGCGGGCCGGTCGGGCTCGAGTTCGCCCAGATCTTCGCCCGCTTCGGGACGCGCGTGACGATCGTGCAGGGAGCCGACCGGATCTCCCCGCGCTCCGACGAGGACGCCTCCGCCGTGCTCCACGCCGCGCTCGAGGACGACGGGATCGAGATCCTCGTCTCGTCGAAGCTCGAGCGCGTCCGGCGCGACGGAAAGGAGATCGTTGCTTCGGTCGGCTCGCAGGAACGGCGAGTCGCCAGCCTGCTCCTTGCCTCCGGGCGCGCGCCGAACGTCGAGGCGCTCCGTCTCGACGACCTCGGCATCGAGCGCGACCGCGCGGGGATCCTCGTCGACGAGCCGCATGCGCACCTCGGTCGACGGCGTCTGGGCCGTCGGCGACGTGACCGGCCGCTACCAGTTCACCCCGATCGCCCAGTATCAGGCGCGGATCGCGGTCGACGACATGTTCGGGCTCAGCGACCGCACCGCGGACTACTCGGTCCTGCCGACCTCGATCTTCACCGAGCCCGAGCTCGCCGGAGTCGGCCTCACCGAACGCGAGGCGCGCGACCAGGGCATCGACCATGAGACGGTCACGCACGACATCAAGTACGTCCAGCGCTCGTCGTACAAGGAGCAGAAGCGCGGGCTCTACAAGATCGTCTACGAGACGGGCACGCGGCGCGTTCTCGGCCTGCACGTCGTCGCCCCGAACGCGGGCGAGATCGTCCAGGGGTTCTCACTTGGGCTGCGCCTGGGCGCGACGGTCGACGACCTCGCCGCGATGCACCACGTGTTCCCGACGTTCAGCGAGGGCGTGAAGGCAGCCGCCGAGCAGGCGATGCCGCAGCCCGTCGAGATGGCTGCGATCTGCAACTAAAAAGGCCCTACATGTGCCAAGTCCCGCCGACCCGAAGGCCTGCAGGACTTGACGAACGCACCTTCACATAGACCGGCCTCGGTCTTGTCAAGTGGGAACTTTCATGGCCGGGAACTTTTCGAGCCGGGGGACGTTGAATGAGGTGATGACCAAGATCAAGAAAACAGATCAGGAATGGCGCGCCGAGCTCTCGCCCGAGCAGTACCACGTGCTGCGCGAGAAGGGCACGGAGCGGCCGTTCACAGGTGAGTACGACCACGTCTTCGAGCCCGGCACGTACCACTGCGCCGGCTGCGGGGCCGAGCTCTTCGTGTCCGACACGAAGTACGACTCGGGCTGCGGCTGGCCGGCGTTCTACGCGCCGGCGAGCGAGGACGCGGTCGACGAAGAGAGCGACGTGACCTTCGGGATGATCCGCACGGAGGTCCTGTGCTCGAACTGCGGTGGCCATCTCGGCCACGTGTTCCCGGACGGGCCCCACCCGACCGGGGTCAGGTACTGCATCAACTCTGCGGCTCTGAAACTGGAGGAGGAGTAGTGGAGAGAAAGGCAACGTTCGGCGCCGGCTGCTTCTGGGGCGTCGAGGCTGCGTTCAGGCAGCTCGACGGAGTCACGAACACCCGCGTCGGTTACACGGGCGGCCACACGGAGAACCCGACCTACCGCGACGTGTGCTCGCACACGACGGGCCACGCCGAGGTGGTCGAGGTCACCTACGACGACGAGCGGCTGAGCTACGACGACCTGCTCCGGGTCTTCTGGGGCAAGCACGACCCGACCCAGCTCAACCGTCAGGGATGGGACGTCGGCGACCAGTACCGCTCGGCGATCTTCTTCCACGACGGCGAGCAGCAGGAGACCGCGACCCGGTCGAAGGCCGAGGAGCAGACGCGGCACAAGAGCCAGGTCGTGACCCAGATCGAGCCCGCGCAGACCTTCTACGAGGCCGAGGACTACCACCAGCAGTACCTCGAGAAGCAGGGCCGCTCGACCTGCACGCCCGCACTGCGAGCCGCAGCCGCGAGCTAGAGCTCGTCGACGGCGAAGAACTCCGCGCCGCGATCCTCGAGGCCGGCGATCACGCGACCGAGACCTTCGGCCGTGACCGCCGGCCAGGCGTGGAGCAGCACGATCCCCTCGCCGGGCACGACACGCTCGACGAGCTCGTCGACCGTTCGCCCTGCCTCCCAGTCGAAGGGATCGACGTCCCAGCCGACGTGGCGGTAGCCGAGCTCCTCGATCGCGGCGAGCACGCGCGGGTCGTCCATGCCCGACCCGAAGGGGCAGCGGAACCAGGGCTTCGGATCGACGCCCGTGATCTCGAGGATCGTCTCCTCGGCCCGCCGGATGTCCCGCCGCAGCCCGTCGTCGGTGAAGGAGTCCATCGGAGCGTGAAAGTTCGAGTGGTTGCCGATCAGATGGCCGGCCTCGACGATGCTCCGGGCGATCTCCGGGTTTGCCCGCGTCCAGCGGCCCTGGAGGAAGAAGGTCGCACGGATCCCGGCCCCGGCGAGCGTCTCGAGGATGCGGCCCTCCGCGCCGGGCGTCGTCGGCCGACCCGGGAACTCCGTGTCGAAGGTGAGCGCGACGCGCACTACTGCGCCAGCGTGACCTTCGTCAGGCCTTCGGGGCTGTCCGAGTCGAGGCCGCGAGCCAGCGCCAGGGCCGCCGCGAAGAGCTGGCCCGGCACGACCGAGAGGAGCGGCGCGAGCAGTGGGAGGGGCGGCTCCGGGACCGGGAGCGTGTAGGCGGCGCCCTCGATCTCGGAAGCAGCGTTCCCGCTCGCGACGAGCGTCGCACCGGTCGCCCGGGCGCGCCTGGCCGCGTCGATCGCAGCAGGCAGGGTCTCGTCGCGCGAGGCGATCGTCCAGACGGGGAACAGCGGATCGAGTGCGGCGATCGGCCCGTGCGCGAGATCGGTCGAGGTCAGTGGCTCGGCGGCGACCCTGCACGTCTCGGTCAGCTTCAGCGCCACCTCCCGCGCGGTGGCGAACTCGATCCCGCGCCCGATCACGTACATGCGGCCGACGTAGGCGAACGCGGTCGCGACCGCGTCGACGGCGTGCTCGATGCCCGGCAGAGCGTCCTCCATCAGGGTCGCGGTCTGCTCGATGCCCGCTGCGACCTCCGCGCCCCGGCCGGAGACTGCGCCCGCGAGCAGGAGGAGCGCGGCGATCTGGTTCGTGTACGTCTTCGAGGCAGCGACTGCGTTCTCGGAGCCCGCGGCGAGCGGCAACGTCGCGTCCGCGGCGAGCGCGAGCTCGGAGCCGATCTCGTTCGTCACGGCGACTGTGAAGGCGCCCAGCTCTCGCGCCCGAGCCACGTACGTGACGACGTCGGGCGTCCGGCCCGACTGCGAGAGGCCGATGACGATCGAGCGCTGCAGGTCGAGCTGCGCGCCGTAGTAGACCGACAGCGAGATCGAGTCGCGGAGCGCCGTCCAGGCGGCCTGGAGCCCGAATGCATAGACGCCGTAGGACGCGGCGTTGTCCGACGATCCGTGGCCGACGAGGCGGACGACGTGCGGCTCGCGCGCTGCGGCCTCGCGCGCGACCTCCTCGTACTCGTCTCGGTGCTCGAGCAGGCGCCGGAGCGCGTCCGGCTGCTCCCGGATCTCCGCGAGGAAGACCGAGCCGGGCGCATCGAGCGTCACGAGGCCTCCAGGCGCTGGCCGGTTTCCCCGTCGAAGAGGTGCGCCTCGTTCGGGCGCGGGCTCAACGAGACCCGCTCTCCGCGGGCCGGGACTGCGCGCGCCTCGGTGCGGGCGACCAGCCGGACACTTTCGTCGCCCAGCTCCGTCGAGCAGAAGACGTAGGCGTCCGCGCCGAGCTCCTCGACGACCTCGACCCGCGCGGGCAGCCCGGTGTCTCCGAGCTCGAGCGCCTCCGGCCGCAGGCCGAGGACGAGCCCGCTCCGTCCGTTCGACCGCGCCGCTCTCGACAGCGCCTCGTCGATCTCGACCTCGGTGCCGCCGAGCGAGATCGAGCCGTTCGAGCCCAGCTGCACGTCGCAGAGGTTCATCGCCGGCGAGCCGATGAAGCCGGCGACGAACGTGTTGACCGGCCGGTCGTAGAGCTCGCGCGGGCTCCCGCACTGCTGCAGCCTTCCGTCGCGGAGCACGGCGACCCGGTGCCCGAGCGTCATCGCCTCGGACTGGTCGTGCGTGACGTAGACCGTCGTCACGGCGAAGTCCGCCTGCAGCGCGGCCACGTCGGCGCGCATCTGGACGCGGAGCTTCGCGTCGAGGTTCGAGAGCGGCTCGTCCATCAGGAACACACTCGGGACGCGCACGATCGCGCGCCCCATCGCCACGCGCTGGCGCTCGCCTCCGGACAGCTGGCCGGGCCGCCGCTCGAGGAGCGGGGACAGTCCGAGCATCGCGGCAACCTCTCGCACGCGCGTCTCGCGCCGCTTTCTTGTCGACCTTCGCGATCTTCAGCGGGAAGCCGATGTTCTGGGCCACGGTCATGTACGGGTAGAGCGCGTAGTTCTGGAAGACCATCGAGACGTCGCGCTTCTTCGGCTGGACGTAGGTGACGTCGCGCTCGCCGATGTAGATCGCGCCGGCGTCGGGCTCCTCGAGGCCGGCGAGCATCCGCAGGGCGGTCGTCTTTCCCGACCCGGACGGACCGACGAGCACCATCAGCTCGCCGTCGGTGATGTGGAGGTCGAGCGCGTCGACGGCGGGCTCCTCGTTGCCCGGGTAGATCTTGCTGACCTGCTCGAAACGGACGTCAGCCATCTCGTCCTTCCAACGCTGCGACGGCTTCGCCCAGCTCGGTGCGGGCCCGCGACTGGGCTTCGGGGCCCGCTCCGAGCTCGTCGAGACCGAGGAGAACGGCGCCGACGATCGGGGGCGACTCGGTGTTGTGGACGGTGATCTCTGCGCCGACGGCGCGGAGCCGGGACTCGATCGCGGCCTCGAGCGTGCCGTTGCCGCGGAGGAGCCCGCCGCCGAGGAGGACCTCGACCGGGGTCGCGGTGAGGTCGAGTCGCTCGAGGGCGACGCGGGCCAGCGCCACGACCTCGTCCGCGAGTCGCGCGACGATCTCCGAGGCGATCTCGTCGTGCGCTGCCTCGGCAAACACGACCGGCGGGAGCTCGCCGAGCCGCTTCTGTTCGGATTCGACCGCGATGGATGGCCTCGGCCAGCTCGGTCGGGGTGGAAAGCCCGAAGTAGGCGGGGACGGCCTGCTCGAGCGTCGTCCTCGCTCCGCGCCCGTCCTCGCTCCGCGCGGCGGCCGAGACCGCGGCGAGACCGACGTCGTAGCCGCCGCCCCAGTCGCCCGTGATCGCGCCCAGGGCCGGAAAGCGCGCGTGACGGCCGTCGGGCGCGATTCCGACGCAGTTGATCCCGGTGCCGCAGACGACGGCCACGCCCCAGCCCTGCTCCGTGCCGGCTCGGAGGATCGCGAACGTGTCGTTGTCGACGATCGACTTCGCCGACCAGCCGCGGGCGTCGACGGCCGTATGGAAGTCGTCCACTTCGGACGGGAGGTCGAGGCCAGCCATCAGCAGCTGGGCGAGCTCCGTGACCGGCCCGTCGTCCGTGGCGATGCCCGCATCCGCGCCGGCTCGGTCGAGGAGGCCGCCGAGCACGTCCAGCGACCCTTCGACTCCGACGTAGTGCGGGGAGCTCAGCGGGCCTCGTTCCAACGCGAGCAGGCTGCCGTCCGCCGCGACGAGCGCGAGGTCCGTCTTCGTCGCGCCGCCGTCGACCGCGAGCAGGGCGGCTCCGCTCATACGTGCGCCTCGCTCGCCGCGCGTAGCAGCCCGGCCAGCTCCTTCGCCGTATCCCATTGCCCGATCAGCGGATGCGCGAGCAGCGCCTTGCGAACGTCGGCCGGGTCCCCGGAGAGCGCGGCGTCGACCGCCAGCCGCTCGTAGGCGGCGACGTGCTGGACCAGCCCGAGTAGCTCGGGAGCGAGCGGAGCCTGCTCGATCGGCTCGATCCGGTCCGGGTAGACACGCGCGGGAACCTCGACCACGTCGTCGTCCGCGAGCCCGCGGAGCGTGCCTTCGTTCCGGATGTCCACCTCGTGGGCCTCGCCGTTCACCGGCCGTGAGCGACGCCACGAGCCCGACAGCGGCCTCGCTGTAGTACGCGCCGCCCCGCTCGTTCGAGGAGCGCGGGCTTCTCGGCCAGGCCCGGGTCGCGGTACAGCTCCAGGAGCTCCGCCTCGATCTCGGCCACCCGCTGGGCGCGCGGAACGCCCTGCCGCTGCTCGGCGAGCACGTTGTCGTGCGCGTAGAAGTAGCGCAGGTAGTAGGACGGAACCGCTCCGAGCTCTTCGAGGAGCTCGCGCGGGAGGCCGCCGGCGTCGCCGGCCAGCTCGTCGCCGTGGTTCGCGATCAGCTCCGGGAGCACGTCCGCGCCGTCCACGTGCACCGCGCGCACCCACGTCAGGTGGTTCAGTCCGACCTGGTCGACGAGCACGCGCCCGGGCTCGACGTCGAGCATGCGGGCGATCGAGCGCTGGAAGCCGATCGCGACGTTGCACAGGCCGACCGCCCGGTGGCCGGCGTCGAGGAGCGCCCGTGTGACGATCCCGACCGGGTTCGTGAAGTCGACGATCCAGGCGCCGGCGGCAGACAGCTCGCGGACGCGGTCCGCAATCTCCAGCACCACGGGCACGGTCCGCAGCGCCTTGGCGAGCCCGCCGGCGCCGGTCGTCTCCTGGCCCACGCAGCCGCAGGCGAGCGGCACGGTCTCGTCGGAGAGCCGCGCCTTCTGTCCGCCGACACGGATCTGCACGAGCACGAAGTCGGCCCCGTCGACGGCTCGGTCGAGATCCTCCGTCAGCGTCAGCTCGCCGCCGAAGCCGTCGCGCGCGAGCATCCGCCCGGCGAGCCCGCCGACGACTTCGAGCCGCTCCGCGTCGATGTCCTGCAGCACCAGCTCGGCCACGCCCAGCCGCTCGGCCTCGCGCGCCAGCCCGGAGACGAGCTCCGGCGTGTAGGTCGAGCCGCCGCCGACGACCGCGATCTTCATCCCTTCACCCCCGTCAGGGTCACGCCCTCGACGAAGGCCTTCTGCGCGAGGAAGAAGATGACGATCACCGGCGCCATGAAGAGCACCGTCGCGGCCATCGTCAGGTTCCACTGCACCTGGTAGATCGTCCGGAACTGTGCGAGCCCGAGCGACAGCGTCCAGTGCCCGGGGTTCTCGGCCGTGTACAGCAGCGGCCCGAAGAAGTCGTTGAAGCAGAAGAGGAACTCGAACAGCGCGACCGCCGCGATCGCAGGCTTCGCCAGCCGCAGGAAGACGGAGAACAGGATCCGCAGCTCTCCGCAGCCGTCGACGCGGGCCGCGTCCGAGTACTCCTCGGGGATCGTCAGGAAGAACTGGCGCAGCAGGAAGATCGAGAAGGCGTCGCCGAGGAAGTTCGGGATGATCAGCGGCCACAGCGACCCGACGAGGTGCAGCTTCGAGAAGAGCACGTACACCGGGACGACCGTGATCTGGATCGGGAGCATCATCGCGACGAGCACCGCGATGAACACGACGTCCCGGCCCTTCCAGCGCAGCCGCGAGAGCGCGTACGCGACCGGGATGCTCGAGACGAGCACGCCGATCGTCGCGAGCACCGCGTAGTACGTCGTGTTCAGCGCGTAGCGCCAGATCGGCGCGGTGCGGAAGACGTCCGTGTAGTTGCTCCAGCGGAAGGGCTCGGGCCAGAGCTTCGGCGAGAGCGCCTGGTTGTTCGTCATCAGAGAGGTGAGGACGATGAACACGAACGGCGCCAGGAACATGATCGCGGCGGCGATCAGCAGCGAGTGGTCGGCGACCGCGATCAGGAAGCGCTTGCGGCGGACCGCCGCCGGCGGCTTGCGGCGCTCGAGCGCGACGGGCTGCGCGACGGCGCTCATCTCGCGCGCTCCCGCTCCCTGGTAGAAGACCCAGAGCCGCGAGCTGCGCAGGATCAGCAGCGTCACGGCGAGCGCCACGACGAGCAGGAGCATCGCCATCGCCGAGGCGTAGCCCATGTTGAAGTAGCGGAACCCCTGCTGGTAGATCAGCACCGGGTAGAAGAGCGTCGAGTCCTCCGGGTAGCCGAGGCTCGTCGCGCTCTCGGAGGCGGCCTGGCCCTGGGCGACGCCGGCCGCGACGTACGCCTGCGTGAAGTACTGCAGGCTGTCGATGACCCCGATCACGACCGCGAACAGGATCACCGGGCTGATCGAGGGCAAGGTCACGTAGCGGAGGCGCTGCCAGGGCCCCGCCCCGTCGAGCTCGGACGACTCGTAGAGGTGCGTGGGCACGTCGATCACCGCCGCCAGGAAGATGATCATCAGGTTCCCGATGCCCCAGAGGCCGAGCAGTCCGAGTGCGGGCTTCGACCACTGAGGCGAGTGGAACCAGAGCGGCCCTTCGATCCCGAGCTGGCCGAGGATCGTGTTCACAGGCCCCGTTGCCGGGTTCAGGAGGTAGACGAACGCGAGCGTCGCGGCGACCGTCGGCGCCAGCGCGGGGAGGTAGAAGACCGTTCGGAAGAAGCCGACCCCGCGCCGCGCGCGCGCCAGCATCATCGCGACCCCGAGGGCGAAGAGCACCTGCAGCGGGACGAAGACGACCATCAGCCAGAGCGTGTTCCGCACGGCCGGCCAGACCTGCTGGTCCTGCTCGAACAGGAAGCGGTAGTTGGCGGTGCCCACCCAGCGCGGCGAGGAGAGCAGGTCGTAGTGCGTGAACGAGAGGTACGCGCTCATCACGAGCGGGTAGCCGAAGAACGCCGTGAAGCCGACGAGCCAGGGGCTCATCAGCGCGAGGACGAGCCCCCGGCGCCGCCAGGCGGCTCGTCGCTTCGCCTGCCGGCGGGCCAGGGCCGGCGCGTCGAGCGCGAGCGCCTCGGCTGCGCTCACGGCACGTTGCTGCCGGCCTGCTCGAGCGCCGCGTTGATCTGCTTGTCCACGTTGGCGATCCCTTCGTGGAGATCTTCGTCCTTCACGTGCCCTGCCTGCCACTTCTCCAGGAAGCTCGCGAAGAGCGTCTGGTTCTGCGCGCCGATCGAGAGCACGGGCTGGGTGCTCGACTTCGGGTTCGCGAACACGTTCATGAACGTCTTGAAGCGCGGGTCGTACTTGAGCTCGGTCGACTTCAGCGAGGCAAGCGTCGACGGGATGTTCTGCAGGCCGTTCGACATCTGGGCCAGCGTCGTCGTGTCCGTCGAGAAGAACTTCAGGAACAGCCACGCCGGGTCCGCGTGCTTCGCGCCTTTCGGGAGGCCCATGATCGTCCCGATCACGAAGCTCGAGCCGTAGAGGTCCGGCTTCGAGGTGGGCAGCGGAGCGGTGCCGAAGTCGAGCTTCGGCGCCTCGGCCTTGATGAACCCGATCCGGTACTCGCCGTCGAGGTTCATCGCGACCTTGCCGGTCTCGAACGCGTTCGACGCCGAGAACTCGTCACCCGTGCCCGCCTGCCAGCGGACGAGCTTGTCGTAGCCGTACCAGTCGATCAGCTTCTTCTGCCAGCGGGCCATCTCTTCCCAGCCGGGAGAGTCGGCCAGCCCCGACTTGTCGCCGTTCATCCACTCGGCGCCCCACATCGGGCCCCAGTGGACCGGGGCGTTCTCGTACCAGCCCATGAGCGGGTTGAAGCCGACGACCTTCAGCGAGCCGTCCGGATTGCGCACGGTGAGCTTCTTCGCGTCCGCGGCCAGCTCGTCGACGCTCTTCGGCGGATGCGTGATGCCGGCCTTGGCGAACGCCTTCTTGTCGTAGTAGAGGCCGTACGAGTCGGCGAGGAAGGGGAGCGCGCAGCGCTTGTCCTTGTACGCCGTGTAGTCGCGGATCGTCTTCGGGAACTGGTTCATGTCGAAGTCGTCCTGGTCGATGTAGTCGTTCAGGTCCTGCCAGGCGCCCGAGTTGCAGAACGCGCCGAGGTTGTCGGTCTCGAACATCGACGCCACGTCCGGCGGGTTGCCTGCGTGGATCGCCGCGGTCAGCTTGTCGGCCGTGATCGCGCCCACGCTCTTGACGGTGATCCACGGATACTTCTGGTGGAACTTCTTGAGGCCTGAGTTCATGACCTCGAGCTCGCGCGCGCTGAAGGGGCTCCAGAACGTCAGCGTCACCGGCGTCTTGTCCTTCGCCGCGGCGTCCTTCGGACGCATTGTCGGAGCCGTGCCCGCCACAGGCGGCGAGGGCAAGAGAGGCGAGGACGACGAGCAGTGGAGCGGCGACGCGATGCATCGAGAGCCTCCTCACTGGGAGAAACTAGTTAACGACCTTTACGAAAGCGATGCATAACCGACGTCGGAGGGCGAAGTCAACTCGGAACTTCCGACCGCGATGGGTTAAGTTTGTTGACGAGATGGCCAACGAGAGCCGACCGAGCCCCGCGGTTCCGCCGCTCCTGAAGCGCCTCAACGAGCGAACCGTGCTCGAGGTCGTCCGCGAGCGAGCGCCGATCTCGCGCGCAGAGATCTCCCGGCACGCGGGGATCTCCAAGCCGACGGTCTCGCTCGCGCTGCGCTCGCTCCTCGAGTCCGGGCTCGTCCGCGAGAGCTCCGAGTCGCCGAGCGGCCCCAGCTACGGCGCGACCTACTTCGAGCCGGTGCCCGAGGCCGCGCTCGTGCTCGGCCTCGACCTCGGGGCGCGCTTCCTGCGCGGCGCCGTCTGCGATCTCAGCGGGCGGATCCGCGCGCGCCAGGACGTCGAGCTCGACGGCGCCGACGCGGAGCGCGCGCTGACAGCGGTCGTCGAGCTGCGCGACGCGCTTCTCGTCGCGGCCGGGCTTCCCGCCGAACTGATCGACGGGGTCGTCGTCGGCGTGCCCGGAGTGACCGGCGCGCGGGACGGGACGCTCCAGCTCGCGGCGAACGTGCCCGGGCTCGAGGGCCGGCCGTTCGCGGCGGAGCTGCATGCGAGCCTCGGCCTGCCCGTGACCCTCGAGAACGACATCAACCTGGCGGCGCTGGGCGAGCGCTGGCTGGGCGTCGCGCGCGGAGTGGACGACTTCGTGTTCCTCTCGGTCGGAACGGGGATGGGCGCGGGAATCGTGCTCGGCGGGGAGCTCCACAGCGGGCGCCACGGTTTCGCCGGCGAGATCGACTTCGCACTCGAGGCACTCGACGAGGACGTCGATCCCTCGGCGCCGCAGATCGCGGAGCTCGCGGCGCGGATCGTCGCAGAGCATCGCGGCACCGAGCTCGCCCAGCCGTTCGAGGCGCGCGCCGTCTTCGACGCAGCGCGCCGCGGGGATGAGGCAGCGCAGTCGGTCGTGGCCGAGGTCGCGCGCCGGATCGCGCTCCACCTCGCCCCGGTCGCAGCTGTCGTCGACGTCGAGCTCGTCGTGCTCGGCGGGGGGATCGGCTCGAACGGCGATCTCCTCCTCGGGCCGGTTCGCCGGATGCTCGGCGACTGGCTGCCGTTCCCTCCGCAGGTCGAGGTCTCCACGGTCGGCGAGGCCGCGGTCCTGGCAGGCGCACTCGCCGTGGGGGTGCGCGCCGCGCTGGAGAACGTGGCGATCCGCGACGTCGCTTGACGCTTGCCGCTTGGCCGGAGCGCCGAATCGAGCTAGAAAGTAGCGGTGCGGATGGGGAGAGGCGCGATCGGAGGGGCGTGCCTGGGCGTGGCGCTACTCGTGCTGCCCGCTGCTTCGGCCGGACCGGGGGCGACGACGCGCGTCAGCGTCGGGCCGGGTACCGCGCAGGGGAACGGCCGTAGCTTCGTCCCCGCGCTGAGCGCCGACGGCCGCTACGCAGCCTTCTACTCGGACGCGTCGAATCTCGTCGCCGGGGACACGAACGGGGCGCGTGACGCGTTCGTCCGTGACCTGCAGACGGGCGAGACGACCCGTGTCAGCATCTCGAGCTCGGGCGGGGAGGCCAACGGCGACAGCTTCGCGCCGGCAATCAGCTCCGACGGCCGCTACGTCGCGTTCGCGTCGTCCGCCTCGAACCTCGTCGACGGCGACACGAACGACGCGAACGACGTCTTCGTCCGCGACCGCCAGTCGAACACCACGGCCCGCGTCAGCGTCGGCTTCGACGGAAGCCAGGCGAACGGCGGGAGCGACCAGCCCTCGCTCAGCGGCGACGGACGCCTCGTCGCGCTTCACCTCGGCCGCGACGAACATCGCCTCCGGCGACGCCAACGGGAACCGTGACGCCTTCGTCTACGACCGCCAGACGGGCACCGCGGTGAACATCAGCGTCGATTCCGCGGGCACGCAGGCGGATCTCGACTCGTTCACGCCGATGCTGAGCGCGAACGGACGCTTCGTCGCGTACACGTCCTTCGCGGACAACCTGATCCCCGAGGACCTGAACGAGGGCTCCGACGTCTTCGTCCGCGACCTCCAGGCGAACACGACCGAGCGCGTGAGCGAGTACACGGGCCACTACGAGGGCGAGGGCGACAGCCTGCGGCCCTCGATCAGCGCTGACGGGCGCTACGTCGCGTTCGACTCGGACGACTGGAACCTGGTCTGGGGCGACACGAACGACGACTTCGACGTCTTCGTCAACGACCGCGCCACGACCGTGACGACTCGCCTGAGCATCGACGACTCCGGAACGCAGTCCAGCGGCGCGAGCAACCGGCCGTCGATCAGCGCCGACGGCCGCTACGTCGCGTTCTACTCCGAGGCGTCGAACCTCGTCCCGGGAGACACGAACGGCGCGACCGACGTCTTCGTCCACGACCAGCGGAGCGGCGCGACCAAGCGCATCAGCGTCGGCAGCAGCGGGGCGGAGGCGAACGGTGACAGCGTGCGGCCCGCGCTGAGCGCCGACGGCCGGCTGGCCGTCTTCGAGTCCGACGCGACGAACCTCGTCCCGGGCGACACGAACGGCTTCACGGACATCTTCCTCAACGACCCGCAGGGGACGCCGCCGACGCCGCCCGCGCCGCCGGTCAAATGCAAGGTGCCGCGCGTGATCGGAATGAGGCTCGCGGTCGCGCGGAAGAAGATCGGGCGCGCGAACTGCATGGTCGGCCGCGTCCGCCGGGTACGAGCGGCTGCGCCGCGTGCGGGCAAGGTGCTCGGACAGAGCCCGAGGGCCGGCGCGGTCCGGGCACGAGGAACCAAGGTCGCCCTCACAGTCGGCCGACACTGATCGTCCCTGGCTGAACCGCGGCGTCGTCGCGATCGGCGGCTCGAGCCTGCTCGCCGATCTCGGGTACGAGGTCCCGACCGCGCTGCTGCCCGCCTTCCTGACGAGCACGCTCGGGGCGCCGGCCGCCGCGCTCGGAGTGATCGAAGGGCTCGCGGACGGGCTCGGAGGAGTGGCGAGGCTTGGAGGAGGCGCGCTCGCGGACGATCCGGAGCGGCGCAGGACGACCGCCGTCGGCGGGTACACGGCGACGGCGATCCTCACCGCGGCGATCGGGCTGGCGACGGCCGTGTGGCAGGCGGGCCTGCTCCGGATAGCGGGCTGGGTGGCGCGGGGCCTGCGCGGGCCGGCGCGGAGCGCGCTGCTCGCCGACGTCGCGCCGCCGGAGGCCTACGGGCGCGCGTACGGGCTCGAGCGGGCGATGGACAACGCTGGGCGCGATCGGCGGGCCGCTCCTCGGCCCTGGCCCTCGTGGCCGCGGTGGGGATCCGGACGACGATCGTGCTCTCGGTCATCCCCGGGCTCCTTGCGGCCGGGGCGATCGTGATCGCGATCCGCTCGGCGCCGAAGATCGAGCAGCGCGAGCGGAGGCCGCTCCGGATCCGCGTCCGCCCGGTGCTCCAGGGGCCGCTGGGGCGGCTCTTCTACGGCATCGGCGCCTTCGAGCTCGGCAACGCGGCTGCGACGCTGCTCATCCTTCGAGCCACGGACCAGCTCGACGCGAGCCACTCGCACGACACGGCCGTTCAGCTCGGGCTCGCCCTCTACGCCGGCTACAACCTCGCGGCCGCGCTCACCAGCCTGCCCGCCGGCGGGCTGCACGATCGCCGCGGGAGCCTGCTCGTGCTCGCGCTGGGGGTCATCTGCTTCCTCGCCGCCTACGTCGGGTTCGCCGCCGCCGGGGCCTCGGTCGCACTCCTGGCGGTGCTCTTCGTGCTCGCCGGAACGGGCAAGGGGCTGGTCGAGACCGCCGAGCAGGCGGCCGTCGCCGTCCATGCGCCCGAGGAGATCCGCGGCTCCGCGTTCGGGCTGCTCGCGGCCGTGCAGAGCTTCGGCAACCTCGGCGCCTCGGCTGTGGCAGGCGCTCTCTGGACGCTCGTCTCCCCGAGCATCGCGTTCGCGTACCTCGCCGCCTGGATGCTCGTCAGCTTGGCGGCCCTCGGGCTCACCAGGCAGAGCGCAGCGGCTGGGTTGAGGCCGACCGCGCGGGGGTATCATTTTCGGGCCGGCAACGGCATCCGTGGGGTGTCGTCGCTGGCTTTCTGAAGACAGCCGTGGTAACGAAAACTAGCTACGAACGGAGCAGGGGCCACTGCGGATGGCCGGGTCTCGGCACAGGTTGCGCTCGACGCGTGGCAGACGCCGGAGCGGGAATTCATCACGAACGCCGCTCACGAGCTGCAGAGCCCGCTCGCGGCGATCCTGAGCGCAGTCGAAGTCCTCCAGGCGGGCGCCAAGGACAAGCCCGAGCGCGACCGTTTCATCGAGCACATCGAGCGCGAGACGCGGCGGCTCGATCGCATCACGAGGGCTCTCCTCACGTTGGCGCGGGCCCAGACCGGCGTCGAGCCGCCTCGCTCGGAGCTGATCGACCTCGAGCCGATGCTCGAGGCGATCGCGGAACGGATGTGAGCCCGCGCCCGGAGTCGAGATCGTCGTCGAGTGCCCTTCCGAGCTTGCGCTCGTCAGCAACCGCGAGCTGCTGGAACAGGCGATCACGAACGTCGTCCGGAACTCGGTCAAGTACACCGAGCAAGGAACGATCGAGCTCGTGGCCGAGCCTCTCGACGGCCGGGTCCTGGTCGCCGTCGCGGACACCGGCGTGGGCATCCCGGACGAGGCGCTGCCTCGGGTCGCCGAGCGCTTCTACCGCGCTGAAGCCCAAGCCTCGCGCGACGGATTCGGGCTCGGGCTCGCCATCGTCCAGGCCGCGATGGAGGTCCTGGACGGCGAGCTGGACATCGTTTCCAGGGTCGGCCAAGGAACGACGGTCACGATGAGCCTGCCCATGCGCGCGCTGAGGGTGACGCGCTGACGAAGCTCCTCGTCATCGACGACGAGCCTGCGCTCCGCGAGTCGCTGGGATACGCCCTGGCCAGGAAGGATTCGAGGTAGACGTCCGCGCGGACGGGAGCTCCGGGCTCGAAGCGGCGCTCTCCGACGGCTACGACCTCGTCCTCCTCGACCTGACGCTTCCCGGCCTTCCCGGAACAGAAGTCTGCCGCCGGCTGCGCGCCGAGAGCGCGGTGCCGATCGTGATGCTGACCGCGAGAGGAGGGGAGATCGATCGCGTGCTGGGCCTGGAGATCGGCGCGGACGACTACGTGACCAAGCCCTTCTCGATCGCCGAGCTCGTCGGCCGCGTGCGGGCGATCCTCCGGCGCCAGGAGCTCGACCGCAAGGGCGTCGGGGCGATCCGCCGCGTCGGCGGTCTCGAGCTCGACCCCGTGCGGCACCAGGTGCGCGTCGACGGACAGTTCGTCTCGCTGACTCCCTCCGAGTTCCGCCTCCTCGACCTGCTCGCGAGCGACCCCGAACGGGTCTTCAGCCGGAAGGAGCTCATGCAGCACCTGTGGGACAGCTCGTACGTCGGCGACCAGCGCGCGTGCGACATCCACGTCTCGAACCTGCGGGGAAAGCTCGAGCCGGATCCCACGAATCCCAGGCGGATCCTCACCGTGCGCGGCGTCGGTTACAAGCTCGCCGCTGTGTGAGCGAATCCGTACCGAACACTGGTGGAAACGCCGAGCCGGCCCGTGTCTACTCTCGATGCGTGTCAGTCATCGGCTTTGACATCCGCACCGCGCAGCTCACGCCGAGCACCTACGTCGTCTCCGTGACGGGAGAGATCGACGCATTCACGTCTCCTGCTCTCGAGCAGGAGCTCGATTGGGTTCTCGGCGACGGGGCGAGCAACGCGGTGGTGGATCTCGCGAACGTGAACTTCATCGACTCCACGGCTCTGCGGGTGCTGCTCAGGGCACTGCCGGGATTCTCCAGGAGAGGCGGCAAGCTCGTCCTCGTATCGGAAGACCGACGTGTCCTTCGGACGCTCGAGATCACCGGTCTGGACATGAAGTTCACGGTCGAGCCGAGGCTGGCTGAAGCGATCGCTCAATTCGCGGACGGCGGCTCCTCCGTCCGCGCGGAGAACGGGCAGCCGGCTCATGACTGAGGGGGTAGCTCGGCTGCTTCGCTCCGAGTTCGGGAGCACCGATGCGGGCGGCGAGGAACACGGGCAATTGCCCGGCTCGCCGCCTCGCATCACCTCCAGCAAGAGCGTCGGCACCTGGCCCTGCGCATGCGGCCAGGAGTACCGGGTTCTCACCAACCCGCTGACGTTCTGGGCTCAGAACTCACGGCGCGGCTACAGCTCGATCCCGAGCACGACGTGTGTCTGGTGCGGCGCCGACCTCGAGGACAGCTTCGCGCTCGAGGCCGCGCGCCTGGTCAGCGACTTCGATCTTTCGCTAGCCGCTTCCTCTCGTTCTGGGCGAGGAGGAGGCGGGATCTCTCGGAGAGGACTGATGTCGCTTGCTTGCCGAGCACGACGCGACTTCGCGCGGCTCCGATGAGAGGAGCAGACTCTCCCGCCTCTTCCTCGCGCTGCAGAGTACGAACCGGCGGCTGGGTTTTCAGTGCGGTTTTTGTGTGATTCCGCTCACACGGCCGCTAGCTGCCCACTCCGACTGCGGCCAGAAACACCAGCCATTGCGGTTCTCCCTTCTTTCGACCGTGGAGAAGTATTAATTACAGACCTTGCGGGCGGCGCGTCGACTCGTCGACGATGATCAGGCCCATGCGACGAGCCTTCCTCGTCGGAACCGCTGTGGCGCTCGCCCTCCTTGCGACGGGACGGCTCGACGCGTCCAGCAACAGGGCGGGCCATGCGACCCGTTCCGTGTGGAACGGAGACATCTACGTCGTCAACGCGGACGGCACCGGGCGGACGCGGCTGACCCGGGGGCCCGCGGAGGAGTTCTCGCCCGCATGGTCTCCGGACGGCACGAAGATCGCGTTCTCCCGCTTCGTCGGGACGCGCTTCCAGATCTTCGTCATGAACGCCGACGGAACCGACGCGAAGCAGCTGACCTTCGCGGACAGCGCCGCCACGGGGGCGGCCTGGTCACCCGACGGTCAGCACATCGCGTTCACCGAGTGCGCGGTCTCCTGCGACATCTACGTGATGAACGCCGACGGGCGGGCCGTCAGGCGGCTGACGCACGGAGCGCAGCCGGGCGACGAGTCGCCGACGTGGTCGCCGGACGGCCGCGTGGTCGCGTTCGCGGACATCGACGGAATCTTCGCGATCGCCGCGAGCGGCGGGCCGTGGCGACGGCTGACGGATGGGCCCGCGGACGACGCGAACCCGTCCTGGTCGCCCGACGGAGCCCTGATCGCATTCGACGGCTCGCGCGGCCTCTTCAACGGCGACATCTACGTCGTCGACGCGATCGGCAGGCGGCATGCGCGCGATCACCGACAGCGCGTCGCTCGACTCGCATCCGTCCTGGTCGCCGGACGGCGTGAGCATCGCGTTCATGCGCAAGGCGCGGAAGGTGGCACAGGCGCGGCTCTGGGTGATGAACGCAAACGGCACGGGCCCGTCGAACCTCGGTGCGATCGGCGACGCGTACTCGACCCCTTCCTGGTCTCCGGACGGAACGCGGATCGCGTACTCGTGGCTGACCGCCTGCATCGTGCCGCCGGTCGCCGGGAAAGAGCTCGGTGACGCGCGCGCCCGGATCCGACGTGCGAGCTGCACGGTCGGACGGCTTCGCTACACGCGGTCGGTGCGTCCGCGGGGAACCGTGCTCTCTCAGAGCCCGCAGCCGCGGTCGGAGCGCAGGATCGGGAGCCGCGTGAGTCTCGTCGTCAGCCGCGGGAAGTGATCAGGCCGCCCGGGCGAGGTCGTGGCGCGCGAGGTGCGCTGCGATCCGGTCTGCGTCGAGCGGGAGCACGGCGAGCTCCGGCGGTGGCCGGCGCACGAACCCGTCGATCAGGAGCAGGTCCTCCGCTTCTTCGGGCGTGAGCGGCTCGGTTCCACGCTGCGCCGAGCTGCAGAGCGCCAGGCCGGCTTCGATCTCGAGCCTCGCGCCCCCTCCGGGAGGCAGCGATCGGACTGCTCGAACCCCGCCCTCGCTGACGAAGAACGCCCGGTGCCAGCCCGGGTCGAGGGCGGGCGCGAGCAGGCAGAGGCCCCGGCCGACCGAGCGCCTCCAGCCTCCTCAGCCGGTCGACGACGTGCTCGAGCGCCTCGATCCGGTCGCGCAGCCGCGCCGCCTCCTCGTAGCGGAGGCTTTCCGCGAGGTGCGTGAGCCTCTCGCGTAGCCGCGGCAAGGGGCCGTCCCGGAGCAGGTCGTCGAGCTCCGCTTCCGTGCACGAGGCGAGCGCTCTCGCGGCGAGAGACGCCTGGCGGCGGCTCCCGATCGGCCCGAGCGGGCTCGGCTTCGTGGACACGACGAAGTCGTCCCCTCGTCGACGCAGGTACACGCCGCGCTCCTTCCTGCGGCTGCGCGAGTTGGCCGGCGGCTGCAGCTCGCGGATCAGGCGCACCTCCTCGAAGGCCGCTTCGAGCTCCGAGCCGAGGACGCGCCACTCGATGCGGTCGAGCGCGTGCAGGGCCGCCTCGACCGAAGGTCGCTGGCGGTCGGAGCGGAAGTACGAGCGCAGGCGGGCGCGCAGGTCGCGGGCTCGCCCGACGTACAGCACCTGGTCGTGGCGGTCGCGGAAGAGGTAGACGCCCGGGCCGGGTCGGCGCGCCGTTGGCGAGCGAGCGCTTGCCGTAGACGCGTCGTTTCCGCGGCGCCGCGAGCGCGCGCAGGTCGGAGAGCCGCCGCGCCCCGATCTCCTGCGCGAGGCCGATCAGGTGGACGAGGATCTCGGCGGTCGCCTCCGCGTCGGGCAGCGCGCGGTGGCAGGGCTCGGTTCCGACTCCGAAGAAGTTCGCGAGCGAGGCGAGGCCGACCCGCCGCCGACGTCCTTCGAGCAGCCGCCGCGCGAGCGCCGCGGTGCAGAGCGGGGGCTCGGAGAGTCGCCGCCCGTGCCGCACGAGGAGCTGCTGCTCGAGGAAGCGCTGGTCGAAGCGGGCGTTGTGCGCGACGAGCAGGTCGTCGCCGGCGAACGCGAGGAACCGCTCGAGGACGTTGCCCGATCCCGGGCGCGCCGCGGAGCTCCTCCTCGCGCAGCCCGGTGAGGCGGGCGATCGGCTCGGGGAGCGCGACGCGCGGATCGACGAGCGACTGGAACGAGTCGGCGAGCTCGAGCGCCCGCACGCGCACCGCGCCGAGCTCGCAGATCTGGTCGCGCGCCGACGAGAGCCCGGTCGTCTCCAGGTCGAAGACGACGAAGACGGCCTCCTCGAGCAGGGGGTCGTCGCGCGGCGCAGACAGCGAGACCGCGCCGCCGATGCACGTGACCCGGCTGTCGCCCGCGATCACCTCTTCGATCAGCGAGGCGGCGAGGCCGTCCGAGATCGAGGGGGTCGCGAAGAGCGCCCGCGCCGCATCGACGACGGAGAGCGGTCCGCGCTCCTCGAGGATCTCCACGAGCCGGTCGAGTGCGTCGAGAGCGAGCTGCATTCATGAGATGAAAGCGAACATACGTTCGATTGGCAAGCCTAGTCCGGGAGCAGCGGGATCGAGAAACCCCTGCTCCGTCCGAGAAGCACCGCGCGGACGAGCGCTGCCGAGCCGAACCGGTCGCGCACTTCGTCGACCGCGATGTCGAGCTCCTCGGCCCACTGTCTCGTCGAACACGAGCCGCAGCTGGCCGCGGCTGTCGGCCAGGTTCGTGACCGAGATCCCGACGAGCGTGATCCCCTCGCGCTGGATCAGCGGGACGGCCGCGGCGAGGAGCTCTCGGGCCGCGGTGAGGATCGTCTGCGTGTTCGCCGTCGCGTACGGCAGCGTGTGCGAGCGGGTCGCGCGCGAGGAGTCCTCGAAGCGCAGACGGAGGATCACCGTGCGGCCGAGACGTCCTGCGGCCCGCATGCGGCGGGTCACTCGCTCGACGAGGGCGACGAGAGAGACGTCGACCTCGGAGAGAGGAGTCTTCTTCCAGCCGAGTGCCCGCTGGGCCCCGATCGACCGGCGGCGCCGGCCGGTCTGCACGGGACGCGGGTCGCGGTTGTGCGCGAGCGCGTGCAGCTTGCGGCCGGCGGCGCGGCCGAGCATCGTCACGAGCGCCGTCTCCGGGACGAGCGCGACCTGGCCGACCGTCAGCAGCCCCGCGGCGTGGAGCCTGCGCGCCGTGACGCTGCCCACGCCCCACAGTTTCTCGACCGGGAGCGGGTGGAGGAACTCGAGCTCGCGGTCGGGCGGCACGGCCAGCAGCCCGTCGGGCTTGGCGACGCCGCTCGCGACCTTGGCCAGGAACTTCGTCCGGGCGATCCCGACCGTGATCGGAAGGCCGACGCGGCTGCGGACTTCGCGCCTGAGCCTGCGGGCGATCTCCGCCGGGCTTCCCACCGAGCGCTGCATGCCGGCCACGTCCAGGAAGGCCTCGTCGATCGAGAGCCCCTCGACGAGCGGCGCCGTGTCGTCGAAGACGCGGTAGACGTCCTTGCTCGCCTCGGAGTACGCGGACATGCGGGGCCGGACGACGACCGCGTCCGGACACAGGCGAAGCGCTCGCCGGACGCCCATCGCCGAGTGCACGCCGTGCGCCTTCGCCTCGTAGCTGGGGCAGAGCACCACGCCCGCGCCGACGAGCACGGGACGGCCGCGGAGCTCAGGATGGTCGCGCTGCTCGACCGCCGCGAAGAACGCGTCCAGGTCTGCGTGCAGGATCGTGGCGTCCCGGCGCACGAACGTATGTTCGCATAGCTCAGGTCTGGGCGATGAGCACGAGCGCGGTGATCACCGCGAGCACTGCGACGAACGCGACCGCTCGTCCATTGCCCGCAGGCCGCGCGCGCCTGCTGAGGAGAGTCCAGGCGAGGTCGAACATGAGGCCGCGCCCGACGGATCCGCGCTGCACCCAGACCCTCGACACGCCCATCCTCTTCAGCACCCGTCCGAAGACCGTCCGCTCGAAGCGCACGAGCTCGGCGTCGATCACGCGCTCCTGCCAGCGCCCGGCCATCACCTTGGCCTCGCGGCGGGCGGAGACGCGGTAGAGCGGAAGGCTCTTGCGCCGGCGCTGCCAGAACTCGAGCGACGAGCGAGCGTCCTCGAGCGGCGGAGGCGCCAGCATCTCCTGGATCACTACGAGGTCCCGGTCTGAGGCGACGCCCATCGGTGCATCGATTGTAGCCCGGCTACTCGGCTTCAGCTGGCGCGCTGGAGCTGGTCTTCGACCTGCCGGTAGGCGGACGACTCGGGAGGAAGCTTGTCGAGCGCCGCGCTGAGCAGGTTGTCCGCGTCTTCGTCTCGACCCTGACGGCGGCGGACGAAGGCCAGGTTCGCGATCACCTGCCCCTCTCGCTCCTCGTCGCCGAGCTCCGCCAGGAGGGCGAGCGCCTGCTCGAAGTGCTCCACTGCTGCCGGAACGCCTCCGCGAGTGTGGACGAGAGCGAGAGCGAGGTTGTTGAGCGTCAACGCCTCGACGCGCCGATCGCCGAGCTCGCGCACGATCGCGAGCGCCGCACGGTGCTGTTCGGCCGCCTGTTCGTACTCCCCCTCACGACGGAGCTGCGCTCCGCGCTGATTGAGCTGGCGAGCCCGCCGGTCCTCGTCGATCTCCGCCGGCTTGCTCTTCGGAACCGCGACGAACGCGCGCGCTCGGTGAGACGCGAGGGCGGCGCTTCGCTGCACGCGCTGCGGAAGGTCCTGCTCGTCGAGCCGCGCCTTGAGCCTCCGCGAAGCCCGCTCGGCCGACTCACGTGCCGCCGGAAGCCTGTGCCCGAGCCTCCGCGAGGCCCGCCCGGCCGACTCACGTGCCGCCGGAAGCTTGTGCCCGAGCCTCCGCGAGGCCCGCCCGGCCGACTCACGTGCCGCCGGAAGCTTGAGCCCGATGTCGTGGCGGCTGAGAAGCGCGATTCCTCCCGCCAGGGCCGCGCCCACGAGCAGTACGGCCAGCGACGCGAACAGGACGATCCCGATTCCGAGAGCGGCCAGCATTCCGGCTACGAGGAACCAGATCCCCGCAAACGCGAGGACGCGGCGGCGCAGGTGCTCGCGACCGGCCAACCCTCTCAGCGACACTGGAAACCTCGGTGCTCCTGGGCTCACGCGCGTTCCTCCTTTCGAGCCGGGAACCTTCGCCGTAGAGCCGGACGTTCCTGCAGCTGGGCCCGACGAGGAGGTTCTCTACCCGCAGGGGCTCTACTGGAACCGGAAGTTGGCGCGCTTCTCGGTGCCGTCCTTGAAGCGCACGATCAGCTGGCGGCATCCACGCCAGTTGCGGTCCGTCTTCCAGACGTACTTGTACTGATCCAGAGCCGGGTCGTACGTGAATCCCTCCGGGGCGAGCACGGTCGGCACCACGGGACCGGTAAGGGCGCCTCCGCAGGTTGTCATCGCCTGCGAGGCCGGATAGCCCGTGGCGAAGAGGTTGAAGCCGCGGAAGCCCGAGAGGCTGAACTTGATCGGCACGGTGCTGCCCGCGATTCGCGTCGTTGATGGCCGGCAGGTTGTTGATCGGGGAGAAGAAGCCGGTGAATGTGTAAGGAGTCACGCGGTACGTCAGTTGGGTCGGGGGGAGGTGGTGGCCGGCTCGATCATCGGCGCTGACGGTGATCTGATGGAGCCCGGCCGTGGTCGTGTCGAGGGGATCCGGAACCGAGCAGGAGGCGATGCCCGAGCCGGAGTCGGCGCAGACCGCGTGCGCGACGGCGCCGAAGCCGTACGTCGCGTTCACCGTCACCGTCGGGTTGGACACGTCGATCGGGATCGGAAGCGATCCGTGAGAACCGTCGCTTCCCTGGAAGTCCAGCGGGTGGATGCCCGTTCCGTTCACGGAGAGCGACGTGCCGGGCGTGAATTCGGCGTGGTCGAGGCTGTACTCGATGTCGGGCGCGCCGCTGATCGCCACCGAGACCGTGTCGGTGAACCACCCGTTCGTCTGCGGCCCGGTCGCGATCGCCTGGATGTTGCCCGTCGGCGGTGGTGTCTCTACGGACTGGAGGAGCGCCTTGTTGCTCGTCACCGAAACGTTGCCGGCGGCGTCGACGGCCTGGATGAACCACTCGACGGAGCTGCCGACCAGTGTTCCGGCGCCGCTCCAGCGAGACGTGCCGTGCGACATCTCGATCGACTTCCAGACTCCGCTGCCGTCCCGGTAGAGGACGAGCACCCGCTTGACGCCGTTCGCTCCGCCGACGTTGTCCGTGACGTCGACCGCGAAGCCGACCGTGTTGGCCGCCTTCGTCACCTCGACCGGGCCGAAGCTCGACGGCGTGAAGTCCGTGACGTTTGGAGCCGTGTAGAGGACGTTGCCGGAGACCGCCGTGAATCGCCGCTGAGTTCCGATCCCCTGGGCCTCGGGCGTGCCGTCGCTCCGGAACTGCCCGCTGAAGAGGACCAGCCGCTGCCGCGTGCCGGTCGGAGTGGCGAGCGAAGCGATCGACTGCAGCTTCGTCGGATAGCTGACGTCGCCGACGAGCTCGGGCGTCAAGGCCGAGGAGTCGTCGACGACCCGGCTGAACGCTGCGTCGAAGTTGGACTCGTCCGTCGAGCGTCAGCGCGGTGAGCAGCGCGCCGTGCGCCACGAGGCCCGGCTGGGTGACGTCGAGCTTCGTCGTCGGCTCGATCGGGCGGCGGTTCTCGGCGAAGGAATCGTCCGAGGTGTAGTACTTGCCGATCGCCGTCGTGGTGAGCGTGAAGCTCGGCGTGACGCTGAACGGTGCGGACGGCAGCCCGGTCGCCGAGTCGGTGGTGGTGATCGCCGGCGTCGGCGGCGGAGCGGTGGCGCCGGTCCCGACCCTGTACATCGGCAGGCCCATCATCGTCGCCTCGTCGATCACCTTCAGGTGGTAGCCGCTCTGGGTCGGCGTCGCCGCGTACTCCTGCTTTGCGAACGCGAGTGCCTGTCCGACGGTCATCGAGCCGTCCAGCCGGTCGGCGAACAGCAGGTTCAGCTTCTCCGAATAGAGCACGGCGGCGGTGTCTCCGAGGCCGTAGCCCGTGTTGCCCATGTAGACGACCGCTCCGCTCTGGGCGTAGGCCTGGGCCCAGTCGGCATTGAGCGGGCTGCCCAGGACGAAGTCGGAGACCGGAAGCGCCGAATGGCAGCCCATCGTGAAGATGACCCGCCCGGCGGTCGAGCGTCCAACGAGATCGGCAGTCGTGTAGAGGATCGTCTCGCGGTGCGCGGCGTTCTCGTCGGCGGGCAGCGAGCGGAAATGGTCGTAATGCGCGTTGATCGAATCGAGCGTGGGCGGGTTCGAGGTCGGGAACATCGCGCCGAGCAAGTCGGTCTTCGTCCAGGTGTTGTTGATCAGCTCCCGGGCATTGTTCGTCCCGAGCCTTGGCCTTGAAGTCCGCGGAGATCTTCGTGGCGCCGTCCGTGAGGAAGTCGTAGCCCGTCGTCAGAGCCCGCGTCGGGTTGATCGCGCCGTTCCGGGTGATGTACTGGGTGATCTGGCCGAGGATCTGGTGTCGGGGTCTCGACGAGGCGGCCGACCGCGAGCTCCGGGACGTACGGCCCCTTGCCCGAGTAGTTGACGTCGCCCAGCGGGTCGTCGGTCGGCAGGAAGCCGAGCCCGTACGTGCTCAGGTACTGGTTGTTCGTCGCGCCGAAGAACGTGCTCGCGTAGCCGCGCTCGTTCGCGTATGCCGAGTTGTCCAGGACGCGCCCGAACGGGATTCCTGCGGCGTCGTCGCCCACGACGACGATGTACTTGACGGACGGGTGACGATCTGCGGGTTGTCGAGCAGGTTGCCGACCGCCCGGACGACGTCGTTGGCCTTCGCCGGGGGAGCAGGAGTCCGAGGCGCGTGCGTTGAGGGCGGTCAGGACGGCGGCGTTGGCATCCACCGGAATCACCGCGCCGCCTGCCGCATCCGTTCGGCGCCGCAAGCGTCTGCAGCCGGCTGAAGACGTCGTTCTCGGCCTGCAGGCCGTACAGGTCACCGAACCGCTTCGATGCGAAGAGATACAGCGTGCTCGCGTTCGCCGGCACCGCCGGCATCGCCTTCGTCACGCCTGTGCCGGGGCCCTGCGGGTTGGTGCAGGTCGTCGGCAGCGGAATCGCAGGCGACGTCTCGACGCGCAGCACCCACGGGTCGTTGCTGTAGGCGCCGTCGAAGCTCGCGACCTGGATCGTGTACGTGCCGCCTTCGGGCGAGACCACCGCCACCTCTTCGTCGGCGAGCCCGCGGTTGTCGGAGACGTCGAGGGCGGTCTGGCCGAGCGCGTCCTGCGGCACGTCGGCGAGCGCCTCGGGCGAGATCGACTGCGTCCGCTGGCCGAGCTCGAACGGAACCTCACCTGCGGTTGGTGCCTCTGCGCCGGGATGCGGCGTTCGCAGCGGTGCGATCGTCGGCCCGTAGATGACGAGGTCGTCGTCCACGTTCAGGTGGCTGAGGTGGATCGTCAGCTGCTCGCCCGGCGCGGCGTGGACCTGGAAGTAGTCGCGGTCCGAGCCGCTCGAGGTGTAGCCGAGGTAGAGCGTGTCCGGCTGGGCCGGCTGCGCGGTCTGGGGCTGGCCGTTCCCCGGCTCTCCGGGCTCCGTGATCACCGTCGCCGCCGGATCCGGCGCGGTGACGGTTCCGTCGAGGCCCGTCGCGGCGATCTTCGCGGTCGCCGCCTCGGTTCCGAGGCTGAGCCCCGGCTTCGCTCGGAAGCTGAGCTCGTAGCTCGTGTCGGTGGCCAGGCCGTCGGCGTGCCAGGTGAGCTCGTTCTCGGGCGACTGAAGCGTCGGTTCGCCCTCGAGCGTTCCCGGGCCGCCGGAGAGCGTCGTCGAGTTCGGTGACGTACCGCGCGCCTAGGGGGAGGTGCACGCTGATCGCGCTGTCGACCGGAGGATTGCCGCCGTTGAGCAGGACGGAGACGTGGTAGGTCACCGTCCCGCCGTCGCTCGAGAAGTCCTGGATCGGGAAGCCGGGGAGCGGCAGCGCCTCCCAGTCGTAGGCCGTCTTCAGCAGGACGGTGGCCAGCAGATCCTCGAGCGTCGTGTTGGGCGGCAAGCCCTTGACGAGATCCCTGAGCGTGATGTCCTGGCCGTTCGCGTCCTTGTAGTAGCCGAGGTCCTGCAGCTTTGCGGTCTGCTTGATCGCCCCTGCTGCCTTGGCCTGGGCGACCGTGTCGGTGTCCGCGCACTGGAAGGTGCCGGTCGGGCAGTCGAAGACCGCGAGCTTCGCGCTCAGAGGGATGCCGCCGAGCGGGATGCCGCCGAGCGGGGAGAGGCTCATGTCGATCCCGCCGAGCGGGATCCCGCCGAGCGGAGTGCCGGCGAGGTTGATGCCGCCGAGCGGGATGCCGCCCAGAGGCGTGCCGACGGCGATGCCGCCGAGTGGGATGCCGCCGAGCGGGATGCCCCCGAGCGGGATGCCGCCGAGCGGGATGCCCCCGAGCGGCACGCCCTGCAGCCCGAGGCCCGAGCATCGTCTGTCCGGCGAGGCTCGCGCCGTTCGGGCAGGTGAAGCCCGGCTGTTGGTTGACGTAGGCGCACCAGTCGGCGAGGTTCTGAGCCTCCGTCGAGCCCGCGATGCCGCCGAGCGGGATACCGCCGAGGGGCAGGCCGCCGAGCGCGATCCCGCCGAGCGGAATGCCTCCGAGCGGGCTCGATTCGACGTTGATCTTGTTCGAGCGAGACGCCGTTCAGGGCCGGCGAGACCGGCGGCCCCAGCAACTGCGCCAGCGTCACGTTCTGCGGCGGCGTGCCCTTGAATTTCGTCGTCCAGCGCGAGGTGCGCTTCCCACGTGTCCGGGAGCACCAGCGGGATCGTCGAGAGCGGCACTCCACCGAGCCCGTTCTGGTTGAGGTTCTCGGCCGTGAACCCGATCCCGCCGAGCGGAATGCCCCCGAGCGGGATTCCGCCGAGCGGGATGCCTCCGAGCGGGATGCCTCCGAGGGGGATTCCGCCCAGCGGTGCGCCCTGTGTCGTCTGGGACTCGCCGCGGATCGCGTCGAGCGGGATGCCGACGATCGCGGCCGAGCCGGCGCCCGGATCCGAGCTCCCCGGCCCTGTGATGGAGATCGACGCGGTCAGGTTCGCCGCGTTCGGCCCCCAGTCCGGGAAGGAGTTCCGTCCGCCGATCGGCGTCAGGTCGACCTGGTCGGTCCCGTCCGCGAGCGCTGTCCAGACTTCGAAGTTCTGCCCGCCGGCGTCGCGGACGAACGCGATTCGCGTCCCGTCGGGCGACCAGCTCGGGTCGGCGTCGAAGATCGGGCCGCCCGTCAGGTTCGTCGCACCCGAGCCGTCCGAGGCGTTGATCGTCCAGACCGTCCCGCAGCAGGACGTTCCGGGGCGCTCGCTGAAGAAGGCGATCTTCTGCCCGTCGGGCGACCAGTCCGGGTCCGCGTCGCGACCGGGCTCGTTCGTCAGCCGCGTCGCGAGTCCCGGTTCCGTCCGAGTTCTGCCGGTAGACCTCTTCGTTCCCGTCGCGGTCCGACATGAAGGCGAGCTGGGTCCCGTCCGGCGACCAGGAGGGGCTGGCCTCGTTCGCGGCCGTGTTGGTGACGTCCACGGGAGTGCCGCCGGCCGCGTCGACGACGAAGATGTCGTACTGCTCGATGCTGCTGCCGTAGTACGCGATCTTCGTGCCGTCGGGCGACCACGCGGGCTGCAGCTCGATGCCGGCGTCGGTGGTCAGCCGCGTGAGGCCGGTGCCGTCGATGTTCATCACGTAGATGTCGGAGCTACCCTCGCGGTCGCTCGAGAAGGCGACCTTCGTCCCGTCCGGCGAGATCGAGGGGACGTTGTCCGTCGCCGGGTTGTTGGTCAGCCGCGTCTGCGCAGACCCGTCGGCGTTCATCCGGTAGATCTCGAGTTGGCCGTCCCGGTTCGACTCGAAGACGATGTGACCGGTGGGCGCCGCCGGAGCAGCAGCCTCGAGCGTGAGGTCGGCCCAGTCACTGGGGGCGAATACATCCGCGCCCGGGTACTCGAAGCCGGTTCCGTCGATGGCGTACATGACGTCCACGCCGACCGTGTCGCCGGGCTCGAGGCAGACGTCGTGCACGGCGTCCGGGGAACAGAGCGGGTGCCGGAGCTCGAACGTCCTGTTCGGCCCCACGATCTGTCCAGCTCCCAGGATGTCGTCCGTGCCGTCGCCGGGTGGGTTCGTTCCGCCGGTCCCGCTGTCCGAGTAGTGAGTCGACCCGGAGTTGCCGGCGGTGCTGTAGTAGTAGTCGGCCCCGAACGAGAGGGGCGAGGCGAACCCGAGGATCACGTCCTCGCCGGGGTCCTTGATCCCGTCGTGGTTGTCGTCGAAGAAGATCCCCATCGACGTCGTGCTGCCCGAGTCTTCGGTGACCGTCATGGCGACGTAGAGGAACTCGGCGTCGTGCTTGAACCTCACCGTTACCGGGCGTCCCTGGATCGTGAAGTCATACGACGGCGTGTCCGTCCATTCGCCCGCGCCGATGACCCCGTCGATCGTGGGCGTCGTGGTTGCGTTCGCCCCCTGGAAGACGATCGGTGGATCGTGGTGCGCCTGCGCGACCCCGGGGAGCGCCAATGCGACGGCCGCTCCGAGACAGCTCACGCCAACCCGCAGGTAGTTCCTGACTAACGACAACGCAGCAAGACGTTAGTCCCTTTTCGATCAATTTCAAAGACCCCTGTTTCCTACGATCCGCGGCGCGAAGGCGTACGCTCGGCCGGGGAATGGACGCGCAGCGCGACGGACCCCTCGAGCCGTATCTGCCGCGGCTCGTACGCGACTGGGCAGCGCGCACGCCGGCGGAGCCCTGGCGCGAGGTCGACGGCTCGCTCGTCTCGGTCGATCTCTCGGGGTTCACCGCTCTCGCCGAGAGGCTTCAGGCGAAGGGAAGAGCGGGCGCCGAGGAGCTGGTCCTCGCGATCAGCGGTGTCTTCGAAGGCCTGATCGGGATCGCGAATCGGCGCGGAGGCGACGTCCTCAAGTTTCGCGGCGACGCCCTCCTGATTCTCTTCTCCGCAGACGCGCACGCCGAGCGAGCCTGCCGGGCCGCCTCGGAGATGCAGTGGTTCATCGAGCAGACGGGCGAGACGATGAGCTCCGTCGGCGAGGTGAAGCTCCGGATGTCGACCGGGATCTACACGGGGACGTGCCATTTCTTCCTCGTCGAGACGAGCCACCGCGAGCTCATGGTTGCGGGGCCGGCAGCGACAGCCACGATCCGGCTCGAGGACGAAGCCGAGGCCGGCGAGGTCCTCGTCAGCCCCGCGACCGCCGCGGCGGTCGGCCCGGAGTGGCTCGCAGGCGAGCGGGGCGGGGCGGCCCTGCTGGTGCTCGACCGCGAGCCCGACGCCGCGGCCCCACCCGTCGCCGAAGAGTCCGACGAACAGGCTGCGTTCCCAGACCTCGAGCCGTTCGTTCCCGTCGCTCTCCGCTCCCACCTCCGGCTCGAAGCCGGCGAGGCGGAGCATCGACAGGTGACGGCCGCTTTCCTGAAGTTCACCGGGGTCGAAGCACTGCTCGTGCAGGGCGGCCCACAGGCATTGAGCGAGTCCCTCTCCTCGCTGGGCGCGCTCGTCGGCGACGCGACCTCGGAGCTCGGCGTGACGTGGCTCGAGTCGGACATCGACGTCGACGGAGGCAAGATCTACCTGGCCGCGGGCGCTCCGTCGAGCACGGGGGCCGACGAGGAGCGGATGCTGCGGGCGCTCCGCGCGGCCCTCGACAGCGACTCCTCGCTGACGCTCCGGGCCGGTGTCCACCGCGGCCCGGTGTTCGCCGGCGACATCGGCGCCAGCGATCGCCGTTCCTATGCCGTCATGGGCGACACCGTCAACCTCGCGGCCCGCCTCGCAGCGCGCGCCGAGCCGGGGCAGATCCTCGCCACCGCCGAGGTGCTCGAACGCTCGCAGACCCGCTTCGAGACGCAGCCGCAGCCCTTCCTCGTCAAAGGCAAGGAACGGGCGGTCACCGCCTACAGCGTCGGCGAGGTCACCGGCGTGGCCGAGGAGGAGCGCGCGCAGGAGCTGGCGATCGTCGGCCGCGAGAGCGAGTTGGCGGAGCTCGCGGCGGCCGTCGCTGCGGCACGCCTGCGACAGGGCCAGGTGGCCGAGCTCGTCGGGGAGCCCGGGATCGGCAAATCGCGGCTCGTCGACGAGCTCAAGACGATGGCGGTCGGCTTCACGCAGCTCGTCGCGCGCTGCGACCAGTACGGGATGTCCGTCCCCTACCTGCCGTTTCGCGCGCTGCTGCGCCCGCTGGCGGGAATCACGGAAGCGGAGAGCGCGGCCGAGGCCGGCGAGCGCCTGAAGCCCTGGGTCGAGGCCGTGATGCCCGACTTCGCGCCCTGGCTCCCGCTGCTCGCGATTCCCTTCGACGCGGAAGTGCCGATGACACCGGAGACCGAGGAGATCGAGCCGGCCTTCCGGCGCGAGCGCGCTGTTCACGACCGTCGAGGATTTCCTGCTCCGCGTGCTCGTGATGCCGACGTTGATCGTCTTCGAGGACACGCACTGGATCGACGACGCATCCCATGGCCTCCTCCTCCACCTCGTGCGCAGCGGCGCGCCCCGGCCCTGGCTCCTGGCGATCACGCGCCGGCCACAGGCCTTGCCTTTCCTGGACGAGTCGGGGAACGGGCACAGGCTGCTCGAGCTTTCCGCGCTCCCGGGCGAAGCGACCGCGCAGCTCGCGCTGGCCGCGGCAGGCGAGGTCGCGCTCTCCGAGGAGCTGCTCGCCGTGGTCTCCGAGCGCTCGGGCGGGAATCCGCTCTTCGTGCGCGAGCTCGTGAACGCCTCCCGCGCCGACGGCGGAGCCGCCGCGCTTCCGGAGACGGTCGAGACGCTGATCACCACGCGGATCGACACGCTCGAGCCGGGCGATCGCTTCCTTCTTCGCAACGCCTCCGTGCTCGGGGCCTCCTTCGAGCTCGACCTCCTTGCCGACGTCCTCGCCGACGAGCTCGCGGATGTCGGCGACCTCGACCGCTGGCGGCGACTCGGGGAGTTCGTGGCCTGGGAAGGGACGAACGAGCTGCGCTTCCGGCACGACCTCTTCCGGACGGTCGCCTACGAGGGCCTTTCCTTCCGTCGCCGGCGCGAGATCCATGGCCGCGTCGGCACCGTGCTCGAGCAGCGCGCGGAGGAGGGCCGCGTCGAGCTTGCGCCTCTGCTCTCGCTCCACTTCCTGCATGCCGAGGACTACGAGCGGGCCTGGCGCTACTCCCGCGCGGTCGGAGAGCTGGCCCAGCGCCGCTCCGCGAACGTCGATGCCGCCGAGCTGTTCCAGCGGGCGCTCGTGGCCGCCGAGCATCTCGAGCTGCCGCCACCCGAGGTGGCGAGCGTCGCCGAGGCGCTCGGGAGACGTCTGCGAGCTCGCCGCGCGCTACGAGGAAGCCGGCGAGGCCTATCGCCTCGCGCGCGAGCTCGCCGAGGACGGGCTCGTGCAGTCGCGCCTGATGCGCAAGGAGGGAGTCCTGCGCGAGCGTCTGGGGAGCTATCCGGAGGCGCTCGACTGGTACGGCCGCGGGCTCCAGGCGCTGGACAGCTCGGCTGCGGGCGGCGACGGCGTCGAGAGCCGGGTGCAGCTCGAGCTTGCGACCGCGGGCGTGAAGTATCGGCAGGGCCGCTTCGACGAAGGCGTCGAGTGGAGCGCGCGGGCCGCCGAGCATGCGGAGCTGGCCGACGATCGCGCCGCGCTCGGGCATGCGTACTTCCTGCTCCACCTGAACCACATATCCCTCGGCGAGAAGGACGACGTGCACGCCCACCTGGCGCTGCCCATGCTCGAAGAAGCCGGCGACCTGGTTCTGCAGTCCAACCTCGTCAACAACCTCGGGATCGCCGCGTACTACGCGGGGCGCTGGGACGAGGCCTCCGAGCTGTATCGGCGAAGCGGCGAGCTGAGCGGTCGTGCGGGCGACGTGGTCAACGTCGCGCGCGCCCAGAACAACGAGGGCGAGATCCTGTCCGACCAGGGCAAGCTCGCGGGGGCGGAGGCGCTCTTCCTCGAAGCCAGGCGGGTCTGGCGGGCGGCGCGGTACCCGGTCGGGGTCGCGCTCTCCACGTCCAACCTCGGCCGGGCGGCCGCCCGTCTGGGCCGCTTCGACGAGGCGCTGGAGCTGCTCGTCGAGGCGTGCACGTCGTTCGAGGCGCTGGGCTCGGACGCGCTCGCCCAGGAGTCCCAGGCCCGGCGGGCGGAGTCCCTGGTGCTCGCAGGGCACTTCCAGGAGGCCCTCGAGCTCGTGTCGGGCCTGCTCGAGGGGGCGGCCGAGAATCCGCTCCTCGACCCCTTCCTCGAACGGCTTCACGGCTACGCCCTCGTGCAGGCGCGCCGGGCGGATGAGGCGCGACCACGCTTCGAGCGGAGCCTCGAGCTCGCCCGCAGCCTCGAGGCCGACTACGAAGTGGCGCTGACCCTCGAGGCGCTGAGCCGGACGGGCCTGGGCGGGCAGGACGCCGACGATGAGAGCAGAGAGATCTTCGGGCGTCTCGGCGTGATCTCGACGCCGCTCGTGCCGCTCCCCTGACGCGGTCGTTCTCCGCCAACTCGACCCGTTCGGCTCTAATCTCCCGCCATGGATCCATCGCATTTGCAGCAGGTTCGGCATTGGGCGGCCGAGGGTGGCGAGGTGCTGACGCCCGAGGCGCGCGCCGCGGCGGAGACCGCGCTCGCCGCGGCGGAGGACCGAGCGAGCGCCGAAGATCGGTCCGCCGCCTTGAAATGGGCGCGGACCGCAGCACGTCGCGGCGCCACCGCAACCGAGCGATCCGCGGCGCGATCGATCGTCGCCGTGCTCGAGGACAGGCCCGAGCCTCGCGCGCAGGAGCAGCCCGATCGAGCCGGCGGAGGAGTCCGACTTCGTACGAGGAAGAGCCGGTTGGTCCCGGAAGAGCGGGCGGAAGCTCGGCCCAGGCGTTCGCGCGTCTCCGCTGCGACGATCCGCCAGCGCCGCATAGTCGCCCTTGCAGTGGTCGGAGCGATCGCTCTCCTGGTGGCCTCGGTCGCGGGCGCACGCAGCGTCTTCGCCCCGTCTCTGGAGGCGACGGGCCCGGCCGGTGGCGCGCACCTGGACGCCGCCCGCCTGGCGAAGCTCCAGTTCACCGTGACCGGCGCGAGCAACGTGCGGTGGAAGCTCGACGGCAGCGACGTCTCCGCCCGCGCGACGCGCAAGGGCTCGACCCAGACGCTTCGCCCCGGTGAGCTTGCGGACGGGGAGCATCGAGTGGAGGTCAAGCGAGGCGGCGGCTTCCTCGGCGCGGAGACGACGCGTGGCTGGAGCTTCACGGTCGACACGACGCCGCCGTCGATCAAGCTCGACGGTCCCGCCGCCGCCAGGCCGCGCAAGCCGCTCGTTCTCGAGGGACGGGTCGAGCCCGGGGCGCGACTGCTGATCGCGGGCCGCGCCGCCCAGGTCGACGACGGTCGCTTCGCGGCGCGCTTCTCGCCGCCGCTGCCACGAAGGCTCCTGCTGGAGGCGGTCGATCTCGCGGGAAACAGCGCCACTCGGCGCGTGCCGGTCGACATCATCCCGCGGCGGCCGGCCGAGCCGGTACGCGCGGTGCACGTCACGTCGTACGGCTGGGCCGACGCGGATCTCCGCCGCGGCGTGATGAAGCTGATCGACGAGAAGCGGATCAACGCGATCGAGATCGATCTCAAGGACGAGTCGGGCGAGGTGGGCTTCGACGCACCCGTGCCGCTCGGCCGGCAGATCGGTGCGGTCGGACACGTCTACGACCTCGACGACGTCGTCAAGAAGATGCATGCGCGCGGGATCCGCGTCATCGGCAGGCTCGTGTGCTTCCGCGATCCCGTCCTCGCTTCGGCCTCCTGGAAGAGCGGCAAGCGCAACCGCGTCGTGCAGACGCCCGACGGCGGGGAGTACTCGGGCTACGGCGGGTTCACGAACTTCGCCGACCCGGCCGTCCGGAAGTACAACATCGACATCGCCGTGGCCGCGGCGCGCGCGGGGGTCGACGACGTGCTCTACGACTACGTCCGGCGTCCCGACGGCCCGCGCGACAGCATGGTCTTCCCGGGCTTGCGCGGCACTCCGGAGCACGCGATCGTCGAGTTCATCCACGAGACGCGGCTCGCGCTCGAGCCCTACGGGACGTTCCTCGGGCTCTCGGTCTTCGGCGTCGCGGCGACTCGGCCGACCGAGGTCGCGCAGGACATCCCCGCCATGGCGCGAGAGTCGGACTACGTGGCGCCGATGGTCTACCCCTCGCACTGGGGCCCGGGCGAGTACAACGTCGCCAATCCGAACAGCGAGCCGTACGAGATCGTCCTGCGCTCGCTGCGTGACTTCCGTCAGGCAGACGCGGGGCACGGGCGCGCGTGTCGTTCCGTGGCTCCAGGACTTCACGCTCGGCGTCACGTACGGCCCGGCGGAGGTGCGTAGCCAGATCCAGGCCGCGCGGCGCGACGGGATCGACGAGTTCATCCTCTGGGATCCGACGGTCACGTACACGTCGGAGGCCCTCGATCCGAATGCCAAGACGAGCACGCGCGGCCTGGCGAAGCCACACGAGGGTGAGCCGCCCGCGCCCGCGCCCACGCCCAAGGCGACGCCGGAGGCCGAGCAAACGACGACGACCCAGCCGAAGGCCACTGCCGGCCGCCTTCCGAACGAGCTCGGCGAGGTGCCCGTGCTCATGCACCACGAGATCCGCGAGGACCGGGTCGGCGACTACGACCAGACCCCCGCAGGAGTTCCGCACGGAGCTCGAGCGGCTCTGGAGCCAGGGCTACTGGCCCGTGCGAGCCTCCGATCTCGCTCTCGGCCGGCTCGGCTCCGTCCCCGCCGGAAAGACGCCCGTCGTCCTCACGTTCGACGACTCGACGCAGTACCAGTTCTCCTACGACGCGCGCGGCAACATCAAGCCGGACACCGCGATCGGCATCCTGCTCGACTTCAAGCGCGCAGCATCCGGCGTTCCCGCTCGCCGGGACGTTCTACGTCAACCGCGAGCCCTTCGCCGGCGTCGCGCGCGGCAACGAGATGCTGCGGTGGCTCGTCGACCACGGCTTCGAGCTCGGAAACCACACGAAGGATCACATCCCGTTCAACCAGCTCCCGGGCCCGACCGACGTCCAGAAGGAGCTCGTCCTCGGCAATCAGGTGATCCAGGGCGGCGTGCCGGGTTACCGCGTCCAGACGATGGCGCTGCCGCTAGGAGTGATGCCGAAGCCGGCGTCGCTCGCGCGGCGCGGGCGCTGGAACGGCCGCACGTACAACTTCAACGGCGTCATGCTGATCGGCGCCGGCCCCGCGCCGTCGCCCTACGGCAAATCGTTCGACCGGGCCGGGATCCCGCGCATCCGCAGCGGGCACCTGCCCTGGAACGGCGAGGCGGATTTCGGCGCGTGGTACTGGCTACGTGCGCTGAAACAGAACCCGGAGCGGCGTTACGTCTCGGACGGGGATCCCGCCACGATCGCCTTCCCTCGCGCGCTCCAGAAGAACCTGCGCCGAGCGTTCAGCTCGCGCGCCCGCGTGTACTAGACCAAGCGCAGGCCATAGAGCATTCCGCCGAGCTCGTCGGCGGTCGCGTCGACTTCGTGACCCTTGTTGCTTATCGAGACCGGCAGGCGTAGTCTCGTGCCCGATCCCTACCCACGGTGCCCAATCTCGACCGCGTGGAGCGCCTGGCCGACGCGTCGCACTGGGTGCATCACGACGAGGCTGAACGCGTCAACCAACTGCTCATCGACTTCTTCGCCCCGCGGCATAAGGAGGTCGTCCGGAACCGCACCTACCAACCACGGAGGTCGCAATGAGCACCACCGCCCAGACCGCCACCGACATCCGTCCCTTCCACGTCGACACGCCCGACGAGAAGCTCGCCGAGCTGCGACGCCGGATCGCCGCGAGGCGCCTGCCCTCCGGGGAGCTGGTCGCAGATCGGTCGCAGGGCGTGCAGTTGGCGACGATTCAGGAGCTCGCGCGCTACTGGGAGACCGACTACGACTGGCGCAAGGCCGAGGCGAAGCTCAACGCCTTGCCCCAGTTCACGACCGAGATCGACGGCGTGGACATCCACTTCATCCACGTCAAGTCGTCGGACGAGAACGCGCTACCGCTGATCATGACCCACGGCTGGCCCGGCTCCGTCATGGAGATGATCGACTCCGTCGGCCCGCTGACGGACCCGACCGCGCACGGCGGCAGCGCCGAGGATGCCTTCGACCTCGTGCTGCCTTCGCTGCCCGGGTACGGCTTCTCGGGCGAGCCGGTCGAGGTCGGCTGGGACCTGGGCCGGACCGCACGGGCCTGGGACGAGCTCATGCGCCGCATCGGCTACACGCGCTACGTGGCCCAGGGAGGCGACGTGGGCGCCGGCGTCACCGACGCGATGGCCCGCCAGGCACCCGAGGGGCTGATCGGCATCCACACGAACCTGCTCGTGCCGGCGCTCGGCGGCACCATGCCGACGGACACCGACGAGGAACGCGCCGCGGCCGCTCAGATCGCCACCTTCCAGCAGTCCGGAAACGGCTACTTCGTCGAGATGGCCACCCGCCCGCAGACGATCGGCTACGCCCTGCTGGACTCCCCCGTCGCTCTGGCCGCCTGGATGATCGACCACGACACCGACGCCTACTACAAGATCGCCCGCGCCTTCGTCGACGGGCAGCCCTCGGGCAACCTCACACGGGACAACGTCCTGGACAACATCACGGCGTACTGGCTGACCGGCACCGGCGCCTCGGCGGCCCGGTCGTACTGGGAGGCCTACGGGCCGGACGCGCCGGCTGCGGGCGGCCAGCCGCTGCCGCCGCCGACGATCCCGGTCGGCTTCACGACGTTCCCCGGCGAGATCTGGCGCACTCCACGCAGCTGGGTCGAGCAGTCGTACCCCAACGTCATCTACTTCAACGAAGTCGACCGGGGCGGCCACTTCGCCGCGTGGGAAGAGCCGGAGCTCTTCGCAACCGAGGTGCGGGCGGCTTTCAGACCGTTGCGATGAGTTTTCGATGATCTGGCGGTCTCTACCGCGTGCAGAACACCGAACCGCCCAAGAGCCTTCGCGTACCACGGATCGAAAGGAGTCCCCGATGAGGCAGCCGATGACCGAGCTCGACGCGCGATTCAGCGACCCGGCCGCGGTCGCGACCGACTGGGATCAGACTCGCCGCGACGCTCGAAGACGCCGAGCTGTTCTGGATCGCGACCGTTCGAGCGGACGGTCGACCGCATGTCACGCCGCTCGTCGCTGTCTGGCTCGATGACGCGATCTATTTCGCGACCGGCGTCGGCGAGCAGAAGGCCGTGAACCTGAGAACCAACCAGAACGTGATCCTGACGACCGGTTGCAACGAGTGGGAGCGAGGGCTCGACGTCGTGGTCGAGGGCAAGGCCGTCCGGGT
Source organism: uncultured Actinomycetes bacterium (assembly GCA_963790695.1). Taxonomy (GTDB): domain Bacteria; phylum Actinomycetota; class Thermoleophilia; order Gaiellales; family Gaiellaceae; genus VAXT01. Next base: position 16,368 of record CAWBPX010000007.1, on the reverse strand, counting down.
GATGGAGGACAACGTCCTCGAACGTCTCGCAGAGACTTGGGCGACGAAGTGGGACGGGCGCTGGCACTACGAGGTGCACGAGGGCGGCTTCCGGCACGAGGCTGGAGCCGGCGCGATCCTCGTGTTCTCGGTCGAGCCCGCCAAGGTGTTCGCGTTCGCCAAGGGCACCTTCGGCCAGACGCGCCACCGGTTCTTCGCGCGACATTCGCTGCGCACTCGGCGCATGCACGCACCGGCTAGCGTCTGCCGCATGTCTGATCTCGGAGGCGAGCTCGACGCCCTTGCGTCCGAGACAGGGTTCTCGGGTGTCGTGCGGATCGACCAAGGCGACCGGATCGAGCTCGCGAGGGCGTACGGCCTTGCGCATCGCGGCTTCGAGATCCCGAACGCGGTGGACACGCGCTTCGGGCTCGCGAGCGCGGCGAAAGGCTTCACGGCGCTCGCCGTCGTGAGCCTGATCGAGGAAGGCGTGCTCGAGCTCTCGACGCCGGCACGCTCCGTCCTCGGCAGCGACCTGCCGCTGATCGACGACGGCGTGACGGTCGAGCACCTCCTGTCGCACCGGTCGGGCATCGGCGACTACTTCGACGAGGAAGCCGGATTCGAGATCCAGGACTACGTGATGCCGGTACCGGTGCACGAGCTGGCGACCACCGAGGACTACCTGGCGGTGCTCGACGGCCACGCGACCAAGTTCGCGCCCGGCGAACGCTTCGCGTACTGCAACGCCGGCTTCGTCGTGCTGGCGCTCATTGCCGAACGCGCGAGCGGCATGCCCTTCCACGAGCTGGTCGAGCAGCGCGTGTGCCGGCGCGCCGGATTGACGGACACGGCGTTCCTGCGCTCCGACGAGCTCCCCGGCCCGGACCGCCCTCGGGTACGTCGAGGTCGACGGCGCGTGGAGGAGCAACGTCCTCCATCTCCCCGTGCGGGGGAGCGGCGACGGCGGGATCTACTCCACGGCCGCGGACATCAGCTCGTTCTGGCGGGCGTTCTTCGCCGGTCGGATCGTCTCCGCGGACTGGGTCTCGGAGATGGTTCGGCCGCGCAGCGACGCGCCGAAACACTCGAAGCGCTACGGGCTGGGCTTCTGGCTCCACGCGTCGAACGACGCCGTCCTCCTGGAGGGGTACGACGCGGGTGTCTCGTTCCGGTCCGTGCACGATCCGCGCGCACGCGTGACGCTCACGGTGATCTCGAACACGAGCGATGGCGCGTGGCCGATCGCTCGGCATCTCGAGAATGCGGCTTCGAGGTTGAGCGCCCGACGGCTAGTCGCCCCGGCGAAGCACGCCCGCGGCCAAGGCGATGATTCCCACCAGGACGGCGACGAGGCAAAACGACGTCGTGAGCGACGACGCCGAGGCGATGCCGCCGATCACTCCCGGGGCGACGAGGCCGCTCGCGTAGGCGACGACGGCGACGCCGGCGATGCTGCGCGCGGGATGGGCGCCTACGCGCCCGGCCGCGGCGAACACGAGCGGAACGACGACTGCGAGCCCGATCCCGAGCAGCGCGAAGCCCAGGAGTCCGACCGCCAGGCCGGGCGCCAGTACGACCGCGACGGCGCCGACGAAGGCGCACGCCCCTGAGATGCGGACGGTACGGACCGGCCCCAGCCTGCGGATCACGCGGTCGCCCATGAGCCTGACCGTCGCCATCGCGACAGCGAACGCCGAGACAGCCAGCGCTGCGACGCTCGCCGACCCGCCGAGCTCGTTTCGGATGTAGAACGCCGACCAGTCGGTTCCGGCCTGCTCGCCGAAGACGGCGCAGAGGCCGACGAGCCCGATCAGGAGGACGGGCCGGGTCGGGAGCGCGAAGTGCGGCGGCGCAGGCGCGTCGGTCGTCGTCGGGTCCTCGATCAGAAGCTGCGCGACGGCCGCGCCGACGGTGGCGAGAACGAGCGCCTCGACCGCGAACTGGACCCGCGTGTCGATGCCGGCGTGGGACGCGAGCGCCGAGACGGCTGACCCGACCAGGACGCCCACGCTCCAGAAGCCGTGCAGGCTCGACATCACCGACCGCCCGAACAGCTTCTCCACCAGGACGCCCTCCGCATTCATCGCCATGTCCGCGAGCCCCGCGACCGCGCCGAAGACGAGCAGGACGGCGCAGAGTGCCGCGAGCGACGTCGGCAGCGCCGGCAGGACGAGGCACGCGCACCACGCGACGATCGTGGCTGTGACGAACGGGCGGAGCGCGAAGCGGTGAGCGAGACGGCCCGAGAAGGGCATCGCGAGTAGGGCGCCTATCCCCGGCATGAGGAGCGCAATCCCGAGATGGCCGACGCCGACGCCGACGTGTGACGCGATCCACGGAATGCGGGCCGCGAAGCTGCCGGTGACGCATCCGTGCACCGCGAACACCGCCGCCGTCCCGCGTCGCGCACGCTGGACATTGGGAGCGGGCGCGGCCTGATCCGGTGCGGAACTCGCGGCCGCGGTCACTGTCCGAGACTATCCAGGGGCCGAGAACAATCCGTTCTCATCGTCGACCGCGCTGGATCTGGCCGGAACCGATGAGTTTTCGCTGGCCCGCCAGTCTCTAGGGCGCACGGGATCCGTTACACCAACGATTCGGGAGGCAACTTGAAGCTTCTTCTTACGTCCGCCGGCATCAAGAACGCGAGCATCCACGACGCACTGGTCGAGCTGCTGGGCAAGCCGACTGCCGAGTGCGACGCCCTCTGCATTCCGACGGCGTTGTACGGGCATCCCATGGCGGGCCCTCGCCAGGCGTGGCAGTGCATCAGCGGGCAGGAGACTGGCACCCCCACGGTCGGCCTGGGCTGGAAGTCGATGGGAGTGCTGGAGCTCACTGCCCTGCCGAGCCTCGACGCGGAACGCTGGGTCCCGCTCGTCCGAGAGACTGACGTCCTGCTCGTCGAGGGCGGCGATGCGACGTACCTGTGCCACTGGATGAGGGAGTCCGGCCTGGCAGACCTTCTGCCGTCGCTGCCCGAGGCGGTCTGGGTCGGGGTGAGTGCCGGAAGCATGGTCATGACCCCCCGGATCGGTGACTCCTTCGTGACCTGGCCGTCCGCTCCAGACGACCGCACCCTAGGGATCGTCGACTTCTCGATCTTTCCCCACCTCGACAACCCCGACCTGCCGTGGAACACGATGGCCACCGCAGAAGAATGGGCGAACGGCTTGTCAGGGCCGGCGTACGCCATCGACGACGAGACCGCCTTGAAAGTGGTCGACGGCACCGTCGAGGTCGTCTCCGAAGGGAACTGGAAACTGCTCGCGCCCTCGGACTGAGACCTGGCGCCGTCACGGGGCAGGCTGCGCGCCTACCGACGGGCCACGAAGACGTACTCACGGCTGTCGTCGTCGAGCGGTTCCCCGTCGAATCCGCCGTAGAGAGCTTCGAGGTGCAGGCCCGCGACGTCGAGGAGTCCCAGCCATTCGTTCTTGGTTGCCCACCAGAGCGAGCCGGTTCCACCGTCGTCCAAGGTGATGTCGACTCGGTTATCGCTGACGCTGTAGTGGTTCGTGTGCGGCACCGGTACTCCGGGGTTGGCGTCGGCGTGCTGGCCGTCTATGGCAGACGCGATGTGATGGTCGAAGGCGAATGCGTTCCAGGCGAAGCGACCGTTAGGCAGCAGCGACGCCGCGACGCGCTCGAAGCAGCGGCGACGATCGGCCCAGGTGGGCAGATGCAGCAGAGACCGGCCGGGGCAGTAGATCAAGGCCGCGGGTTCCTCGAGTTCAAGCTCCCGTATGTCGCCTTCGCGCAGGTCGAGCTCGACTCCCTGCTCAGCCGCGCGCAGTCGTGCCTGCGCGAGCATCCCGCGCGACGAGTCAATCCCGACCACGAGCCTGCCCGTTGCCTGAGCGACCGGGATCGCAACTCGCCCGGTACCAACGGCAAGCTCGACCAGTGGCCCGTCAGCCTCACGGGCAAGCCCGACGTAGAACGGAACGTCAGCGCTGTCGCCATTCGACGACTCCGCGTATCGGTCCGCCCAAGCGTCGTACCAACTCGACATGGCAGCACAATCTACGCGCGAAGGAGGCGGCGTTCGGCTACCCCAGTGCTCGGCAGGGGCTCGCGCAACGTCGTTACGATCGCAATGCCTTGGGCGGCGAGGCTGCGAAGCGACACAAGGACACGCTGGGCGCGTTCGGGCTCGGCGACGAGGACCTCGCAGCGTGGCAGGAGAGCGGCCTGCCTGACGAGGCGTTTGTGGAGTGGCTGGTCGACCGGGTTGCGCGCCGGCCGACCGGCTCGTGGGCGCGGCAGGTGTACGGAGCCGAGGACGTGCACGACTTCGCGCGACGCGCGATCCTCGACGCTCTGGCGCTCGGGCCTGCCGATCACCTGCTCGAGGTCGGCTGCGGCGGCGGCCTGCTGCTGCGCGACGCGCTTGTAACCGGCGCGAGCGTCACGGGGCTGGACCACAGCGAAGAGATGGTCGTGCTCGCACGCGAACGGGCGCCTGGCGCCGACGTCGTGTTGGCGAAAGCTGAGCGCCTGCCGTTCGCCGACGGCGCGTTCAGCGCGATTGCGATGTCGGTTGTCTTCTTCTTCCTCGAAGATCCGGTCGGCGTTCTGCGCGAGTGTCGTCGCGTGCTGCGACGCGGCGGCCGCGTCGCCGTCTACACGACCGGCCCTGAACTGCGCGGGACGCCGGCTGCCCCGGAGCCGATCGCGAGCGAGGGTCACTTCTACAGAGACCAAGAGCTTGCGGAGCTCGCCCGACGTGCGCAGCTGCGCGAAGTCAGCGTTCGCAACGAGCGCGGCGGACAGCTCCTCACCGCCCGCGCCTAATCCGCCTGACGCCTCGCGGAGCGCATTGTCAGTCCGTAGGCGCAGGGCATCTCGGCTGGGCCAGTGTTCGGAGGTTGGCTCCTCGCTGGCCTCGTCGTCGCGGCTCGTAGCATGCGAGACATGACGGACGTGTCCGCCGCCTGGGTCGCACGCGCGGTCGAGGACAACGAAGCGGAATTCCTGCTCGCGCTCGGACGCGCGGGAGGAGGTCGCGAGCGCGACGACGCGGAGATCACGTGGGTAATCGGCGGGTCGCCGATCGCCTACCACAACTGCGTCGTGCGAGCCGATCTCGAGCCCGAGCGCGCAGACGCCGCGATAACCGAGTCGCAGAATCTGATGCGCACGAGCGGCGTCGCGGGCTCGTGGCACGTCGGGCCGTCGATGCGTCCAACCGACCTCGGAACCCGCCTCGAAGCGCACGGCTTCGAGGGCGGCCCGGAGCCCGGCATGGCCGCGGACCTCCGGGCGCTCCCGGACGTCGAGGCGCCGACGGACGTCCGGATCTCGCGTGTCGTGACCGACACCGGTCTCGACGCGTACGAGCAGGTGCTCTCGCTCGGCTTCGGTGAGGGACCTCCGGAGGCGGCGTGGGTACGCGAGATGTATGCACGCATCGGCGTTGGTGACGACGTGCCTTGGCGGCACTACGTCGGCCTAGCCGGCGGCGACCCGGTGGCGTGCGCCTCAGTGTTCCTCGCGGCGGGCGTGGCGGGCCTCTATTTCGTCTGCACCGTACCGGACGCCCGCCGCCGCGGGATCGGCGCGGCGATCAGCCGCGAGGCGCTCGCAGGCACACTCGAGCTCGGCTTCGACGTCGGCGTGCTCGGATCGTCACCGATGGGGCAACCGATGTACGAGCGGCTGGGCTTCCGGGAGGTATGCGCGGTGAACGTCTACGAGTGGTCGCCGTTCACGCCGCCAACCACGGAGCCAGACGTGAAATCGCCCGGAGATCCCGCCCTCGCGCTACCCGTTCATTGGTTTGGCCGCCGAAGGGGTCGGCCGGCAGGTCGATGGCTCTGGTAAGTCGCCTGGGCCAGTGTTCCCGAATGACGCCAGAAGGCCGCTAGGCTGTTTCCATGCCATCGCATCAAGTGGTGATCGAGCGTACTGAGACGCCCGTGATGTTCAAGCGTGTCGCCGACGAAGTGACCGCGATCGGTCGCGGCATGCAGGAGGTCGAAGATGCGGTCGGGCTACGCGGCCGGAAATATTACGGCGCCTTCAACAACGACGGCGAGTACCGCATCTGCGTCCAGCTCCGCGACGGCGACGACCCGCAGGCGACTCCGGCTCGAGCTGTCGGCAGCCTGCCATCGGCGGCGACGACTGATGCGTGCGCGAGTGTTCAGGGATGACCCCTGAGCGGGGTTCGCAGTCGTCTCGGATCGCTTGGTTACGCCTCGACCAGAATCACCAGCGTCTCGGGAAGGACGCCGTCGTGTGCCATCGCGTCTGCAGCTGGCTGCGTCTCCATCGCGGCCATGACGGCATCCATGTCGGCAACGTCCATCACCAACCCGACTCGGGTTGGATTCTCCGGATCGACGAACGTCCCGATGTGGTATCCGAGGGTCCGAGAACTCCTCACGCCGGGACGCGAGCCGTGATCTTGCCTTCACGTCGGGTAGGCCATCACGTGGGCATCAAATCTCCTCATGTTTGAACGGCATGGCCGATCTGGTGCCCGAACATATGCTCGCATGGTGCGGTGCACATCTCGGATCCGTCACAGGCGCGCAGGCGAGATGACGGCTCCATGGGCCAGCGTGCGGGAATGTCACCCGAGTGCTGGCGACGTGTACTAGCTGACGTTGGCCGCCAAGTCCTGATAGCGAGGGACGAGTTCTTCCCAGCGTGCCTCGACGTCGTCGGGTTCACGGCCGGCGAGGTATGCGGCGAGGTTTTCGGCGTGGATCTGCCAGCCGGCTCCGAAGAAGGCGATCTTGTCCAGGGGCATGCCCTTGACCTCAATGACCAGGGTGGTCTGGTCGCCGTCGGCGGTCAGCGTGATGTCCCAGGCCGCGTCGAACGGCGGCACACCCTGCCCTCTGCGGTAGGACTCATCGGTTTCCCTGGTCGTCACCAATAGCCGCTGTGGGGCGTCGCACGCCTCTACCTGGCCTGTGCGCTCTCCCGCGTCGGCGATGTGCACACGGAACTCGCCCCCCAGAGAAAGCTCGCCATCCACCTCGCCGAACCAGCGGGCGAGCCGGTCGGGATCGGTGATCGCCGACCAGAGGTCGTCGATGTCGGTGTCGTAGCGGTCTTCGATTCGGACGATGCCTGCGCCGTCTGCTGATCGCAGGCTGCCAAGAATGCGGGTGCCCGGACTCGCGTTGCTCGTCATGTCGCGCTCCTTCGTTCGCGTTTTCCTCGCGCCACCTCGGTATGCAGGGCGTCCAATCGCTGCTCCCACAGAGACCGGTAGCGGCCAAGCCACTGATCTACTTCTGCGAGCGGTGCGGGGCGAAGACTGTAGACCCGCCGCTGCGCCTCCTGGCGGGCCTCGACCAGCCCCGCTTCCCTCAACACTCGCAGGTGGCGGGAGACGCCCGGACGAGCGATCGGCAGCAACGCCGCCAGCTCACCCGCGGTCGCCGGGCCGCGGGCCAGCGTCTCCAGCAGCGTCCTTCGGCTCTCGTCGGCGACCGCCCGCAGAACAGCTTCCATGCCACAAACGTACCAAGACGGTTACGTAACTGTCAAGGTACATACGTCGAGTGCTCGCCTGGGCCAGTGTTCGGGAATGTCACCCGAGCGCGGATCTCCTCAACCGTTAGGACCGACATGAGCCCCTGCCGGAGGCCTACGCATCGGCCAAACCGGCGGGCCGCCTTCTGGCAGTTCAAACACACCCATGTGCAGGAAGCCGAGCCGCTCGTACAGTGCCGCGCTACGCTCGCTGCTGGCCTCGATGTACGTCGGTAGCCCAGCCGAATCGGCTCTCTCCAGCGTCGGCTGCATGAGCGTCGATCCCACGCCCTGTCCCTGCAGAGCGGTGCGCACCCCGACCGTTCGGACGTAGAAGTGAGGCTCACGTAGGTGTCGCTTCTCCATCGCGCGCTGCACTCTGATCGCGCGCGGGCAATCGCGTCCTGAACGCCCACATCCACTTGAGTGCCTCCTTCCCCGTCGCCGACTTCGGCATCTCCCAGGCGCCGGGTGGCAGCTCGGCCACCGCGCCGTCGTACCCGGAGTCGTCCACACGGTCCCCCCGTTCGCCAGCACGTACTGCTCCATCTCAACCGCAAACATCGTTCGTAGCCGCGCCTTCTGCCGCAGACGGCCCGGCCGAAGGAACGTGAACACGGGGTCGTTGATGAACGCGTCCGCCAGCGCCGCCGCCACCTTCGGCACCTCATCTGCAGCCGCTGTCCGGACTTCGATCGGTCTCAACGCGGTGACCATATCGTCACCTTCGAAGACCGATCGGCAGGCTCTGACTGAGCGGCGCGATTTAGCGCTCTGATATCGCGAAACCTCGCTTGGGCCAGGTTGCGGATGACCTGCTGAGCAATGCTCCAACCGGCGTTGCTGCATGATCAAGCAATGCCTGTGGAGGCATCCATCTCGGTGCCCCTCGTAAGCCGGAACTGTGGACGGTGAGTCAGTACGAGCATTGCCGGGAAGGGGCTCGAAGGCGACCGTCATTTCCACGCCGACGGAGCCGCGGCAGGCCAAGCGCTGACGCTGTTTCCGCCGAGGTCGTCAAGGACGTTGGACTAATGCCGGGAGAGACTCGCCGGCAGGTGACTGTGCGCGACGTGGATGTGAACAGCCTCGTTGGCAAACGCTTCCGGGTCGGCGAGGTCGAGTGCCTCGGTGTGGAGCTCTGCGAGCCGTGTCGGCATCTGGAGGAGATGACGCGGCCGGGGATCATCAAGGAGCTCACTCATCGGGCAGGGATCAATGCCGACATCCTCGTGGGTGGCGTCATCCACGTCGGCGATCCGTAGTCGAGCTCTAGGCCCGTCGCTCGTCTGGGCGAGTGAGCCCTCACTTGACGCGGGGAGCGCTGCATCGCCTCGCCAAGCTTGGTCGGGCCAGCTTCGTCGGGGCCCGCTAGCTGGTAGCCGGCTCCGCTGCGCCGCTGGAAACCAGCTCCTTGAACGCCGGCTCGTCGCGGATCGGATCGAAGTCGGAGTCCTCGGCAGCCATCGGACGGAACGGCTCGTTGCCGTCGATCGCGAGCCGGAGGTGCTTGATCGCGTCGTCCGTCCGCCCCGCGAGGCTCTCGCAGCACGCGAGGTTGTAGAGCGGCCCGGGGAACTCGGGATGGGCCTCGATCAACTCTCGTCCCTGATCGGCAGCCTCGGCGTACTGGCCCGCGTCATAGAGGTGGCTGGAGCGGCATCCAGAGCTCGCCGCCCCTGGGCTCGTACGCCTTCCCCGGAACGCCGCCGAGCGCGACGATCGTCGTCCCCGGCTCCTCGGCGAACGCCGTCCGCTTGACGTCGGGGCGGGCGAAGACGAGCGTGCCCGCGGGTGCGTCCAGCCGCTCGCCGTCGAGCTCGAACGTCGCGCGGCCCCGCTGGACGAGGTACAGCTCCTCCTGCAGGTCATGCTCCTGCTGACTCGTCGTGCTCGTTGATGATCCGATCGCCCACCTCATGACCCGTGAACGCATTGACCCCGAAGGCCGTGATGCCGAAGTGGAACCCGACGGGCCTCCAGGGACAGCGGCCGTCGGTGATCTCGTCGATCTCGTCGATCTGCGCCACCGCGTAACCGCTCATTCGGCCGTCCTCCTTCGGTTATGGGATCAGCAGGCGACCCAGCCTAACGAGCGCCCGGCAAGGATCGACCACCTCGCCGCGGCCGACACCGTAGATGCTCGCGCCTGTGGTCAACGCGCGGTTCCGGTGATCGCGCTAGTGCGGCCCGACTGCGGGTTCGGCAGGGGAGGCACGGTAGACGCGCCAGCTGCCGGGGACGCCTTTGAGTTCCCGCTCTCCGCGGTCTTCGAGGAGGAGCCCGGTGCCGGCGACGAGATCCTTGACCGTCTGTGAGACGAGCACCTCGCTTGGGCCGGCGTAGGCGGCGACCCGGGCGCCGATCGAGACGGCCAGGCCTGCGACCTTCCCGTCGTGAAGCTCGCACTCGCCGGTGTGGACGCCCGCGCGCACCTCGAGGCCGAGATCACGAATGCCGTCGACCAGTGCCTGGGCACAACGAATTGCCCGCGCCGGGCCGTCAAAGGTCGCGAAGAAACCGTCGCCGGCGGTGTCGCGCTCCTCCCCACGGAAGCGGGTCAGCTCTCGGCGGACGAAAGCATGGTGACGCTCAAGCAGCTCGCGCCAGGCACGATCCCCGAGCTCGGCCGCCCGCTCGGTCGAGCCGACGATGTCGGTGAAGAGAACGGTCGCCAGAACGCTGTCGGGGACCTCGGGCACCGCTTTCCGGGCGACGAAACGCGCCACTTCTTCGGGGATCTCCGGCGACAAGAAGATCTGCTGGTAGTCCATCCCCGAAACACGCAGCGCGTGTGCACGAGGGGATCAGGTCGGTCACGGCTCGGGCGTGCCGTTCCGCGTTCGGGCCCGTCCGATACATGACGAGCGTAGGCACACGGACGGCCGGCAGAACCTCGCGAAGGTCGGTCTCGATCCAAGCGCGGTGGAGCGCGTAGGCGGCGGCCGGGCTGGCTCCGACTCGAAGCCAGTTGGCGAACCACTCCCGCTCCGTCGGGTTGGCGCACAGCGACGGCGAGGTGTCTTCGAGAATCTCGTCGCTGAGCGCCTGCGTGCCCCAACGTTCGCGTAGCTCGGCGAGCCGGGCGCGCCAATACTCGCTCTGCCTGTCACGTTCGTAAGCGATGGGGTGAAAGAGGATGAGCGCGCGCGTCCGCTCCGGATACGTGGCGGCGTACAACGCGGCCATCGAGCAGCCTTCGTGCGACGCCAGAAGGACTGTGCTTGACGAACCCGTCGGTGTCGAGGACTGCGTGCAGGTCCTCCATCCGCGTCTCGAGGGCAGCGAACTGCCCGCCGTGATCCGAGAGACCCGTCCCGCGCTTGTCGAAGAGAATCAGCCGAAACGACTGGGCGAGTTGTTCGTAGAAGTCGCGCCAGTGCCACGACTCCCAGCCGTAGACGAGGTTCGAGACGAAATCCGGGACATAAGCGAGGTCGGTCTCGCCATCGCCCACTAGCTGGTAGGCGATCGCGACGCCACCGTTGCGCGCGTACCGGATGTCAGCTGTCACAGACGAATCTTCTCGAACGCTGTGTCCGCCGCCCACCCTAGTCGCTCCATGCGCTATCTCACTCGCCTGGCCGAGCGAGCTCTCACCTGACACATGGAACCGGGGCGCTAGAAGGCCAGGCCGCGGGAGGGCCGGGATCATGTCTCTGTTCTGTCGCCGCGGCGCGGAAGAGGGCGATGCTCGTAGCGATCGACCAGATCACGAGCGCCAGCACTCCGGGAAAGAAGCCGAAGCCGAACAGGCTGTCTTCGCCCAGGCCCGAGAGGACCGCGGCGAACGTGACGAGAAACGACACCGCGCCGATCAGCGCCACGACACCTGTCCAGCGAGCGAACACGCCGCTTCGAAGCGCCAGAAGTCCAGCGGGCATGAGGAACGCAGCGAAGCCCATCGCAGAAACGAGGAAAGGCCCCGCCGACGCACTCGCCACCGCGCGCGTCACGACGGGGTTTGCGCCGGCACCCGCGGTATCTGCGCTCGAGATCACCACGATGGCCATGGCCATCCCCGCCATGCCGGTGATGGCACCGGCGAACGCGACGCGCGCAAGTTGTGCCGATCCGCGAACGGAAGTCTCCGCACGCCCGAGCGCGCTCCGGATCGTGCCTGCGTAGTGGAGGAAGACGAACCCTGCGAGGAGCATCGCGAAAGCTCCGATGCGACTCTTCCACTGGTTGTCCTCCGCCCACGTCGCCCAGTCCTGATCCGGCGCGTTGTAGTCCGGTGCATCGCCGCCGCTGGCGAACCATCCGATCAGAAAGAGCACCGCGAACGCGACCCCGGACAGGGCGAGCAAACGCTGCCCCGCCGGTGCAACACCCCTGACCGGCGCGTCAGACGTTGGTTGCGTAGGAGGCTCGCGATGCGATGTCAACGCACGCTCGGCGCCAGGATCGGTGAATCACGCCGGAATCCCCAGATCGCGCAGTAGATGCCAAGGAATGCCTCCCAGAGGAACTCCGGGATCACCAGGACGTTCACCAAGCCAGTCTGGTTCCACCAGTTGAAGAGCACCCCGATGTTGCCGATCAGGAGGAGTGGACCTCCGATCAGTCCAAGCCAGGCGACTCGGCGCGGGACGAGGCCGGAGGTGTACATCAGATAGCCGAGGATCAGCCCGTTCCCGAATGGGACAACCATTCCGGGGCCCAACAGGAACGTCCAGTCCTTGAGCGCGGCCAGCGAGACGGCAAGGTCGCCGGCGTCCGGAGAGTCCTGGCGCAGGGTGACGACGCCGAGCACGAAGATGATCCCCGCCGCAATGAAGACGCACTCGATGATTCGAGCAGCGACGTAACCGATGGCCAGCGTCTCGTTCTGCCGCCTCGCGATCGGATAGAGCACGACGGCTGTTCCGACGTTCGAGACGATGAGAAGGAACTCCAGGAACGCACCCAGGTAGATCTGGTTGTCCTTGCCGTCGCCGCTGATGTAGGCGGCCGGGTCGTCGAGCACCGACTGGAAGAGAGCCAGCGCTGCGATCGAGGTGATGAACGTGATGATGAACAGCACGCCGAACCAGCGGGCGGCCAGTTGATCATCGGCCAAGCAGACCCCTCCCCGTGACCTCGTATTCGCGCGCGAGGCTACAGCTTCTTTCTCACGGTTTCAACCGCGACTCCAGCCTGCTTGCGCAGTCCATCTCCGGCCCAGGACAGGCGTCCAGTAGGTGTCGCGCCAGTAGTGCTCGTTCCCTACTTGATGAGCGTGAGCATCTTGAACATCGGCAGGTACATCGCGATCACGATCGTGCCCACCATGGCGCCCACGCCGATCATCAGGATCGGCTCGATGATGGACGTGAGCGACTGGATGCTCGAGTCGACCTCGTCCTCGTAGAAGTCGGCGACCTTGCCGAGCATTCCGTCGAGCTCGCCCGTCTCCTCGCCGATCTTCACCATCTGGCCGACCATGGGCGGGAAGACCGGGTCCTCCTGCAGCGGCTGGCTGATCGGCACGCCGTCGTGGACGCGCGTCCGGATGTTCGCCAGCGACTCCTCGACGACCCAGTTGCCCGAGGTCGCGCCCGTGATCTCGAGCGCCTTGATGATGTCGACGCCCGACGAGACGAGCGTCGAGAGCGTGCGCGAGAAGCGCGCGAGCGCGATCTTGTGGACGACGTCCCCGACGCGCATCGGGATCTTGAGCTTGAAGCGATCCCAGGCGTGCCGTCCGCGCTCCGTCCGCTTGAGGCGGCGGAAGCCGTAGATCAGCCCGCCGATCGCCGGGAAGATGATGAACCAGTAGTTCCGTAGCGCGTCCGAGGCGTGCATCACCAGCTGCGTGAGCATCGGCAGCTCCCCGTCCAGCGAGTCGAAGACGTTCACGAAGACGGGGATGATGAACAGGAGCATGAACGTGAGCACGACGAACGCGAACGAGATGACGACGGTCGGATAGACCATCGCTCCCTTGACGCGCCGCTTGATCTGCGTCTCCTTCTCGATCTGCACCGCCACGCGGTCGAGCACGGTGTCGAGCGTTCCCGACGACTCGCCGGCCTCGACCATCGCGACGAACAGGCGGTTGAAGACCTTCGGATGCCGCGCCAGCGCCTTCGAGAGGATGACGCCGCCTTCCACGTCGGAGCGGACGTCGGCGATCACCTCGGCGAGGTACTTGTCGTCGGTCTGCTCCTCGAGCGTCACGAGCGCCTGAACGACGCTGACGCCGGCCCCGATCATCGTCGCGAACTGGCGCGCGAAGACCTGGAGCGACTTCGGCTTCACTTTCTTGAACGCGCTGGCGGCCCCGCGCTCGCCGGCGGCGTTGCGCTCGGCCAGCGCATGCGGCAGGAGCCCGCGCGTCTGCAGCTGCTCGCGGGCAGCGCTCGGGTCCGGTGCGTGGATGACGCCCGAGATCTCGAGCCCCTGGGCGTTGATTGCGTCGTATGCGAATGCAGCCATGTGGGTTCCTTAAGTGGAGTGGGTTGTCAGCCTGTCGAGGAGTCGAAGGTCGTGTTTTCGGTGAAGAGGAGCTTCGGCCGGCTCGCCGGCCGTCGCGCACCGTCGATCGTCACGAGCTTGACGGGACGGCTTGCAGGGATCGCGGAGCAGCTGGCAGGCGGCCCCACCGAAGCCGAGCACAGGGAAACGTCGCTCTGTATCCAGTACTTGTGACCATCCGGGCCGTCGACCGGCGCGTTCGGCTTGGACTGCACCGTCGCGTACGACGCCTGACGGAACGTCTCCATCTGCTTGTCGGCAAGCGTGCCTGCCGTCGACGTGACGTTCGCACGGGTGATGGAGACGATGCCCGTGCTGAAGCCGGCGACGAGCGCCGCGATGCCGACCGACATGATCGTCATGGCGATCAGCAGCTCGATCAGCGTCATGCCCTCTTCCGCGCGGAGGCGTGTCTTCAGCCTTCTCATCGGTACGCGAGCACCTCGCGGACGTAGGCCGTGGCGTGGCCGGCCGCGTGGATCTTGGCCGCGCGTTGCGTAACGGTCTGCAGCGTCCCGTAGGGGCCTGAGTAGACGACCCAGTAACCGCCGCGCAGAGAGGCGCGGTTCGAAGAGTTGAGGATCGAGAGCCCGCCGACGCTCCGGCGCGCTCCGCGCGCGAAGCTCAGAGCCGCGGGGCGGCCGTTCGCCGTCGGAATCGAGGCGAGGACGACGATCCAGCTGCGCTTGGCGACCCTGTGACCGCCCGGCCGGCCGATCACGATCCGGTTCGAGCTCGCGGCCGGCGTGCTCGCGACGGAGGTAGAGGAAGATGACGAAGACGGCGTGAAGGGATCGGGCCCGCCGGCGTTCACGGCGTGGGCGTCACCATCCGGTAGCGACTTGGCCGCGAACGGATCGGCGACGTTCCCGGCGCCTGCGAGCGGCGTATCCCCGGACCCCGATGCGGGCTCCGGAATCGCGGCGGCCGGGATGGCGGCCACCGCCGCGGTGCTGTTGCCGCTGGAGCCCCCGAGCATGTGCGGGAGCTCGTACGCGAGCAGCGCGGCGAGCACGCCGGCGAGCACGCCGACGAGGATCTTCTGGCGGCGCTGCTTCGCAGCGAGCCGCCCGGTGTTCGCCGATCCTCGGCGTCCGATTGCTGCCGCCGAGGCCATCTAGGGAGCCGTCGTCGTGCCGGTCGCGGGGGTGGCAGCGGATCCGAACACGAACGCGTTGAGCGCGAGCGTTGCCGTGATCAGGCCGCCCTGGCCGTCGGTCGAGAGCGAGACGTTGTCGATGCCGTAGAGCCGCCCCGACGCGTGTGGCTTTCCATTCTCGACCCCGGCCTCGAGCCGGAGCAGGTGCATGAACTTCGCGAGCCGGAAGTAACGACCCTTGACCGAGAGGGCGATCGGCACAGCCTGCGCGCCGGTCGACGGAACCGCCTGGGAGGGCGTGATGCTCTCGATCCTGACGCCGCTCGCGTGGGACGCCCACGAAAGCTGCCGGAGGATCTCCGACATCTCCACGTCGTCCGGGATCGCGCGGCGAAGACGCCGAAGGTCGGCGACGCTCTGCTGCGACGCCGGGCTCTGCATGAAGGACCGCGTCGTGGCGAGCTGGACGTTCGCGTCGCCGATCTGAGTGTCGAGTGCCGCAGCCTTCGAGCGCTGGGGCGACACGAACATGAACCAGCCTGCCAGGACGATGACGAGCAGCCCTGGGACGGCGAGCATGAGGGCGAGACGCCCGTTGATCCGGTCGATCATTTCGCACCTCCGTTCGGGTTGAAGCCTGCGGTGACCGTGAACGTGTCGCCGCTGGACAAGGTTGTGCCGCTCGTGCCGCCGCTCGTGCTGGAGACGAGCGTCACGTTCGAGAGCCAGGGCAGGCTCGCGAGCCGGTCGAGGACGAGCGCGACGTTCACGTGCGAGGACGCGACGCCCGTCGCCGAGAAGCCCGATGCGCCCGTCGTCGGCGTTCCGGCCGGCGGCGTCGTCGGAGCAGGCGCCGTGGCACCAGGTGCCAGCGGCGTCGGCGACTGCACGGAGAGGCTCTGCAGGTAGACCTGTTTCGGCAGCACCCGCGAGGCGTCTGCGAGCAGCTGCTCCCAGGCGACCCGCTTCTCCGAGGTGGTCGTGGCCGCGGTCATTCGCGCAGCCGCGGCGGCCTGTGCCGCCCGGAGCGGTGCAGCCTTGGCGTCCTCGACTGCGACCTGCGCCTGGACGTCGGAGAGCGCGGCGTCCTTGTGATTGACGACCGAGCGCTCGTGGATGTAGCCGAGGCCGAGCCCGAGCACCGCGACGCACGCGACGACGGAGCCGGCCTCCAGGACGCGGCGAGGGGAGAGATCCCGGCCGACGGCCGCCCAGGGATGCCCGGGGCGCGCGTATGCCGGAAGGAGATTGACGGCTTCCATTAGTCCTCCATTCCAAGTCCGATTGCGGCGGAGAGCGACGCGAGGTCGTCCCGCTTGGCCAGCCCGTTCGTG
>CAWBPX010000006.1:0-147029 GCA_963790695.1 uncultured Actinomycetes bacterium | reverse complement strand
CGACGATCCCCGAGCCCGCGCCGCCGATGCCGTGCAGCATCGGAGCCTTGAGCGTGTAGGTCCCTGCAACGGGATCGAACTCCCAGGTGGTCGTCTGGTTGCCGTCGACCGTGGCGAGGTTGTAACCGCCGGCGAGGTAGATCTTGCCGTTGGCCGGGTTGTAGCCGGAGGCCATGAAGGCGCGTACGTCGGGCAGCGGCGGCCCTGCGCTCCACGTGCCAGCGGCGACGTTGTAGATCCAAACGTTGGCGGTCGGCGGAGGCAGGTTGACCGGGTCGCGGTGGGAGCCGCCGAAGACGTAGATCGAATTCGTCGGCGGGTAGTAGACGGCCGAGGCCATCAGCGCCTGGTTATCGGGCATCGGTGTCAGCGCCGTCCACATGTCGGTCGCGGGGTCATAGCGATTGGCGAGATTGAGGTCGCCCTCGGGACCCGGGCCGAGGCTGAAGGAGTGGCCGCCGAACACGTAGCTGTAGGTGCCGTTCGAGGTCGACGGGCCGCCGAACTCGTCGATCGCGTAGGGCGAGACCGTCTCCCACTGCCCCGGAGGAGGCGGCGGTGGAGGTGGCGGTGGGGGCGGCGGGCCACCGTTGAAGGCGGCCAGCGCGTCGACGAGGCCGTACCCGAAGTGGTTGTTCGGGACGTGGTCGATGCCGCCGCACTGGGTGCCGTTCGAACTGGTGACGTTCGGATTCGCCGTGCTGTTGAGAAGCGCCTTCGTCGCCGGCGATGTCACGCTACGAGCGCCGGCTTCGCCTGCCAGAGCAGGGCGATGACGCCGACGACGTGCGGGCTGGCCATCGAGGTGCCCGAGAACGACGCGTAGGCCGAGTCGCTCGTGCTCACGGACGACCGGTTCGGGTTCCCCGGGGCCGCGATGTTGGGCTTGATGCGGCCCGAGCCGTCGACCGTGACGGGCCCGCGGCTCGAGAAGCTCGCGAGGCTCAGTCGCGCCCGTGTTCAGCGCCGCAGTCGAGTACGAGGCGTCGTAGATCGCGGGCGGGTCGGCGACCGTGCTGCAGCTCGGGCCGCCGTTCCCAGCGGAAACCTCGACGAAGACGCCCGCGGCGACCGTGTTCTCGATGATCGTCTGCAGGCTGTCCGGCGCGCAGAGCTCGCTCGCCGGGCAGCCCCAGCTGTTGTTCATGACGTGCGGCCGCTTGGTCGGATCGGGGTTCTGGCCGTTCAGGTCGGTCGGAGCGATGAAGAACTGGAAGCACTCCGTGTACGTCTCCGGCCGGCCGTTGTTCTCCTCCATGTTGCGGCAGCCGATCCACTTCGCGCCCGGAGCGACGCCGATCTGGTTGCCGGCGCCGTCGTCACCGGCCGTCGTGCCGGTCGTGTGCGTGCCGTGCTGCTGGTCGTCGCACGGCTCCATCGAGTCGAAACCGCACGGGTTCGTGCCGTTCCCACTGATGTCGGAGTGGATCGCGTCGTGCCAGTTGTAGTTGTGGTCGGCGCTCGACCCGTTCCAGCCACGGTAGTGCGGCTTGAGCGCATTGTGCGTCCAGCGCATGCCCGTGTCCTGGTTGCCGATGACGATCCCCTCGCCGTGTGAAGCCCATCGCCCAAAGCGACGGGGCCTTCACCTGGGTGACGCCCGGCTCGACCGTGTCGGGCCGGTCGGCCTTGAGGATCGCCAGCGAGTCGAGCTCGAAGCCTGCGGTCGACTCGAGCCAGTCGGAGGCGTCATTCGCCTCGATCACCTTTACGTCAGCTCTCGCCGCGAGGGTGTTCACGAGCGGACGTCCGCCTGACCTAACGATGATCTCGTTCGCAACCCAGAACGACCGGTACTGAACGCCCTGCCTATCCAGCAGCGCCTTGATCGGCCCCTGGGTCTTCGCCGCGGTCCGCGTGAGCGCCCTGTAGACGTACCAGCCGCGGGCGTCCTGATCCCGCATGCCATAGGCGCGACTCAGATCGGCCTGCTGCGTGAGCTCGACGATGAACGAGCTCTCGCTGCCGGAAGCCGTATCGCTCAGGACCCGGTTCTGAACCTTTCCTGTGTAGCCGGCCGGGGTGACATGAGCCCCCTGGCTACCGCTCGCAAAGACTGGTGTAACCGCCACGACCAGCCCCGCGAGCGCGAGCACGATCGCAATCTTGATTCCTGCACGCACAGTGACTCCCCCTCCCAGTCGGTTCCGAGAGCGCGCACGTTGGCCCGCTCCTCGGTTTTAACACGTATTCGCCCAAGAACGAAGTCGTCCGAGGGCCGAAAACAGCGGGGCGCCGGCTGACCGGCGCCCCGTGCATACGTCGAGTGTCGGTCGTTATCCCCGGCCGACCACCAGGTTCACCGGGAAGCCGCGGCGCCTGAGCGCGCCCGGCCGCGGGGTCTGCCTGACCACGCGTCCCCGGAGCGAGCGCCTCGAGCGCGCGCGCCGCACCGAACCGACCGAGCAGTGCCTCGCCCGGATCTTCCGCTTCGCAGCTCCGAGCCTGAGCCCGAGCACGCGTGGCACGCGGCAGCGGGTCGGCGGCGGCGGCGGAGGCGGCGGCGGAGGCGGTGGCGGAGGCGGCGGAGGTGGTGGTGGTGGCGGCGGCGGAGGCGGCGGTGGCGGTGGTGGAGGTGGCGGCGGTGGTGGCGGCGGAGGCGGCGGAGGAGGCGGTGGCGGTGGCGGCGGCGGAGGCGGTGGCGGAGGCGGCGGCGGCGGTGGCGGAGGCGGCGGCGGAGGCGGAGGCGGAGGCGGCGGCGGCGGCGGAGGCGGAGGCGGAGGCGGAGGCGGAGGCGGCGGCGGAGGCGGAGGCGGCCCGCCGCAGGTCGGGAACTTGAAGCTCCCGATCCGCGTCTTCCACGGGTTCGTGCCCGTCGTCTGCAGGTACTCGGTCGTGTACCAGAACGTGCAGTCGTCGACGGGGTCGGTCGTCATCATCGAGTAGTCGCCCCAGCGGCTGCCGGTGCCGGTCTGGGAGCCCGTTCCGGCGTGCAGCATCGCCTCGCCCTGGGCGAGTGTGTTCGGCGGGTCGCCGGCGAGACGGCCCGCGTACGCGATGCTCGGATAGTTCGGCGCCGTGCCGTTTCCGATCGAATAGCCGACGGCGAGGTTCCCGTCCTTGTCCATCGCGGCCGAGCCCATCCAGCGGAAGAGCCCGTCGGACGGGCCGAACGTGCCCTGATTCTGGATCCCCCAGTTGCCCGTCGTCTTTCGGAGCTCGTACCAGCGGATCCCCGCGCGGTTGCCCGAAGGCGCGTCCGCATCGACGGTGTGATCCCACGCCAGCGCCTCGTAGGAGCCGAAGTTGCGGTAAGCGGCGCGATACATGGGCCGGTTCGGAAGCGCGTCCACCCGAACCGACGTCCCCGGCTGCGGGATGCACGTGCGGCCGCCGCCGCACCCGACGTCCTGGTCGAACGGCGCCACCGGGATCACTCCCTCGTGCGTCACGCTGATCGACGGCGTCGCGCCCCACGTCATCGTCGCGTTCCAGAAGTCGATCTGGTCGGCCGGGTAGCCGGCGCCGTCGTCGTTGTCGGTCACGATCGGCTGAGGGGCGCCGTTAGGAGGCGGCGTCGAGCCGTCGGCGTCGGCGGGGAGGATTCGCGGGAGGTTCGGGGAGAGCCCGACCATGTCCTGGTACACCATCCGTGCCGGCTGGCAGGCGATCATCTTGTCGCGTTCGAAGCCCCAGATGCCCTGGCCGCCCGTGGAGTTGAACTGGGGCGCGGTCATCGTGTACGAGTTCTGCGCCGGCCAGATTCCGAACTTCGGATAGTCGTTGAACTTCGTCTGGTGCACGACGAACTCGTAGGCGCACCAGCCGGCGGTCGGGTCGCTCGACGTCGAGACCGCGATGCACTGGTAGAACGGCCCCTGCGCTCGTGCTGTTGAAGGCGAACTGCGAGACCATCCAGCGCCCGGCGAACTGGTCGTAGAGGACGATCGGGTCGCCGTTGTTGTGCGAGCCGCAGAACGGCGTGCCGGTGAAGAGCGTGTTCCCGGTCGTCGGCGGGACGACCTGCGTCCCCGTCTTCGTGTAGATCGCGTAGTGGACGTTCACCCACTGCATGTAGTGGTTCGGGCCCACGTCGCCCTCGGTGTCGGGCGGATAGCAGCCGCACAGGTTCGAGACACCGTCGAAGGACGTCGATCGGCGACGGCATGTCGTGCTTGGCCGTGCGCTGGACGACGGTGTCGCGGGTGCTACTGCCGGGCTGCCTGGCCGGATAGCTCTCGAAGTCGGTCTCGGGGAGCCGCCCGACCTTGACCGGCTGCGACTTCAACGCCTTGAGGGAGGCGATCCGGACGGGCGTCGCCTGGCCGAGCCCCTTGTCGGGTGAGGACGCTCCGCTCGACGCCGGCGCACCGATCACAGGAGCGTCGGGCGAACTCGCTACTGCTGCCCGCTGGTCTCCTGAGCCCTTCGTCGCCGCGAAGATCAGTCCGACGATCCCCACGGTCAGTGCTGCCAACGCAAGACGGCGCATGTGTCCCTCCCCCTAGATTGCGCCCGATCTTGACACCCCGAAAGTAAAAACTCAATGGCCCCGGACAGACGGAGGGCCCCGTCGCCGGGGCCCTCCTCGAGCGTCGTTTCGGTTCGAGCCTAGCCCCGGCCCACCAGGAGGTTCACCGGGAAGCCGCGACGCCTGAGCGCGCCTGGCCGCGGTGTCTGCCTGACCACACGTCCACGGAGCGAGCGCCTCGAGACCACGCGCCGCACCGAGCCGACCGAGCAGTTCGCCCGGCGGATCTTCTGCTTCGCCACTCCCAGCCTGAGCCCGAGCACGCGAGGGACGCGGCAGCGGGTCGGCGGCGGTGGCGGAGGCGGTGGTGGCGGAGGCGGAGGCGGTGGCGGCGGTGGCGGCGGCGGTGGCGGAGGCGGTGGTG
The DNA here is from genome assembly GCA_963790695.1 of uncultured Actinomycetes bacterium. Classification (GTDB taxonomy): domain Bacteria; phylum Actinomycetota; class Thermoleophilia; order Gaiellales; family Gaiellaceae; genus VAXT01. The sequence continues at coordinate 142,194 of CAWBPX010000006.1, read as the reverse complement.
GCGGAGGCGGAGGCGGTGGCGGCGGTGGCGGCGGAGGCGGCGGTGGTGGCGGAGGCGGTGGCGGCGGTGGTGGCGGAGGCGGCGGCGGAGGCGGAGGCGGTGGCGGAGGCGGAGGCGGCCCACCGCAGGAGGGGTACTTGAAGCTCCCGACCTGGGTCTTCCACGCGCCGCCGTTCGACTGCATGTGCTCGCTCGTGAACCAGAAGGTGCAGTCGTCCGTCGGGTCGATCGCCATCATCGAGTAGTCGCCCCAGCGGCTCAGGCTCGTCTGGGAGCCGTGACCGTCGATGAGCGTGGACTCGCCCTGGGAGAGCTCCCCGAGCGGATCGGACGCAAGGCGGCCGGCGTAGCGGATGCTCGGATAGTTCGGAGCCGTGCCGCTGCTCGTCGAGAACCCGACGGCCATGTTCCCGTCGTGGTCCTGCGCGGCCGAGCCCATCCAGCGGTTGACGGTCGTGTCCGGCTCATACGTCCCCTGCTGGTAGATCGACCAAGCGCTCCCGGTGTTCCGGAGCTCGTACCAGCGAACACCCGCATGGTCCGCCCCGTCCGACGTCGACGGAGTGGTTCACGACGATCGACTGGTGATCGCCGAAGTTCCGGTACGCCATCCGGTACATCAGCCGGTCGTTGAGCGTGTCCAGCTTCACCGATGTCCCGGGCTGTGGCATGCAGGAGGCGAAGTTGCAGAGGTTCCCGTCGAACGGCGCCGTCGGGAGCGGCCCCTGGTGCGAGACGTTGATCGTGCCGGCGCCCGACCAGTCGACGGTCGCGTTCCAGACATCGAGTCGATCCTGCGGGAAGTTGCGGTGGATCCCATTCCTGCGCGTCGACCTCGATCAGCGGTGCCGGCGCGTTCGTCAGGCGGCATCGCCGAGCCGTCGAGGTCGGCCGGAAGCATGCCGCCCCAGAGGGTCGGCTCGACCGGGAACATGTCCTTGTAGAGCATCCGCGCACTGCCGCAGCCGCTCATCAGCGCGTCGCGCTCGAGCGCGAAGACGCCCACCCCTGCCCACGCGTCGCCCGGCTCGTGGAACTGGTTGACGGTGATCATGTAGGCGTGCTGGGTCGGCCAGACGCCGAACTTCGGATAGTCGTTGAGGTTGGTCGCGTGCGCGACGTACTGGTATGCGCACCACGTGCCCGTCGGGTCGCTCGTCGAGGAGTACGCGACGCACTGGTAGAACGGCCCGTTCGGATAGTTCGGATACGCCAGCTGAGAGGCGATCCAGCGGTTCGCGAACTGGTCGTAGAGGACGATCGGGTCGCCGCCGTTCCCGCTCGGGCTTCCGCACACCGACTGGCCGGTGAAGAGCTGGTAGCCCTGCGTGATGTTGCTCGCAGGAGTGCCGTCGCGGTTGTAGATCCGGAACGCGAGGTTGACCCACTGCATGTAGTGGTTCGGGCCGATGTCTCCCTCGGTGTCGGGCGGAGAGGCTCCGCTGACGTTCCCGACGCCTTCGAAGTTGACGATCGGAGTGGGCATGGCGTTCCTCTTGAGCGCCGTGCTGGACGAGCGCGCTGCCCTCGTGCTTGTCGGGCATCCGCACGCTGTCGCTGCGCGAATGCTCTGCGACCTTGTTGAAAGCCTTGTTCCAGTGGCCCGACATGCGAGGCATGTCACGAACTGCCGGAGTCAGGACTCCGTGCGCCACCTGGACGCGCGGCATGGCCTGCGAATGAGTGATCGAGGCACCCGAAGCCGCTGCCCGACGGGCCGGCGAGCCCGATCGTCGCCCTGGCCGTCGGAGCACTGTGGCTCGACCCTGCGACGGCGAGCCCGATGCTCACGATCGCAACTGCACCTGCAACTGCAACAGCGGCGGCTGTCACCAGCCCGAAACGCCTGCGCATGAAGTCCCCTCCCCTAGTGGATGACGCGAACACTTTGTAGCACGATCTATCTCGGATCGTCTATGGAGACCCGCACCGCTTGAGGGCCTTGGTTCCGCGTCGGCGTGCCTGAGTAGTGTCCGAGCCGTGAGCATCGTCGTCCAGGTGATCGTCACCGGCCTCGCTGCGGGCGGGATCTACGGTCTCTTCGCGGTCGGCTATTCGCTGATCTACCGGCTGACGGGTGTCGTCTACTTCGCGTTCGGCGACCTGGTCGCGTTCGCGGTGTTCACGACGCTCCTCGTGGCGGCGGGCACCGGGCCGGTCAGCCAGACGAGCCTCGGGCTCGGCCGATTCCTCGTCGGGCTGGCGGTGGGCCTCGTCCTCTGCATCGGGGTGGGAGCGGCCACGTACGTGCTCTTCATCGAGCCCTATCTGCTGCGCGGCTCGACCCTGGGCTGGGTGGCCTCGACGCTCGCGATCGCGTTCGCCCTGCGCGGGATGATCGGTGCGGTCTTCACCCGGCCGGCGTACGTCTTCCCGGATCCGTTCCACTTCGAGGATCTGGGCCGCAACGGGATCGTGACGATCGCGGGCGCGAGCGTGCAGATCCGGTCGTTCTTCGTGATCGGCCTGGCCGCGGGGCTTGCCGCGCTCGCCGCCTGGGCGCTGGAGCGGACTCGGCACGGGCGCGCGCTGCAGGCGATCGCGTCCGATCCCGAGGCCGCGCGCTTCGTCGGGCTGCCCGTGGAGACGCTCGTCGCGCTCACCTTCGGGCTCGTCGGGGGCCTCGCTGCGATCGCGGCCGTGGCGGCTGCGCCTTCGGCTCCGTTCACGGTCGATTCCGGCGCCCTCCTCGGCCTGAAGGGGCTCGTGGCCGCGCTGATCGTCCGCTTCGGGTCGCCCTGGGCCGCCTTCGCCGCCGGACTGGGCGTCGGACTGGCCGAGGCGGCGATCGACAACATGGGCGGCGTCGGGCTCGGGCCGCAGTACGGGGAGCTCATCCCGCTCGCGTTCGCGCTCGGCGTGATCGCGTACCGCTCGCTTCGCTCGGAGCCCGCCCCGAGCCCGGCATGAACGCGGCGCAGGGCGTCCTCGGCCAGACGCGCCTCGAGCTCGCGGCAGCGGCTCGGGAGGCGCGCTCCGCGTGGAGCTGGACGGCCACGCTCTGGGTGCTCGCATTCGCGGCTGCCGCGCTCGTCCCGCTCGTCCTGCCGGCGGGGCGCATGGCCGATCTGGCGGGCTTCGTCTATCTCGCGCTCGCGGCCGTCGGGCCTCGGCTACGCGGTCGGGCTGGCGGGGATCCCGTCGCTCGGACAGGGAGCGTTCCTCGGGATCGGCGCCTTCACCGAGGCGCTCCTGCGCGCGAAGGCCGGCTGGCCGCTGCTCCCCTCGCTGGTCGTCGCGATCGGCGTGACCGCGGCTGCGGGCGTGCTCACCGGAATCGCGACCGGCCGGCTGCGGAGCGCGTTCGTCGCCGTCAGCACCTGGATCCTGAGCTGGATCGTCCTGATCCTGCTGACGTCGTTCCCGGGCATCTCCGGCGGCGCGCAGGGCCTCGTCCTTCCGGAGACGACCGTCCTCGGCCATACGGTGACCCCGACCGGCCACTACCTCGTCGGGCTCTCGCTGGTGGCGCTCGCGATCCTCGCGCTCGCCGTCCTCGCTCCGCGCGGGCCGGGGCTCGCGCTCGCCGCCGGGCGCGACCACGCCGCCGCCGCGCTCGGCCTCGGAGTGCCGGTCGCACGCGCCCGGCTCGGGGTCTTCGCCGCCTCCGCGACGATCGCCGGCCTGGCGGGAGCCCTCGGGGTCGAGCTCGCACAGGTCGCCGATCCGTCCTCGTACGGGCCGGTGCTCTCGTTCGAGCTCTTCGTCGCGGTCATCCTCGGCGGCGCGCGCCTGCCGCTCGGCCCGGTCGTCGGGCTCGCCGTGATCTCGGGCTTCAAGCACCTGGCCGAGGAGATCGGGGGCCTGCGCGGACTGCCGCCGGGCCGTCTCGAGGAGATGCTCACGGGCTACGGCATGCTGCTCGTGCTCGGCCTCGGAGGCGCCGGGCTGCTGCCGGCGGCCCGCGTCTGGTGGCGCAGCCGGATCCCGCCGAGGCACGCGCCGCGAGCCGGCTCCCAGGGAAGCGCGCTGGCCCCCATCGAGCACCCGGAGCCGCTGCAAGCGCGCGGCGTCTCGAAACGTTTCGGCAGTCTTATTGCCCTCGATGCCCTCGACCTCGACCTCCAGCCCGGGAAAGTCCACGCCCTGATCGGCCCCAACGGCAGCGGCAAGACGACCGCGCTCCGCACGCTCGTCGGCGAGCTCGGCCCGGACTCGGGAACGGTCCGAATCGGCTCCTCGAAGCTCGAGGGCTCCGCGCGCCCGCGCGCCCTGCTCGGAGTCGTCGGGACGCAGCAGGCGACGGCCGTCTTCACCGATCTCACAGTGCTGCAGAACACCCTGGTCGGCGCCGGGCTGCGCAGGCAGCTACGCGGGGCCGTTCCGGACCGTGTTCCGCACGCCGAAGGCGCGTCGCGAGGACGGCGTCGCCGAGACGAAGGCGGTCGAAGCGCTGAGCCTCGTGGGCCTGACCGACCCCGACCGGCCGGCCGCCGAGCTGAGCGCGCACGAGCAGCGCCTGCTGATGCTCGCCGCCGCGCTCGCCACGCAGCCGCGGGTCCTGCTCCTGGACGAGCCCGCGGCCGGCGCGTCGGCAGCCGAGCTCGACAGCCTCGCCGAGCTCCTCGACGAGCTGCGCGACAGCGGCCTCGCGCTCCTCGTCATCGAGCACAACCTCAGGTTCGTCCGGCGGGTCGCCGACGAGGTGACCGTGCTCGAAGCCGGGAAGCGGATCTCGTCGGGCACGCTCGCCGAGGTCGCGGCCGACGAGGCCGTGCGCACCGCGTACCTGGGGCGGCAGAGGCTCTCGTGATCCGCCTCGTGCCTGGTCCTGGCCGCGTTGGCGGTGCTCGCGGCCGGCTGCGGTGGCGACGGCAGCGGCTCCGACAAGGAGCAGACGCTGACGATCGCGGTCAATGCTCCGTTCTCGAAGACACCGTACGTGGGCGAGACGATCGCCGACGGCGCGGAGCTGGCTGCGGCGGACGCGTCCGTCGAGGCGAAGGGGGTCAGGTACAAGTTCAAGATCAAGCGCTACGACACCGGGCTGTCGGCGCGCACCGCGGTCGCGAACGTCCGGCGCGCGATCGCGGACGGCGCCGTGGCGATCGTGGACGAGGGCACGGGCGTCGACGCCTCCTGGCGGATCGCCCGCGACGCAGACAGGCCTCTCGCGGTCACGTACCAGGGGGGCGAGGGGCTGATCGATCCGGTGACGCGCCCGAACGTCTTCCGGGTTGCGCCAACCGATCACGGCATGGCCTTCCGCTTCGCGGAGTACCTGATCCCGAAGAAGCTGAAGGTCGCGCTGATCACGGACGACTCGTCGTACGGACAGGAGGGCGCGAAGGCGCTCGACAAGTCCTTCGGGCAGGACCCGGACTCGGTCGCGACGCGGCTCACGGTTCCCGAAGGCGCGCCCGATCTCGCGCCGCAGGTGCTGCGTGCGCGTCGCGCCGGAGCGACGGCTCTCCTCGTGTGGGCGCAGCCGACGACGATCGCGGGCGTGATCTCGGCCGCACGCTCGTCGGGCTGGGACGTCCCGATCTACACGCCTCCGACGGGTGAGGACCCGCTCGTCCGCCAGCAGCTCGCCAACCATCCAGACTGGGTGGACGGGCTGACCTTCGCGTCGGGGAGGCCGACCGCGGAGGTCGGCGCCGGCCCCTTCCTCACGTTCCAGAAGCGGCTCGAGGACCGCTTCGGCGTGCATCCGGTCGGCGTGAAGACGCCCGACGGCGCGGACGTGGTCCAGCCGCCCGACTATGCGATGTACTCGTACGACTTCGTGAACGTGCTCGTGGCGGCGATCCAGCAGGCAGGCGGCGTGGCCGACCGCCAGAAGGTGCTCGACGCGCTCAACCAGGTCACGGTCGCCGGCGCCAACGGGGATCAGCGAGGCTTCAACGAGCGTAACCACGAGGGCGTCGTCGACGACGACGTCTACTTCGGGACCTTCCAAGGAATGACCTACAAGCCCGTACAGGACGACCCGCTATCCCGGACGCTCGTCCCCATCGAGCAGCGGCGCTGATCCTCGCCGCGGCCTTCGCGGCTGCGGCGCCGGGTGCGGCGCGGGCGACGACGGTCTCGCTCCCGTGGCCGCCGGAGGTCCTGCCGCGGACCCCGCCGCTCGCGCCCGGGAACGCGGGCGCGCTGCCACTCCAACCTCGGTTCGTCCGGCGGGTGTCGAACAAGGAGCGCGTTCTCGTCGGGCTGGAACCTGACGGGACGCCGAACTCGGTCACGGTCGTCCAGACGTCGCAGGCTCAACCGCCTCGGCGACTACGTGTTCGCGATCCCGGCTCCGGTCGTCTCCGTGCTACCCGGGCCGGGCACCGAGTCGCAGCCGGGACAGCGGACGAACCAGATCCTCTGGCAGGGCTTCTCGCCCGGGCAGCGCACGCTCGCGGCCGAGGCGCAGCTTCGCCTCGAGGAGAGCGCGCCGCACCTACCGATCAAGGTGCGGGTCGAGCCGCGGGACGGGCGGACGACCGTGCTCATCGAGAACCAGACCGCTGTCGAGGTGCCGTCCTACACGGGCGACGTCGAGCCGACGAGCCTGGCGCAGGTTCTGGGGCGCATCCGGACCGCGATCGACCGGAACCTCTTCGCCGAGGGCCTGAACGTCGAGCTGCGCGGGCCGCAAGACCCCTGTTCAGGTCGAGATCGCGGCGCCGCTCCGCGTCACGGGCACGGTGGGGACAAAGCGCTTCTCCGCAGTGCTCGACGGAATCGAGAAGCGGGCCGTCAGCGTCACCGTCCCGGGGAAGGAGCCCCAGGTCGGTTTCACGGTCCGCACCGCCCCGGTGCCCGATGGCGTGACCGGGAAGCAGGATCCGAGCACGCGCCTGGCCGGGACGATCCGGCTCGAGCTCACGTATGCGCGCACGAGGCAGTTCGACCAGTTCCTGTCGAGCCCCGACCAGACGGGCCACAGCTCGACCACCTACGTCTACAAGACGGCCGCACGCCCGGTCGCCGCGGCGCCGATCGACGAGGGCGGGTCGGAGAGCCACGCGATGAGCTGGATCGCGCTCGCGCTACTCCTCGCCGCCGGGCTCCCCCTCGCCGCCGTCCTCTGGGCCCGCTCCTGATCCCTCCTGCACGGCCCTCGCGTAGGCGAGCTGCAGGTCGGAGGTGACCTCCCTGAACTGGGTGAGCACCTCGTCGGGCACGGAGCCCTCGAGCACGGGCACGATCGCGACGAGGGCGTCGATCGCGAGCTTTGCCTGCTCGAGGTCGCGCCCGGCGGGGTCGAGCTTCGAGTAACCGAGCTGCACAACGGTCGTGATGGTGGTGAGCAGCAGGTCGGAGACCTTCATCCGGCGGATCTGCTCGAGCAGCTCCTCCGGTGACAGCTCGTCGGGTGGCCGCTCAGCCACCGACCGTCTCTTTCGGGCGAACCTGCTCCGCGTATATCTCCTCCAGCGAAGCGCCCTCCTCGAACCGCGCGATTTGTCGCTCGGCCGCGTTGGCGGTCGGAATGCCCAGAAACTCGGCGGCGCCCAGCTCCTCCGCGATGGGCCGCACCCACTCGATCAGCTCCTCGATCGCGGCGCGGGTGGGACGAACCTCGTGGGTCCGCAGGTCGATGAGCTCGCCGCCGAGACCCCAGCGGATCGCGCGCCAGAAGTTCTCCTCGATGTCGCGGTTCGGCGGCAGGAGCAGCTCCTCGCCCTCGTCGATCGCACGTGCGATGCGCGCAGCGAGCGAGTAGGACAACGCGGCGAGCGAGATCGCCTCCTCCTGCAAGGGCTGGCCGTCGGAGATCCGGATCTCGACCGTCGGGAACGCGAGGTGCGGCCGCACCGACCACCACATCTCTGTGTGCTCCTTGATCGATCCGGTGTCGAAGAGGAACCGACAGTACTTCTCGAAGGTGGCCCAGTCTCCGTAGACGTCCGGCACGCCGCAGCGCGGGAAGAAGCGCGTGAAGATCTGCGTGCGAACCGAGTGCAGGCCCGAGTTCACGTGCTCGGTGAACGGCGAGCTCGCGGAGAGCGCCAGCAGCTCCGGGAGATACGCGCGGAGGCCGTCGCAGACCTGCACGGCGCGATCCGGCCCGCGGATCCCGACGTGGACGTGGATCCCGAACGAGTTGTTTCGCCAGACGACGTACCGCAGCAGCTCGTCCCGCAGGCGGTAGTGCGGCGTGTCGATGATCCGCTGCTCCTGCCAGGGGCTCCAGGGATGGGTTCCCGTGCCGCCGAGATCGACGCCGAGGTTGTCGGCCAGCTCGCGCAGCTGGGCGCGCCGCTTCGGCACGAGCGCCGCGGCCTCCGCGAACGTCTCGCAGCGGCCGGTCCGGACCTCGACTTCCGACGCGATCAGCTCACCGACGATGTGCGGATCGAGGTCTGTTCCATCGGCTGAAGCCTTCAGCTCCTCGAAGCGGTTCGCGAGCGCGAGGGTGTCCGGATCGAGGATCGCGAACTCCTCCTCGATCGCGACCGAGAAGTCGGTCGCGTCTTCGTACTGCTCGCGGCCGGCGCGCAGCTGCTCGTCGCCGCTCAGGACCCTCTCCTCCGCCACGGCGAGAGGTTAGTGGAAGGGCTCGAGCAGGCGTCTGGCGACACCCGCCCAGCTCCAGCGCTCGACGACCGCGCGCCTGGCCGCTGCGGAGAGCTGCGCACGCTCTTCCGGGCCGAGGCTGAGCAGCCGCCGGAGCTTGTCCGCGAGCTCGGAGGAGTCGCCGGTCTTGAAGCTGACGAGGTCGCGGTCGCGCTCGGGATACTCGGCGGCGACCCCGGCCGCGATCTCCGCCAGGCCGGAGTGATGCGCCACCAGCGGGAGCGATCCCCCGGCTGCGGCCTCGGCCGCGACCATTCCGAACGCCTCCGGGAAGATCGACGGGACGACCGTCACGTCGGTGAGCGGGACCAGCTTCGAGAGGTGCCGGTGCTCCAGCGCGCCGGTGAAGAGCGTGCCGGGAGGGGCGAGGCCTTCGAGCTCGGCGCGATAGTCCCCGAACCCGACCACGACGGCGCGCGCATCGAGGTCGCGCAGCGCCTCGAAGAGGACGTGAACGCCCTTGTTCCGCAGGAGCTTGCCGAAGTACAGAATCTTCGGCTCGTCGCCCGCGAAGAAGGCCTCGAGCCGTTCGGCGTTCCCCTCGTCGGGGAGGCGCTCGTTCGCGTTGCCGGGGTTCGGCGGATCGGCGCGGCTCTCGGCCAGCAGCTCTCGGAGCGCCTGGTCGCGCGGAATGCGGCGTGAACAGGTCGATGTCGACTCCCGGCGGGACGACCTGGACCCGGTCCACGTGCCCGACGACCTCGTCGAGCACCTTGCGGATGTGCTCGGAGCCGGCGAAGACCGCCTCGGCTCGCTCGAGCGACTCCCTCCCCCACGCCGACAGCTCCTCGTTGCCGCGCATCGCGTACTCGAGCTCGGAGCCGTGCGCCTTCACGGCGAAGCGCGCGCCGCTCGCGGCGGCGACCGGGCCGCCGGGGATGACGTGGTTCGCGAAGACGAGGTCGGCGGGCAGGTGCTCGCGGAGCGCTTCCGCGTTCGCGGCGACGTATCGCTCGCGCTCCTCGGCGGTGAAGTCCTGCACCAGCTTCGCCTCGAGCCCCTCGTAGGCGTCGAGCACGAACGTGGGCAGGAGCCCTCCGATGTCGGGGCGCACGACCTGCGCGCCGCCGAGGTCGTACAGCTCCGGATGCGGCTCCTGGGCGAAGACGGTCACGTCGTGCCCGGCGCGGCTCCACTCGCGCGCGAGGGCGCGCGTGTACACGTTCGAGCCGGTGCCCCCGAGCAGATAGCCGTGCCAGAGCAAGATGCGCATCGGCGCATCTTCACCACTCTCGAGGAGACATGGCCGGTGCCAGGCACCGGACAGGCTCGTCGGACATGGCGCTGGGTAGGCGCTCAGCGCGTCGCGACGCGGACGGATCCACGCCCGGCTTGGCATGGCCGGTGCCAGGCACCGGACAGGGCGCTTTAGGTCAGGTGGAAGTAGAGCGCGTAGAGCAGGTCGACCGCGGGGTTCGACGTGTGGACCGCGACGTCCGACGGGACGTCGAGCAGCGCCTCGGAGTAGTTGAAGATGATCTTCACCCCCGAGTCGACGAGATCCTGGGCCGCCTTCTGCGCGCTCGTCGCGGGCACCGCGAGCACGCCCACGATGATGTTCTTGTCGCGGACGAGGTCGCTCAGCTCGCCGTAGTCGCTGACGCCGATGTCGCCGACCGTGCGCCCCACCTTTTCCGGATCCGTGTCGACGATCGCAGCGATGTGGATCCCGTGCTCCGCGAAGATCGGCGACGAGACGATCGCCTCGCCCAGCCGGCCGGCCCCGACGAGCAGGATGTTGTGCTGCCCTTGAGTCCGGAGGATCTTGCGGATCTCGCCGAGCAGCGAGTCGATGTTGTAGCCGACTCCGCGCTTGCCGAACTTGCCGAACGCCGAGAGATCGCGCCGGATCTGGGTCGCGTTGATGTTCGTGTAGTCCGAGATCTCCTGCGAGGAGATCCGGCTCTTGCCCATCTTCTTGGCCTGCGTCAGAACCTGCAGGTAGCGGCTGAGCCGAGCCGCGACGCCGACGGTCAGACGATCGGTCGGCGCGCCTTGCGGTGGAGTTTGTAACACCACACAAGGATTCTTGCATTTCCGCACCCCTTCTTGCGTCGGAGTGTCACAAAGTCGGCGTTCAGGACCGAGTTTGTGCGAGCTTGCGCCGCAGCGCATCGGGCGGAACGAAGTAGACGAACGCCCGCTCGCCGTCGATCTCGACGACCGGAATCAGCTCGCGATAGCGCGCCTCGAGCTCGGCGTCCCCGTCGATCGCCACCTCCTCGAGCTCGAACCCGAGCTCGTCGCGGGCAGCCAGAACGGTCTCGCGAGCGCGCTCGCAGAGATGACACCCAGCCGCGCCGTAGAGCCGGACTAGGGGTATAGCCCGCGCGTCGTCGTGGCCTCCGAGACCCGCTGCACCGCGAGCCCGTACGCCGCCATCCGCATGCTCGTCCCGCGGCTCTCGCGCGCCGCCCAGGTCTCGTTGAACGCCCGGGTCGAGATGTCGTTCAGCCGCGCGTTCACCTCGTCCTCCTTCCAGAAGTACTCCTGGAGGCCCTGCACCCACTCGAAGTAGGAGACGACGACTCCACCCGCGTTCGCGAGCACGTCCGGAAGGACGAGCATGCCCCTGTCCTCGAGGATCTCGTCGGCGGTCGGCGTCGTCGGCCCGTTCGCGCCCTCGCAGATGATCTTCGCCTTGATCTTGTCCGCGTTCTCGCTCGTGATCACCTGCTCGAGGGCGCACGGCGCGAGCACGTCGCACTCGAGCTGAAGCAGCTCCTCGTCGGTGAGCCCCTCACTCTCCTTGAGCCCGGACAGCTCCCCGGTCTCCTGCTTGTGCACGATCGCGGCCTCGACGTCGATTCCCTTCGAGTTGTAGACCCCGCCGGAGGAGTCGGACACCGCGATCACGGTCGCCCCCTCCTGCGCGAGGAACCGCGAGAGGTACAGACCGACGTTCCCGAAGCCCTCGACGACGACGCGCTGCCCGGCGATCGTCGACTGCTGCTTGCGCACGGCCTCGCGGATGCAGTAGAGCGCCCCGCGCGCGGTCGCCTCGATGCGCCCCAGCGACCCGCCGATGTTCAGCGGCTTGCCGGTCACGACCCCGAGCACCGAGTGGCCCTTGTTCATCGAGTACGTGTCGAAGATCCACGCCATCACTCGCCCGTCGGTGCCGACGTCCGGCGCGGGAATGTCCTTCTCCGGGCCGATCTCGTTGATGATCTCGGTGGTGAAGCGGCGGGTCAGCTTCTGCAGCTCCATCTGCGAGAGCTGCTTCGGATTGCAGGCGATCCCGCCCTTGGCGCCGCCGAACGGGATGTTCATCAGCGCGCACTTCCAGGTCATCCACATCGCCAGCGACTTGACCTCGTCGAGCGTGACATCGGGGTGGTACCGGATCCCGCCCTTCGACGGCCCGCGCGCGATGTTGTGCGTGACGCGGTAGCCCTCGAACGCGCGCACCGAACCGTCGTCCAGGACCACCGGGATCGAGACGACGACCGCCTTCTTGCACTCCTGGAGGACGGCGATCAGGTTCGGGTCGATATTGAACGTGTCCGCGACGCGCCGCAGCTGCTGCTGGGCGATCTCGAACGGGTTCTCGCGCAGGTGGGAGACAGGGGCCTCGACGGTGGTCACAGAGTCACTCCTTGAATCGGCTGCAAATGACGATGTTCCGGCTGGCGAGTATAAGCCCGTCCGGACGCGTTACCGAATGGTGAACGGGACCGTCGCCACGCTGGGTTCGCCCTGGCCGGTCGGGTACGCGGTCAGCCGGACGGTGTAGCGCCCGGGCTCGAGCGTGTTGCCCTTGGCGTCGCGGCCGGTGAGCCCGAAGGCGAATCGGCCGGGCAGGAGATCGCGGAGCTGGGCGAGCGTCCCCAGCGGCTGGCCGTGGCTGTCGCGCAGCTTCAGCTGTAGGAGCGCGACCGGCTCCAGCTGCCCGCCGGTGTCGAGTCGGCCGCCCTGGAACGAGAGGACTGCCGGTGCCGAGTCGGACGGCTTGAACGAGCGGGTCGAGAGGCGGATCGAGGAGAGCAGCTCGTCGTGCCTCGGCCGCGCCATGATCAGCCACGGCACGTGGATCGCGTCGCCACCCTCCGGACGGACGGCGAAGCGGCCCTCGACCGGATTGCCGACCGGAGCCAGGGCTCGCACGGCCACGTAGACGGTCGCGATCCCGTGCGGCCTGATCCGCACCTGCGAAGGAGCGAACGCGAAGACGAGGGCCCGTGCGCCGCCGCGGTCGCGGGAATCCGAGGCCAGCTCGATGCGGAGCCTGCGGGAGGAGAGGTTGCGGAGGATGAGCCTGCGCGTCGCGTGCCAGCCCTTCGCGGTGCTTCGCGCGGCCGAAGCTGAGCGTGGTCGGGAGCGCCGCGGTCTCGCCGGCCGAGGCGGCGCCGAGGTCGAGCAGTCCCGTTCCCTGGCCGGAGACCGACTCGCCGGGAAGCAGCCCGCGCCGAGCCGGCGAGCAGCCCCTTGAGCGCGGACGCGTCGAGCTGCGGCCGGGCCTGCGCCAGAAGCGCGGCCGCGCCGGCGACGATCGCCGCCGATGCGCTCGTTCCGCTGATGCTCGAGTAGCGCGCCGAGCCGTCCTCGGCCTTGCCCGGATCCGACGTCAGCAGGCCGACGCCCGGCGCGACGAGATCCGGCTTGACGAACCCGTCGAAGGCCAGCCCCCGCGAGGAGAACGGCGCAACGCCGCCGACCGTCGCGCTCGCCTCGGAGCTGACCCGTCCGACCGAGACGTGCGCGCTCCGTCCGTCGGCGAGCTCCTGTACCACCCGCGCTCCCACGTCCGCGGGGATGCCGACGACCGGGACGGTCACTCCGTCGTCGAGGCCGATGCCTCCACTCGGCAGGCTGTCGCCGCCGTAGAGGACGACGAGCGCCGCGCCTGCCTTCACCGCCTGAGATGCCGCGTAGGCCGGGTCGTCGCCCGCAGGCACGAGCGCCGCGCGGCCGGCGACGAGGCTGAGCCCGTTCGTCCCGAAGAAATGCTCGAGTCGCGGAGGAGCGCCTTGAGTCCGCTCGGCTCGATCGAGGCGCGGCACGCTCACCTCCAGCGACTGCCTGATCGTCGGCGCGACGGCGCCGGCCAGCGGCACTCGCTCGTCGAACAGCACCCCGAGCCCCACGCGCACGACTGCATGCACCGAGGCAGACGACTCCCGGAGGTCGGCCGCGCCGACGGTCAGAGCGGCGCGCGATCCTCCCGGCCCCGCGATGCTGCCGTAGCCGGGCCCCGCGACGCCGTCGTTCCCGGCGGGAGCGACGACGAGCGTGTCCAGCCGCAGCGCTCCGGCAACCGCGCGCGCCGCGGGACTGTCCTCGAAGGCGGCGAACGGCTCCGCGACGCCCACGAGCGCCACCCGGGCAGCGTCGAGCGCGATCCCGTCCAGATTCGGGTCGACCGCGTGCTCGAGCCCTGCGATCAACTGATCCGTTCGTCCGAAGACCGCCCAGCGCCCGCCCGCCTCGCGCTGCCAGCCGGCGACCCTGATCGGCAGGACGGTCGCACCGGGTGCGACGCCTTCGATCTTCGCCGGCCCCTGGGAGCCGACGAGCAGGCCGGCGAGCTGGGTTCCGTGCCGCTCGAGACGGGTCGAGTCCTCGGGGCTCGCTTCAGCGGTGGCGTCGGTGCTCGGGTCGACCGCGTCGTAGCCGTCGAGCACCTGGCCGAGGACGTACGGCTGCTTCGTGTCGACGCCCGTGTCCAGGAGCGCGATCGAGACTCCGCGCCCGTCGAAGCCCGGCAGCGAGACTCCGGGCCGGGTGCCGGCGCCCGCCGCGAGCCCGCCCTTCTCGATCAAGGTCGACGAGACGGAGGCCGGGTACGTGACCCGCACCGGATACACGCCCGCCACCTCGGGCGCGCTCTCGAGATAGCTGACCGCGCGCGGGTCGAGCGGAGCCGAGAAGCCGGTCAGGACGCGCGCGTAGCGGTGCTCGGGCTTGACCAGCACGCCCTGCTGCGCGAGGCGCGCGATCAGGAGGTTGTCCGCGGCGAGCGCCGACGCAGTCCACTGGCGCTGCTGCGCCTCGGTCGCCTGTCCCCCGGCCGCGGCGACCCGGTCGGAAAGCGAAGGGCTGTTGAGGACGACGATCACGCGCTGGCCGACGGCGACCTGTTCCCGCGGACTGCCGACGAGACCTCGCCAGGCCGACCCGGCCAGGTCCTCGTGCTCGCGCCCGGTGCTGCCCGCCCCGGCTGCGACCGAGAGCAGCGTCGCCGCCACCGCGAGCGCGCCGAGCACCCCCAGTTGCGGGGCTTCACGCCGCCGTAGACGCATACGCATCCAAACCAAGATAACGAGCGAACGGGACCTCCTCGACGTACCGCGCGGCCGAGGCGATCATCGCCGCGTTGTCGGTGCAGAGCTCGAGCGGTGCGAGCGACGCACCCGGGAGGGAAGCGCGGAGCTCCGAATTCGCCGCCACGCCGCCGACGACCGCGATCCGGTCCAGTTCCGGCCTGCTCCGCGGCCGCTTCGGTGCGCTCGACGAGGGCCCGCACGATCGCGCGCTGATACGAAGCGGCGAGGTCGGCGCGGCCGCGCTCCAGCTCGTCCGCGTCGAGCTCACGAACCTTGTACAGGAGCGCGGTCTTCAGCCCCGAGAACGAGAAGTCGAGGCCCGGCACGCGCGCGACCGGGAAGTCGTAGGCCTCCGGGTCGCCCTCGCGCGCGAGGCGGTCGATCGCCGCGCCGCCCGGGATAGCCGAGCCCGAGCAGGCGCGCGCCCTTGTCGAAGGCCTCGCCGGCCGCGTCGTCGAGCGTGGTGCCGAGGATCCGGAACCCCCGCTTGTCCTGGACGTCGAGCAGGAGCGTGTGGCCGCCGGAGGCGAGCAGGCAGAGGAACGGCGGCTCCACCGGGTCGGGCTTGAGAAAGAGCGAGGCGACGTGGCCGTGCAGGTGGTCGACCGGGATCAGCGGAAGCCGGAGCGCCCAGGCGAGCGCCTTCGCCGCCGAGAGCCCGACGAGCAGCGCGCCGATCAGGCCGGGGCCCTGCGTGACCGCGATCCGCTCCACGTGCTCGAGCTGGGCTCCGGCCTCGTGGAGCGCCTCCCGGATCACCGGCGTGACGAGCTCGAGGTGCCGCCGCGAGGCGACCTCCGGGACGACGCCGCCGTACTTCGCGTGCAGCTCCGCCTGCGACGAGACGACGTTCGCGAGGATCGCGCCGTTTCGGCCGACGAGCGCCGCGGCGGTCTCGTCGCAGGAAGTCTCGAGGCCGAGGATCAAGCGCTCGCCGGCTCGCGTACCGGGTCGCGCCACATGATCAGCGCGTCCTCCCGGTTGTCCGTGTAGTAGCCGCGCCGGACTCCCCGCGCGCGGAAGCCGAGCGCTTCGTACAGCTGGATCGCCCCGTCGTTCGAGACCCGCACCTCGAGCGTGTACCCGCGGCGTGCGTCGCGGGCGGTGACCTCGAAGAGCCGCTCCATGAGCCCGCGCGCGATTCCCCGGCGGCGATGCGTGGGCGCGACGGCGATGTTCATCACGTGCCAGGCGTCGACGTAGCGGGAGATGATCAGGTAGCCGACGAGCTCGTCGGTCGCGCCGTCGACGGCGCCGAGGCAGATCGAGGACGGCTTCGCCAGCTCGCCGGCGAACATCGAGCGCGACCACGGGGTCGGGTACGAGGCGCGCTCGATCTCCTCGATCGCGTTCAGGTCGCGGAGCTTGAGCTTGCGGAACTCGATCATCGCTTCAGCGCCTTGTCGGCGTCGGGCGCGCGGACGTAGATCGGCTCGACGAGCTCGGCGGGGCCGAAGCTCTGCGCGAGGCGTGCGTGGACGGCTGCGCGAGGGACGTGCAGCTCGCTGTCGTCGGGCGGGACCTCGGCGCCCGCGGCCTCCAGCACCTCGCGGTATCTCACGGCTCCATCTCCCACACAGATCCGGTCTTGAAACAGGCTGTTGCCGAGTCGGTCCGGCGCTGTGGCGACGGGCTCGCCGTCGATCAGCGTGAAGACCTCCCGGCGCCGCGCGTCGATGACCGGGAGCGCGGCGGGGGCACCGGCGGCGAGTGCGCGCAAGGGTCGAGACGCCTGCGACCGTCGCATCCAGCGCCAGGGCCAGCGTGCGGCTCACCGCGAGGCCCATGCGCAGCGACGTGAAGCTGCCCGGGCCCGTGCCGACGACGATTCGCCCGAGCTCCTTCGGGCCGGCGTCGGCGCCGTTGAGGAGCGCGTCCACGTCCTCGAGCAGGCGAGCCGGGATTCCCGTCCTCTCGCCCAGCACGTTCCGTCCTCGAGCAAGGCGCTCGTGGCCACGTTCGTTGCGGTGTCAAACGCGAGCGTCAGCACGGTCGATCTCGATCAGGCGCTTGTTCTCTCCGCCATGTCGCAGGATGACGTGGAAGCGGGGCGCGGGCATCGCCTCGCCGGCAGCCTCGGGCCATTCGACGAAGCAGACGGCGCCGTCGAAGTACGGCTCGAGATCGCCCCACTCGGCGGGCGAGACGCTCTCGAATCGATAGAGGTCGAGATGAGAGACATCTACGGCTCCACGGTACCGATGCCCGATGGTGAAGGTGGGGCTTGTCACGGGCCCGGTGACTCCGAGCGCACGGCACGCGCCGCGGACGAACGTCGTCTTGCCGGAGCCGAGCTCGCCGGAGACGGTGACGACGTCGCCCGGCTCGAGCTCGCGGGCGAGCTCCGCTGCGATGTGCTCGGTCTCCTCCGGCGAGGCCGATTCACGCTCCATGTGGCTGAAGACTAGAAAAGGCCCAGCTGAACGGCGGGCTCGGCCACGAGCAGCGGCTCGGGCTCGGGCGGCGGCTCGACGACGCGGCCGAGCAGCTCGGGGATGCGCTTGAAGTCTTCCTGCAGGACGCTCAGCATCGCGGGCGTGTACAGCGCCGCGGCCGGGTGGTAGAGCGGGTAGAGCAGCACCTGGCGACCGCCGAGCACGACCTGCTGGTCCTGGCCGTGGACGCGCGTGATCCCGGTCGGCTTCCCGGAGAGGAGCTTCGTCGCGAAGTTGCCGAGCGTGCCCACGAGCTTCGGCTGGATCAGCTCGACCTGGCGGAAGAGGTGGCTCTCGCAGGCCTCGATCTCGTCGGGCTGGGGGTCCCGGTTCCCGGGCGGGCGGCACTTGATCACGTTCGCGATGTACGACGTCCTCGCGGGACATTCCGATTCCGCCCAGGAGCTGGTCGAGGAGCTTCCCGGCCTGGCCGACGAACGGGTAGCCCTGCTTGTCCTCGTGGAAGCCCGGCGCCTCGCCGACGAACATCAGGTCCGCCTCGGGGTTGCCGACGCCGAAGACGACCTGTGTCCGCCCCTGCGCGAGGGCGCAGCGCGTGCAGCCGGCGATCTCGGCCGCGTACTGCGTTTAGCTCAGTGCCCGCAGCCACAACTTCCGCCGCAACAACCGCCCGACGAAGGTCCGCCGAAGGAAGGCTGCTCGGCGGTGCCGTGAGTCGCGAACACGGAGAACTGCTTGCGCACGTTCGAGGCCTCGCAGTCGGGGCAATGAACCGCTTCCCCGTTGCGGACGAGCTCCTCGAAGTGCGACTCGCACTCCATGCACACGTACTCGTAGATCGGCATCGCCGCGAGAGTTTAGGCACGGACCCGGACGCGCGGCGGATCGACCCGGCAGAGCGTGGTTAGACTTCTGGGTGCCCGGTATCCGGTACGGAACTGGAGCTTTCGTGGTGCAAACGATTCAAGTCATCGGCTCGGGCCGAGTCGGCTCGGCTATCGCCGCCAGGCTGCGCGAGCGCGGCTACGCGGTTTCCCCAGACGAGGGCGAGCTCGTGCTGCTCTGCGTGCCCGACCGGGCGATCGCGGAAGTGGCCTCGGGGATCGAGCCCGGGCCCTGGATCGCGCACACGAGCGGAGCGACGCCGCTGGCCGCGCTCGATCCGCACGTGCGCCGCTTCGGGATCCACCCGCTCCAGACGTTCACACGCGCGCGAGGGCCGGAGCAGCTCGACGGGGCGTACGCGGCGATCACGGCCGAGACGGACGAGGCGCGTGAGGTCGGGCTCTGGCTCGCCCGGGAGCTCGGGCTCGAGCCGTTCGCACTCGAGGACTCGGAGCGCGCGCTCTACCACGCGGGAGCCGTCGTCGCGTCGAACTTCCTGGTCACGCTCCATCGAGCCGCGGCCGAGTTGGCCGAGGCAGCCGGCGCGCCGCCCGAGGCGCTCGTCCCGCTGATGCGCCGCGTGATCGAGAACGACTTCGAGCTGACCGGCCCGATCGAGCGCGGCGACTGGGAGACCGTCGAAGCGCACCTCGCCGCGATCCGCGAGCGAAAGCCCGGCGCTCGAACCGCTCTATCGCGCGCTCGCGGACGCAACCGCGGAGGTCGCGGCGCGATGAAGATCGTCCGGCGAATCTCCGAGCTCCCCGAGGCAGCCCTTAACAGGGACAGGCCCTTAACAGGGACAGTCCCTCGGACAGGTCTCGTCCCGACGATGGGGGCCTTCCACGCCGGGCATCTGGCGCTGTTCGCGGCCGCGCGCGAGGAGAACGACGTCGTCGTCGCGAGCCTGTTCGTGAACCCGGCCCAGTTCGGAGCGAACGAGGATCTCGACCGCTACCCGCGCGACGAGGAGCGCGACGCGAAGCTGGCCGAGGAGTCAGGCGTCGACGTCCTGTTCGCGCCCTCGGCCGAGGAGATGTACCCGGAGGGCTACGCGACCTGGGTCGACGTCGGCGAGCTGGGCGAGCGCCTCGAGGGCGAGTTCCGCCCCGACCACTTCCGAGGCGTGGCGACGGTCTGTCTCAAGCTCTTCAACATCGTCCGCCCCGACCGGGCCTACTTCGGCCAGAAGGACGCGCAGCAGGCCGCGGTCGTGAAGCAGCTCGTGCGCGACCTGAACCTCGGAGTCGAGATCCGCGTCGTGCCGACCGTGCGCGACGAGGACGGACTCGCCCTGTCCTCACGGAACGCGTACCTGTCGAAGCCGAGCGCGAGCGCGCCATGCCCGCAGCCTTGCGCTTCCCGCGCGCTCTCGCGACGAAGTGACCGCGAGCAGGCCCGGGCACTGCTCCGCGGTCTCGAGTCGACTACCTCGAAGAGGCCGAGCTTAACGGTCAGCGGGTGCTGGCCGCCGCAGTCCGCGTCGGCAAGACCGCGGTTAATCGACAACGTGATCCTGGAAGGAGAACGCAAGTGAGCACACCGCCCAAGGGAAAGCTGGCGCTGCCCGAGCTGCTCGAGATGAAGCGGCGCCGCCAGAAGATCGTGATGGTCACCGCCTACGACTCGCCGGGCGCGCGCTTCGCCGAGGACGCCGGCGTGGACATCATCCTCGTCGGCGACACGGCGGCGATGGTCGTCCTCGGCCACGAGGGCACGACCGTCCCGGTGACGATGGACGAGATGCTGTTCCTCACGCGCACCGTCGTGCGCGCGACACGGCACCCGATCGTCGTCGGCGACATGCCGTTCGGCTCGTTCCAGGTCTCCGACGAGAAAGCGCTCGAGAACGCGATCCGCTTCGTGAAGGAGGCGGGCGCGGACGCGATCAAGCTCGAGGGCGCGGGCCCGATGGTCTCGCGCGTGCGGACGATCGTCGAGGCGGGGATCCCGGTCATGGGGCACGTCGGCCTGACGCCGCAGTCCGCGACGATGCTCGGCGGGTTCAAGACGCAGGGCAAGACGGCCGACGCGGCGGCGCAGCTCGTCGAGGGCGCGCTCGCGCTCGAGGACGCAGGCGCCTTCGCGGTCGTGCTCGAAGCGGTTCCGGCCCCGGTGGCGGCCGAGGTCACGAGCCGCCTGACGGTCCCGACGATCGGCATCGGAGCAGGCCCGGACACCGACGGCCAGGTGCTCGTCTACCACGACCTCCTCGGGCTGACCGAGGGGCATCTCCCCCGCTTCGTCAAGCGCTACGCGAGCCTCTCGACGCGAGATCCGCGACGCGCTCGAGCACTACGCCGAGGAGGTGCGCGACGGCACCTTCCCGGGCGACGAGCACACCTACGGAATGGACGACGAGGAGCTCGAGGCCTTCCGCAGCTCGATCAGCCCGACCGCGACGAGCGCGAGCGACCAGGCGAACGACGCCACGACGAGCGCCTCGAAGAGCTTGTCGCCGACTCCGGTGTCCGAGCCGCCGCTGCGGAAGACGTCGTCGCCGTAGATCGCGAGCCGCACGGGCCAGACGAGAACCAGGGAGACGACGAGCGGAACGGACGCGAGCCCGACGACGTGCCGCGCCTGGCGGAACGAGCACCGCGCGCCGATCCCGTGCCCCAGCGCGTAGACGAACAGCCCGCCGACGAAGTAGACGAGCGCGCCGTAGATCCCGCCGCCGATGAAGGCCCAGATGACGACGTTCAGGTCGTCGAAGCTGCGCGTCGTCGAGAAGCCGGCCGGCGAGCGAGGTGGAGAGCATCCCCGCGATTCCCGCGAGGAAGACGATCGCGAGGATCGGCTCCTGCCGCGCCTCGGCGGCCTCGTCGGAGTCGTCCCGGAGCGCGGCGAACGTCGTCCGCGGATGAGCGAGCACGGCGACGGCGCGGAGCCACCAGTCCTTCCGCAGCGAACGGGTCGTCTCCGCGGCGGTGCTCACGCGGCCAGCGTACTGTGCGCGCGATGCCTGAAACCGCGCTCGTGGTCGAGGTGCCCGAAGCCGAGCCGCTGGTCTCGGAGTGGCGCGCGCAGCACGACTGGTCCGCGCAGCGCGGCGTGCCGGCTCACATCACGATCCTCTACCCCTTCGCACCGACCGAGCGCGTCGACGAGGAGCTCCTCGACGGCCTGAGACGGCTCTTCGCCTCGCAGCCCGCATTCTCGTTTCACCTGCCGCGCGTCGCCCGCTTCCCCGCGGTCGCCTGGCTCGCGCCCGAGCCGGCCGAGCCGTTCAAGGCCCTGATCGAGCTCGTCGCGGCCACGTACCCGGACTACCCGCCCTACGAAGGGATCCACGACGAGGTGATCCCGCACCTGACCGTCGCCGAGGGGGGCGTGGAGCTTCAAGACGAGGTCGAGGCCGCCCTCTCGCCGCACCTCCCGATCGAGGCCCGTGCCGATTCGGTGTCACTGCTCGCCGAAGACCCGAACGAGCGCTGGCACCGAGCCGAGCGCTTTCCGCTCGAGGGCTAGGCCGCGGCCCTGGCGGGCTTGCGCGCCCGTTTCTTCGGCAGCACCTCGCGCAGGAACTGTCCGGTCGCCGACTCCTCGACCTCGGCCACCTGCTCCGGAGTGCCCGTCGCGATCACCTCGCCGCCCGCCTCGCCGCCCTCGGGCCCGAGGTCGATGATCCAGTCCGCCTGCTTGATCACGTCGAGGTTGTGCTCGATCACGAGCACGGTGTTGCCCGAGTCGACGAGCCGCTGCAGCACCTCGAGCAGCTTCTCGATGTCCGCGAAGTGCAGGCCCGTCGTCGGCTCGTCCAGGATGTACAGCGTCCGCCCGGTCGCGATCTTCGACAGCTCCGACGCGAGCTTCACGCGCTGCGCCTCGCCGCCCGAAAGCGTCGTCGCGGGCTGCCCGAGCTTGATGTAGTCGAGCCCCACGTCGTGCAGGGTCTGCAGCCGCCGGCGCAGCTTCGGGATCTTGGCGAAGAAGCGAAGCGCCTCCTCGACCGACATCTCGAGCACGTCCGCGATCGACTTCCCCTTGAACCGGACCTCGAGCGTCTCGCGGTTGTAGCGCCGCCCATGACAGGTCTCGCACGGCACGTACACGTCCGGCAGGAAGTGCATCTCGATCTTGATCGTCCCGTCGCCCTTGCAGGTCTCGCAGCGACCGCCGCGCACGTTGAACGAGAACCGGCCCGGCTTGTAGCCGCGCACCTTCGCCTCGGGCGTGAGCGAGTAGAGCTCGCGGATGTGGTCGAAGAGCTTCGTGTAGGTCGCCGGGTTCGACCGAGGGCGTCCGCCCGATCGGCGACTGGTCGATGTCGATCACCTTGTCGAAGCACTCGATCCCCTCGCAGCTCTCGTGCTCGCCCGGCTTCACGCGCATCCGGTGCAGCCGGTTCGCGAGCGCCTTGAAGACGATCTCGTTCACGAGCGTGGACTTGCCCGAGCCGGACACGCCGGTGACGGTGATGAACTTCCCGACCGGGAACTCGACGTCGATCGACTTCAGGTTGTGCTGCGTCGCCCCGCGCACCCAGAACGAGCCCTGGTCCTCGGCTGCGCCGGTCCGGGATGGCAATCACACGCTTCCTGGAGAGGAACTGGCCGGTGACCGACTCCTTGTTCTGCTCGACCTCCTCCGCCGTCCCCTCGGCCACGACGTGGCCGCCGTGCTCGCCGGCGCCGGGCCCCATGTCGACCAGGTAGTCGGCCGAGCGCATCATCTGCTCGTCGTGCTCGACCACGAGCACGGTGTTGCCGAGGTCGCGCAGCCGCTCGAGCGTCCCGATCAGCTTCCCGTTGTCGCGCTGGTGGAGCCCGATCGACGGCTCGTCGAGGATGTACAGCACGCCGACGAGCTGCGAGCCGATCTGCGTGGCCAGCCTCAGCCGCTGCGCCTCGCCGCCCGAGAGCGTCGCCGCCGCGCGGTCGAGCTGCAGGTAGCCGACGCCCACGTTGTCGAGGAACGTCAGCCGCTCGCGGATCTCCTTGATGATCCGCTCGCCGATCAGCTGCTCGGTCTCGGTCAGCCCGAGCGCGTCCAGGAACTCGATCGCCCGGGTGACGGACATCTTCGAGAACTCGTGGATGTTCCTCTCGCCGACCGTGACCGCGAGCACCTCGGGCTTGAGCCTCGCTCCGCCGCACTCCGGGCATGGGCGGAAGCTCATGTACTCCTCGATCCGCTCGCGCTGCTGCGCCGAGTCGGTCTCGCGGTAGCGCCGCTCGAGGTTCTTGACGATCCCCTCGAAGGCGAGCATGTACGAGCGCTTGCGACCCATCCGGTTGCGGTAGCGGATGTAGACCCGCTCGCCGTCGGTGCCGTACAGGAAGAGGTCCTGCTCCTCGGCCGTCAGGTCCTGCCACGGCCTGTCGAGGTCGATCTCCCACTTGTCGGCGATCCCCTGGATCACGGCCTCGTAGAAGCTCGAGCCGCCGGTCGACCACGGGACGAGCGCGCCCTCGCCGATCGAGAGCGTCGGATCGGGGACGAGGAGGTCGGGGTCGATCTCCTGCTGCGCGCCGAGGCCGGTGCACCGGGGACAGGCCCCGTGCGGCGAGTTGAACGAGAAGATCCTCGGCTGGAGCTCCGGGAGCCCGACGCCGTGCTCGGGGCACGCGAACTTCTCGGAGAAGCGTGAGCTCTTCGCCGTCCTGCACGTCGATCACGACGAGCCCGTCGGCGAGCGACAGGGCCGTCTCGATCGACTGCGCGAGCCTCGTCCGCAGGTCCGGCTTCATGATCAGCCGGTCGACCACGACCTCGATCGTGTGCTTGAACTTCTTGTCGAGGACGATCTCCTCCTCGAGCATCCGGATCTCGCCGTCGACCTTCACGCGTGTGAACCCGTCGGCGCGGAGCTCCTCGAAGACGTCCTTGTACTCGCCCTTCCGGTCGCGGACGACCGGCGCGTTGACCGTGAACCTCGTGCCCTCCTCGAGCCGCAGGACCCGGTCGACGATCGCCTCGATCGACTGCCCCGCGATCGGCCGCCCGCAGACCGGGCAGTGCGGCCGCCCGACCCGCGCGTACAGCAGGCGCAGGTAGTCGTAGATCTCGGTCACGGTGCCGACGGTCGAGCGCGGGTTGCGCGAGGTCGTCTTCTGGTCGATCGAGATCGCCGGCGACAGGCCCTCGATCGAGTCCACGTCCGGCTTCTCCATCATCTGGAGGAACTGGCGCGCGTACGAGGAGAGCGACTCGACATAGCGGCGCTGGCCCTCCGCGTAGATCGTGTCGAAGGCCAGGGACGACTTCCCGGAGCCCGAGAGCCCGGTGATCGTGATCAGCTTGTGTCGCGGCAGCCGGACATCGATGTCCTTGAGGTTGTGCTCACGGGCGCCGTGAATGACGAGCTCTTCGGAAGCCATAACCGACCCAGTTTAGCCATCCGGATCGGATCGAACAAGTGTTCGCTTTAGGCTACGAGGCCAGCCGCTCCACGAGGTTGCAGACCTCGCCGGGGCGGGCGATGTGCGCGGACCCTGAGCGGGCCGACGACGACCGTTCCGTAGCCGAAGAGCTGCCCCACGAGCGACTGGTCGACCTCGACCGCGTCGACCAACTGCAGGCGCACGGCCTTCGAGCGCCGGTGGAGCGTCCCGTTCAGGAGGTAGACCTTCTCCGTCGTCACGACGAGGCGCGTCCGCTCCCACTGCCAGACCGCTCGCAGCGTGAAGAACGCGCCCGCTGCGATCAGCACCGCGCCGAGGCCGGGCCCCGCCGCGTACGGGACGAGCATCGCCGCGATTCCGAGCACGACGAGCAGCGCCGAACGGAAGATCGGCCGCGCCAGAACCGCCCCGTGCAACCGCGCGTCGAGGTAGACCTCCTCGTCCCGTTGAGGACGCATGGGCGCGGCTTCAACGGGCGAAACGCCTTTCCTGCCGTTTGCCCAGGCCCCGAAACGGCGAAAAGGCCTGCATGAAGCAGACAGTAGGCCGAGTCGCGCTCGCCACGCTCGTCGTCGTCGGCATCGTCGTCGGCGTGCTCGCGCTGTGGAAGCTGAAGATTCTGATCGCGCTCCTCTTCCTCGCGTTCATCGTCGCCGCGGCGATGCGCCCGAGCGTGGAGTGGCTACGGCGCCACCGGGTTCCACGCGGAGCAGGGATCGTGCTCCACTACGTGGCGATCGCGGCGGTCGTCGCGCTCCTGCTCTGGCTCGTCGTGCCGCGCGCGGTCGAGCAGGTCGAAGCGGCGGTCGGAAGCAACAATCTCCGGGAGGAGGCGCGCCAAGAGACCGGCTGGAAGCACGATGCGCTGCTCGCCCTTGACCGCTGGCTCCACGACCTCCCGAGCGGCGGGAACCTCGTCGGCCACGCGCTCGACGCGACCGTGCTCGGCTTCGAGATCCTCATCGGTCTCTTCTTCGTGCTCGCCGCCGCCGCGTACTGGGTGTTCGAGCGGAACCGGGCGATCGCGCTCGTCGTCTCGCTCCTTCCGCGCGACAAGCGCCGGACCGTCCGCGACACCTGGGACCTGATCGACCTCAAGCTGGGCGCGTACGTGCGCGGGCAGCTGATCCTGATCGTCGCCGTCGCGGGCGTGCTCTCGACCGCCTTCTTCGCGATCGGGCTTCCCTACTGGCTGCTCGTGGGCGTGTTCGCGGGCGTCGTCGAGATCGTTCCGGTGATCGGCCCGCTGACGGCAGGCGCTCTCGCCGTGGGGGTCGGCCTCACCGAGTCGTGGCATCTCGCGCTCGCTGCGGCCGTCGTCGTCGCTCGCTGTGCGGCTGCTCGAGGACTACCTCGTGATCCCCAACGTCCTCGGCGACGCGGTCGGGCTCTCGCCGCTCGTCGTGCTCGTGTCGGTCACGGCGACGGCGATCCTGTTCGGCGGCTGGGCCGTTCTGCTCGCGATCCCGCTCGCGGCCGTGCTGGCGACGCTGGTCAGCGTGATCGTGCTCGAAAAGGATCCGGCCGAAGAAGACGTGCCGACCGTCCTGTTCGCCGCGAAGGACGCAGAGGTCTAGCCTCCGGCGCTCGTGCGCGCCGCCAATCTCGTCGTCCGCTTCCTCCTCGAGCTTTCCGCGCTGGCCGCGACCGCGTACTGGGGCTTCGCAACCGCGTCGGGGCTGACCCAGTGGGTGCTCGGGCTCGGAGCTCCCGCGCTCGTGGCGGTCGTCTGGGGCCTCTTCGTCTCGCCGAAGGCGAAGGTCGAGCTTCCGCGTCCGGCGCAGTTCGCGATCGAGCTGCTCGTGTTCGCCGCCGCAGCTCTCGCGCTGATTGCGGCCGACCAGCCGGTTCTCGGCATCGTGCTCGCCGCAGCTCGAGCTCGTCAGCGGGACGCTGAACTACGTCTGGGATGACTAAGTGCCAAGCGGCCCCCGCGCAGCCGGGGGCCCTCTTCTGTGTCCACCGACTAGATCGAGCCTGAGAACGTGTCGCAGGCCGCCGGCTTGCCCTGCTCGTAGCCGCGCGAGAACCAGCGCCGCCGCTGCTCGGAGGAGCCGTGCGTCCAGGTCTCCGGGTTCACCTGGCCCTGCGTCTGCTGCTGGATCCGGTCGTCGCCGATCGCGGCCGCGGCGTCGAGGCCCTCGTTGATGTCCGACTGCGGGATCTTCTCGATCGTCCCGGTCTGGACCGCGTTGGCCGCCCAGACGCCCGCGTAGCAGTCCGCCTGAAGCTCCGAGCGGACGGACTTGCTCTCCGGCCCCTGCTGTGACCCGCGGATGCCGTCGAGCACGCCGAGCTGGTCCTGCACGTGGTGCCCGTACTCGTGCGCGAGCACGTACGCCTGCACGAAGGGCGTGTTCGAGGCGCCCAGGCGAGACTCGAGGTCGTCGAAGAACCCGAGATCGATGTACACGAGCTCGTCCTGCGGGCAGTAGAACGGCCCCACCTCCGAGCTCGCAAAGCCGCAGCCGGTCTGCACCTGGTTCGTGAAGAAGACCGTGTCGACGAAGCGGTACTGCTTGCCGCTCCTCTCGAAGACGCCGTTCCAGAACTTCTGGACGCTGTTCACGACGCCCACGATGCGGCAGTCGTCGCGCTGGTTCGCGTCCTCCCCGGTCCGGCAGTCCGACGAGATCGTGGAGGGCGTGTCGCCGCGACCGACCTGCGTGCCGTCGAGCGGCTCGAGCTGCCCGAGCCCTCCGCTGGTTCCGGCGAAGAGGGTGTACAGGAGGTAGACGACGAGCACGACCGCGCCGATCCCGCCTCCGCCCACGGCCATGCCGCCTGCTCCCATGCCGCTGCCTCGGGCGTCGGTTACCTGCCCGGTGTCGAGCCGTGCACCACGGCGAAACCGCATCGTCCTGTTGTGCCCCGGCTCAGTGCCGGGTGAAACTCAGGCCTTGCGCCAGCGGCCGAACACCAGGCCGCCGAGCGTGAAGCCGAGCCCGAACGTGCCGACCGCGAAGGCGCCGATCGTGGCCGCCTTGCGCGCTCCGGAAAGCGATTCCCAGCGCCCTAGCGCCTCTTCCTCTTCCATCGTGAGCGGCTCGCCGCGGCGCTTTTTGCGCATCGCTCCGCCCGCCCGCAGACCGAGATAGAGGTCGTCGAAGATCTCGGTAGTCTCGTTCGCCATAGCCATGAGTGTACCCAGACGTTCGGCTCACCCAACACGGCTCCTGCACCTCTCGGACCTCCACGTCGGCGCTACGGAGGCGCCCGCCGTCGAGCGCAGTCTGGCCGCTCTGATCGAGCGAATCGAGCCCGAGCTCGTCGTCGCGAGCGGCGACCTCACGCACCGCGGACAACCGCGCCAGCACGCCGCGGCGGCGGCATATCTCCGCTCGCTCGGACCGCCCGTGCTGGCGATCCCCGGCAACCACGACATCCCCTACACGTTTCCGGCCCGGTTCAGGAAGACGTTCGACGAGTTCGAGCGTCAGTGGGAAACCACCGAGCCCGTCTTCGCGTCGGATCGCCTGCTCGTGGTCGGACTGAATTCCGTGCGCGCGTGGCGGCACCAGTCGGGCGGGATCCGCGAGCCGCAGCTGGCCCACGCCCGCGAAGCGCTGGCCCGAGCGCCCGCGGATGCGCTGAAGGTCGTGACGCTCCACCACCATCTGATCGGGGCGCCCTGGCGATCGAGGAAGAAGCCCGTGTCGCGGCGGTCGAAAGTGCTCGCCGGCCTCGTCGACGCAGGAGCGGAGCTGATCCTCGCCGGCCACATCCATCAGGGCGCGGTCAGCGAGCGGCACGAGTTCGAGGTGACCCGAGGCGAGATCCACGGCGCGGTGGTCTCCGTCGCCCCCGGCCTCGGCCAACCGCGGCCGAACCGGCGCGGCGAGGCGCGCGGCCTCCACGTCTACGAGGCGCACGAGGACGCGATCCGCGTCGAGACGTACATCTGGCGCGAGGACGACTGGGGGCTCACGGCCGTCCGCACGTTCGCGCGCGGCCCCGACCCGCTAGCGGTGGAAGGAAGCTGAGTCTGTCAGAGGACCTGGGGCTCACGGCCGTCCGCACGTTCCGCGCGGCCGCGAGCCCCTCGCCGTAGAGCGTTAGCCGTACGCGCCGCTGTGCTGCGGCGGCCCACCACGAGGCGATAGATCAGGAGCAGGACGATCGCTCCGATGATCGCCGTCAGCCACGTGCTGATGTCGAAGAACTCATCGAGTGGATGCGCATCGAAGAGCGCGGCGGCCACGAACCCGCCGATGACCGCCCCCGCAATGCCGATGAGCGTCGTCACGATGATGCCGCCGGGATCGTCGCCGGGCAGGACCGCTTTCGCGATGATGCCGGCGAGGAGCCCGAGGATGATGAATGCGATGATTCCCACGATTTCCTCCTCTTAGGTTTCGAGGGGATTCCCGTTCTCCTGACACAGAAAACCTCGTCGAGACGGAGGTCTACGCCGCTTCGAGCGTGACCGGCGCCGTGGGCTCTCGGCGGCGGAAGGCGACGATCGCGAACGGAAGCGACGCGAGGAACTGCCCCGCGGCGACCAAGAGCAGCACCGGCCGAGGGCCCCAGTTCTGAAGCAACGGGCCGACGACGACCAGGCCGATCGGCCCGGCGAGGAGCGCCATCGTCAGGACGCCCGTCATGACCTTGGGGCGAAGGGCCTCGGGCGTGCGCATCGTGAGCAGCCCGATCAGCGGGGCGTTGACGAGCGGCCCGAAGATGGAGCCCACGAACAGCACCAGCATCACGGCTCCAGCGGGGATCGGCAGCCCGAGCAGCGGGATCGGAATCGTGAGGCAGACGAGGGCGACCGCGCCCAGGCGGATCGGGTCGAACTTCGGAACGAGCTTGATCGCGAGGATGCTCCCCACGACCGCGCCCGCGCCGAACGCGGCGAAGAAGAGCCCCGCGATCGTCGAGCTCCCGTCGAACTCGTCGAACGCGAGCACCGGCAGCGACGCGACGAGCATCTGGCCGAACATGTTCAGGAAGAGCGCCGTGACGGTGAGGACGCGTAGCAGCCGGTCGCGGAACAGGAAGCGGATCCCTGCCAGGAGACCGCCGGACTCCTCCGTCGCCTCGACCGGCGGGCGCTTCGGCACCAGCGTGACGAGGATCAGGAACGAGATGAAGTAGGTCACGGCGTCGACGTAGAGGACGTTCGCGGCGCCGATGACCGCGATCAGGATCCCGGCGAGCGAGGGGCCGAGGAGCGCCGTCGACCGCTGCGTGCCCTCGACGACCGCGTTCGCCTGCGCAACGGTCGACTCGTCGTCGCCGACGAGCTCCGGCAGGATCAGCCGCTGCGCCGAGAAGTACGGGGCGAGGAAGCAGCCCATCGCGAAGACGCAGGCGAGCAGCACCGGGAAGCTGAGCCAGCCCGCCTCGTGGAGAAGCGGGATCGCGAGCATCAGCGGCGCACGCGCAGCGTCGCCCACGACCATCGTCTTCCGCGCGCCCCACTTCGAGATGACCATCCCGCTCGGGATCCCGAGCAGCGCCACCGGAAGCAGCTCGACCGCGAGAACGAGGCTCATCTTCGCCGCCGACCCCGTCGTGACGAGCACGAACCAGGGCAGCGCGAGGAAGGTCATCTGCGCGCCGAGGGACGAGATCGCCTCCGCGCTCAGGAGCGCGATCAGTCCACGGGTGCGGAGCATGCGAGTGATCTTAGGCTGCCTCTTCGCGCTCGCCCGTGTCGGCGCTCCCGGTCGGCGGGCTTGCTACTTCATCCCATCAGGGCGATGCCTTCTTGCCTGTGACAGACTGAACTCCAGGGGAGCGCGCCTTAACGGAAGGAGATCGGTTCGTGAAGAAAATCGTCGGAATCCTTGTCGCGATCGCCATTGGCGGATTCGTGCTGTGGCAGCTCATCGACATGGCCTGGTATCTCTGGGGAGGGCTGGCAGCGTTGGTCTTCGCCTTCCTGCTCGTCTTCCTGGTCGTTTACATCGTGGACCGCCGGAAGATCAAGGAAACCGAAAACCTGTTCGCGAGCTGATCTCGAGCGCGTACGGCCTAAGCCGGCGCCTCGGCGGCGCGGCCTGTAGCTCTCGCCGCAGGTCCTTGATCTCGTCGCGGAGCTTGGCCGCGTACTCGAACCGCAGCTCCTCGGCCGCGGCGAACATCTCCTCCTCGAGCGTGACGACGAGCTTCTCGATCTCCTCGGTGCTCATGCCCTCGACCTTGCGCCCGCCTCGGCGGCGCCGGCCGGGAACGTGCGGCGCTTCGAGCGAGAGGAACTCGGCGATGTCGGAGACGCCCTTCTGGATCGACGCCGGCGTGATCCCGTGCTCCTCGTTGTAGGCGAGCTGGACCGCGCGGCGGCGGTTCGTCTCGTCGAGGGCGCCCTTGATCGCCTCGGTCATCTTGTCCGCGTACATCAGCACCTTGCCGTTGATGTTCCGCGCCGCGCGGCCGATCGTCTGGATCAGCGCCGTCTTGCCGCGCAGGAAGCCCTCCTTGTCCGCGTCGAGGATCGCGATCGAGCGAGACCTCCGGCAGGTCGAGCCCTTCCCGAAGCAGGTTGACGCCGACGAGCACGTCGTACTCGCCGAGCCTGAGCTCGCGGATGATCTGGATCCGGTCGAGCGTGTCGACCTCGGAGTGCAGGTAGCGCGCCTTGACGCCCGACTCGAGCAGGTAGTCGGTCAGGTCCTCGGCCATCTTCTTCGTCAGCGTCGTGACGAGCGTGCGCTCGCCCAGCTCCTCGCGGCGGCGGATCTCGTTCAGCAGGTCGTCGATCTGGTTCTTCGTCGCGCGCAGCTCGACCTCGGGGTCGACGATCCCGGTCGGCCGCACGAGCTGCTCGGCGATTCGCGTCGAGTGGCGGAGCTCGAACGGGCCGGGCGTCGCGGACACGAACACCATCTGGTTCACCTTGTCCAGGAACTCGTCGAAGCGGAGCGGCCGGTTGTCGAGCGCGGACGGGAGCCGGAAGCCGAAGTCGACCAGCGTCTGCTTGCGCGAGCGGTCGCCCTCGTACATGCCGCCGATCTGCGGCACCGTCTGGTGCGACTCGTCGATGAAGACGACCATGTCCTCGGGGAAGTAGTCGAGGAGCGTGAACGGGTGCGACCCCGGCGGACGGCCCTCGAGGATCCGCGAGTAGTTCTCGATCCCGTTGCAGAAGCCGAGCTCCTTCATCATCTCGAGGTCGTACTCGGTGCGCTGCCGGAGCCGGTGCGCCTCGAGCATCTTGCCCTCGAGCTCGAGCTCCTTCGACCCGCTCGTTCATCTCGTGGCGGATCTCGTCGACGGCGCGCTCGATCGTCGGCTTCGACGTCACGTACTCGGTCGCCGGCCAGATCGCGACGTTGTCGAGCTTCGCCAGCACCTCGCCGGTCAGCGGGTCGAAGTGCGAGATCTGCTCGACCTCGTCGCCGAAGAAGGAGATGCGGTACGCGCTCTCCTGGTTCGCCGGCTGCACCTCGACGACGTCGCCGCGCACCCGGAAGCGCCCGCGGCCGAGCACCGCGTCGTTGCGGACGTACTGGCTGTCGATCAGCTTGCGCAGGACGAGGTCGCGGTCGTGCTCCTCCCCCACGTCGAGGATCAGCACGCGCTCGCGCCACTCCTCCGGCGAGCCGAGGCCGTAGATGCACGAGACCGAGGCGACGACGACGACGTCTCGGCGGGTGAAGAGCGACGAGGTCGCGGCGAGCCGGAGCCGCGCGATGTCGTCGTTCTGGGACGAGTCCTTCTCGATGTAGAGGTCGGCCTGAGGGACGTACGCCTCGGGCTGGTAGTAGTCGTAGTAGGAGACGAAGTACTCGACCGCGTTCGCCGGGAAGAACTCGCGGAACTCGTTGCAGAGCTGCGCGGCGAGCGTCTTGTTGTGGGCGATGATCAGCGCGGGGCGCTGGATCTGCTCGATGATCCAGGCCATCGTCGCCGTCTTGCCGGTTCCGGTGGCGCCGAGCAGGGTCTGGAAGCGCTCGCCCGCCCTCGAGGCCTTGCGGAGAGCTCCTCGATCGCCTTCGGCTGGTCGCCGGTCGGGCGGTACGCGTCGGATGTCTTGAGCGCCGTCGCCATCAGCGACAGGCTAGCTGGGCCTCAGTTGCTCAAGAAGCGCGCGCGCTCGCCCGGAGTGAACGTGCGGCCGGTCTCCGCCAGCCGCGCCTTCGCCGTCCGGACGAGCTCGCTGAGAGTGCCGCAGTAGTCGCAGATCCACTCGCGCATTTTCCCGTCGCGAGCGAGCGTGACGATCCGCCTGTTGCTCATGAACTTCGCCACGAGTGGCCGATCCGTGTTGCGGAGATAGGTGTGGATCCGCGCTCGAGCTCGATCGCCACAGGCCTGCGGAGAATGGGCCCGCGGTCACGACCCATCTGCCGTCCGGGCTGATGCTCACGTCGTTGATCGTGCCGAACTGACCGACGAGCGGAGTCGGTTCGCCGGTGTCCAGATCTTCGAGGATCACCTTGTCTCCTTCGACGGTCGCACGCTTACCCGCCGCCTCGGCGACGCGCGCCGGTCGGATCTTCTCGTCGCGCGCCGGGATCACGTGCATCCGCGGCTCCGGCTCGGGATCCCAACTGCGCTCGGTGCCGTCGGTGCTCACGGTGATGATCCGGCTCCCGTCCGGCGTGAATCGCAAGCGAGTCACAGCGCCGCGGTGCCCGCGCAAGACGAGCGGAAGCTGGCCGAGGTCGACCTTCGAGATGCGGACGGTGCCGTCGCGGCTGGCCGTCGCAACGAGACGTGCTACTGGGGCTGAACGCCACCGCAGTCACCTTGCCTGTGTGACCGACGAGCGGGCCGACAAGCTCGCCGCTCGACGTCCATGAGCCGTCCCGTTCCGTCGTTGCTCCCCGTGGCGATCAGCTTCCCGTCGGGGCTGAAGGCGACCGCGTCGACGTGACCCTCGTGGCCGCGGATCACCTTCAACGGATGCCCGTCTTCGCCGACCAGAGGCGAAGAGTCCCGTCGCCGTGGCCGGTGGCGATCACCTTGCCGTCGGGGCTCCGCGCGACCGCCTCGATCGCGCCCCGCGGCAGGAGCTTCCCGGCGACGCGAAGGCGCCCGCCCGGCGGTCCAGGAATCGGCGCCGTGTCCGAGACTCGTCGAACGTCGCGCATGCGCGATGCCTCGATCGCCTCGCTGAGCAGCTCCTGCGTCTGAGACCCGTCCGGTCGGTTTTCGCGGCCTCGAGAGCGAGCAGCATGCTCAGCTGCGGATCGACGTCGAGTTGGTGCAGGCCTTCGGCGAGCAGGGCGCGCGCGTGGGCGTGCCGACTCTCCGTCTGCGCATTGGCGCGCTCGCTGAACGCGTAAATCGCGACCGCCGTCATCGCCGCCAGGGCAAGGAGTGCCCCGATCGCCACCGCGAACAGTCGCCGCTGCCGGCGCGCAGCGGCGCGACGCTCGCGCTCCCGCTCTCGCTCGCGCCGCCAGGCGAGCACGGCGTCGCCGAGGACGTCGTGGAAGATCTCGTAGCGCGCACCGTTCGCCGTCGGCGCCGTCGACCGGCCGGACGATCCGCTCCCGGCCGAGCGTCGCGAGCACCGGCAGCACCTCTCGCTCGTCGACCGACGCGTACTCCGCGAGGTCGCCGGCGCCGTGGGCGATCTTCGTCCCCGAGGGCGTCACGAGGAACCGGAAGATGTCGGCGGCGACGTCCTGCTCCTCGCTGGGTCAGCTCCTCGACGGCGCGGTGGAGATTCGTGCGGACGATCGACTCCGCGCCGCCGAGCGCCGCGAGCGTCTCGCGCGCGCAACACGTCCGATCCTGCCCTCCGCTCCTCGTCCCAGATCGCGCTCCAGCACGAGCTGGAGGTACGGCGCCTCGATCCGCGCCCTGATCGCTCTCCCCGGCCGCGAGGCCGCGACCCGCTTCGCCGAGATCGACCTTTCCGGCCGCGGTCTGGTCGAGCACGTCGTCGACCAGCGCAGGCTCGACCTCGATCGACTCGCCGCTCGCCTCGTTGTAGCGCTCGACCGGCCTCACGATCGCCTCCCGCGCCGAGGCGCGGTCGAGGTGGTCGAGGCGAAGGTAGTTCGAGAACAGGTTCGGAATGCGCCCCTTGAAGCGATCGAGCTTGGCGAGGGCGTCGTCGCGGAGCGCGAGCAGGACACGCACGCGCAGTCCGGGGCGGGTCACGAGCTCGGGGAGCTCGCGCGCGAAACCGGTCTCCTCGGCGTGGTAGAGGAAGTACTCCTCGGCCTGGTCGAGCACGAGCAGCAGGTCGCAGGCGAGCGCCTCGGTCCAGCGGCCGAAGCGTGTCCGCGAGCGGCTCGCCCTCGACCTCGTCGAGCAGCGCGGAACCGAACTGGTCGGCCAGCGCGTCGCGCACAGCCTGGCGAAGCGCGGCCACGGGGTCGTCGCTCCACTGGTCGTAGACGACGACGACGTACTCCGGGTGGCCGCGCTCCTCGACGTTCTCCCTCGCGCCTGCTCGCAGACGATGCGCCACCCCCGCGCGCAGCAGCGAGCTCTTTCCGACCCCGCTCGGCCCGTACAGCACCGTCAGGCGGGAGGCGAGGACGTTCGCGCTGATGATCCCGATCTCCCGCTCGCGGCCGAAGAAGCAGCAGTGCGTCGAGCTCGGTGTCCTCGAACGGGGCGAGGCCCTTGTAGGGGCTCGGGATCACGCGGGCGCCACCTCCAGCAGCCGCCGCTCGAGCCCGTCCACGAAATCCTCGAGCTCGACGTCGTAGAGATCGACGCCGCGCTGCCGCCAGAACTCGTGCTGGATCGGATGCGCGCCCGGGAGGACGGCCCACGATCGGTAGCTGATCGGCTCGTCGCCGAACACGCGGTGCAGGAAGACGCGGAGGCTCCACTCGACGACCGGGTAGGCGATGAAGAGCAAATGGCTGCGCCGGAGCTTCGCCGCCAGCGTCACGGGGACGACGTTCGCCGAGCTCGCTCTGCGCGAGATACCCGATGTAGTCGTCCTCGCTGACGACGAAGCTCTCCCGGTCTCGATCGGAGCGTGCGGTCGACCCCGCCGTGCACCTTCAGGATCACGGGCCGCTCCGCGAGCGAGAGCTCGGCGTACGAGTTCGGGACGGCGACCACGGTCTCCGACCCGTCCGGCGCTCGATGCAGGAACTTCCCGCGGTTCGGGCCGAGCGCGACGAACGAGACGACGTCCACTCCTCGCCGCGCTCCTCGAATGCGCGCTCGAGCGCGCTGCCGTAGGCGGTCGTGACGAGCAGCTGGTGCTGGACGCCGCGCGCACGCGCGGCTCCGGCAGCCTCGCGAGAAAGCGCTCGACCGGACCGGGCTCGTCATCCTCGGCGAAGAGCTCGTGCAGCTGGTCGTACAGCGGCCCGACGCCCTGGGTCACCGCCACGTACTGCGAGACGCGCGTCAGGTCGCCGCGGTGTTCCTCGGGGCAGTCGAAGGCCTCGGCCAGCCGGGCGGCCAGACTCTGCCCGTCCGCCGACGCAGGGACCCGGGCCGAGAACGGGAACGAGCCGGCCCGAGAGCAACGCGCGCACGACTTCGCCAAGCCGGTCCTCCCCCGCCCCGGGAACGGCCTGCGGCTGCGAGCGCCGACTCCTGGCGCAGGATCGACGCGTGCAGCTGCTGGAGGGCGGGCGTCGGCTCGATGCCGAGCTCCTCGACGAGCATCCGGCGCGCGTCCTGGTAGGCCTGGAGCGCCTCCGCCTGGCGGCCGACTCGGTAGAGCGCGAGCATGAGCTGGCCGCGCGGACGCTCGCGCAGCGGGTTCTCGCGCACGAGCTCCTCGAGCTCGCCGACGAGCTCGGCCGCTGCCGCCGAGCTCGAGCTCGGCCTCGATCCGCTCCTCGATCGCGGTCAGGCGCAGCTCCTCGAGCCGTGCCGCCTCGTTCTGGGCGAACGGCTCGTACGCGAAGTCCGCGAGCGGCGGGCCGCGCCAGAGCTGCGAGCGCCTCGCGCACGAGCCCGGCGCGCGCGCTCGGCCTCCGCCGACCGCGCCTCGTTCAGAGCTGCTCGAACCGGCCGCGCGTCGACCGCATTCCTCTCTGCATTGAGCGCGTAGCCGGGAGCGCGGGTCTCGACGACGTCCGCACCGAGCGCCTTGCGCAGCTGCGAGACCGCGTTCTGGAGCGAAGTCGCCGCGGTCGGCGGTGGGCTCTCGCCCCAGAGGTAGGTGATCAGCCGCTCGCTCGGCACGACCTCGCCCGACGTGAATCGCGAGCAGAGCGAGGACTGCGCGCTGCCTCTGCCCGCCGAGCTCGAGGTCTTCTCTCCGTCCCACACCTCGAGCGGACCGAGGATCCGGAACTCGAGCATGTGCAGTTTGTAACACCTGCATGCACCTGGACAGCGCCATTGGCGAGTGGTTGGTGGGGCGTGACGCGACGGTTTGAACGCCCGCCGACGGTGGGCCATGCCTACATACGCTTCACATCCAGGCCGTCGCGGCGCGCTGCGCCGTTTCCTTCAAATCGCTCTTCTGGCCATCGCACTCGCCATGGCCACCGGAACGAGGACGACCCACCCGGTCGCCGGATTCAGCACCGAGGGCGCGGAAACGAGGCTCAAGCCCTCGAAGAAGCCCGTGATCGAGGCGGCATTCCCGCGCGAGAGCTACCGGCCGGTCGCGACCGCGCGGCTCGTGATCTTCTCGCAGAAGGCACGGAACGTCTCGATTCAACTCTTCCGTGCGGGCACGGAGCACCGGGAGATGAAGCCGCGCGACGAGATGTACGGGAGCCCCGTCACGGCTGCCAGGCATCTCGGCACGGTGCGGAGCGGACAGGCGATCGACGTTGGATCCCCCCAGCTCGCTCCCAGCGGCCTGTACTTCGCCAAGCTCACCGGCTCCGGGCGTCGGGTCGGCTATGCGCCGTTCGTCCTTCGACCGCGCCGCCTCGGCGAGCACCGGGTCGCGCTCGTCCTGCCGACTCTCTCCTGGCAGGCCTACAACTTCCGGGACGACAACGGCGACGGCCGGTCGGACACCTGGTACGCGGACTGAACGTGAAACGGGTCCTGCTGGGCCGGCCGTTCGACGAACCGCGGCGTGCCGCCGCACTACAAGTACTACGACCAGCCGTTCCTGCGCTGGCTGATCGCGAACCGACAAGGGCGTCGACTATCTAGCGCGTCGTCGACGTCGCCGCCACGAACGGGCGAAAGCTGGCCCGCTCGTACGACCTGCTCATCTTCTCCGGCCATCACGAGTACGTCACCGCCCAGGAGTACGACGCGGTCGACGGCTTCCGCAATCGCGGCGGGAACCTGATGTTTCTCTCGGCGAACAACTTCTACCGGCAGTTCGTCGATCAGCGACGGACGCATGACGCCGGTCGGCGAAGTGGCGGGACCTCGGGCGGCCCGAGGCCGCGCTGATCGGCGTCCAGTTCCTCGGCAACGACGACGGCACGCACAGGGACGGATACCACGTTCGCAGCACCAAGGCTGCACCCTGGCTCTTTGCGGGAACGAAGCTGAAGAAGGGCTCGAAGTTCTCGAGCGTTCGGCATCGAGATCGACGCAAAGGCAGCGAGCTCTCCTCGTGGCACGCGCGTGATTGCCGAGCTCCCGAACCTCCTTGGGCCCGGGATGACCGGCCAGATGTCCTACTACGAGCTGGGCGGCTCGAAGGTCTTCGCGGCCGGTGCCTTCACCCTCGCCGAAGACGTCTGGTGGCCGCCGGTCGATGTGATGATGAAGAACCTCTGGAACCGGCTGGCCAAGCCGTAGATCCACGTTCTTTCGGACTGTCTGGCGCGGTGCTCCGACCGCGCCGGACAGGCCGATTAGTGACCCGTTAGGGAGCCGTGACTGCCTCGTTTGAGCGCCGCTCGACGGTGGCGGCATGGAAACCGCCACCGCACACATCAGCCGGCGTTGCAGGCCGTTCGTCGCCTCCGCCATCGTCGTTTCAGCCCTCGTCGTCTCGATCTCGGCCCGCGCCGGGAGCGAGGCGGCAATCGTCCAGTTCAGCCAGACCCGCACCGTCGCCCATCGCCACGCCGTCCGCCCCGGCTACGGCTGGCCCGTCAAGCCTTTCAATCGCCAGCATCCCGTCCGGGCGTATCTGAACGATCCGCGCAACGGGCACTACGACGCCAAGAGCTTCCACTTCGGCGTCGATATCTCCGCTCCGACCGGGACTCCCGTCTATGCGGTCGAAGCCGGCGAGGTCTACCTCCAGGGCAGCCGCAAGGCGGTCGCGTTGAAGGCAGGCGGGCACATCTTCGGCTACTGGCACGTCAGGCCGGCCGTCCGTAACCATCAGGTCGTCCGCCTCCACCAGCTCCTCGGCCACATCGTCAACGAGGGTGGAGTCGGCGATCATGTTCACTTCGCCGAGCGCGATCCCGCACACGATCGCTACCTGAACCCGCTCCGACCAGGCGCCCTCGGCCCCTATGTCGACCGGACGCCGCCGACGGTCGTCTCGGTCGAGTTCCTCCGCAATGGACGCGAGTTGGCCGCCGACGAGCTGACGGGGCCGCGTGGACATCGTGGCCGAGATCGTCGACACGACGCCGATCCTCGTGCCCGCTCCGTGGTCACATCTCCCCGTCACGGCCGCACGGATCGGCTGGAGACTCGACCATGGCTCCCGGCGAGTGACCGCTCCGCGCATGGTGATCGACTCCGACCACATGCTCCCCGGGAAGGTGTACGACGCGATCTTCGCGGCAGGCACGACCCAGAACTACGTGGGTGCACCCGGTCACTACCGGTACTACCTCGCGCGCGGCTTCCGCACGTCACGTCTTCCGGCCGGAAGCAGCCGGCTGACGATCCGCGCGACCGACACCCGCGGCAACGGCGCGGTCGCCCGGGTCAGCGTCTCGGCCGCCGACGAGTAAGCGGTCACCTAGCGGCTGGCGGCACGTGGGGCCACCTCCGGTGGCCCCACGGCTAGCTGCCTGTGCTGCGTGACACGAGGCCGTAGACCGCCTCGCTTCCGACGAGGTAGACGCGATCTCGGTCGGCCACGATCGGCGAGTA
Source organism: uncultured Actinomycetes bacterium (assembly GCA_963790695.1). Taxonomy (GTDB): domain Bacteria; phylum Actinomycetota; class Thermoleophilia; order Gaiellales; family Gaiellaceae; genus VAXT01. The sequence continues at coordinate 102,921 of CAWBPX010000006.1, read as the reverse complement.
CTGCCCGTCGGGAAACTGCCAGACGGGCCTGCCCGTGCGGGCGTCCAGTGCGTACGTCCGGTACGGACCGTCCTTGACCGGCCGCTGATGCGAGTTCGTGAACTTCCCGAACGTCGAGTAGTAGACGAGGCCCGCCATCACGGTCGGCGCGCCGGAGATTCCGCCCTCGGCCTGGTGTCGCCAGAGGAGATCACCGGTCGCCGCGTCGAAGGCCGAGAAGTAGCCATCCCAAGTCCCGACGTAGATCCGCTGGCGCCAGGCCGCGGCCGCCGTGTACACGTAGGTACCCGGCACGACCGCCCAGAGCAGCCGGCCCGAGCTCGCGCCGAACGCGTAGAGCGTGCCGTCCGCATTGCCGATGTAAACGCGCCCATACGCGAGCGTCGGCGTGGCGTAGAAGTACTCTCGCCGACCGAACCGCGAGAACGACGCCGCCTGCCAGCGCAGCTTCCCCGTCCGCGCGTCGAGGGCGAAGACATGGCCGTCGTCGGTCCCGGCAATGACCGCTCCGGAGTCGTACGCGGGAGAGCTCGTGATCCCCGCGCTCGCCTGGTACGTCCACCGCACCTTGCCAGTCCGCGCGTTCAGTGCAGAGAAGGTTCCGTCCCAGGAGCCGACGTAGAGCAGCTTTCCGACGAGCAGCGGCGACGTCTCGACCGGAGCGGCGTCGTATCTCCAGCGCTCGCGCCCCGTGGCGGCGTCCCACGCGATCACGAAGCCGCGGGCACCACGGACGTGGCGTGCGCACGGAAGTGGAGGCGCATAGGCCTGGTAGACGACCTGGTGCGCGACCATGGGCGAGGCGGGAGAACAGTGCCCGGTCCGCTTCTCCCACACGACGCGCCCGCTCGCCGCGTCGAGGACGTAGAAGTGCCCTCTGTAGGAATTGAAGTAGAGCCGGCCGTAGGCGACCGTAGGCGGGTACTCGATCGGGCCCGAGGTGTCGAGCCGCCAGACCTGCCGGTACGGGGGTCGATGCTGGAAGGGTGCGAAGTGGGTCCGCTCCAGATCACGGCCATAGGTCGGCCAAGGCTCTTCTCGGCTCGAAGCGCCCTGGCTTCGCTGCTTGGGCGTGAACTCGATCGTGGGCGAACCGCGAACCTCGCGGAGCCTGGTCTCGTGCCATGCCCACGCGCCGAGCACGGCTCCGCCGACCAGCGCAAGAAGCGCGACGACGACGAGCAGAGACCCTCGGCGCGCCATCCTGCGGCGAAGAAGCGCTCCGAGCACGAGCATCGCTGCTCCCAGGGCGAGCAGAAAGACAACTGCGGCTTCGACGGCGTGCTCGAAGGACAACGTCTGCCAGCGTAAGCGACGTTTGGATCCGGCAGTCTCGCGAAACGCTACTGCACGATGGCAGCGCGAACGGAAACTCCGCCCTACGGCTCGCTACGCAGCGATCATGGCCACCTTCGCGGGTGGCCTCGCCGCGGCCGGAGCAGTCGCCCGCGCTGCTTCGCCGCGACCCTCAGTGCCACACCGCGCTCGACTTCCTCGTGCTCAGCGCGGCCGCGTTCAAGGCCTCGCGCACGCTCTCGCACGACGAGGTGACGAGCTTCCTCCGCGAGCCCGTTCGTGCGCGGGCAGGCGCACACACGGCGAGGACGAGGAGCCCGTCGAGGGCGGCATGGAGCAGGCGATCGGCGAGCTCGTGACGTGCAGCCGGTGCGCCGGAACGTGGGTCGCCGCAGGGCTCGCGGCAACTCAGATCCTCGCTCCGCGCTTCGGCCGGCTGCTCACGTGGTCGCTCGGCGCCGCGGCCGCGAACGACTTCCTGCAAGCGGGCTTCTCCACCCTCACGGCGAAGGCGAACCAGCTGGAGCAGGAGCGCTGATCCCAGCGGCGCGCGCTCGGAGGGACGTCACGGAGACGCCGAGCATGCACACCGTCTGAACGAGGGCGAAGCCGACGAGGACCGGCTGCGGCCCGATCGTCGCCAGCACCGGGCCCGCGAACAGGAGCCCGAGCGGCGTACCGAGGCCCCAGATCACGGTCGCTGCCGACATCGCTTTCGGGCGGATCGCGACCGGCATCCGCAGCGTGAAGAGCGAGTGGATCGTCGGATTGCAGATCCCGTTCCCGATCCCGCTCAGGAGCACCGCGCCGAACATGGCGCGCGCAGGCAGGTGGAGGGTCAGCAGCCAGAGCGGCGCCGCCTGGAGCGGGACGGACAAGGCGATCAGGCGCAGGCCGTCGATCCGCTGCGAGAGGTACCGGAACGACAGGAAATTCCCGATCAGAGCACCCGCGCCGAACCCGGCGAAGAGCGCTCCGGCGATCTTGGCGTCGGCGCCGAACCGCTCGATCGTGAGTACCGGCACTGCGACGAAGAACGCCTGCCAGGCCGCATCGCCGACGACGAAGAGCGGAATCCAGACCCGGAGGAGGGGCTCGTGGACGAGGAATTTGATGCCCGGCGAGGACGCCGCGCGAGCCCGTGCCCTCCTCCTGCGTCGCCGGCTCCCGGGTCGGTACGAACAGCGCGACGAGGGCGAACGAGACGACATAGGTCGCCGCGTCCACGACGAGCACGTTCGCCGCGCCGATCACGCCGATGAGCACGCCGCCGAGCGGCGGCCCGAGCAGCAGCGTCGTGCGGATGGCGCCCTGGAAGAGCGCGTTCGCCTGGCTGATCGTCGCCTCGTCCTCGCCGAGCAGCTCGGGCAGGATCACGCGCTGCGCCGTGAAGTACGGGCCGGCGAGAGCTCCGAGCAGGAACGCGAGCAGAAGGAGCCCCGGCATCGTCAGGTGACCCGACCAGTGGAGGATCGGCACGAACAGCATCAGCGGCGCCCGCGACTGCGTCCGCGAAGAGCATCGACCGCTTCGCGCCGAAGCGCTGGACGAACGCTCCTGCGGGCAGCCCGGCAGCCGCGAGCCCGAGCGACTCGGCGAGGATCACGACCGTCATGCGTCCCGCCGAGCCCGTCGTCGTCAGCACGAACCAGGGAAGCGCAAGCCAGGTCATCTGCGCGCCGGTCGTCGAGATGACCTCGGCGAAGAGCAGCGCGCGAAGCGGGCGGTGCCGAGGATCTCCGAGCGGCTCACGCGAGATCCTCCTCGCGAATTCTTGGCATCGGCGAGAAGAGCAGGAACACCGCGCCGAGCAGGCAGCCGACGACCGCGATCCAGAGCGTCGGCCGCAGCCCGATCGCTGTCCCGAGCACGCCTCCGAGGAGCGCCCCGAACGGCCTCGTCCCGTAGTTGAAGAACCTCGACACGCCGACGACGCGGCTGCGAACGGCCTGCGGGATCAGCATCGCCAGCAGGCTGTTCTGGTTGACGTCGAAGATCATCACCCCGACGCTCGCGAGGAACTCGCCGGCGAGCAGCATCGAGCCGCTCAGCCAGTGCGAGCCATGCGCCAGCGGGAAGAGCGCCATCGGAGCCGGGAAGAGGATCGAGCCGACGACGACCGCGCGGCCGATTCCCAGCCTGCGCCCCACGCGCGGAGCGATGAGGGCTCCTGCGAGCGCTCCGAACGAGGCTGCGCCGAGGATGAGCCCGATCGCCCCGGCGCCGAGGCCGAGCGTGCGGCTCGCGTAGAGCACGAAGATCGCGAAGACGAAGAAGCTGAAGAAGTTGATCGTGCTCGTGCAGGCGACGCTGGCGCGCAACACCTTCTCCTGCGCCAGGTAGCGGAAGCCGTCACGAAGATCCTGTCGCGCACTCGACCCGTTCCGCTCCACCTCGGGCTCCGCAACGTCGACGCCGCGCAGGGCGATCGCCGAGGCGACGAACGACAGCGCGTCGGCTGCGATTGCAACGGGCGCCGTCAGAACCTGCACGAGGAGGCCCGCGGTCGTGGGCCCGGCGATGTAGGAAAGCGAGCGGCTCGTCGAGAGCTTGCTGTTCGCATCGACGTACTGCGTGCGGTTGACCAGCGCGACGAAGAACGAGGCGCTGGAGAGGTCGAAGAACACCGTGAGCGCGCCGACGGCGAACGCGACCGCGACGAGCTGCCAGATCGTCAGCGCGCCGAGCCACCAGGCGACCGGAATCGTCGCCAGTGCGGCTGCCCGCAACACGTCCGCGACGATCATGTTGCGCCGGCGGTTCGCGCGCCGGTCGATCCAGACGCCGGCGGGCAGCGAGAAGAGCAAGTGCGGCAGCCACGCGAGGGAGGCGAGGATGCCGACCTGGAGCGCCGATGCGTCGAGCGCGAGAATCGCCGTCAGCGGGATCGCGAGCGCGCTGATCTGGTCTCCGAAGACGGAGATCGTCTGCCCGATCCAGTACCGCACGAAGAGCGGCTGCCGGGTCAGAGGCTGTGGGGCCTCCTCCCGAGTCCGGGCTTGATCGATCTCGTAGGCGAGCGACATGGTCTCTAGGCGCGCTTGACCGTGATGTCGCCGCTCATGGCAGTGGCGCGAACCTCGACCATCGGGCCGTCCCCGTCGGGCGGCGCGTCGCCGATCTCGAGGTCGGAGGTCGTTTCGCCGCTCATCGACTTCGCGTCGATCCACAGCTTCGAGCCGGTCTTGATCCCGACCTCGATGTCGCCGGAGGCCGTCTGCAGGACGACGTCGCCTTCGCGCACGCTCTCGACCTGAACGTCGCCGGACGCGGTCTGGACCTTGAGCGAGGCCTCTGCTTCCTCGAGCTGGACGTCGCCGGAGGCGGAGCGGATCTTGCCTTCGCCGGCCAGGCGGCCGAGGTCGACGTCACCCGAGGCCGTGTTCACCGTGAGCCCGCCGCCGATCTCCTCCATCTTGAGGTCGCCGCTCGCCGAGTTGATCGAGACGTCGCCGGTCGCCTTGTCGAAGGAGACGTCGCCGGAGGCGGTGCTCACGTCGACCTTGCCGAACTCGCCTCGGCCCTCGGTGTCGGCCGAGGCAGTCGAGACCTCGACGTCCGCCCCCGGAGGAGCGGTCACCTGCGACGCGCACGTCGCGACCGGTGCCGAAGAACCTGGAGCGCTTCTCGACCACGATGTTCAGTTCATGGCCGTCGCGCCTCGGGCGGAGCTCGATGCGGGCTTCCTCCTCGAGCTCGGGGCTCGCCGAGAGCTCGACGACGGTCTCCGTGCCCTCGATCGCCTCGATCTCGATCTCGCCGCTCGGAACCCGGATGTCGAGGGTGAGCGGGCCCGGTGTGTCGAAGGTCTCGCGCCTCATCGTGCTCTCCGGGGCCTAGGCCGCTTCACCGGCCTGGAATCGATCTTGACTTCCGCGTGCCCGAAAGGCAGTGGATAGAACTTTGTCGCCATCTGACTCTCCCTCCTTCTCAGCTCTGGGCGAAGCCCTGGAGCCGTTTGCCGGACCTTCGCGCCGGCCCGGCCGCGCCCCGCGAGAGGGCGCGGACGAGCCAGCTGTTCACGGAAATTCCTTCTCGTGCGGCCGCCGCCTCGATCGACTGCTTGAGCGAGTCGGGGAGGCGCAGCGTGATGCGGGCGGTCAGGCCGTCGTCGGCCGCCGGCTCCGGAGGCGCTTCCTCCTCGCCGACGTACACGAGCGCCGGATCCTGACCGGCGAGCCGCACCTCGACGTGCCCGTCGGGCAGCTGAGCGTTGAGCTCGAGAGCCGCCTCGCCCAGGACGTCCAGGAGGCGCAGCCCTGCCGATCCCCGGATTGCCTGCAGCACGCGTTCGGCCGCGGCGCGGGTCTGCTCGTCGCCCACTGCCGCCACGGCGGCGAGGTCGGACTCGAGCGATTGGACGAATCGTGCCATCTCCATGACGCCATTATGACATCACTATGGAGTCTGTCAAGTGTCTCTTTGACTATTTCGAGACATCAGGTGCGGAAAACCTAGACTCAGCCGCATGGTTACGTGCTCCCGCTGCGGTCAGGAGAACCCGGAGGGATTCGCCTTTTGCGGCTCGTGCGGCGCGCCCCTCGCCCCCACCGAGCCCGCCCGGGACGTTCGGAAGGTCGTGACCGTGGTCTTCTCCGACGTGACGGGGTCGACAGCGCTCGGCGAGCAGCTCGATCCCGAGTCGCTCAGACGGGTGATGGGCCGCTACTTCGACGAGATGAAGACGGTCGTCGAGAGCCACGAAGGGACGGTCGAGAAGTTCATCGGCGACGCGGTGATGGCCGTCTTCGGAATCCCGGTCCTGCACGAGGACGACGCTCTACGAGCCGTGCGCGCCGCTTCGGAGATGCGCGCGCGCCTGGCCGCGCTGAACGAGGAGCTGGAGCGCGACTGGGGTGTGACGATCGCCGTGAGGACCGGCGTGAACACCGGTGAGGTCGTGGCCGGCGACGGGAGCGAGGGTCAGCGCTTCGCCACCGGCGACGCCGTGAACGTCGCGAAGCGCTTCGAGGAGGCCGCTCCGCCCGGCGAGATCCTGCTCGGCGAGACGACGTTCCGCCTCGTCCGCGACGCGGTCGAGGTCGAGCCGACGGAGCCGCTCGGACTGAAAGGCAAGAGCGAAGCGGTACAGGCGTACCGGCTCGTGACGCTCTCGGGACATCTGCCCGGCCGGGCCCGCCGCCTCGATTCACCGATGGTCGGCCGCGAGCGCGAGTTGGCCGCGCTCGAGCAGGCCTACCAGCGAGCCGTCGGTGAACGCGCGTGCCTCCTGTTCACGGTCCTGGGAGCGGCGGGGGTCGGCAAGTCGAGGCTGATCGCCGAGGTCCTGGCAGGTGTCGGAGACGAGGCGACGGTCATGCACGGCCGCTGCCTTCCCTACGGCGAGGGCATCACGTACTGGCCGCTCGCCGAGGCGCTCCGCGGCCGCTACGGAGAGGATCCCATCGCCGGGATCGGAGCGGCTCTGTCCGGCGACGAAGCACCGTTGATCACGGAGCGAATCGCTGCCGCGATCGACCTGGGAGGGACTGCCGGAGCGCCGGACGAAACGGCCTGGGCGGTCCGCCGCCTCTTCGAGGCCGAAGGCCAGGTCCGCCCGCTCGTCGTCCTCTTCGACGACCTGCAGTGGGCCGAGCCCACGTTCCTCGATCTCGTCGAGCACCTCGCGGACTGGTCCCGAGACGCACCGATCCTGCTCATCTGCCTCGCGCGACCCGAGTTCCTCGACGAGCGGCCGAGCTGGGGCGGCGGGAAGTTCAACGCCACCTCGGTGCTGCTCGAGCGGCTCAGCGACGGTGAATCCGCTGAGCTCGTCGCCAACCTCCTCGGCCGCGCGCAGCTCGACGAGAACGTCCGCAACCGGATCATGAGCGCCGCGGAGGGGAACCCGCTCTTCGTCGAGGAGATGCTCGCGATGCTGATCGACGACGGACTGCTCACGCGCAGCGACGGCAACTGGGTGCCGGCCGGCGATCTCACCCGGATCACGGTTCCGCCGACGATCCATGCGCTCCTGTCGGCGCGCCTCGACCGGCTGGGCAGAGACGAGCGAGCGGTCATCGAGCGCGGCTCGGTCGAGGGGAAGGTCTTCCATCGCGGCGCCGTTGCTCAGCTCTCGACCGACGACCTGCGCGAGTCGGTGCTGGGCCACCTGCAGACCCTCGTCCGGAAGGAGCTGATCCGGCCCGACCGGACGGATCTGCCCGGCGAGGACGCCTTCCGCTTCCGTCACCTGCTCATCCGCGACGCCGCCTACGAGGCGATGCCGAAGGAGCTTCGAGCCGAGCTTCACGCGCGATTTGCCGACTGGCTCGAGCAGATCGGCGCCGAGCATCTCGCCGAGCGGGACGAGATCATCGGTTACCACCTCGAGCAGGCGTACCGGTACCGCACGGAGCTCGCTCCGGTCGACGACGAGGCGCGGGAGCTCGCCCTCCGCGCGGGAGAAAGGCTCGCGGCAGCCGCCCGCAAGGCGGTGCGCCGCTCCGATGTCACGGCGACGATCGGGCTCACCGAACGTGCGCTCGCCCTCCTTCCGGACCGGCATCCGCTACGAGGCAGGCTTCTCTCCGAGCTCGGTTACTCCTATCGTGAGCTCGGCGATCTCGAGGCGGCACAGGACTCCTTCGAAAAGGGCCTCGTCGCCGCGGGAGAGACCGGCGATCGCGCCGCAGCTGCGCTGATCGAGGCGAGAATGGCCGCGCTCGCCAGCATGCGGGGCGGGACGATGGACGGGGCCCTCGTCGTCCTCCGCTCACGGGCGGAAGAGCTCGAACGGCTCGGCGACCAGGAAGGGCTTGCCGAGACGCTGCACCTCCTCGGCATGCACATCAGCTGGACGGATGGGAACCCGCACGACGCGCTCGAGAACGGAGCCCGGATCGCGCGTGAGATCGGGAATCTCGGTCTCGAAGCGGCCTGCATCGGCTGGCTCGCCATCGATGCCTTCTGGTACGACATGTCGGTCGACGACGGGTTGGAGCTCGTCGCGCGCGTTCTCGACCGGCCGAACATGGGCAGCGAGGCCAGCCGGTTGCTGATCATCGGCGGGAACTTCAAGCGCATGGGAGGCCGGGAGGAAGAGGGCCTGGCCGATATCGAGGAAGGAACCAAGCGGTTGTTCGAGTTCGGCCGTATGGTCGATGCGCACGCCATGGCGATGGCGACTGCATGCGTGTCGCTCCTTGCGGGCCGCTATGACGAAGCCGAGCGCCTGAGCATGCCCGCGTACGAAGCTCTCAAGGCGTACGGAGAAGCCGGATATTTCTCGACGGTGACCGCGATAGCCGGCGTTCGCCCTCGCGGGTCAGGGTCGCTACGACGAGGCGGAGCCCTTGGTGGACGAGGCCAGAGCGGTCGGTGCGGAGGACGATGTGTCGACCCAGGCGTACTGTCTGCGCCGGCAAGGCGCGGATCCTGGCCGGGCGCGGCGACTTCGAGCAGCGCCCACCAAGTTCCTCGAGGAGAGTCTCGAGGAGCTCGACTCCCGTCGCCTGTTCGACAGGGTGCTCCTCAATATCAACGGGGCCGAGGTCCATCGACTCGCCGGCCAGGCCGGCCGAAGCGAGACGCCTGCTGGACGAGGCGCTCGCCGGGAGAAGGGAGAAGGGGATCGTCATCGGCGACGACTGGCTCGCGCAGCTGCAGGCCGAGCTCTAGAGGTCGTACGCGCGGGCGTAGACGCCCTTCAGGTGCTCCACCCGGTCGACGTAGGCCCGGGTCTCCGAGAACTGGATCCCTTTGCCCTCCGCCCGCCAGTTGTCGACGTTCCGCTGGCCCGCGTTGTACGCCGCGAGCGCCGTCTTCTCGTCTCCGTACTTGTCCAGCAGGTGCCGGAGGTACCACGAGCCGTAGCGGATGTTGATCTCCGGGTTGTAGAGGTCCGAGGTTTGGAACCTGCTGCCTCCCGTTCGGATCGCGATGCCCTCGGCGGTCTCGGGCTTCAGCTGCATGAGGCCGAGCGCGCCCGAGCTCGACTTCGCGTCGGCGCGGAACTTGCTCTCCTGGTAGATGACCGCCGCGACGAGGGCCGGATCGAGGTCGTAGTTCTTCGCGTGGCCGCGGACGATCTGCTCGTATTTCAACGGGTAGCGGATCCGGTCGAACCAGGTCGGCTCGCCGTCGCGAAGGTAGACGAAGCCCACCGAGACGGCCGCGACGAGGATCAGCACGGAGACGAGGCGACGGATGCTCACGGAGCGCTCAGAGTACGAACCACGTCGGCCACGAAGGCGTCGAGGTCTTCGAGCGAGCCGTCGTTCACGTAGGCGAAGTCGGCGCGCTCGATCTTCTCTTCGTCGGGAATCAGGCGCCGCTCGCGCTCGTCGAGCCGGTCGCCGGCGCGGTCGGCCCGCAGCTCGCGCGGCGCCGTGATCACCACGACCGCGTCGAAACGGTCCTCCGCGCCGGCTTCGTAGAGCAGCGGCACCTCGTTCACGGCCAGTGCGGGCGGCTCGGGAAGCCGCGAAAGCTCGTCGCGCCAGGCCTCTGTTCGCTGCAGGACCCGCGGATGCAGGAGCCCCTCGAGCCAGACGAGCGCGTCCCGATCGCCGACGACCTGTTCGCGGATCTCGGCCTTGTCGCTCGTCGAGAAGCGCTCTTCGAGCGCCGCCTTCACCTCGGGGTCCTCGTACAGCTCGTGGACGACCGCGTCGCTCGAGATCGTGGCGGCGCCGTGGCGCGCGAAGGCGGCCAGCGCCTCGCTCTTCCCCGCTCCGATTCCGCCGGTGATCGCGACGGAAACTGGCTTAGCTCTGGTCTGCTCAGCCTCGTCAGGCGCAGCCGGCGGCTCGCCTTCGGAGTCGCCGGGGCCCTGCTCCTCGGGAGCGACGGCGTCGGCTTCGATGCTCGCATCGGTCGTCTCGGGCTCGACCTCGGGCTCCCCGGCAGGAATGTCCGGCGTGGATTCGGCGACCGGGGCCTCGGACTCGGCCGGCTGGGCTTCGGGCTCGGACGGCGGGGCCTCGGACTCGGCGAGCGGGGCCTCGGGCTCGTCGACCGGGGTCTCCGCAAGAGCCTCGTCGGTCGCCTCCTCGCCGGTTCGCTCCTCGATCGGAGCCTCCCCCTCGGGGAAGACATCCTCGGAGAGGTCGATCTGCGGCGCCGGAGTCGGTGAGGGCGTCTCGAGCGGCTGACCGTCGGCGCGCGGCTGCACGTCGTCGTCGTCCTCGACCCGCTTCAGCGAGAGCGAGAGCCGGCGGCGATCCGCATCGACCTCGATGATCTTCACGTTCACGACGTCGCCCTGGGAGACGACCTCGCGCGGATTCTCGACGTGGTGCTGCGCGAGCTCCGAGATGTGCACGAGCCCCTCGACGCCGGGCATGATCTCGACGAAGGCGCCGAACGTGACCACCTTCGTCACCTTGCCCTGCACGACGTCGTTCTCGTTGTACGCCTCGACGACCTGCTGCCAGGGATCCGATTGCGTCTGCTTGAGGCCGAGCGAGATTCGCTGCCGGTCGCGGTCGATGTCGAGCACCTTGACCTGGACGGTCTGGCCGATCTCGAGCACCTCGGACGGATGGTTGACGTGGCTCCACGAGAGCTCGGAGATGTGGATCAGCCCGTCCATCCCGTCGAGGTCGACGAACGCGCCGAAGTCGACGATGTTCGAGATCTGGCCCTCGACGACGTCGCCGGGCGAGAGCCGGTCGAGGATCGCCTGCCGCATCTCCTTGCGCTCGTCCTCGAGGACGGCGCGGCGTGAGAGCACGACGTTGTTCCGCGAGCGGTTGAGCTCGATCACCTTGCAGCGGAGCTCCTGGCTCAGGAACTCGTCGAGATCCTGGACGCGGCGGATGTCGACCAGCGACGCCGGCAGGAAGCCGCGGACGCCCAGGTCGAGGATCAGGCCGCCCTTGACGACCTCGATCACCCTGCCGATAACGGCCTCGCCGCTCTCTGCAGCAGCCTCGATCGCCTTCCAGGCGATCTCGAACCGCGCGCGCTTCTTCGAGAGGATCAGGCGCCCGTCGGCGTCTTCCTTCGTGAGCACGAGCGCGTCGATCTCGTCGCCGAGCTTGACCTCGTCCTCGGGGTTCACCGAGCGCCGAATCGAGAGCTCGGCGACCGGGATCACGCCTTCCGACTTGTACCCGATGTCGACGAGGACCTCGTCCTTGTCCACGCGCACGACCTCTCCGTGGACGACTTCGCCCTCGTTGATCGTCGGGAACGTGGCCTCGTAGTTGGGGATCTGCTCCCCGTCGGGGCCCGTGGTCCAGACGTCGTCCTCGGTCAGGGTCGTCGTCGCGTTCGTATCAACCGTGTCGTTGGTCATGCGAAGGCGCGCAGTATAGCCCTGAAACAAAGGTTCTCTGCGGTTTCAGACCGGATCAGTCGCACTTGGTGCCCGGAGGCGTCGCGGTCTGGACAGTCGTGTCGTTTCCGGGCGGATCGCCGTCCATCGCCGTGACCCGCGCCGACCACAGCTTGTAGCCGCCGAGCAGCGAAACCGGTCCCACGTCGAGGGCCAGGCCCTTGCGGGTGAACTTCTTCCTGTAGGAGCCCGCGATGTCGGTTCCGGAGACGGTTATGACCGCGGTCGCCCCGAGGTACTGGATGGCGTGGTAGTCGGGCTTCCAGATGAAGCGGATCCGCATCGAGCAGCCGTTCGGCGCCACTTTCGGAGCCACCGCGCGCAGGTAGTAGAGGTTCGTTCGCTCCTGTCGCGCGGTCGTCGTGCTCGCGGAGCTCTCGTCGTCGCCTCCGGAGAGCAGGGCGAAGGCCGCGCCTGCGGCCACGAGGACCACGACGACGACCGCCGCGCCGATCGCGATCGGCTTCCAGCCGACCTTCTCCAGCCAGAGCCGGATGCGCCACATCAGGCAGCCACCTTGCGCAGGAACGTCCTCACGGCGCCGATGTACGGGTCAGGCGCCTCCACGAAGCTCATGTGGCCGGCCCCGGAGAGCACGACGAGCTCGCTGCCGGCGATTCCCTCGTGCAGGACGCGTGCCGCGCGCAGTGTCGTGGTCCGGTCCTGCTTGCCGACGATGAACGAGCGTCGGCTTCGAGACGCGCTCCAGGCTCGGCACGTAGTTGAAGTCTCCGTAGCCGATGTTGGCGAAATGGCGCAGGACGTCGGGGGTTCCGACGATGTCGTCGCCGTAACCAGGCGGGGGATCGCCGGCGAAATGGAACGGCATCTGCGCCCGCAGGAGCTCTTTCAGCTCCGACTCCGTTCTGACCGTCTTCTCCTGCTCCCAGCTGGCTTCGATCGCCTCCCGGTTCTCACCCAGCGACTCCAACGCGAGGCGTGCAAGTCCTCGTCGAGCGCGTCGCTCGAGTCCGCTCCGCCCGAGACGACATACGCGGCCGCCGTTCCCAGAGCGGTCGCGTGCTTGGTCGTGACGATCGCTCCGAAGGAGTGCCCGAGCAGCGCGAACCGGTCGAGCCCGAGCGCCGCGGCGAGCAGGTCGACGTCGCGGGCGAAGACCTCGAGCGAGAGCGTCGCCGGATCGACGCGGTCGCTGCGCCCCTGCCCGCGCTCGTCCACGTAGAGGAGCCGGAACTCGTCGCCGAGCGGGTCGAGGTAGGGCCGGAACATGGAATGGTCGAGCCCAGGCCCGCCGTGCAGCACGATCACGGGGAAGCCGTCGCCGAGCTCATGGACGAAGAGACTGACCCCGTCCGCGAGCCTTACTTTCGCGTCGAGATCCACCACTGGTTGCCCCAGGGATCGTCGACCGCGTACCGGCGATCGCCGAAATCGGTCTCGTGCTCGTCCATGACGCTGGTCGCGCCGGCCTCCAGCGCTCGACGGTAGGCCGCTCCCGCGTCGTCGAGGTAGACGTGGAGCATCGCCGTTCGCCCGCCGCCCGGGCTGCTCGCTCCGATCATGACGAGCGAGTCGCCGACCTCCACCTCGACGTGCGTGCGTCCGGCTGCACCGGTTGCCCTGTGGCGGTCGATGCCTCCGAAGACGTCGCAGACGAAGGACACGAGCCCTTCGAGGTCCTCGGTCATGAGGTACGGAGAAACGGAGTGGTATCCGGGCGGGGGATTCGTCATTTCTTCGCGTCCGCCCAATCCTCGCCGACGCCTACGTCCACGGCGAGCGGCGGATCGAGGTCGTAGGCGCGGCACATCTCTTCGCGCACGAGCTCCTTCACGGCGGAGACCTCGGCGTCGGGCACCTCGAGCAGGAGCTCGTCGTGCACCTGCAGGACGAGGCGCGCGCCTCTCCCCTCCTCCCGTAGCCGCGCGTGGATGCGCACCATCGCCACCTTGATGATGTCCGCGTTCGAGCCCTGCATGACGAAGTTGACCGCGAGCCGCTCGCCCAGGGAGCGCGTCTGGCGGTTCGAGGCGCGCAGCTCCTGAACCGGCCGGCGCCGGCCCATCAGGCTCGTCGCGAAGCCGTCGCGCTCCGCCTGCTCGATCGTCCTGCGGATGAAGTCCTGCACGTGCGGGAAGCGCGCCAGGTACGCGTCGATGTACGCCTGCGCCTCCTCGCGGGGGATCTCGAGGTTCTCGGAGAGCCCGAACGACGAGATGCCGTAGACGATCCCGAAGTTGATCATCTTCGCGACCGAGCGCTGAGCCGAGGTGAGCTCGGCGGGCTCGACGCCCAGCACCTCGACCGCCGTCGCCGTGTGGACGTCCTCGCCCTTCTCGAACGCCTCGCGCAGCTTCGGCTCTCCGGAGACGTGCGCCAGGATCCTGAGCTCGATCTGCGAGTAGTCGGCCGAGAGCAGCTTGTGCCCGGGCTCGGCGACGAACGCGGAGCGGATCTCGCGTCCGAGCTCGGTGCGGATCGGGATCGCCTGCAGGTTCGGGCTCGTCGTGGAGAGGCGCCCGGTCGCGGCCACCGCCTGGTTGATGGTCGTATGCAGGCGCCCGTCCTCTGCGATCAGCGTGGGCAGCGGCCCGAGGTACGTGTTCAGGAGCTTCGAGTACTCGCGCCACTCCTCGATCACGCCGACGATCTCGTGCTCGCCGCGGATCGTGCGCAGGACGCGCGTGTCGGTCGAGTAGCCGGTCTTGCCCTTGCGACCGGGCGTGAGGCCGAGCTTGTCGAACAGGATCCGGCCGACCTGCTGGGTCGATCCGAGCATGAACTCCTCGCCCGCGAGCTCGTACGCCCGTGACTCGAGCTCCTCGACCATCTCGCGCAGGCGGGCCGTGATCTCGCCCATGCGGTACTCGTCGATCTTGACTCCGGCCCGCTCCATCGCGGCCAGGACGGGCGAGAGCGGGAGCTCGACGTTGCGGTAGAGCGGCTCCATGTCGCGCTCGCGGACGCGGTCGAGGAGCAGGTCGCGGAGCCGGTAGGTCGCCGCGGCGTTCCGGACGAGCGCCGTTGTCTCCTCGTCGGTGGCCGGATCGGGCTCGAGCTCCAGGCCGTACTCGGCTTCGAGCTCCTCGAGGGGATACTCGGGCCGCGACGGCTCGATCAGGTAGGCGAGCAGGAGCGTGTCGTCGATCGCTTCGACGTCCTGCGCCTTCGCGTCGTGGACGATCACCGGCCGTCCGACGTTCTCGGCCGGCGAAACGACGACTCGCGCCTCGATCGGCGGCCGCGACCCGTCCCTCGTCGCGCGCGACCGCCACCTCCCGGCTTCCTTGCAACAGGCTGTTGCTCAGCTCCTCGCTCCACGGAACGGTCGTCTTTTCGAGCTGCATCGGCGCGGCCGGAATGGCCACGTCCAACTCGTCCACTCGGTGCAGGAGGTTCCGGAACTCGAAGCGCCGGAACATCTCCTTGAGCTGCGAGCGGTCCGGCGGCGCGAGGACGAGTTGCGTCACGTCGCAGTCGAGCTCGAGGTCGCGGCGCATCGTCGCCAGCTCCTTCGACTGCCGTGCCTGGTCCGCGTTCTCGAGGATGTTGCGCTTGCGCGCGGGCGAGAGCTCCTCCGCGTGCGCGATCACCTCGTCGACCGAGCCGTACTGCGAGATCAGCTGCCCGGCCGTCTTGTCGCCGATCCCGGGGATGCCCGGGATGTTGTCCGACGTGTCGCCCTTGAGCCCGATGAAGTCCGGGATCTGTTCGGGCCGGATCCCGTATCGCGCCTCGACGCGCTCGGGCGTGTAGACGTTCACGTCCGAGACGCCGCGCGGCGTCATCATCAGCGCGACGTTCTCCGAGACGAGCTGGAACGCGTCGCGGTCGGTCGAGACGACCGTCGTCTTGATCCCGGCTTCGTCGGCCTGCGTCGCGAGCGTGGCGATCACGTCGTCCGCCTCCCAGCCCTCGAACTCGAGGTTCCGATAGCCGAACGCCTCGACGATCGGCCGGAAGTGCGGGAACTGCTCGCGCAGGAGATCCGGCATCGGCCGGCGCTCGGACTTGTAGTCCTCCGAGACCGCGGCGCGGTGCACCGGGCGCGTGTCCCACGCGACGGCGACGCCCTTCGGCTTGTAGTCGGCGAGGAGCTTGAAGAGCATGTTCGTGAAGCCGAGCAGGGCGTTCGTGGACATGCCGTCGCTCGTCGCCAGCTCCTCCGGCAGCGCGAAGAAGGCGCGGTAGGCGAGGTTGTTCCCGTCGACGAGGAAGAGCTCGGAGTCGCGGACCGGGCCGTCGTCGAGCTGCAGCTCGGCACCAGTGAGCGTTTTCGGCACAGGGCAACGGTATCGTCCTGCGGCGATGCCGGAGCTGACAATTCAGCCCTTTTCCGAGGAGCATCTCGACGGCGCGGCGGCTCTCCTCGCGGAGCGACACGCGCGCCACCGCGAGGCCGAGCCGGGTCTTCCGGCCGACGTCGACTTCCGCGCGGAGATCGAGGCGCTCTGGGCAGCAGAGGAGCGGTCGGGCGCGGTCGCCAGCCGCGATGGAGAGCTCGTCGGATACCTGATCGGAGTGCACCGCCAGGACCTGACCTGGGGGTCGAACATCTGGGTCGAGAACGCGGGCCACGCTGTTCGCGACCCGGAGACCGTGCGCGACCTGTACGCATTCCTCGCCGCCGACTGGGTCGAGCGCGGCTTCGACCCACCACTACGCGATCGTGCCTGCGACCGACCAGGCGCTCGTCGATGCCTGGTTCCGGCTCTCGTTCGGCGCGCAGCATGCGTCGGCGATCCAGGAGACGCCGCAGAGACATCGACGAGCCGCCCGCCGGGCGTCGTCGTGCGACGACGCCACCGCCGACGACGTCGACGCCGTCGTGCGGCTCGACCTCGAGCTCCCGGGCCACCAGCGGCTGTCGCCCGTGTTCTCCGACCGCGCCTCCGTACACCGAAGAGGAGTCGCGCGCCGACTTCCTCGAGGAGGTCGACGCCCCCGAGCAGGCGATCCTGCTCGCCGATGTCGACGGCCGCGTCGTCTCCATGCTCGTCATGGTCGACGTCTCGAAATCGAGCATGCACACCGGGCTCGCCCGTCCCGAGCGCGCCGCCTTTCTCGGCTTCGCGGCGACGCTTCCCGAGGCGCGCGGCACCGGCGCGGGCGTGGCGCTGACGAACGCGGGGCTCGCCTGGGCGCGGGAGCAGGGCTATCCGGTCACGGTCGTCGACTGGCGCGAGACGAACCTGCTCGCGTCGCGGTTCTGGCCCCGGCGGGGCTTCCGCCGCACCTTTCTGCGGCTCTACCGCTCGATCCCTTGACCCGGCTCCCGCTGGCGTACGGCTCTCGGCTCGCAGTCGTCGACACCGGCGAGAACTCGGTCGTGCTCTCGCCGCCGCCGCCGGTCGACCCGATCGCAGACGTGGCGGCTGCCGTCCGCGACGCGCTTCGCTTCCCACTCTCCGGCCAGCCGCTCGAGGCGCTCGTGCCGAGGGGCGCCCGCGCGACGATCGTCGTCGAACCGCCCGCGCTCCCGATTCCCGGTTCGCCCAACGACCCGCGGCGAACGGCGATCGCGGCGACGATGCTCGAGCTCGAGCGCGCGGGCGCCACCTCGGACCGCCAGACGCTCCTCGTCGCCGGAGGACTCGCGCGCCGCCCCGCACATCGCGAGCTCGAGGTGCTCGTCCCTCCCGAGATCGCACGCCGGTTCCGGGGCCGCGTCGAGGTGCACGACGTCGAGAGCGAGGGGCTCGTCCAGATCGCCGACGGCGAACGCGTGGTCCGGGTCAACCGGGCCCTGGTCGACACGGACGTCGTCGTGACGGTCACGGCGGCGGAGACGGTCATCCACGGCGGGGCCGCAGCGCTGCTCGCCGCATCCGACCGCACCTCCCTGCGTGCCGCGAATGCCTACTCGCTGCTCGAGACCTCCGCTTCGGGCGGCTGGAAGCGGGCGCTCGAGCTCGAGCGCGCCCTCGCCCGGAGAGTCCCGCTGATCGGGGTCTCGCTGACGCTGAACACACCGGCGCTCGGCGGCGTCCTGCACGGTTATCCGCACGACCGAGAGACGGTCGACCGGATCGCGAGCTTTCCTCTGCGCGGGCTGTTCGGACTGCTTCCCGGCCCCGTCCGCATCGGCGTGCTGCGCCACCTACCGAGCGAGCTCTCCTCGATCGCAGTGTTCGCGGGACCGCCGTCGGTCGCACACTCGGAGGCGCTCCTCCGAGGCGTGGAGTCGAAGGCGGCCCGGCTCGACGAGCCGCTCGACGCGATCTGCATCGGAATCCCGCACACGACACCGAACCTTCCGCGCGAGGCGCCGAACCCGATGGCGGCGGCCTACCTCGGGCTCGGGCTCGCGCTGCGCCTCTGGCGGGACTCGTTCCCGGTCGCCGAGGGCGGTACCGCGATCCTGCTCAGCCGCTTCAAGCGGCGCTTCCCGCACCCCACGCAGCAGCCCTACCGAGCGCTCTTCCAGGCGCTGCGCTCGAGCGGCGCACGCGATCCGGTCGACCTCGCCGACGAGGAGGAGCTGGCCGTGTCGGACAGCCGCGCGATCGACACCTACCGCGCGAGCCGCGCCTGCCATCCGCTCCTCCCGTTCGCCCAGTGGGAGGCCTGTCAGCCCGCGATCCAACGGCTCGGCTCGGTGCTGGTCGCGGGCTGCCGCGACGCCACCGTGGCGCGCCAGCTCGGGTTCGTCCCGACGCACGGCGTGGGCGCCGCGCTCACGATGACGCACGGGTGGGCCGACCGGCCGCCGAGGATCGGCTTCCTCCTCAGCCCGCCGTACTTCCCGCTCCGAGTCGGGCCGGGCTAGTCGACGCCGAGATACGTCTTCTGGACCTGCTCGTTCTCGCGGAGCGCCTTGGCGTCGTCCGCGAGCGCGATCGCGCCGGTCTCCATCACGTAGCCGCGCTTGGCGACGTCGAGCGCCATCAGCGCGTTCTGCTCGACCAGCAGGATCGGAGTCCCCTGCTCGTTGATCTCCTGGATGATCTCGAAGATCTTCTCGACGAAGATCGGCGCGAGGCCCATCGACGGCTCGTCGAGCATGAGCAGCTTCGGCTGGGCCATCAGCGCGCGACCGATCGCGCACATCTGCTGCTCGCCCCCGGACATCGTCCCCGCCTTCTGGTTCTTGCGCTCGGCGAGCCGCGGGAAGAGCTCGAAGACGTGGTCGATCGACTCCCGGATCCCCTTGCGGTCGTTGCGCTGGTAGGCGCCCATCTCGAGGTTCTCGATGACGCTCATGCGCGGGAAGAGCCGCCGGCCCTCGGGCGACTGGCTGATGCCCATCTTCACGACGTTGTGCGGAGACTCGTTCGTGATGTCCTGTCCCTTGAAGGCGATCGTCCCCTCGCGTGGGTGGTTGAGCCCGTTGATCGAGCGCAGGGTCGTCGACTTGCCGGCGCCGTTCGCTCCGATCAGCGTCACGATCTCGCCTTCGTGCACCTCGATCGAGATCCCCTTGAGGGCCTCGATCGAGCCGTAGAACGTGTGCACGTCCTTGAGCTCGAGGATCGGCTGTCCCGCGTTCGCCGCCATCTACGACACCGCCGCCGAGCCCAGGTACGCCTCGATCACACGCTCGTCCTTCTGGACTTCCTGCGGAGTCCCCTCGGCGATCTTCTCGCCGTAGTCGAGCACGGTCACCCGCTCAGAGATTCCCATCACGACGCGCATGTCGTGCTCGATGAGTAGCACAGTGAGCCCCTCTTCCTCGCGCAGGCGGCTGACGAAGCCGGTGAACTCTGCCGTCTCCTGGGGGTTCATCCCGGCCGTCGGCTCGTCGAGGAGCAAGAGCTTCGGCTGCGTCGCGAGCGCGCGGGCGACCTCGAGCCGGCGCTGGTCGCCGTAGGAGAGGTTTCGCGCGACCTCCTGGTCGCGCCCGCGCAGCCCGCTGAACTCGAGCAGCTCGCGCGCCCGATCCTCCGCCTCACGCTCCTCGCGCCTCTGGCCCCGGGTGCGCAGCACGCTCTTGATGATCCCGGAGTGAAGCCGCGCGTGCATCCCGACGAGGGTGTTCTCGAGCGCAGTCATGTTGTGGAAGAGACGAATGTTCTGGAAGGTGCGCCCGATTCCGCGCTCCGTGATCGCGTGCGGCGGCTTGCCGGTGACGTCGTGGCCGTCGAACACGATCACTCCGCCGGTCGGCTTGTAGACGCCCGTGAGCATGTTGAAGAACGTCGTCTTCCCGGCGCCGTTCGGCCCGATCAGGCTCACGATCGAGCGTTCCGGGATCGTGAAGTCGACATCGTTGACGGCGACGAGGCCGCCGAATTCCTTGCGCACGCCTTCTGCTACGAGGAGGTCGGCCACGGTCACTCGTGCTCGACGTCGTAGAGCTGGGCCTCCTGCGGCACGCCTTCGTGGAACTCCGCCTTCCGCCTCGAGCTCGGTATGAGGCCCTCCGGGCGGAAGAGCATGGTCAGCACGAGGATCACGCCGAAGATCCCGGACGTGTAGAGCGGAACGTCGATGTCCTTACCGAACACCGCGTCGCTCACGCCGTTCTTGTTCATCCACGCGCCGATGTTCGCCAGGCCCTCCTGGTTGAGGTACGAGAGGAACGCGGCTCCGACGATCACTCCCCAGATGCTGCCCATGCCGCCGAGGATGACCATGCACAGGATGAAGATCGAGATGTTGAAGTAGAAGTCCCCGGGGAACGTTCCGCTCTTGAAGCTCGCGTAGTAGGCGCCTGCGATCCCACCGAAGAAGGCGCCGGCCGCGTAGGCCCAGGTCTTCGTCCGCATCAGCGGCACCCCCATCGCGGCGGCGGCCGTCTCGTCCTCACGGATCGCGATCCAGGCGCGTCCCAGACGCGAGTCGCGCAGCCGGACCGAGCAGAAGACCGTGAACAGGACGAGCCCGAGCGCGGTCCAGTAGAAGAGCCGAATGCTGTTCGGAGAGCTCAGGTAGTCGGTGGGCAGGCCGACGGCGTTGTTCAGGGTGTCGCCGAAGCCGGGCGGGTCGATCGGGTTGATGCCCTGCGGCCCGTTCGTGACGTTGTACCCGAGGAGATGGTCTCCGTTGTTCGCGACCTGGGGCATGATCTCGCCGAAGCCGAGGGTGACGATCGCGAGGTAGTCGCCGCGGAGCCGAAGTGTCGGGAAGCCGATGATGATCCCGACCGCCGCCGTGAGGATCCCGGCGACCATGAGCACCAGCCAGATCGAGACGTGGATCCCGGGCACCTCGGGCCCGACGCCGACGCCGCCGAGATGGAGCGTGACGCTGGAGAAGTGCTGAGACGCGAACCAGGCGGCCGTATAGGCGCCCATCGCGTAGAACGCCACGTAGCCGAGATCGAGCAGGCCCGCGTAGCCGACGACGATGTTCAGGCCGAGGGCCATCATGATGAAGATCAGCATCGTCACGCCCGTGTCGACGCTCGGGAAGTTGCCGAAGATGACAACGTCGAACAGGTTCGGCTGGTAGAACGGGTAGAGGAAAGCGAGGACGATCACGGTGAGCGGGACGATCCACTTCCCCAGCGGCATGACGTCCCACGCAGGCACGTAGAGCGCCGCCAGGATCAGGCCCGCGACGACCAGGCCGAGCGAGGCCGAGCCGGTGATCGCGAGGACGAACAGGGCGGGGAGCCCGACGATCGCGAACCTCTTTCGCGCGCGGCATCGTCTGCCGCTTCAGAGCCGGCCGACGGTCGCGGATGTCGTCGATGAACTTCATCAGACGCCCTCTGGAGTGCGCTCCCCGAGGAGCCCTTCAGGCCGGAAGACGAGGATCAGGATCAGGATCCCGAAGATGATCGACTGGCTCCAGTCGCTCCCGGGGGCGTGCCAGCCGAGGCCGTTGTTGAAGGCCTCGACGAACCCGATCACGAGCCCGCCGAGAACGGCGCCCGGGAGGTTGCCGATCCCGCCCAGCACGGCCGCGGTGAAGGCGATCAAACCCACGCGGAAGCCCTCGGTGTAGCGGATGTTCGTGAAGTAGAGCGCGTAGAGGAGCGCGGCGGCACCGGCGAGACAGCCGGCGATGAAGAACGTGAACGAGATCGTGCGGTTGACGCTGATCCCCATCATCGCGGCCGCGTCGCGATCCTGCGCCGTCGCCCGCATCGCCTTCCCGTGCCGCGTCCGCTGCACGAGCCACATGAGCGCCAGGAGCACGGGGACCGTGAACAGGATGACGATGAACTTGTTCCACGTGTACGGGACGCCGCCGATGGTGAACACGGTCCCGGTCGGGAGAATGTCCGGCACCGACGTCGGGCGGGCGCCTTTCCAGATCAGCCCGATGTTCTGGAGGATGAACGACATCCCGATCGCCGTGATCAGAGGGGCCAGCCGCGGCGCATTGCGTAAGCGCCGGTAGGCGACGATCTCGATCGTGGTGTTGATCGTGGCGCAGAACGCCATCGCGATCAGGAGCATCAGCAGCACGAAGAGCCACAAGACGACGCCCGACTTGTCGACGAGCGCCCACGAGGTGACCATCGTCGCCACGAGCATGCCGCCGAGCATGAACACGTCGCCGTGGGCGAAGTTGATCAGCTCGAGGATGCCGTAGACGAGCGAGTACCCGAGTGCGACGAGGCCGTACACCGCCCCGTTCGTGAGCCCGATCAGAAAGAGGTTGTAGAAGTCCGCCGGGTCCTTGATGAAGTTGATGAGCAGCCAGATCCCGACGATGACGACGAGCGCGATTCCGATGATCGACAGCACGTCCGGGCGATAGCCGGGCCGCACACGGATCCTCGCCTGCTCAGTTGCCACATCGCCTCCTGAAAGGCGCTGGGGGAGGTCGATGCCTCCCCCAGCCTAGACCGGACTTTCTAGCTCGCGACTATCCCCCTTTGACGAAGCTCAGCTCAGGGGTGATCGTCTTGATCGAACACGCCCTTCTGGCCCTTGACCTGCCAGACGCCGACGGTTCCGAGCGTGGTGTCGCCGTTGTCGTCGATCTTGAAGTCGCCGAGGATGCCGTCCTTGACGTCGAGACCGAAGACTTGCTCGGCGGTCTTGTCCCGCTCACCATTCGCCTTGTCGATCGCGGTGATCAGGATCTCTGCAGCCTGGGCGGCGTAGTTCGTGTACGGGTTCGGCTCCTTGCCGATCTCCTTGCCGAAGTCCTCCACGAACGTCTTGCCGGCGCCCGTCAGCTGCTCGGACGGAATTCCGGGCTGCGTGATGAACATGCCCTCCGAAGCCGGACCGGCGGTCTTGACCGTCGCCTCGTCGATCGGGGTGAAACCATCGGGGGCGAACAGCGTGACGTCCGGGCCCAAGCCTGCCCGGAGGTCCTTGATCAGCTTGCCGCCGTTGTTGCAGATGATGCCGCCGAGGAAGACCGCGTCCGCGCCGGACGTCTTGATCTTGGTCGCGATCGCGTCATAGGCAGAGGCGTTCTTGTCCCAGGCCTGTGGCTGGCTCGGAGTCGTCGTGATTCCGAGCTTCTTGGCGTACTGGCCGAAGAGCGTCGCGATGCCGTTGCCATAGGTCTCCTTGTCCGTGAGGACGTAGACGTTCTTGAAGCCCTGGTCCTTGGCGAACTGCGCGTCCGCGGCGCCCTGGAACTGGTCGTTCCACACGACGCGGGCGTAGTTCCGCTTGCCCGTCGGGTAGTAGTTGTCGGGCTCGCCGGCCTCCGTGCCGGGGCCGCTGATCGTCAGGCCCGGATACGTGTTCGCCGGGCTGACGTAGAGCAGCGGACCGCCGCTGGCGCGGTTCGCGATCGGGATCTCGAGCTTCGCGCAGCCCGAGTTGAACGTTCCGATCACGCCCAACAAGCTGCTGTTGTTCGCGTAGTTGCGTGCGTTGGCCGTGCACTTCGCCGAGTCCCAGCTCCCGGCCTGCGCGGTCGAGTCGTCGCAGGACTGGAAGCCGATCGTCTTGCCGCCGGCCTTCCAGTCGTGCGACTCGAGCACGAACTGGACGGCCTTCGCCATCTCCGTCGTCAGCGCACGGTTCGAGCCCTGGAGCGGCAGGTCGCTCGCGATGATCGCGTCCGGCGTCCCACCTGGCCCGTACTGGATCGGCTCGCACGAGGACGAGGGCAGCTGGGTCGCACTGCCGCCGCCCCCGTTATCCCCCCCGCCGCCTCCGCAGCCTGCTGCCGCAAAGGCGAGCGGGATTGCGAGTAGTGCTTTCTACTAGCAATCCGGATTTCTTCAACTGCTGTCCCTCCTCCGTCACGGGTTGCACCTCGGCGGAACGACAGCCGCAACCGAGGCGTCGGCCCGCGTGGCGGCAAGTATCAGTGCATTGGGCCGAGCTTTCAACTTTTACCGCCTCCAGGCGCGGATAGCAAGTGCGGCGGGTGGGATTCGAACCCACATGTCCCGAAGGACAATGGCTTTTGAGGCCATCATGTATACCGGTTCATCACCGCCGCATTTCGCAAATTGTAGCTAGCGAACCGGACGTTTGTTGTCCGATGTCCCACCTTCGGCATGAAAGACTCGGGATGCGCGTCGGAATCCTCACCGGCGGGGGTGACTGCCCTGGGCTGAACGCGGTGATCCGGGCGGTTGCTCGGCGTTCCCAGGTTCGCGGGGATGAGGTGCTCGGCGTCCGGGGCGGCTGGCGCGGCCTTGTCGACGGGGTCTTCGAGCCGCTCGGGCCGCGCGAGATCTCGGGCCTCCTCCCACGCGGCGGGACGATCCTCGGCACCTCGCGCGCGAACCCGTACAAGGTCGAAGGCGGCGTCGACCGCGTGCTCGAGAACTTCCGCGAGCAGAGCCTCGACGCGCTCGTCGCGATCGGCGGTGAGGACACGCTCGGTGTCGCCGCCCGGCTCTACGAGGAGCACGAGCTTCCGGTCGTCGGCGTCCCGAAGACGATCGACAACGACCTGTCGGCGACCGACTACACGTTCGGCTTCGACACGGCCGTTTCGATCTGCACGGAGGCGATCGACCGGCTGCACACGACGGCCGAGTCGCACAACCGCGTGATGGTCGTCGAGGTGATGGGCCGGCACACCGGCTGGATCGCGGTGATGAGCGGGATCGCCGGCGGCGCGGACGTGATCCTGATCCCGGAGCAGCCGATCACGGTCGAGGCGGCGTGCGCCGAGATCCAGCACCGGCACGAGCGCGGGAAGGACTTTTCGATCGTGGTCGTGAGCGAGGGCTACGAGCTGACGTACGACAGCGGCGAGCGGCGCCAGGTCGCGCAGGAGGCGTCTGCGACCGATCAGTTCGGACACGTCCGGTTGGGCGGAGTGGGCCACGAGCTCGGCGCCGAGATCGAGGAGCGCACCGGCTACGAGACGCGCGTCACCGTCCTCGGACACGTCCAGCGCGGCGGAAGCCCGACCCCGCGCGACCGCGTCCTGGCAACCCGCTACGGCCTCAAAGCGGCGGACCTGATCGGCGAAGGCCGCTTCGGCCGGATGGCGGCGCTCCACGGCGACGACATCGTCGACGTCTCGCTCGCCGAGGCGACCGCGGAGCTCAAGACGGTGCCGGAGGACTGGTACGCGGTGGCGAAAGCCTTCTTCGGCTAAGCGAGCGAAGGCCGCGAGCGAAGCGAGAGGCCCCTCTTCTGTATCCACTCACCTATAGCTCCGCAAGAGGAAATGCCCGGTGCCGGCGGGGCGGCACCAGAAAGTTCTGCCGGTGCGTCGTCTGCAGGATCGCGTTGAACCCCTGCCCGCGGTCCCCGCGCGCGAACGGCAGCTTCGCCCCGCCGGGCATGACCCCGTCCATCGCGAGGCGGTTGCGATGGAAGTCGTCGCTCGTCGGGTTGAAGACGACGAAGTGCAGGCCCGCTGCAGGCTCGTCGGTCATCCGGTCGAGATCGGGCGTCGCGCTCCAGAAGAACGGGTTGTCGAGCGTGTTGAAGTCGGCCCGCTGCGGGATCGCGGTCCCCTTGCGGTAGAGCGTCCCGTCCGAGCCGCGCACGTCGTGCTGGAGCCGCGACGTGGGCTGGATCGAGGAGCTGTGGCCGATGGCGCCGAACCGGTGGAAGTCGCGCTCGACCTCGGACGCCGAGGACGCTTTCGCGGGCGGCTGCGGCACCGTCTGCGTCCCCTCCTTCACGGGCATCCGCGGCTTGAAGGTCGTGTTCACCCGATCGCGGAAGTCGAAGTTCAGGTACCAGGCCTCGAGGTCCTCGAACACGTGCGAGAGGTGCATGTGCGTCCCGCCGTGGAAATACGAGCGTGGGCCGAGGTCGACGAGCCCGAGCGTCTCGAAGTTCACGATCCGCGGCGGCCCGAGGGCGTGCCGCTGGGTCGACGTGAACCCGAGGAAGAGCTCGGCGCCGTCCGGGATCAGCTCCGCCCCCGGCACGCCGGCCGCGGTCGCCATCTCCTTCGGGAGACCGGGGCTCCCGTCGAGCTGGCCCGCGAACCCCTTGCGGATGCTCGTGATCGCCAGCACGCCCTTCATCCGGTCGAAGATCTCGGTCGCCGCCTTCTGGATGTGCTCCTGGTGGTCGCTCCGGAAGAGGAACGCGACGTCGTTGTCCTCGAGGCGCACGTCCGCCGGGTCGCTCGGAAAGCGCCTGGCGTCGAGCAGGGCGCGCTTGCCCGCGCGCCGGTCGAACGGCAGGTGCGCTCGGCCGCGGCGGGCACGTGCGTGTGGAAGTACGGCAGGCCCCAGGCGACCGTGATCGCCAGCCCTTCCGGGGTTCCGGGGTACTCGCCGTCCAGCTTCTGCAGCACCTCGGTGAGCGCGGCCCGAGCCTCGGCCAGCGAGCCCGGCGAGTCGGCGATCTTCGCCGTGACCATCTGGTGGTGCCGCGTCGGGATCACGATCTCCACGCCTTCGCTGTCCTCGATCCGCATCCCGTCGAGGAGGTGCTGCTCGGGCTCGCGGCCCTCCCCGAAATGGCTCGGAGAGTCGGCGAGCCGGTCGACGAGCTCGTAGATGCCCGCGGCGCCGAGGGCCGCACCCGCCGCTCCGCCGACGAGCAGTTCCTTCCGCGTGAGCTTCATGTTCCTACGGCGAGACGCGAACCAGGCCGCGCATCACGCGGTCGAGGTTGCGGCGCACCTGCTGGAAGGTGAGCGGCTTCGCAACGTGCTCGCTGACCGCGTACAGGCTGCCGTGGTCTTTCCACGCGTAGAGGATGTGCCACTGGTCGACCCCTCGGTTCACCGTGTACAGCGTGGCCGTGATCGGGCCGAAGCGGCGTTTGCCGTTCGGGTCGCTGAAGCACGGTGAGTACGTCTTGTGCGCCTTGCCGGCGACGACCTCCACGTCCTCGCAGCGCGGGATCTTCGTCCGTCCCGGATAGCCCCGGAAGTTGACGTGGACGTCCTGGCCCGGCGGCTCGTGCCAGAGGAAGCTGACGAGGTAGCTGTTGTCCTTCTCCACCGAGACGCCGTTGTCCCACTGGCCGCCGATCTCGCCGTCGAGCGGGTTCGGCATCCAGGTCGGGCAATAGACCGGCGCGCCGACCCGCACCGCGAGGCGATGCCAGGCGCCCTTCCAGCTCTGGGGGCAGGTCGGAGCCTTCGGCTGCGCCGCGCGCGGCAGGCTTGCTGTCGTCACTGGAGCACGCCGAGGCCGAGAAGCGCCAACGCGACCAAAATCCCTGCTCCCGCCAGTCGCAGCATCAGCACGTTATAGCCGGTAAATCTCGAGCCATGGCCCGCCAACGTCACCGTGCGGCCGGACCGCGTAGACGCGCTTCTGCTTCTGCAGGCTCTCGTAGAACCGGGCCTCGCGCGGATAGTCGGTTCCAGCGGCCAGAACCCGGTCCTCGACCGCGCCCGGTGACGACGACGTAGTCGACCCCGAGCCTGCGCAGGCGGGAGACGTCGCGGTTCGGGTCGGTGGGCTCCCCGGGGCGCGGGAGCGCCAGTCCGAGGACGCGAAAGCCTTCGAAGTCCGGCGTCGACGAGTCCGCGGCGAGGTAGGCCCCGCGCGGGAGATTCCGTTCTGCCCAGCCGTGGGCGACGACCCGCGCGTCGGTCCGCGTCAGGTCGCGCGCGTCGCGGACGTCCCACGTGAACGGGATGACGAGCAGGAGGAGCGTTACGGGCGCCAGCGAGCGGAGCCGGCCCGCGAGCGCTCCGAGCGCGGGCACGAGCGGAAGCAGGTAGCGATCGAAGTGCGCCTGGAGCGTCATGAGATCGGCGAAGTAGACGACGACGAAAGTGCCGAGGACGAGGTCGGCGCGCGTCCGCTCGTACGAACGCAACGACGAGGCCGGCGACCGCGATCAGCAGGGCAGGCCCGAAGCCGTCCCAGAGCCGCGCCGCGAACGCGATCGGGGCGGCATGGTCGTTCTCGAACCCGAGCCAGCCCTGACGCGCGTCCTGCTGCACGCGCCAGGCGTCTCCGATGGCCTCGCCGAAGTGGATGACGACGAACGGGCTCGTCAGGGCGAAGGCGAGCGCGGCCAGGCCGCACGCGATCGCGAGCCGTCTCCATCTCCCCCAGGCCGCCGACGACGAGCGGCGCCAGCAGGAGCACGCCGGGGTACTTGGCGCTCGCCGCGAGGCCGACCGCGACCCCGGCGAGCTCGAACCGGCCCGAGACCATGAGCGCCAGGGCTATCGCCACTCCGAGCGTGAGCGGCACGTCCGTCACGGCCATGCGCGAATAGGCCACGTAGGTCGTCTCCACCGCGACGGCAGCCGCAGCGACGAACCCGGCGACGGGGCCGTAGGAGCGCCGCCCGAGCCACCAGGAAGCGGCTATTCCTCCGAGCGCGAGCGCGACGATCGTCACGCGCGCCGTGAGATAGGACGGCTCGGACTGCCACGCCTGGAAGGGCGCGAGGAGGTACATGGTCAGCGTCGGATAGTCGAACCAGTGCGGGTCGAGCCCGCCTCCGTGGCTCATCGCCCAGGCGCGCGGGACGATGTTCCGCTCGTCGGGGTTCAGGAGCGCGAACGGGAGGCCGTACCGGATCCCGACGAGCCGGATCGCAGCCGCGAGCGCCAGCAGAGCCGCCAGCGCGACCCACGGCCCGCCCCACCGGTTTTCGGCCAGCTCAGACTTCGGGCGGGGCCGCACGCACCAGGCCGGCGAGGTTCTGGGAGGCGACGATGACCGCGTCGACCCCGGCCCGCTCGAGCTCCGCGATCTCGTCCGGTGTCGTCACCTCGAGGTCGGCGATCGCCAGCTTCCCGGCCGGGACGTCCGCGAGCAGGTCGAGCACGTTGTCCAGCGGGTCGTCGTCGTTGCCGGACTTCTGCGGAGAGAGCAGGAAGATCTCCGGATCGAGGCGCTCCATCGCGAGCTCGAGCTCGTCCGCGTCGCGCACCTCGACCACGCACTCCAGGCCGAGCTCGTGGGCCTCTCGCCACCGTCTCTCGACCCAGTCGGCGTCCTCATCGAGCGCGGAGGCGGGCATGAGCAGGGCGTCCGCGCCTCGATTGAGCGCGTCGGAGGGCGAGGCGTCGAGGCGCAAGAGGATCGGGAGGCCGGTCGCCTCGCGGACTCCGGGGAGGTCACTGGTCGAGGACGACGCCCTCGGCTCCGCCGCGCTCAGCAGCGAGCGCGGCCTCCGCGTCGCGCGCGGGTGCCATGAGCGAGATGCCGTCGCCCTCGGAGATCGCCTGGCTCAAGCGGCGCATGCGGGGCTGATGCTAGACGCCTATGGGATGCCAGATGGTTTTGAGCTCGAGGAAGGACGCGATCTCCCACGGGCTCTGGCCGTCCGGGGAGCCGTGGACGACCCGCTTCACGTTCTCCGCAGCGAGCTGCTCGAGCTCCGCAGTCTGGCCGTCGGCGCCCGCGAGGTCGAGCGCGTTGACGTCCATGTGCCCCGCGAGCCAGGAGCCCAGCTCCTCGCGGTGGCCGGTCAGGAGGTTGACGACTCCGCCGGGCACATCCGAGGTGGCGAGCACCTCGGCCAGCTCGACTGCGGCCAGCGGGTGAGTCCCCGAGGCCACGACGACGGTCGTGTTCCCCCCGACGATCACCGGCGCCATTCGCGAGACGAGGCCCAGGAGCGGCGGCTCGTCCGGAGCGAGGATCCCGACGACGCCGGTCGGCTCGGGAACGGTGAAGTTGAAGTACGGGCCGGCGACGGGGTTCGAGGAGCCGAGCACCTGCGCGAGCTTGTCCGCCCAGCCGGCGTACCAGACGAGGCGATCGATCGAGCGGTCGACCTCCTTGGCGCCCGAGCTGAGGTCCGCGAACTCGGAGCGGCGCGACTCGAGCATCTCGGCGATGCGGTAGATGACCTGGCCGCGGTTGTACGCGGTCATCGAGGCCCACTTCGGGAACGCGGCGCGGGCTGCGCGGACGGCGTCGCGGAGGTCCTTGCGCGACCCGCGTGCGACGTTCGCGCCCTCGGCCTCGTAGGTGCGCCCTGACTCGGAGCGCGGGAACTCGCCTCCGATGTAGAGCTTGTACGTCTTCTTGACGGGCAGGCGGCTCACTCGAACTCCAGGTACGGCTCGAGCCCGTGGCGACCGCCCTCGCGGCCGAAGCCGGACTCCTTGTAGCCGCCGAACGGCGAGGCCGGGTCGAAGCGGTTGTACGTGTTCGCCCAGATCACGCCCGCCCGGAGCTGCTGGGCCATGGCCAGGATGCGGGAGCCCTTCTCGGTCCAGACCCCGGCCGAGAGCCCGTACGGCGTGTTGTTCGCCTTCTCGACCGCTTCGTCGGGCGTGCGGAACGTGAGCACCGAGAGCACCGGGCCGAAGATCTCCTCCTGCGCGATGCGGTAGCTCTGCGCGACGTCGGTGAAGACGGTCGGCGCGAACCAGTAGCCCTTCTCGGGGAGGCGGCACGGCGGCTGGTAGATCTCGGCGCCCTCCTCCTCGCCCGCGGCGACGAGCTCCTTGATCTTGTCCAGCTGCTGGCGGGAGTTGATCGCCCCGACGTCCGTGTTCTTGTCGAGCGGGTCGCCGACGCGCAGCGTCTGGAGGCGGCGCTTGAGCTTCCCGATCAGCGGCTCGTAGATGGACTCCTGGACGAGCAGCCGCGAGCCCGCGCAGCACACGTGGCCCTGGTTGAAGTAGATCCCGTTGACGATCCCCTCGACCGCCTGGTCGAGCGCGGCGTCGTCGAAGATGATGTTCGCCGCCTTTCCCCCGAGCTCCAGGGTCAGGCGCTTCCCGGTTCCGGCGAGCTCGCGCTGGATCGACTTGCCGACCTCCGTCGAGCCCGTGAACGCGATCTTGTCGACGCCCTCGTGCTCGACGAGCGCCGCGCCGGTGCTGCCGTCGCCGGTGACGATGTTGACGACGCCCGGCGGCAGCTCGGCCTGGCGCAGGACGTCGGCGAAGAGGAGCGCGGAGAGCGGCGTCGTCTCGGCCGGCTTGAGGACGACCGTGTTCCCGGCCGCGAGCGCGGGCGCGATCTTCCAGGAGAGCATGAGCAGCGGGAAGTTCCACGGGACGATCTGGCCGGCGACGCCGATCGGCCTCGGCTTGCGGTTCGGGAAGGCGTACTCGAGCTTGTCCGCCCAGCCCGCGTAGTAGAAGAAGTGGGCGGCCGAGAGCGGGAGGTCGACGTCGCGCGACTCGCGGATCGGCTTGCCGCCGTTGATCGACTCGAGGACGGCGAACTCGCGCGAGCGCTCCTGGAGGATGCGCGCGATTCGGAACAGGTACTTCGCGCGCTCGGAGGGCGAGATCGAGGACCAGCCGTCGTCGAACGCCTCGCGCGCGGCGCCGACGGCTTGGCCGACCTCTTCGGCGGTGGCCTGCCCCACCTCGGCGAGGGGCTCCTCGCTCGAGGGGTCGATCGTCGTGTACGTCTCGCTGGGCTCGAGCCAGTCGCCCGCGACGAAGAGCCCGTAGCGGTCGCGGATCTCGGCGAGGTCGCGAGCCTCGGGAGCGGGCGCGTAGTCCCAGGCGGCGGGGACGGGAGCGCGGTCGCGCTTTCGATCGAGCTCGGTCACGGCTCCTGCCGGGTGGCCGACCCACCACCCACCCCCCACCCATGAAGGGAGGGGTTCGACGGTAGCCCGCGCATGCGCGCTGCCGTGTGCCGATTTGGCGCCGAATCAGTCAACGGTGAAGTAGTCCGGGCTTTGGTACTTGCCCGTCTTCTCCTTCCGGATCTGCATGAGGACGTCGTTCAGCAGCGTCGAGGCTCCGAGCCGGTACAGGTCGGGGGTCAGCCACTCGGCCCCGAGCGTCTCGTGCAGCTGGACGAGGTACTGCACCGCCTGCTTCGCCTGCCGGATCCCACCGGCCGCCTTCATCCCGACCCGCCGGCCCGTCTCCTCGTAGACGTCGCGAATCGCCTCGAGCATGACGAGCGCCACGGGCAGAGTCGCCGCCGACGGGAGCTTGCCCGTCGAGGTCTTGATGAAGTCCGCACCGCCCGCGATCGCCAGCAGGCTCGCGCGCCGGACGTTGTCGTACGTGCCGAGCTCGCCGGTCTCCAGGATCACCTTCACGTGCGCATCGCCCGCGGCCTCCTTCACCTGGACGATCTCGTCGTAGACCTTGGCGTAACGGCCGGAGAGGAACGCGCCGCGGTCGATGACCATGTCCACCTCGTCCGCGCCCATCTCGACCACGTCCCGCACCTCGGCCACCTTCACGTGCGTCGGCGCCTGGCCCGACGGAAACGCCGTCGCAACCGAGGCCACCTTCACGCTCGTCCCGCGCGTCCGCTCGACGGCCGTCGGAACGAGGTTCGGATAGACGCAGACGGCCGCCACGGACGGGATGCTCAGGTCGGAGGGATCGGGCCGGATCGCCTTCGACGAGAGCGCCGACACCTTGCCGGGCGTGTCCGCGCCTTCGAGCGTCGTCAGGTCGATCATCCGCACGGCCAGATCGAGCGCGAACAGCTTCGTCTCGCGCTTGATCGAACGCTTCGCGAGCGTCGCCGCCCGCTCCTCGACCGCGACCGCGTCAACCGACCCGATACGCGGCAGACGCGGCTCGAGCGGGAGCTCGAATCCCGTCGCCAACACTGGCGCCTTGGCCATACGAGGAGTCTAGCCCTGGGCCAGCCGCTCGCCGTCGAGCGCGTATTCCCAGCCCTCCTGCCAGTCGAACGGGGCCACGACGAGCTCTTCGAGCGGCTCGCCGAGCAGGAGATGCTGGAGCGACCATCGGTTCGCAGCATGGGCGATCACGAGCACCCGCCCGCCGTCGTGCTCGGCGAGGAGATCCGCCAGGAAGTCCCGCGTCCGGTCGACCACCTGCCGGTAGCTCTCACCGCCCGGATACGGCTCGTCGACCCGGGTCGGCTTCAGCGCGTCGATCTCGCGCGACGGGCCGGCCGTTCAGCTCGCCGTAGTTGCACTCGCGGAGCCGCCGATCCTGGCGCCGAGGAAGGTCCGACCCCGCGAACGCGATGTCCGCCGTCTCGATCGCGCGCTTGAGATCAGAGGTGTAGACGACAGCGAGCCCGTCGTCGCGGCGCCGCGCGCCGAGCTCCTCGGCTTGCCTGCGCCCCGACCTCCGACAGCTCGCCGTCGAGCCAGCCGGTCGCGATCCCGGCCTCGTTGTGCGTCGATGTCGAATGCGTCTCGTAGACGAGCTCGATCATCAGATCCCGAGGCGCTCGAGCATGCGCTCGTCGCTGCGCCATTTCGGCCGCACCTTCACCTGCAGCTCGAGGAAGACCGGGTGGCCCAAGCAGGTGCTCGATCTCCGGCCGCGCCCGGGTGCCGATCTCCTTCACGACCGAGCCGCCCTTGCCGACCACGATCTGCTTCTGCGACTCCGTCTCGACGTAGACGTTCGCGCGCACGACCTTCTCGTCGATCTCCTCGACCTCGACCGAGATCGCATGCGGCACCTCCTCCCGCGTCAGCGCGAGCGCCTTCTCGCGGATCGAGCTCGGCCACCTCCTCCTCGGGAGACAGATCGCTGCGCTGGCCGGCCGGGAAATAGGCGGGCCCTTCCGAGCAGCAGCTCGACCAGCTCCTCGCGCAGCGCCTCGATTCCGTCGCCGGTCTTAGCGCTGACCGGATGGAGCGCATGGAAGTCGCCGAGCTTCGACGCCGTCTCCATCTGCGTCGCAATGTGCCCGCCCTTCAGGTTGTCGACCTTGTTGAGCACGATCACGACCGGGACGCCGAGCGAGAACACACGCTTGGCGATGAAGCGATCGCCGGCGCCGATCCGCTCCCGTGCCGAGAGCACGAGGAGCACCGCGTCGACATCCTCGAACGCATGGTCGACCGTGCGCTGCATGCGCTCGGTCAGCGGGTCGAGCGGCCGCTGGAAGCCCGGGAGGTCGACGAGGACGAGCTGATAGTCGTCGCCGTTGACGACGCCTGCGATTCGGCGGCGCGTCGTCTGAGGCTTGTCGGAGACGATCGCGACCTTGCCGCCCGCGAGCGCGTTCACGAGCGTCGACTTGCCGACGTTCGGACGCCCGGCGACGGCGACGAACCCGGACTTCACAGCTCGAAGGTCTCGGGCAGGAGCTCAGCGGGTGTGCGCGTGACGAGCTCGCCCTCGGCGTTCTTGAACGTCACCCGGTCGAAGCGGAACTCGTGGATCCACTGCCGGCAGCCGCCGCAAGGAGACGCCGTGATCGCGATTTCCTCGAGGTCTCCCGGCCGGCAACCGTCGGTGACCGCGCGCGAGATCGCGGTTCGCTCGGCGCAGATCCCGAGCGGGTACGCCGCGTTCTCGACGTTGACGCCTTCGAAGACGCCGCCCGTCCCGTGCGCGCGCGACGGCGCCGACGTTGAAGCTCGAGTACGGCGCATACGCGCGCTCGGCGACTCGGACGGCCTGCTCGTACAGCTCGTCGCTCACCCGAACACCTGGAAGATGACGAGGACGGACAGCGCCCCGAGGACGCCGCCGTAGACCACCTCGAGGAACGAGTGGACCCCCGACTCGATCCGGGTCTGCGCGACGAGCAGCGCCATGAGGAAGGTCAGGGACGTGATCAGGAACCAGTGCTCGCTGTCGCCGACGACCTGGGTCACGGCCATCCAGCCGCCGAAGGCGACCGCGGCGTGGCCCGACGGAAGGCCGCCGCGGAGCGGAGTCCCGCGCCCCGTGTACGCCTTCGTCCCGAGCACGAGGATGATCGTGAGCACGAGCGCGATCACCGTCAACTCCGCCGGCGCGTCGCGCAGCCGTTCGATCAGGCGCGAGCTGCGGTTGACGAAGACGTCCGAGAAGACGAGGTAGCCGACGGCGACGGCGTTCACGGTCGCGATCAGCACGGCTCCGGCGGCGATGTCCTTGGCGAGCTTCGCCAGCGGGTCGAACGAGGTGGTCGCCACGTCGATCCCCGCCTCGAGCGCCGAGTTGAGCATCTCCGCGATCAGGACGAACGAGACCGCGATCAGCAGCGCGATCAGCTCGATCCTCCCGACCCCGACCGCGATCGCGGCGATCAGGACCGCGGCGGCGATCGCGAAGTGGATGCGCATGTTCCGCTGCGTGCGCAGGACGTGGATCACGCCCTCGAACGCGAAGTTGAAGCTCTCGATGAGCGACGGCGTGCCGGCGCGGGGCCGCGCTCACAGCGAGCTCCGCTTCCCGCTGCTCCATCTTCGGGCCGTGGTCGTAGCCGAGGAGATGGAGCAGCCCGTGGACGAGCGGTGCGCGCCATGCCTCGCCGACCACCTGCGGGCAGAGGACGGCGTCGCCGAGCTGGCGCGGGAGGCCGTCGGGCAGCTCCTCGCGGCCGTCGATCGGAAACGAGAGCACGTCGGTCGCCTCGTCCACCCCCAGATGATCGCGCTTCAGGCCGCGCATCTCGTCGGGCCCGACGAACGCGAGCCCGAGGTCGCCCTCGTCGATGCCCTCGGCGGCCAGGACGCGGCGCGCGAGCTCCTCGGCGCCCGCCTCGTCGACCTGGATGCCGCTTCGGTTCTCGATCTCGACCGTCACCACGCTGCGGATCACTTCCGCCGCTGCGTGCCGGTCTCCTCCGCGTGCTTGCGGTACGCCTCGACGATGCGCTGCACGAGCTTGTGCCGGACGACGTCCTCGTGGCCGAAGCGGACGAACGCGACACCGTCGAGCGGGCCGAGGATGTCCTGCACCTGGATCAGGCCCGACGCCTGCTCGCGCGGGAGGTCGACCTGCGTGACGTCGCCCGTGACGACGATCTTCGAGCCGAAGCCGAGCCGGGTCAGGAACATCTGCATCTGCTCGGGGCTCGTGTTCTGGGCCTCGTCGAGGATGACGAACGAGTCGTTGAGCGTGCGCCCGCGCATGAACGCGAGCGGCGCGACCTCGACGATGCCCTTCTCCATGTACGAGGCGAGGCGGTCTGCGTCGAGCATGTCGTAGAGGGCGTCGAAGAGCGGCCGCAGATACGGGTCGACCTTCTCCAGCATCGTCCCGGGGAGGTAGCCGAGGCTCTCGCCGGCCTCGACGGCCGGGCGCGTGAGGATGATCCGCCCGACCTGCCGGTCCGCGAGGGCCGCGACCGCGAGGGCCATGGCCAGGTACGTCTTGCCGGTTCCGGCCGGGCCGATTCCGAACGTGACCGTGCACTCGCGGATCGCGTCCACGTAGCGCTTCTGGGTGACCGTCTTCGGCGCGATCTTCTTGCCGCGGTGCCGCCAGACGACGTCCTCGAAGACGTCGCGCACGTCCTCGACCTGGTCGAGAGCGCCGATCACGGCGTCGACCGTCGAGGGGCCGATCTCGTGGCCGCCCTCGACGAGCTCGACGAGCTCGTCGACGACGGCGCGGGCCTCGGTCACGCGTTCGTCGTCGCCTTCGATCGTGAGCCGGTTGCCGCGCAGGCGGATCGTGCAGCGCAGGCGGTCGCGCAGCGCGTCGAGCACGCCGTCGCCGATCGTGGCCAGTTCAGCCGCGACGTCGTTCGAGACATCGAGCACCTGCTGCATGGCCCGAAGTGTAGGGCGCGGGCCTCGGCGCACCGTCGCACTTTCGGCACGGGCGCGGCACGGACATGCGCTCGTTCTCTCAGTACGATCGAATCGGGGAGGAGGTGGGCTGTGCCTTAAGAAGCCGGCGTCGCTCAGGCGAGCTTCTCGCGCACGAGCTGGCTCACCGCCGACCCGTCCGCGCGCCCCGAAACCTGTGGCATCACGTCGGCCATCACCCGTCCGAGGTCACGGATGCTCGTCGCGCCGCACTCCGCGATCGCGTCGTCGATGATCGACTCGAGCTCCTCCTCCGACAGCGGCTCGGGCATGAACTCCTCGATCACGTCGAGCTCGTCCTCCTCGGCCTCCGCGCGCTCCTCGTTGCCCGCATCGCGGTAGGCGTCCGCCGCCTCGATCCGCTTCTTTCGCTCGCGCTGCAGCACCTGGAGCTCCTCCTGGTCGTTCAGCTCCCTCTGGAGCTCCTTCTCCGCCGAACGGAGGTTCGAGAGGATCAGCCGGAGCGCATCCCGCCGCGTCGCGTCACGCTCGCGCATCGCGGTCGCGAGCTCGTCCTCGATTCGCGCGATCAGCGTCATCCGGGCATCCCGGTCATACGCCCGCCGAGGACGTGCCAGTGCAAATGGAAGATCGTCTGGCCACCGCCGGCCCCGACGTTGACCACGACGCGATAGTCCTCGAGGCCCGCCTCGCGCGCGGTCTCCGCTACGAACTCGAGCATCCGCGCGGCCTCCTCCGCCGGGAACTCGCCGATGTCACGGAACGTCTCGACGTGCCGCTCGGGAATGACGAGCAAGTGCGTCTCGGCCCGGGGGTTGATGTCCCGAACCGCCGCGAACCCGTCCACTTTGCGGACGTGATCACCTTCGCGGTAGATCCGGCAGAAGAGGCAATCAGGCTGCACCGACGATCCCATCATCCTCCACTGCGACCGCACGCACAGGAACGAGCTCTCCGATCGGCGCCGCCCGATCCACGATCCAGGGCGAGTAGTCGTCCCCGTAGCCGCGGCCGGGACGATCGACGAGTACCTCGTCGGCGCTGCCGAGCTTCGACCGCCACCGGCGCACGCACGCCTCGTGTGACTCCGCTCGGAGAACGGCGCTCCGCTCCCTCTTCACCGCAGCCGGGACGGGGTCGTCGGCCGATGTCACCGTCCCCGGCCTCGGCGAGTACGGAAAGACATGCACCTTCGTCACCCCGGCGTCGGCCAGCACCCGGCGCGTCGAGGCGAACGCTGCGCTCGTCCTCGGCAGGGAAGCCGACGATCACGTCGGCAGTCAGGTTGAAGTCGCCCAGTGGCGCCAGCCGACGCAGGTAGGTCGCAGCCGTGTACCGGCGGCCCATCGCGCTCAGGACCCGATCGCTACCCGACTGGAGCGGGACGTGGAGGTGCCGGGAGACGGTCGGCGTCTCACGCAGCGCGTGGACGAGCTCGTCGTTCACGTGGTTGACCTCGATCGACGAGAGCCGCAGCCGCTGCAGGCCAGGCGTCGCCCCTGCCTCGCGGACGAGCCGCGCAAGGCCATAGCCGGCCTCACGGTCGCGGAAGCAGCCGAGGTTGATTCCCGTGAGGACGACCTCCCGGTGGCCCTGCTCGACCCGCCTCCGTACCTCACGCAGCACAGCGGACGCGCTGCGGCTCCGGGACGCGCCCCGCACCACCGGAATCACGCAGAAGTTGCACGAGAAGCTGCACCCGTCCTGCACCCGCACGAAGGCGCGCACGCGGTCGAGCCTCGCGTCGGCCTGGACGCAGCCGATCGCGCCGACGTCGCCGGCGACGAACTCCGGAGTCTCCTCGCTGCGCCGCGAGACGACGGTCACGTTCTCGGGCATGCCGTCGAACGCACGCTCGAGGTTCGCTCCGCAGCCGGTCACGTAGACGTGTCGATGAGCGCGCGCCGCGCGGCGAGCGGCCTGCCGCGACTTCCGCACAGCCTCGTTCGTCACGCAGCACGTGTTGATCACCGCAACGTCTCCCGCTCCCGCCTCCTCGTGCCCGTCGCGCAGGAGCGCCTCCCGGATCGCGTGCGCATCCGAGTGCGAGACCTTGCAGCCGAGGAAGCGAACCGAGAACGTCGCCATCGCGAGGCGATGCTACTCGCGTCGGAAGAGATCGGCCGCCCAGCCGTCCCGCGTTCGCCGCTCGACGTGATCGAAGGCGGGGACCTCGGGCCGATCGGCCACGGGGTACCCAGATGTGACGAGCCGGCCGGCTCTCGGCCGTAGTGCCGAGATCGTCCGCAGATCGATGTTCGCCACGGCGACGTCGGCCGGCGGCGCATCCTCCCGTAGAAGGTCGAGCAGCCGCGGCTCCACGTCGACCCCGTTCGCCGCGGCGTTTCGGCTCGTGGCTTCGACCGCTGCCTCATCGAAGTCGACCGCGAGAACCGGCGCATAGCCGAGGCGCGCGGCCGCGATCGCGATCACGCCCGAGCCGCAGCCGACGTCGACCAGGCTCCCCCGCTCCAGCTCCTGGAGCAGCTCGAGGCAGAGCTGCGTCGTCGGATGCGCTCCGGTACCGAACGCTTGCCCGGGATCGATCACGACGGAGAGCAAGCCGGAGCTCGGCGTTTCCCAGGGAGGCCCGACCCACAACGACCCGATCTCCACGGGCCGGTGGAAGCGCTTCCACTCGTCCTCCCAGCCTTCGGGGACCGGCTCCACGCGAACGTCGCCGAACCTCGACCGCAGCCGCTCCGCCCCTTCGTCGTCCGTGAAGGCAGCGAGCTCGATCGAGTCGTCCTCGCGAGCCTCGGCATACCCCTCCGGGAAAAGCTCGAGCATCGCGGCCGCCGCCTCCTCGCCCCGACCGACGGGCACCAGGACCGAGGCGCGGAGCAGGCTCAGCGGAACGCGCTCTTCAGCTTCTCGAAGAACCCCTCGTCCGCGCGGTAGGTCTCCGCGCTGGCGGTCTCCGCGAACCGCTCGAGAAGCTGTTGCTGCTCCTCGCTCAGCTGGCGCGGCACGGCGACGTTCACGAGCACGCGGTGGTCTCCGCGGCCGAAACCCTGGAGCACGGGCATCCCCTTGCCCTTCAGGACCTGCACCGCCCCGGGCTGCGTGCCGGGCTCGAAATCGAGCTCGAGCTCGCCCTCGAGCGTCGCCACCTTGGCCTTCGTGCCGAGGG
This sequence comes from uncultured Actinomycetes bacterium, assembly GCA_963790695.1. GTDB lineage: Bacteria > Actinomycetota > Thermoleophilia > Gaiellales > Gaiellaceae > VAXT01. Next base: position 63,620 of record CAWBPX010000006.1, on the reverse strand, counting down.
CCGCTTCGGTCATCGTGAGGTCGATCGTCGAGTAGACGTCGTCGCCCTCGCGCACGAGTCGCTCGTGGGGTCGGACGTGGACGAGGACATAGATGTCCCCGGACTGCCCGCCGAGCGCGCCCGCGTGTCCTTCGCCCGAGAGGCGGATCCGCTGGCCGTCGTGGATTCCCGGCGGGATCTCGACGTCGATGTTGCGCTCGTCGAGGACTCGTCCCGCGCCGGCGCACGCCTCACACGGGTGCTCGACGATCTGACCCGTGCCGCTGCAGCGCGGACACGCCTGGCTTCGGATGAACTCGCCGAACCCGGTGCGCGTCACTCGCTGGAGGTGACCCGAGCCGCCGCAGTCTTCGCACGTCGAGACAGCGGTGCCCGGCTCGACTCCGTCGCCGCCGCACGCATCACAGCGCGTCGCGACCTGAACCGGCACCGCGCGAGTGATGCCGGCAGCGGCCTCCTCGAGCTCGATCTCGACCTCGGCGGCAATGTCGGCCCCGCGCGCTCTCCGCGGGCCGGTGGCGACGCCGAACACGTCGTCGCCGAAGAAGGCGGAGAAGATGTCCGCGAGGCTTCCGAAATCGAACGTCGTCGGACGGAAGCCGCCGCTCCGGAGGCCGGCGTGGCCGAAACGGTCGTAGAGCTGGCGTGTCTCCGACTTCGAGAGCACCTCGTACGCCTCGACGACCTCCTTGAAGCGCTCGTCCGCGTCCGGCGCCTCGGAGACGTCCGGGTGCAGCTCGCGGGCGAGCTGCCTGAACGCCTTCTTGATCTCGGCCTCGCCGGCGGAGCGGTCGACGCCCAGGACCTCGTAGTAGTCACGCCCAGTCGTCGCCATGGCCTCAGGGTACCGAGGGGCCTAGTCGTCTTCGTAGACGGATTCCACGAAGCGCGAGAGCTCGTGTGCGGCCGCGCGCACGGAGCGGATTGCCGTCTCGTAGTCCATGCGCAGCGGCCCGAGGAGGCTGACCGCGCCGAGGGTGCGCGTCGAGAGCCCGTACGACGCGCCGACGAGAGCGACGTCACGGAGCGCGTGATTCTCGAGCTCGCCGCCGACCCGGACGTACGGCCTCCGCGTTCCGAGCGTCTCGCCGAGCATTTCGAGGATCGCGGCTCGCTTCTCGAGCGCCTCGAGGAGACGCTGGCAGGCTTCGAGCTCGTCGGACCGGACGTCGCCGAGCAGGCTCGCCGCCCCGCCGACGAAGAGGCGCTGGTCGTTCTCGCCCGCGAGCTCGGTGAAGGCGGGCCGCAGGAGCTCGAGGAACTCCCGCTCACGTGCAGAGAGCGCTGGGTCCTCGAACCGCCGCCTGAACACGGCGCTCCCGAGCTCGAGCCCGGCAAGCTGCTCGTTCAAGTACTCGCCCGCCCACAGCGCAAGACCCGCGTCGACCGGCTCGGCCAGCGCGAACAGGCGCTTCGACACGCCGCCGGTCGAGGTGATCATCACGACCATCAGCACCTGCGGTTGGAGGACGAGCACTTCGATGTGCCGGACGGTCGCGGTCTGCAACGGCGGGGCGGAGACGAGAGCGAGCAGTCGCGTCGCCTGTGAGAGCGACTCGGTCGTCTCCTGGAGCGCAGACTCGAGCTCGCTGCGGGCCGCCGCAAGGTCGAGTGGGAACGGGCTCGGCCTCGGCTCGAGACGCTCGAGCAGCGAGTCCGCGTAGAACCGGTAGCCGGCCTCGGTGGGGACGCGGCCAGCTGAGGTGTGCGGATGGGTCAGCAGCCCGAGGCGCTCGAGCTCGGCGAGCTCGGCGCGCACGGTCGACGGCGAGACCGTCATTCCCCCGCGCGTCACCAGGTGCTTCGAGCCGACCGGCTCACCGCTCTCCACGTACTCCTCGACGACCCGCCGCAGGATCTCCTGCTGGCGATCGGTCAACGTCGTGTCAGTGCCCTCAACCATCTCTATGCAGGAATTTTAGGCGAGCAGCTCGACCGTGACCGCGCCCCCGAGGCGGCGCCCGCGAGGGGTCAGGACCAGGGTCCCAGGCCCGTCCCCGTCGGCACGGAGGGTCGCCAGGCCCAACCGCTCCAGGCGGCCGAGCGCGCTCTCGTCCACCGACGACTCGGCGGCCGCGTACGGAAGCCCCTCGTCGAGGCGAAGGCCGAGCATCACCCGCTCGCGGGCTCGCGTCGCCTCGTCCAGAGGCTCGACCTCACGCTCCGGCCGCTCACCGCGCGCGAGCGCCGCGAGGTAGTGACCGAGCCGAGGAGTGTTCCGTCGCCTCTCGGAGCCGACCGTCGAGACCGCGCCGATGCCGAGCCCGAGGTACTCCCGCCCGAGCCAGTACGCGAGGTTGTGATGGGCGCGTAGGTCACGCCCGTCCGCTCGCTCAGGCGCGAGGCAGAAGTTCGCGGTCTCGTACCAGCGGTAGCCGGCTTCGATCAGCCGCTCGACGACGACGTCGAAGTAGTCCTCCATGGCCTCGGCCTGACGCTCCAACTCCGCCCCGTGCGCGTGGGCGAACCTTGTGCCCGGCTTGGCCTCGAGCTCGTAGTACGAGAGGTGCTCCGGCCCGAGCGCGAGCGCTTCGGAGATGTCGAGGTGGAGCGCGGCGGTGCTCTGACCGGGAATCCCGTGCAGGAGATCGAGCGAGATGTTGTCAAAATTGGCATCACGGAGATGGTAGAAGGCGCGCCGGACGGATTCGGGGCTCGCCTGGCGCTCGAGGACGCGCAGGAGATCGGGCTGGAAGCTCTGCGCCCCCAGCGACACCCGGTTCACGCCCGCCGCCCGCAGCATGCGCGCGAGCGCCGGCGTGACGGTCTCCGGATTCGCCTCGACGGTGACCTCGGCGGCCGGCGGCAGCGCGGCCAGCAGCCGCTCGAGCTCGCCCGCCGCGGTGAACGTCGGCGTGCCGCCGCCGAGAAAGACCGTCTCGATCCGACCCGCGAGCAGCCCCCGCTCCAGCTCGAGCTCCGCGAGCAGTGCGTCGACGTACCGCCGGTGCTGCTCCTCTCGGCCAACGACCGTGACGAAGTCGCAGTAGCCGCAACGATGCGCGCAGAACGGCAGGTGCACGTAGAGATGTCGAACGGCCGCCGGTCATTTCTTCCCGTCGTCCAGGTTGAGCACCGCGAGGAACGCCTCCTGCGGAACCTCGACCGCACCCACTTGCTTCATGCGGCGCTTGCCCGCCTTCTGGCGCTCGAGGAGCTTCCGCTTGCGCGAGATGTCGCCGCCGTAGCACTTCGCAAGCACGTCCTTCCGCTTCGCCTTGATCGTCTCGCGCGCGATGATCCGCGACCCGATCGCCGCCTGGACGGGCACGTCGAACATCTGCCGCGGGATCTCCGCGCGCAGGCGATCGACGAGCAGCGCGACCGCGCCCGTACGCCTCGTCGCGATGCAGGACGAGCGACAGCGCGTCCACCGGCTCGCCGCCGACGAGCACGTCGAGGCGAACGAGCTCGCCCTCGCGAAAGCCTGCGAAGTCGTAGTCGAAGCCCGCGTAGCCGCTCGTCCGCGACTTCAGCTGGTCGTAGAAGTCGAAGACGATCTCCGCGAGCGGAAGCTCGTAGATGAGCAGCACGCGCTCGGGCGACGGGTACTCCATGTGGTCGAAGCGGCCGCGCCGGTCGTTGCAGAGCTCCATCACCTGGCCGACGCCGTCCTTGGGGACGACGATCGAAGCGCGGACGTACGGCTCGTCGACGCGCTCGCGCTCGGGCGGCATCTCGGCGGGGTTGTGCACCTCGACGACCTCGCCCGCCGGCGTCGTGACCTTGTACGCCACGGTCGGCGCGGTCACGAGCAGGTCGAGGTCGAACTCCCGCTCCAGCCGCTCGCGGACGATCTCCATGTGCAGGAGGCCGAGGAACCCGCAGCGGAAGCCGAAACCGAGCGCCTGAGACGTCTCGGGCTCGTACGAAAGGGACGCGTCGTTGAGGCGCAGCCGCTCGAGGGCGTCGCGGAGCTGCGGGTACTCGTCCGAGTCGGTCGGGAAGAGCGCCGCGAACACCATCGGCTTGACGTCCTTGTAGCCCGGGAGCGGCTCGCTCGCCGGGCTCGCCTGGGACGTCAGCGTGTCGCCGACGCGCAGCTTGGCCACGTCCTTCAGGCCGGTCACGATGTAACCCACCTCGCCCGCGCCGAGCGAGTCGGCCGCCGTCATCGTGGGCGCGAAGAAGCCGACCTCTTCCGTCTCGAAGCGCGTGCCCTGCGCCATCGCGAGCACGTCCTCACGCGCTCGGAACGCCCCGTCGACGACGCGAACGAAGGCGACGACGCCCCGGTACTGGTCGTACGAGGAGTCGAAGACGAGCGCGCGCGGCGGCGCATCGGGGTCGCCGCTGGGCGGAGGAATGCGCTCGACGATCGCGTCGAGCACCTCCTCGACCCCGATGCCGGTCTTGGCGGAGACCCGGAGCACGTGATCCGGGGTGTCGCCGACGAGGCCGGCGAGCTCCCCGGCGGCTCGTTCGGCGTCGGCCTGCGGCAGGTCGATCTTGTTCGCGACCGGCAGCAGCTCGAGGTCGTTCTCGATCGCCAGGTACGCGTTCGCCACCGTCTGCGCCTCGATTCCCTGCGCCGCGTCGACGACGAGCACCGCGCCCTCGCACGCCTGCAGCGCCCGCGAGACCTCGTACGTGAAGTCCACGTGTCCGGGAGTGTCGATCAGGTTCAGCTCGTGCCCCTTCCACGTCACCCGCACGGCCTGGGCCTTGATCGTGATCCCGCGCTCGCGTTCGAGGTCCATCGAGTCGAGCACCTGGGCGCGCATGTCGCGTCCCGTGACCGTGTTCGTGATCTCGAGGATGCGATCGGCCAGCGTCGACTTCCCGTGGTCGATGTGGGCGATGATCGAGAAGTTGCGGATGCGTTTCAGGTCCATGAGAAATCAGCCGCGACGGAAGCGGCCCGCCAACGATAGCAACGCGTTCAACTCACGAACTCCCAGCAAACGGCAAGAAAATCAGGTACACAGCAGAAGCCCGGCCGCGAACGCCGAGCCCAGCGACGCGACCTGCGCGAGGACCGAGCGGCCGAGCGCCTGGTCGAGGACGTACCAGACCGGATACGCGATCGCCGCGAGGGCGACCGACGAGGCGGTGATGCGTAGGAACGCGCGTGCCGTGTCGCCGAACTCGATCCGTCCCAGCCGCTGCCTGAACACGATCAGGAGCGCCGCGGAACCGAAGATGTTGGCAAGCGAGGTCGCGAGCGGGATCCCCCAGGTGCCGAGGTGGTAGAGCGCTGCCGCGAGCAGGGTGTTGACGGCGAGGTTCCCGAGGGCGATCGCGGTCGGCGTCCAGGGTCTCTGGAGGCTGAAGAACGCGCGGTTGAGCATCAGCATCACGCCGTTGAACGTCAGCCCGAGCGAGAACGCGGCGAGCGCGCTGGCCGTGACGGTCGTGTCCTCGACCGTCCATGCACCGTGCTGGTAGACGATCCGCGTGATCGGGGTCGCGAGGATGGCGGTGAACACGCTTGCCGGCACGAGCGTGAACGCGATCTGACGAACCCCAAGGCGACGGTGTGCCGGAAGCCGTCGATGTCCTGGCGCGCCGACAGCCGCGAGAGGCGCGGGAAGAGGACCGTCGCGACCGCGACGGAGAACATCCCCTGCGGGAGCATGTAGATCCGGAACGCGGCGTCGATCGCGCGCGGAGCGAGGTCGGGGTCGATGAAGCTCGAGGCGAACAGCGTGTTGACGACGAGGTTGAAGTTGATGAGGCCGAGCCCGATCGTCACCGGCAGCATCAGGACGAACACGCGCCGCACGGCCGGGTCGCGCCAGTCGAAGAGCGAGCCGCAGTCGGTCGTCGAGCCCGTAGAGCCAGGGCAGCGGAAGAAGCACCTGGATCACGGTCCCGATCACGATCGAGATCGCGTAGACGTAGAGCTTCGTGTCGAGCGTCTCGGCATGCGGGAACGCCGAGCACGAGGCCCGCGATGATCGCGAGGTTCCAGAAGACGGGCGTCAGCGCCGGCACCGTGAAGTGCTCGTAGCTGTTGAGGATCCCGACGATGATCCCGGAGACGCCGAGCAGGACGACGATCGGGAAGAGGATCCGGGAGAGCGTGATCGCGAGCTGCTTGTCGCCGCCGGGATCGCCGAACGGGGCGATGATCAGCGGCGCGACGACGATCAGGAGCGCCGTCGATCGCGCCGAGGCCGAGCAGCAGGAGCCAGAACAGCGTCGACGCGACGCGCCACGCTCGTTTTCTTCTCACCCTTCTCGAGGAGCTCGCTGAAGACCGGGACGAACGCGGACGAGAGGGCGGCATCCGCGACGAGCGAGCGGATGAGGTTCGGCACCTGGAAGGCGACCGTGAACGCGTTGATCTTGCCGGCCGCGCCGAAGTAGTAGGCGGCGACGATCTCGCGGACGAGGCCGAGGACGCGCGAGAGGCCGGTGGCCAGCGAGAAGATCGCCGTCGACCAGGCGAGACGCCGGCCGGGAGCCCGCTCTTCCACGACGGCGAGTATAGGAACGGAGCCTGTCGGGACGGGCCTTGCGCGGGCACCACTCGAGGTCGGTACCCCCAACCTCCTCCCCACTGCGAGCCTATCGGCGAAATGCGCGACACGTGGGTGACCGGTCCGAGCCAATTGTGCGCCAAACGGCTCTGGTACCATCGCTCGGCCCGCATCTCTGCGGGCCTTTCTTCGAAATGCCCAACATCAAGCAGCAGAAGAAGCGCGTGCGCACCTCCGCGGATGACCGCGGGGAGAACCTCCGCTACCGCTCGACGGTCAAGACGATCACCCGTCGGCTAGAGGCTGCCGTCGAGGCCGGCGAGAAGGACCGCATCGCGGCCGAACACATTGAGCTCCAGCGCTGGATCGACCGGGCCGCTGCGCGCGGGGCGATCCACCGGAACACGGCGGCCCGCAAGAAGGCCCAGGCCGCGCGCCTCGTCGCGAAGGTCTAGCTCGCCGCGACCGGCTGTTCGGCGCCGCGCGTGGCGTCGACGAGTGCGCGCACGAGCTCGAGCTCCGCGGAGAGCCGCGACGCGCCCTTGATCGCTGCGTCGAGGTCCGCCAGGCGCACGAGGGCGGCATCGAGCTCCGTCCGCGAATAGCGCTCCGCGTGCTGCAGCGCCTTGCGGGCCGGAAAGTCCTTGATGCGAAGCCGCGAGGCGATCTCCCGGACGGCGAGGCCTTCCTCGGCGAGAGCCTGGGCCGCTCGGACGCGGCCGACGTGCGACGCCAGGTTGACCGCGATCAGGAACGGGTCCCTCTTCTCGAGCGCCAGCTCGCACGCCTCCAGGACGGCGGCGAGATCACGCGCCCCCCACGCGTCGGTCACCGCCCAGGTGGCTGCCTCGCGGCCGGGCGCGGCGAGCTGCTCGACCTCGCGGCGGCCGACCGGATCTCCGTCGGCCCACGCGGCGAGCTTGCCCACCTCGGATGCGATCGCCACTGGATCCTCGCCGACGATCTCGACCAGCGCGCGCGCCGCCTCGCCGTCCGCGCGCACTCCCGCCTCCTTGAACTGTGCGGAGACCCAGCTGACGAGCTTCCCGCCCCGCGGAATGTCGTAGCGAAGAACCTTGCCCTTGCCCGCGGCGAGCTTCTCGAGCGGCGAGTCCTTCCTCAGATCGTCCGCGACGAGCACGAGCACGGTGTCCGGCGTCGGGTCGTCGAGGTAGGCGCGCAGCGCGTCGACGTCGGCCTTGCGCCAGGCTTCGACGGACTCGACGACAACGGCCCGACCGCCCGAATCGCCGAACAGGCCGAGCGCGTTCGCGGCGGCCACGACGTCGGCACCCGGGCGCGGAGTCGGCGGACAGGAGCTCGACCGAGTTCGATCCGAATCGATCTCGGAGCCGCTTGAGGGCGACGCTCCGCTTCGGCCGGTCGCTGCCGGTGAGCAGGTACACCGGCAGGAGCGACTCGGGCGACATCGAGGCGAAGGATAGTCAGCGGCCCGTGTGCACCGAGATGCCGCGACCGTCGGATTCGACGACGACTGCGCCGTCACGATCGGTGCGGTAGACGGCGAGGCCAGGGGCGGCCTCGAGCGCTGCGAGTGTCGCCGGGTTCGGGTGGCCGTAGTCGTTGTGGGCGCCGACCGAGATGACCGCGACCCGCGGCTGGATGACTCTTCAGCTCCTCGGCCAGGCCGGGGTCTTCCGAGCCGTGGTGGGCGACCTTGAGGATCTCTACCGGCGGCAGGTGCAGGTGTCCCGTCACGTCGGACTCGGCGTCCGCCGTGAACAGCGCATCCGTCTTTCCATATGACGCGACGAGGACGACGGCGTGGTTGTTCGGATCGTCGCCGGGCGGCCCCGTGCCGTCGGGCCACAGGACACGGAGGCGCAGCGCGCCGACGCGGAAGGCCTCGCCCGCTCTTGCTGTCTCGATTCGAACGCGGCGCTTGCGCGCCTCGGCGAGCGCGTCTCGCTCGTCCGCGCTCTCGCTCGGAAGTCCCGGGTCGAGGACGAGCCCGACGCGCAACTCGCGCAGCACGTTCTTCGCTCCGCCGACGTGATCGCGCTGAGGATGCGTGAGAACGATCATCGACAGGCTCGTCACCCCCAGCCGCCGGAGCTGGGCGGCGACGTCCGCCTCGGGCGGGCCCTCGTCGACGAGCACCGATCCGCCCGGGACCTGGATCAGCGCGCCGTCGCCTTGACCGACGTCGAGGAACGTGATCCGAAGCCCGGTCGGAGGCGGCGGAACCGAAGGGCCGCCGTAGAGGCGCCACCCGCCCGCGACGAGAGCCACTCCGAGGACGACGGCGACGAGTTGGGCTCGCCGCGGGCCGCGAGCCCGGCTCACTAGGTAGACGAGCCCGAGGATCACGCCGGCCCCGAGGAGCGCCGAGCGCGCCGAGACCGCTGCATACGGCAGCCCGCCCATCAACCGCGCGCAGCCGGCGAGATAGGCGGCGAGCCAGCCGTTGACCCACGCGAGGGCAGCGGCGAGCGGCGGTGCAACGGGCGCAACGATCGCGGTGACCAAGCGCTGTCCCCAGGAGCGGCGCGACGACCGGTGCCGCAAGCGCGTTGGCCGGGATCGAATACACGGGGATGACGCCGAACTGCGTGAGCAGGATCGGCGCTGTCGCTACCCCGCAGGCGCCGGAAACGGCAACCACCTCCCCGAGGGAGCGCGGCACCGGATACCCGGCCAGTGTCCGCTGAAGGCGCGGCACGACGACGAAGATCGCCGCGACCGCCGCAAACGAGAGTTGAAACCCCGCGTCGAGCAGCGAGTACGGGCTCCACGCGAGGAGCAGCGCCGCTCCGAGCAGCAGGAAGTACCAGCGATCGCTCGGACGCGACGCGAGCCACGCGAGCGAGGCGAGCGCCCCCGCGACTCCCGCGCGCACCACGGAGGGTTGCCACCCCACGGCGAGGACGTAGCCGCCGATCGCAGCGAGCGCGACCACCTCGCCGACGATCCTCGAAAGCCCGACGAGGTAGACGAGCATGATCGCGCCGCCCGCGATCAAGGCAACGTTCTGCCCCGACACCGCCAGCAGGTGATAGAGGCCCGACGAGCGAAAGCTCCCCTGCAACTCCTCTGACAGCCCCTCGTCCTCGCCGAGCACGATCCCTGCGATCACGGCCCGCCGCTCGCCGTGGAGGCCGGGTGCCATGTCCCGCGACAACCGCTCGCGCAGGCGATCGGCGAAGCCCGAGAGACCTCCGCGACGGCCGACGATGCGCCAGCGGTCGGCTCGGACGATCACGTGCACTCCGTGGCGCCGGAGCCAGGTCCGCTCGTCGAAGCCGTTCTGCGGCCCGCGCGGCCGGCGGATCTCGCCGACGAGGTCGAGGACCGCGCCCTGCGGAGGCGACCGGCCGGCAGGAAGCCTGAGCAGGACCGGCTCGCGGATCGACTCGTCTCCGAAGCGCCGCATCTGGGCCGGGACGCGCAGGTCGAAGGGCGAGCGCCGCGCAGGCCCGGTCACGACGACGACGGCGCGTTCGGCAGTCCCGACCTTCGACGAGAGCGGGCTGCGGTCGAGAGCGTCCAACCGCGCGCTCCCCCACCACCAGCCGGCGAGCGCCAGTGCGATTCCAAGTGCCGGCAAACGCCACGCGGGAGGAAGCACGATCGCGCTCAACGCTCCGCCGACCGCGATCAGCGCCACGGCCACGGACGCGTCCCGCCCGAGATTGGCCGCGGCGAGCCCCAGGCAGAGCGAGGCAGCCAGCACGTGCGGCCGCGCGCGGAGCAGCCGCTTCAAGGCGCAGCCACGTCTCGGAGCTGCTCGATCCGGGCGGAGCCGATCCCGGGAATCGCGTCGAGCTCCTCGAGCGAGCTGAACGCTCCGTGCTTCTGTCGGTAGTCGAGAATCTTCTGCGCGGTAACCGGCCCGACGCCGGGAAGCGAGTCGAGCTGCTCGAGCGTCGCGACGTTGAGATGGACGGGGCCTGCAGGCGCAGTGGCCGTGCCTGAGGTGGAGCCCGCACGCGCCTGCAGGCGTCTTCACCGGCACGACGACCTGCGTGCCGTCGGCAAGCGGCGCGGCGAGGTTGATCAGCGTCAGATCGGCCTTGCGGGTCGAGCCGCCGGCGCGAGCCACGGCGTCTGCCACGCGCGATCGCGAGGAGAAGCGGTAGAGACCTGGTCGATGCACGGCGCCGACGACGTGGACGACGAGCTCCGGGCCGGCGTCCGCTCGGATCGGAGTAACCGGGGCCGGCGCGGCCTGGGACGCCGTGCCCGCGCCCACGAGATGACGTCCCGCGAGCACGAGCACGACGACCAAGAGCAACGCGCCGGCGATCAGTCGCCGGCGCGTCGGGGGGAGGGTGTCCAGCACGTCGTCAAGTCTGGCAACGATGATGTGACGCGTGGGTGCTCGAAATGGATCGAAACTGTGTCAATGAAACGTGTGACGGATCACTCCGCAGCGGCGTAAGAGAGGTGTGAGCGCGGTGCCGACCTCATGGCCCACCCGCAAGCGAGCGCTCCGCGACGAGCGGAGCTTCGCCAGCGTGGCCGAGGAGCACCTGGACGACGTCTACCGCTACCTGCTGTACATGACCGGAAACCCGCACCTGGCCGAAGATCTCGCCGCCGAGACCTTCGAGCGCGCGCTCAAGCGCTGGCGCCGCTTCGATCCGCGCCGCGGCGCCGCGCGTACCTGGCTGTGCCAGCTCGCGCGCGGGACGGCGCTCGACCACTTCCGCGCCGATCGCCGCCGCCGGCGCCGCGAGGGCGTCTACGCATCGGACATCCCGGAGCTCGACGAGCCCGTCTTCGGCGAAGGCCTCTCGCCCGAGCTCGACCGCGCCGTCCGCAGTCTGTCCGCGGCCGAGCGCGAAGTCGTCGTTCTACGCGTCGTGCTGGAGCTCGACGGCGAGACCGCCGCGCGCGTGCTCGGGATCCGGCCGACCGCGGTCTCGACGAGGCTCAGCCGCGCCCTGCAGAAGCTCGAGGAGAGGATGGTGAGCGATGTCCGAGGCTAGCTACCTGGTGGAGCTTCGAGAGGCCGCGCCGCAAGCGCCGGAAGCGCTGCGCGAATCTGGTCGCGAGAGCTGCCTCCGACGAAGCCGGCTCGAGCCATGCCGCCGCTTCGCCCGCTGCTCGTCGCCGGAGTCGGACATCGCCGTTGCTGTCTGCGGTCGGCGCGGCCGCGATCAGCGGGATCCACGGCAGCCGAAACTCCAGCCCACGGGGCATCGAGTGCTCGTTGAGTTGCGCTCGACAGAGCCGCTGCTTCACGCCCCAGATTCCGTCCCACGGAGCGGCTGCCGCCAAGGCTGACCGCGCCGCCCCACGGCTGACCGCGCCGAGCAGGCTCCAGCGCCAGGACGTGTCGATGAGCATGCGCGTCAAGGACCTGTCCGGCGCAACCCAGAGCGCAGTCCGCACAACGCGCCGGCTCGGCGGCTTCGTCGCGGGCGCCGACTACGCGACCGGCTCGAACACCGGCTACTCGCGCCTCGGCCTTCGCATTCCCATCGCGAACCTCCAGAAGGCGATCGCGCAGCTTCACCGACCTCGGGACGATCCTCTCGCAGCACATCTCGGTCGCCGACCTCCAGACCGGCCTCGACCGGCTGGACGCCCGCATCGCGACCGCACGTAAGGCCGGTCACAAGAAGCAGGTCACGCGCCTCGAGCGCAGGCGCGCCGCGCTCGTCCGCGAGGGCACGTACGCCAAGGTCGCCCTCCAGCTCACCACGACCAAGCCCGCCGCGAAACACGTGGTGCCGAGCCGATTCGACCGCTTCCGGGATAACGCAGGCGACATCCTGGGTAAAGAAGCGATCGGAGTGCTCTACTTTCTCGTCATCGCCGGCCCGTTCATCTTCCTCGCCGCCCTCGCGCTCCTCGGAGAACGCGCACGGAGGCGCCGCGCCGATCACCGTCTGCTGGAGGAGACCGGATGAAGAAGCTCGTCGCGCTCGCCGCACTCGCAGTCCTCGCGCTCGGCTGCGGCTCCGCAGTCGGCGGCACGAACGCCACCGGCCTCCAGGGCTACGTGAAGCGCGGCCCGACGAGGCCGGTCTGCCGGGTCGGCGTCCCGTGCACCGAGCCGGCTCGGGGCGTGAAGCTGATCTTCTCGCGCTCGGGCAAGGTCGCCGCGACCGCGGTCACGAACAAGAAGGGCTGGTACCGCGTGACGCTCCGCGCGGGCCGCTACACGGTCCGCACGAACAAGAGAGGCCCGGAGTCGACGCCGCAGCCGCGAACGGCCTCGGTCCCGACGAGCACCGTCCGCCGCCGCGACTTCCTGCTCGACACCGGTCTCCGCTAGCCGACGACCAGGTTCACGAGCTTCCCGGGGACGACGATCTCCTTGCGGATCTCCTTGCCGTCCAGGAACTCCTGAACCCGAGCCGACGCGCGCGCCTGCGCGATCAACTCCTCCTCGGACATGTCCGACGAGACCTCGACCCGGTCGCGCACGCGGCCGTTGACCTGGATCACGAGCTCGAACGTCTCGCGCTCCAGCAGCGCCGGATCCGCCTGCGGCCACGGCTGCTCCCACAGCCGCTCGTGCCCCAGACGCGACCACAGCTCCTCGGAGATGTGCGGCGCATACGGCTGGATCAGCGAGACGGCGGTCTCGGCGGCGAACCGCGCGGCCGGATCCGCCGGCTGAGCGGCCCGAGCTCGTTCACGAGCTCCATGACCGCCGCGATCGGCGTGTTGAACTGGAAGCGGCGGTCGATGTCGTCGGTCACCCGCGCGATCGTCCGGTGCGGCAGCGCGGCTCAGGTCGGTCGCCTCGTCGCCCTGCGGCGCCTGCTCCGCGACCTCGTTCACGATCCGCCACAGCCGGCGCAGGAAGCGCGAGACGCCTTCGACGCCGTCCTCGCTCCACTCCATGTCCTGATCGGCCGGGCCCATGAAGAGGATGTACGTCCGGACCGCGTCCGCCCCGTACATGTCCACCAGCTCGTCGGGCCCGATCACGTTCCCCTTCGACTTCGACATCTTCGTGCCGCCCTGGCGCACCCAGCCCTGGTGGAACAGCCGCTGGAACGGCTCGCGGACGCCCGAGCAGGCCGAAGTCGTTCAGCGCCTTGATGAAGAAGCGCGAGTAGAGCAGGTGCCCCGTCGCGTGGTCGATGCCGCCGATGTACTGGTCGACGGGCATCCAGTAGTCGACGAGCCGCCGGTCCCACGGCGCCTGGTCGTTGTGCGGGTCGCAGTAGCGCAGGAAGTACCAGGACGAGTCGACGAACGTGTCCATCGTGTCCGCCTCGCGCTGCGCCGGCTTGCCGCACTTCGGGCACGGCACGTTGATCCACTCCTCGTTCGAGGCGAGCGGCGGCTTGCCCTTGGGCCGGTAGTCCTCGACCTCGGGCAGCACGAGCGGCAGCTGATCCTCGGGCACCGGGACGACGCCGTCGTCCTCGCAGTAGACGACCGGGATCGGGCAGCCCCAGTAGCGCTGGCGCGAGAACGACCAGTCGCGCAGGCGGTAGCTGATCGCGGACGCGCCGCGACCCTTCTTGCGCAGCCACTCGACGATCTTCGTCGTGCCTTCGTCGGCGGGCAGCCCCGGTGAACTCGCCGGAGTCGACCAGCACGCCGTCCTCCTCGTCGATCACCGGCCGGATCGGCAGGTCGTAGCGCTCCGCGAACTCGCGGTCGCGCTCGTCGTGCGCGGGCACGGCCATGATCGCGCCCGTCCCGTAGTCCATCAGGACGTAGTCGGCGACCCAGACCGGGATCCGCTCGCCGTTGACCGGGTTCACGACGTAGTGGCCGGTGAAGACGCCGTCCTTCTCCTTCGTCTGGCGCTCCTCGACCGACGCGCGCCGCGCGCTTTCTCGCGTAGGCGCGCACCTCGTCGTTCCCGAGCTGCTCGACGAACGGATGCTCGGGCGCCACGACGAAGAACGTCGCGCCGAACAGCGTGTCCGGCCGCGTCGTGAAGACCGGGATGTCCAGGTCCAGCTCCTCGTCGCGGAAGAGCACCTCCGCGCCCTCCGAGCGGCCGATCCAGTTGCGCTGGATCGTCTTGGTCTGCTCGGGCCAGTCGATCAGCGCCAGATCCTCGAGCAGCTGGTCCGCGTAGGCCGTGATCCGGAAGAACCACTGCTCCATGTTCTTCGCGATGACGGGCGTGCCGCAGCGCTCGCAGCTGGCCGTCGATCACGTACTCGTTCGCGACGACGGTCTGGTCCTTCGGGCACCAGTTGACGGGCGCCTCCTTGCGATACGCGAGCCCGGCCTCGAAGAACTTCAGGAACAGCCACTGGGTCCAGCGGTAGTACTCCGGCTCGTGCGCCGCGACCTCGCGGTCCCAGTCGATCACCCAGCCCAGCCGGCGCATCTCGCTGCGGATGTGCGCGATGTTCCGCTCGACGATCTCCCTCGGATGGCCGCCCTTCGCGGATCGCCGCATTCTCGGCGGGCAGCCCGAACGAGTCCCAGCCCATCGGGCGCAGGACGTCCCAGCCCGTTGCGCCGGCGGTAATGCGTGACGACGTCGCCCAGCGTGTAGTTGAGGACGTGCCCCATGTGCAGCGTCCCCGAGGGATACGGGAGCATCTCGAGCATGTAGAACTTCCGCTCGGGCTCGGCCCCGGGCTCGGGGTTGGGGGCGTAGAAGGCCCGTTCGGCCTCCCAGACCTCCTGCCACTTCTTCTCGATTGTCTCCGGCTGGTACGTGTCCATGTCTGTCTCCGAGTACAAAAAAGCCTCTCACTGAGAGAGGCCCATGGGAAGCTCCGCGCGGCTCTCGCCGCGTTCGCTTCCTGCGCTAGGGAAGGAGCTCCTGCTGCATTGCTCTCTGACTGTACCAAGCTGAAAGAATCGTCGCCATGAGCGAATACACGATCGTGAACTTGAAAGAGGTCGAGGACCAGGCCCCGAACTTCGGTCTCTCACCCCAGTTCGAGGCCCGCTTCGCGCGCGTCGCGCTCGAAGCGGAGCTGGTCGGACTGACCTACCAGAAGCTCGCGCCGAACCTGCGCGTGCCGTGGGGCCACACGCACAAGACGCAGGAGGAGGTCTTCCTCGTCCTCGACGGGACCCTCCGCGTCAAGGTGGGCGACGAGATCCACGAGCTGAAGCCCTGGGACGCGATCCGTATCCACAAGGACACGATGCGCGGGTTCGAGGCCGGGCCCGAGGGGGCGGAGCTGATCGCTATCGGCTCTCCGGGTGGCCCGGGCGACGCGGTGACCGAGCAGGACTGGTGGGCCGACTAGGGATCCAGCGGTGGACGCGCCGCCGGTAGTCGTCGTAGTCGGCGCCGAACCGGCGGCGTAGCCCCGGCTCCTCGTAGAAGACGAGGAAGGCCGTGAACATGAGCCACGCCGCTGCGGCCCAGGCGAAGAGGATCTCGCGGCCGAGCAGAAGCGCCTGCCCCACGATCAGCAGCAGCACGCCGAGGTACATCGGGCTGCGCACGAACCGTGTAGGAGCCGCGCTCGACGAACCGCTCCGGCGGAGCCCACGGCGCAGGCGTGCCGCGGCCGTGGAGCGCGAAGCGCGCGGTCGTCTCGAGGACGAGCGCCCCTCCTGCGATCAGCGAGGACGACCCCGAGCACGCGGAGCGCGGCCGGCTGCTCGTCCGCATCCCAGCGCGTCAGCAGCCACGGCACGAGCCCCGCGACGATCGTCGGCCCGCCGACCGCGATGAAGCCCGCGCCGCCGAGGATCGATCGAGCTTTGGACCGCGTTAGCTCTTTGCCTTCAGCAGGCCGCCGAAGGAGATCCAGCGCCCGTTGTGCCAGCGCTGCAGCCGCGCCTGGTCGAGCGGGTAGTGGTCGGTCGAGGTCGTGCGCACCGACATCCGCGGCAGGAGAAACGGGTTGTTGCGCTCGTTCAGGTGCGTGGCCGCCCGCATCAACGAGGCGCGGGTCGGGCTCTTGCCCGCGTGCTTCAGCGCGTCGACGAACGTGAACGCGACGGACATCCCGTACAGGTTGTAGACGTCCTTGATGTTCGCGCCGCGCGCGTACTTCTTCATGATCTTGCGGTAGAGCAGGACGGCCGGGTCCTTCGCCCACTTCGGGTCGTTCGGATCCTTGAGGAAGACGATCGAGATCGAGCCCTCGACGCGCTTGTTCTTCCCCTGGCTCGAGGAGAGCACCATCACGTTCGACGCGCTCGAGACCGCGTTCACGAAGATCTTCGGCTTCCAGCCGAGCCCGTTCACGTACTGGTAGGCCTGGATCACGAACTTCGGCGTCGCGAACAGCATCAGGATCCCGGCCTTCGACGAGCGCAGGCGCGCGATCTGGGACTGGACGTTGTCCTCGGTCGCCCCGTAGCTGACCCGCGAGACGATGTTCGACTTCCTGGGGCCGAGCCCGCGCTCGAGGCCCTTGACGAGGTCGCCGCCGTAGCTGTCGTCCTGATAGAGGATCGCGATCTTCGCCTTCGGCTGGGTTCGCCGGATGTACGAGCCGTACATGGCCCCTTCGGCGATGTACGTCGGCTGGTAGGCGATCGTCCACGGGTACTGCTGGCGGTCGCGGCCGAACGTCGTGCCGCCGGTGGCGACGAAGAGCTGCGGCACGTCCTTCGTGTTCAGGTACGGGCGAATCGCCTCGTTCTGCTCGGTGCCGAGCGAGTTGAAGATCGCGAAGACGTCCTTGTCCTCGACGAGAACGCGCGTCTGGCGGACGGTCTCCGACGGGATGTACTCGTCGTCGAGGTACTCGTAGTTGATCTTCCGCTTGTTCACGCCGCCGCGCGCGTTGACGTACTTGAAGTAGGCGTCGGCGCCCTTGGCGACCGACTGGAACGCCTGGGCGGAGCCGCTCAGCGGGACGGTGCCGCCGATGTGGATCGAGGTCGGCGTGATCCCGGGGTCGGCCTGCGTGCCGCCGAAGGCGACCGGGATTCCGAGCACGAGAAGCGCTGCAGTTGCGATGAGGAAAACGCGGCTCACTGGGACTGAGACCGAGTGTATAGCCGAGTTGTTAGCGGGCTGAAAGCACGTCTCAGGCCTCCGGCGACCCCGGTCGGGAGCAGGAGGACGATCAGGATCAGCGCCGCGCCGTAGACCGTGTCGGGAACGCCCTGCGCCTTGGAGATGTGCACCGCGAAGTCGGGCAGGAACTGGACGAACGCGGCTCCGGCGAGCACGCCCCACAGCGATCCGAGCCCCGCGACGGCCGCGCCGACGAGAAGCGTCAGCGAGAGCGTGGCCGGAAACGACTGCGGGTCGGCGAACGCGAGGGCGATCACGAACAGGGAGCCGGCGATCCCGGCATAGGCCGCGCTGATCGCAAAGGCGAGCGTCTTGTACTTGGCGACGTGGATGCCGGACGAGGTCGCGGCCAGCTCGCTGTCCCGCACGGCCCGGAACGCCCGGCCGGGAGCGCCTCGCAGGACGAACCAGGCGACGACGAGCAGGACGAGCGCGATGCCCCAGGTCAGGTAGTAGACGGCGTGGTTGAAGGGCAGCGTGCGCCCGAGGAAGTGCACGTCCTCGAAGCCCTTGCCGAGCAGGTGCGGGCTGTTGAAGAGCTGGATCTCGTGGCCGCTCTTCGTGACCGCGTCGAGCTTGTCCCAGCTGAGGATCGCCGGCATCGCGAGCGCGAGCCCGAACGTGGCGAGCGCGAGGTAGAGGCCGGACAGCCGCAGGGCGGGGACGCCCACGATGAATCCGGCGAGCCCCGCGACGAGCGCCGCGATCGGGATCGTCCAGAGGTCGCGGACGCCGTGCTCGCTGACGAGGATCGCGGTCGTGTACCCGCCGATGGCCATGAACGCCCCGTGGCCGAGCGAGATCTGGCCCGTGTACCCGGTGACGATGTTCAGCCCGAGGATGGCGATGAAGTACGTCCCCAGCTGGGCGCCCTTGATGTAGCCGATCCGGTCCGCGTGCGGGGCGAAGTACATGAGGACGATCCCCGCGAGGAGCGCGACCGCGGTGACGGCGGCCCGGACCGTGGCCAGCCTAGACACGGCGCACCGCCGATCGGCCGAGGAGCCCGGACGGCCGGACGAGGAGCACGATCAGGATCATCAGGAACGCGATCGGGATCCGCATCCGGTCGAGGTCGAGCCGGATGTGCGTGTCGTACGTGACGACGAGGTTCAGGAGGACCCCGATCGCGAGGCCGCCGATGATCGCGCCGATCGGGCTCTCCAGACCGCCGAGGACGGCCGCGGCGAGGGCGTAGATGAGGACCGGCCGCATCATGTTCGGGTCGAGCGGCGGGTTGGCGGCCGCGGTGAAGAGGCCGGCGACGGCTCCGAGCGCGGCGGCGAGCCCCCAGCCCAGCGCGAGCATCCATCCCACGCGGATCCCGACGAGCCGGCTCGCGGTCGGGTTCAGGGCCGAGGCGCGCAGGGCGAGCCCGAGCTTCGTGAGCTGGAACAGCGCCCAGAGCGCGACGACGAGCACGACGGTGATCGCGAGGATCCCCGCGTCCTGCTTCGAGATCGCGACTCCGCCGAGGTCCCAGGCGCTCGTCGGGAACGGCCGGTCCGGCGGGAACGCGCGCACCTCGGCCTTCCAGATCCAGTTCGAGAGGCCGCCGAGCAGGATGAAGAGGCCGATCGTGAGGATGACCGCGGTGATCACCGGCCCGCCCTCGACCCGCCGGACGATCGTCCGCTCGAGCGCGATCCCGCCCGCGAACGCGATCACGAGCGTCAACGCGAACGCGACCCAGTAGCTGAGCCCGTGATCGACGAGCGTCCACGCGATGAAGGTCGTGAACGTCGCCATCTCGCCCTGCGCGAAGTTCACGATCCCGGTCGAGCGGTAGATGATCACGATCCCGAGCGCGAGCAGCGCGTAGATCGACCCCGACGCGAGCCCCGCCACGACCTGTTGCAGGAACTCGGTCAATACCCCAGGTACGCCTTCCGCACCGATTCGTTCTCGGCCAGCTCCGGGCTCGGGCCTTCGAGCGCGACCCGCCCCACCTCGAGCACGTAGGCGCGGCTCGAGGAGCGCAGCGCGAGCTTCGCGTTCTGCTCGACGACGAGGACCGCGAGGCCCTCCTCCTCGTTCAGGTCGCCGATGATCCGGAAGATCTCGCGGACGATGAGCGGCGCGAGGCCGAGCGAGGGCTCGTCGAGGAGCAGCAGCTTGGGGCGCGCCATCAGAGCACGCGCGACGGCGAGCATCTGCTGCTCGCCGCCGGAGAGCGTTCCCGCCTGCTGGTCGCGCCGGCGTTCGAGCCAGGGGAAGTGCGCCCGGACGCGCTCGTAGCCTTCGTCGAATCCGTCGCGCTGGAGGTACGCGCCGAGCCGGAGGTTGTCGTACACCGAGAGCTCGTTGAAGAGGCCGCGTCCTTCGGGGACGTGCGCGATCCCGGCGCGCGCGACCCGCTCCGGCGAAGCGCCCGTGATGCGCTCTCCGCCGAAGCGAACCTGGCCCGAGGTCGACACGAGGCCCGAGACGGCCCTCAGCGTCGTCGTCTTGCCCGCGCCGTTCCCGCCGAGCACCGCCACGACCTCGCGCTCCCCCACGCTCAGCGAGACGCCGTGCAGCGCCTGGACTGCGCCGTAGCGCGCCTCCACGTTCTCGAGCTCGAGGAGCGGCACCTAGTCGGCCGTCCCGAGGTAGGCCTCGATCACGGCCGGGTCGCGCTGCACGTCGGCCGGCGCGCCGCCCGCGATCTTCCTCCCGAAGTCGAGCACCGTCACCGAGTCCGAGATCCGCATCACGAGATTCATGTGGTGCTCGACGAGCAGCACGGTCACGCCGAACTCCTTGCGCGTGCCCCTGATGAAGTCGGCCAGCCCTTCGACCTCCTCGTGGCTCAGGCCGCCCGCCGGCTCGTCGAGGAGCAGGAGGCGAGGCTCCGAGACGAGCGCGCGTGCGAGCTCGATCCGCTTCTGGGTCGCGTACGGAAGGCCCGAGACGGGGCGCTCCGCGATGCCCCCGATCCCCACGTACTCGAGCATCTTCTGCGCGCGACCCCGCTCCGAGCGGCGCCCGTGCGCCCCGACGCGGACGTTGTCCAGCACGCTCATGGTCTGGAAGAGCTCGACGTTCTGGAACGTGCGGGCCACCCCGCGCCGGACGACCCTGTACGGAGGAGTGCGCAGGATGCTCTTGCCGTCGAGGAGCACGTCACCGGACTCCGGCTTGTAGAGGCGCGTGATCACGTTGAAGGCCGTCGTCTTGCCGGCGCCGTTCGGCCCGATCAACCCCGCGATCTCGCCTTCCTCGACCTCGAACGACACCTCGTCGAGCGCGACGACGCCGCCGAACCGCTGGGTGACGTCCCGCAGCTCGAGAAGGGCCACCTACGCGCGTCCTTGAACCAGGTCGAAGAGGCGGCCGAGGACGGCCTCCCCGTTCGAGCGCAGGCCGTCGTGCTCGTACTCGTTCGTGACCCAGGGGCGCAGGCCGCGGATGCGGGCGGCGGTCTCCTCGGAGAGCTCGCGCTCGACGTACATGTCCTCGGCGTAGATCGCAGCCGCGGCAGGAACCTCGTTCTCGGCCAGCCGCTCGGGGTCGTAGAGGTCGGGCCACTCGTGCTCCGCGAGGATCTCGGCGGCCTCGGCGAGCGGCCGCAGGGCCCCGTAGTCCTCGAACATCCAGGGGTAGATGTGCTCGCCGGTGAGGAACGTCGGGTCGTCGCGCAGGTCGTCGGGAAAGACGCGCTCGGCCGACCAGCGGGTCGCGACCCCCGGGGCGTAGCAGGCCTCGTGGATGACCGCATAGATCGGGTTGCGCTCGAACGGCATCGGCGCCTGCACGTCGTGCAGGAACGCGGGTGAGCCGAACGGGAGCTCGAGGATGTAGTGCAGCTGCTCGGCGCCGTAGCTCATCCCCAGCATGTTCCCCAGCTGGCGGAAGCGGCGAACCGTCAGTCGGTCTCCGGTCGGGAGCCGGACGTCCTCGGCTTCGAGCCGCTCGGCGATCTCGCGGACACGGTCGCGGTCCTCGGGATATCGCTCGTAGTAGGCGGCGTTCTTCGCGCGGGCGCGCTCGTAGGTCTTGCGGTAGACGTCGTCCGGGTGACGGTCGAGCGGAGGCAGGCCGCCCGTGACGAACGCCTCGGCGAGCCCTTCCGGCGCAAGAGACAGGTACGAGACCACGCAGAAGCCGCCGAAGCTCTGGCCGAGGACGCTCCATTTCTCGACCCCGAGCTCCCGGCGGATCGCCTCCGCGTCGCGCACGATCGAGTCGGCCCGGAAGTGCGTCAGGTACTCGGCCTGTTCCTCGGGTGACATCCCGGGCAGCGGCCCGACCGGCGTCGAGCGGCCCGTGCCGCGCTGGTCGATGAGCAGCAGCCGGTAGTCCTTCAGCGCGCGATCCCACCAGGTTTCCGAGACGAGCTTCAGGAGCCGGGGCGCCTCGCTCCCGGGGCCGCCCGGGAAGAACACGAGCCACGGAAGATCGTCGTGCTCGCGCTCGGGGACGACGACTTCGCGGGCGAAGACGGTGATCGTCACGCCCGTCGGGCTGCGAGTGGTCGAGCGGGAGCTCGAACTCGTGCTCGGTGAAGACGAAGTTCGGCGCGCGGTAGCGTCGCGACTCGCACCGCGGGATTCCTATGTCCGCCTCGGACTAGAAGGCGCAGCCGACGATGCGGTGCCCGAGCGTCAGGCGTCGCGAGTCGCCGAGCGTGATCACGGCCTCGACGAGCGAGCCGTCCGGCTTCGCGAGCCGCTTGGGCACGAGCGCGGTGAACGGGCGCCGACGGTCGCGCTTGAGCAAGTGGCCGTCGATGTAGAAGAGGACGGCGGCGATCTTCTTCGACGACGGGCCGCCGACCCTGTACGCGATACGTGTCGACCGGCAGTTACGCACGCCGCGGGGATGCTGCAGCCGCTTCGTGAGAGCGAGCTGCGGCCCGCGGCGGCAGACCGAGCCCTTGCACTGGCGGAGGCGCGCGAGGCGGTTGGCGAGGTTCGTCTTCATCGCGTCGAACGCCGGATTGTTGTGCTGGCTGTTCAGCTCGAACGGGTCGCGCGCGAGCTGGTACAGCTCCTTCTCGCCGTTCGTGTACTCCGCGTAGAGCCAGTTCGGCGAGCGGATGCCTGCGTACGTGGGAGTCTCGAGCAGGATGTCGCGGCCCGACTGCAGGAGCTTGTCCTTGGCGAACGGGATCAGCGAGCGCCCGTCCATGACGCGGCCCGGCTGCGCGCCGGTCGCCTGGACGATCGTCGGGGCGAGGTCCGTGTTCGCGACGAACTGCGAGCGGTGCTGCCCGGCCGGGAGCCCCGGGCCGCGCACGATCAGCGGGACGCGGATCGACGGCTCGTAGAGCACGATCTTGCCCTGCGGCACGCGGTGCTCGCCGTGCATGAAGCCGTTGTCCGACGTGAAGATGATGTAGGTGTTGTCGAGCTTTCCGGTCGCCGCCAGCTGGTTCATCATCTGGCCGATCGCCTCGTCGACCGCGAGGAGCGACTCGAGGCGCTGCTGGTAGTTCTCGCGGATCGCGCGGAGCCTGGCCGGAGTCAGCGCGGGACGATTGCGGATCCCGGCCGGCTTGTCGGAGACGTCGGCCTCGTTCAGCGACGGCGGCGCAGGGAGCGGCTCGTTGACGAAATGGTTCCGGTGGCGAGGAGCCGGTGACGGGGTCGAGATCCCGCTCGGGTCGTCGGGATCCTTCGGCGCGCCCGAGTGCGGCGCGACGAACGTGACCCACATGAAGAACGGCCGGGGATCTGCGGCCTGACGCGCGATCAAGTCGCTGCCCAGGCGCGCTTCGACGTCGGTCTTGTAGTCGGACGCGGCGGTCCCGAAATTCACGAGGGTGCCGTTCTCGTTGATCGTGTAGTTGCGGTAGCGATAGGTCGACGGATCCGGCGTCCCGTACCACTGGCCCCAGCCGGGCGGGATCTCGCGGGCGTTCTTCGTGCCGTACTGGTTCAGGTACTTGCCGAGGAGAATCGTCTGGTAGCCGGCGCGCTGCAGCCAGACGGGAAGCGTGTTGGAGGAGTCGAGCTTGTAGTAGCCGCCGTTCGGCGCCGCGTTGCCCATGACGCCGTGGTTGTGCGCGTACTGCCCGGTCAGGAAGGTCGCGCGCGACGGGCAGCAGAGCGAGTAGGAGACGAAGCTGTTGTCGAACGTGACGCCCTGGTCGGCGATCAGCGACTTCACGTTCGGCATGACGCGCATCGACTCGACCGTCTGGTCGTCCGTCTCGAAGACGATGACGTTGGGGCGGGTCGTGGCCTGCGACTTGCCGGACGAGGCTGCGCCGTTCAGCGCGCCCACCGATGCAATCCCTGCGGCGAGGGCTGCCAGGACGATCCACCGAGTCGAGGCTGCCATGCGGGGAGTCTTCCGAGAAAGCGTGAGGGTTCTGTTAGGAGGCTGTGAAAGCTTCGTTCGACGTGACCGGCGCCTGGCAGGCGAAGTTCTCGCACACGTAGACGGCCGGCTTTCCGTCGACCAGGCCCTTTCCGGCCAGGAGCGGGACGTCGTCGGCCGGGCCGACGGCGACGACCGTGTCGGGCTGGAACCGCTCGAGCGCGGCTCGCGCGACCGGGGAGTCGACCGGGCCGACGATCGCCAGCTCGCGCGGCGGTGAGAAGTGGAGCTCGAGCGCGGTGAGCGCGTGGCCGAAGGCGGACGGAGCTCGCGTGAGGGCGCCGTGGACGAGGCGGAAGACTCCGACGGCCCGCTTCTCGAGCTCGTCGTCGCCGTAGATCCGCGCGAGGCGGAGCAGGACGTACGCGAGCATCGAGTTCCCGGACGGTGTCGGGTGGTCTTCGAGATCCTTCTTGCGCGCGACCAGCTGCTCGCCGTCGGCGGGCGAGAGGAAGAAGCCGCCGTGCAGATCGTCACCGAAGAGCTCGACCGCGAGGCGGGCCAGGCGGTTCGCCTCGCGGAGCCAGCGAAGGTCTCCCGTCGCGACGTGCAGCTCGAGCAGCCCGTGCGCGACATCGGCGTAGTCCTCGAGGTAGCCGGTGCCCTTGGCCTCGCCCGCTCGAAAGGTGCGGTGCAGACGGTCGTCGTTCGAGAGCGGGCCGAGCAGGAACTCGCCGAGCGCGCGGGCGGCCTCGAGGTAGTCGGCGCGGTCGAGCCGGCGCGCCGCTTCGGCCAGCGCCGCGAGGGCGAGCCCGTTCCAGGACGCGATCGCCTTGTCGTCGCGCAGCGGCTTCGGGCGCCGCTCGCGGATCTCGAACAGCCGCGCGCGCTCCTCTTCGCTCAGATCCCCGCGGATGACCGAGCGCCCGTCCTCGAACGGCTGCAGCAGCTCCTCGCGCACGCCTTCTTCGGCCGTCCACGTGAACGTCAGCCCTTCCACCCCTTCGGTGTCCGCGTCCTGCGCCGAGGCGAAGCCGCCCTCCGGGAGCCGCAGCTCGCGGAGCATGTAGTCGAGCGTCTCCTCCGTCACGAGGCGATACCGCTCCTCGCCCGTGACCGCCCAGGCGTGGAGATACGCCGCGGCGAGGAGCGCGTTGTCGTACAGCATCTTCTCGAAGTGCGGGACGAGCCACGCCCCGTCGACCGAGTACCTGTGAAAGCCGCCGCCGACGAGGTCGTACATCCCGCCCGCGGCCATCGCGTCGAGTGTCGTCCGCACCATCGGCAGCGCGTCCTCGTCGCCGCGCAGGTGCATGCGGAGCAGGAACTCGAGCGTCGAGGCCTGCGGGAACTTGGGCGCGCCGCCCCAGCCTCCCCACTCGCGGTCGAACTGGCGCGCCAGGGCTCTGGTCGCCTCGCCGAGCATGCTTTCCGTGAGCGGATCGGCCGACGGCGCCAGCTCGGCCGACCGTCGTACGGCATCGACCACCGCGGAAGCCTGGCTCGCGATGTCGCCGCGCCGGTCGCGGTAGGCGCCCGAGACCGCCTCGAGCACCTGGCGGAAGCTCGGCAGCCCGTGGCGCGGCTCGGGCGGGTAGTACGTCCCGCCGAGAAACGGCTCGCCCTCGGGCGTGAGGAAGACGGTCATCGGCCAGCCGCCGTGGCCGGTGAGCGCGACGACCGCGTCCATGTACAGCGAGTCGACGTCGGGCCGCTCCTCGCGGTCGACCTTGATGTTCACGAAGCGCTCGTTCATCAGCGCTGCCGTCTCGTGGTCCTCGAACGACTCGTGCTCCATGACGTGGCACCAGTGGCAGGCCGCGTACCCGACCGAGAGCAGCACCGGCCTGTCCTCGGCCCTCGCCCGCTCGAACGCCTCGTCGCCCCAGGGGTACCAGTCGACCGGGTTGTCCGCGTGCTGGAGCAGGTACGGGCTCGTCTCCTGAGCGAGGCGATTCATGCCCATACTCTGCCCATGCGCGCCGGGTTCCTGATCCTCGCCTGCGCCCTTCTCCTCTCGAGTGACGCCCGCGCTGCGCCGCCCTCGCCGTTCGTACCCCAGTCGATTGCCTTCTGGGACGCGCAGCACGGAATCGCGACGTTCGGCGCGTGCGGCCACGTGAGCTGCCTGGGGAAGATCGCGACTACGAGCAACGGCGGGAGAACTTGGTTGGTCCGGCGCGACGAGCCGCGGCTCGGCGGTGTCTACGTCGTGCGCGGGACGAGGGACGCCTGGGTCCAGACGTCACGAGGACTTCGCTACAGCCCGGACGGAGGTTCGACCTGGCGCACCTTGCCCGGCACGGCCCGGCTCGACGAGTTCTCATTTCCGACGCCGACGCATTGCGTATGCCCTTAGTGGTCTCGAGCACCGCATCCAGTTGAGGCGCAGCCGGAACGGAGGGGCAACCTGGAGGCGCGATCGACTCCCATGCGGCCGCTTGCTCAACCGCTCCGCGATCCTCTCCTTTGCAACGCCGCGGCACGGATGGCTGCTGTGCAAAGGGCAGCCGGGAACCGGGCAACAGGCCCGTGCCCTCTACGAAACGCGGTCTGGTGGCCGGCTCTGGCGCTTGCTCCTCAGGACCGGAGTCGGCCGGGCAGGCGGTCTCTTCGGCTCCGGGTATCCGCGTGGGATGAGCATGCTCGCCTCAGGCGACGGGCTGCTGTGGGAGGACCGGGAAAACTCGTATCGGACCGCGGATGGCGGCCGGCACTGGCACGCATTGAGCACCACCTCGCCCGAGTCGCGCGAGGGGTACTCGGGCTGGGTCGTCTCTCCAAAGACGTCGTATCTCCTCGTCCGCGACAACGGAACGAGGTTCGACATCGAGCTGATGCGTTCGGACGACGGCAGCGCGGACGTGGCGCCGCGTGCGGTCCTGGCCTCGGCGCTAGCCCGAGCCGGGCCAGGTCCAGAGCTCGACGACGTTGCCGTCCGGATCGGTGACGTACGCGGCGCGCGTGCCGTTCTCCTCGAAGTGCTCCTCGTGCGGGTCGAGCCCCGCGTCCCGTAGGTGCTGGACCGCCGAGGCGTAGTCCGCAGCCTCGACGTGCATCGCGTAGTGCACGTGCGCCCCGCCTCGACCGCCGGCGATCCCGACTTGCGGCGTCCAGAGGCCGATCCGCGAGCGCTCACCGACATGGAACCAGGCTCGATTCTCCGAGCGCGCTACGAGCGGAAGGCCGAGCGACTCGGAGTAGAACGCCACGGCCGCGTCGAGGTCGGCGACCTCGAGCACGAGCTCGTTGAGGCCGGTGACCGGGAGCCCGCTCAGTTCGAGGCGGGCAGCTCGACCGCGGCCGGTTGCTCGACCTCCTCGCGCCTGACGAGGAAGATCGCGGCGAGCAGCCCCGCGGCCCAGATTCCGAGCGCGACCCAGAAGCCCCACACGAAGCCCTGGGTCAACGCCTGCTCCGGCGGCGTGCGCTCCTCGAGCAGCGTCCGCGAATGCGTGACGAAGACCGTCGAGAGCACCGCTGTCCCGATCGCACCGCCGACCTGCTGCGACGTGTTGATCAGGCCGGATGCGAGCCCTGCCTTCTCGTGGCTGACGCCGGCGAGCGCCGCGATCGTGATCGGGATGAACGAGAAGGGGATCCCGATGCCGACCGCGACGAATCCCGGAAGCAAATCCATCTGGTACGAGCCGTCGGAGTCGATCTGCGTGTACCAGAGGCAGCCGGCCACGAGCAGGCTCATGCCGAAGATGAGCACGGGTTTTGCGCCGAAGCGGGTCGTCAGCGCCTGCGCCGGGCCGGCCATCAGAACGGCGGTCCCGGCCGTGGCGAGGAACGCGACGCCCGTCTGGAGCACCGACATGTGCAGCACCTGCTGCATGTAGAGCGTGAGCATGAGGAAGGTGCCGTACAACCCGCCCGCGAGCAGGAACCCGCCGAGGTTGGCCGCGGCGACGAGGCGGATCCGGAAGATCGAGAGCGGCATCAGCGGCTCCTTCTCGCGCGCCTCCCACCACAGGAAGAACGCGAGGAGCAGACCCGAGACCACGAGCAAGCCGATCGTCCGGAACGTCCCCCACCCGACCTGCGGCGCTTCCGAGATCGCGTAGACGAGCAGGATCAGGCCCGTGGTCACGCTGATCGCACCGGGCAGGTCGTACTCGTGGACGACGTCCTCGCGCCGGCTCTCGCGCACGTAGATCGGCGTGAGGATCAGGACGATCGCGGCCACCGGGACGTTGACCCAGAAGATCCACTCCCAGCCGAGGTACTTGGTGAGGACGCCGCCCATGAGAACGCCTGCTGCGGCGCCGCTACCGCCGACCGCGCCCCATGCTCCGAGTGCCTTGTTCCGCTCGCTGCCCTCGGTGAACGTGACCGAGATGATCGAGAGCGCGGCCGGTGTGACGATCGCCGCCCCGAAGCCCTGGACGCCGCGCGCTGCGATCAGCATCCCCGAGGACGTCGAGAGCCCGCAGACGAGCGAGGCGGCGCCGAAGATCCCGAGCCCGATCATGAACACGATGCGGCGCCCGATCAGGTCGGCCGCGCGCCCGCCGAGCAGGAGGAAGCCGCCGTACGTGAGCCCGTAGGCGGTGATCACCCACTGCAGGTTCCGCTCCGCGAAGTTCAGGTCGTCCTGGATCGTCGGCAGCGCGACATTGACGATCGCGATGTCGAGCACCACGACGAAGATCGCGGTGCAGATCAGGATCAGCGCTTTCCAGCGGCGAGGATCAGGCGCGGCTGCGTTCACGCGTCCTCGACCATACACTCACGCGCATGAATGTGCTCCCCAGCGGGACGATCACGTTTTTGTTCACCGATATCGAGGGCTCGACCCGGCTGCTCCAGGAGCTCGGTGACGCCTACGGCGAGGTCGTCCGCGACCACCGCCGGCTCCTCAGAGATGAGCTCGGCGAAAAGGGCGGCACGGAGGTCGACACGCAGGGGGACGCCTTCTTCTACTCGTTCACGCGAGCGCGGGACGCCGTGGCCGGCGCGGTCGCAGCTCAGCGCGCCCTCGCCGGCCACTCCTGGCCCGAGGACAAAGAAGTCCGCGTGCGGATGGGCCTGCACACGGGCGAGCCGTCGGTGGGCGAGGAGGGGTACCTCGGGCTCGACGTCGTCCGCGCCGCGCGCATCTGCTCGGCGGGACACGGTGGGCAGATCCTGGTCTCCGAGACGACGCGCGCCCTGCTCGGGAACGACCTCCCGGAAGGCGTCTCCGTCGTCGACCTCGGACAGCAAGACCTGAAGGACGTCCAGCACGAGCGGATCTACCAGCTCGCGATCGACGGCGACCAGAGCTTCCCGCCTCTGAAGACCGATGCTCCGAAGAGCGCCTCGGACGAGCTCGGCGACCGGATCGAGCGCCACGTCGAGGAGATGATCGCGAGGTCGTTCAACCCCGCGGAGAGCACGAGAGGGAAGTCGAAGGCCCAGGTCGACACCCTCCGGTACACGGTCAGCGGCCTGATTCAGTTGCTGCTCGTCGTCCTGACGATCGTGATCATCATCTGGCTCGTGAAGACCTTCGTGTTCTGAGTGGGCCGCCGGGTCCGACCGGCGGCCCACTCGAACGAACTACGCGGCCGCCTCGAACGCGGGCTCGGGCACTTCCTCCTGCACCAGGTCCCGCCGGCTGACGACGAAGATCGAGACCAGGACGCCGACGAAGGCGACGATCGCGCCCGCGATGAACGCGTCCTGGAACCCGTTCGTCAGCGCGAACGCGGGCGCGGTGCCCGTCGAGACATCGCTTTCCGTCGTGGACGTCGCGATCGCGGAGAGCACGGCGATGCCGAGCGCGCCGCCGATCTGCTGCGACGTGTTCAGCAGCCCGGACGCGAGCCCCGCCTCGGCCGGCTGCACGCCGGCGAGCGCGGCGATCGAGATCGGCACGAACGAGAAGCCGAGCCCGACGGCGACCATCAGGAACCCCGGGAAGAGGTCGGTCCAGTAGGAGCCGCCGACCGAGACCTGCGTGAACCAGACGAGTCCTCCGGTCAGGGCGGTCATCCCGATGATGAGCACCGGCTTGACGCCGACGCGGTTGACGAGCTGGGCGGCGATCGCCCGACGTGACGATCGCCGTGCCGGCCACTGCCAGGTAGGCGACGCCCGTCTTCATCGCCGAGTAGCCGAGCACCTGCTGCATGTACAGCGTGAGCATCAGGAACATCCCGAACAACGCCGTCCCGAGGATGAGCCCGGCGATGTTCGCACCGACGAGCGTGCGCAGCCGGAAGATCGAGAACGGCATCAGCGGATCCTTGGCGCGGGCCTCCCAGGCCAGGAAGCCGCCGATGAGCGCCGCGGCGGCGGCGAAGAGCCCGATCGTCGTCGGCGAGGTCCAGCCGAAGTTGTTCGCCTGCGTGATGGCGTAGACGAGGGTGACGAGCCCGCTCGTGACGAGCACCGCACCTGGCACGTCGAAGCTCTCGGCGGTCGCGTCACGGCTCTCGTTGAGCAGGAACGGCGCGAGCACGAGAGCGAGCAGGCCGACCGGAACGTTGACGAAGAAGATCCACTCCCAGCTCAGAAGGTCGGTGAGGACGCCGCCGAGCAGGACGCCGGCGACTGCGCCGAACGCCCCGACGCCACCCCAGGCGCCGAGGGCTGCGTTGCGCTCCTTGCCCTCGGCGAAGGTCGTCATGAGGATCGAGAGAGCCGCGGGCGTGATGATTGCCGCGCCGAGCCCCTGGAAGGCGCGCGCGCCGATCAGCGGGCCTTCGCTCCAGGAGAGCCCGGAGACGAGCGAAGCGGTGGTGAAGAGCACGACTCCGGCGAGGAACAGCCGGCGTCGTCCGAGCAGGTCAGCGGCGCGCCCTCCGAGCAGGAGGAAGCCGCCGAAGAACAGCGCGTAGGCGCTGATCACCCACTGGAGGTTCTCCTGGGAGAAGCCCAGGTCGACCTGGATCGAGGGCAGCGCGACGTTCACGATCGCGATGTCCAGCACGACCATGAACTGCACGAGCAGAAGCAGCGCCAGCCCGTACCACTTGCGTCGAGCTGATGCGATCACGGTCCTTTTCCTTTCTCCGTTAGCGGTCACTAGCTTGCAACCTAACACAATGAACTTTCTTTTTGCAAGTATCCACTTCTAAATGTGAAGATCTGCGCTACAATCGGCTCATGAGCAAGCGCTACGACCAGTACTGCCCCGTCTGTCACGCGCTCGGCCTGGTCGGTGAGCGCTGGGCGCTGCTCGTCGTCCGCGAGCTCCTGAAGGGCCCGAAGCGCTACACGGACCTGCTCGAGGGGATGCCCGGGATCGGGACGAACATCCTCGCCGCGCGCCTGAAGGAGCTCGAGGAGGGCGGCGTCGTGCGCAAGCGCAAGCTTCCGCCGCCGGCCGCATCGACCGTCTACGAGCTGACGGAGTACGGCAGCGAGCTCGAGGAGCCGCTCTACGCGCTCGCCCGCTGGGGCGCGCGCTCGCTCCGCCCCCCACTCCGAACGAGGACTTCTATCCCGACTGGGGCCTGAACGCCTTCGCGGCGCTGCTCGACCCCGAGGCGGCACGGGGCGTGACCGCCACCTACGTCGTGCGGGTCGCCGACGACGTCTACACCGTGCAGCTCGACGACGGCAAGGTTCACGTCGAGAGCGGCGCGAGCGACGAGGCGGATCTCGACTTCGCAACCGACCGGGAGACGTTCTTCGGCCTCGCCTCCGGCGAGCTCGATCCCCGGGCCGCGCTCGCCGACGGGCGAGTGTCGATCGAGACCGGGAAGCCGGCGGGCCTGGATCGCTTCTTCTCCGTCTTCAACTTCGCGCACAGGGCGCAGATCGCCGTCTAGCCGTGCGGCTCGAGACGGAGCGGCTCGTGCTCCGGCCGCTGACGCTCGACGACCTCGACGACATCGCTCGCTTCGTCGCCGATCCCGAGACGATGCGCTACATCGGCGCGGGCGGCGCGCGAACTCGGGATCAGGCACGCGAGTCGCTCGAGTGGATGATCGAGACCTTCGAGCGGCAGGGATTCGGGCACTTCGGCGTCGAGCGCAAGGAGGACGGGGCTCTCGTCGGCCGCGCGGGCCTGAACGTCTGGGATCCGTCCGACTGGTCGATCACGAGGCTGGACGAGGCCGACGGGCCCGATCGAGATCGAGATCGCCTACCTGTTCGGTCGGGACTACTGGGGCCAGGGGCTCGCGACGGAGGCGGCGACCGCAGTCCGAGACTGGGCGCTCGGAGAGCTCGGCTTCGAGCGGTTGATCGCGCTCATCTATCCCGACAACGTCCGCTCGATCGGAGTCGCACGGAACCTCGGGATGGAGCCTGAAGGCGAGGCGGAGCTGGGCGGGCACCCGCTGACGCTCTACGCGCTGGCGGAGCTAGCGCCGGCTCGGTAGAGCTGGCCCTCGAGCTGCCGGCCGAGCAGCCCCTCGAGCCACTGCGAGATCGCGATCAGTGCGTCGAGGTCGACCCCGGTCTCGACGCCGTCGCCCTCGAGCATGTAGACGAGGTCCTCGGTGGCGATGTTCCCGGTCGCCTTGGGCGCGAACGGGCAGCCGCCGAGGCCGCCGATCGAGGAGTCGAGGGTCGTCGCCCCGCCCTCGAGCGCGGCGTAGGCGTTGGCGAAGCCCGTGTTGCGCGTGTTGTGGCCGTGGAAGCCCCTGGCGCCGCTGTCCTCGATCAGGCCGCGGACCTGCTTGGGCGTGGCGACGCCGATCGTGTCCGCCAGGACGACCTCGTCGGCCGACGAGAGCCTGCTCGCGAGCTCGACGACCTTCGCGGGATCGACCCGCCCCTCGAACGGGCAGCCGAAGGCGACGCTGATCGTCACCGTCGAGCGCACGCCGTCCTCGCGCGCGCGCGCGAGAACCTGCTTCGCTGCGGCCGCGGCCTCGTCGACCGACGCGTTCGCGTTCCGCCGGCTGAAGCTCTCCGTCGCGGCGAGGGCGAAGCGCACCTCGTCGAGCGCCGCCTCGCGCAGCCGGTCGTAGCCCTTCTCGTTCAGCGCAAGCCCCGCGTAGACCGTTCCGTCGCGCCGCTCGATTCCGTCGACGACCTCCTCGGCGCCGGCCATCTGCGGCACGCGCTCCGCGCTGACGAAGCTGACCGCCTCGACGACCGGCAGCCCGGCGGCGGCGAGCTTGTTCACGAGCTCGGCGCGGGTCTCGGGAGGCAGCACGTCGCGTTCGTTCTGGAGCCCGTCGCGCGGGCCGACCTCGCAGATCGAGATCAAGAGACGCGCTCGGGCGTGACTCGGACGATCACCCTGCGCTCGCCCGGCCGGTGGCTCTGGAACTTGGGGTTGCCCGTGTACTTCTCGGAGAGCTTGTCGATGTGCCGGTCGGCCGCCTCGCCCTCCTCGAGCTCGACCGGCCCCGTGACGGTCACGTAGTCGTACGGGTCGTCCTGCGCGTAGACCTCGATCGTGACCCGCGGATCGCGTTGCATGTGGTGCCACTTGGCGCGGCCGGTCGCAGTGTTGAACAGGACGTGCTCGCCGTCGTAGTCGACCCAGACGGGCGTCACGTGCGGCGTCCCGTCGGCGCCGGATGGTCGCGACGGCGCCGAAGTTCTTGCCGAGGAAGAGCTGCGCCTGCTTGTCCGTGAGCCCGGCCACTTCTTGAGTAGGCTAGCGAGCGATGGCTGCCTCGATTCTGGTCGGCACTCGCAAGGGCCTGTTCGTGCTCCGCGGGGACGAAGATCGCCGCGAACTGGACGGTCGAAGAGCCGTCGCTTTCGGGCTGGGAGATCTTCCACGCGACCGAGCACGACGGAACGCTGTTCGCGGCCGCGAACAACTTCGTCTACGGCGCGACGGTGCAGCGCTCGAGCGACGGCGGAAAGACCTGGGAGCGAAGCGAAGGCCTCGGCTTGCCCGAGGACACGGGTCTCACGCTCGAGAAGACCTGGCACGTCGAGCCCGGGCACGGCGACACGCTCTGGCTCGGCGGCGGCTCCCGGCCTGCTCTTCCGCTCGGACGACCGAGGCGAGACCTGGGAACCGGTCATGAGCCTGATCCAGCATGAGACCCGAGAGCGCTGGAACCCCGGCGCCGGCGGGATGTGCACGCATTCGATCCAGATTCACCCCGACCGACCCGAACACGGTCTACATCGGGATCTCGGCCGCGGGCGTGTTCCGCAGCGACGACGGCGGCGAGACCTGGTCGCCCAAGAACAAGGGCACGGCCGCGGACTTCATGGAGGACGACCGTTTCCCGGAGGTCGGCCAGTGCGTCCACAAGGTGCTCCTCCATCCCGAGCAGGAGGGCCGGCTCTGGCAGCAGAACCACTGCGGCGTCTACCGCACCGACGACAAGGGCGAGAGCTGGGAGCGGCTCGAGGACAACGGCCTGCCGAGCTCGTTCGGCTTCCCGATCGCGATCAACCACCTGAAGCCGGACATGGCCTTCGTGATCCCCGAGGATTCGGTTCGCGGCTCCGAGGGCGAGGTCGGGGGCGGGGACCGGGTGACGACCGGAGGCCGCCTGGGCGTGTATCGCACCGAGGACGGGGGACAGAGCTGGGAGCTGGCCACGAACGGCCTGCCCGAGCAGGCGTGGGTCGAGGTGCTGCGCGAAGGCATGGCCTCGGATCGGAGCGACCCGGTCGGGATCTACTTCGGCACGAAGAGCGGCTCGATCTTCGTCTCGCCCAACGAGGGCGAGGAGTGGATCGAGGCGGCGCGGCACCTGCCGGCCGTGCTCTCGGTCGAAGTCGCGGAGTGGTAACCGTTCGCGTCCCGGGCCTGCTCGCCGATCAGGCGGGCGGTCAGAAGGAGTTCGAGGTCGAGGCGCCGACGGTTCGCGGGGCGCTCGAGGCGCTGCCGGTGCGCGACCTGCTCTTCGACGAGCGCGGGGAGCTGCGGCCGCTCGTGAACGTCTACGTCGAGCGCGAGGACATCCGCGCCGGCAGCGGGATCGAGACCGCGCTCAGCGGCGGCGAGACGATCAGGGTCGTCGCCGCAATCGCCGGCGGCTAGGGCAGTCCTTACAGGGACAGTCCCTTGAGGGACAGTCCCTGGTAACAAGGTGCGACGAATCAGGCGAACTTCTCGCCGCGGGTTTCTCGGCCGAAGATCCCTGCGACCGCGGCGCCGGCGACCATCACGATCGCGACGAACGTCAGCGACCACGTCGTGCTGCCGGTCGCGTCCTTCAGGTTCCCGAAGATGTACGGGCCTGCGATCGCGGCGGCCTTCCCCACTCCCTCCATCAGCCCGAACGCGCTCGAGCGCAGTCGCGTCGGGAAGAGCTCGGCCGTGTACGGGTAGACCGCGCCCCACGCGCCGAGGTTGAAGAAGCCGACGAAGAAGAGCGCCGTCACGTAGACCGACTCGGAGTCGGCGACCGCGAACGCATACGCGGAGAGCCCGCCGAGGAGCAGGAACATCGCCAGCGTCGGCTTGCGCCCGATCCGCTCGACGAGCCAGATCGCCGCCGCGTACCCCGGGAACTGCGACAACGCGCTCAGCGTGAGCAGCAGGTAGACGTTGATCGAGAAGCTCTTCTCGGCCTGGAGCACGAACGGGAGCCACAGGAAGAGGCCGTAGTAGGAGACGTTGAGGGCAATCCAGATGAGCGCCGTTGCGAAGGCGCGGCCGCGTAGCGTCCCCGCGAGCAGCTCCCGGACCGAAGAGCGCGGCTCCGGCGGAGCGTCGAGAGCACGCTCGTCCACCGGTTCGCCCGTGATCTCGGTGAGCACCTCCGCCGCCTCGCGCTTTCGTCCGTGGCGCGCCAGGAAGTACGGGCTCTCGGGCAGCGTCCTGCGCGCGAAGAACACGAGGAAGGCCGGGAACGCCGCGGCAACGAACAGGTAGCGCCAGCTCCAGTCGCCGAAGCGGTCGAACGTCGGCCCGAGGAACAGGTACGAAAGCCCGATCGCGAGCAGCAGGCCCACCGGCCACCAGAAGTCGAGGAAGACGAGCAGTCGGCCGCGACGCTGCGGCGGCAGATACTCGGAGAGCATCGAGGGATCGACGACGAGCATCCCTCCGAGCCCGAGGCCCGCAAGGAAGCGGAAAGTCATCACCGACCACGGTCCCCAGGACAGCGCCGTCATCGCGGTGAAGCCCGCGTACCAGAGGATCGAGTACTGGAAGATCGCGCGGCGGCCGATCCGGTCGGCGAGCCGACCTAGCGTGAGGCTCCCGACCAGCGAACCGGCCAGTGCGGCGCTGTTCACGAGCCCCTGCATGCGCCCGCTCAAGCCCCACAGGTTCGTGAAGATCGGCGCCACGAACCCAACGAGCAGGATCTCCATCGCAACGAACGTCCAGGCGGCGCCCGTCACGAGGATCGCCTTCCGGTGGAAGCGCGTGAGCCCGCGGTCGCGGAGGACGTCCTCGACGTCCCGTGTAACGGGCGGTGCTGCGATCTCGGCTGTGGTCATCCCTCGCTCCTGGTAGGTTTTAGACTGTCAGTCGAAAACTATGGCGGAGTCTACCAAACCGACACACGTGACCCTCGCGGTCGTGTTCCAGGTGCGCTCGGGGAAGCTGCAGGTGCTCCTCTGGGAGCGCGCGAAGGATCCGTCAGGCGGGCGCCTGGTCCCTCCCGGGCGGCTACCTCGAGCCGGGCGAGACGCTCGAGCAGTCGATCCGGAAGCACCTGGCCGAGAAGGTCGACGTCCGCCAGCTCTCTCACCTCGAGCAGCTCGAGACCCGCAGCGAGCCCGAGCGCCATCCGCGGGAATGGCAGCTGGCCACGGCCTACCTCGGCGTCGTGCCGCTCGGGGTCGATCCTGCGCTGCCCGAGGACACGGACTGGCACCCGGTCGACCGCCTGCCGAAGCTCGCGTTCGACCACCGCGAGATCACGCTCGCCGGCCGTGAGCGGCTACGGGCGAAGCTCTCGTACACGAACATCGGCTTCGCGCTCGCGCCGGAGACGTTCACGATGCGCGAGCTGCGGGACGTCTACGCGGCGGCGCTCGGCCACGAACTGTCGGCGACGAACCTCCAACGCGTGCTCGTGCGTCGGACTCGGGACATCTACGCCGCTGCGCTCGGCCACGATCTCTCCGCCACGAACCTCCATCGAGTGCTCGTTCGCCGCGGAGTCCTCGAGCCGACCGGCGAGCGCCGCAGCTCCGGCCGCGCCGGAGGCCGGCCCGCGGAGCTCTTCCGCTTCAGCACGCCGGAGCTCGAGGTGACGGATCAGTTCGCGGTGCTGCGGCCGCCGGAACGCTGAGCGGGGCGCCTCTCGGCGCCCCGCTCGGTCAGTCGTCTGACTTGGCCTAGCGCCGGCCGACCACCAGGTTGACCGGGAAGCCGCGCCGCCGGAGCGCTCCGGGCCGCGGGGTCTGCTTGACAACGCGTCCCTGCAACGAGTGCCTGGAGCGCGCCCTGCGGACCCTGCCGACGGAGCAGTGCCTCGCCCGGATCCGCCGCTTCGCAACTCCGAGCCGCAGGCCGAGCACGCGTGGGACGCGGCACCGGACCGGCGGAGGCGGAGGTGGCGGAGGTGGCGGAGGTGGCGGAGGTGGGGAGGTGGCGGAGGTGGCGGAGGTGGAGGTGGCGGAGGTGGCGGTGGCGGCGGGGAGGTGGCGGAGGGGAGGCGGAGGCGGTGGCGGCGGCGGTGGTGGCGGCGGCGGAGGGGTCATGTCCAGCTTCTCGACCGTGTCGAGCGACACGTCAACGCCGTCACGGCCACCGACGGCGTACACGACGGCGCCGATCGCTGCGCCGCCTGGGAACGACCGCGCGTGATTGAGGTTCGGCGCGACCGCCCACGCGTTCGCGACGGGATCGAAGGCCTCGGCGTTGTTCATTCCCGGGAACGGGTTGCATGGCGTTGGAGTACACCCTCCGAACGCCCACAGCTGGCCGAGCGCAACGGCCGAGCCGGGCACGTTCGTCGGCTGCGGCATGTCCTGCTTCTGCGTCCACGTGTTGGACGCGATGTCGTAGTCGTACGTCGTCACTAGCGTCTCGTCGGCCGGGATCGACGTTCGACCTCCTGCGACCACGAAGTGCCCGTTGATGACCCCCGCGGCAGGTCCTCCACGCGCGATCGGGCTATCCGCGAGCAGGGCGAACGAGTTCGCGACCGGGTCATAGCTCCAGGTCGTCGCCTGAACCGAGCCGATCCCCTGCGTCGAATCCGAATACCCGCCGTTCAGGTAGATCTTCCCGTTCGCCGGGTCGTAGCCGGACCCCATCTGGGACCGCGGGCCCGGCATCGCCGCACCCGTGCTCCACGTGTTCGAGGCGATGTCGTAGATCAACGTCGTGTCGTAGTCGACGATCGGATCCGGAGTCCGGTTCGCTCCGCCGAAGACGTAGATCTTGTTCGTCGGCGGGTAGTAGACGGCGGACGCGAGAAGTGCGGGATGCGGCATGGAAGCCAGCGTCGTCCAGGTGTTCGCCGACGGGTCATAGCGGTAGACCGTGTCCAGCGTCGAGCCGACGGCCTCCGGGAAGTGGTAGCCGCCGAAGGCATAGACGTAGGTCCCGTCGCTCGCCGTCGCAGGGCCGAACAAGGTCTGCGGCAACGTTGCGACGTCGACCCAGGCGCCGCCGGCCGGGATGCCGACGCTCGACGTGCGTGCGCCACTGCTCGCCGTCGCCGTGCTCGCGATGCTCCCGGCGAGCGCCGAGACCGTGAGAGTTGCTGCCACGAACGCCGCGGCGGCTGCACGTGTTGAGGCGACCTTGCTGGCCGCCCGCATAAGTGAGTGCACTGTGGAACCCCCTCCCCAGGTGCTGTAGGTGAAGTAACGATTCATACAACCCGGAGGCGTCGCAATCAACTCCTCGCCCGGAATCGGCTAGCGCTCGCGCGGATCCGGCGTGCTGCGCGCGGGCTAGCGGCGGCCGACGACGAGCTTCAGAGCGAAGCCGCGTTTCCGGACCACGCCCGGACGCGGCGACTGGCGGATGACCCGGCCGACCTGCCTTGATCGAGCCCGTCGGATGCGTCCGACCGAGCAGTGTGCTCGCCGGATCCTCGTGCGCGCGGCGCCGAGGCGTAGTCCGATCACGCGCGGGACGCGGCACCTCGAGAGGTGGAGGCGGAGGTGGAGGCGGTGGAGGCGGAGGTGGAGGCGGTGGCGGAGGCGGAGGGCGGAGGCGGAGGCGGCGGTGGCGGAGGCGGAGGTGGAGGTGGTGGAGGAGGCGGAGGAGGCGGTCGGCGGAGGAGGCGGTGGGGGCGGAGGTGGAGGAGGCGGTGGTGGTGGAGGGTCCGGTGGAGGTGGCGATGGAGGTGGCGGTGGAGACGGTGGCGGAGGCGGTGGCGGCGGCCAGTCCGTTCGATTGCTCGCGAACGCGATCTTGGAGCCGTCCGGCGACCACGACGGGCTACTGTCGTCACCCGTAGCGTCATTCGAGAGGTTCGTCCTCCCCGTCCCATCCGCGTTGATCGCGAACACCTCGGCTCGGTTGTGGTCATCCAGCCCCGTGTACGCGACGCTCGCCCCGTTCGGAGACCAGGCCGGATCGGACTCTTCCGTCGAAGCGTCGTTCGTCAGGTTCTCCCAGTCGCTACCCGTCGGAGCTCATGACGTAGAGGTCGATGAGCTCGCCCATGACGCGCGAAGGCGATCTGCGAGCCGTCCGGCGACCACGCCGGCTCGCTCTCGTCCACCGCCCCGACGTTCGTGAGGTCGACCGGGTCGCTACCGTCGGCGTTCATCACCCAGATGTCGCGCGAGCCGCCGCCGAACCCCGTAAATGCGATCTTCGTGCCGTCTGGCGACCACGCCGGCGACGCCTCGACTGTCCCCGGGCTCGCGGTGAGGTTCGTCTGACCCGTCCCATCAGCGTCCATCGACCAGATGTCGCCGTGTCAGCGGTACTAAGGCGATCTTCGTCCCGTCAGGCGACCAGTCAGGATCGAGCTCTGCGACCGTGGTGTTCGTCAGCTCGGTCTCGCCGGATCCGTCCGCGTCCATCACCCAGATGTCGTTGGCCGTGGCCTCGTCGCTCCGAGTAAAGGCGATCTTCTCGCCGTTCGGCGACCAGTCCGGTGTGTAGTGCGTCAGCGTGGCGTCGCTCTGTCAGGTTCATCGGCTCCATCCCGTCCGCGTTCATCGAGTAGATGTCCGGACGCACTGCGGTTGAGTGCGGCTTGGATGTACCTGCGAACGCGATCCGATCGCCCGCGCCCGACCAAGAGGGCAACGTGTCGTAGGCATTCGCGTTGTTGCTGAGGTTCGACCCGGTTCGAACCGTCCGCGTTCATCGAGTAGATCTCGGCTCGGGACGAACGCCGTGCGCAACGCGCGATATGCGATCTTCGTTCCGTCCGCCGACCAGTCAGGTTCGAGCTCGTCGTCGGCGTCGTTCGTCACGTCGACGAGTGTTCGAGCCGTCCGTCGTTCATCGACTCAGATGTCTGTGTCCGCTGTCGCGACGTCGTAGCTGCGCGTACGCGATCTTCGTACCGTCGGCCACCAGAAGGCGTGCCCAGTCCTCGGCGTGGCGTCGTGTGCGTCAGGTTGACGACTCGCCGCTCCCGTCGGCGTTCATCACGAAGATGTCCGTCCAGGCGCCGATCAGGCGCGTAGAACGCGATCTTCGTTCCATCCGGCGACCACACCGGAGCGCCGTCGAGTTCAGGAGCCGTCGTCAGCTGCGTCTGGTTCGTCCCGTCGGCGTGCATGACCCAGATGTCGAAGTTCTGGTCGCCGACGACGGCTGCGTGCCCAGACCACGAGTGAGCCGTCGGGCGACCACTCCGCGTCGTAGTCGTAGTACGCCGCGTCGTTCGAGAGATCGTGCTTGTTCGAGCCGTCGCCGTCCATCGCGAAGATCTCCGCATCGCCGTTCGGGCCGATGTTCGTGTACGCGATCTTCGACCCGTCCGCCGACCAAGCCGGGGTACCTCGTCGTCCGCAGCCCGGTCGTTCGTCAGGTTCACCTGCGACGACCCGTCGGTGTTCATCGCGCAGATCTCGCCCTCGCCCGACCCGGCCGGGTCGTATCCGTAGAGGTGGAGCGGACGGCCGTTGCTGCGCTGCGCGTGCGTCCCCGAAGCCGACGAGCAGCAACGCTGCGAGGCCTGCGCGCCAGCGCGAAGCGGCCCATCCTGATGCTCCTCCCCCCGCGCTGCGTTCTTGCGCATGCGCCCTCCTTGGCGAGGGATCCTCGCAGGGTCAGCCGAGGAAAGACTAGGCCTAGAGCTCGGGCTCGAAGTCGACGACGCTCAGGCCGTCAATGGGCGGCAACCCACCGGCGGTGACCAGCCGGTCTCGGTCCATCCGCTTGGCCTCGTAGAGCGCGGCGCCGAAAGGGCGCCCCGCCCGAACGGATGAAGTTCGCGCTACCGGCGGCCGACGAGGAGCTTGACCTTGAAGCCGTTCGGCTTCGTGAGGCCCGGTCGTGGGCTCTGGCGGATCACGCGGCCAACCTTGCGCGAGTGGGCTCGCCGGATCGTGCCGACCTTGCAATGCGCTCTCTTGAGCTTCGCGTTCGCCTTGGCCACGGTGAGGCCGATCACGCGCGGCACCTTGCACTTCGGCGCCGGCGGGTGGTGGTGGAGGCGGAGGAGGCGGCGGCGGAACGGTGTGACGCAGAACAAGTTGAAGCCGTTCACGATCAGGTGGGCGAACTGGCCGCTCCAGGTCGCGCCAGCGCCGAGGTAGGCGTTGATCCCGATGACGCCGTTCCTCCTGACGGCGACGGCCGGAACCCCGTCGTTCCACGACGCGACGACCGTCGATCCAGAGGCCGCCGAGATGCCGAGGCGGAAGTTGGTGCTCAGCGCTGTGACGCCAGCCAGCAGCGGATCGCTCGCGTCGTACGTGCCGAGCACGGCGGGGTTCGTGAGCAGGGCAGTCGAGTACGTGAAGGGCGCGTAGTTGCCGGTCACCCACCGCCCGTTCAACCCGTATGGCTGATCGGGGCCGCGGTAGGAGAACGACAGCTGCTGCACGAGACCGGCGCCCTGATCTTCGTAGTCGGCCAACACGTTGCCGAGAGACGTGCCGTCGGCATACGAAGAGTTCGAGAAGGCCAGAACGAGGTTGTAAGGCGCGAGCTGGCTCGCAGTCGGCGTGCCCGCATGGGCATCGAAATAGTCGACCGTGGCCACGCCCGGCTCGGCGAGCAGCGCAGCGCGCAGCTGGTCGGGCGTTGCGGTATCGGCGTAGACGATCAGGATTCGCTTCGGCCCGCAGGTCGGAGCCGCCTTCGCGAGCCCCGGCAGAGCCAGGCCGACTCCCGCGAGCACGGCAAGGCACAGAGCATTCGAGACGAGCTTCGTCATTCATCCTCCAAAGAAAGTTCCCGCGCTTGGCGCGAGATCGCGCCTGCAGGTCTTATCACTGGCCGCGCATAAGACCTAGCGATCGCGCTAGCCCGCGACGGAATGCAGCTCACCCGGAGGCGTGCCGCCCGCGGTGACGAGCCGGTCGCGGCCCATCCGCTTCGCCTCGTACAGCGCCGCATCGGCGCGGCCGACGAGCTCCTCGGCCGTCTCGCGCCCGTTCCAGCAGGCGACGCCCGCGGAGACGGTCTGGTCGGCGGGCATCGACGCGCGGAGCCGCTCGACGATGTCCTTCGCGTTCGGCAGCGTGCAGCCAGGGAGCGCGACGGTGAACTCCTCGCCTCCGTAGCGGGCGAGCGTGTCGCTCGCCCTGAGCTGGGCGACCCAGGCGGACGCGCTCTGCTTCAGGAGCCGGTCGCCGGCCTGGTGCCCGCGCTCGTCGTTGTAGTTCTTGAAGAAGTCGAGGTCGAGCAGCGCGACGCAGAGCGGCTCGGTGTTGCGGCGAGCGCGAGCCAGCTCCCGCGGAAGCTGCTCCTCCCAGGCACGGCGGTTGAGGAGCCCGGTCAGGTCGTCCGTGCGTGCAACCTCCTCGAGGCGAGCGAGCAGGTCGGAGCGCTCGAGCGCCATCGCCGTCTCGGCGGCGAGCATGCGCATCGACGCGGCGACCCGGCCGTCGCCGTCGACCTCCTGGCTCCACCCCACGACGAGCACAGCGACAGCCTCCTCGTTGCGGAGCACGGGCTCGAAATGCATCGACACGGCTCCCGTCGCCTGGACGATGCGTTGCAGGATGTGGTCGTCCAGCCGTGCGTCCGCGACGAACATCGGCTTCCTGCTCATGAACACCGTGCCCGCGCCGGAAGCCTCCTCGGCCAGCGAGACCCGAAGCGGAGGAGCGCCCTGGAGGCCGTAGTTCGCGGTCATGACCAGATCGCCGTCCGAATTACGCTCCATCAGCTTCGCAAAGCGCGCGCCGGTGATCGTGCACGCGGCGGAGCAGATCACCTCGCGGGCGACGTTCGAGTCGGTCGTCCGGGCGAGCTCGCGCGTGGCCTCGGTCACGGCGGCCATGCTGACGACGAGCTTGCGCGTCTCCTCCTGGCTGACCTGGAGCTCCTGCGCGCGGCGCAAATTCTCCGCGGCGCTCCCTCGCAGCTGGCTCACGAGCGACTGGACCGTGAAGCCGACGATCGGAGCGACGCAGATCCAGAGCAGCGCGCGCGTCCACTCGGCTGGACGGGTACTCGGGCTCTCCCAGGACGAGCAGCGGTACGACGAACACCGCGGCCACGCCTGCGATGCTGACCGCGAGCTGCTCGCGGGTCCCGTACAGGGCGAGCCAGAAGACGGGGAGCATCGACAGGGCGCCGTAGCCGGACATGCCGCCGCCGTCGGCTTCTCGGAGGAGAGCGATGACCACGAAGTAGGCGATCACGGGGGCGATCTGGGCGAACTGCGGCAGCCGCTTCCAGGGCACGGCGATCGCGGCCAGCACGATCAGCGCATTGAGAACGAGCACGGCCCCGGGCAGGAGGCCTCGCGGATCGCCGCCGTGCGGCGCCAGCGGGTAGATGAGGATCGCGAGCCACATCGCTCCCAGGAATGGCGCGGCCCGCCGAAGGAGGCCTTGCCGATCGAAGGCTTGAAGAGTCGACTGATCGTCCATCGCGCTGACCGCAGGATCCGAGGCGGCAGCTGTCATGCCGCCACGTCTAAGAAGATCGATCCGAACGAGCGATCGCTCGATACTCGTTCGAGGGTTCCTCAGCCGGCGAAGACGCGCTCTTCGCCGTACTCGATGATCTCCCGTTGCGTCGGGGGCGTGAGCATCATCTCGATGATCTGCTCCACGTCCGGCTGGCCGCTCGAGCGGTAACGCTCGATCGTGGCGTCGAGGTCGTACTCGGTTCGCCTGAACTCGACGTCCGGGCCGAGGAGTGCCCAGTACGCGCCTGGCGCCGTCTCGTAGGGCAGGCCGACGCTGCCCGCGTTCACGCTTCGGACCCCGGCCACGTCGCGGTCGAACTGCATGTGGACGTGCGCCGTGACGATGACCTTCTCGTCGACGCCCGCGCTGAATTCGCGGACGCGCTCATCGGGAGTCTCCGGCGTGACGCACTCCTCGTCGCTCCGAGGCGAGCCGTGAGCGAGCCGGACCGGGCCGAGGCCGTCCACCTCGATCGAGACGGTGTCCTCGAAGCTCGCGAGAAAGTCGCGTATCTCGTCGTCGTGGTGCTCCTGCATCCACCGCTCGCGCTCGGTCTCGGAGACGCGTTCGAGAACCGCGCGGTCGGCGTTCCCCCGGACGAACCGAGCATTCAGCCCGCGGGCGAGCTCGTACGTCTCCTCCGGCAGCGGCCCCCAGGTCAGGTCGCCGCAGGAGACGATCAGGTCGACGTCCTCGCGCTCGATCTCGGCGAGGACGGCGGCGAGCGCCGGCGCGTTCCCGTGGACGTCCGAGATGACCGCGACCTTCCTCAATAGAGCACCAGCTTGTCACGGTGGACTGCCTCGACGCCGCGTGGGCGGCCCGTCAGCTCCTGCGCGCCCGCGCCGGCGATTCCCTTGCCGAACACCTCTCCGTCAGGGCCCGACGAGCTCGACCGCGGCGCCGGGATCGAAGCGGCCCTCGCAGCGCTCCACACCGACGCCGAGCAGGCTGGCGCCGGTCTCGACGAGCGCGCGGCGGGCGCCTTCGTCCACGTACAGCCGCCCCGCGACCGGCTTGCCGAAGCGCAGCCAGAGCTTGAACGCCGACTCGCCGCGCTCCTGCGGCGCGAAGCGGGTGCCGCGCTCCTCGCCGGCCAGGATCGGCCCGAGGACGTC
Source organism: uncultured Actinomycetes bacterium (assembly GCA_963790695.1). Taxonomy (GTDB): domain Bacteria; phylum Actinomycetota; class Thermoleophilia; order Gaiellales; family Gaiellaceae; genus VAXT01. The sequence goes on along the minus strand of CAWBPX010000006.1, from coordinate 19,101 downwards.
GTCGCCGTCCCCCGCGGCGATCACCGTCGGGATCCCCGCCGAGCTCGCCATCTGCCCCGCGAGCACCTTGCTGCCCATCCCTCCGCGCCCGAGCGCCGTTCCCACGCCGATCTCGGCCTCGCCGGCGAGCTCGCCCTCGGAGATGAGCTCTGCGCCCGGAGTCCCCGGGGCCCGGGAGTACACGCCCTCGACCTCGGTCAGCAGGACGAGCAGCCGTGCCCGGACGAGAACCGCGACCTGGGCCGCGAGCGCGTCGTTGTCGCCGAAGGTGATCTCGTCCGTAGCCGTCGCGTCGTTCTCGTTCACGATCGGGAGCGCCTTCAGGCGGAAGAGCTCGGCGAACGCCTGACGCGCGTTCACGTACGCCGTTCGATCGGAGATGTCGCCCGCGGTGAGGAGGATCTGCGCCGCTGCGACGCCGTGAGGGCTCAGCGCCTCCTCCCACGCTCGTTGCAACGACGCCTGGCCGAGAGCCGAGGCCGCCTGCAGGCGCGAGATCGTCCGGGGGCGTCGCCGCAAGCCCGAGCTTGGGCAGGCCGAGCGCGATCGCGCCGGACGAGACCACGCACACGGGATCGCCTGCGCCGACGAGCGAGGCGAGCTCACGCGCGCGCGCGTGGACCAGTTCGGTGCGCACCTGGCCGTCCTCCCCCACGACGAGCCCGGTTCCGAACTTGACGACGACCGGCTGGTTCAACGCGTCTGGGTGCCGTCTCCGACGACGCGGTACTGGCGCAGCCAGAGGTCGCGGTAGGTCACGGGGCCGCGCGGGCCGGGGACGACGTCCACGTTGATGCCCGTCTCGGGGGCGCCGGTCAGCGCGAAGCCGTCGGTGAAGCGCGTCGGCGCGTGCCAGAACGCAGCCGTGCCGCGGTAGCCGTCGAGGAAGCGGTTCGCCGCCTCCGCGTCCTCCGTCACGATCCCGGCTGCGAGCCCGGAGGTCTCCTCGTTGGCGATGCGCAGCGCGTCGGCCAGGTCGTCGACGACGTCGAGCGTGACCGTCGACACGCGCTCGGGCTCGTTCGCCCACTCGTAGCCGAGCCGGTCGCGGTCGTGGGGCTCCACTCCGTCGCCGGCGGCCGCGATCGCACGCTCGGTGCCGCGCACGTCGAGCCCCTTCTCGCGGAAGATCGCCAGCAGCTCGGGGAGGAGCCCGAGCGCCTCGCGGTCGACGAGCGCCAGGTTGAGCCGGTTGCAGACCCCGAGCCGGTCGAGTGCGGCCTCGGTCATCGCCAGCGCGCGCTCGCGGTCGGCCCGTGCGTGGACGTAGAGCACTCCGCCGCCCTCGGCGTGGGCGAGCGTGCGGACGCCGTGCTCGGCTGCGAGGCGTGCGAGCTCGGCCGTCGTCGGGCCGCTGCCGCGGAGGATCACGAGCGGAATGCGCGCCGGCATGGTGACGAGCACGCGTGCGCCCTCGCGCTCGGGCGAACGGACGAGCCCGACCGCAGCGGGAGGAAGGCCGGCCTGCTCGAGCGCGGGACGCAGGACCTCGTCGACGAGCACGGTCACGGTCCGCAGCGCCGCGCCGCCCGTCCTCAGCACAGCCGTGTTCAGGCTCTTGAGCAGCTGTCCGGCCACGTCGAGAGCGACATTCGGGCGGGCCTCGAAATTCGCGCCGACGGTCCCGATCGGGATCCGCCGCTCGCTGACCTGGAGCCCGTTCGGGAGCGTCCACGACGAGATCTCTCGCTCGAGCGGCTCGATCGCGGCGACCGCCGCGACCTGCTCCGCGATCCCGTCCACGCGCGCGTCGTCCAGCCGCAACCGGTCGAGCATCCCCTCGTCGAGCCGACCCGTTGCGGCCTCGACGTCGGCCTCGTTCGCGGCGAGGACCTCGGCCCTGCGCTCGCGCACGAGCGCCGCCGCGGTGGTCAGCGCTTCGGCGACCGCATCGTCGGTGAGGCTCGAAGCAGCCCGACCGGCCTCGAGCGCCTCGCGCTCGACCTCATCGCGCAGCGTGACGGTGGCCATGGGCGAATTCTGGCCCAAGTGACAGTCCGCTACGCACCGGATCTAGGGCTGGCCTTCGGGGAGGCCCTGCGCTCGGATCTTGTTCCGCGCAGCGACGACCTGCTGCTGGAGGTCGTTCAGCTGCCGCCGGGTCGGCCGGCTCGGTCATCGGCTTCATGAGAATCCGGCTCCGGAAGACCTCGGCGCGCCACGCGGTGATGCGGTCGACTGCGTCCCGATACGCCTGGAGCGGCGTCGGCGGCCGCGCCTGCGAGAGCGACAGCGTCGAGCCGAGATGATTCGCATTCGCCACTCGCGCGCCCATGTCCGGGATCTCCCCGTTCTTCTGGCAGAAGCGGAGCAGGATCGTCTTGATCACCGAGGTGTGGTCGAAGACCTCGTTGGAGACGCTCCCCCGCGGCGTGAACGGCGAGACGACGATCGACGGGACGCGCACCCCGTATCTGCGGAACGCGGGCCGGTCGTCGTGCGCAGCCGGCGGCGAGACGTGGTCGAAGAAGCCGCCGTGCTCGTCGTACGTGATGACGAGCATCGTCTTCCTCCAGTTCGGGCTGTTCACGAGCGCCGTGTACGTCTTGAGCACGAGCTCCTGCCCGGCCCGGATGTCCGAGGGCGGATGGTCGTCGTTCGAGCCCGAGGGCCCGATGAAGGACACGTCCACGAAGTTCGGGTCGATCCAGGACACGGCCGGCAGCTTCCCGTCCTTCGCGTCGTCGAGGAAGTTCCGCGGCGCGAGGAAGCTCCGCCGGTCGAAGTACGCGAACTTGTCCAGATAGCCGAGCCGGAACTTCGAGTCGGTGAAGCGGAGCGTCCCCACGTCGTGCGAGTACCAGCGCCACGAGACCTTGTTCGTCTCGAGATGGCGCACGAACGACGGAACGTCGTAGATCGGGACCCGCACGCCGTCCTTGCTCCCGGCCGCCTGCCCGCACAGCGCGTACAACCGATTCGGCCAGGTCGCGCCCGGCACCGAGCAGAACCAGCGGTCGCAGACCATGAACTCGCGCGCGAGATGGTCGTACACCGGCAGCTGGCTCCCGTTGTAGTAGCCCATCACCACGTCGCGGAGCTTCGCCTTCTTCCGCTCCTTGGCGAAGTTCGCGACGAAGCCGCCCATGTCGTCGCTCATCTGCTGCGCCGTGCACCCGCCGCCGTGGCACGGGTCCTCGTCCTTCGTCAGCGCGGTTCGCTGCAGGTGGCGGACCTTGTACTTCTTGCCTAGGTAGGTGTTCGACATGCTCGCCTTCAGCCCGTCGACGTCCGTTCGCTGGGTCTCGAGCGTGAGGTACCCGAGCATGTGGTCGAAGGAGCGGTTCTCGAGCATGAGGACGACGATGTGGTCGATCTTGCGGAGGTTCGCGAGATCGGGGTCGGCCGTCGCGACCGGAGTCTGTCGTGCGCCGCGGCCTAGCCATCGTCAGAAGAGGTCGGGAACATGGTCGGCTACCTCCTTGGGCAGGTTCTGCTCCTTGGCGAGCGTGTCGACGAACCGGCTGTCGTCGGCCACGGTCAGCGGATCGAGGGTGAGCGGCACGAGCAGGTCCTCGAGCGGCGTGGAGCTGAGCCGCCTCGTCGAGCATTGCCGTCAGCTGGCCCGCTCGGGCCAGGGAGGTGCGGCCGCTGCTCGAAGCCTTCGTCTTCCTCGTGGTCGAGGACGAGGAACGTGGCGTCGGGGTCGAGCGTCGGGTGCTCGACCATCTCCTTGGCCAGGTCGGGCAGTCGATGCAGCGCCGTCCGCGAGCAGGTCGGATGCCTCCTCGAGCGTCAGCTCTCCGACGTCAGGATCGCCGCTCGACTGCTCGAGATAGAAGAGGCGGGCTCGGCCCCCAGCAGAGCCCGCCTCCCCGTTGGCCGCAGCTTCGCCCAACAGCTTCCGCATCAGCTTGCTCGCGCCGTAGCGCGGAACGCCGTTGACGATCACGAGCTCGACGTCGTGCTCACCGCACGAGAAGAGATGGGCGTGGGCATCGCCGGTCTCGCCCGAGACGACGAGCAGGTCGGCCCGCTTTCCGGCCTCGACGGTGCCGACGGCCTCGTCCCAGCGGAGGAACTTCGCCGGGTTCCGCGTCGCCAGCGCGATCAGGTCGTAGTCCGAGAGCGAGGCCCCGTCGAGGCTGTCGACGAGGCGTGCCACCTTGAGCTCTCCGAGCAGGTTCTTGCTCCCGCTCGGCGACCAGTCCGGCCCGAGCGCGATCGTGATCCCTGCCTCGTTCGCGACCTTGACGTCCGCGGTCTGCCCGTACAGGAGCAGGTTGCTGAGCGGCGACCAGACCATCGACGCGCCGCCCTTGTGCAGCACCTCGAAGTCCTGCTTCTGCAACGCGACGCAGTGGATCCCGGCCAGGGATTCGGTGACTGCCCAGTCCCCGTTCGGCCCCTGCAGCGCGAGGAAGTGCGCCCGCGCCTTGTCGTCCGTGCCCTCGCTCAGGTGGAGCAGCAGGCGCTTGTCGCTCTCGAGCCGCTTCAGGAACTTGTCGCGGTCCTTCGCCTCGACGTCGGCGATGTGCGACGACGCCTCCGGGAGCTCGGGATCGTCGGTCTGCTCGACGTTGCGGACGATGCCCTTGTAGAAGCGCTGGATCCCCGAGTAGCTCGAGAGCGCGATGCCCTGCGTCGTCGTCGTCCCGCCGACCAGGCACTTGCACTCGACGTAGCGCACGATCGCCGGCACGTACTTCGGCGTGTGCGCGAGCACCTTCATCGGGCCCGTGACCAGCTTGCGGTACGTGTCGCCCTTGGCCCACTGGTCGCGGTTCGTGTACTTCTTGGGCACGTCCCAGAGCTGGAGCGCGTTGTAGCTCAGGTGGTCGTGGAGGTCGATCAGGCCGGGGTAGATCGTCCCCTTCGTGTCGATGACCGTGACCTCCTCGAACCCGGCGGGCGGAGGGTCGGCCGCCTTCTGAACGGCCGCGATCGTCCCGCCCTTCACGTAGATCGCGCCGTGGTCGACGACGTGCTTTCCGTCGTCCATCGTCACCACACGGCCGTGGACCGCGAATGCCGGCCCGTCGAGCGGATCGATGGGCGCCCCGAAGACGTCGCTCACGGGGCCGCGCTCTTGGGGGCGACCCAGACGAGCGTGTGGCCGTCGTCCGGAGAGGGCCGCGAGACCTGGTTGTTGTGCCGCGGGTGGCCCGTGCGGCCCGCGGCGTCGTCGCCCAGGAAATCCGGCACGCCGAACGGGAGATCCCGGCGGGGGATCGGCGCGTAGTCGGACTCCTTGAACGACGAGCCGTAGTTCGGGCCGCTCGCGTCTCCGTCGGAGTCGGGCGCGACCGTTTGCCGCAGCCTCGCGACGGCGTCGTGCCATTCGGAGAGGAGCTGCGCCGCATCGCGGCTGCTCGGGTGCGGGATGCGCTCGACCGGGACGTTCGGCTTGTGCGGCCAGAGGTCGAGCGCCTTCTGGGCGTTTCCTCCGAAGGCGACGACGGCGTCGACCGATCCAGGACGGACGGCGTCGAAGAACTGGTTTCGCCACTCCATCTGGACCGGGTCCTCCAGGAGCTCGTCGGCCCCCATCCCCCAGCTCGGGTGCAGTGCGTACGGGAAGGCGTTGACGCAGAGGTACGAGTGGGTGAGCCCGAGCTTGGCGAGGAATCCCTGCACCCGCTGGCCCGCGTCGCCGACGAGCGTACGGTGGGCGATCCGCTCGGTCGGCCCTGGATCCGACGCGATGCAGAGCAGCCGCGCCGTCCCGTCGAGCCGGCCGCGGTAGAAGATCGGGCCCCAGTCGGTCCAGAACGCCTTGGGCTTGCCTGGCCGGGGGCAGCGCAGGCAGAGCGAGGCGATGGCCTGCGACGGCCCCCGGTCGAACTCGGCAGCCACGGTCAGCGCTTCGAGGCCGCTGTCCGCTTCCGCCTGGTCGTGCTCTTCTTCCGCGTCGCTTCGACGACGACCGCTGGGCGCCGCGTCCGGCTCCACCGTGTAGACGGCCCAGAAGTCGCGGGCGAGCTGCGGGTCGGTCAGATACCCGTACGGCATGTAGCAATAGCCCTTGATCGCCCCACTTCGGGCCCCACGAGTTGCGGACGATGAACGACTGGATCGAATCGTCGTAGCCGACCGCGAGCACCGCGTGCCCGCCGAGCAGCTGCTCGCCGCGCGGGGGCAGCGGCACCTTGCCGGTCTTCGCGACCTCCGGGGCTCATGAAGCTCTCGTAGACCGAGAACCCGAACACGAACGGATACCCCTGGCGCCAGGCAGCCCTGCATCTGGTGCAGCTGGCCCAGCACGCGCCTGATAGACGAGCGCCTGATGCTTCCTCGCCTCCGTGTACGCCTTCCCGGTGCGGCTTCTGCGTGAACTTCGGGATGTCGTACGGCCAGGTGTCCTCGGTGCAGACGCCGAGCTTGGCGACGCTCTTCATCCCATCGCGGATCATGGCGCCCGAGTCCGTGTCGATCGTGCCCTCCACTGCGCGCTCGTTGTAGTAGATGAACAGGCGCGAGGGCATGAAGTCCGTCTCGCCCTGCTTGATCTGGCCGAACTCGAACGCGGCGCCGATCGCGTTCGCCGTGCAGCTGCCGAGCTCGCCCTGGTCGTAGACCTTCGGCATCTTCGTGCCGCGCAAATCCACTTTCGTCGGAAGCTTCGTCAGGACGGCCTCCGGCGCCGAGTACATGTAGTCGCGGGCGTCCGGAAGGTCCGGTGTCCAGCCGAAGCGCTTGATCTCCCGGGCCTTCAGGCGTCCGTTCACAGTGTCAGCCACTAGTACCTCCTAGTTCGGTCGCCTCCGCAGGGCCGGCGACGTTGACCGCAAGGGTGTGAGCCGACATCGGCGCCACACCTTCCTCCCACGTCCGTCTCTGAACGAGATGGACCGTTGTCGTGCCCTCGGCCAGGCCCCGCAGGGTCAGCCGCTCGTTCTCGGTGAACGTCCTTGCACCGACGGCCGCGGCGTCGGCTCCTTCGAACTTCGTCGAGGCCTCGACCACGGCCTCGTCGTCGGCTTTCGCCTCCCACACGTAGCCGGCAGCGGCCCGGCTCGGCAGGAGGAGCGTCTGCTCCTCGCCGACTTGCAGCGAGATCTCGTCCGGAAGCTCGGGCGGTTCAGGCACGACGATGTCGAGCGTGACGGTTTCCACCGCCAGGCTCAAGCCGCGCTCCCTTCGGCGAGCTTTCTTGCCGGGTCCGGTCGGAGGTCTTGTCCGGGCGCGTGGTCGTCGTCGCCGTTGTCCCCTCCGAGCATCTTCGTCGCGCCTCCGAGCATGACTCTCGCTTTGCGCTCGCTGAACCCGGCGATGAACGCGAGCGTCGCGTAGAAGAACACCTTCTGCGTTGCGCCGGTCGCATCGGTCGTCGTCAGCTGGACCAGCCCGCTGCGCAACGCGAAGTAGAGGACGACCGCGAAGACCGCGCCGATCACCGGCCGGAAGCTCCCGACGCGTCGGAACGACGGCCGCCCGACCTCGTAGTCGATGAAGGCGTCCGCCGCCTTTCGAGGTCATCCGCGTCATGACGCTGATGATCGCGCCCGACCGCGCCCATCGCGTAGCAGACGAAGAACATCTTCGTGCTCTCGTCCTTGAGGTCGGAAATCGCCCATCACGACGTACACCCAGGCGCCGGACCGCCGCACGGCCAGCACCGCGACGCCGATCATCATCCCCGAGAAGTAGACGAGCCGGGCCGTCTTCTCCCCGGCGCGGTCGTAGTACGATCTCGACCTTGCTCGAGCTCCGTCCGGGCCCGGCGCGCCGCCTTCGTCGCCTCGTCCTTGTTCGGCTCGCCCCTCGGTGTCGACGACGCTCAGGAGATAGCCGGCGACCGAGAGCAGCCACTGCATCGCGATCCGCTCGGCGGTTCCGGAGAGACCTCGCTGACCCGGATCGCCAGCGTTTCGGTCGTGTGCATCGCATGGCTGAGCTCCGGCGCCTCGCGCGTCGCCCAGTCGGTCGCGCTGTGGAACCGGATGTTCGGCGCGCGGCGCCACAGGAAGCCGAGCACGCGCTAGCCCCGCTTCTCGGTGAGCGCGACGCCGGACGCTTCGGTCGTGCACCAGTAGGCGTTGATGATCGGCCCCTGCTCTGCAACGAAGCGGTCGAGCTGCGAGCGAAACTCGGCGTCCGCCGGCCCGTGCGATAGACCTTCTGATCGTGCAGCTCGCGCTGGTACGCGAAGTGCGCCCACACGAGCTCCGGGAACGAGACCGCCTCCGAGGGCGCGACATCTGCATCGCGCTCATGCGAACGCGCCCGCAAAGCGAGCGACGAGGCCGCAGGAGTCGCATCGGAACTGGACATTGACTCCTTTTTTCCAGGCCGTACCGCGAGCTGCGGACAACAGCTGGCCTGTGTTCGTTGTCTTGGCCAAAGCTTGCGCCAGCCGCGAGCCAAAAGTCAAGCCGTGCAAGCCGCGTTGACAGCTTCGAAACGCAATGGGATCGTGAGGGCGAGGCGACATGCAAGCACCCGACTCATCCGCTTCTGCGGCGAAGATCGGGCTTGCCCTGTCCGGGGGCGGATTCCGGGCCGCGCTCTTCCACGTGGGCGTCCTCGCACGGCTCGCCGAGCTCGGGATCCTGCGCCGCGTCGAGGTCATCTCGTCCGTCTCCGGCGGCTCGATCATCGGCGCCCTCTACTACATCCACGTCAAGAACCTGCTCGAGAGCAAGCCGGACTCCGAGATCACCGACGAGGACTACGTCGAGCTCGTCGAGACGATCCATCGCGAGTTCCGGGAGGGGATCCAGAAGAACCTCCGCGCGCGGGCCTTCCTGAACATCGCCAAGAACGTCTGGATGGCGAAGGCGACGTACTCGCGGAGCGACCGGCTGGGCGACCTCTACGACAAGTTCTTCTACAAGCCGGCGTGGGGCAAGGAGCGGCCGAAGCGCCTCTTCGGGCTCGTCGACAAGCAGATCGCGATGAGCGAGCTGAAGATCCACCCGCCCGACGAGCCGGCGGCGTTCCGGCCCGACGAGGACAACGCGCGGCGCGCGAACGCCAAGGTGCCGGTGCTCCTCGTCAACGCGACGACGCTCAACACGGGCCACAACTGGCGCTTCGAGGCCGTCCGGATGGGCGAGCCGCTCCCCGACGACGAGACCGCGCGCGAGGTCTACGCCAACGTCGACAAGAACCTGCGGCTCGAGCCCGGCTACTTCGAGGCGGACACGTCGTCGGCCAAGCCGCACCGTGCGATCGCGAGCGCACAGCGTGACTTCCCGCTCGCCCTCGCAGTCGCCGCCTCGGCCTGCGTGCCCGCGCTTTTCCATCCCCTCGTCGATCACCGGGCTCTACAGCGGGATCCGCGTGCAGCTCGTCGACGGCGGCGTCCACGACAACCAGGGGCTGCAGGGGCTCTTCGACAGCGACTGCACGCACCTGATCGTCAGCGACGCGTCTGGGCAGCTGACCGACCAGCCGCTGCCCGCGACACGCATCCCGGGAGTCGGAGGCCGCGCGAACTCGATCCTCGCCGACCGGGTGCGGGACGAGCAGCTGGCGCACGCCTCCGAGCGGCCGCAACCGATCGCCCTCATGCACCTGCGCAAGGGCCTCGTCGGGGACGTCTCGCTGCCGCTCGCCGACGACGGCAAGCCGGTCGAGGACGCGCCGAAGGAGAAGCTCGCGGTCAAGCCGCTGGCAGGCGACTTCGGGATCTCGATGGACGCGCAGCGCTTGCTCTCCCGCGTGCGCACCGACCTCGACTCGTTCAGCGACACGGAGGCGTTCGCGCTGATGCTCGACGGCTACTCGATGACGGACTTCGTGCTGAACCGCGACGCGCGCTTCGGGGAGTTCCTCGCGACCAGCCCGCCGGTGGGCTCGCCGGTGACGGAGCGCTGGGACTTCCGCGCGGTCGAGGAGCAGACGGGCGCCGCGATCCTGCCGGCGAGCTACCGTCGCCACCTGGCGGTCGCCCGGCAGCGGTTCTTCAAGCCACTCCTGCTGGTGCCGCACGCGGTGACCGTCCTGAAGGCGATCGCTGCGGCGATCCTGCTCGCACTCGTTGCGCTGCTGATCTTCCGCTGGAGCGACGTGATGGACGCCCTGAGCACGGAGTGGCCGATCTGGTGGCTCCTGCTCGGGCTCGGGCTGCCGCTCCTGCTCGTCGTCCTCTACGTCAAGGAACGCGGGCCGTTCTTCGTCCGCTGGCCCGGCCAGGCGCTCGTCTCGTATCTGATGCCGATCGTGTTCGCGCCGCTCCTCTGGCTCTACTCGCTGTTCGCGGTCTACGTCTCGACGCCGATCTTCAACCGGCTCGGCAGGGTGCGGCCTAGTTCGGCCCCCGGCGCCACGCGTCACGGCTCGCAATCAGCGCCAGCGCCACGTTGACCGCCGAGATGGCGGTCGCGGTCATGGCCGCCCGCGGGGCGAGCGCCTTCGTGTAGCCGGCCCGCGCGGCCGAGATCGTGTCCGAGCCGTGCACGAGCACCGAGTCCCGCAGGGCGTGACGCCTCACCTCGCGGATCGCTCGAGAGCAGGTCGACGCCCATCAGCACGGTGCGGATCCCGAACATCCGCCACGGGTAGTCGGCGCTGCGGTCGAGCCCGAGCCTCGCGTCCAGCCGCTCCGGCGCGAGGAGCGCGGTGCCGCCGTTGAAGATCCGGATCGCCGCCAGTGCGTACCGCGCCGCGTCGGAGCGGTTCACACCGTCGACCGCCGCCAGGGCGCGAACGGGTTCTCGACGCCCCGGAGCGCAGGCTCGAGGTCCGGGAAGTGGCGCAGGAGCAGCGAGCGCATCGAGTTGCTCTCGATCCAGTCGAGCCCGGTCTGCGTGTAGACCTCGGGCCGGTAGTCCCGCGTGAAGAACCGGTCGCTCTTCAGCCGCCGCGAGGCCATCAGGATGAAGACGCGGAAAGCCGTGTCGCTGAACCCGAACCCCTTCGGCTTCGGCTCCGCGTACATCCCGACCATGTGGTCGACGCGCTCGACGTCGTCGTAGACCGCGCGCAGCTCCTCGGCCGTCTCCGGGTCGCCGGTCAGCTCCTCGAACGACTCGACCGGCTTCAGGTGGAAGAGCCGGCGGAACTGGTTGTAGCGCGGGACGCCGCGCTCGCGGGTGCGCAGGACGTCGGTCGCGGCGAGGTCGATCGTCGTCCCGTCCGGGCGGTTGAAGGTCTGCAGGAAGCGCGGGTAGTTGTGGAGCGCGATCGCGCCGGGGTGCGAGATGCCGAACGAGTAGAAGAGGTCCGCCATCGGCGTCTCGTCGAGCCGCTCGCGGACGTGGAGCGCGCCGAGGTCCTCGAGCGTGTGCTCGCGCAGGAGCGCGTCCTTGGCGAGCGAGCGGAAGCTGTAGTCGTCCGGGATCAGCGGGTGCATCCGGTAGACGGCGACGAACTCCTCGGTCAGCGAGTAGGGCACGCCGTGGTGGTCGGTCGGCGAGCCGGGGATGCCGCGGATGACCTCGTTCGCGGTCTTGCGGCCGAAGCGCTTGTCGAGATTCTCTCCCTCGAGGCCCCACCAGTTGGCGCGCAGCGCGAGCACCGTCGTCGGGTGGGCGATGATCGCCGGCGTCCAGTCGACCGTGTGGATCTTCGCCATCAGCGCCGCGTTGATCAGGCGGCCCTTCTCGTAGAGCTCCTGGTCGGTGAGCTCCGGATGCCGTTCGTGGAGCTCGTCGCAGATCGCGTTGTGCTCGCGCATGAAGAGCGTGTGCAGGAGCGCGAGGCCGACCCAGAAGTTGCCGGCCACTCCCGTGAGATCGATGTGCTTCTCCAGCTCCTGCGGCGGCAGGCCCTGCTCGTCGATCCGGAGCTTGCCGTTCTCGCCCGAGCGGAGCGCGGCCGCGAAGGCGGGGTCGCGGCCGTAGATCTGCGAGCCGTCCCACCAGTGCGTGTCGTCGGTGACGTACGTGAGCGGCTGGTTCGGGTCGGTGCTCGGGTCCGCGTGCGTCCGCGGGATCTTCATCGGGTGCTCGGGCCACGGGTCGTCGTCGGCGACCGGGATCTCCCACGGCTCCTCCGGCGCGGGCTTGCCGTGGCTGAACCAGTCGTGCACCTCGAACTGGATCCACGCTCCGGCGAGCAGGTTGAGCGTCGTCGCGGGCTGGAACTCGTCGCGGGTCAGGAGCTCGCGGCTGACGAGGCGCGGGCTCGGGTCGAGCATCGCGTCGGGCGGCTCCCGGTAGGTGAACGAGAGCGGCACGTTGCGGCCGAAGCGGCTGCCCGAGGCTGCCCATCAGCGGGTCGTTGAGGTCGTTGAACGTCCCGTCGAGCGTGCGTGCCGTCAGGTAGCCGTCGTGGTCGTCGATCGGAGGAACGTCGAGCGCTCCGCGGCCCGTGTCGTGGAGGTTCTCCTCGCGCAGGCGCTGGCGCAGGCCGACCAGGGTCAGAAGCCCGGCTGGAAGCGGCAGCTTGTCCCAGCCGACGCGGCGGTCGAGGGAGTCGGCCGTGCCGCGGAGGAGCGAGGAGAGCGACATTACGGCAGTCCTTTCGGGACGTTGCCGCAGACGTCGCTGCTATGCAAGCACTCTTTTCCAGCGCGGAGTCAACGTGCTACGTTCGCCCGCGTCACTGACAAGCAGGGGTGGAGATGTCCGTTGAAGCACCCAACCTGCTGCGGCTGTCCGCTGAGGAGCTGGACCAGCTCTTCCGCTCGAGCGAGGCCGGTCCAGATTCCACGCGGCGAGGCCCACGGCACCGTGCTCGTCGGCCGGGGACGCACCTCGCCTGGCCCGCGGCGAAGCTGCTCCACCTGATCGCCTGGAAGGGCAAGGTCTTCGATCCGCGACAAGGGCGAGCTCCTGAACGAGATCCTGCCCTTCGGCATCGAAGGCGGTGCGCGCGAAGGTCTACAAGGACGCGAGCTGGCTCGACGGCGAGGAGACGATCGTCCTCGACTACTCGAAGACCTCGCTCGTCGCGCACTGGGTCCGCGACGAGATCCGCGCGGTCGCGCCGGGGCTCGTACCTCGGGCTCGTGTACTGGGAGCGCACGAAGATCCTCGACTTCGCGCTCGAGTTCGCCAGGCTTGAAGCAGGCAGTGCCGTACCAGCGCGCTGACGATCGCGGCGCACGTCCGGCCGGGCGAGGCCGCGCGCTCGAGAGCCTGCTTGGCGTCGATGGGCGACGGGGTCGCGAACGGCTCGGTGCTCGACTTCGGCGCGCTCGCCGAGGTCCACTTCGCGCGGTTCGTCCTGCTCGAGGAGACGACCGACCTCGAGGGCGAGCCGCTGCCGGCCTCGCTCGTCTACCTCGAGCGACTTCGACGTCGCGGCGCGACGAGCACCTCGCGGAGCTCGCGGCGGCTGCCGGGGGCTCGACGGTCTTCGGGCACTGCGAGGGCTACTCGGCGGGCGACCGGCTCGGCGTTACCTGCGGCGCCACGTCGTCAAGGAGCAGGCGCGCTACGTGAACACGCCCGGCCGCGGCGTCGAGCAGATCCGGCAGGAGGCGGAGCTTCGGGAGGCGCTCGAGGCGTTCCTCGACGAGCGGGGCGACTACCTGGAAGGAGTCGATCCCGCTGCGGTCCGCGCCGAGATCGTCGAGCTACGTCCGCGGCGAGCCCGTCGCTCGCCTGGGCGCTCGAGCCCGGCCGACGCCCGTCGCTCGGCTGGAGCGTGCGCGAGGCTGGTGCACCTGATCGCGGTCCCGCTCGGGCTCCTGCGCTGTCTCGCCCCTGCTGCTCGTGGCCGCCCCGGTCTACGCGGTCCTGCTCCGCAGGCACGAGCGCGCGGACCAGGCGCCGCAGACCTCATGCCCGACGAGGAGCGCGTGCAGACGCTCGCCGCGCTCGAGGACCACGTCGTCCAGAACCCGTTCACGGCGATCGGCTTCGTCAAGCCGGGCCGGTTCCGGCGGCTGACGATGCTCGGCGTGCTGTTCGGCCTCAACTACGCGACGCGGCACGTCTTCAACCGCGGCAACCTCGCGGGCGTGAAGACGATCCACTTCGCGCGCTGGGTCTTCCTCGACGGCAGGCGGCGCGTGTTCTTCGCGAGCAACTACGACGGCAGCTCGAGAGCTACATGGACGACTTCATCGACAAGATCGCCTGGGGGCTGAACATCGTCTTCAGAACGGCTTCGGCTACCCGAAGACGCGCTGGCTCGTGCTCGACGGCGCGCGCGACGAGCTCGCGTTCAAGGACTACCTGCGCAGTGCACCAGGTGCCGACGCGGGTCTGGTACTCCGCCTACGCCGCGGCTGACCGCGGCGAACGTCGCGCAGAACGAGCGGATCCGGACCGGGCTCCGCGGCGAGATGAGCCGCGAGGAGGCGGAGCAGTGGCTGCAGCTCGCTGTGACGATCGAGCTCGCGCGACGTCCAGGGGCTCGTCGCCCGCGGGTACGGCGTCCTGAGCGCGGCGTCGTTCCTGCTGCTCGGCCTCGAGGACGACGCGGCGGCGCGGCGCTGGCTCGGCGACGGTCGTGGGCTCGGTCACGAGCTCCGGCGACGATCGGCCCGACGCGCGGGCGGTCAACGTCGCGTTCACGAGCGTCGGGCCTCGCGCGGCTCGGCCTTCCGGACGCGCTGTTGCAGCATGTTCTCGAACGAGTTCGTCGCACGGGATGACGACCGACGCACCGGCAGCGGATCCTCGGCGACGTCGGCGACACCGCCCCGGAGCGCTGGGACTGGGGCGGGCCGTCGACCGGCTCCGATCGACGCGGTGCTCCTGCTCTACGCGCGCGACGCCGCCGAGCTCGAGCGGCTCGCTCGAGGAGCACTCACGCCTGCTCGTGGAGAGCGGCGTCGAGGTGCTGCGGAAGCTCGACACGTCGAACCTGGACGGCTTCGAGCCGTTCGGCTTCCGCGACGGGATCTCGCAGCCGTTCGTCGAGGGGCTGGCGAAGACGGGGCCGGCCGGCCAGACCGTTCGCGCCGGCGAGTTCGTCCTCGGCTACCCGAACGAGTACGGGCACTACACGGACGAGCCGCCTGCGTCCGAGCGACGCCGCGCGCCGAGGGCTCGGCCGCCGACCTCGGCTAACGGCAGTACCTCGTCTTCCGCCAGCTCGAGCAGGACGTGCGCGGGTTCTGGCGGTTCATCGACTCGGACGCGCGCCGACGGCGAGCGACCCGGCCGAGCGCGCTCCGGCTCGCCGCGAAGATGGTCGGGCGCTGGCCGAGCGGCGCGCCGCTCGCGCTCGCGCCCGACGCGCGACGACCCCGCGCTCGCCGAGGCGAACGACTTCGGCTACTTCACGAGCCGATCCGCGTCGGCACCGCGCTGCCCGGTCGGCGCGCACGTCCGCCGCACGAACCCGCGCGACTCGCTCGACCCGCGCCCGGGCACCGAGCAAGTCGCTCGCGATCAACCGCCGCCACCGGCTCCTGCGGCGCGGCCGCGAGTACGGGCACGCCGCTGACGCCTCGACGAGGCGCTCGCCGAGTCGCTGGCGCCGGACGACGAGCGCGGCCTGCACTTCATCTGCCTGAACGCGAACATCGCCCGCCAGTTCGAGTTCGTCCAGCACACCTGGCTGAACAACCCGAAGTTCGCCGGGCTCTACGACGACGCCGACCCGCTCATCGGCCAGTCGGCGCCGTACGGCGGCACGTTCACGATGCCCGACCGACGGGCGTCCGCGAGCGCGTCACCGGCGTGCCGCGCTTCGTCACGGTCAAGGGCGGCGCGTACTTCTTCCTGCCGGGCCTCGCGGCGCTGCGCTACCTCGCCGGGATCGGCGTCGAGCCGGGGAACGTCCTCGTCGCCCGTCGGCTCGTAGTGCTCGACCGTCGTTCATCTCCTGGCGCAGCCGCGACGAGCTCGAGTACATCCGCTTGCGCGCGCGGCTCTGGTTGCCGAGCGGGCGGTGCTCGGCGATGCGAGTGCCACGGGTTGTAGGTGAGCACGCGCGCGAAGTCGAGCTGCGCGGGCGAGTCGAACGTCTGCTTCGGGATGCGCAGCACGGCGGCCGGCACGCGCGGCGAGAGCTTCGTCGGCCAGAGCACCGCGTTGTTCTCGATCGGCATCAGGAGCGGGTCGGTCTGCACCTGGAGCGTGAAGTCGAACTCGACGTCCTCCTCGGCGAGCGTCTTCGACCATCGCGTCGCGCAGGTAGTTGTCCGGCGGGCGGCAGCGGCAGCCGCGGCACGCGGCGTCCGCTTCTTCCGGCGGCTGAGCAACGAGTACTGCATCGCCTGGCCCTCGCCGAGCAGGTACGGCACGCAGCTGAAGTACTGGCCCTCGAGCGGGCTCGTCTGCGTCTTCGTCCAGAGCAGCTGCATGATCGAGTCGAGGATGTGCGAGTCGCGCGGGTTGAGGAAGTAGAAGATCGCCGCGTTCTTGCAGGCTCCAGTGCTGCAGGCTGCGCGTTCGGCGCGCGTGTCCGGCGTGACGAACGTCGGCGTCGAGACGCCGAGCATGTCCTGCGTGTACTGCTCGTCGTCGAGGAGCTTCGGCCCCGGGACGCCCATCAGCTTGATGCTCATGCTCATGAAGCCGACGTCGTCGATGTCCGGCGTGATGTACGGGCCCGGGCCCGGAGAAGCGCACCCACGCGCGGTAGGTGCTTCGGCTCGGCGAAGATCCCGCGCCGCATGTGCTCCGGCAGGTCGTCGCGGACGGTGAACTCGGCCGCGCACGATGCCGTGCGTCTTCGTGTTGCCGCCGCGCTCGAAGTAGCCCGGCTTCCAGAGCGCCGCGCATCTGCGCGGTGAACGTCGTCGATGATCGCCTGGAGGTGCTCCTCCTCGCCCGGGCTGCGTCCGCTCCTCGGCGAGCGCGAGGCCCGTCGTCGCGCCGCTTGAGGTTGATGAGCGCCGTTGTCGCTCGCGACAACGGCTCGCGCAGCGCCTTGTCGAACGCCGGCCGGAAGAACGGATCGACGCGCCGCTCGGCGTGGATCGCGAAGAGCATCACGCGCGCCAGGGCGTCGAGGAGCGCGTTCCCGGTTGCAGGCGGAGGCAGTCCGAAGCCGGGCCCCGGGCCGCTCTTTGCCGCAGTGACGTCGTCTGCGATCGCCACCGTCCGCTCCTTCGTCGCGGCTTTCGAGCGTACTTCGACTCGGCCGGCTAAAGCAAGATGCCGGGGATGAGTCAGCCGCTTCGCGTTGCGCTCCTCGGATACGGCCTCGCCGGGTCGGTGTTCCACGCGCCGTACATCGCGGCGGCCGACGGCCTCGAGCTCGCCGCGGTCACGACCCGCGACCCCGAGCGGCGGCGAAGCGCGGAGGAGAGGTATCCCGGCGTGCTCGTGCTCGACAGCCCGGAGGACGTGTTCGAGCGGGCCGGCGACTTCGACCTCGTCGTGGTGGCGACGCCGAACCGCTTGCACGTGCCCAATGCGCTGGCCGCGTTCGAGGCCGGGCTGCCGGTCGTCGTCGACAAGCCGCTCACGCCGACGGCCGACGAGGCACGACGGCTCGTCGACGCCGCCGACGAGCGCGGCCTCATGCTGACCGTGTTCCAGAACCGCCGCTGGGACGGGGACTTCCTCACGGTGCGGCAGCTCGTCGGCGAGGGCGCGCTCGGCACCGTGCACCGCTTCGAGTCGCGGATCGACCGCTGGCGCCCGCAGCTCACCGGAGCCTGGCGCGAGCAGGCAGCCGAGGCGGGCGGGCTGCTGCTCGACCTCGGCACGCATCTCGTCGATCAGGCGCTGCAGCTCTTCGGCCCGGCCGAGCTCGTGCACGCGGAGATCGACACCCGCCGCGCAGGCGCCGAAGTGGAGGACGACGTCTTCCTCGCGCTCGCGCACGAGTCGGGCGAGCGGTCGCATCTCTGGATGAGCCTCGTCGCCGCGCAGCCC
Source organism: uncultured Actinomycetes bacterium (assembly GCA_963790695.1). Classification (GTDB taxonomy): domain Bacteria; phylum Actinomycetota; class Thermoleophilia; order Gaiellales; family Gaiellaceae; genus VAXT01. Next base: position 1,486 of record CAWBPX010000006.1, on the reverse strand, counting down.
GGCCCGCGCTTCCGCGTCCTCGGCGATCGCGCCGCGTACGTCAAGCACGGAGAGGACCCGCAGGAAGCCGCGCTGCGTGCCGGACGCACTCCAGGGGACCCCGGCTGGGGCGAGGAGCCGCCCGAGGCGTGGGGCCTGCTCGGCGCCGAAGAGGTCCGCCCCGTCCCGACCGTGCCGGGCGACTACACGGCGTTCTACGACGGCGTCGCGCGGGCCCTGCGCGAAGGCGGTCCGCCCCCGGTCGATCCAGCGGACGCCGTCCGATGTCCTCGAGCTGCTCGAGGCCGCACGGCTCGCGTAGGGTCTCGCCGTGACCGAGGAAGCCAGGATCGAGCAGCACCGAGGACGGCGCGCACGCCGCATCGCCCGGCTGGTTCGTCCTCAACATCGCCGAAGCCCGCTGGGCGCAGCACGACATCGCGGGGCGCTGGACCGAGCTCGAGCCGCCGGACGGATTCGAGCACTACGGCATCGGGATCCACGTCCTCGAGCCCGGCCAGCCGAACGGCAAGTACCACTCCGAGAACGTGCAGGAGGACTTCCTCGTGCTCTCCGGCGAGTGCATCCTGATCGTCGAGGACGAGGAGCGTCACCTGAAGGCCTGGGACTTCTTCCACTGCGCGCCGGGGACGAACCACATCCTCGTCGGCGCCGGGGACGGGCCGTGCGCGATCCTGATGGCCGGCCTGCGCGGGTCCGAGAAGAAGCTGCACTACCCGGTCAGCGAGGTCGCCGCGCGCCACAACGCGTCCACGCCCGAGGAGACCGACACGCCGAGGGTCGCCTACAGCGACTGGGTCGTTCGAAGATCGGCACACGCGGCTCGACTGGCCGCTGTGAGCTCCGAGCGCGAGCGGGAGCTCCAGCAGGTGACGATCGGTGAGCCGTGGCGTGCTGACGGCGCGATCACGCTCGTCGAGTACGACCCCGCCTGGCCTGGGCTCTACGAACGGGAAGCCGAACGGATTCGAGGTGCGCTGGGCGGCCAGGCCCGTCTCCTCGAGCACGCCGGCTCGACCTCCGTGCCCGGGCTCGCGGCCAAGCCGGTCATCGACATCGTCCTGGCCGTTCCAGACTCGTCAGATGAAGGCGCGTATGTCCCGGCGCTCGAAGCCGCGGGCTACGTCCTGCGCATCCGCGAGCCCGACTGGTACGAGCACCGGCTGTTCAAGGGCCCCGACACGAACGTCAACCTGCACGTCTTCTCCGAGGGCTGCGAGGAGATCGCGCGCATGCTCGCCTTCCGCGACCACCTGCGCTCGAACGACGCCGACCGGGAGCTCTACGAGCGCACGAAGCGCGAGCTGGCCGCGCGCGAGTGGGAGTTCGTCCAGGACTACGCGGACGCGAAGACCGAGGTCGTGAAGGAGATCGTCGCGCGCGCCGGGCTCGAGGATTGAGCCGCGGAAGCCGCAGCTACACTGAGGCCCTCGCGGGGCTATAGCTCAGCTGGGAGAGCGCCTGGATCGCACCCAGGAGGTCGCCG